>JAEPND010000010.1 GCA_017643585.1 Maricaulis sp.
AAGACCGCACTATGCTCTCAACAAACAGCCGCCAGCCAAAAGGCTCAGCCAGCTGAACAACGTCTTGAGAAACGACAACTAGACCGCGATCGTCAATGCCGCCCGGGCGGGCACGCCGCCAGCGACGAAACGCTTGTAAACATCGAGGGCAGCCTCTCCGCCTGCTTCTTCGACATAGTCGAAATAGCGCGACCCGGCATCGGCAAACCCGTCCCAACCGGCGCGATAGCGAGCATCGAAAGCCTCCTGCCCCCACTCCTTGATGCGGGCCCGCGCATGGTCCGGAGCGAAGAAGAATTGCGGTTTTGGTCCCGGCAGGTGCGAAGCCGGCACGCTCTTTTCCCAGTGCGCGCCACCGACACGGATATTCGCCATCAGCTGATCGACCAGTCGGGTATGGATCGCCGTGTTGATGTCACTGCTGCCCGCGAAGTCGACGACGATGTGCCGCTCGTCCTGAGGCAGGCTGTCGAGCGCATCATAGGTGACGATTTCGTCGTAGAGCTCCAGCCCCTCCACGAATTGCGCATTGCCCTTCGAGGTCAACGCCCGAACGCTCACCCCCTCAACCGGATGAGCCTTGAGCAGCCAGGCCAGGGCAATCGCGGTCTTGGACGAGGCCGACGTCAGGGAAATCGACTGGGCGCCAAACGCCTGTTCATCCCGCAGGAAGGTGGCTAGCAGGAAGGAGGTGATGAAGAGCGGCTGCAGGACCATTTGCGCGGCCTCGCGGTCGGGCGACCACAGCAGGTCCGCGGCGCACCTGACATAGCGATTATAGGCTGGCGGCAATTCCGCCCTGTGCGCGGTGAAATCAATGAAGCTTGCGCTCTCCACCTTGCCCGGCTGAACGATGAGCTCAGACCCTGCGGGGAAGTATCCGTAAATCCGTTCCCCGACCGTCAGCGCATCGCATCGCGTCTCGGTGACTTCTGCAAAACCCCAGACCGGCAGCCGCCCGCGATCATCCTGGCCCGGAAAGAACTCCCAGTAACGCATCACCGTGCCAAAAGCGGCGTAGGTGATATTATTGGCCGTCAGCGCGAAACGGCGAACAGCCAGGCGTGTTTCGCCCGCTGCCAGCTCGCGCCCGGCTTCTTCTGTCAGCCTGACATCCGCGATTGCCTCGCGGGCAATGGACAATGCCCAGTTCATCTTCGACCTCCCGTGAAATTATTGTCTTGTCGAACCATTTATCGACAGGATTCCGGCCCATGCAAGCGCCTGACACGCAAACAAAAACGGCGCCCCGATGGAGCGCCGTCACTTGTTCCGAACGAACAGGAATTACTCGGAATAGGACACCAGGGTCGCCGTTCCGGAATTGCCTTCATTCGTCGTATAGGTCGTGGAGGAACCCACTTCCTGGCTTGCCTCGGCAAAGGTAACGCACAGGCCGCTGGACGCACAAAGCTGGTTGGTGCCTTCGTCCCAGGTGTAGGATTCCGGCGTGCTGCCGTTCACGGAAGCCGTGCCAGCCGTCGTGTCCAGCACGAGCGTGAAGCTCTCACCAGAACTACGGGTCAGCTCGATGACCATCTCGCCAGCAAAAGCCGGAGCCGCAGCGAGAAGCGCAACAGCGGCGCCTGCGATCAGTTTTTTCATAGTCTCTCTCCCCTTTTTGAGATCGTTTATCGACCAGAACGGTCTGGTGGCGTAATCGTTAACAGCTCCATCTCAGGAGGCAATGCGAAATTCGCCCATCGCGGGAATTGATTCCATCAACCTCTCGTCAGAAATGCGGCGACCACATCATCAGATAGGCAGCGAAGACGCCAAAACCGGTGGCCAGACCGCCCAGCAGCGTCACCCCAGCCATGCTCCACTTGAACGCGCCTGACGGGCTGTCAGCGGCCCATTGATACAGCGTCAACACGGCCAACGGCAGCAGGTAACAGGCAAAGGAGATGGCGATATCGGCCGGCCCGTCGAGCTGTCGGGAATTACCCATCGGCCCCTGGTTCATCATGTACCACCCCATCAGGCAAATACGGAAAAACCAGACCCCATTGGCAACGATGAACAGCCGCATGGCCCAGCGCCGGTGGACGTCGATCCTGCGCTTTACCGCGTAAAACAGGGTCAGGCCCGCAAAGACGACGATCAGGTGCGCATTGAAGCTGACACCCAGCGCCCCGATATCACTCAGCCGCACGCCCTGGGCCCAGGTCATGTAATACCCGCCGATCGCAAGGATCAGCGCAATCAGGATGAAACTGCGGCCTGTC
The DNA here is from genome assembly GCA_017643585.1 of Maricaulis sp. Lineage (GTDB taxonomy): Bacteria > Pseudomonadota > Alphaproteobacteria > Caulobacterales > Maricaulaceae > Maricaulis. The sequence continues at coordinate 2,229 of JAEPND010000010.1, forward strand.
CAGCGATGCAGCGCGGGGAAGCGTTTGCGCAAGGGCGGGGTCAGTTGCAGCGTGCCCCCGACAATCATCACCGTGGCGAGCAGAACATGGCTCAAAAACAGGATATTGCCGACGAAATCGCCATCGACATATCCGCTGATGAGTCCCCGGTCATTGATGGTCCCATAGTCGCCCGTCAGCGTTTTGCGGCCGTAATACATGGCGATGTAATAGACAAAGATCCACTGCCCGATCGTCGCGATCAGGAACCAGATGACACCCGCCGTCTTCAGCGCCTTGTGGGCGCTCGTGGCGGTGGGATCCGTAACTGCCGCTGCACTCATTTTACATTCCTCTTTTTTCAATCGACCGGACGTGCGGTCCGGCATGAGTCGAGAAATGACTGAAAAATCGGGGGCTCTCTCGCCGATTTGGAAATCAGCGAGTGTTTTTACAGGGGATTGAACCCCCGTCCGTCACCCTTGCAACGGCCGGGTGATTGCATGATTGTGCGCGGCAGGAACGGAGCGGCTCATGTTATTGCTGGCAAATTCGATCAAACTGGCCGTCGCCAGTGGCTGTCTCGTGTGGATCCTTTGGGTCCTGCGTCGCGGGCGCTTCGGTGTGCTGGAAACCAGCTGGGGCGTATTCTGCGCATCCATGGCACTGGTCCTGCTGCATGAAGTGTTTGGCGAGGTGCTCGGGCGTTACGCCCTGCTTCTGGGCATGGCCGGCGGTGCGACCTGCAGCGTCTTCTACCTCTACGCCCGCGCCCTCTTCCGCCCGGATGCCCAAATCGGCTGGCCGCATCTCGTGCTGGTCGCAGGCATATTCCTACCCTCGGTCATCAAGCGTGGCCTGTTATTCTTCGGTGAACCCGCCTGGATCGCGAGCAATGGTTTCGCGGCGATCGACGACACCCTGGGCAGTTTCCAGCTCCTGCTCAGCTCGACCGCCCTGCTGCTCAGCTTTGCTGAAGCCGGGCGCGGTTTCGAGATGACACGCGGACCGGAACGCCACCTCCGCCTCGCCTTCCTGGGTGCATTTGGTGTCTGCGTGACCGTTTGCATGGTTCTGCCCATTCGCGAAACATTGTCAGCGAACGCGGAGTATCTCGCTCAGTCCCTCTGCGCCATCAGCATTTTCTCCGTCGCCTCGATTGCCCTGGTCTTCCGCCTTCAGAACCCGCTCACCAAGACCGGCGAACGCCTGCTCGTGCGCCAGTCCGAAGCAACCTCGAATGATGTTGCCCTGGGTCAGCGCATTGAAACCCTGTTCCGTGAAGACCGGATCCACCTGGATGCCGAGCTGAAGGTCGCTGATATTGCCCGGCGCCTGCGAGAGCCGGAATATCGGGTCAGCCGCGCGATCACGGCCGGACTGGGCCAGGCCAATTTCAACCGGCTGGCCAATCGTTACCGCATCGAGGACGCCTGCGCCGCACTCGCCGCCGACCCGGCCGGTGATCGCCCGATCCTGGACATCGCACTGGATTGCGGTTTCGGCTCGCTGGGACCGTTCAATCGCGCGTTCAAGGCGCAGACGGGATTGACGCCACGGCAGTACCGCAATCGACAGGCGTTCGATACGGCCGCAGCGATCAGCGCGGAGTAAGGCCCCCAAAACACCCCGTGTCACCTTCGTGACGTGTCCCGGTGCGGGCATCTTCGCCAGAATGACCCGGTTGAAACTCAGCTGAGACGATTGGGAGGGAGCTGGATATGAGCCTGAAATCTCTTCGTCTGGAACGCGGCTGGTCACAAGCCGAGCTTGCCGAGATCAGTGATCTCAGCGTGCGTACGATCCAGCGTATCGAAAAAGGTCACACGCCCAGCCTGGAAGCAATCAAGGCCTTGGCGAGCAGCTTCGCGCTCTCTGCCGGCGAGTTTCAGCAGCACCTGAAACAAACCCGGGGAAAAAACATGTCCGATCCTCTCAGCCATCCGGAAATGGCCCGGGGCCTGATCCCCCGGGAATTCGAGCGCCTGTTCTGGCACACCATGGTCTTTGCCGGCGTCATGACGGTGATCGCGTTTGTGACCTACCAGCTCGACGTGACCCCACGACTGGGATGGGGTGTAGGCATGTTGTGGGCCGGTGTGCTCTTTCTTCAACTGGCCTGGGTGCTCTTCTGCCGACTAACATCAAAAGCACCAGCAAAAGATCACCTGGTAAAAGAAAACGGCGCCCGCTAGAGGCGCCGTTCCAATTCGTATCGATCCAGGCGTCAGGCCTTTTCAGCCTTGTCCTTCGTCTTCTTGTTACGCGGCAACAGGCGGTCACCTGGCGTGATGTGGAAGTCCAGCCGTTCCGGATCCGCATCATCGACATTGACCTTGACCAGGCCGCCCTTCTTGAGCTCGCCAAACAGGATCTGGTCAGCCAGCGGCTTTTTGATGTGCTCTTGGATGACCCGTCCAAGCGGACGTGCGCCATAGCGGCTGTCATAGCCGCGCTCCGCAATCCAGGCCGTGGCATCCGGCGTCAGCTCGAAGGTGACCCCGCGATCAATCAGCTGGGCCTCAAGCTGCAGAACGAACTTCTCGACGACGCGAGAAATATGTTCCGGGCTGAGCGGAGCAAACGGGATGATCGCATCCAGACGATTGCGGAATTCCGGCGTGAACAGACGCTCGACAGCCTGGTCGGCCTCGTCCAGCTTCTTGCCCCGACCGAAACCGATCGCTTCCTTCTGCGCATCCGCAGCACCGGCATTGGTGGTCATCACCACGATAACATTGCGGAAATCGACCTTCTTGCCATTGCTGTCCGTCAGCGTGCCATTGTCCATCACCTGCAGCAGGATGTTGAACAGGTCCGGGTGCGCCTTCTCGATTTCGTCGAGCAGCAGGACACAATGCGGGTGCTGGTCGATTGCGTCGGTCAAGAGACCACCCTGATCGAAACCGACATAGCCCGGAGGCGCACCGATCAGACGCGAGACAGCGTGGCGTTCCATGTATTCGGACATGTCGAACCGCTGCAGCTCGACACCCATGATATCGGCCAACTGTTTGGTGACCTCGGTCTTGCCCACGCCCGTCGGGCCGGAGAAGAGATAGGAGCCGATCGGCTTGTTCGGCTCACGCAGACCGGCACGCGAAAGCTTGATCGCCGTGGACAGTTTGGCAATAGCCTCGTCCTGACCGAAGACCACGCGCTTGAGATCGGTATCCAGCTGTTTCAGCTGCGCTTCATCATCTTTCGACACGGATTTCGGAGGAATGCGGGCCATCGTCGCAACAACCGACTCGACGTCCTTGACGCCAATCGTCTTCTTGCGCTTGGACGCCGGCATCAGGCGCATTTGTGCACCCGCCTCGTCGATCACATCGATGGCTTTGTCCGGCAGTTTGCGATCGCCCATATAACGGGCCGACAGCTCGACGGCGGATTTCAGCGCATCATTGGTGAAACGCACATCATGGAAGTCCTCGAAATAGGACTTCAGGCCTTGCAGGATCCTAATCGCATCCGGGACAGACGGCTCAACCACGTCGATTTTCTGGAAACGACGCGCCAGGGCCCGGTCCTTCTCGAAGTGCTGACGATATTCCTTGTAGGTCGTCGATCCCATGCAGCGCAGTTCGCCCGACTGCAGGGCCGGCTTGAGCAGATTGGACGCATCCATCGCACCGCCAGAGGTCGCACCGGCACCGATCACCGTGTGAATCTCGTCGATGAAGAGGACGGCGTTGTCCTTTTGCTCCAGCTCCTTGACGACCTGTTTAACGCGCTCTTCGAAATCGCCGCGATAGCGCGTTCCGGCCAGCAGCGACCCCATGTCGAGCGAGTAAATCGTGGCGGTTGCCAAAACTTCGGGAACTTCGTTCTCGACAATCTTGCGGGCAATACCCTCGGCGATGGCGGTCTTGCCAACACCCGGATCACCGACGAGCAGCGGATTGTTTTTGCGACGACGGCACAGCACCTGGACGCAACGCTCGACCTCGCAGTCACGGCCGATCAGCGGATCAACACCACCGGCCTTGGCCTTCTCGTTCAGATTGACGGTGTAGGCGGTCAGCGCATCACCGTCCTTCTGCTTCTCTTCCGGTTCTTCCGTACCGCGAACCGCGCGCGGTTCCGCCGCGCTCGCCTTGCGGCCAATGCCGTGAGAGATGAAATTCACCGCGTCGTAGCGCGTCATGTCACGCTCGGCGAGGAAGTAGGCTGCATGGCTTTCGCGCTCGGCGAACAGGGCAACAAGCACATTGGCTCCGGTCACTTCTTCGCGGCCGGCGTTCTGGACATGGATGACGGCGCGCTGGATCACACGCTGGAAGCCGGCGGTCGGCTTGGCATCTTCCTCGTCGTCGACCACAAGCTCGCCGAGCTCGCTGTCGATATATTCCACCAGCGTGGCGCGGAGCTCGTCGAGGTCCACATCACACGCCTTCATTACGGAGCTAGCGTCCTGGTCGTCCACGAGGGCGAGAAGGAGGTGTTCCAGCGTCGCAAATTCATGCCCACGCTCATTGGCATAACCCAAAGCGCGGTGCAGGGAGTCTTCCAAGTCGGTAGAGAAAGATGGCACCACTCTATTCCTTTTCCATCGTGCACTGGAGCGGATGTTGTCCACGCCGTGCAGCGTCCAAGACCTGGGCTACCTTTGTTTCGGCAACCTCGTACGTGTACACGCCACACATACCGACGCCGTTCTGATGAACATGAAGCATGATCCTTGCGGCATCTTCGGGAGTTTTCCGGAAGATCCCGACAAGGATCTCAACGACAAACTCCATGGGCGTGTAGTCATCATTGAGTAGCAGAACACGGTAAAGCGAAGGTTTCTTTGTCGCCGGGCGTGTTTTTGTCGCCAGGCCAGTTTCTTCTTCAATGCCGTTGTCGTCTTGTTTTCGTTCGGTCATTTTATAATCATGCTTTTGAACAGTATCAGGTCGTTCGATAGACAGATAGGAACAGAGCGCGCGACCGGAAAGGTCTGCGGTGCAATCGGTTCATCACAAAAGATAACACGGAGTCGATCTGACTGCAGGCTTTTCGCTGCACAGACGAAAAATACCTGCAGACACAAAAAAGAAGGCCCGGCGGAACACCGGGCCCAGTCGGGGAGGAAAATTCTGTAGGTGCGATTAGCGCTGGGATTGCGCCAGATCGACAGCGGCTGAAACGCGATCGTTCAGCGGCTTGAAAGAGGTCTTGAACAGGTCAGAGAAGAGCTCGGACGTCTTGTTCAGCTCGGCCAGGTAGTTGTCCATGGAGGACTTGGCGTATTCGGACTGGATCTCGAAGATTTCCTGAACAGACTTCGCAGACGCAACAGCCTTGGTCACCGCAACGCCCTCTTCCATAGCGGACTTGGCGTAGGCAACGGCGTTTGCATTGACCGTCTCGATGCCCTTGCCGGCAACGGTAGCGGACTCGATGACCGCGTCCATTGTTTCCTTCTGGAAGGCAGAGGCGTCGTTCACAGCAGCGATGGTCTTCTCGAAGCCCTCTTTGAGAGCTTCATTGCTGGCGGAAGTCATGGTTTCGATCGTCTGGTTCATTGTGTTTCCAACTTTGATCTCGGGCGCAGCGGTCGTAGCTGCAGCAGGTTGAACGGTTTTCGGCTTGGCCGGAGTGGCCTTTTTGGCGGCGGGTGTCTTCGGCGCTGCCTTGGCAGCCGTCTTCTTGGTCGCCGTGGTCTTGCGAGCGCTCTTCGTCGCCGGTTTCTTGGCTCCCGGCTTGGACGGCGCCTTGCGGACAGCCGGCTTGGGCTTGTCTGCAGTCTTGGCTTCAATCGCTGCCGGTTTGGTCTCGGTTAGGTCAGTCATGGCTCAACACACTTCAGATTCAGCGACCGCATTTCGCAGTCGCAACATTACTACGCACCTGCAGCACGCGCGTCAAGCGAATTTTGTGCGCTGCACAAATTTTGTGATTTCCCTTATCTGCGCAGGCGAACCGGTCCAATTGCGAAGCTATGCTTAACCCGATGGAAATAGTGGCGTGCGCACTGTTTCGCGCATGAGACGTCTACACGCCCCCTTTCTGAGCCTTCTCCTGGCACTCAGCGTGCTGGCTGCGCCGGCAGCCAATGCCAACAACCAACGTTATGCGGCGTTTGTTGTGGACCAGAATACCGGCGTGGTTCTTCACTCGCGACGCTCGGAAGCCCAGCGCTATCCCGCCTCGCTGACCAAGATGATGACCTTGTACATGTTGTTCGAGGCGATCGAGATCGGCGAAATCGGAATCGACGACCAGATTCGCGTGTCGGCGAATGCCGCGAGTGCGCCCCCTTCCGGACTGGGCCTGCGCTCGGGCGATACCATTCGCGTGGAGGACGCCATCATGGCCCTCGTGGTCAAGAGCGCCAATGATGTGGCCGTGGCTGTGGGTGAACGTATCGGCGGCGGCGAAGCTGCCTTTGCCAGTGAAATGACCGAGCGCGCACGTGCCCTGGGCCTGGACAACACAATCTTCCGCAATGCGTCCGGCCTGCCCAATTCCCGCCAGACCACGACCGCCCAGGACATGGCCCGCCTCGCAATCGCCCTGCACCGGGACTTCCCCCAGTATTTTGACTATTTCGACCGGACCGAATTCACCTATCGCGGCCGCACCTATCGCAACCACAATTCCTTGGTGGGGCGGGTCGAGGGCGTGGACGGGCTGAAGACCGGCTATATCCGGGCCTCGGGTTTCAACGTGGTTGTTTCTGCAGAGCGCGGTGAAAACCGGCTGATCGCTGTCATCATGGGCGGACCAACCGCCGCAGCGCGGGATGTCCATGCCGAGGAATTGCTGGAGGCGGCGTTCAATACGCTTGAACAGCGCCAGGACAGCCGCCTGTTTGCGGGCCTGACCATTCCCCGCCTCAACCCGGTTCGCGAACAAGCGATTATTGCGCGCGAGTTTGCAGAGCTTGGCGTGGCTGCTCCCACCGAGATGGGTTCGGCACAAACCGCACCGGCCCTGCGAGTCGTACTGACAGATGAAGACGAGATGGCCAGCCCCCTCTCCGACCTCTCCAGCCAGTCCGAAATGCCATCGGAGAACGCTATCTGGTCGATCCAGGTCGGCGCTTATCACACCGCCGATCAGGCTCGGGCGCGCCTGGCCGACGTTGCCGATCTGTCTCCTGTGCTTGAGCAGGCGCAGCACGCCGCACGCTCGGTCGACGTCAATGGCAACCAGTTGTGGCGGGCCCGCTTCGAGGCGCTCAGCGCCGAGGACGCCCGCCGGGCCTGCAGCGATTTCGGGGCCGCTGACGAAGCCTGTTTCGCCGTCGCTCCGGGGCGCTAGCGACACACACTTCAGCCTCACCGAGTTGACAGCGTCGGATCGCTCGCACACTTTCGCGCGCCTTGAACCGCAGTTCACATCTCCCCATCCGGCCTGGAAACACCGATGAACGTCGTCGTAGTCGAATCGCCTGCTAAAGCAAAAACCATCAATAAATACCTGGGCTCACAGTATACTGTACTGGCCAGCTTCGGACATGTTCGCGACCTTCCTCCCAAGGATGGTTCGGTCAAGCCGGACGAGGATTTCGAAATGGCCTGGGAGGTCGACAGCCAGTCGGCCAAACGCGTCAAGGCGATCGCCGATGCGGTCAAGGAGAGCGACAAGCTCATCCTGGCGACTGACCCGGATCGCGAAGGTGAAGCCATTTCCTGGCACTTGCTGGAAGCGCTGACCAAACGCCGCGTGCTGAAGAATGTCACTGTCGAACGCGTTGCCTTCAACGCCATTACCAAGCCGGCAATCCAGGAAGCCATGCGCCATCCGCGAGCCGTCGACATGGAGCTGGTTAACGCCTATCTGGCGCGCCGCGCACTGGACTATCTCGTTGGCTTCACGCTCTCGCCGGTACTCTGGCGCAAGCTGCCCGGTTCACGTTCGGCAGGTCGTGTCCAGTCCGTCGCCCTGCGTCTGATCTGTGACCGCGAGCTGGAGATCGAGAAGTTCAAGGCCGAGGAATACTGGACCGTCGACGCGGATATCGCGACGGGAGGCAACAGCTTCCGCGCCAAGCTGGTCACGCTGGACGGCAAGAAGCTGCAAAAACTCTCCATCAAGGACCGGGCCTCCGCCAATGCTGCCGTTGACGCGATCAACGCGGCCAACCTGTCCATCAGCCGCATCGAGGCCAAGCCGACCCGCCGCAACCCGCCGCCTCCTTTCACAACGTCCACGCTGCAACAGGAAGCCGCGCGCAAGCTGGGCTTCTCAGCAACCCGGACCATGCAGACGGCGCAGAAGCTCTATGAAGGTGTAAATATCGGTGGCGAGACGGTTGGCCTCATCACTTATATGCGTACCGATGGTGTCTCGATGGTGCCCGAGGCCATCAACCAGGCGCGCGATGTCATCGGCGACCAGCATGGATCGCTGTACGTGCCCGCCTCGCCGCGCATGTATTCATCCAAGGCCAAGAACGCCCAGGAAGCGCACGAGGCGATCCGCCCGACCAGTTTCTCACGCCTGCCCGAGAACATGGATCTCGACGGCGACATGGCCCGTCTCTACCAGCTGATCTGGCGCCGTGCGGTGGCCAGCCAGATGGAAAGCGCCCGCTTCGAACGCACCACCATCGACGTCACCTCCAGCGACGGCAAGACCGGCCTGCGCGCCACCGGTTCCGTCCTCATGTTTGATGGCTTCCTGACGCTCTACCAGGAAGGCCGCGACGACGAAGAGGATGAAGGCGAAGCGCGCCTGCCAAAGGTCGAGCAAGGTGCCGCAGCGGAGGCAGCCAAGACCTATTCCGACCAGCACTTCACCCAACCGCCGCCACGCTTTACCGAGGCCTCTCTGGTCAAGCGCATGGAAGAGCTGGGCATCGGTCGCCCGTCCACCTACGCCTCGACACTGCAGGTGCTGCGCGATCGCGACTATGTCCGCATGGACAAGAACCGCTTCCACCCCGAAGACAAGGGCCGTGTGGTCATTGCCTTCCTGGAGAATTTCTTCAGCCGCTATGTCGAGTACGACTTTACCGCGGACCTGGAAGGTCAACTCGACAAGGTTTCTGCCGGTGACCTGGACTGGAAACAGCTGCTGCGGGACTTTTGGACCCACTTCAAGGCGGCGGTCGAGGAGATTGGCGAACTTCGCATTACCAATGTGCTCGACGCACTCAACGAGGCTCTGGCCCCGCATATCTTCCCGGAAAAGGAAGATGGCAGTGATCCGCGTTTGTGCCCGTCCTGCAATGAAGGCACGCTGAGCCTGCGCCTGGGTAAGTTCGGAGCCTTCCTGGGCTGTTCCAATCACCCGGATTGTAAATTCACCCGTCAGATGAGCCCGCAGGACGCTGACAGCGTGATCGAAGGTGATGGCCAGATCGCTATCGATCCGGACAGCGGAAAGCCGATCACCCTGAAAGATGGTCGTTTCGGCCTCTACCTGGAAATGGAGCTGGAGGGCGAGGACAAGCCCAAGCGCGCCTCTATTCCGAAGGGCTGGGACCCGCATGCGCTGACCGAGGACCAGGCCATCAAGCTGATGAGCCTGCCCCGACTGGTCGGTGAACACCCGGATGACGGCCAGCCGATCACGGCAGCCATCGGTCGCTATGGCCCGTATGTGCATCACGAAAAGACCTATGCGAACCTCGCCAATGTCGAGGAGGTCTTCGAAATCGGCCTGAACCGCGCCGTATCGGTGATTGCTGACAAGCGCGCCAATCCGGGTCGTCGTGGCAGCACAGCCACCGCGCTCAAAGACCTGGGCGAACATGACGGCAAGCCGGTCCGCATCATGAGCGGTCGGTATGGCCCCTATGTGAAATACGAAAAGATCAACGCCACCCTGCCCAAGGGCACCGAGCCGGAATCGGTGACACTGGAACAGGCCATGGAGCTGGTCGAGGCCAAGGCGGCCAAGGGCGGCAAAAAGAAGCCAGCGACGAAGAAGAAGCCGGCCGCCAAGAAGACGACGGCCAAGAAAAAGGCGCCAGCCAAAAAGACGACCGCGAAAAAAACAACTAAGAAGGCTGACAGCGAGTCGTGAGCGATATTGACCCGAAACTGGCCGGTTTCACCCGCGAAGGCCTGGTCGCAGCGATCAAGGCCGGTGAAGGCCAGTTCGGCAAGCGCGAGATCGCTCGGGCGCTTGGACTGAAAGGGGCAGATCAGAAGCGCCATCTCAAGGACGCACTGGCAGCCCTTGAGGCTGATGGCATTGTCTCCCGTGACAACAAGCGCAATTATGTTCTGGCAGGTGCCCTGCCCGCGGTCACTGTGGTGGTCATCACCGGACGTGATGTTCATGGCGAGCTGCTGGCCGAACCGGCCCGGGCTGATCGGGCCGCACCGGTCATTCGACTGGCGCCGGGTGAAGGCGCTGGCGGCAAGGGTGAACCGGCCCTCGGGATTGGCGACAAGGCGCTCGTACGTCTCGCCGAACAGGATGATGGCAGCTATGAAGCGCGGCTTCTGAAAAAACTGGGCCAGAGCGCACACCGCCTCCTGTGCGTCATGCGCAAACCGGAAAAAGGTTATGCGCGCCTGATGCCGGTCGATCGGCGCTCGCGTCATGAACTGATCCCTGCCAAAGGCGAAGGCGAGAAAGCCGCGGATGGCGAACTGGTCCTGTGCCGGATCGCCAAGGAGCGACGTTTCGGGCTGAAAACCGCCGAGATTGTCGAGGTTCTCGGCGATGCGGACAGCGCCGGTGCCGGCAGCGTGATCGCGTTACATGCCCATGGCGTGCCGCAGGACTTTTCCGAATCCGAGCTGCAGGAAGTCAAGGCGATCAAGCCGGCCAAGATGGGCAATAGAACCGATCTGCGTGATCTCGCACTGATCACCATCGATCCGGATGATGCCAAGGACCACGACGATGCGGTCTGGGCCGCGCCTGATGAAGATCCGAACAACAAGGGTGGCTGGGTCGTCATGGTCGCAATCGCAGACGTCGCGGCCTACGTCGAACACGGCGGCGCGCTGGACCGCGGCGCCTTTAAACGCGGCAATTCGGTCTATTTGCCGGACCGCGTGGTGCCGATGCTGCCCGAACGCCTGTCCAATGATCTGTGCTCCCTGCGCGAACTGGAAGAACGCCCCTGCCTGGCGGTCCGGATGGTCTTCGACAAGAACGGCAACAAGCGCTCGCACACCTTTATCCGGGGCTGGATGAAGTCGGCGGCCAAGCTGGCTTATACCGATGCTCAGAACGCGATCGAAGGCGGCGGTTCGGACAAGGCCATGGCCTTGCTGGATGTCGTCCTGCGCCCCCTCTGGGGCGCTTATGAAGCGCTGCAGAAGGCCCGGGCCGCCCGCGAGCCGCTCGAGATCGATGCGCCTGAGCGCCGGGTTCGGGTGTCCGAGAGCGGCGAGGTTCTCGGCGTGGAAGTGCGTGAGCGTTTTGATGCGCACAAGCTGATCGAAGAATTCATGATCCAGGCCAATGTCTGCGCCGCAGAGAGCCTGGAGAAAAAGCGTACACCGCTGATCTATCGCGTTCACGAACAGCCCTCGCGCGAGAAGGTCGATGGCCTCGCGAGCTTCCTGCCCACGGTCGGGTTCAAGTGGACCCGCGGCGACAAGCGGGCAACTGGCCGCTTCAACAAGCTGCTCGCCCAGGCCAAGGGCACAGAACACTATGAGACTGTGAACGAAGTGGTCCTGCGATCGCAGAGCCAGGCCGTATATGACACCGACAATGCCGGCCATTTCGGCCTCAACCTGCAGCGCTACGCACACTTCACCTCGCCCATCCGGCGGTACGCCGATCTGACCGTGCACCGGGCATTGATCCGGGCTCTGGACCTGGGCAATGACGGCCAGACGGATGAAGAGCGCAGCCGACTGAACTCCATCGCCGAGGAAATCACGCATTCCGAACGCCGCGCCATGGCCGCCGAGCGCGATGCTGTGGACCGGTTTATCGCGCTTTATCTGGCCGAACGGGTGGGCGGCGAGTTCGAGGGACGTATCACCGGCCTCACGCGTTTCGGGGCCTTTGTCCGGCTGACCGAAACGGGCGCCGACGGGCTGGTCCCCGTCTCCACGCTTGGCCATGAACGCTTCGAACATGATGAGGCAACACATGTCCTGGTGGGCATGGAAAGCGGCGGGCGGTATCGCCTGGGCATGAATGTCAAAGTCCGGATCGAGGAAGCCACCCCGATCACTGGCGGCTTGCTGCTGGAAATGCTGACCGATCCCGAGCCGGGACCACGCCCCAGCCGGCGCAATCGCGGGCATTCTCGCCCGGGACATGCGACCAAACGTGGTGGTCGCCCCTGGAAGAAGGGCAAGCGGCGATGAGCGATGAACGCCCGGACAAGAAACTTCCCGCTCTTCGCCCGCGTCTGGCCGCGTCACTGATCCTGACCCGGGGTGACCGGGACAATCTGGAAGTCCTGATGGGCCGGAGATCATCCAAACATGTCTTCATGCCCAATAAATACGTCTTTCCAGGCGGACGTGTGGACCGAGCCGACAACACAGCACCGCTTGCCGCTGACCTCGCCAGCGAACCTCTCCGGGTCATGCAGAAACACCTGTCCGAGCGGCGGGCGCGAGCCGCAGCTGTCGCTGCTGTGCGCGAGACGGCTGAAGAGACCGGTTTGCTGATCGCAGCCGCGGGCAAGCCGCGCTCTCGTCATCCCCACTGGCACCCTTTCCAGCGTGATGGGCTGTTGCCCGACCTTTCCGGTTTGCGTCTGATCACTCGAGCCATCACGCCTCCTGGACGCAAGCGCCGTTTCGACACCTGGTTCTTCACCGCCGATGTATCTGCACTGGCCGATGATCGCGCGCCGGTACCCAGCGAAGAGCTGGAGGACGTGCACTGGGTCGCCTTCCCCGACGCCAAGACGCTCGACCTGCCGATCGTGACGCATTTCGTCCTGGAAGAGCTGCTGAGGGTTCAGCCGCCGCAACCGCAGCCTGTTCGCTGTTTCCGCGCCCGACACGGAAAAATGCTGGTCGAGGATATCTGACGGATCGCGACAGGCGGGCAATCGCCAGCCCGCTGGATCCAATCTGAGGAATTATCGCGACTCGTTCTCAGCCCGGCGTTATAGCTGGACGATGGACCGATTATTCAAAGATGCCGAATACGCCAATAACCGCTCCCTGATCGCTGCGATCTGTTGCGCGGCGGTGTGCGGCATCGTGTTCGGCCTGTCCATGCCGCTGATCTCGCTACGCCTGGAAGAGATGACCGGTTCCGGCCTTATGGTCGGCCTCAACGGCGCTGCCGCGGCGCTTTCCACGCTGGTGATCGCTCCGCTTGTGCCCCGCCTGATGGCCTTGCTGCCACCACGTCAGCTGCTCGTGCTGTCCCTGGTCGGAGCGGCAGGCCTGTTCACCCTGCTACCGGTTTTCCCGGTCGTTCTGATGTGGTTCCTGCTGCGCTTTCTGATCGGCTGTTTCATGACCGTGATCTTCGTGATCTCGGAAAGCTGGATCAACCAGATCGTCACGCCGGACAGGCGCGCCTTGATGCTGGGCGTCTACGGGACCGCCCTGTCCGGAGGCTTTGGCATCGGAGGACTGTTCTTTTCCGCACTGCATGGCGCGGGCGACACGGCGTTCTATCTCGGCGCACTTATCTTTCTGACCGGAATTCTTCCCATTCTGCTCCTGCAAGGGCCACAAGCGACGCCCCCGGACGCGGAATCGACCTCTTTGCCGAGCTTGTTGAAGACCGCGTTTATTGCGCCTACGGCGATTCTGGCGGGGCTGGCCTTCGGCGCGACGGAAACCCTGCTGTATTCCATGCTGCCCGTTTACGGCGAACGCATCGCGCTCGATCACGCGACGATCGGCCTGATGGTGCTGGCCGTGGCCCTGGGGGCCCTCGTCTTCCAGATCCCCATTGGCTGGGTTGCCGACAAGACCAGTCGCCGGGGAACCCTGGTGTGGATTGCGGGAATCGCAACAATTGCCGCGATCCTGGCCTGCCTAGCCGGCAACAACACGCTGTTGCTGCTCCCGATTCTCTTTGTTCAGTCCGGGGTCGTCAGCGGCCTTTACACGGTGGGCCTCTCACTGCTGGGAGAGCGGTTCACCGGCGGTGCGATTGCAGCGGCGAATGCCACCTTCATCTTCGCCTATGGCGTCGGATCGCTCGCGGGACCACCAGCTGCCGGCATCACCATGGACGCTGTGGGGCCATGGGGCCTGCCCATCGTGCTGGCCAGCATTACCGGGGCCTATGTCATTGTTGTGCTGCTGCGTACAGTTTTTGGCGGTGCCAAGAGTTGACACACGGCCTTGCGTGAGTATGTTCGCGCGCTCTCGCGACGGCAATGGGGCCGTTTGTGCGCGATGAACCAGGACTTTTGAGCCATGGCGAAGCCAACAACGATCAAGATCCGCCTGAACTCCACGGCTGGAACGGGTTACTTCTACGTGACCAAGAAAAATGCGCGCACCATGACCGAGAAGCTCGTGCTGAAAAAGTACGATCCGGTTGCTCGCAAGCACGTTGAGTTTAAAGAAGGCAAAATCAAGTAAGCTCTTAAAGCTTAACTTGTTTTCGTATCAGGCTGCAGTTCACGCTGCGGCCTGAACTCGATTCCGGCCATCGGTTTTGGCCTCGTACAACGCCGCATCGGCTCGCCGCAACAGCGACTCCATCATCTCATTCGGAGAGAGCTGGGCAACGCCAATACTGACCGTCACCGGCAGTTCCAGCGCATCAGATAGTTTAAAATCTGTCCCACAAACACTGCGACGAACCCGTTCTGCCGCGTTCTCGGCTTCCGCCAGGCCCGCCGCTGGCATCAGGATGACGAATTCCTCACCGCCATAGCGGGCCGCGAGATCCAGAGCCCGCAATTGCGATGTCACTCGCTCGGCAAAGATCTTCAGGACGAGATCGCCGGCTTCATGTCCATGCGTGTCATTGATCCGCTTGAAATAGTCGATATCCAGCAGCATGACCGAGACCGGAGCCCCGCCGGAATTGGCGCTGCCCACAGCCTGGCGCAGGCGCGATTCGATAAAGCGGCGATTATGCAGCCCCGTCAGCGCATCGGTGATCGCCATGTTCAGGCTCTCATCCAGACGATTGCGCAACTTGTCCGCATAGCGTTTGCGGCGCAGTTGCGTGCGCATCCGCGCGGCCAGCTCGCTGGCATCAACGGGTCGGTACACAATGTCATTGGCACCCAGCTCAAGCGCCTTGACTGCGGTCTTCACATCATCGGGATTGACGATCGCAACGACCGGCACTTGCCGTGTGACTGCATCGGATCGGATCCGGGCACACACCCGCAACCCGTCGAAACTGGGAGACGTCAGATCCAGCAGCATCAGATCGATGCCTGACTGCATGCGCTTCACGGCATCTGCAGGCTGCAGCTCGTAGTCCGCGTCCACACCGTCAGGAAAGGCGCGGGCAAAGCGCTTGCCGCTGCGTTCCTCGCTGGTCACCACAAGGGCGGTCGCGGGTTGCGCGTCCAGATCCATGGGGTCGGCAACAATACCGGCCAGAACCCCGCCCTGATCGCGATATCGCAATTCATCGAGCACCGCCTTCAGGCGCAGCAGGCTGCGCACGCGTGCAAAAAGGGGGACATCATCAATCGGCTTGGTCAGGAAATCATCAGCGCCGCATTCCAGACCTCGAATGCGATCCTCGCGCTGGTCCAGCGCCGTAACCATGATCACCGGAATATGGCGGGTCTGCAGGTCGGCCTTCAGCCGCCGACAGGTCTCGTAACCGTCGATGCCGGGCATCATGATGTCGAGCAGAATCAGATCAGGCTGTTCCTGACGGGCAATATCGATCGCGTCGTGACCGTTTTCCGCCGTGCACACATCGAAATACTCGGCGAGAAGTTTCGCCTCCAGCATGCGGACATTGGCGGGCTGATCATCGACGACAAGGATTCGGGCACTCATCGTCTAACCACCTAGTCCAGGAATTGGCGAACCGTTTCAATGAAGGTGGAGACGGTGATGGGTTTGGACAGATAAGCCTCGCAGCCGCCCTCGCGGATGCGCTCCTCATCGCCCTTCATGGCAAAGGCCGTCACCGCAACGACCGGAATGGTCTGCAGGGACTCGTCGTCCTTGAGCCATTTGGTCACTTCCAGGCCAGAGACCTCGGGAAGTTGGATATCCATGAGAATGAGATCGGGGGTGTGTTCACGCGCCATCTCGAGCGCCTTGAATCCATCCTTGGTCTGCAAGGTCTCATAACCATGAGCCTCAAGCAGATCGTTGAAGAGCTTCATATTGAGCTCGTTATCTTCGACGATCAGGACCTTTTTCGGCATGACCTGCAGCATAGCGACGATACGCTTCCCGTAGATGGTGCGCCTTTGCGGCGCTTGTTGAACCCCTCGTGCACTAAAACCGATCTTCCTTAACCAACAATGAGTCTGGCAGCGCTTTTCTTGCCCCGGAGAACAAGATAAGAACAAAGATGACATACAAGCTTATATCTAAAGGTATATAAGGCAAAATCATGATCCGGCTCGGTATCGATCTCGGCGGCACGAAAATCGAGGCTCTGGCGCTCTCGCCGACAGGGGAAGAACTGGCCCGAAGACGCATAGCCAGCCCGCCGGAATATGATGCCGGATTGTCAGCTATAGCTGGGCTGGTCATGCAGATGGAGCAGGCACTGGGCGGCACGGCACGCGTGGGCATCGGCCATCCCGGATCGATCAGTCCCGCCAGCGGTCTGATGCGCAATGCCAACTCGACCTGGCTCAACGAACGCCCCTTCCGGACCGATCTGGAAATCCGCCTTGCCCGACCGATTCGCCTCGCGAACGACGCAGACTGCTTCGCCCTCTCCGAAGCCACCGATGGTGCCGGGCGCGGCTTTGAGACGGTATTCGGTGTGATCATCGGAACCGGTGTCGGGGGCGGTCTGGTGATTGGCGGCAAGCTGCACGACGGCCCACAACGTATCGCCGGAGAGTGGGGACATAACCCCCTGCCCTGGATGCGCGAGACAGAATTCCCGGGCAACGCGTGCTGGTGCGGGCTGACCGGGTGTATCGAGACCTGGCTGTCGGGACCGGGATGGGCT
This sequence comes from Maricaulis sp., assembly GCA_017643585.1. Classification (GTDB taxonomy): domain Bacteria; phylum Pseudomonadota; class Alphaproteobacteria; order Caulobacterales; family Maricaulaceae; genus Maricaulis. The sequence goes on from JAEPND010000010.1 coordinate 19,167, forward strand.
GCCTGCCACAACCTAGAGCAGGGAACCACACTGACAGCGGAAGCGATCGCGACTTCGAACGACGATGCCTGCGCGGCCAGTCGCGAGCTTTATGTCGATCGCCTCGCCCGGGCCCTGGCCAGTGTCATCAATATCATCGACGCGGACTGTGTGGTGTTGGGTGGCGGGGTCTCGAACATGCACAATCTGCCGGAACAGGTGGAGGCGCAGCTGGGCCAATGGCTTTTTTCTGACGTTCGTCGCACGCGCATCCTCCGCAACAAGCACGGCGACAGTTCCGGTGTCCGCGGTGCGGCCTGGCTCTGGGACGCAGAGGAATGAGTGAGGCGGGCGCCTATTGCCGGGCCTGCCTGGAACCGCTGGCCGCCGACGCGCGCCAATGCACGGCCTGTGGCGCTCGCCGCATTCTGCGGCATGACGAGCTGAACACACTGTCCATTGCCCATATTGATTGTGATGCGTTTTTTGCCGCGATCGAGAAGCGCGACAATCCCGAGCTGGAAGACAAGCCGGTCATCATCGGTGGCGGCCAGCGCGGCGTCGTCTCCACAGCCTGTTATGTCGCCCGCATGTATGGGGTGCATTCGGCAATGCCGATGTTCAAGGCGCTCGCCGCCTGCCCCGACGCCGTCGTCATCAAGCCGGAGCATGGCAAATACACCCGAGAGGGCTACAGGATCCGCGACATGATGCGGGAGATCACGCCGCTGGTGGAGCCGCTCTCCATCGACGAGGCTTTCCTGGACCTGTCCGGCACCCAGCGCCTGCATAACGCGCCGCCTGCGCAAACCCTGTTACGCCTGCAACGCCAGATCTGGGAGGAGGTCGGGATCACCGTCTCCGTTGGTCTCTCGCACAACAAATTTCTCGCCAAGACAGCGTCCGATCTGGAAAAGCCTGACGGGTTTGCGGTGATCGGCAAGGCAGAAACAATGGACTTCCTGGCGCGGCGACCGGTGCGCGCGATTTATGGTGTGGGCCCGGCCTTCGCCAAAAAACTCGAGCGCGACGGTCTGCATACGCTGAACGATATTCGCCAGCGCGGCGACAAGGCCATGGCCCAGCGTTACGGGGATATGGGCTATCACCTCTCGCGCCTGTCGCGCGGCGAGGATACGCGCAAGGTCAATCCGGTGGGCGAGCGCAAGAGCGTCTCCTCGGAGACCACGTTCCGGGCCGACATCAATGATCCCCAGGAGCTTGAAAAACGCCTCTACCAGCTGTGCGTAAAAGTCGCCGACATCATGAAGTCCAAACAGATTTCCGGTACGGTGATCACACTCAAGCTCAAGAGCTCCACCTTCAAGACCAAGACCCGCCGGCGCACACTGACCGAACCGAGCCAGCTGGCCGATACCCTGTTCAAGGTGGGCCGAGAATTACTGGCCGGGGAGATGGACGGGACGCGTTATCGCCTGATCGGCATCGGCTATTCCGGCCTAATCGATGCCGTTGGCGATAGTGGCGACCTGCTCGATCCGCAAGCCATCCGCCGCGCCACCGCAGAACGCGCCATGGACAGGGCCCGGGCAAAGTTTGGAACGGATGCCGTGGTGAAAGGGCGGGCCTTGCGTCCGGCTAGAGATAGCCGTCAAACCAGTCGAACGGCAGGCTCCAGAACCCCTTCGCAGAGCGACTGAAGGCGCCATGATGGTCAATGCGTTTTGCCCCGAGCTCGGCCGGATCGAGCCGTAGCTGTTCGGTCGGCGCAGCGGTGTAGAAGCTCAGAAGGTCGTCGGCGGAACGCCGGGAGCAGAGCGGGTCGTCATTGAAGGTCCAGTCGCGGATGGGCGCGGCAATCCTGTCAAACCCGTGATCGCCCAAAACGTCATAGAATTCCGTGAAATAACCGGGCCGTTGTGACCATTGACGCCATTGGGTGAAGACATCACGGGGCAAGGCCGTGCCGGTCCACAATCCACCGGCCGGGATGTGATTGTGAAGGGCCAGCATCAGCGGACCATAGCCCCACCAGAAAAACAGCGCCTTGGGTCGATAGCCGGGCTCATGAGCCCCGTGATAGCCGGTCCCGGCGGTGACGAAACCGTGCGCCTTCGCCTTGTGCGCATTGTCCGCAAAACCCAGCAGGTGAGCGCCGACCGAGTGGCCCAGCGTAAACAGCGGTTTACCGGGTGCCAGCGCTTCGGCTGCATCCAGCGCCGCAGGAAAGTCCAAGCGGGCCCAATCCATGATGTCAGCATCAAAGTTGCGCACCTGCTCCGGGGCGGATCCAGCGATACCGCGATAATCATAGATCAGGGCCGCATAGCCGCGCTCAGCGCCAAAACGGGCCATCCGCGCATAGAGTTCTTTGGGAAAACCGGTTCCCGACGAGATCAGCACGGTCGCGCGGGCGTCCTCCGGCAAAAAACTGGGGCGGACAGCATGTAGCCGTCTCGCGCGGGCAGGTAGAATTCGTGTTCGTGAATCGGGACCATGAGACCAGCATGCCCATTTACGTTCACGTCAGGTCAAGCTTCACGATTGCATGGGCCGCATGCCTGACCTAAAGCGGGAGCAACACTGCCAATGGAGAGTCCCATGTCCGCCATCGACACCCGCCTTGCCGACCTCGGCATCGACCTGCCCGAACCGGTTGCCCCGGTCGCCAACTACGTGCCGTTTGTGCGCACCGGCAACCAGGTCTTCATCTCCGGCCAGGTTTCGATTGGCGCTGAAGGTCTGGTCAAGGGCACGCTGGGCAGCGATATGGACATCCCAGCGGGCCAGGCCGCAGCACGTCTGTGCGCCATCAACCTGATCTCCCAGCTCAAGGCCGCCTGCGAGGGCGACCTTTCCCGTGTGAAACGCGTAGTGAAACTAGGTGGGTTCGTCGCTGCGACCGCCGACTTCACCGACATCCCGCAAGTCATCAATGGCTGTTCCGACCTGATGGTCGAAGTGTTCGGCGATGCCGGCCGTCACGCCCGCTCTGCCGTCTCCTGCCCGGTCCTGCCGCTGGGCGCGGCTGTCGAAGTCGATGGCGTGTTTGAGATCGAGTAGTTTCAGCTATGGCTGGCAAAATCACCGCAAATGAGCTTCGAGCCGCGCGATTCCTCTGCGATGAGCTTTGGAATCCAATCGGATTGCCGATGCAGCTCGGATCGACAGATGGTCCCGAACATCCTCTGCCCGCGGACGAGTACGATGGTTATCTGAACAAGATAATGTTGGAGCTCAAGGCTGGTGCCTCGACCGAACAACTTCGGGATCTGCTGATTCAGTTCGAACAGCATATTCTCGGAAGAGAGGGCAAAGCAGACCGGCGTGACAAGTTCCTCGATGAATTGCGGAACTCGATCACGCCGGTTTAGACCCTAGCTATTCATCCCGCCATCAGCATTGATGACCGCCGCATTGACATAGGAACTCTCATCCGACGCCAGGAAAGTCGCCAGGGACGAGATTTCCTCGACTGTGCCGTAACGACCGATCGGGACCATCATCTTCTGGAAATCTGCCTTGTCGCCATCGGCCGGGTTCATGTCGGTATCGATCGGACCGGGCTGGATGACATTGGAACGGACCTGTTTGCGGCCCAGCTCGCGTGCTGCGCCACGAGCCAGCAGCTGAACACCGGACTTGGAGGCGGAATAGACCGCAATGCCCGGCGCCATGACCGCTTCGGCTGCGACCGAACCGATGGTGATGATGGAGCCGCCATGCTCCATGACTTCATAGGCTGCGCGGAAGGCCTCGAACGGTGCGCGCACATTGATCGCCATGGTGCGTTCCCACTGTTCGTCCGAGCACTTGGCGATCGTCGTCAGCGGGTAAACCCCTGCATTATTGACCAGAATGTCCAGCTTTCCGAAGCTCTCAACCACACCGCGGACCAGCTTGTCCGTTGCGCCCACCTCTGCGGCATCACAGTGAATGGCCTCGGCCTTCCGGCCCATGCCGCGGATCTCTTCGGCGACGGCTTCCGCCGCGGCCTTTGACCCGCCATAACTCAGCGCGACATCAGAGCCCTCTGCTGCAAACGCCTTGGCAATCGCTGCGCCGATACCGCGGCTGCCGCCTGTAACCAGTGCCGTCTTTCCGGCCAACCGTGTGCTCATGTCTTCTCCCCGTTTCGGTTTATTGTGCACGGGCGAGAGCTTAGGGCGATGTTCACCCTTCGCCCAGTGGTAACACCGACTTGACTGTGAATTTAACGGGTGCCCCCTCGCCCCGGCCCGGTGCGTCGTCTACATAGACTGCGGGATTAGTTATGGGGTTTGATCGATGACACGCGTTTTCGCCTTGATTGCTGCGGTATTCCTGCTGGGCTGCCAGCAAGCACCGGCCGATGCACAACTGACGGATAATGAGCGTGATGAAGTGCGTGAAATCGTGCGCGAATACATCATCTCGAACCCCGAAATCATCGAGGAAGCCCTGATCGAATTGCAACGCCGGGCCCGCGACCGCGAGCTGCGCAATTTCTACACCTCGATCGAGGACAATCACGATGCCATCTACGCCGACGCGCGCGACGCCCGTATCGGTCCGGAAGATGCCGACATCGTCATCGTCGAGTTTGTCGACTACAAATGCTCCTACTGCCGCGTGGCTTCGGAGTGGGTAGACAGCGTTACCGAACGTTACGGTGATCGTGTGCAGATCATCTTCAAGGAATACCCGGTGCTCGGCGCAGATTCCATCGAGGCCGCACGCGCCGCTCTCGCCGCGCTGCGCCAGGGCACGGAAGTCTATCGCGCCTTTCACCACAAGATGATCACGGCCTCAGGCCCGCTGCCCTCCGGCCGGATCGACAGTCTGGCACAGATGGCCGGCGTTGATGTCGCTCGCATGCGCGAAGACATGCAGGACCCGGAAATCATGGCACAGATCGGCCAGGTCCGTTCTCTCGGCCAGGTCATGGGCATTTCCGGCACGCCCTTCTTCATCGTGGATGGTCGGGTAATCCCGGGCGCCAACGAGCTGGGCCTGGAACAGGCGCTTCAGGCGGCGCTAGCGGGGTAGATTCCCCCTAGCCCAACGCTGGCCAGGACGGATGAAGATAGTTCAATTGGCCCTGCGGGCCGCACCCTATCCCCTCCTTCGCTAAAGCTACGAAGGCACCTTTCCCATCAAGAGAAAGGAGAGCACAGCGAGCGACACAGCCCTCCTCGCCCTTGATGGGCGAGGTGTCCCGAAGGGACGGAGTGGGTGCGCGCCGCAGGCGCTATGAAAGACGATCACAGCATCACAGATCAGATATCTGAAACGCCCGGATTAATCCGGGCTCGCTGCCGCAACCGCACACGCGCCGCGTTCAAGTCTTAAACATAACTCTCGGAGAACGGTTCGGTGAGCGCTTTCTCCAACGCACAAACGAGTTCGTCTTGCACCAGAACCCAATCCGCGTTGTCTGTTGGGCTATCGGATTGCAGGATCTCGAACAGCACCAGAGCCGCATCCTGGTCCAATGAAAAATGGGCCTTTTTCATATCGATGCCTGACTAGATCAAACCACTCAGCGGGCTTGATGGATCGGCATACCGTTTCTTCGGCATGCGACCTGCCAGATAGGCTTCGCGGCCACCGATGACAGCGTGTTTCATGGCCTTGGCCATGCGGATCGGATCCCTGGCCTCGGCGATGGCGGTATTCATCAGCACACCGTCACAGCCCAGCTCCATCGCGACAGCCGCATCTGAGGCCGTGCCGACACCGGCATCGACAATCACCGGCACGCTGGTCTGTTCGATGATGAGGCGGATATTGACCGGGTTCTGGATACCCAGCCCCGAACCGATCGGCGCGCCGAGCGGCATGATGGCGCAACAGCCGATCTCTTCAAGTTTCTTGGCGTAAACCGGGTCGTCGGAGCAATAGACCATGACGTCGAACCCGTCCTTGATCAGGAGTTCGGCTGACCGCAGGGTCTCCGCCATGTCCGGATAGAGGTGTTTCGGGTCGGACAAGACCTCCAGCTTGACCAGGTTCCAGCCGCCTGCCTCACGCGCCAGGCGCAGGGTGCGCACAGCATCCTCGCCCGTGAAACAACCCGCCGTATTGGGCAGATAGGTGTAGTCGTCCGGCGAAATGAAATCGACCAGGCGCGGCTCGTCCGGATTGGACAGGTTCACCCGGCGCACAGCGACGGTGATCATCTCGGCGCCGGAAGCCTTCAGCGCCTCGGCGTTCTGGGCATAGGTCTCGTACTTGCCGGTGCCGATGATGAGACGGGAATTGAACGTCCGCCCGGCCACGACCAGCGGCTTGTCCTCGACGGTTTTGTCCAGGGTCATCGCGTCATCCATTTATCCACCTCCGACAAAGGCGACGATTTCCATCCGGTCGCCTGATTCCAATTGTGTATCCGCGTAGAGCGATTTGGGGACGATTTCGAGATTGCGTTCCACAGCCACCTTGCGGCCATTGATCTGCAATTCCTCAAGCAGGCCAGCGACCGACAGGCCGGTATTCACCGATTTAGTCTCGCCATTCACCGTCAATTCGATCACGTCACCGCTCACTTCGCTTGTGTCACCGTTCAGACACGTCGTAGAACTTCCCTACGCTGATTTGCAAGGCCATGACGAAACCGATCTACATCATCAACGGGCCCAACCTGAATTTGCTGGGCACGCGCGAGCCGGAAATCTATGGCGCGCTGACACTGGACCAGATTCGCGAGGCCTGTGAGGCTCACGCCGGCAAATCTGGGAGGCCTGTCGTCTTCTTTCAATCCAATCATGAAGGACAGTTAATCGACTGGCTGCATGACGCAAACGTCAACGCCAGTGCAGTCGTCATGAATCCCGGTGCATACACACATACATCAATCGCTTTGCATGACGCTGTTCGCGCTATAGAACCTCCCGTCATCGAAGTTCACTTGTCCCAAACGGCAGCCCGTGAAGAGTTCAGACACCAATCCTTCATCGCCGCTGCTGCGACGGGCAGTATTACCGGTTTCGGTCTGGCCAGTTATTTGCTGGGGATCGATGCCGCTGTTCAAAGCCTGAACACCTGAGACAATCAAAGGCCCATTCCATGAGTTCTGATTCCCAAACCGGTGCACCGCTTGATACCCGCCTTGTTCGCGATCTCGCGAAGATCCTGCGTGACAAGGAATTGACTGAAATAGAAGTGGAGCACGGTGAGCTCAAGCTGCGCATCGCGCGAGAAATCACTGCTGCCCCGGTCGTCCAGACCGTCGCTGCCGCACCCGTCGCAGCTGCACCCGCCGCTGTCGCCGCTCCGGCTGCAGCGCCGGCCAGCCCGCCGGAAACCCCGGCGGCCCAGGACACGGCAGACATGTCTGCCCATCCGGGTGTTGTCACCTCACCGATGGTAGGCACGGCCTATCTCAAGCCGAACCCGGACAGCGAGAATTTCGTCAAGGTCGGCGATAATGTGAAACAGGGCGACACCATCCTGCTGGTGGAAGCCATGAAGACCTTCAACCCGATCACGGCGGAAAAGTCCGGCAAGATCGCGGAACTTCTCGTGGAAGACGGCCAGCCGGTCGAATACGGCGAACCGCTTTTCATTCTCGTCTAATCGCTCACCCCTTTTGCGAGCGCGCCCATGTTTGACAAAATCCTGATCGCCAATCGCGGCGAAATTGCTCTTCGTGTCCACCGCGCCTGCCGCGAGATGGGCATCCGCACCGTGGCTATTCACTCGGAAGCCGACGCGGATGCGATGCATGTCCGCCTCGCTGACGAGAGCGTGTGTGTCGGCCCGCCGCCGGCCGGCAAGAGCTATCTGAACGTTCCTGCTATTATCGCGGCGGCAGAAGTGACCGGTGCCCAGGCCATCCACCCGGGTTACGGCTTCCTGTCTGAGAACGCGCGTTTCGCTGAGATCGTTGAAGCACACGGCTTCACCTTCATCGGCCCGACGGCAGACCATATCCGCATCATGGGTGACAAGATCACCGCCAAGCAGACCGTCATGGACGCCGGCATTCCCGTCGTTCCCGGTTCTGAGGGCGGCGTCGGCTCTTATGAAGAAGCGATCCCGATCGCCGAGAAGATCGGCTATCCGGTGCTCATCAAAGCCGCGTCCGGTGGTGGTGGTCGCGGCATGAAGGTCGCGGAGACCGCGGCTGACCTCAAGGAAGCCATGGATACCGCCTCGACCGAAGCCGCGGCGGCCTTTGGTGACGGCACGGTCTATATCGAGAAATATCTCGGCCGCCCGCGCCATATCGAGATCCAGATCCTGGCCGATACGCACGGCAATGTCGTGCACCTTGGCGAGCGCGATTGCTCGCTGCAGCGTCGCCACCAGAAAATCCTCGAGGAGGCCCCCTCACCGGCCCTGAACGCGGAAGACCGCGCAAAGATCGGTGAGACCGTGTCCAAGGCCATCGGCGCCATTGGTTATCGCGGTGTGGGCACGATTGAATTCCTGTGGGAAGACGGCGAGTTCTACTTCATCGAGATGAATACCCGTCTGCAGGTGGAACACCCGGTCACCGAGATGATCACCGGTATCGACCTGGTGCGCGAGCAGATCCGCGTGGCCGACGGTGCCCCGCTGGAGATCACCCAGGAAGATATCAAGTTCCGCGGTTGGGCGATCGAGTGCCGGATCAATGCGGAAAACCCGAAAACCTTCGCGCCGTCACCGGGCAAGGTCACCGACTTCCACGCACCGGGTGGTCTGGGCGTTCGCCTCGATAGTGCGCTTTATGCGGGCTATTCCATTCCGCCCTATTATGACAGCCTGATCGGCAAGCTGATCGTCCATGGCCGAACGCGTGAGGAAGCGCTGCTGCGCCTTCGCCGCTCGCTGGAAGAGATGGTTGTCGGTGGAGTTGAAACCACGACCCCGCTTTTCCTGGATCTGCTGGAAGAAGCGGAATTTGTGAATGGCGACTACCATATCCGCTGGCTGGAAGACTGGCTGGCCGGCCGGTAGGCAAACGCCGGAAAGGATGCGATGCGGGTCTTCGGCACAGCCGAACTGCTCGACTGTTATGCGCGCGGTGTCTTCCCCATGGCGGACTCGCGCGATGACCCGCGCATCTATCTGCTCGATCCCGACGAGCGTGGCGTGCTGCCCCTGGACGGGCTGCACATTTCCAAGCGCCTGAAGCGCAAGGTCAAACAGCAACCCTATCGCATCACTTACGATACGGCTTTCCAACGGGTCGTCGAGGCGTGCGCCACACCGGCGCCCGGCCGCGAGGAAACCTGGATCAATGACGGTATTTTCGGCCTCTATTCCGAATTGAGGCGTGACGGATACGCCCACTCGGTCGAAGCCTGGCAGGGCGACGAGCTGGTCGGCGGTCTCTATGGCGTTTCACTGGGGCGCGCCTTCTTCGGCGAAAGCATGTTCAGCCGCGCCACAGACGCGTCAAAGATCGCCCTGGTCTATCTGGTCGCCCGGCTGAAAGCGGGGGGCTACACGCTGCTGGACACCCAGTTCACCACTGAGCACCTGGAAACGCTCGGCGTGATCACCATCACCCGCACGCAATATCATGAGCGTCTGGCAGAAGCGCTGGAAGGCGTCGGGGATTTCTACTCGATGCCGGCAGACACGTCGGCGTCAGACATTCTGCAGTCCAGCACCCAGACATCATAGACAGGGTGCTCCAGCGGATTTTGCGCTGGGCGGGAGCCGAACATCCAGCCAGAGAAGATCGTCTCACCTTCCGTGTCGACGCCGAACCCATCGGTCCGGCGGTCCTGGATCTGGAGGAAGGCATAGGTCTCCGGCGTTTCCTCTGGAGGACGGCGGCGGCAATACTGCGCTGTGACAACCAGGGCCCCGAACTCATAGCTCTCACCGATCGCGATCTCGAAATCCCGCGTCCGCGCTGTCACCTTGTCCAGACCTCGCAGAACCACGACATCGCCCGGCTCGCTCGATAGCTCGTAATCGCCCAGAAGGCGCGGGTCGATCTGTTCCGCTTCCGGATCAGGCGCATTGGGATCACCGGCGCGCATCAGATCTGAAGGATCTTGGGCCAAAACAGCTGAGGACATCAGTGAGGCGGCGAGTATTCCGGTCGAAAAACGCATCATGACACCAAGCTGTACAGTGATTGTGGCGCTGTCGAGGCCTTACGCCTGACAGGCGATCCGGATCACTCCGGCTTCCAGGCCTCGTAATCGCCGGACGCAGCCTGGCGATCCTCGGCACGCGCGAGCGAGCCCGACGGGCGGTAGGCGTGAACCGTGCCGGTCAGGTTGGGATGGTGATCCTTTTCCCAGGTCTGGCGCTTGAGCGGTGCTTCGGTCGGCGGGTGCTCGAATGTGTGGTGCATCCAGCCATGCCAGTCAGACGGCACGCGAGAGGCGTCGGCATAGCCGTTGTAGATCACCCAGCGGCGCTTGTTGCCGTCCGGACCGGTGACGCCCTTTTCCTCGTAATACTTGTTGCCGAACTCGTCCTTGCCCACCAGCTTGCCGCCGCGCGATGAGATGGTCAGCAGCGTGCCGGGCGTTGCGTCTTTCCACCAGACGAAGATCTTGGAGATAAATCCGAGCATTGGGTGGCTCCGAGTCGGTCGTAACAGTTAGTCCGTATATGCCTCGCCCGCGCCTCCGGGTCCAGTCTTCTTAACCGCAGGCTTCAGACGACTCACCGGGCTTGTTAGACTCGCCCAATTCCCGACCGATTCGGGAGCACAAGGGTGGTAAGATGAATATGCTGGATAGCTTTAAGGAATGGCTGAAAACAGCCCCTGAAGCCGCAACGATCGAAGCGCGCGAGATCGCTCAGGATCATGATCCGGACAGTGATGTGCCCGCAGCGCTGCGCAGCATTCGCCTGCCCGCCACCTGGAGCGAGCCGGCAGCCCGCGCCCTCTGCGATCTGCTGGATACGCCACGTCCGACCAAGACGCGGGCCAAGCCCGGCCTGAAGGCGTATGCCGGATTGGTCGCCCAAATTCCTGCCGGGCAGGATCGCGCCCTGGAGAACGGTATCGAGCCGACCATCGACCGTCTGTCCGGCTCACTGACCTGGGCCGTCGCCCGTGCCGGCCTGCTCGACGACACTGCTGATGCGAACCGTTTGCGCGATATGCTGGCGCTGAGCATGCTGGGCCGTTTCGTTGTTCCCGAGGCTGACCTGTGGCGCCATGGCGGCGCAGACTGGGCGTATGGGGACAGCATACCAGACAGCCCCGACACCGCCTCGCCGATCCGGATCAGTGCCAGCGCACAGGATGCGCCGGAACGTTTGCGGGACGTCGCCCAGAATGAATTGCGGGCCTCCGTCCTGGATGTCGGCGCCCGGGTCATGAAAGACCGGTTGAGCACCATCGGCGAAGCCTGTCGGCGGTGTTCGGGTGAGACAGAGCGCTTCGATCCGCGCCAGAACGCTGCACTGGCGCGCGCCATGCGGCAGGCTCTGCGTGACGGTGTCCCCGAAGTCGCTGTCGAGCGCGCCCTCGCACTGGCCCAGCAAGGTGCCGATGATGACACGTTGGCCGGGTTGGCACCGGAACACCTGCCACCGCAACGCTGTGTGCTGGACGTGGCACCAAGCCTGTCTGAAGCCCTCGAACAGGACAGTGCCTGGAGCTTTGGCCCCCAGGGCGGCAGCGTTCGCGCGCGCGGGTTCCGCAATACAATCGCGCGCTCGATCTGGAGTTTCGGGGCGCCCCAGCTCAGCTTCCATGAAAGCCCGCAGGAAACCGGCTCGGTCGTCTACATCGACCTGGCCCGCTTCCTCGACGAGACCGGCTTGCGGACCGACCTGCTCGCCGACACTGTCTTTGCCTGGACCACAGCGCTCAGCGTCAGCGCCAAGACAGATGACCGTGTTGCGGGAACGCTATCCATCAGCGGCCTCGCGCCATTGCTCATGGCCAACGGTATTGCCTATGACAGCGAACTTGGCCGCAAAACCGCTGCGGGCCTTGCGCGCCTGATGACCGGCTATATGCGCCAGGCCTGCGCCCAGACGGGCGCGATGGCTCCGTCACTGGGAAGCGATATCACCTTCGACGAGGATGAATTGCCACCAGGCTTGCAGGCCCTGTCCGACGCGCTGAAGGCGCTGCCAACGCGCTTTGAAGCCAAGGCCGCCCTGTCACGGCCGGGCGTGTTGCTGTCTGTCCTGCCTGTCGACACCTCCATCGCTCCGCTGTTCGACACCGACGGTTTGGGCGTTGCCCCGGTAACCAATGCCATCACCGCCGACTTCTCGATCTCCGGCGGCAGCGTATTGCGCAGCTGTGCGCGCGACGGCCTCACTGCGCTGGGCCTCAATGCCAGCCAGATCGAAACGGCAGAGGATCATGCCGCCGGTCACGGCACCTTCAAGGGAGCGCCGGGCATCTCCTTCGAGGACCTGATGCTCAAGGGGGTTCCCCTTGATGCGCTGGAACGCATTGATGACAGCATCGCTGAAGGCGCTTCCATCCGCTTCGCCCTGAACCGCTGGTCGTTGGGCGACCGCGTCTGCCGTGACGTCTTGCGCCTGTCCCACGATGTGATTGCCGAACAGGGCCAGTCCCTGTGTGCGGCAGCGGGCTATTCTGACAGCGATGTCGCGATCGCGGACCGGTTTGCTCACGGGTCCGGCCAGCTGGACGATGCACCATCGCTCAGTCCGGATCAGCGCCGTGTCTTTTCAGCCCCCTCAAACCGGGCCCAGCTGGCCATGGCCGCCGCGCTGGAAAGCCAGATGTCCGGCGTGTGTGATACCCGGTTGTCGCTCGCCGCAGAGGCGACGATTGACGATGTCGCGGATCTCTTTGACCTGGCACTGAAAGTCGGACTGCGCCAGCTCTCCATGCGTCGCACGGGATCCGGTCTGTTCGACATGCTTCCTGCGATCGATTTCGACAAGGGCGATTACACGGCAGAGCCCCAGAAGGAGCGCATCATCGAGCGCACGGTCGAAGTCGAGCGGGTGATTGAAAAACCGGCCGCCCGGCGCAAGCTTCCCGACCGCCGCAAGGGCTATATCCAAAAGGCCACCGTCGGTGGACATAAGGTCTATCTACACACCGGTGAATTCGACGATGGCGAGCTGGGCGAGATCTTCATCGACATGCACAAGGAAGGCGCGGCCTTCCGGTCCTTGATGAATAATTTCGCCATCGCGATCTCCATCGGTCTGCAATACGGCGTACCGCTGGAGGAATATGTCGACGCCTTCGTCTTCACGCGATTTGAACCGGCCGGTCCCGTTGAGGGCAATGACTCGATCCAGCATGCGACATCCATCCTGGACTATCTGTTCCGGGAGTTGGGTGTGTCCTATCTGGGCCGCGATGACCTCGCCGAAATCTCGCCGGACAAGGCAGACCCGGGCGGTCTCGGCCAGGGTGTTGAACAGGAAAAACTGCTGCAGGAAGACGCATCGCGCTTTATCTCGCGCGGTTTCTCCCGCGGCCAGGTGCCAGACAACATCCTGATGTTCGCTGGCGCCAATAAGAAAGCGGCAAATGCGAATGATGGCGGCGACATCATTCAAGACGAAATTGTACAGATCGAGCACAGCACATCGAGCAGTTCACGCCCGGTCAGCGATGCCGCGGCCTATCTCGGCGACCCGTGTCCCGAGTGTGGTCATTTCACCCTGGTCAGCGAGGGCAATGGCTCGCGCTGTGACGCCTGCGGCTGGACGAGCTAGCAATCGGCGCGTGGCTTGCACAGTCCGGGCTGGTCCGAATGGAGCGGCTCAGTATGACACGGTTTTTTGCTGTAATGATCATGGCACTGGCAGGGATTGCCCCGGCCTACGCCCAGAATGCGAGCGAGATTGCACGCGTTCAGTCGGGCCAGAGCTGTGTCGGCTGCAATCTGTTTCAAGCTGACCTAGCCTATCGTGACCTGCCGGGCATCAATCTGGCCGGAGCGCGCCTGCGACAGGCCAACCTCTCTCTCGCCACCATGAACGGCGCCGATTTCAACGGCAGCAATATGAGTGTGAGCAACCTGTTTGGTGCCCGTTTTACCAGGGCGAACTTCCGCAACACGAACCTGCAGGATGCCGTGCTGGTCGGAGCCTATCTCGGCAGCGCTGACCTGACGGGTGCGGTTCTCAGTCGCGCCAATCTCTCGGGCGCGGAGCTGGATACTGCGCGTGGATTGACCCAGGCTCAGTTAAACACGGCCTGCGGTGACGAGAATACGAGCCTTCCCGCCGGGTTGAGCATCGCTCACTGCTAGTTGTATTCTAATACTCGATATTACTGGGTTTTAAGTCGCTTTCACGGGGCTTCTGACCTATCGGGGTAGCATGACGTCTTTGCATTTGTTCAGCGCGCTTCTGCTCAGTGGAAGCCTACTGGCCGGATCTCCTGCCTGGGCCGGAGATAACGAGCAGCCGCGCCGCGGCCTCGCCATCGGTGGGGAGTGCGAAGACTGTGACTTTTCCAACAAGAACCTGTCTGGCGCGACCTTCATCGGGGCCGAGTTCACGATGTCCAGCTTCCAGGGCTCGGACCTGGTCGGCGCCACCTTCATGGAATCGCGTTTTTCGCACACCAATTTCGCCCACGCGGAACTGGATAGTGCGCAATTGCGTGGCGTGACCTTCCTGCATTCCGACCTGTCGCACGTCGACTTGCGGGAAGCCCATATCGAACGCGTCAATTTTTCCGACACCGATCTGTCCCGGACCAATTTCTCCGAAAGTGAGATGGTGTTCATCACCTTCATCGGCAGCCAGCTGACTGAGACACGGTTTATCGACAGTCATCTGGAACAGGCCAACTTCCTGCGGGCGCAACTCGAGGGCACCAGCTTCCGGGATGCGGAATTGCGTGGCGCCAGTTTCGACCAATCCGTCGGTGAGCGCATCGATTTCCGGGACGCAGATCTCACTGAAGCCAGTTTCGAGGGCGCCGTTCTGACGGATGTTGATTTCCGCGACGCAGACCTGTCCGGAGTGGATTTCTCGTCAGCCACCATTATCGACCCGCGCGGCCTGACGAAAACGGCCCTGGCGGGCGCCTGCGGCAATGAAGAGACCCATATCGGTCGCGGCGTCGCCCTACCGGCTTGCGACTCCGTTTCCCGGGGCACGGTTCGGTATTCTTATGACTTCCGCGTCCTGTCCCAGGAAAACCAGGAAATGACCGCGGCATTGATCGAGGAATTGGAAGCCGTGGGCGGTATTCGCCTAGAATTTTTCAATGAGCTTGGCGATATCAACGAGGACCACAGCCACCATCTTGAACGCGCCCAGGTCCAGCAAGCCATGCGGGCCGCCATGCGTGACCTTGCGCACCGGGAACGTGAAATCGCACGCGCCATCCAGCGTGCAGAACTTGATGGCCGTGACATCTCGCGAGAGCTGCGCCGGGAACAACGTGATCTTGAACGCGCACAACGTGATACGGCGCGCGCGATCGATGAAATGGAACGCGATCTGGCCGAATCCGAGCGTGATCGTCTCGAGGCGCGCCGACAGGCGATGGAAGAACAACGCGCCTTCGCGCTGGAGATGTCCAACCGGATCTTGCGCCAGGGAACGATCGTCGTTCCGGAAGGCGCGGAAGGCGAATATGTCTTCTACATGCCCGCTGCGCCCTACCCGCCAGACGACGTGCACGGTGTCGTTCCCGAGCTTGCGGACGTACCCGAGCTTGAAGGTGCGCCCGATCCTGACGTCGAGCGGGATGTTGACGGGAATAACGACAACGAGATCCAGGATTAAAAAAGGCCGCCCGATGGGCGGCCTTTTTCCTCACCAGTCCATCCTGGATTATTTCTTCTCTTCCGGAACGACCGTGCGGATGTGCAGCTCGCGCAGGTGTTTGTTCTCGGCCGTACCCGGCGCGTTCATCATCAGGTCGCGGGCCTGCTGATCCTTCGGGAACATCACGACTTCGCGCAGGTTTTCCTGCTCGCAAAGCAGCATCACGATGCGGTCTACGCCAGGAGCGACACCTGCGTGCGGCGGAGCACCAAAACGGAAGGCATTGAGCATGCCGCCAAATTCTTCTTCAACGACGTCCGCGCTGTAGCCGGCATATTCGAACGCCTTGAGCATCACGTCCGGGCGGTGGTTACGCACAGCACCGGAAGAGAGCTCGACGCCGTTACAGACGATGTCGTACTGCCAGGCTTTCATGGCCAGCAGGGTCTCGTCGGACGGGTTGTCCAGAGCGAGGAATTCCTCGGCCGTCATCTGCGGCATGGAGAACGGGTTGTGAGAAAACTCAACCTTCTTGTTCTCTTCATCCCACTCATACATCGGGAAATCGACGATCCAGCAGAACCGGAATGTGTCTTTCTCGCAAAGGTCCAGCTCGGTGCCGACAACATCGCGCGCCTTGCCGGCGAATGATGCAAACTCCGTCGGATCACCTGCAGCGAAGAAGACGGCATCGCCGGCTTCAAGATCCAGCTCGGTGCGCAGGGCTTCGGTGCGTTCCGGACCGATATTCTTGGCGATCGGGCCGGCGGCTTCCAGGCCACCCTCGGCTTCACGCCAGAAGATATAGCCCATGCCCGGCTGGCCCTCTTTCTGGGCCCAGGAGTTCATGCGGTCACAGAAGGCACGCGAACCACCGGTCTTGGCCGGGATCGCCCAGACCTGGACCTTGGGGTTACGCTCCAGCATGCCAGCAAAGACCTTGAAGCCGGAGCCACGGAAGGTCTCGGATGCATCCGACATCTTGATCGGGTTACGCAGGTCCGGCTTGTCCGAACCATACCACTGCATCGCATCCTTGTAGGCGATATGCGGGAATTTCGCGTCCGGCACGGAACGCCCTTCGGAAAACTCTTCGAACAGCCCCTTCATGACCGGTTCGATGACGTTGAACACGTCTTCCTGGGTGGCGAAGCTCATTTCCATATCGAGCTGGTAGAATTCGCCCGGCGCACGGTCAGCACGCGCATCCTCGTCGCGGAAACAGGGGGCGATCTGGAAGTAACGGTCAAAACCGGAGACCATGATCAGCTGTTTGAACTGCTGCGGGGCCTGCGGCAGGGCGTAGAACTTGCCCGGGTGCAGGCGTGCCGGCACCAGGAAGTCACGCGCGCCTTCCGGGGAAGACGCAGTCAGGATCGGCGTCTGATACTCGGTGAAGCCCTCATCAACCATGCGACGACGAATACTGTCGATGATCTGCGAACGCTTGACGATGCGCTGGTGCAGGCTTTCACGACGCAGGTCGACATAGCGATGCTTGAGGCGGACTTCCTCGGACCATTCCGGCTCGCCAAAGACAGGCAGCGGCAGCTCGTCGGCTTCCGACTGGATGGCCAGGGCCTTCACTCGCAACTCGACACCGCCGGTGGGCAGGTTCTCGTTCACCGTCTCCGCGGAGCGGGCGATAACCTCGCCGGTAATCGTGACGACACTTTCGACGCGCAGGCGTTCCAGCGTGGTGAAGTGCTCGCTTTCCGGCTCCAGCACGCACTGGGTCAGACCGTAGTGGTCGCGCAGGTCGATGAACAGCAGACCGCCATGGTCCCGCTTGCGGTGGATCCAGCCGGAAATACGGGCCTCCTGGCCAACATGTTCCGGGCGCAGTTCTGCGCAGGTGTGAGAGCGATAAGCGTGCATTTTGCGTCGTCCGTCAGAACAGAAATCGTATTGCGGCGACATGCCGGTTTGCAGCGCACAATGTCAAGGATAAGGGGCGATGGGCTGCAGTTCCGAATTTTCCGATCATCGGAAATTTGCGCTTACTCGCCTCTCGCGCTAATGTTTCGTTAGACAATCAATCGCTGGGAGATCCCGTCGCTTTCAAATCCAGCCTATGCCGTGGTTTTGAATATCCTAAATTGACCCCCTTTCTGGTCACGTCCACGGATCTCCCCGTCTCCTCCCCAACGAATTCCCCTTCAGTACAAATAACTTGGGCGCTCATCCGGCGCCCTTTTTCTTTTGCCTGACGCCAAAACACATCATGTAAGCAACTATTCACTTGCATCGCGAGTCGGATGCAGCTATACAACATGTAAATGATCGTTCACTTGCATGAGGAACACACCATGGCAGGCATGCTTCGCAAAGACATTTTCGACGGGACCGACGCCAATGTCGGCGTTACGGCGAGATATGGCAGCACCAAGGCCCGCATCGAACGCGCCGCGCTGCAATTGTTCGCGCGCCACGGCATTGACGGGGTGTCGATCAAGCAGATCGCCGAAGCGTGTGTGATCTCGGATGGCGCGATGTACCGCCATTTCAAGTCCAAGGACGAGCTGGCCCGCCTGATGTTCGAGGCGATCCATTCCAAACTGCAGGACCTGGTGACCGAGAATCTCAAGGCCGACGCGTCCATGGAAGATATCGCGCGGACGCTGGTCACGGCCTATTGCAAGCTGGCGGACGATGATCCGGCGCAATTCACCTATCACCTCGCCCACCGCAATCACTTCATCTCTGCCACGGGCGATGGCGGCGCTGACCCGTCTGACTTCATGACTGCCTGCGTCCAGCAAGCCATGGACCGTGGGGAGATCCCTGAGGGCGATGCCGAGCTGCGCTCCGGCATGGCGCTGGGCGTGGTCATGCAGCCAGCGGAATACAGCCTTTACGGCCGCATCAACCCGCCCCTGTCCAATCACATCGAAGTATTCACGCGCGGCATCATGGCCGTGCTGCGGTCATAACCGCCGAGCCCCGAGGAGGCTGTCCAATGCGCTCTTTCGTTTTCAATATTCTCTACTGGTCGATTTCAGCCGTTTATGCGGTGATCTGCGCCGTTCTCGCGCTCATCCCGGGCCGGTTCGCCCTGATGCATGGTCTGCGCTCCTACTGTCGCCTGACGGTCCTGCTGATGCGTGTTGTCTGCGGGATCAAGGTCGAGGTTCGCGGGACGCCTCCGAAGAACCAGTCCGTCGTCATCGCAGCCAAGCACCAGTCCTGGGGTGATGGCATCGTCATGATGGCAAAATGCGGTGATGTGAATTTTGTCTGCGGCGATCACATGCTGAAATTCCCGCTGATCGGCTGGGTCCTCAAGCGTTGTGGCGCGATTGTCGTCAACAACCAGGGCGGTGCCGCTGCCGCTGAAAGCCTGAAGAACGGTATTGAACGCTCCGAGGGCGAAGGCGCGCCCCGCCCGGTTCTGATCTATCCGGAAGGACATCTGACCGAGGTTGGCACGGGAATGCGTTACCGCTCGGGCGCGTGGCGTCTGTCCAACCAGCTTGATCGTCCGGTCGTTCCGGTCGCCACCAATCTGGGCCAGTGCTGGCCACAGCAAAAATGGGGCAAATTCTCTGGCACCGCCGTCATCGAGTTCATGGAGCCGATGCAGCCCTCGGCCGACCGCAACAGCTTCTTGTCGCAGCTGGAATGCAATGTCGAACGTCAGTCACGCGCTCTGGAGGCAGAGTTTGCGCATCAGCACCAAGCACTGCAGTCTGTTCAGCAAACGGAGTATCGGGCAGAGGCGTGCAGCTAGACACGCCCGCCCGGGCTTTGATGGCGAAGCGGGGAGGCTCAGCCATGCGATCCTTAGTTTTCAACGCCCTCTTCTGGGGGCTGGCGGCGGCGTTCGCCCTGATCTGCTACGCCCTGTCCTGGCTGCCCTGGCGCAAGCCGCTGGTCGCCTGCATGATCGGTTTCTGTCGCTCCGCACGTTTCTGCCTGAACTGGGTGGCCGGCGTTCCGATCGAGGTCCGCGGCAATCCGCCGACCAATCAACCGGTGATCATTGCGGCCAAACACCAGTCCTATGCTGACGGCCCGATGATGATGGCCATCACCGGTGACATCAATTTCGTCATCGGCAATGGCATCGAGAAATTCCCGCTGATCAACCGTATCGTTCGACAGGCCGGCGCGACCATGGTGAACACCCAGGGCAATACGACCGCTCCTGGCGCCCTGGAAGCCGCGATCGAACGCAGCCACGGGGAAAACCGGCCGATCCTGATCTATCCGGAAGGCGGCCTGGCCGCGATCGGTGAGACCAAGCGTTATCGCAAAGGCGTGCACAAAATCTATGAAACCCTCGGCCGGGACGTCATTCCCGCCGCCACCAATCTCGGCCTGCGCTGGAACCAGGATGACTGGCACAAGACACAGGGCCCGGCCGTGATCGAATTCCTTGACCCCATTCCCGCGGATTTGCCGCGAGACGAATTCATGCAGCGTCTGCAGACGAGCGTTGAAACCGCTACACGCGCGCTGGAAGCGGAAGGCATGGCCTTCCAGGAGGCATCGAAATGAGCCTGAAACTCGCTTTTGGATTGATCGGCACGAAACGCTTCACGCCGATCCTCGCTGCCAGTGCCCTGGGCACGTTCAACGACAATCTGTTCAAGAACGCGCTCGTCGTCCTGGCGACCTATCACGGCCTGACCGTCGCCGGCCTCCCCTCGGACATGGTTGTGCCGATAGCGGCCACCATGTTCACAGCCGCCCTGTTCTTCTTTTCGGCCACCGCAGGTCAGATCGCCGACCGCTATGATCGGGCAATGATCATGCGACGGGCCAAGTTTGCCGAGATCGTATTGATGGTCATCGCGGCCATTGGCTTCCTGCTCGATTCCGGGCCAATCCTGATGCTGACCCTGTTTCTCATGGGGACCCAGTCTGCCTTCTACTCGCCGTCCCGCATCGCTTCGATGCCGCACTATCTCAAACCCGAGGAGCTGGTGTCCGGCAATGCGATCTTCGGCGCCGTCTTTTTCCTGCTGTTGTTGGTCGGCCAGGCCAGCGGGCAATTGCTGCCCGCCATGGAGAATGGCCGCATCCTGATCGCAGGGATCCTGGTCGTGTTCGCGATTGTGGGCTGGTTGAGCATCCTGCCGACCCCGCCCTCTCCCGCGGGCAATCCGAAACTGAAGATCCGCTGGAACTTCCTGTTCGAGACATTCAAGGCGATCTGGATGGCGACCAAACACCCGACGGTGTTCCGCCCGCTGATGGGCATGGCCTGGTTCTATCTGGCCACGGGCGGGCTGATCACGCTGATCCCGACCCTGGTGCGAGACACGCTGGGCGAAGGCGCTGACCTGGTCGCCCTGCTCTCGGTGCTTTTCGTCATCGGTGCGGCCGCGGGCTCGCTGGCCTGTGGCGCGTTCTCCCGCGGCAAGGATGCGATTATATTCACCATCATCGGTGGCTTCGGCATGACCGTCTTCCTGCTGGATGTTGCCTGGCAGCTAGCCCATTGGGAAACGGCACTGGAGCCGGTTGGCGCCCTGGTATTTATGGAAAATCCCGACAACTGGCGCTTGCTGGCCGGCTTCTTCCTCACCGCGCTTGCCGCCGGCATGTACATCGTACCGCTGCAGGCCATGGCCCAGCATCGCGCCCCGGTCGACAAACGCGCCAGACTGCTGGCGACAGGCAATATCCTCAATGCCGGAGGCGCGTCTCTGGGCCAAATGGGGTTGCTCGCCCTGAGCATCAACACCCTGCCCAAATGGTGGGCGATCATCTTCGTCGCCCTGGGTACCTGTGTCATTGCTGCCGCATCTATGAGGTATTTACCCAAGTCCAACAGCCAAAGCTGATGGAAAAATGGGGCGGGTCGCGCTAACAACCCGCACCATGAAAATGATTACAAAGACGGCAGAGCTGGCAGACGCTTGCGACGCGCTCCTGCAATGCGACTTTATCGCGGTCGATACAGAGTTCATGCGTGAAACCGTGTACTGGCCGGCCCTGTGCCTGATCCAGGCCGCTGGCGGCGACACGGAAGTGATCATCGATCCGCTGGCCGACGGCATCGATCTGGAGCCCTTCTGGGAAGTGATGGCTGATGATCGCGTGATGAAAGTGTTTCACGCCGCACGCCAGGACCTTGAGATTTTCTTCCATCTCGGCGAGCACCTGATCCCGACCCCGATGTTCGACACCCAGGTCGGCGCGATGGCCCTGGGCCTGGGCGACAGCATTGCCTATGACGGCCTGGTACGCTCTTTCCTCAAGCGTTCGATCGACAAGGGCCCGCGCTTTACAGACTGGTCCCGTCGGCCGCTGAGCCAGAAACAGCTCGACTACGCCATCGCCGATGTGACGCATCTGCGCGATCTCTATCCGATCATGCGCGAACGTCTGGAAGCGAAGAAGCGGGATGCCTGGCTGGCCGAGGAAATGGCTGTCCTGACCCGGGCCGAGACCTACCGCCTGGAGCCGGAAGATGCCTGGAAACGCCTGAAGCTGCGCAAGACCCACCCCAAATGGGTCGCCGGCCTGCGGGCTGCCGCCTGCTGGCGCGAACGTGAGGCTCAGACCCGCGACATGCCGCGTCAGCGCGTGATGAAAGATGATGCGCTCTACGAGATCGCTGCCGTCGCTCCGCTCAAGCCGGACGATCTCAGCGGTCTGCGCGGTGTGCCCAAGGGATTTGAACGCTCCAAGCCCGCCGAACGCCTTTACGAGATCATGAAAACGGCCATGGCAGACCCGGAAGCCTATGCGCCCAAGGTTGAGAAACCGACCCCGCCACCCAGTGGCATTGGTCCGACCGTTGAACTGCTCAAGGTCTTCCTGAAACTGGTTGCCGAAGACGCAGGCGTGGCCTCACGCCTGATCGCCACGGTTCCGGATCTTGAAAAGATCGCTGCCGACGACAAGGCCGACATCCCGGCCATGCATGGCTGGCGTCGCGAAGTATTCGGAGAACCGGCCCTGCGGCTCAAGAAGGGCGAGATCTCGCTGGCGCTGGAAGACGGCAAGGTCGTGGCGAAGGATTTGAAGGCTTAATCCTTCGGCGGTCGGTCGAAAAACGGTGCTGAGACGGACCTCTCGCCGGAACGCAACACAATGCCAAGAGCAATGATGTTTGGGGCACTTGCCCAAAAATAGAAAAAGAACGCATGCAGGAAGGAAGCCTGTACAGGCCATGTTCCGGGCCACGCCGCTTCCAGCGCGGCGAATCCGCCCCAGATCGCGGTCAGAACAGCTCCCCAGACGGCCACCAGAGCAGCGCTCTTTAGCAGCCCCTCTCTCCGAACGACGCTCAAGAAAGGGACTATGGCAATTCCCTGGAGAGCGAGGACCGCAATCCGTATATGTATCGCATCGAAAGCGCCACCCCGTTCTAAAAAGACCGGCGCGTAAACGCTCGCTGCTACTCCACCCGCAAATGCGAAATCGATCCACCACGCGCGGGACATCACCTACTCCACATACCGAACTTCGGTTTCGACGCCGATAAGTCCGCCGATGGTCTTGAGCTGCGTCACCGAACGCTCGACATAGAGATCACGAACGCTTTCGTGCACGGTGACACACAGGCTTCCCTGTTCAAACCCGATCCTGAACCGTTCGAGCAGACGAATGGACCGGCCGGACAGCTTTGACCCCAGTCTGAGGCACAGGCCGAGGCATTCTGCCTTCCGGCGCTGGTCTGCATTCATCAGACGGGCGACCGGGTGCTGGTCGAGTTCGCTGGCCGTTCCGCCGTGTCGAAAATGCAAGGCGGTGCCCAGAAAACCCCGCTCGGGATGCGATAATCCCGCGAAGGGCGCATATAGCACGGTGTCACGGGCCAGTTCCGCGCGATGGTCAGGATGCATGCGGGCGCCGAAATCAGCCAGGCGGCAGGCCGCCTCCTGCAGGATCTGGTCCCTGCGCGGCGCAAAGACCGGCTCCAGCTCACTCAACATCGGGCGCAGCCAGTGCGCCAGGGCGACCCCAAATCCGGGCGTGGGCGCAATCGGTCGCGCCAGGGCTTCAGCGCCGGCAATCAGCGGATCCTGGTCTCGAATGGCGTCCGGCATGTTCTCCAGAAGAACGCCTTCACGCAGTCCGTAGGCAGAAAAACAGACATTCGCGAAATTACCCTTCCTGACGATACGGCGCAGCAGAAGCGCCGCATAAGGCAATGTTACGGCCCTTCGCCGGGAGATGCCGGGCGTTCCCACCAAGGAGGCCGGGCTAAGCTGTGTGGCCAGTTGTGTGATCTTGCGGACCTCGGCCGCGGTCATCGCATATTGGTGCACGACTTTCAGCGGGTGACTGTTATGAGCAAACGCCAGATGCGCCAGGGTTCGCCAGGCGCCACCAACCGCATAGAAGGTTTGCCCCGGGCGGTCATCCAGACCGAATTTGTCCAGTCGTTTGTCGATCTTGCGACGGGCCTGATCGTAGTCCCATTCGCTGTTGCCCAGGACTTCCTGCGGCCCAAGCGCCAGCGTCGTCCCCGCTCCGGCGACCCCATTATTGATCGGGGTCAGCTCCAGGCTCGACCCACCCAGATCCCCCGTCATGCCGTGCGCGTCGGGAATGCCTGCAAGAAGTCCCAAAGCAGAAATTTCGCCTTCCTCACGCCCTGAGAGAATGCGAACCTCCAAGGCCGTCAGATCGGCGATTTCACGAACAAACTCGGCGCCATCCTCGGCATTGCGGACTGCCGCTGTGGCCACGACATGAATATCCGTCACACCTTTGGCCTCAAGGATGCGCTGGAAGCGTTTCAGCGCGCGCAGCGCGATGTCCCGACCGTCGGCGTTCAGAAGACCGGTGGCACGAACCCCCTGCCCCAGCCCGGCCATCACCTTTTCATTGTAAACTGGCCAGATGGCCCGTCCCTGCAGACGGAAATGCACCAGGCGCACCGTGTTGGAACCGATATCGATGACGGCGATATCACGTTCAACGGCGAGTTCCTGGGAAACCGCGGAGAGGTCAGGTATCTGCGTCAATTGTCTTTGCCATGGCCTGTAAGCACTGGTGGCTGATCATCCTTGAGCGCTTCGCCGCGGCCGGAAAGGCTGGGATTTGTCATGAAATAAGCGTGGGCACTGAAGGGGTCATCGATGGCACTGATGTCGACGCGGCGATAATCACCATCACCGTCCATGTACCAGCTGTTCACCTCGTCATTGAGGTTGGCCACCATGATCTGGTCGAGAATCTGACGATGTACCGTCGGGTTCTGGACGGGGCAGAGATGCTCGACGCGCCGGTCCAGATTGCGCGGCATCCAGTCTGCGGACGAAATGAAGACTTTCGCCTTGGGTGACGGCATCGACTCCCCGTTGGCAAAACACACAAGCCGCGTGTGTTCGAGGAAGCGACCGACAATGCTCTTCACGCGAATATTGTCGGACAGTCCGGGAATGCCCGGCCGCAGGCAACAGATCCCGCGCACCACCAGTTCGACTTTCACGCCGGCCTGGCTGGCACGATACAGAGCGTCGATGATTTCAGGATGTACCAGCGCGTTCAGCTTGGCCCAGACCGCCGCAGGCTTGCCCGCCTGTGCATTGGCTATCTCGTTGCCGATCATCTCGATTAGATTGTCCTTGAGATTGATCGGCGAAACCGACAGGCGCTCCAGATTGGCCGGCGGCGCATAGCCCGTCACATAATTGAAGACGCGACCGGCATCGCGACCATAGGCCGGATCGGCGGTAAACACGGAGAGGTCCGTATACACCTTGGCGGTGATCGGGTGGTAGTTTCCGGTCCCGAAGTGGGAATAGGTGCGAAGGTCATTGCCCTCGCGCCGCACCACCAGCGAGATTTTCGCGTGCGTCTTGTACTCGATGAAGCCATAGACCACCTGCACGCCCGCACGCTCGAGATCGCGCGCCCATTTCAGATTGGCTTCCTCATCAAACCGCGCCTTTAGCTCGACAAGCGCCGTCACATTCTTACCGGACTCCGCCGCCTCCACGAGTGCAGCGACAATGGGTGAGTTTTTCGACGTGCGGTACAGCGTCTGCTTGATCGCCACCACATCCGGATCCGCTGCCGCCTGACGCAGGAATTCCACCACCACATTGAAGCTCTCATAGGGATGGTGGACGACAATATCTTTTTCCTTGATGGCAGCGAAACAATCACCGCCATGATCCATCACACGCTCGGGATAACGCGGCTCATAGGCTGGGAAGAGCTGGTCCGGGTTGTCGTCAGGAATGAGTTCATTGGCCTGCGACAGCCCCAGAATGCCGGAGATCGGCACGACGTCCTGATCTTCCGCATTGAGGTGGGCAAGGATGAAATCGCGCAGATAGTCCGGCATCGCCGCGTCCATCTTGAGACGCACAATGACGCCGCGTCGACGTTGCTTGAGGACCTTCTCGAATTCGAGAACCAGATCCTCGCTTTCTTCCTCGACCTCGATATCGCTGTCGCGAATTACGCGAAACGAGCCCTGCGCCAGAACGTCATGCCCCGGGAAGAGCGTGTCGAGATACATCGCCATCACTGTTTCCAGGGGAATGAAACGACGTTCCGGGCGGCCACGGTCATTGACCGAACGCGACGGCAATTCCACAAACCGCCGGACCCCGCTCGGCATGGGGATCAGCGCATACATCTCCTTGGCGGTCTTCTTGTTGCGCAAATGCAGCGCCAGGGCGAAGCCGAGATTGGGAATGAAGGGGAATGGGTGAGCCGGGTCGATCGCCATCGGCGTGATCACCGGCAGGGTGTGCGAGAGGAAATCCCCGCGCAGCCAGGCCTCATCCGTCTTCGAGAGCTCATCTGCCGACTGCACCGACACGCCATGTTCGCGCATCTCGTCGCGCAGGCCATTCCACAGGGCTTGCTGCTTGCCCATCAACTCGCTGGCCAGCACGTGGATCTGTTCGATCTGTTCGGCCGGTGTCAGGCCGTCAATGCTCGGCTTGGTGACCCCATTGCGAACCAGGGCGCGCAGGCCCGCCACGCGGACCATGTAGAATTCGTCGAGATTGCTGGCGGAAATCGACAGGAAGCGCAGACGTTCGAACACGGGCAATGCCGGGTTCTCGGCCTCCTCGATGACCCGCATGTTGAAGCGCAGCCAGGAGAGTTCGCGATTCAGGAACCGCGAGGGCGAGGTTTTCAGAGCGTCAATATCGGCATTCTCAACTGCTGGGGACGTCATCCTCAAGCTCCGTTTGAGACCAGGTTTCCAGGATTTCGCGAGCGATGGCCCGCGTGATCGGTGTTTGCTTTACAAGCGCACGTTTGTCCATGCGCTCGACAACTTCCCGCGCCGCGCTGACCGATCGCTCCATGCGCGGGAGAAGATACTCGATCACGCCTTCCTTGACCGGCGCGCGCCGGTCCTGGAGGTGTTTCTGCATGAGGCCGGTCAGCATCTCATCATCCGGCTCTGCGAGAGCGACCTGGGGGGTGGCACGCAGCCGCGACACGAGATCCGGCAATTCTGCCCCCCACTGCGCAGGCGGCGTGCGCGCCGTCAACAACAGCGCACTGATGTCCGCTTCGCTGGCCCGGTTGATGGCATGGAACAATGCCGCTTCCGGAAAGGAACCATCCAGCCCTTCGACAACCAGCGCTGCGCCGCTCGGCAGCGTGTCGAGCGTGGCTTCAAGGGTTTCCCCCGTGCAGATCTGCGCGTCCATCTGCCAGGCCCAGATATGGCTGAGGTGGGATTTTCCAGCGCCCGCGGGACCGATCAGCGCCATGCGCCGGTCCGGCCAGTCACGCCAACGGTTCAGGGCCGCTCTCGCGTCCTGATTGGCGGGGCTAGCGATATAGCTTTCAGGGCTGAAATCGACCTCGATGGGCAAGTCCAGCGCCAGTTGCTCGGTCATTCTCAGATCCGTTTGGAAGGGCTAGAATGCTGTCCGGATGATCCAGCCCAGCTCCGGCTGTTCCTCCAATACGGCCCCTCTTTCCGCAAGTTCGCTGATCAGTTGCTCGCGCGCACCACGGAAATTCACCGTCATCAGGGCGCCGTCCCGCGACATCGCATCCAGCCGCGCCGCTTCCACCAGCGATGCGCCGGTCAGGGCATCCTGGAGGCTGCGCCATTCGCCGATACCGCCATAAAGCACGGTCACGCGGAATTCCTCGGTCTCCAGATCGCGCACGATGGATTGCTGTTTCCAGTCGGTCTCGCGCTCTGTGACGAAACGCGCGGCAGCATCACGCCAGCCACCGAAAACATTTTCCGGCCCCCAGGTCGACACCTCGAACGTGCCGTCCGAGGCGATGCTGACCAGATAGCCGCCAAACCGGCGAAGGCCGTCGCGTTCCTCAGCTCGCAAAACGGCAATCCGATTGACGTTGTACGCGCCGGCCAGGCTTGCGAGCGCCGCCTCGTTCAGGGTCAGGGCATCACGCGCGCTGAGCAGGGCCTCGCCCTCTTCCGGCACAAACATCGGGGTCAGTGCATTGGAGAAATTCTGCGCTTGCCAGGCCTCGCGCCAGACATTGTCTTCCCAAAGCAGGAACTGCCCGCCCTCGTTGAAAATCGGCAGCACCATGGTCGGCCGGGACTGGGCCTCGACATAGGGAACGCCATAATTCGAGAAGATCCGCTCGACTACACGTGGATCAAAGCTGATCGTCAAATCGGCCAGGTAGCGGGTCGCACTGCGCTGCTCATTCTGGATCTCGATGCCTGAAATCATTTCCGCAACAACGGAGAGATCGAGCGCATTGTCCTGCACCATCTCGCCAAACTCATTCATGCGCGGCGTGAAATCGAAGGCCGTCTCGAACCGGTCTTCCTCAAGCGTCAGGCGTTCAATCAGGCGGTGAACGGCCAGCTCCTGGCCCTGGCGCATGGCCTCGGTCTGGGCCGTCAACGCATTATCCGCGCTCGCATCGATGGCGACATTTGTCACTGTGTAAGGGTCATCGGCCTGCGCAATGGAAAACGCGGCTAAGGTCAGGCAGATGGCAGAAACAATAGAACGCACGACGAGCTCCCATGGCGTTGGTTCAGTGCACTATACCGCGACACTGTCACGCGTGAAGCCCATGACTTGCGTTGAAAGCCGCTTTGCACTGTACTCCGCGCAAATTTTACAGGGCCAGGGAATCAGCATGTCCAGCAACGGGGCTTCCTCCACATCCAAAGGACTGACGTACGCAGACAGCGGTGTCGATATCGATGCCGGTGACGCACTGGTCGACCGTATCAAACCGCTGGCGGCGTCGACGCGTCGTCCAGGCGCCGCTGCTGACCTTGGCGGGTTTGGTGGCGCCTTCGACCTCAAGGCCGCAGGCTATGACGACCCGATCCTGATTTCCGGCACGGATGGCGTCGGTACCAAGCTGAAACTGGCGATCGCCACGGGCAAGCTGGATACGGTCGGTATCGACCTGGTCGCGATGTGCGTGAACGACATCCTCGCCCAGGGCGCTGAACCGCTCTTCTTCCTCGACTATCTGGCCACATCCAAGCTGGACCCGTCGCGTGGGGCCGACATCGTCTCCGGCATCGCAGCGGGCTGCCGCGAAAGCGGATGTGCGCTGATTGGCGGTGAGACTGCCGAGATGCCGGGGATGTATGAAGGCGATGA
Organism: Maricaulis sp.; assembly: GCA_017643585.1. Taxonomy (GTDB): domain Bacteria; phylum Pseudomonadota; class Alphaproteobacteria; order Caulobacterales; family Maricaulaceae; genus Maricaulis. The sequence goes on from JAEPND010000010.1 coordinate 48,230, forward strand.
TTTCGACCTCGCAGGCTTTGTCGTTGGCGCAGCCGAACGTGGAAGTCTTCTGCCGGACCATAACCGCATGCAGGCCGGCGATGTCCTGATCGGGCTCGCCTCCTCCGGCGTTCACTCGAATGGCTATTCCCTGGTGCGCAAGGTCGTGGAAGTCTCCGGCCTGGACTGGAGCGATGCAGCGCCGTTCGCACCCGGGCAGACGCTGGGCGAAGCCCTGCTCGCCCCGACACGCCTGTATGTGAAATCCTGCCTGCCACTGATCAAGTCCGGCCTGGCCAATGGCCTCGCCCACATCACCGGTGGTGGCCTGGTCGAGAACCCGCCACGCATGACGCCAGACCACCTGGTCCCAGTCATCGACTACACCCGTTTCGACTTGCCGCCGGTGTTCAAGTGGATCGAGGAAACAGGCGGTGTCGCCCGCGAGGAAATGCACCGGACATTCAATTGCGGCATCGGCATGCTGATCAGCATCGCTGCAGCAGACGCCGATGCGGCAATCGCGAAACTTGCAGAAGCCGGCGAGACCGGCATGATTGTCGGCACCCTCCAGTCGGCCTGACCGGGCACGAAAAGAGATCAAGATGGCGAAGACCAAGATCGCCGTGCTCATTTCCGGGCGCGGCTCGAACATGCAGGCAATTGTCGAAGCGGCCGAGGCCGAAGACTATCCGGCCGAGATTGCGCTCGTCGTCTCCAACAACCCCGATGCGGCAGGCCTCGCCTGGGCTGCAGATCGCGGTATCGAGACAGAGGTTCTCAATCACCGGGATTACGAGACGCGGGAGGGGTTCGAAGAAGCGCTCGACATCCTCATCCGTCTTTATGGCGCCCGCATTGTCTGCCTCGCCGGGTTCATGCGGATCCTGACTCCGTACTTCACCGAGAAATGGCGGGACCTGCTGGTCAATGTCCACCCGTCGCTGCTGCCGTCCTTCAAGGGGCTTCACACCCATGAACGTGCGCTGGAGGCCGGCGTCCGCATCCATGGATGCACTGTGCACTATGTGCGCCCTGAGATGGATGATGGTCCGATCATCGGCCAGGCTGCCGTACCCGTCCTGCACGGTGATACGCCGGACACGCTGGCCGCACGTGTGCTTGAGGCGGAACATCAGCTCTATCCGCAATGCATCGCCCTGGCCTGCTCCGGCAAAGCACGTGTCGCGGGCGAACGCGTGCGCCTGCAAGTGCGCGAATTCGGCGCTGACCTGCTGATGAACCCGCACGACTAGACCAATGCGCATCACCGAGACATTGGTGATTGATGAAGCGGAAATCGAGGAGCGTTACATGCGCGCCTCCGGTGCCGGGGGCCAGCATGTCAACAAGACCGAGAGCGCCATCCAGCTGCGCTTCAACGCCCTGGAAAACCGCAATCTGACGCCGGATCAGAAGACCCGGCTGAAAAAGCTGGCCGGTTCACGGATGACCCTGGGAGGTGAAATCCTGATCCGGGCGGAGAACTCCCGCTCCCGCGAGCGAAACCGGGCCGACGCACGCGAACGGTTGCGCAGCCTGATCGAGCGGTGTCTGACAGCGCCAAAACCGCGCAAGAAATCCCGCCCCAGCCTCGCCTCGGTCCGTCGCCAGAAGGACGCCAAGATGCATCGTTCCGGCCTCAAGGCTTCGCGACGCAAACCGGTGTCAGACGACTAGCCGAACACCCGCCTCAAGATCGAGGAGGCCTGCCCCAGCGGATCACGGCGAATGGCACGCTCCTCCTGGCCGACATAGTAGAAAACGCCATCCAGCGCCTTGTCGACCGCGTGATTGGACAGACGCTCGGCCAGATCGTCGGCGGACGTTCCACCGATCCCGAAACGCCCCAAGAAGGAGTTGCCGCGATTGATATGCGGTTCGATGCGATCAAGCGCGCCATAAACACCCGCTGACGACATCGCTGATTGCATATGTGGCTCGAGGGCCCGCTCCAGCCGGGGACCCGACGAGCGCCGCAGATACTCGGTCGCAGCGGTATCGGAACCACGCACGATATCCACTGCATCGCTGACGCTCATATCGCGAATGGCCGAGACGAATATATCGCGCGCGGCCGGCATGGCAGACTCCGCAGCGCGGTTGAGCCCGAGCTCAAGGTCATCGATCGCGCCCGACATCCCGACCCGCCGCAAGGTGGACTGGATTGACGCGACCTGACGCGGCAGCGGGATCCGCACTTGCGGATCACCCCAAAACCCGTCGCGACGCCCCAACCGGTTGGTCGCCAGTCGAGCGGCCTGGTCGAGCGCTGTTCGCAAACCGCGCGCCGCCTGGCCGTGACTGAGGCTCTGGGCCGAAGCTGGAAAACTCGCCAGAGCGGAAAGACTGGAAAACAAGAAAACGCGACGATCCATGAAAGCCCCCGATACGACCTAAGCCAACTCAGACGCGATGACCGCGTCAATCTCTGCCAGATGTCTAGCAATCGCATCCTGAGGCAAAAATGAACCGATGAAACTGTTGCGCGCCAGGGTGATGATTTCGCCAGCGGTCAACCCAACAGCCTCTGCAGTCCGCCGGAAATTGTCGTTCACATAGCCGCCGAAATAGGCCGGGTCATCGGAATTACAGGTTGCCAGCAGCCCCAGCTCCAGCATGCGCTTGAGCGGGTGGTCTTCCAGGCGCTCGACACCACACAGGCGCAGATTGGACAGCGGACAGACGGTCAGCGCCATCTTGCTGTCGACCAGGCGCTGGACCAACTCGGTGTCTTCCAGGGCCCGGTTGCCATGATCGACACGGTCAATCTGCAACAGGTCGAGTGCCTCGTAGATGTATTCTGGCGGCCCCTCCTCACCGGCGTGGGCAACGCGCTTCAGCCCCAGCTCGCCCGCGCGTGCAAACACGCGCTCGAACTTGGATGGCGGATGTCCCATTTCCGAGGAATCCAAGCCCACACCATCAATCCGCTCGAGATGTCCCATGGCCTGCTCGAGGGTCTCGAAAGCGGCGACCTCGGACAGGTGGCGCAGGAAACACATGATCAGCTGGGAGGTCAGCCCGCAACGGTCCTCCGCCTGCTCCAGCGCCCGTGTCAGCCCGTCAATGACAGTCGCGAAGGCGATGCCACGTTCGGTGTGCCCTTGGGGATCAAAGAAGATCTCGACATGGCGGACATTGTCCGCATGCGCCCGCTCGAGATAGGCCCAGGCGAGGTCAAAGAAGTCCTGCTCGGTCTGCAGCACGTTCATGCCGACATAGTAGATATCCAGGAAGTCCTGCAGATTGGAGAATTCATAAGCCGCCCGGATCTCCTCAACCGTCTTGTAAGGCAGCTCGATACCGTTTCGCTGCGCCAGGGCCATCATCAGTTCAGGCTCAAGCGAGCCCTCGATATGGAGATGAAGTTCAGCCTTGGGCAGGCGCGCGATCAGATCATTGAGTGCAGACATGAGGTGCTTTCTGTTGGAGAGGATAGAAAATGCGCCGAGCGGGCAGAGCTGGCAAGACCTGGCTAGTCGCCCCCAAGGCACGCCTCCAAGGTCGCCGGGTCGGTAATCGGCGCACACACTTCGCGCACGCCCGCCTGGTCCCCGCGCCCGGACAGGACCGCCGCCAGTCCCGTCAAGGCGATCGGATTGAGTGGATCCCATTGCAGAACACGCCGGTACCAGCGCTCCGCAGTCGCAACGTCACCGCGCTGGCGATAGCTGTGCGCGACTGAAAGGCCCGTGTCGGAATACCAGGGCCGTACCAGGACGGCCTGGCGTTCATAGACACGGCTCATCGCCTCGAAGGCCAGCTCCATGTGGGCGAGTGCAAGGTCGGGCTGTCCTTGATGACCATAAAGGTCGGAGAGATTGATGAAGGCTTCCCAGGCATCCGGGTCCAGCGTGGCGGCCCGGTCATAACTGCGGATCGCGGCGGCGATCTCTCCCTGAGCGGACTGCACGAGACCGAGCGCACGATGACCAAGCGCGTAGGCCGGATCCTCGACAATGGCGGCCTCGGCGTACTGCCGCGCCTGCGCAAGCGCGGAGATCGCTGCCGGAGTTTGTGTCCGGCCATTGGCCAGGGCTGTCCGGATCCGCGAGCGCAGCCCCAGCTCTTCCCAATCACCGTCCGACCAACGAATGACGTGCTGGGTCAGGGTGTTGGCCAGCCCGGCCAGCGCCGGCGCAGAGTGCGGGTTATCCTGTACCGCCCCGCGATACAGTCGCTGGGCTGCTGCATTATCCGTGGCGGTAAACTGGTAATAGAACTCATCGGCCCGGGCGAGACGCTGCCCTTCCTCGTCTGACCCGACCGGGCCTGACGGGCTCGGCATTGCGGCCCAGACAAGGGCCACGACCAGGGCCAGCCCTGCAAGAGCCACGGAGACATATCGCCAGTCGAAATTGAGTGGAACTGGTTCGGCCGGCATCACGGGACCTGGCTCAACCAGAAGCCGGTACCCCTTCTTGGGGACTGTGGCGACAAATCGTGGAGCGCGCGCATCATCGCCCAGCGCCTGCCGCAGTTTCCAGACGGTGCGCCCCAGGGCGTCATCATTCACAGTGACCCCCGGCCAGAGCCGCGCAAAAATCTCTTCACGGGTCATGGCCTGGCCCGGAGTTTGTGCCAGCAGGCAAAGCAGAGCCATGACCTTGGGTTCGAGATCGACGACTTCGTCTCCGCGTAGCAGCCGGCCATTCGTCGGCTCGACGCGCATCTCACCGAGCTGGAACCCCTTGTCCAAATCCATGAAATTCAACCTGTTTTACGCGGTCAGAAAAAGGTCAGATGATCGGGAAGTCCGAGTCATTGCATTATCGAATGGCCAGGAGGAATTGCAAAGGGACCGCAGCAATCCCGCTGCCCCTATTTCGGATCAACACCATGTTGCGACATCTCCTGCCTGTGCTTCTTGCTGTGCTCGTTTTCCTCCCCATTGCTCACACCCAGCCGGGCGAGTTGATCTCGCCCGATGAACTGCGCTCTGATTTTGCAAACTTGCACGAGACCCTCGGGGCAGCGCACTTCGACCTCTACGCCCATACACCCCGCTCGGTATTCGACCAGCGGCGAGCAGAGATCTTCGCCGAACTTGTACACCCCCTCAGTCGGCGCGACGCCGCAGTGCTGTTTCAGACCTATGTCGCGCTGGCCCGTCATGGGCATGCGCGTATCGACTTCCCCTTCGACACCTGGTTCGACTGGGTCGGCAATGGCGGCGTCATCCTTCCGATTGATGTTCGGATCCGGGATGGTCAGGTCTGGCTCGCAGATCACCAGAGCGCATCGGACGCGCTGAGTGTGGGCGATGAGATCCTGTCACTGAACGGCATTCCCAACGCCGTCTGGCTCGCACGCTATACCCGCCATCTGTCTGCCGACACGCCGCACATGGCCTACACGCTGCTTGAAACCTATCTGCCACTCATCTTCTGGGTCGAAAACCCCGACGCGACATCTGTTGAGCTGGAGGTCCGCAATCGCGCTGGCCAGATCACCACGCTGGCCGTTCCTCTGCTGAATCTGGAGGCGATCCGTGCCTCGCGTTCACCGGCCAATTCCTTCACCCTGCCCGAATACGATGCCCGCATGCTGGACGGCGATATCGCCTATCTGCGACCAGGCGCCTTCTCCAATTCCACCCCCGGGGAGATTCCGTGGGACCCGACGCGTTACATCGCTCGCGTCGACGAGGCCCTGACAGACTTAATCAACGCCGACGCGCGCGCCCTGATCATCGACATTCGAGATAATCCGGGCGGCGACACGTCCTTCTCCGACCCGATCATCGCCTGGTTCGCCGATCGCCCCTGGCGCTTCGCCTCACGTTTCCGGGTCCGCGTGAGTGACGCGACCACGGCATCAAATGCCGCGCGCCTGTCGGAAGGCGCCAATGCCATCAGCCGGCGCTATGCCGAGCTTTTCACCCATGCGGAAAACGGAGACATTGTTGATTTCGAACTGGACATGGAGCAACCGCGGGACGGTCAGCAATTCCAGGGCGACGTCTATGTCCTGGTCAACCGCTATTCCTACTCGAATGCGACGACCATGGCCGCACTGATCCAGGATTATGGTTTTGCGACGATCGCGGGAGAGATGACCGCGGACATGGCCACCACATTCGGTGCCCTGGAACGCTACACCCTGCCCAATACCGGGCTCGTGCTGGGTTATCCCAAAGCGCACATCATCCGCCCCAATGGCGAGGATCACCCTCACCCGGTCACACCGGACCTCGAACTGGACTTCCCGGTTTTGCGCGGTGAGACGGATGTCGTGCTGGAGCAATTGAGAGCCTTGATCTCAGAGCGCTCGCAAGACTGACAAAAAACGGCCCGCGAAACATCGCGGGCCGTTCTGATCTGCTATCTGACTGGGTCAGTTCAGATTGGCTTAGCCAACGATCTCGGCGTCGGTGAAGAAGAACTTGATCTCTTCCGCAGCGGTTTCCGGAGCGTCGGAACCGTGTACGGAGTTCTCGCCGATGGACAGGGCGAATTCCTTGCGGATCGTGCCGTCAGCCGCTTCAGCCGGGTTGGTCGCGCCCATGACTTCGCGGTTCTTCGCGATGGCGTCTTCACCTTCCAGGACCTGGACCACAACCGGCTCGGAGATCATGAAATCAACCAGCTCGCCAAAGAACGGACGCTCTTTGTGCACAGCGTAGAAGCCTTCAGCCTGTTCGCGCGTCATGTGGATGCGCTTGGAAGCAACGATGCGCAGGCCGGCGTCCTCGAACTTGGCAATGATTTTACCGGTCAGGTTACGCTTGGTTGCGTCCGGCTTGATGATGGAGAAAGTGCGTTGGGTCGCCATGACAGGTTTCCTTGAACTCGAGTGTGTCATCACCTCGAGCACAGCCGAGGCATCAGGATTCGCGCGGCTTATAGCGGGGGATGTGGGGAAAGTGAAGCAGTGTGACAGTACACCGCTTCAAAGCTTACCTACTCCACCTCGGCCCACGCCCAGATCTCGTCCGGCGTTTGCTCTGACAGCGCCACGATATCCAGGCCGGAATTCTCCATCGCGCGCTGCACCAGGAAACGTCCGGTGCGATAGCCCACGCCCATCCGGCCATCGGGATGCTGGAACATCCAGGTGCCGTAATCCGCATCCACAGGCAGCTCGCGGATTTCCCGCGCCCATTCCAGCGATGTTGGTTCGTCGGGCTGCATATTGCCCGGCTTGGAAACACCGGTGATCGATTCCGCGAATATGACCGCCAGGCCCTCATTGATCGTCGCGATCTGGATACCGGGACCGTAGTGATTGCCCTCAATCGTCCAACCACGGCGCAAATGATGCAGCTCGTGGGCAAAAGTCCCGGCGAGCCCATCACGCGCAGCGACCTCGAGGCTTTCCGGATGCAGGCTGGAAATCATGATCACGATCCGCCCCGGCGCCGCAGCCATGCCGGTTACATGTCCGACCATGGTCAGATCGCGCGCCAGCGTGCGCACAGATACGCTGACTTCGTCAGCGAGATCAGGGTAGATCGCCTTCACCTGATCATAGGTGTCAGAGAGGATCGCCTCGATCGCCGCCTTCTCGCTTGCAGAGAAGGTGTGCTCCTCGCTGTCCTGGTAACTCACGGTGAGATTCCGGATCTCGTCCCTGTGAGAGACTGTGGCGGTTTCGGCCGTCAGTTCGATGGCGGTCGTCATCGACAAGACCGCCAGTCCAAGGCTCGCACCAATTTTTACAATCATTCTTCTTGGTCCAGTTATCATGCTCCCCAGCATTCGAACCGGATAGCGCAAAGCAAGCCTGTCTACAAGTGTCGCATCTTTGCTATGAGCGGGACAATCAGGCGAACAATCCCCTCTCTTGCCCTTCTCCGCGCTGCGGCCTACACCGCCTCTCCCATGTTGCACGTCAATGATCTCACCTACCGGATTGAAGGCCGGGTCCTGTTCGACAAGGCGACCTTTGCGCTTCGCGGCAAGGCCAAGATGGGTCTTGTCGGGCGCAATGGCACCGGCAAGTCGACCCTGTTCCGCCTGATCCGCGGCGAAGCCTCGCCGGAAAGCGGCGATACCAGTATCAAGAAGGGCGCACGTGTGGGCTGGGTCGCCCAGGAAGTACCCTCTGGCGATGAAACGCTGATGGATGTCGTACTGGCCGCTGATCTCGAGCGTGCATCTCTGCTGGAAGAAGCGGAGACGGCAACCGAGCCGAACCGGATTGCCGAAATCCAGACCCGTCTGGCCGATATCGAGGCCCACTCTGCCGAAGCCCGCGCAGGCTCTATTTTGTCCGGTCTGGGTTTCTCCGGGGAGGCCCAGCGTCGACCGTGCAAGGAATTCTCGGGCGGGTGGCGCATGCGTGTGGCCCTGGCAGCGACCCTGTTTGCGCGGCCGGACCTGCTGCTGCTCGACGAGCCGACCAACTATCTCGACCTGGAAGGCGTGATGTGGCTTCAGGCCTATCTGCGCACTTTCCCCGGAGCGGTGTTGCTGATCTCCCACGACCGCGACCTGCTCAATGGTGCCGTCAACAAGATCGCCCATCTCAAGGACGCCAAGATAAGCGTCTATGAAGGCGGCTATGATGATTTCGAAAAGGCCCTGCGCGAGAAACAGCGCCTGCAGATGAAACTGCTGGAAAAGCAGGACGCCCAGCGCCGCCATCTCCAGTCTTTCGTGGACCGGTTCAAGGCCAAGGCGTCAAAGGCGAAACAGGCGCAGTCCCGGGTCAAGATGCTCGAGCGTATGAAACCTGTCGCCACGATTGTCGATGATCCGGTCGCGCCATTCGAGTTTCCCAATCCCCAGCGCCGCATGGCGCCGCCGATCATCCGCATGCTGGACCTCAAGGCGGGCTATGAGCCAGGCAAACACATCCTGCGCGACGTGAACCTGAATATCGATCCGGATGATCGCATCGGCATTCTCGGTCGCAATGGCGCGGGCAAGTCGACCATGGCGAAACTGCTCTGTGACAAACTGGATCCACAGGATGGTTTCCTGCGCAAACACAAGAAGCTCAAGATCGCCTATTTCGCCCAGCACCAGATCGACATGCTCTCGCCAGAAGTCTCGGCTTATCAGCATGTCGTCGAGCGCATGGAAGACGCTACCGAGGCACAGCGCCGCGCCCGCCTGGCCACGTTCGGCCTGCCGGGCGACCGCCAGGAAACGCCGGCCAAATCACTGTCCGGTGGCGAGAAGGCCCGGCTGCTTTTCAACCTGATCACCTTTGACGGCCCGCACCTGCTCATCCTCGACGAGCCGACCAACCACCTCGACATGGACAGCCGCGCCGAGCTGATCAACGCAATCAACAATTACGAGGGCGCTGTCGTGCTGATCTCCCACGACCGATATCTGATCGAGGCCTGTGTTGACCGGCTCTGGCTGGTCGGGGACGGAACCGTCGCGCCCTATGGCGAGGATATCGAGACCTATCGCCAGTCCTGGCTGGGGCGAGGCCCGAAGGAGAGCTCCGGCAGGAAAAGCGTATCGACGGATGAAAAATCCGTCGCGCGCCGGTCTGCGGCCGAGCAACGAAAACTGCTCAAACCCCTGCGTGATGAGGTCGCCCGCTGGGAAAAGGAAAGCGATCGCCTGCGCGGAGTGCTGGACGTGATCGACAAGGGTCTGGCCACGCCGGGCCTCTACGAGAAAGATCCCAAAACCGCGACGGACCTCCAGATCAAACGCGCCAAGGCCGTCGAGCTCCTCGACGCCGCCGAGACACGGTGGCTGGAAGCAGAAGAAAAGCTCGAAAACGCCCAGACGGACTGAACGACTAACCGCAGGTGATGCTTTCAATCCGGTCGCGGCGGTCGATACGGATGGTCAGACGCTCGGCGCGGTATTCCATCGTCGTTATCGTATCCGGTCCCAGAACGCGGAAATTGGCCGGCAGGACATCACGTGACACCGTCGTGCGCTGGCGCCCCACATATTGCTGCAGATCTTCCATGCCACAGGTTCCGGTGATCGGACGCTGTACATTGGACGAACCCAGTTCCTGCACGGGCATCATGGGCGGCAAGGCGTCGGCAGCCTGAGGCTGTCGTGCCGGCTCATTGCTAGAGGCAAAGCATCCCGAAAGAAACAAAACCGATCCCAGGACCAAGACGCGCATATCACTCTCACCCACACTGATTACGCGGTAACCCTAGCGCCCACACAGCGAAGCTCAAGCGGCAAATTGGATAGGGCTAGCCAAGATCCGACGGACCTGCGAAAGCTAGGGGAGTTGAGTCCATCCCTTCCGCAATCATACATCGAACATGTTTGGCAAACCGAGACTTATCGACAAACACACTGAAGCCTGGTTTTTCGACCGTTTCGCCTGGATCCTTGAGAATTTCAGCCAGGAAAAACCCGTCAACAGAACCGAGCTTGTCACGCCTTCGCCGGAGCATTTTCCGGTGGATCCGGACGGTGCGAGCGTGCCAGAGCAATTGTTGAGGCATGTCATCAACTACAGCGGCGTGGATCATTGGACGTTTTCACTCGAGCGCGTTGACGAGAATGGCACCAAGGACCTCGGTTCAGCGCTGCTGCTATATCCACTTACCCAGGCAAGCCCAGTTGAGGCGAACGACAATGAGGATGATTGTCTGCCCATCACCTATCCGGACCGGTACGACACTTCGGCCCAGCACCTGATTTCCTGCTTCAGCTCCCACATTGGTTGGTACCTGGCACAGACTGTCGAAATGCCCGAGGAATTTGACGAGGAGGAGTTCCCGCTGATTGCCGACTTGATGGCAATCTATCTGGGCTTTGGCGTCACTCGCTCGAATACATCGTTCGACAGCCAGAGCGACGGCGAGTTTGGCTGGCATGCCTGGTCCACGGAACGCCAGGGCTTCCTGACCGAGGGCACGACCATCTTTGCTACCCTGGTTTTCGCGGAACTCGCCGGCATCGAAGTGGAGCGTGTTCGGACCGGCCTCAAACCTCGACTTCACAAACAGCTCGAAAAAGCTCGCCGACAGATCGTCCACAGCCAGGACGACATCGCCAGATTGCGGGCCTTAGAGCCTCGGAATCTGTCGATCGTAGACTAGGCCTTCTTCTCCCAACGCCCGGCATCGGACTGGCGCCAGTAAGAGACTTTTGCGCCCACGCCACTGGCCGTCTTCCAGAGCCCCCGGGCGGCAACAACTGCGCTTTCATCATTGCCGTCAAACAGTACGATCGTGCGTTCAAATGCCTTGAAATCACCGGGCTCGGCCCGGTCCAGCAGAAACAGACATTGCGCACCGTTCGGATTGTCATCCGCCTCGGTCAGCAATACGGGTTGCCGCTCCGCATGCGCATCACCTGCCAGACCATGTGGCGTGAAGCTCTCCTCGCGCCAGGTCCACAACAGCGCATCGAGCGCCTTCAGTCGCGCCTCATCGGGCGACTTGATCAGCGCCCGCCAGCCGCGGGCGATGGTTTTTTCGACCAGCTCGGGCAAGACCTCTTCCACGCTCGATCGCTCGAGGTGATAGAACCAGAGTTCGCCGGCCTGATCGGATGGGGTCATGAGAAAAAGGGCGGCCGAAGCCGCCCTCTCCTTGTGAGGCCTTAGCCTTCGTAGTTGTCACGCACAAAACGGTCGAGGATGCGCACACCCCAGCCTGTGCCCCAGCTCGGCTGGCGCGGATCGTCCCTCATACCGCCCATGGCCGTACCCGCGATATCGATGTGACACCACGGACGGTCATTGACGAAACATTTGAGGAATTCTGCCGCCGAGATCGAACCCGCGAGACGCCCTTCGCCGACATTCTTGATATCAGCATTCTTGGTCTCGATGTGCTTTTCATAATCAGCACCCAGCGGCATGCGCCAGACCGGCTCATCAGACGCATTGCCTGCAGCGAAGAGCTGCTCGGCGATGGTGTCGTCATTGGAGAAAATGCCTGCACGGCTATTGCCCAGGGCGATCAGCATGGCACCGGTCAGCGTTGCCAGATCAATGATCAGCTTCGGCTCGAAGCGACCCTGTGCGTACCAGAGCACGTCACCGAGAACGAGACGTCCCTCGGCATCGGTGTTGAGGATCTCGACCGTCTGGCCAGACATCGAACGAACGACATCACCCGGGCGCTGCGCATTGCCGTCCGGCATGTTTTCAACCAGACCGACGATACCAATGGCGTTGACCTTGGCCTTGCGGCCAGCGAGAGCACGCATCAGGCCGACAACGGCGGCGGAACCACCCATATCGCCCTTCATCTCGTCCATGCCGGCACCCGGCTTGAGTGAGATGCCACCGCTGTCAAAGGTCAGGCCCTTGCCCACGAAGAGCAGCGGCGCCTCACCTTCTGCACCACCATTCCATTTCATGATGGCGATGTGGCTCTCATGCTCGGAGCCCTGCCCCACACCCAGCAGCATATCCATGCCCAGCTCGGCCATCGCAGCCTCGTCCAGGATTTCGATCTCCAGGCCATGCTCGGCCATGCCCTCAACCTTTTTGGCATAGGTCTCCGGATTGAGGACGTTGGGCGGCAGGTTGGTCACTTCACGCGCCAGGTCCACACCGGACGCTACCGCGCCCCAGCTGTCCCAGGCCGCGTTGGCAGCGGCAACGTCATCAGCCGTGATGGTCATCCCTGCCAGGGACGGTTTCTTGTCGTCCGTCAGCTTGGTGCGATACTCGTCAAAACGATAAGCGGCCATGCGGGCACCCAGGCCTGCGCGACCCGCACCCTCGGCGTCAGCGACACCATCCAGGCGCAGGGTGATTGAGGTTTCGCCGGAAAGCAGGACCTTGGAGGTCACAGCCGCAGCCGATTTCTCGATCGTTGCCGCTTTCACTTCATCCTGCTTGCCCAGGCCGAACAGCACGACGCGGTCGGCATTGGTGCCGGACGGAGCGAGCACTTCCAGCGTCTGCCCCGGCTTGCCGGAAAAGCGGCTGGCTGCGACAGCACGGGACAAAGCCCCGCCAGACGCATCATCAATCGTCTTGGCAGCGGCGGAAAAAGTCGAATCGGCAAAGACCGGTACGGCCTGGGAACCTGAAACGGAATCAGCCGAAGCGAATTCGATTTTCATGGCAAAACCTCGCTAGTACAGTGGAACCGCCCGTGTGTGATTGGGGCGAAAAAGATGGGTTGCGAAAGTGGTATCCGATCCGGAAGCGAGATAGAAGGCTGAACGCGCAGCTTTCAACCCGACATGATTCTTGTTCAGCGATATTTCTTCAGACAGCTTCTCTGGCCCTTCCTGACCTCGGTTGGCGCCTTTGCAGGCCTGTCCCTGCTCACACAGAGTCTGTCGAATACGGATCTGGTTTCCGGCTATTCCGAAACGGCTTTCACTTTCTTCAAGGTGACATTGCTCGCTTTGCCGCATTTGACAGCCCTGTTGCTGCCAATCGCCCTGTTTGTCGCGACCCTGACCGGTCTCAGCCGACTGTCATCGGACAGCGAGCTGGTGGTCACCTCGGCCTCGGGCATGACGCGATGGGGCATGCTCTCCCCGCTCCTGCGCCTGGGCGTTTACGTGGTCATTGCCAATCTGGCGATCAATCTCTTCGTCCAGCCCATCTCCTATCGGGAAATGCGGCGCAGCCTGTACGACCTGCGTTCGGACGTCGCGTCCAGCCTGGTCACACCGGGGGCGTTTTCCCGTATTGGCGAGGGCGTGACCATCTATGCGCGCGAACGGTCTCGCGATGGACGTCTGCTGGACATCATGATCCACGACACCCGCGGCCAGGACGGCGCTGTCACCTATACAGCCCGTGAAGGCGTCATCGCCCGCGGCGGCAACCGCACCGCCCTGGTCCTCATCAACGGCAATGCGCAATGGCTCGATGAGAACCAGGAGATGAATTACACCACATTCGACCGGACCGAGCCGGACCTGGAAGAATTCTCCGGCATCGCGGACGCCATCTTCTTCAAGGAGAGTGACCGCTTCCTGCACGAATTGCTGTGGCCGGACAGTTCTATCCGGGCCCGCCCGGATGGTGAGGAACGTGCTCTGGCGGAGGCGCACTACCGCTTGTCCGCGCCCTTGTTCAATCTCGCCTTCATCCTGATCGCGGCCGCGGCCTATCTGGCCGGCGACTATTCCCGTCTTGGATACGGCAAACGCATCGCCATCGCTGTTGGCGCAGGGCTGACACTGCGGCTGGTCGGCTTCAGCGTGCAATCGGGAGCGACCGATGACACGGCCCTGAACATCGCCCAATACCTGGTGCCCGTCATCGGCATTCTTGGCGCGCTGGCCGTCATCTACTGGCCCGCGCGCTCACGTCCGGACGCACCACCCGTCGTGGAGGCGCGCTAGATGGCCGGCTTCAACAATGTCCATCGCTACATGCTGACCCAGACCCTGGTGGGACTGGGAATGTCGGCAGGTGTGATCGGTGCGGTGATTATCCTGGTCGATTTTGTCGAGCAATCGCGCGACATCGGCACGCGTGTCGAAATCAATGCCATGGAGCTGGTCGGCCTGACGGTGCTGAAATCACCCGCGCTGTTGGAAACCACGCTCCCGTTTATCTTCCTGTTCGGCGTACTGACGGCTCTGTTCCGCCTCAACCGGCGCAGCGAGCTGGTCGTGATGCGCGCTTCAGGCATGTCTGCCTGGCGTATTCTCTCCGCGCCCATGATCCTTGCGCTTCTGGTCGGCATTTTTAGCGCGCTGGTCCTCAATCCGCTCGGCGCCGCCGGCAATGCCGCGTTTGAGGCGCGCCGCGATGCGTTGATGAATGTCCGCAGGGACCCGAATGCCGCCGAACCGGTCTGGTTGCGGGAGACCAATGTCAACGGTTTCACGGTCATCGCCGCGACCTCGCTGGTCGAGGGCGATCGCGTTCTGCAAAATCCTGCATTCCTGTATTATGCGGTTGATGAAGACGGTGTGCCGGCCCTGGACCGTCGGATCGATGCCCGCGAAGCAACTCTGCAGGACGGGTTCTGGGAAGTCGCCGACGCGATCGAGCGCACGCCCAATACGCCGTCTGTCGAGCTGGGCCTGATTACCCTGCCGACCGGGATTAACCGACAGGCCCTGTTCGAACGCTCACGATCACCTGAAGGCGTATCCTTCTGGGATCTTCCGACCCTGATTGTGTCCGCCAGCGAGGCGGGTCTGGCGACCGAGCGCTATCAACTGCGACTGCACACTTTGCTCGCCATGCCTCTGACCCTTCTGGCCGCTACGCTGATCGCAGCTGCAGCAACCATGCGCTTGCAACGCTTGGGCGGAGCTGCCGGCTTCGCGCTGGCCGGAGGATTGACCGGATTCGTGATGTTTTTCCTGCAGGAATTGCTCGGTTCGATCGGCGCTGCAGGGGCCTTGCCGCCCCTGACCGCTGCCTGGGCCGCACCTGCCATAACCGCCCTGTTGGCCCTGACCTATATCGCCTCGACAGAAGACGGTTGACGGCGTGGACGAACAGGCCGCTATCGGCTAGTCATGAGAACTCGGTCGGGTGGGGCCGATTAATTGAGGGAGTGACGCGCATGGCGTCGCAAATCAGCTGCTACACAGCAGCATTGTTCAGTTCAACCATTCTCGCGTTCTCCGCTCCCGCATTTGCTGTCCAGGACGAGCAGGATGATCTGCCTGTCTATCTGGAAGCCGATACGCTGGTCGATATCGCGACAGGTGAAGGCTATATCGCGCGCGGCAATGTACGTGTTCAGCAAGGTGACCGCCTGCTGATCGCCGACGAGCTGGAATATCGCCCCGAGGAAAACCGCGTCATCGCGCGCGGCAATGTCGAGATCCACGGCCAGGGTGAATACCCGCAGTACGCCGATCAGTTCGAACTCGACAACGAGATGTCCACCGGAATCGCCACCGGTTTCGCGACAATGATGGAAAACAATGGGCGCATGGCTGCTGCGACTGCAGCGCGCTCTGCTGATGGCTCCATCCGTCTGGATCGGGCCTATTACACCGCCTGCCCGCTGTGTGAAAATGGCGAGGAAGAACCGACCTGGCGTATCCGTGCGCGCGAGGTCGTCCAGGACGCCGAAGATCAGATGATCTACTACAAGGATGCCCAGCTAGAATTCCTGGGCGTCCCGGTGCTTTACGCCCCGACTTTCGCGCACCCGGATCCCTCATCCGAACGCCGGTCCGGCTTCCTCTTCCCGGGTGTCGGCGCGTCCTCGCGTCTCGGTTTCAACTATCAGCAGCCCTATCTGTGGGCTATTTCTCCCCATCAGGACCTGGTCATCGCACCGCGTTACATGAGCAATGTAAATCCGCTTGTGTACGCCGAATACCGCAAACGATTCTGGTCCGGATCGATGGCGTTCGAAGGAAGCTTCACACGCGAATACGAGATCGACAGCGACGGTGAACGCTTCGGCGAGGAGGAAGATCGCTGGCATGTTTTTGGTGGCGGCCGCTTCCGCATTACCGAGGACTGGCGTTGGGGCTTCTCGGTCCAGCGCGCCTCCGACGAGCTCCACCTTCGCCGTTATGATTTCTCCGAAATCGACCAGGACAGGGGCGCACCGCTATCGCCCGATACCCGGCGCCTGCTCAGTCAGATCTACGTGGAACACCGCTCGCGCAACGCCTTTGGCACGCTCATCTCCGCGTCCTTCCAGTCATTGCGGTCCCAGGCAGATGATGAAGTCCTGCCTGATCTCCTGCCCGTGCTGGAATACCGCCAGGTGATCAACGCCCCTGACGGTTGGGGACGGGTCAATCTCGGGCTCAGCGGCACGGTGCTCGAACGCGAAGTTGGCTCAGACTATCAACGCCTCAGCTCGACGATCGACTGGCGCACGCGCTGGGTGGGCCCGGCCGGTATCATTGCCGAGCCCTTCGCCCACGGTCGTGTGGATGCCTATGCCTACAGCGATATCCCCGATGGAAATGGTGGCACCTATGAGGATGGCTTCGACCGCCA
Source organism: Maricaulis sp. (assembly GCA_017643585.1). Classification (GTDB taxonomy): domain Bacteria; phylum Pseudomonadota; class Alphaproteobacteria; order Caulobacterales; family Maricaulaceae; genus Maricaulis. The sequence goes on from JAEPND010000010.1 coordinate 65,009, forward strand.
GGTAGGCCTTGCTGGCGTCGAATTTTCCTGGCCGTTCATGCGGTCCGGAGAACAGTCCGACATCATCCTGGAACCTGTTCTGTCCGGCGTGATTGCTACCGACGATCCGGTCGCCAATCGCATTATCAACGAGGACAGCCTGTCCATTGACCTCGACGAGACCCTGTTATTCCAGTCTGTACGGGCCCCTGGCTTTGACCTCTGGGAAAACGGGCAACGGATTACCGCCGGTGTCCGAGCGACCGCCTATTTCGGCGATGACAACATGGTCCGCGGCTTTGTCGGTCGGAGCGAACGTCTCGATGGCGAGGCTGTTTTCGGCGGCGCAAGCGGCCTGGCCACTGACAGTTCCGACTATGTGTTCTCCGGAGAGATCGACTGGGGCAGTTTTGGTGCCGAATTCCAGACCCGCCTAGACTCGGAAGACATGGATATCGACCGTCTGAGTTTCTCGGCGAGTTATGAAAATGGCCGGTTTGAAGGCAATGTCCGGTATACGGACATCAGTGATGATGACTCCCCGCGCGGCCCACAACGCGAAGTCATCGCCGGTGTCTCCTATCAGCTGACCGAACGTTGGCAGTTGATCGGTAACGTGACCCAGGATCTCGATCTGAACACCTCTCGCCGCCTGCAGGCCGGTTTCCAGTACCGTGATGATTGCACGCAGATGGAAATCGTCTACGAACGCCAGGATCTGGGAATTGAACGGCTCGGGCCTTCCGACTCCATTCAGTTCCGGATTTCCCTGTTCACCCTGGGCAGTGTCGCACCTGACTAGGAACAGTGTCTCGTCATTGCGTTGGAGGCAATCTTGAGTAATCTTCCGGCGGAACGGAAAGAACCGATGTCACGCACCAGAAATTTCGTACTTGCTTCCTTTGCCGCCTTGGCCAGTCTTTTTGGCACGGGTGCGAGCGCTCAGATTACCGAGGGTGTTGCCGCTCTGGTCAATGACGAACCGATCACCACGGTCGATGTTCGCAACCGCATGCGCCTGATCATTGCCTCGACCGGTCTCTCCACGCTCGACCAAGAAGCCATGATCCGCGTCCAGGACCAGGCCATTCGTGGTCTGATCGACGAACACCTGCAGCTCCAGGCCGCCCGCGAGTTCGAAGTCCAGGTCGCTGAAGAAGAGATCATGCAGTCCTTCCTGGATCTCGCCCAGCGTAACAACTCCACCATTGATGCCGTTATCGCCGAACTCGAGCGCTCCGGTGTGGATGTCCAGACCCTGCGTCATCAGATTGAGTCCGAAATCGCGTGGCAGATCCTGGTCAATGGTCGTTACGGCTCTCGTGTGCGGGTCTCCAACCAGCAAATCGAACTGGCTCTGGAACGCCTCGCCGCAAGCGCGTCCCAGCCGCAGTTCCGTATTTTCGAAATGTTCTTCGAAATCCGCTCCGCTGCGGAAGAGGAAGAGGTCACACAGCGTATTATCGCCGTGATGAACCAGCTGCAGCAAGGCATCGGTTTCCCCCAGCTGGCGCAGCAATTCTCTGACGCGCCTTCGGCCTCGACCGGCGGTGATATCGGCTGGATCGCAGCCTCACAGCTGCAGCCGGAAGTCGCGCAAATCGTGCCCCAACTTGTCCCGGTCTTCCAGCAACAAGGTGGTGCGCTGTCCAATCCGGTCCGCGTTCCGGGCGGCTATATGATCATCGCGCTTGTGGGTGCCCGCGACGGCACGACCACGCTGCAGTATGACCTCGTTCAACTGACGGTCCCCAACAGCGCGGTCACCGACAGCACACGAGACGAAGTTGGCCAGGCCATGAGCGCCAATCCCACCTGTGACTCGCTTGACGCGATCGCAGCAGAGATTGGCGGCGCAATCGTGACCCCCCTGGGTTCGATCGGCGCCGATGCGCTGCTGCCCCAGATCCGAGATGCGCTGGCGCCGCTGAACGAAGGTGAAAACACGGGCGTGATCGACTCCGCTGCCGGCGTTCAAAGCATTGTCGTCTGCTCACGTGAAATCGCCGGCCCCGGCGTGCCGTCCCGCTCTGACCTGGAGAGCCAGTTGCGTGGCCAGCAATTGTCCTTGCTGTCCCGCCGTTGGTTGCGTGACCTTCGCCGCGACAGCACGATCGAGATCCGCAACTGATGACACGCCTCTCCCCCATCGGCGTAACGATGGGTGATCCGGCAGGTATCGGCCCGGAAATCATCAGCAAGGCCTGGAACAGCCTGCGCAACAGCGATCAGGTCTTCCTGGTTGTAGGCGATCCCGCCTGCTTTCCCGGTGGTCAGGTTATCGCGGCGCCGAGAGAGGCTGACAGGGTTTTTGGCTCAGCCCTCCCCGTCCTGCCACAGGCAACGGCTCTCGCACACCCGGTAACCGCTGGACGCCCGCAGGCTTGCAATGCGGCGGCCGTGCGCAGTGCCATTGAGGACAGCGTCAAGCATGCCGTGTCGGGCCAGCTTTCAGCGGTCGTGACCGCTCCGATCGCCAAATCCGTCATGTATGAAGCGGGTTTCGATTTTCCCGGCCACACGGAATTTCTTGCAGACCTTACGGCTACGACCGCCATCCAGGGCCCTCGTGGCCCGCTGATGATGCTCTCCGGCGGGGGCTTGAGGGTCATCCTGACCAGTATTCACATTGCGCTGCGAGACGCTGTGAGCACGGTGAACGCAGATCGGATCTGTGAGGTCGCCCGGCTTGCTCACCACGCCCTCAAGCGGGATTTTGGCATCGCCCAGCCGCGGCTTGCTCTGGCCGGACTCAATCCACATGCCGGTGAAGACGGGTCCCTGGGGCGTGAAGAAATCAACATCATCAATCCAGTCGCGCGCGAGCTTCGCGATGAAGGCATTCTGATTACGGACGCCCTGCCACCGGATACCATGTTCCACGCCGAGGCGCGGGCGGGCTATGACGCTGCGATCTGCCATTATCATGACCAGGGACTGATCCCCGTGAAAACGCTGGACTTTCACGGTGGCGTCAACACGACTTTGGGGCTGCCCATCATTCGCACCTCACCGGACCACGGCACGGCATTCGACATCGCGGGCCAGGGCATTGCTCGCCCTGACAGTCTGATCGCTGCGCTTCAACAGGCGCGAGAAATCGCGGGGAACAGAGCAGCATGATCGACGATCTCCCCCCGTTGCGCGAGGTCATCGCAGCCCATGGCCTGGGCGCGAACAAATCCTTTGGACAGCACTTTCTTCTGGATCTGAACCTGACCCGCAAGATCGCCAGCCTCGCTGGCGACATCTCGGACCAGAACGCGATTGAAATCGGACCGGGCCCCGGTGGTCTGACCCGCGGAATTCTCGCTCACGGCACGGGCTCGCTTCTGGTCGTAGAGAAGGACAGCCGTTTCCTCGGCGCTCTGTGCGAAATCGGTGAAGCCTATCCCGGCACGTTGAGGACCGTTGAAGCGGACGCGTTGAAGGTCGATGAGCCGTCAGTCCTGCCCGACGGCCCATGCACCATTCTTTCCAACCTGCCCTACAATGTCGGAACACTCCTGCTGATCAAGTGGCTGGAGGCCTCTCCGATCTGGTGGCGACGCGCTGTGTTGATGTTCCAGCGCGAGGTCGCTGATCGTGTCGTGGCGCAGCCGGGTAGCAAGGCGTATGGCCGGCTCGCGATCCTGTCCCAATCGGTCTGTGAGACACGCCTGGCGCTGAAGATTCCGGCCAGAGCCTTCACGCCTCCGCCCAAGGTGGAAAGCGCTGTCGTGGTCCTTGATCCGCTACCCGAAGACCAGCGGTTTGATGATCTCAAGGCGCTTGGCGAAGTCACGGCGTCGGCCTTTGGCCAGCGTCGCAAGACCTTGCGGCGGAGCCTCGCTGCGGCAGCCGGAAAGACCCGCGCGTCTGCGGAAGAATTGCTTCAGGCAGCCGATATCGATCCGGGTCTTCGCGCCGAGACAATTGATATTGCGGGATTCCAGAAGCTGGCACGGGCGTGGCGCGCCGCTACTGCTCCATAAGCGCGTCGACGAACTCACCCAGCCAGGGATGGCGATTGCGCTTGAGGCGCTCTGCATGCAGCGCCTGGTTCAGCTTTTCCAGGGCCCGCGCGAAGTCGTCATTGACGATGACATAGTCATACTCATCCCAATGCGAAATCTCGTCCTTGGCGCGGTTCATGCGATCGCGGATGACTTCGTCGGAATCCTGGCCACGCTTGCGCAGGCGGTCTTCCAGCAAGGCCAGTGACGGGGGCAGGATGAAAATGCGTACCGTATCTTCAGGCGCCTGGTCGGCGATGATCTGAGCACCTTGCCAGTCGATATCGAAGATGACGTCTCGCCCTTCATCGATGGCTTCCATCACCGGGGTTTTCGGCGTGCCGTAATAGCGGCCAAAAACCTCTGCCCATTCAAAGAAATACCCATCATCGATGCGTTTCTTGAATTCCTCGACAGAAATGAAGTCATAGTCCTGGCCATTGATCTCGCCAGGGCGCGGCTTGCGCGTCGTGCAGGAGATGGAGAGCACCACATCCGGGTTCTGGCTGAGCAGGCGCTTGGAGAGTGTCGTCTTGCCGGCACCGGACGGGCTGGACAACGCGATCAGCACGCCGCGGCGACGTCCTCTGAAAATGGTTCCGGAAAAGCCGTCACTCGACATTCTGGATCTGCTCCCTGAACTGATCGATCACGTTCTTCAAATCCAGACCGATCTGCGTCAGCGACGAGTCAGAGGATTTCGAACACAAGGTGTTCGCCTCACGATTAAACTCTTGTGACAAAAAGTCGAGTTTGCGCCCCACCGGTGAGCCCTGCTTGAGCAGTTCCCGGGCAGACGCAACATGCGCACGCAAGCGATCAAGCTCCTCACGAACATCCATCTTGACCGTCAGCATCGCGATCTCGGCGGCAAGCCGGTTTTCCTCCAGCTCGGCATCGACCAGTTCCGCGATTTTGGCCGAGAGGCGGTCGCGGATGGCATCGATGCGTGTGGCGGCATTGGCCTCCGCCGCATCTGTCAGGCTCTCTACCTTGTCGATGTGACCGGACAGCACGGGCGTCAGGGCGGCGCCCTCTTCCTCACGCGCGGACTTGAGACCGTCCAGTGCCTCGCCAAGCCCCGCCAGCAAGGCCTTCTCCAACGCTGCGCGCGCTTCAGGATCCGGGTCCGCAGACGTTTCGAGAATACCGTCGATCGCCAGCAATCCATCCAGACGCGGGCGCTCGACCTTGTTGGACAGGATCAGATCTTCGGCTTGCTCCAGCAAGGCATCTAGCGCCGCGCGGTTGATCAGCGGAGCAGTCTGGCTGGCATCGCGCTTGATATTGAGCGAGGCCTGGAGGTTACCGCGGGTGAAACGCTTGCGTGCCTGTTCGCGGATCTTGAGATCCAGCCCGTCATGGCCAGACGGCACACGCGAGCGCATTTCCAGTCCCTTGCCATTGACGCTGCGCACTTCCCAGACCCAGCGGACATTTTCGTGCTGGCCTTCAGCGCGCGCAAAACCGGTCATGCCGGAGAGCTGGCTCATCTCTAGTTCCCTGCCTGGCGGCGCTGCCGCTCGATCTGGCGCCAGCGGCGCACATTCTGCTGGTGTTCGGCATAGGTATCAGCAAACACATGTCCGCCTGTCCCGTCCGCCACAAAGAAAAGCGCGCTTGTCTCGGTCGGGTTCAGAACCGCGGCAATCGCCTCGCGGCCCGGATTGGCGATCGGCGTCGGCGGCAAGGCCGGGATCTGATAGGTGTTCCAGGCATTGTTCGGATTATCGATCTCGGACCGGCGCAGGCCACGCCCCAGCGGCTCACCCTGGGAAATGCCGTAGATGATTGTCGGATCGCTCTCCAGCCGCATGCCCCGACGCAGCCGGTTGACGAACACACCGGCCACTTCACCGCGTTCGCCACCAATGCCGGTTTCCTTCTCGACGATCGAAGCCAGGATAATCGCCTCCTCGCGGGTCTCGAACGGCAGGTTTTCTGCCCGTTGATCCCACAATGCGTCGAGCAGTTCGTCCTGGGCCCGTGCCATGCGCTCAATGATCTCCTGGCGAGAGGTACCGCGGGTCACCAGGTAGGTTTCCGGCAACAGCGCACCCTCGGCAGGGGTCTCACTGATATCGCCCGTCAGGACCGCTTCCTCGGCCAGGGAGCGCACGATCATGGCGCTGGTGAGCCCTTCTGCCAGGGTCACGGGGTGCTGAACGGTCTGACCGGATCTCAGGAGTTCATAGATCTGGGCCATCGATGCACCGGCCGGAATTTCGTATTCGCCCGCACGCAGCGAGCGGTCACCTTCATCCAGCGTGACGGCAAAGCGGAATATCCGCGCATCACTGATCAGGCCCTCGTTTTCCAGCTGGCTGGCGATGCGGATCAGTCCGGCACCGCGCGGCAATGTCGTCACCGTGGCCTCGGCGGTCGGTCCCGGTGCCGCAAACTCGTCCTGCATCCAGCGATAACCGGCATACATTCCGCCCGCCGCGAGCAGCGCCAGCACAACAAGCGCCACACCGCCCCAGATAAGGAGCTTCATCCACAGCGGCGCAGGTTTGCGCGCGTCCACTTCACCCATGACGTTTCCCCGTACGCGGTCAGTCAGCCGCTACAAATACGACCGAAGCATTTGTGCCACCGAATCCAAAAGAATTCGACAGTACAGCGCTGATGGATTTCTCAACCGGCGCCTTGGCCGCCAGATTGATGTCAGTCTCGACGGACGGGTTGTCGAGATTCAGCGTCGGCGGGCAAACGCCGTGTTTCATGGCAAGGATCGAGAAAATCGCCTCGACAGCACCGGCAGCGCCCAGAAGGTGGCCGATGGCTGACTTGGTTGACGACATGACCAGATCATTCGAAGCGCCAGCAAACAATCGCTCAACGGCGCGCAACTCAATCTCGTCACCCAGCGGCGTCGAGGTGCCATGCGCGTTGACATAATCGATGTCAAACGCCTCCAGACCGGCATCCTTGAGTGCGGCCTGCATGGAGCGATAGCCCCCATTGCCATCATCTGCCGGCGCGGTGATGTGATAGGCGTCTCCGGAAAGCCCGTAACCTTTCACTTCTGCATAGATCTTTGCGCCGCGCGCCTTGGCAGATTCGTAGTCTTCCAGCACGACCACGCCAGCGCCTTCGCCCATGACAAAACCATCGCGGTCCTTGTCGTAGGGGCGCGAGCCCGCGGTCGGATTATCGTTGAAATTGGTCGACAGGGCCTTGAGCGAAACGAAACAACCAATGCCCAAGCGGCAAACGGCAGCCTCGGCGCCACCGGCGACCATCATGTCCGCATCCCCGCGCGCAACCAGACGCGCCGCATCCCCGATGGAGTGGGCGCCGGTGGAACAGGCCGTAACGACCGCGTGGTTGGGACCTTTCAGGCCATGCTTGATGGATACCTGTCCGGAGACGAGGTTGATCAGCATACCTGGGATAATAAAGGGAGAGAGGCGTCGCGGCCCCTTCTCGTGGAGCGTGATCGAGGCATCATAGGTGGTCTCCAGACCACCGATGCCCGATCCGATCATGACGCCGGCCCGTTCCCGGGCCGCGTCATCTTCAGCCTCCCAGCCACTATCGGCGAGAGCCTGATCCGCTGCGGCGATGCCGTAGAGGATAAAGTCGTCGATCCGCTTTTGCTCACGCGGTGACATCACCGCATCCGGATCGAAAACGCCCTGCATATCCGCAGAGCCGCCACCGCGGCCGTCTACACGGGGAACAAGCCCGGCGATCCGGCAAGCCAGATCATCGGTTTCGAAGTGCTCGATCCGCCCCAGACCGGACTCACCGTCAATCAACCGTTTCCAAACGGCATCTTGACCCTGGCCCAGTGGGGTAACGAGCCCAATCCCCGTGACAACGACGCGACGCATGGCGTGGGTCAGTTAGCCGACCTTTTCGGAGATGAACTTAACGGCGTCACCAACCGTCTGGATGTGCTCTGCAGCATCATCCGGAATTTCGATGTCGAACTCTTCTTCGAATGCCATTACCAGCTCAACATTGTCCAGGGAGTCAGCGCCCAGATCATCGATGAAGCTTGCATTGTCGGCTACTTTTTCAGCATCGACATCAAGATGCTCAACAACGATTTTCTTTACGCGCTCGAGAACGTCAGACATTTCAGACCCTCATAGTGATTCATCGCCATGACTATAGCGATGCAGGAAAGGACGGGAAGTCGGGTTTTACCGTACTTTCCCGAAGATGCGCGGGCACCTAGCACACTTCATTCGCCGTGGCTAGCGAAGCTGCCGTATACGGCACCCGCAGGATTCAATTAAATCATCGCCATACCGCCATTTACGTGCAGGGTCTGGCCTGTCACGTAGCCAGCTTCGGCGCTGGCGAGATAGACAACAGCAGACGCGATGTCATCACCGCTGCCCAGATCATTTGCCGGGATCTTGCTGAGGATGGCCGCGCGCTGCTCATCATTGAGCACGTCGGTCATCGGCGAGGCGATGAAGCCCGGTGCGACGCAGTTCACGGTGACGCCGCGTGCTGCAACTTCCTGGGCGAGCGACTTGGAAAAACCGATCATGCCCGCCTTGGAGGCACAGTAGTTGGACTGGCCCGGATTACCCATGACACCCACAACAGACGTAATGCCGATGATACGGCCGTGACGGGCCTTCATCATGCCGCGCAATGCTGCGCGAGACAGACGGAAATAACTGTCCAGGTTGATGCGGAGCACCTGGTCCCAGTCCTCGTCCTTCATGCGCATCAACAGCTGGTCCTTGGTGATACCGGCATTGGCCACCAGGATGTCCAGCGAGCCCATGGCTTCCGCCGCCTGTTTCGGCAGCGCGTCAACGGCTTCCGCGTCAGACAGGTTGCAGGGCAGCACATGCGAGCGTTCGCCCAGCTCGGCGGCCAGTTCGGCGAGCACGTTTTCACGCGTGCCGGACAAGGCCACGGTCGCGCCCTGCGCGTGCAGCGCCTTGGCAATGGATTTGCCGATACCGCCGGTCGCGCCGGTCACAAGGGCATTCTTGCCGGTAAGATCAAACATGAAAAAGCTCCGACTGGTTCTTCTCTAATAAGTCCAAGTTCCCAACGAATGGCCGAGCCCCCGGGCGATGCCAAGGATCACGATCCACCCGATCAATGTCGGAAACTTCCATTGTGACCGCGCACCAATAAAGAACGCGACCGTGACGATTAATCCAAGCCAGCCGGATGCATCAACAAAATTGATGACCCCGCCAACAATCAGTGCTGACGCGTCGAGCAAGCGCGCACGTCAGAGTTTGCCAATATTGTCGCCTCGCTTGGCCGAAACGAGATCCCTGACGAGCGTGTCGTCATCCTCTTGATCACCGCCCGTCGTCATGGTCTTACGCGTTTTCCTTCAAAGCCGCAGCAAACGCTTCCAGGTCCGCAGCGCTGTTGAGCGGCTGGCCCTTGGCGTCCTTGGTGGTGCGCTTGAGCATGGTGGACAGCACCTTGCCGGCACCGGCTTCGGCGAGCGTGGTGATACCGCCCTCCTCGACCATCCACATCACACTCTCGCGCCAGCGAACCCGGCCAGTGACCTGTTCAACCAGCTGGCGGCGAATGGTCTCGACATCATCCGTCGGGCGCGCCGTGACGTTGGCGACCACCGGGATGGCGGGCGCATTGATCGTTGCCGCCGCCAGCGCTTCCGCCATGGCGTCAGCCGCCGGCTGCATCATCGGGCAATGGAAAGGTGCGGAGACCGGGAGTTTCATGGCCTTCTTCAGGCCCAGCTCGCCAGCCTTGGCGATCGCTGCCTCGATGGCCGCGGTGGCGCCGGAGATCACGATCTGGCCCGGGGCATTGTCATTGGCGATGCCGCAGACACCGGCCGCCTGGCCTGCTTCGACCGCCTGGGCAGCGAGATCCTCATCCGCGCCCAGCAAGGCTGCCATCGTGCCCTCGCCGACCGGAACTGCCTTTTGCATGGCCTGGCCACGCAGCTTGAGCAGTTTGGCCGCGTCAGCGATGGACAGCGAGCCCGCTGCTGCCAGTGCTGAATACTCACCAAGACTATGACCGGCCACAAAGGAGGCCGCCGTGACGTTTACGTCAAAGTCGTTTTCCAGGACCCGCATGACGGCGAGGCTGGCAGCCATCAGAGCGGGCTGCGCATTCTCGGTCAGTGTGAGGTCTTCGATGGGGCCATTGGCCATCAGACCGGACAGGTCCTGGCCCAGGGCCGCATCGACCTCGTCAAGGACGGCCTTGGCACTGGCGAAGTTGTCGGCAAGTTCCTGGCCCATACCCACGGCCTGGGAGCCCTGACCGGGAAAAACAAAGGCGAGTTTCATTTAAATTTCCTCCCCTGAACTGGGTGCGAGAGCTCGATAGCCAATATTCCATGCGGAGCGCAAGCGTCCTTGCGGCTTGAATGTGGTCACAAGATCGGATAAAGCCCGCGCTTCGCGTGATTGCGGTCCGTCCTCTTTATACGGCTCACATGGGGTGAGGCATGGAGACCGGAGCCACCGCGGACCTGCCCGCCCCTTCGGCTTGGTCTGCGCCGCAATCGACTTGAAGGGAGCCGAAATGGCACTTTACGAGCACATTTTCATCGCTCGCCCGGACATGTCTCCGGCACAGATGGAATCCCTCATCGAGGACGTCAAAACCCTCATCGAGGAAAAAGGCGGCAAGACCGGCAAGACCGAATACTGGGGTCTGCGCAATCTTGCTTACCGCATCAACAAATCCCGCAAAGGTCACTACGGCCTCATCGACATCGACGCTTCTGCTGACGTGATCGACGAGCTGGACCGTCTGCAGCGCCTGTCCGAAGACATCATCCGTCACATGACGGTTCGTGTTGACGAGCACGTTGAGACGCCGTCCGCCATCCTGACCAAGAAAGACGATCGTCGCGGTCGTCGTGAACGCACCTAAGGAGAGCCGAGAATGTCTTCTGGAAACATTTCCAATATCCCGGCACGCCGTCCGTTCATGCGTCGCCGCAAGGTCTGCCCGTTCTCCGGTGAGAATGCACCGAAGATCGATTACAAGGACCCCAAGCTCCTGCTTCGCTACATGTCCGAGCGTGGCAAGATCGTCCCGTCCCGCATCACCGCAGTTTCCGGCAAGAAACAGCGTCAACTCGCTCGCGCCATCAAACGCGCTCGCCAGCTGGCTCTGCTGCCGTACGCTGCAGACTAAGGAGAGCTGACGATGAAACTGGTTCTCCTGGAACGCGTTGAAAATCTGGGCCAGATGGGTGACGTCGTCACCGTACGCCCGGGTTACGCCCGCAATTTCCTGCTGCCGCAGGAAAAAGCTCTGCGCGCAACCGAAGCCAACCTGGCCCGGTTCGAAGCCGAGCGTGAAGCCCTGGAAAAGCGCAATGCCGAGCGTGCAGCAGCAGCTGCCACCGATGGCGAGAAGATCGACGGCGAAAGCTTCGTTCTGATCCGCCAGGCAGGCGAAAGCGGTCAGCTCTACGGTTCTGTCACCTCGCGTGACATCGCCGAGATGATCTCTGAAGCCGGCGTTTCCGTGTCCCGCGGTCAGGTTGCGATCAATGCACCGATCAAGACCCTGGGTCTGCACGAAGTCCGCATCCGCCTGCACGCCGACGTTTCCGTGAACGTGACGATCAACGTGGCCCGTTCCGAAGACGAAGCCGAGCGCCAGGCTGCTGGTGAGGACGTTGTCGCAGCGGCAGCGGACGAAGAACGCGCAATTGCAGACGCCCAGGCAGCCGAGCTGCACGAGGCCAATGCAGAGCGTGAAGACGACGAATTTGGCGCAGCGGCTCCGGCTGTTGACGCTGAAGAGGCTGCAACCGAGGAATAATTCCTCCGGTTCCACTCGACCTGAAAGGGCGGCTCCGATGAGCCGCCCTTTTTTGTTGTGGTGATTGTCCACACTTATCCACAGCCCCGGGATTTCCCCGTGGACAAGCCAATTGAGACCTCGCCGCCTTGGGTCGGATCAGGCTAGTTAAAGGGTATGGAAAACGCGCTTCTGCCCTTCGACACCGAACCCGAACTGGATACCGCTCCGCACAATCTGGACGCTGAACAGGCGTTTCTGGGAGCCCTGCTCTATGACAATGAGGTCTTCCACCGGGTTGCGGACTGGCTGAAGGCCGAGCATTTCTATGACCCGGTGCATGCGCGTATCTATGAAACCGCGACGGATCTGATCGGCAAGGGCTCGCTGGCCGATGCGGTCGTTCTGAAAACCCATTTCGAGCGCGATGATGGCCTCAAGGAAATCGGCGGTGCGACCTATCTGGCGATCTTGATCGAGAGCGCGGCTGACAGCGCTGCCTCCCAGGAATATGCCCGGATCGTCTATGAACTGGCGCTGCGTCGCGAGCTGATCCGCATTGGTGACGAGCTCTCTAACAATGCCACCCAGCAATCGGATGCCCAGCCGCGCGAGCTGATCCAGCACACCGAGCAGAAACTCTACAATCTCGCAGAGGAAGGCTCCTCTTCACGCGGCTTCGTCGGCTTTAAACAGGCACTGGCCGAAGCCATCGAAACGGCTGCTGCTGCCTATGAGCGCGACGGCGGCCTTTCGGGTATTTCCTCGGGCCTGAAAGCGCTGGACGAGAAACTCGGCGGCCTGCACCCGTCAGACCTCATCATCCTTGCCGGTCGTCCCTCCATGGGAAAGACCTCGCTGGCGACCAATATCGCGTTCGATGTTGCCAAGAACTACCAGTACGAGATCCAGCCGGACGGCACCAAGAAAACCGTCAATGGCGGCGTGGTCGGCTTCTACTCGCTCGAGATGTCGGCCGAACAGCTCGCAACGCGTCTGATCGCCGACTATACTGGCATTCCCGGCTACATGATCCGTCAGGGTACGATCGACGCGACCCAGTACGAGGAAATCCGCGACGCAGTCCTGGAAATCCAGAGCCTGCCGATGTTCATCGATGACACTGGTGGCCTGCCCATTTCCGCACTGGCCGCGCGGGCACGGCGTCTCAAGCGAACCCAGGGCCTCGATCTCATCGTGGTCGACTACCTGCAGCTGGTGACCTCCTCGAAGAGTGGCGAAGGCCGGGTTCAGGAAATTTCCGACGTCACCCAGAACCTCAAGGCGCTGGCCAAGGAACTCAATGTTCCCGTCATCGCCCTCTCCCAGCTCTCGCGTCAGGTCGAGCAGCGGGAAGACAAGAAACCCCAGCTTTCAGACCTGCGTGAATCCGGCTCGATCGAGCAAGATGCAGACGTGGTGATGTTCGTTTATCGTGAAGCGTACTACAAGGAACGTGAGAAGCCGCGTGAGGACACGCCGGAATTCCTCGCCTGGGAAGAAGAATTCCGCAGGATCGAGAAACTGGCCGAAGTCATCATCGGCAAGCAGCGTCACGGGGCAATCGGAACGGCCAAGGTGGCGTTCGACGGTGCCCGTACGAAGTTCCACGATATCGAGACGCGTTTTGACGAACCGGAATATTGATCGACTGCCCCAGCCCGCGCCGCGCCTGATCGTCGATCTGGCGAAAATCCAGTCCAATTACAAAAAGCTCCAGGCCATGGCGCCGCAATCGGCTGTGGGTGCCGTAGTCAAGGCGAACGCCTACGGGCTGGGCGCAACGGAAGTCGTGCCGGCCCTGGCCGATGCGGGCTGCAAGCACTTTTATGTGGCCCACACGTCAGAAGGCGAAGAAGCGCGCCGCGCGTTGAAGGGCGTCGACGCCGAGATTTTTGTCTTCAACGGATTCTGGCCGGCCGAACTCCCGGCCCTGCGCGCGTTCGAGCTGTTCCCCGTCATCAATGACCTGGGCCAGGCGCAGCAACTCGATGCCCTTGCACAAGACCTGCCGTGCGCGGTGCATTTCGACAGCGGTATCAACCGGCTGGGGCTCGATGCCCGCGAGACGGCCGCCTATCTGGACGGCGAGCTGCCGTCCAGGCTTCAGGTGCGTCAGTATATCAGCCATCTGGCCTGTGCCGACGAACCGGACCACCCGCTCAACCGCACGCAGCTGGAACGTTTCAGCGCGGTCGCAGAACACGCTGAAAGCACAATCCGTTGCAGCTTCGCAAATTCGGGAGGCGTGATGCTTGGCCCGAGTTATCATTTCGACGTTCTGCGTCCCGGCCTCGCGCTCTATGGCGGCGCCCCTAACCCGTCCCAACCCTCGCCCTTCAAGGTCTGCGTCAAGATCGAGGCTCCTATCCTACAGATACGCGACCTCCAGCCCGGTGACCCAATTGGCTACGGCGCGACCTGGACGGCGACCCGGCCGACCCGAACGGCGACCGTCGCAGCTGGATATGCAGATGGAATTCTCAGGGCTTGCGGCGAAGGTGGAATGGCCCGTCTGAACGGCCAGCCCGTACCGATTCTGGGCCGGGTCTCAATGGACCTGATTTCAGTCGATCTGTCAGACTATGTCGGCGAGGCACACCCCGGAGACCCGGTCTGTTTCCTGGGCGACGACCTCGACCCGCTGGCCAGCCATGCCGGTGCCGTCTCCTATGAGCTGCTGGTTCGGCTGGGCCTGCGCTTCAACCGGGTCTACCGCCGCTAATGCGACTTGCCACAATCGGAACATAGTGAGAACATTGTCATCCGGGCGATGGAGCGAATCTCATGGCGAGAAGCGATAATGTATTTGTGTGCCAGTCCTGTGGCGCAGTTCATTCCAAATGGGCGGGACGCTGTGATGATTGTGGCGAGTGGAACTCGCTGGTCGAGGAAGCGCCGGCCGCACCGCTGGGTACACAGGCCTCGGCGCCCAAGAAACGCGGCCGGGCGGCCCGTCTCGACCTTGTGGATCTGGGCGCCGATACGCCGGAACCGCCACGCCTGATTTCCGGCATGTCCGAGCTGGACCGGGTGTGCGGCGGCGGCCTGGTGCCGGGCTCGGCGGTCCTGGTCGGCGGTGATCCGGGGATTGGCAAATCCACCCTGCTTTTGCAGCTCATGGCGCGCCTCGCCATGGGCAAGCATCGGGCGATCTATATCTCCGGCGAGGAAGCCGTGGCCCAGGTGCGCCGCCGGGCCAAGCGCCTCGGCCTGGCTGACGCCCCGGTCTCGCTGGCGGCGGAGACCTCGCTCAACAACATCCTCGACGGGCTGAAATCGGAAAAGCCAGACGTCGTGGTCGTCGATTCGATCCAGACCCTGTGGTCTGACCAGCTGACGGCCGCGCCGGGTACAGTGGCCCAGGTCCGCGCCTGTGCGCAGGAACTGGTGCGTTATGCCAAGAAGCGCAATTGCACGGTCATCATCGTCGGTCATGTCACCAAGGACGGCCAGATCGCGGGGCCGCGTGTCGTCGAGCACATGGTGGATGCCGTTCTGTATTTCGAAGGTGAGCGCTCGCATCAGTTCCGCATCCTGCGCGCGGTCAAGAATCGTTTCGGCCCCACGGACGAGATCGGGGTGTTCGAAATGGGCGACAAGGGATTGGACGAAGTCGCCAACCCCTCCTCGCTCTTTCTCGACGGTCGAGAGGATGGAACAGCCGGCTCGGTCGTGTTCGCCGGAATGGAGGGCACACGGCCGGTTCTTTCCGAAATCCAGGCCCTGGTGGCTCCGGCCGCTTTTGGCAATCCACGCCGGGCCGTGGTCGGCTGGGACAACGGACGCCTCGCCATGGTGCTGGCTGTGCTGGAAGCCCGCTGTGGCGTATCGTTCGGTAATCACGACATTTTCCTCAATGTCGCTGGCGGTCTGAAGATCAATGAACCCGCTGCCGATCTCGCGGTTGCCGCAGCGATCGTGGCCGCCGCCTTCGAGGTGGCCCTGCCCGCCAAGACGGTTGTTTACGGAGAAATTAGTCTTTCCGGTGATGTTAGGCCTGTTGGACGCAGCGAAGCGCGCCTGAAAGAGGCCGCCAAGCTCGGATTTGAACGGGCCATCGCCCCGGAGAACGCCAAGAGTGATGCCGGTCACGTGACCATTGAAAGCGTGGCCACAGCGCTCGAATTGGTGCAAACTCTGAAAGCGTTGGCGGGCGAGTAAGGAGACACCGCGATGGACGGGTCTTTGAGTGCATTTGACGGTATTGGTTTCACGATTGTCCTGGTGTCCGGTTTGCTGGCACTGGTCAGAGGCTTCGTCCGTGAAGCCCTCTCGGTCACAGCTTTCGTCGCCGCTGCCCTCGCCACGCTCTGGTCCCTGCCGGTTTTCATCAATCCCGCCCGTGACATGATTGATCCCGACTGGCTGGCCCCGCTGGCTGTTGGCGGGTTGGTCTTCGTCATCATCTATCTCGCCGTCACCTTCGTCACGAGCTCGCTATCGAGTGGGCTGGCCAAGGGCGAGGACGTGAACGTCGTCGATCGCACGCTGGGTTTCGCCTTTGGTGTGATCCGGGGCCTGGTGCTGCTGGGTCTGAGCGTGATCTTCATCGCCGCCATTTTCGGCGAGAATGGCCGCCCGCCGAGCTGGGTGACCACAGCGCGCATTTATCCTGTCGTCAACGCAACCGCGAGGGCCCTGCAGGTGCTGGCGCCGGAGACCTCCAGAATCGCCGAAACCGACCGCCTTCCGGCGGCCTCGGACGACCCGATTGCAGAAACAATAAGAAATGATGACACTTCTTATGGCAGACGTGACCGAAACCGACTAGATGACCTCATCGGTTCGACCACGGATGACCAGGATGATGATGGATGAGCGCTAATCAGGCATTCCCGGCTACGCTAACCTACGATCCAGAAACAGACCGCCCCCAGGAAGAATGCGGTGTATTTGCTGTCTACGGCGCGGATGACGCTGCCGTCCTGACGGCGCTTGGCCTGCACGCCCTGCAGCACCGCGGTCAGGAATCCTGCGGGATTGCGACCCATGACGGATCCCGTTTCCACAACGAGCGCTATCTCGGCCTGGTCGGCGAGAATTTCGCTTCTCCGGATCTGCCGCAGCGTCTGCCAGGTCGCAGTGCCATCGGCCATGCCCGGTATTCCACCCAGGGCGCCTCGGTCATGCGCAATGTCCAGCCGCTCTACTCCGATGTGCGCGGCGGCGGCGTCGCCCTTGCCCACAATGGCAATCTGACCAATGCACGCGTGCTTCGCGAGGAACTGGTCTCCAAGGGCGCCATCTTCCAGTCGACGTCCGACAGTGAAGTTGTGCTGCACCTCGCGGCCCAATCCACCAAGAACAAGTTGACTAACCGCGTCCTTCACGCCCTCAAGCAAATTGAGGGCGCTTTTGCATTTGTCGTGCTGATCAATGACCAGATCATCGCGGCCCGCGACCCGTACGGCATTCGCCCGCTTGTGATGGGCCGCATCGGCGACGCCTATGTGTTTGCGTCCGAGACCTGCGCCCTGGACATGGTCGGCGCAACGTTCGAGCGCGAGATCGAACCAGGCGAAGCTGTAGTGGTCAACGAGAACGGGCTGCGTTCCGAGAGGTTTGCGCCCGAACGCACCGCCCGGGTTTGTGCATTTGAATACATCTATTTTGCGCGACCGGACTCGGTCATCGGTGGCCGTTCGGTCTATGAAGCGCGCAAACAGATGGGTCGTCAGCTGGCAATAGAGAACCCGGTAGATGTCGATGTCGTCATTCCGGTTCCCGATAGTGGCGTTCCCGCTGCCATCGGCTATGCCGAGGCCAGTGGTATTCCCTTTGAGCTGGGCATTATCCGTTCGCACTTTGTCGGCCGGACCTTCATCCAGCCGACCCAGGACCGCCGCGACCTCTCTGTCCGCCGCAAACACTCGGCCAATGCTGCTGCTGTGAAGGGCAAGCGCGTCCTCTTGATCGATGATTCCATCGTGCGCGGCACGACGTCTCTAAAGATCGTGCGCATGATGCGCGAGGCGGGTGCCGCGGAAGTGCATTTCCGCTCGGCCTGTCCGCCGATCAAATTCCCGGACTTCTACGGCATCGACATGGCCGGTCAGAAAGAGCTGATCGCCGCCAATATGGAAGTCGAGGAAATGGCCGAGAAGCTCGAGGCCGACAGTCTCGCCTTTCTCACGGTCGACGGCCTGTACCAGGCCGTTGTCGGTGAACCGCGCAATAATCGTGTGCCGCAATTGTCAGATCACTATTTCACCGGCCAGTATCCGACGCGCCTGATGGATCACGACCGTGATCTCTCGGCCAAGGAATTCCAGCTCTCTCTCCTGGTAGACGCATGACCCAAATCGATCTTTCCGGACGCCTCGCCCTGGTCACAGGCGCGTCGCGTGGCATCGGCTATGCCACAGCCCTGGAGCTGGCCAAGGCCGGCGCTCACGTCATCGCCACGGCGCGCACGACAGGCGGGCTTGAGGAACTAGATGATGCCATTCGCGCGGCCGGCGGCAGCGCGACCCTCGTACCGATGGACCTGATGTCGGAAGACGGTATCGAACAGCTCGGCCAGATTGTCATGGAACGCTGGGAGAAGCTGGACATCCTGATTGCCAATGCGGGCGCCCTGGGCGTGCTGACCCCGGCTTCGCAAGTGAAAGCCAAAACCTGGCATGAGGTTATCGGTGTGAACCTGCTCGCGCCGGCGCGCATGATCCGCGCGTTCGAAGCACCACTTCTCGCGTCCGACGCCGGTCGCGCGGTTTTTGTCTCCTCCGGTGCTGCACGCTCACGCCGTGCCTTCTGGGCGCCCTATGCCGCCTCCAAGGCCGGCATGGATGCCCTGGTCCAGTCCTGGGCGAATGAACACCAGCAGGACAGTCTGCGCATCAATATCGCTTACCCCGGTGCCGTCCGCTCACAAATGCGCGCCAAGGCCTTCCCGGGCGAAGACCCGATGACACTGCCTGCTCCTGCAGATCTGTGGCCGCATTTCGCCGAACTGGTCTCGCCTGAGTGCACGCGACATGGCGAGATCATCGACTTCGCCGCAGCCCTGCAATCGGCCTGACCCGTGAAACTCGGCTGGATCGGATACGGCGCTTTCGGGCGCCTTGCCTGCAACCACCTCGGACCGCATTTCGACGTGGTCATCCATGATGCCCAGCCGGGGCGCGCGGCTTCTGCCAGCCTGGAAGACGTCGCTGCCTGCAAGCGCATCGTCATCGCCGCGCCGGTCCAGGCGATCGGCGAGGTCGCGGCGGCGCTGGCTCCGATGGTCCAGCCCGGCACCCGCATTTACGACGTCGGCTCGGTGAAGCTGCGCCCCATGCAGGCCATGCGCGACGCCCTGCCCGACCATTGTGAGATCGTCGGCACGCACCCGCTGTTCGGCCCGCAATCGGCCGTGACCGGCCTTGAAGGCCTGCCCATCGTGCTCTGCCCGTCCAATGGCGAAGATGTCAGCTGCGAGCGCGACTTCCTGGCCGAGCGCCTCAAGCTGGACGTGCATGTCTCCGACGCCGACACCCATGACAGGACCATGGCCCGCGTTCAGGGCCTCACCCACCTTGTCGCCAAGGTCATCACCGAAATCGATGCCACCCCGGCCGCCTACACCACACGCAGCTACGACCTCCTGATGGAAGCCGCCGGCCTGGTCGCCCAGGACAGCGACGCCCTCTTCCGCGCCATCGAGAAACACAATCCCTATTCCGCGGAGTTGCGAGAGCGGTTCTTTGAAAGTGTCGAGACGCTGTCGAAGCGGCTGGGGGACTGACCTTGAACGTCTTCAAGGTGCCCTACTCAGAAACAATGGTTCTCTTTGAGAGGTCCTTGGGAGCGGTCAATTTGGCTCCGGAACTGATCGCCGGCGCGTTTGATTTCTCCGTTGATTCCGGCTGGGACGAGCTCGATGAGTTCACAATTATTGTGCTCAACATTCAGGCGGCAGATGTCGCCTTTTTCCGCCACAAGGGCGATCCGGCAAATATCTCACTCGTCTGTCCTTTCAACGACATGACCGTCACCGCACTGCAAAAACGCCTCGATAGCCTGCGGCCAAAACTGTCATTCGAGTTCAAGGTATTTGAGGAGCCTTGGTAGGCACACGAAAGAGTGTTTTCGTTAGTGGAGACGGTAATACGCGAACCTTTTAACCCCAAAAGAGCGCAACCGGCGCGTGACTGACTGGACCCCCATCTGGACACGGCATGATTGATGCGTGTCCATTTATTTTACACAGTAGTTCCTGTTCGAATTGGGGGAGACAATCGTGCGAACGATACACATCGGGTATACGACGGAAAAAAGTGGCCACGAGCTCTTGGAATTCTTCGACTACGATGAAAGCCACCCTGAAGGGCTTTCCAGGTTCGAACAAACGATCGGGTGCAGTCCGATGCGGCCGGAGGGTTATGAAGCATATGACCGAGATGTGGTTGGCGACGAAATATTCAATAGGAAGATATTTGAGAAGTACTCGCCATTTCGGGTTACGGATCAGAGCGTTGTAGACCGGATCGATTTTGCCACAGCACGGTATGTATTTTTCATTGAGACAGACGAACCGCGTGGCAGAGAGGCCGATGGCGTGCACTTCGTCGGGTGTTTGACTATTTCAGGATATGACTTTGAATAAGCCGACCATCGATAGCGGCCACCGCACTCTCATGTCTGCAAAATTGCCAACACAGACACATTTCTCCGCGATAACGCCCTGCCCTGCAGGGAAATCACGGGCGCGCGCCTGTATCTCATTTCTCTAGGCGCGGGCGATGGAAGACCGTCCTCACCAGCCAGAACAGGATCAGCACGGCCGTCACCGCCTCAGGCAGGGCCAGCATGCCGCTGGCGCGCAGGGCTTCGGGGAAGACGCTGGCGCCCGGGCCTGTGAAGGCCGAACCCACCGCGATGAAAAAGGCCAAACCCATGCGCCAGAGATGACGGGCGATGCGGCGCCGGTCGGACATGCGCTTGCGGAAGACGAGTGTGATGTCGCTGAAAAAAACAGGGACACACACCATTTATTATATGCAAACTGGGACAGACACATTTTCCCCGGCGCATGCCGGGGTCTGGTTGATCCTGAAACGCATGCCAGGCCCCGGAACACGTCCGGGGGAAAGGCGTAGCGCGAACAAACAGGGGGAGACACATTTTCCCTGCTTAATCGACCTCTTCGAAAAACACAGTTCCCGGCCCCGTGACGTCTCTGCGCTCAGCGAAACACCCTAGGTCCGCTTGGTCCTTGCGTCCGGGTTTTTCCGGTCCGCATACGGGTTCTTGCCTGACTTCACGATCAGGCGGATCGGGATGCCGGGCATCTCGAACGCCTCGCGGATACCGTTGATCAGATAGCGTTTATAGCTGTCCGGCAGGGCATAACCACGTGAACACATCAAAACGAAGGTCGGCGGACGGCCCTTGGTCTGGGTCAGGTAACGCGGACGGATACGGCGACCAGCCACGGAAGGTGGCGGGTGGCGCTCGATCATCTCCTGCAGCCAGTCATTGAGATCGCGCGTCTTGATCTTGGCGTCCCAGTCCTTGTGCAGGCGAGACAGGGCCGGCATGATTTCATCCAGCCCCTTGTTCTTGACCGAGGAGATCGGCAGCAAGGGCGCTCCGGTCATCTGCGGCAGGAGGCGTTCGAACTCCAGCTGCATTTCCTTGAGGAAAGCCGTGCGATTGGGCACCAGGTCGAACTTGGAAATGGCAATCGCGACAGCGCGGCCTTCCTTGTAGGCCATGTCCGCCAGGTGCAGGTCCTGTTTCTCCAGCGGATGCTGTGCATCGACGAGCAGCAGCACAACTTCGGCGAACTTCACGGCGCGCAGCGTGTCCGCTGCACTCATGCGTTCGAGGCGGTCCTTGACCTTGCCGCGCCTGCGCAGGCCGGCGGTGTCGTGCAGGCGCACGCGGCGACCATCCCACATCCAGTCAACGGCAATGGCGTCTCGGGTGATACCGGCCTCGGGACCGGTGATAAGGCGTTCTTCGCCGATCAGCGTATTGATCAGCGTCGACTTGCCGGCATTGGGACGACCGATCACGGCGATGCGCAGCGGCGGCTCCTCGTCCTCATCCTTCTTGCGGCGGCGCTTGGGCGAACCCAGCGCTTCGTAGACGGCCTGGTAGAGATCGCTCATGCCGTCGCCATGCGCTGCGGACAGGCCGATCGGCTCGCCCAGACCCAGCGCATAGGCATCCATCAGACCGCCCAGCCCCGCCTTGCCCTCGGCCTTGTTGGCACACAGGATGACCGGCTTGCCGGACTTGCGCATGACATCAGCAAAGATCTCGTCGAGCGGCGTGATTCCGGCGCGGGCATCAATCAGCAGCAGGCAGACATCGGCATCATGGATGGCCATTTCGGTCTGGGTGCGCATTTCAGCGTCCAGCCCGTCCTTCTCGGCATCGTCATAACCGGCGGTGTCGATGAGCAGAAGCTCCATCTCACCCAGGCGGCCACGCGCCTCTCGCCGGTCCCGCGTTACGCCGGGACGGTCATCCACGATCGCCAGCGGCTTGCCCGCCAGACGATTGAACAGGGTCGATTTGCCCACATTGGGACGTCCAACGACGGCAATGCGGGGCAGATTATCAGTCATTCGGTTTTGGCCTATCGCAGCGCGATTACCCGCGCTTCGTCAGTGACGATGTAAATCGTCTCGTTGGCAATAACGGGCGCGACAAAGACATTGTCACGCAGCTGGTACTCACGCATTTCCGAACCATCATAGGCGTTCAGCAGAACAGCCTCGCCATGGCTGGAGGTGACAAATACGCGACCACCCGCCAGTACCGGACCCGACCAGGCAATGCGGTCTTCACGCTTGCGCATGTTCTCGAACTGCTGAAGCTGGGTGATCCAGTGCACCTGACCGGACTGACGATTGATGCAGACCACCTGGGCCTCGGTCGTGACGACATAAAGATAATCGCCCGCGACCCACGGCGCATGCAGACCACCGGCCGGCAATTCCCACAGACGCTCCCCCGAACGCAGTGAAATCGCCACCATCGTGCCCGAATGGCTCATCGCGTAAACCGTGTTGTCGACGATGATCGGGCTGCCTGCGACATCATTGATTTCGGACATCGCCGTCATCGTACCCGAGCCGCTCAGACTGTCAGACCACAAGGGGTTACCGTTCTGGACACGCAGGGCAACAATTTCGCCGGATGCGAACGGTGCCACCACGATATCCCCGAGAACCGCCGGGCTGGGCGATGTGATCAGGCGTGCAGACTCGATGATGCCCTGATAGGTCCAGTTTACATTGCCGTTGGAGGCGTCAATCGACAGCATTTCGTTGTCGTCCGAGGCCACGAAGATCCGGCCATCGGCGACCGTCGGTGCACCGTGGAACGGGACGATGATCTCGCTGCGCCAGATTTCGCTGCCGCTCTGGGCGTCGAGAGCGACCAGATAATTGTATCCGGAATGGGCATAAATGCGACCGCTGTCAAAGGCGATACCGCCGCCAAAGGACATGCGGTCACGCTCGTTCGGGCCTTCCAGGCGGCGCGACCAGAGGCGCTCGCCGGATTCGGCATCAATCGCGGACACCTCGCCTCGCGCGTCGATCATGTAGACCCGGCCTTCCGCGACAACCGGGCGTGCGTTCAGGCGCTGGTTGTGGTCAGAGCCCTCGCCGAAAGTCTGGCGCCACATAATGTCCAGCGAACCCGTTGCCTGGGTGTGCTGCAGCGCGTGGGTCGGATATCCATCCGGGCCCGGCCAAACGCTGTTCACGTAAGCCGTCGGCAATTGAACCGGCGGAAGCGCTTCACCCGATGCGGCCTGCAAGCCGGTCTCGAAATCGAGGATGGAAATCCGACCATCCTGCGGCGCGGTGTCTTCCGGCGCATCGTCATTGCCGCCAATACCCGGAATGAAGTCCAGGGCATCGCCCGGGTTCGGGATTGAGGAACAGGCTGCAATCGGCGCCAGGGCCAGAGCAAGCAGGAGTGAACGCGTACGCTTTACATCAATCATTGCCGGCTTCCTCAGCAGCATTGTCCGGAGTGTCTTCGGTAGCAGTCGGGCCTGCCGCGTTCGTGTCGTCCAGCGGTTCTTCCTGAACCGAGGTCAGCGAAGCGATCAGGGCCAGCGCTTCCTGCCCACGTCGCTGAACGCCTTGCGGCGCATCCAGCGAAAAGGCAAGCAGCTGATATTCCGATTGTGCGCGGTCGTAATCGCCGGCACGCAAGGCGGCGGCGCCGATGGTCTCCCGCGCCAGCAAGCGATACGGCGCAGAGGCGGCAGCCAACGGGCTGACGCGAATTTCCACATCCGCGAAGCTCAGCTCGTCCCAGCGCGCCCAGACGGCCTTGAGCTGGGCCAGATCATCGATGAGCGGGTCGTTGGAGGCCGCTGCGACCTGGTCATAGAGCGAGGCGGCTTGCGCATTATCGCCGTTTTCCAGTGCGATCTCGGCACGGCGCATCAGCGACAACAGGGCATAACCATCAGACCCGTCGCGCGACAGCGTGTCGAAACCAGCGTCCGCGAGAGCGAGTTCACCCGCCTCGAGATTGGTCATGGCCTCGATGAAGGCGTCCGACGACTCTTCCAGCTGCGAGGTGCGCCAGTAATCCCAGAATTGCAGACCCGCCGCGCCCAACACGATCGCGGCAGCAGCGCCCCCAACCCAGGGACCCCATTTCTTCAGCGCTTCCTGATATTTGTCGTTGCGAAGCTCTTCTTCGACTTCTTCAAAAACATCGACCACTGCGGCCAGACTCCCTGAAACAGATATTGGGGCGGACCCTAACCGTCTCAGCGCCTTGCGGCAACAGGCGTCAACCGTCCTTGCGCTTGAGGGTGTAGACCTCGGCACTGGACGGGAAGGCCCGTGAGCGCACTTCCTCGGCATACCGTGCCACTGCGGCGTCGGTCCGCTCGGCCATGTTGTCGTATCTCTTGACGAATTTAGGTGTCCACTCGAATACGCCGAGCATATCCTGAGTGACCAGGATCTGACCGTCGCAGGCCGATGAAGCACCGATACCGATCGTGGGCACATCGACCGCCTGGGTGATCTCATCCGCCAGGTCCTCGGCCACGCCCTCGATGACGATGGCGAAGGCCCCGGCATCAGCCGTGGCACGCGCTTCATCGATGACGCGCTGACGCTCGGCATCCGTACGCCCCTTGGCCTTGTAGCCGCCGTCGGCCAGTGCCGCCTGGGGGCGCAGGCCGATATGGCCAACAACCGGAATGGACCGTTCCGCCATAAAGGCTATGCTTTGTGCGGCATATGTACCGCTTTCGATCTTGATCGCCTGGCAGCCGGTCTCCGACATGATGCGCGCCGCATTCTCGAACGCCTGTTGCGGGCTGGATTCGTAGGAACCGAACGGCATGTCGACGGCCACCAGGGCCCGTTTCGACCCGCGCATAACCGCCTTGCCGTGCATGATCATCATGTCGAGCGTGACGCCGATCGTGCTGTCGAGACCATGCACAACCATGCCGACGCTGTCGCCGACCAGAAGCAAGTCGCAATGGGGGTCAAGAATACGCGCCATCGGCGCATCATAGGCCGTCAGGCAGACCAGCGGCTCACCGCTCTTGCGGGCACGAATATCCGGAGCCGTAATGCGGCGAACTTGAGTTTGTGCAGACATGAAAAGGCGGCCTCAAAGCAATTTGAAGCCGCCAATCTATACGATAATGTTGCAGTGCAAAAGAGTGGCTTATCCGCCTTGGAGAATCCGGCGAGGCAAGACCAGAGCAACCATGCCGGCAGCGAGTGCCATTGCGGCAGCGGCCATGGTTTCCGGTGACATCAGGAAGGAAGCATTGGCCATAATGCCCTCGGCCGGGATCTGGATATTGCCCAGAACACTTTCGAGCTGCGTTCCCGCAATCGCCGATCCGGTGGACCCGGCTCCGCCCAGGATCAGCACCCGCTTGCGATCCGGGTTGTTGAGCTTGGCGATCACGCTCTGCGCGAAGGCATCAGCACTTTTATCTTCTTCAAGCGGTTTCGCAGCTGCGGCGAAAGCGGCTTTCAGGCGTGCGTCAAATGCATCTTCCATGGTCATCTCACAGTTACCTCCGCTTCGGTGAAAAAAGCCTGGAGCTTGGCTCGACCCCTGTTCACGTGTGACTTTACAGTCCCCAGCGGCATTCCTGTCGCCTCTGCTGCCTCCGAATGTGACATTCCACAAGAATAGCACATAACGACGGCAACACGTTCTTCATCTTCGAGTGTAGCGAGCGCGCGATCAAGGTCTACGACATTTCCCATGTCACGTGGCGCTTCACTCTCCTCTGCACCCTGCTGGTATTGCTCCAGCAAACGGTCGGCGGATTTGCGTTTCCTGGCTGACTTCAAGAACTCTGTATAGGCAATCGAACAGAGCCAGGATTTGAATGAGCCGGTGCCCTTGAAACTGCCGATCTTCTCGAAGGCCCGGATAAAGGTATCCTGGGCAAGATCATCGGCAAGGGCGTGGTTCCGGCACATCCGCTGCAGCATGGCCCGGACCAGGGTCTGGTGGCGCCGGACGAGCTCGCCAAAGGCTGCGCTGTTGCGCGTGGCAACAACCAGTGCCGTGAGTTCTTCGTCCGATGCCGCCATGACTTAAGTCCCGGTTCCCAGCCCGCGGCTTACGCCGCGTTTTCCTGCTCTTTTTTACGGCCCATCAGACCGAAACCGATCAGAACAAGGCCAATAAAGCCCGGGAATGAAGCGACAGCTGTCATAATCGCCAGGAACCCGTCACCCCAGAAAGATTCGGTCGCCCATCCCAAAAACAGGATCGCCGCGGCCACGGCCATCAGGATCATGCCAGACTTGAGGTCACCATTGGCGTTCGACTTGGCCGGCATACCGAGAGCCTTGATTGTTTCAGGAGTCATTTGCTGACCGCCACGAATGGCTTCCTCGATGGTGGACAGCGTCGCCTTGCGACGTTGGGTGTTTGCGTTGAACGCGATCCAGACAATGGCAACAACCATCAGGAACGGTGACATCGCGACCAGCATAACGGCGATTTCCATTTTTATTCTCCTTGTACTCGACCGGCGCGCTGCACGCCGTTTCTGACCATTAGATGCGGGTCAGGGCGATTTTGGATGCACAGATCATCCAATAATCGCCACGCCGAACAAATACATGTGTATATTCATTAAGATAAGCGCTGCAAGAACGCCCAGGACAATGGCCGTCAAATCACCACCCCAGCCCTTGACGATGGGTGGCGGGGTCTCACGCATCCAGGACGCAATGAAGGTGATTGCCGACCAGACGAAGAAAGATCCAAACAGCAACACCGCGCTCAGCTCGCCATTCGCCATCAGGTGTCCAAACGCCCACAACATGGTGCCGGCCAGCATGGGATGGCGCACCCAGCGGCGAATATGTCCCGGTGCATAGGCTGAAACGATCAGGATCAGCGCCAGCGGAACCAGTGTGAAGGCGAGATGGCGTGTCCAGACCGGCGGATACCAGATCACGACCGGCGGATGCGCGATGATCTTGCCATAGATGATCAGGGCAAAGCCCAGCAGGGAGATCACGGTATAGCCCAGCTTGTAGGGCGTTGCCCCGAGCTGGTCCTGCAGCTTGTCCCGGGCTCCGGGAATGAGGCGCAAGGAATGGACGCCGAGGAACAAAACTAATCCGGCAACCAGTACAAGCATAAACGCCTCCCCTATCTGACCGCCGACTATAGGTGATTCAGATCAGAACCCAGAATTTGGATGTGGATATCCTAGAAGAAAACCCGCCGGGGCAGGCTGATCGCGCGGGTCACCAGGGCGTGCCCGAGGAAAGCAACCCCTCCGGCGATCACCAGGGTCAGCCCGGCCATGTCCATACTGCTCAGCATCTGAGCCGCAGCAGCTGCCAGGGCCTCTCCCGAGGCAAACAGGACGATGAGCAAAACCACCGACACACACGCCAGGATCGCCAACTCGATCAGAAAGCGTCGTTGAGCGACCGCACGCATGACACCCGCCCGGAAGGCCGGATCAACAGCGGGCGCCTCGTCCAGTGCAAACAGGTTTTCGAGCGTATCATTGCTCATGCGCATCTCCGAGTATCTCTTCAAGCCGCGCCCGGCCGCGACTGACGTGTGACTTTACAGTCCCCAGCGGAATTTCCAAAGCCCTCGACGCCTCGTCATGCGTCCACCCCCCGGCCAGGCAGAGCGCGACAGCCGCGCGCTGGTCCTCGGACAAGGTGCTCAGGGCCCGGTTAAGCGCCAGCCGGAGATCATTGGTCGGCACCTGCTCTTGCGGCTGCAATTCGTGCCAAGCCTCGTCCCGGGCCCGCCGCCGCGCTGCACTGCGCTTGAATGTCTTGCTCATGCGCCAGGCCATGCCAAACAGCCAGGAGCGGAACATGTCCGGCGATCGCAAGAGCCGGAGCTTGGTCCAGGCGGCCAGGAATACCTCCTGCGCCAGCTCGTCGGCGTCAGCATCGTTTCCGCTGACCCGACGAAGGAAACTGCGAAGTGCTTGCTGGTGCCTGTCCACCAGACGTGAAAAGGCTGCGTCAGACCCCGCCAGGGATGCAGACACTAGGTCTGCATCCGTCCGAGCTGCTTGCATCAGCTTATTTCTTTCCGCCCTTGAACAGGCTGCCAAAGAGGAAAGCCACGGCCAGAACGCCCATGATCATGGCGACAAAATAGGCCTCCTCGCCCATGCCGATCAGGCCGCTATAACCTTCATAGGCAAACACGGCTGACAGACCGACAAAGAGTACGACGAGGAAGGCATTCCCACCGCCACCGCTGTCACTATCACTGTCATGCCAGTCATTGCGGTCATGGGTTTCGATCTTTTCCAGGCTTTCAACCAGGGAGGCCGGCGGTTCCTTGCCCGCGGCCGCATAGGTCTTCAGCAGGTCGATCTTGGCCTTGGTCTGCTGATAGCTCATGAAGCTGTTCCAGCCTGCGATCAGGAAAAAGCCCAGGGGGAAGAGCAACCACCAATAATGTTGGAACAAATACGCCACGCGGATTGGCCGTCGCGCGAACATTGAGCACATCGAAACTGTCGACATTGACGACGCGGTAGAGACTGGGCTGCGCCTCGGCGGCGAACGTCGCGAGAAGAAGAAGGAAAACGCTGCTCAACCACTTCATGGGATGATCTTGTTGCGAGGCGAAAACTGCGGCGGCACGCTAGCGTTTGCGCCAGCGATGGTCGAGCGGTTCTTTTTTGCTGGGCCGCGCGGGAAGCTCGACCTGCGACGTCGTCGTGTCCGCCAACACAGTGTAGGCATCGCCGACCAGGATGCGGATGACTTTCTGGGCCGGCTCTTCCAGCTTGGCGAAATGCTGCTTGAGAACTTCCAAACAGCGGGCCCGGTAAGGATTGACCGGCACTTCCCAGCGGATCCCGTCCTCCTCCCATCTCACCACCTCCTGACCCGTCGCCATCGCGATCGTATTGGCCTGGAGATAAGGCAGGTACTGGCGCCCGATCAGCGCAAAGATGGGTCCGAGATCGGGCGGAATGCGCTGTGCGGCAACACTGTCCCGCAGGCTTTCCGGTGTCGTGGCCCAGAGCCGCGCCGTCCAGTTGAGCGTGTGTGGTGCCTTTTCACGCAACAGGGCGTGGGGTGTCGGATCATAGGAGAAATGACGATGCATCGCCCCGAACAGGCCGAAATCGGCCTCGCAGGGCCGGTCTCCGAACAGGAAGAGGCGATCCTCGAAGACCACTTCCAGCATATCGAGGACCTCTAGCAGGAGGTTCTCGATCAGCGGCGCCGTCTCGGCGGTGACACCATCCTGTTTAAGGAACTGCTTTTGCTGGCGATGGCGAATGAAACGCTGCCGGACAAAACGCGGTGCCTTGACGTCCCGCAGCAATCCATCGGCCAGCTGTCCGCTCATCAACTCCGCATCCGGCTTGAAGGCCCAGCGATAATAGAGCGCCGGGCGCCATAACCACTCATCGAAGAAGTCTTCCAGTAACAGGCTGGCGAAAGCGACGGCGGGCGGGCCCGGCTTGAAGCGCGGATTGGGCCAATAGGCCTCGAAATGGGCGATGATATCGGATGTGTCTGTCATCCAGCTGCCGTCTTCGCATTCCAGCTGGGGCATTTGCGAGATTCCGGTCTCTGCGGCGCAGGACCGGAACGTCGCCATATCCATCTCGACATAGTCATAGGGCACGCCCTTGGCGCGCAGATAGCCTTCAAGCTTTCCCGTGAAATAGGAAAGCTTGAGGCCGTAAAGTCTATAGAGCGGGCGAGACATCAGGCCATACGACCCGATTCTCGCCTCTCACGCGAGTTGCCTAGAACGGCAATTGCGTCATGTCGGGCAAATCGACCGTGATATCATCGGGCAACCCACCCTCGCGGCGCATGAAGCGATGGATCGCGTCATGGACCTCTTCCGAGCTCATGAACAGGTTGTGGCCGGCATTGTGGACCGTGACGATGTGAGCGTTCGGCAGGCCGGCGACAGCCTCTGCCTGGCTTTCGACATAGGTCCGACCGTCGAGGGTACCGGACAGGACCAGCACTTCGGTGTCGCCCGTCGGGGCCTGGCGGAATTCATCACCCAGATCAAACCCGTCCCACGCGCCGAACACCTGCGGCATGGGGAAGTTGAGATAGCCACCGACAAGGCCAGTCGCGGCTTCGCGCTGGAAAGCCGCCAGCCGCGCGCTGTCGATACCCGACGCCAGGTCCATTGCGGTCGGCATGGGGCGCAAGCCGATCGTCTCGTTGGGCCTGTGCAGACGCTGCAGCAGGCCCGTCAGCAGACGCGTATCCCCTGCATCCAGCGAGGCAAACAGGGCCAGCAGGATAGCGGCGTTCTGCGGATCGGAGATCAGCATGGATGAAAATTGCTGCGCGTGATGACGTTGCACCAGCAATTGGGCGACAGACCCGTCACGCTGCGGGATATCGAGCAACATCGGTTCAGCCTCTAGGCGCTCTAGCACACGCCGCACCATGCCCGCGATGTCGGGATAACGCGCTGCCGCGGCGGGCTGGGAATTCACGGCAGCCTGCAGGCGCGCGAAATAGGCGTCGGTCCGCGCCGGCATCTTCACGGTCTGGTCGAGACCTTCCACCGAAGCCAGTACGACCTGGTCAATCTCGTCCGGGATGTCCTTGATCGCAGCCAGGGCGAGGTGGGATCCATAGGAAATGCCCCACAGATCCAGCTGCCGGGCGCCGAGATGTTCGCGCAGGTCCGAGAGATCCCGGGCGCTTTCGCGTGTCGTGTAGCCGTCCAGGTCGACACCCGCTTCGCGCCAGAACGCCCCACATTCCTCGATGGCATCCCGGTGATCCTGCGCAAACTCGGCATCGGTTTGACGCGCCAGGTCATCGCCACCGAAACTGGACTGGCAACGCGGCAGATCGTTTTCCGACAGGCCGGTACCGCGCTGGTCATAGGCGATCACATCGCCATGTTCGCGCATGGCCATAAACAGCGGGAAACGCTGGCCGCGCGCCGTGCCCGTGCCGGTACCGCCCGGTCCACCAGCGAGATAAACAATCGGATCGCCCGGGTTATCGCTTGTGGACGGGAAACGCACATAACCAATGGTGATCATGCGGCTGTCCGGGTCCGTGCGGTTTTCAGGCACTTCAAAGGACCCCCGAAACGCCTCGACCGTTTCGCCATTGCCCGCTTCAAAGGTGATGCTTTCTTCGACCTGCGCCAGCGAGGCCGTGCTCATAACCGTGCTCGCCATCAGGGCGCTGATCCAGGTCCAACCGTTTTTCATTATTATCGCTCCAAGCTTTGCTCCGGCTGTTGAAACACGCTCGGGCATGACAGATCACGGCTGAATCTGTGAACGGTAGCGCCCTGCCGACAAGCGGCGAGACGCCGGTAACCGGCGCCGCTATGATCAGGCCATGCTTCGTCTTCTCCTCCTCCCGCTGGCCCTGCTTGCCAGCCCCCTCGCCGGCCCGGCCCAGGCGCAAAGCTTCCAGTGGATCGACGACCGCCCCGTCACGGTCTGCCCCGTGGCTGCGGGCGAAACCCAGCCACCAGACTTCACGGGTGCGGAGTGCCAGGAAATGCCGCTCGGCCAGGTCGATCCCCAGGGCGAGCATTTCTGGATGCGCACCAGCATTACGCCCAGCGAGGCCTTGAGGCAGGGCCTGTCACCGCTGGGCTTTTATATCTCGGGCAAGGCCTCCAGCCGGGTCTGGATCAATGGCCATGAACTGGAGAGCAATGGCACCCCCGGGGTCGATCGTGACCGCGAGGTCGCCGGGCTGATGGATGCCGTGCTCTATGTCCCGCGCGAGATCCTGGTGACGGGTGAGAACACGGTCGTACTGGAGATGTCCGGCCATCACAGCCTGATCCACCTGCACGCGCCCATGCATACGCTTGGCATGGCGCAATACACCAATCCCACGCTGCTGATCCTCGGCGCCTACTGGCCGTCCCTGATAACATTCGGGGTGTTCATCCTGGCGCTGGTGTTTTTCGGGGTCGTCGCCCTGCGCGAGGAAAAATGGGAAGGCCCCTTCCTGCTTGCCCTGCTCGCCGCCGTCGCCGGTTGCCAATTATTCGCGGAAAGCGCACGCGGCCTGATTTATTACGCCTATTCCCTGCATGACTACCGCTTGATCGGTATCGCCACCGGCGCCGTACTGGCCGGCCTGCTGCTCGTGGCCTGGCTGTTACAGCGCTTTTCCGGTTTGAGCGCGGCACAGCGTTATCTGCGGCTGGGCGGCGTGGTCCTGGCCTGCCTTGTGATCGTCCAGCTCTCCCCGGGCTTTGATGCCAAGGCCGGATACGGCTTCATGACCGCCGCCCTGTTCGCGACCGCCTGGTGCGGGCTGTGGAGCTGGCAGAAAAAGCCCGGCGCCCTGACCTATCTGGCCATTTCGGGCGGTTTCTCGCTTCTGCTCCTCCTGTTCCAGGGCGAGTTCCTCGATTTCTATTTCTTCTATGCCTTTGCCGGGTTGCTGCTCTTCCTGATCCAGCAACAGGCTGCGGAACTGGTCCGCACCCGCCGGGAAAAGCGCGCCGAGGCGGTCCGCGCCGACAAGCTGGAACTCGCGCTCGCCCAGGCTCGTCAGCGCACGGCCCCGGAACAGATCCAGCTGGTCTCCAGCGGGCGGGTGGATTATCTCGCCACCGACACCATCACCCAGTTCAAGGGTGCCGGCGATTATGTCGAAGTCCATCTCGAAGGCGGCAAGACGGCGCTTTACAATGGGGGGCTTTCCGCGCTTGAGAGCGATCTTCCACCCACCTTCCTGCGTGTTCACCGCTCCCACATCGTCAACACGGCCTTTGTCTCTGCCCTGGAACGCGATGCCAGCGGGATCGGCCGCCTGCTCCTGTCCAACGGCCAGGAAGTCCCCGTCTCCCGCCGCATCATGCCCAAGGTCAGGAGCGCACTGGCGGAAGGATAGACAAGAATAATGCAACCATTAATCTCTGTCGGGCTTTGCCCTGGAGGGAACTGGTGAAACTGAAGGTCGTTGACTCCCGCCTGTCACTTGGGAGCGCCTACAAGTTAATAGTAGTCGGGTGGGTTCTTTCGTGGGGCGCACTGTTCGGCACCATTTTCGGCTTCGTGGTGATTGCCGCGATTACGAGTGGAAGCATGACGATCAACGGTGAAGTCGTTGAAGGCATCGGAGCAATTGCGGTGCAAATTCTGCCGTTCGTTATCATGCTCCCGCTCATTATCGTGTTCCACGCATTCGTTTTCGGCGGACTACTTGTCGCCGGCCTTGCTCTCTATCGGCTGTATCGACCGATTGAAGTTGTTCACTTTACTGAGACGGATAAACCGTTACCTCACCCTTCCAACGGCACATAGACATCCGAGCGCGGTTCCGCCGCCGGGCGGGTTTCCGGATCATCGACATAATTGACGATCATCGAGCGATCCGCGAAGGCGTGTTCGCTCTCGACCAGGATCCGCGCGTACAGCGCATCGATCGTGTCGTGCAGGCTGGCATAATCTCCGATGTGGCGCTGGCGTGCATAGGCACCACCAGCCATTTCCATCACCTCGACCGGAGCACCCGGCGACACATGATCGCCGACATCGATGGCGCAGTCGAAATGCAATTGATCGGCGGGGGTAAAACGCGGGTCTTCGTGCCAGACACCCCAGATGCCGCGCAGGGTTTCAATGGGCAGTTCCGCGAACACCGCGCCGAACAGGGCCTCATAACTCTTGTTGAGTTCCTCATAGGCGCCGACATTGCGGATCGCCAGCAGGCGGAAGGGCTCCAGCGAGACAATCTCCACCGGCATGGGAACAGGCTCGCCGCTTGACGCGGGCTTGAGCAGTCGATCGAGCAGGCCGGTCTGCCCGGCCCGCAGCTCGCTGGCCGTGCCGCCGGTCACGGACCGGAAGGCCCGGGCAAAGGACTGGCTGGTGGAAAAGCCCGAAGCGCCCGCCGCTGCGGTGATGGTGACGCTTTCGTCCTGCAATTCAGGCACAGACCGGCCCAGGCGCACGCGCTGGACGGTTTCAGCGACGTTTTCTCCCGTCATCAACCGGTAGATACGATGGAAATGATGCGGTGACAGGGCGGCGACAGAGGCCAGCTGATCGAGATCAGCGTCCTCGGCCTGTTCCAGGTGGGCGATAACCCGGTCGATCTTGTCGGCATATCGCAGGCGGCTGGTCGGTTTCATGCGTGTCTCCCTTGGCTAACTCTGCCAAGGGATAACCAGACTGCCAAATCGGGGCGTTCCCGATCTTGCGGACTTCACTACCAGTGCGGCGGTTTTTTCGCTTCCAGTGCGGGCATGAATTCTTCGAGATCACCCACCCGGCCCATCAGCT
The DNA here is from genome assembly GCA_017643585.1 of Maricaulis sp. Lineage (GTDB taxonomy): Bacteria > Pseudomonadota > Alphaproteobacteria > Caulobacterales > Maricaulaceae > Maricaulis. The sequence goes on from JAEPND010000010.1 coordinate 99,446, forward strand.
TGTTCAGCCGCCGGGTCAGGCGTTCGATTTCCTCGCCCTGGGCCAGTATGACCGCATTCATGTCCTCGATGGACTGGTCCTGGTGAGCGATGTGCATTTCCAGCGCATCAACGCGCTGATCAATAGTATCTGTCATTTCGGCCTCAATCGGCGCGTTCAACCACCGCCGCATTGACATGGCACCTAATGGAAAAGCCGAGACTTTCATAGAGGCCGATCGCTGTCGCATTGTCCGCCCAGGCGTGAAGGAAGGGAGTATCGCCGCGCTGGATGATCTCGTTGGTCACATTGGCAGACAGACGCTTGGCCAGCCCTTGGCCACGGAAATCGGGATGTGCGCACACACCGCTCACCTCGGTATAACCCGGGAAACGCATGCGTTCGCCGGCCATGGCGGCAAGCCGACCATCAATCCGGATGCCCCAGAACTGGCCCATCTCATGGGTCCGGGCCAGGAACGGCCCCGGCTTGGTCTCGGTCGCCAGTGCCAGCATTTCCGGCGCATCTTCCTCACCCAGCGCAATCATGTCCGATGGATCAACAGGCAGGAATGACGGGTCTTCACGCACCATCTGCACCCCAAGCGCCTGGAAAGTCGCGGTCAGGCCATCGGGAATACGGATTTCCTGAACCTGCAGGAAATAGGCCTCCTCGCCCTTCCCCACCAACGCGCTGGCGGCCCGCATCGCCGCTTCACCATCATCGACGCCACAGACGAACTTGTTCACATCCGGCAGGAAACGCCGGGCCAGGTCACCGCCCCTCGAGAAGCGCTCGTGATGCGTTGTCAGGCTGGACCAGATCGGTCGGTCAAGCAGGGTCATTGTGTTGCGCCTCTCTCTTCGGCCTTCCGGTCCAGCAGGTCCTGCATAACGCCCGACGACAGCCGGGCCTCCAGGGCTGCGATCTGATCGATAAAGCCCCCGTCCAGGTCAGCGCACAGCTCTGCCACAGCCGCATCAATCACAGGCCACAGGTCCCTGGCAGCGCGCGCCGCAAGTGCCTTGCCGCTGTCATGTGTGGACGGCCCCTGTTCTGCAAGGTCTGATTTGAGTGATTTCTGATCATTGCGGGTTGCGGTCATGTGTC
>JAEPND010000011.1 GCA_017643585.1 Maricaulis sp.
CAACACCTCAAGACCCCACGCCGGTATCGGCGGCATCACTCCCTGGCAACGCGTGAACAACCTGCTTGGCAATGACACCTAGTCCACAACAGCGGCCTCACCATCGATCTGCCGTCAACGGCAGGGACCGTTCCTCTTTCACGGTATCGAGTACGAAAACCGTCTGGAAATCCCGCACGCTTTCATAGGTTGCCAGGCGTTTGAGCACGAAATTCGCCAGTGCTTGATTGTCCGGAGCGACAACTTTGAGCAAGTGATCATAAGTGCCTGCTACCGAGTAACACTCCAGCACCCAGGGCTCTGCTTCGATAGCCGTCTTGAAAACATCACTGGCCGCTTCGATGCGCTGGTCCAGGCTGACCTGGATGAAGGCCTGGACAGTGAAACCGGTAGCCGGTCGCGCGATATCGGCGTGATACCCGGTGATAATGCCGGCGGCCTCAAGGGATCGGACCCGCCGCAGGCATGTCGTCTCTGACATGTTGGCGCGCCGGGCGAGCTCAACCATCGAGATCCGCCCCTCGGTCTGAAGGATGCTCAGCAGGCGGCGATCATCCACGTCCAACATTTTGGCGCCTTTCTCCTATTTCCGTGCTGTATCTACCGCATTTCTCCGTTTTTGTCTCGAATTCTGATGATAATGGCGCTTTCCGTCTGTTCCCTGGTGATAAACCTGCAGGACAATCAAGGAGCATCCCATGTCAGATACAGAAGATTTCAAGGTCGGCGAGCGCGGTACAGGCCTTCCCGAAATTACCCAGTTCGAACCCAGCCCGTTCAAGAAAGGCCGCCCACCAGAGCCCCTGCATTTCGAGGTCAATATCGTCGCGGAGGCCCATGAGCGGCAGAAAAAAAGCGGCGTGGTTCAGGTCAACATCCCCGGCTTCAGCCCAGCCAAACTCTATTGCGACGAGCAAAAGCCCGTCGGAGACGACACCGCTCCGCCGCCGCTGGCGTATTTCTCGGCCGGTATCGCCTTTTGCCTGCTGACGCATCTGAGCGACATCCTGACCGCGCGCAAGATCGACATCACCTCGATGAAGATCGAGCAACGCATCCGCTTCAAGACCAATCTCTCGACCATGCGAGAACTTGGCTATCCGACCGAAGGCGCCTGTGAGGGCATCGAGAGCCATGTGCTGATTGACAGCCCCGAAGATGCTGCCACCGTCCAGAAACTGCTCGAGGAAGCCGAAGGCGCCTGCATGGCTCACTTTGCCCTGCGCAACCCGCTGCCCTGGATGACCCGCCTGGTTCACAACGGTGTGGAGCTGGAAAAGCGCGAGGGCGTTGGCCCGGAAGAGCGCGGCGCCGCGCTATAACGGGCCGGCGGCAAACTGCGCGGAGTGCACCACCACGGGCACAGCTGCCCCCGGACGCGCCACGATTTGGACCCGCGGCCCCGAGGTGTGCGCCTTGCGCCACACCCTGCCTTCGATTCCTGCAGAACCGTTTGGCGAGTTTTGACTCCGTCGAAACCGCCCTACATGGTCGCTCAGTTCATCGTTAACCATGTAGCCGCGGGCAGACGCTGCCCGCTCATTTCTTAGGGGAGAAACAATGAAAACAGAGACCTTCAAAACAACCTTGATGGTGATGGCGTCTGCCTCGACCCTCGCAATGGCCTCCACAACAGCGTTCGCCCAGGACGAAGCTGCCGCTGCCGATGTCGAGATCCTGACCGTTCTGGGTTCGCGGAACACGCAGGCCCGTTCAGCCACCGACTCGCCGGTTCCGATCGATGTTATTTCACGCGACGATTTCAATGCGCTGGGCAACTCCGCCGACCTGACGGACAATCTGCGCAATCTCGTCCCGTCCTACACGGCCACGCCGGCCACGGGTGATGGCAGTGCGTTTATCCGCCCGACCTCGCTGCGTGGCATGGCGCCCGACCAGACCCTGGTCCTGGTCAATGGCAAGCGCCGTCACCGCTCCGCCCTCGTCCAGTTCTTTGCCCCTGCGGCCGGTAATGGCGCCCACGGCCCCGATGTCGGCATGATCCCGGGCCTGGCCCTGCAACGCGTTGAAGTCCTGCGGGACGGTGCCGCCGCGCAGTATGGCTCTGATGCGATCGCCGGTGTCATCAACTTCGCGGCACGCGAGGATTCCGATGGCGCTGAAATCGTCGCGCAATACGGCCAGTTCTATGAGGGCGAAGTCAGCTATCGGGTCGCAGGCAATGCCGGTTTTTCCCTGGGCGAAAACGGGTTCCTGAACATCACTGCGGAATACACCGACAATGAAGCTCTCTCGCGCGGCATCCAGCGCCCGGATGCCCAGGCACTGATCGATAGCGGAACGCCCGGTGTCGGTGCTGACAGCCCGTTTGGCGACGCGCCGCTCGTGCAGACCTGGGGCCGTCCGGAAACCAGTGGCCTGCGCACCTTCTTCAATGCCGGCATCGACCTGAATGGCGAAGCGGAACTCTACAGCTTTGGTAATTACGCCGAGACCGAGGGCCGGTATCGCTTCTTCTATCGCAGCCCGACCCACTCCTCGCTGGTGCCGCTGCGCACGGCAGGCTTTACCGGACTGCAGGCGGGCTACACCCCGTTCCTTGACGGTGACCAGACCGATCTGAGCCTTGTTGCCGGCCTGCGCGGCGAACGTGCGGGCATCAGTTTCGATTTCAGCGTCGGCTACGGCCTGAACGAGCTGGACTACTTCCTCAACAACACCATCAACCCGTCGCTCGGACTGGTCGGTGGTCAGCCGGCGCAACGCGATTTCGACGTCGGTGGCTACGAGCAGGAAGAGCACAATTTCAACGCTGATTTCTCTCGGGCTCTCAGCGACAACATGAATCTCGGCTTCGGTTTCGAGTGGCGCCAGGAGACCTATATCGTCAATGCGGGCGAGCCCAATTCCTACCAGGGGTCCGGCTCCAACGGCTTTGGCGGCATCCGTCCCGGCGATGCGGGCGATTTCGATCGTGAAAACACCGCCCTCTATGTCGATCTGGAGCACGACATCAGCGACAGCTTCCTGATGCAATATGCTGTGCGGTACGAGGATTTCTCCGACTTCGGCAGCACGCTGAACGGCAAGATTGCGGCGCGTTACAACGTCTCTGACACCTTCACCCTGCGCGGTGCGGTCTCCACGGGCTTCCACGCCCCGACACCGGGCCAGGCCAATGTGCGGACCACGATCACCACGTTTGACGGTACCACCGGCCTGCAGGTCGAAGAGGGCCTCGTGCCGGCGACCAACCCGCTGGCCATCCTGGCCGGCGGCGCACCGCTGACCGAGGAACGCTCCGTAAATTACAGCTTCGGCTTCTCCAACCAGATCGGCGAGTCCACCTCCCTGACGGTGGACTTCTACCGGATCGAGGTGGATGACCGTATCTATCGCACCGGTGACATCCAGCCCCAGGGCCCGACCGGTCCGACCATCTCCTTCTACACCAACGCTCTCGACATCGAGTCCCAGGGTGTGGATGTGGTCCTTACGTCCGGCTTTGACTGGTCCGGCGGCGCCAATACAGCTGTCACTGTGGCGCTGAACTACAACCAGCTCGAGGTTGTCGGTCAGAGCCCGGTCGGAGGTATCAATCCGGTCAGCGCTGCGACCATCGAGGACATCGAGAACAACTATCCCGAGCTTCGGTTTGTCGCGACCGCGAACACCTATTTCGGGGAGAACTGGAACCTGCTCGTTCGCGCCAATTATTATGGCGAGCACTATGACGAGCGGGGCACGATCAACGGCACGCCGGGCAACCGGTCCGCGCTGATCGATCAGACCGTGTATATCGATGCCGAGCTGGGTTACGACGTCTCGGACAGCCTGCGCCTGGTGTTCGGCGCGACAAATCTGTTCGACAGCTATGTCGACGAGATCGCCAATGATGGCACGTTCGCCAACCGCGTGAGCGTCGGCCTGCCCTACCCGCGTCGCAGTGCGGCGAACTATGAAGGCGGTTCATGGTACCTGCGCGCGACCAAGCGCTTCTAGGCCCCGGGCCACACCAAACGGAAAAGCCGGCCTTTACGGGCCGGCTTTTTTCTTGGGGGCAACGCCCCACACGCGTTCAGGCGGCGTTCAAGCGCGATGCGCTGAGATCCCAGGCAAGGTTCAGGGGTCGCACCATGATGAAACTTATCCTGATAACGCTCAGCTTCGCCCTCCTCGTGACGGGCGCAACACTGAGCTGACACAACGGCTCTGGCGCCTTTGCGCACGGCCATCGGCACCAGTGCATCTCTGTACATTTTCCAGGAGAGTGAAGTGGTGGCGAGGGAGAGACTTGAACTCTCGACCTCACGATTATGAGTCGTGCGCTCTAACCAGCTGAGCTACCTCGCCACGAGGTTTCCCGACAACGGGAGGGACGCCATATACGCAAACCGCCCGCGGCTGGCAAGACGCGGGCGGTGCTTGATTTCAGTTGGCAGCAGTTAGGCGCTGCGAACCTCGGTCAGGAACTGCTCGACAGAGCCCTTGAGGTCGTCGGACTGGCGGGAAACCGCAAGCGAGGCCTCCAGCACCTGACCCGCACTCTGGCCGGTCTCCGAGGTCGCCTGGTCGACTTCCTGGATGTTGGCGAACACGTCGCGGGTTCCGTCTGCAGCTTCCTGGGCAGAGCGCGTGATCTCGCCGGCGGCGGCACGCTGCTCTTCCATGGCCGCAGCAATGGCTGTCGCGATCTCGCTCATCTCGTGGATGGTCGAACCGATGGAGCCCATGGCTTCGACAGCCGTCTGGGTCGCGCCCTGGATGCCGGAGATATGCTCGGAGATATTTTGCGTCGCATTACCGGTCTGCTCGGCCAGCGTCTTCACTTCGGAAGCAACGACGGCAAAGCCCTTGCCCGCCTCACCGGCCCGTGCGGCCTCGATCGTGGCGTTCAGGGCCAGCAGGTTGGTCTGCTCGGCAATGTCATTGATCAGGCTAACGATGTCATCGATCGACTTGGCCGCATCATTGAGGCGCTGGACGTCGACATTGGTCTTCTCGACCTGGTCAACCGCGCTGCCCGCAATCTCGGTGGAGCGTGCGATCTGCTGGGAGATCTCACCGATCGAGGACACCATTTCCTCAGCGGCCGCAGCAACCGTCTGAACGTTCTGGGAAGCGCCCTCGGAGGCCTGCGCAACAGCGGCGGACTTTCCGGTGGTGGCAGCAGCGGTGGAGCTCATGGCCCGTGCAGCCGTTTCCATTTGCGTCGCGGCATCGGAAACCTGGCCGAGTGCATTGGCAGAGGCTTTGTCAAAGGCCTGGATCAGGCTTTCCACGGCAGCGGAACGCTTCTCCTTCATGCGGCGCTCTTCTTCCGTTTCAGCTTCCAGTCGAGCGCGTTCGATCGCGTTCTGGCGGAAGACGTCTACGGAACGCGCCATGTCACCGATTTCGTCATTGCCCGGCTCGAAGCCCAGATTGACGTCGGAATTGCCTTCGGCGAGTGCCGACATGGTGCTGGCCATGGAGCTGATACGCTTGAGCAGCGTTGCAGAAACGTAGAACCAGGCGATGGCAACCGCGATACCCAGACCAATCGCGGCGATCGCGATAAGCAGGATACGACCCGTCGTGACCGAGCCATTGGCGGCCGCTGTGGCGTCGGCAACACGGCCGTCCACCTGGGCCTTGAAGTCACCGACATTGGTCAGCAGGGCCTCAGCAGCAATACGCGCTTCTTCGGCAACCGTTTCCGCCGTTGCTTCAGCTGTCAGCTCCGTCTTGCGCAGCTCGAAAATGCCGCCAGAGCCCTCACCAAATGCGATGAGCTGACCTGACAGGTCACGCATTTCCTGGGTCGCGATATTGCCGAGAATGGCCAGATTGACGTCCAGCTCGCCGACCGCTTCGTCAAAATTGTCGAAGATGGTATCGACTTCAGAGTTGGATGCCGCAGTGGCGACTTCGTTGAAGCTGATCAGGATCTGGTTGGCCGACACCATAGCGCGCAGCAGGCTTTCAATGTCAGCCTCGTCGCTTGAGTCCAGCGCGCCTTCGATAGAGGACGCAAACGCCGCGCGCGTCGTTGTCGCGCGGCTGGTTTCGTAATTACGGCGGTCACGGATCTGAAGCCGTTGCTCAACGACCTCATTCATGCCGTCAGCGACCGTGACCAACTCCTCGACAGATGCAGCCAGGGTTGCCGTTTCCCGGGTGCCTGAAAGCGATTGCAGCACGCCCAGCTGGGTCTGCAGAGAATCCCGCAAATCAGCGACGTGCGCGTAATTTTCAAGTCGCGACTCAACGGTCGGCGACAAGGCGAATGCCGGCAGGGTCTCGGCGAGACGCTGGCTGGCTTCGGACACAGACGCCACGGCGAGCGTTTCAGGAATGGCCCGCTCTGCAATCTGCTCGACGGCAGAGTTCGCAGAGTTAAAGCCGAAGACGCCAACCCCCGCGGCAATCAAGGTCATCGCTGCTGACAAGCCAAAGGCTGCAAGCAGTCTCACACGGACGCTGGACGTCTTTTCCAGGAAGTTGGCAATAAAAGCATTCATAGTCTCGGCCCCTAACGGCAATCGAATCCGGACAGCAAAAAACAAGGCGACGCTAACGCGCCGCCGTAAATGAAGTGTTATTATTAATTTTGCTGTTCGGTTCTTTTGCCGAGAGGCCGGCCTCCGAAGCGGCCAGGCCCTTCCTAGCAAGGCATTCACGCCTTCATTTAGCCGCCAAGGCTGAAGTCGAAGCGCTGCTGCATGCCGTCCGTGGCCGTTGCAGCCGGAGCATAAGCCCAACGTTCAATGGCACGCAGGACAGCGCGGTCGAACACGCCTTCCGGACTGGCTTCAACCACGACCGGGTTGGTCACCTCACCTGCTTCATTCACCGTATATTCGACGACCGCATAGCCCTCGACACCGCGACGTTCAGCACCGCGCGGGTAAGCAGGCGCTTCAGCTGCGGTACGCTCGCGATCCTGTGCCATCGCCGGAGCAGCTGCAAAGCTCATTGCTGTCATCGCCGCCGCCATAAACAAGATACCCGTCGTTTTCATCGACATTCCCTCATCCATTTACTGCTGGCACCGTGCGGGATTATTCCCCGTCTTGCGTTGCCGTATAACTTTTTCTCAAGGGCCGTTGCGACCCGACGTAAGAGAGAATGACAAATACCGGTTGCAAAATGCTTAAATCGATTCGTGAAATTCGAACGATTTGAAATTTATTTTTATTTTTAATTTCAATGGGTTAAATTCTTCGAATTTTATCTATCGGCATTCTGTGCCAGAACGGTACAGAAACGCGGTGAAATGACTGGTTAAAATTAACTTACCGGGAAATCACGATTTTTACGGACCCCCCTCAAAACATGATTTCCGAGCCCTCACGCTTCTCCTTCGACCGCCTTCTCGACATCAGCGCGGTGCTCCTACAGGCTGTAGGCTGTCGTGAAAAGGATGCGCGCATTGTCGCCCGGCATCTGGTCGACGCCAACATGGTCGGTCACGACAGTCATGGCGTCGGCATGCTGCCCGCCTATCTCGCGCATATCAAAAAGGGCCTGGTTGAACTGGACGTCGAGCTGGAATGGCTCAACCGCATGCCGGCCCTCCTTCAGGCGGACGCGAGGGGCGGCTGGGGCGCTCCCGCAGCCTACACGGCGCTGGATGAGGCCGCGGCCAAGGCGAACGAGCTGGGTCTGTCCTGCTGCACCCTGGCCAATGCGCACCATCTGGGACGGATCGGCGCCTATGCCGAACACCTGTCGGCGAGGGGCCTGGCCTCACTGCACTTCGTGAATGTCTATGATCATACGCCGCTGGTCGCCCCCTTCCGGGGCTCTGACGCACGCTTCGGCACCAACCCGATCTGCATCGGTTTTCCGGAAACCGCGAAAAATCCGCCCTTCCTGCTCGACATGGCCACCAGCATCATCGCCCTGGGCAAGGTACGGGTCGCGGCCAACAAGGGCGTCACGGTTCCGCCGGGCACATTGCTCAATGACCAGGGCATGCCCACCACGGACCCGTCCGGCATGGCCGGATTCGAGATCAAGGGCGCCCTCACCCCGTTTGCCCGCCACAAGGGGTATGGCCTGGCCTATGCCTGCGAGATCCTGGCTGGCGTGCTGTCGCGCTCGGGCACGATCCAGCCAGAGCATGTACGTCGCGGCGGCATCCAGAACTCGATGTTCTCGATCATCCTCTCGCCCCAGGCCTTTGCCGATGAAAACTGGATGGATGAGGAAATGGCCGCGCTCGGCGAATACGTCACCCAGTCCCCGCCGATGGACTGGGACAGCCCCGTCCTCATCCCCGGCGCCCCGGAACGCGCCTGGCGCGGCAAACGCGAGCGCGAGGGCATTCCCTTGGACAAGAAAACCGTGGACCAGCTGAACACGCTTGCTGAAAAGCTGGGCGTTGACGGACTGACCTAAAGCAAGCCCTTCACGCCGAACACGTCGAGCGTTTCGTCGTCAATCCGCAGCGGGCGGCGGGTGACGGAGGACAGGCGGCACCATTCTGTTGTGGCGCGGGCGGAGAAGCGCTTGGCACCGGGTTTGCGGATATCGACATTGCGTTCAAAGCGCGGGCCCTTGTAGGGGCCGAGCCAGGTGCGGATCTCGGCGGTTTCGCCCGGCTCAATCGGGTCACGGTATTCAATCGTGTGTTTGAGGGCCACCCAGACCTCGCCGGCGACACGGTCGGCGGGGCTGATGAGATGCCAGTGCGTCACCGCCATCTCCTGCACCCAGCGCAGATAGACGACATTGTTGACGTGACCCAGCTCGTCGAAATCCTCGGCGCGCGGCGTAATGGTCCGCATCAGCGCGGTTTCATAGGAGATACAGCCCACACCCTCGCCGGGGGCGAGTGGCTTGTGGTCGATAATGCCGGTCACACCGATCTGGCCGTCGTCCATGTCATCTCCTCGTGTCTGGCACAGAGTCTTCTCACGCGCGCGCACGCGAGGGAAGTGAATGGGTGGTATTCATCCCCCTCCGCCCCGCTACGCGGTGCACCTCCCCCTCAAAGGGGGAGGAAACGCGGCACTTCTTCTTCCCCCTTTGAGGGGGAAGTGGCTGGATCCGGATGAAATCCGGAAACAGCCGAAGGGGGCCTATTTTTTCGGTGCGGAGATATGGATCGGGTGGCCCAGCGCGGTCAGCGCCGATTCGAGGAAACCCTCGGTCAGGGTCGGGTGGACGTGGATTGTGCCGGCGATGTCTTCCAGGCGCGCGCCCATCTCGATGGCCAGCGCGAACTCGCCGGAGAGTTCCGAGACATGCGTGCCCACGGCGTGGATGCCGAGGATGACATGATCGCTCTCACGCGCGGTGACGCGGACAAAACCGCCGTCCGTGCCCGCTTCCATGGACAGGTAACGACCGGACGCGGCAAGCGGGAATTTGCCGGTGATGACCTCTTCGCCCTTGGCCTTGGCCTCGTCCGGGGTCAGGCCGACGCCGACCACTTCCGGCTCGGTGAAACAGACCGCTGCGATGGAGACCGGATCAAAGACCCGCTTGTGCCCCGCGATCAGCTCGGCGACCATTTCACCCTGGGCTGTGGCCTTGTGCGCCAGCAGTGGTTCGCCGACGACATCACCGATCGCCCAGACATTGCGCATGCCCGTGCGGCACTGGTCATCAACCTTGATGAAACGACCATCAACCAGGTCCAGCCCCATATTCTCGACACCCCAGCCATCCAGGCAGGCCTTGCGGCCCACGGCGACCAGGATCTTGTCGGCTTCAATGCTCTGGGTCTCGCCCTTGGCGTCCTCGTATTCCAGAACGGCCATACCGCCCTTCTCCGTCATGCCCTTGGCCTTGCAGGAGAGGTTCACGGCGACCTTGTGCTTCTTCAGCCACATGGTGATCGGACGCGTGATTTCCTTGTCATAGAGCGGAAGAATGCCGTCAGATGCCTCGATGAACGTGACTTCGCTGCCCAGCTTGCGGAAAGCGATACCCAGCTCGAGACCGATATAGCCCGCACCAACGACAACCAGCTTCTCCGGCTTTTCGGAGAGGTCCAGCGCGTCGGTGGAGCCGATCACCTTGTCGCCAAACGGCAGGAAGGGCAGCTCGACCTCAACCGAACCGGTGGCCAGCACGACATGCTCGGCCGTTATCTCGATCTCGCCCTCATCGGTGTCGACAACACAGGTTTTGGCGTCCTTGAACCTGGCCCAGCCGGAAATGTGTTCAACGCCCGCAGCCTTGATCAACTGGCCCACACCACCGGTCAGCTTGGAGACGATGCCGTCCTTCCAGCCCACCAGCTTGCCCATGTCCAGCTTCGGCGCTTCGGCCAGCGAGATACCGAGCTCGTCCTTCTCGGCGTGCTTGGACATTTCCTCGTACTTGGTCGCGGCATGGATCATCGCCTTGGAGGGGATACAGCCACGATTGAGACAGGTTCCGCCCAGACCGTGCTTGTCGACGATGATCGTATCCAGACCCAGCTGGCCCGCACGAATAGCCGCCGGATATCCACCCGGACCACCACCAATGATGAGAACCTGGCACGAACGTGTCTGCATGGGGATGCTCCTTGGAATAAATGGCTGCGAAACCAATGAGGATTTGCGAGGCATTTAGCGTCTTGCGACGCAAAGGAAAAGAGCTGCGTCAGGAAGCGCGGTTTTTCGACATAAATTGCCGCGCGAGCGAGACCGCAACAGAGCCTGCCGTGAGAACGCCCAGACTGCCGAAAATGATCAGCGGAAGATCAAGCGGATCGACGCCCAGACGGCCATAATTGAACATCAGCGCAAACACGCCGACGCCCCAAACGGCGACCACACTGACACACTGATCCCAGATCTGCTTGAGCATTTGCCTCTCCCTGCCCCGACAGGACACCGCGCCTGTCCGGGGGTCAAGTCGGCTTCGCGATTGATGGCAGTGTTGGATATTGTATCCAATTTAGCGTTCTGGCATGAAGACCTCACAGTCAGGAGAAGCGGCATGATCATCGGCACACATCTTATTGCGGGCGAATGGGTCGACAGCGGTCGCGTCTTCCGCTCCAGCCCGGCTTCGGGGCGTCCCAGGGAGTATTGCGGGGGAACACCGGAACTGGTGGACCAGGCCTGCGCCGCAGCCGAGGACGCCTTTTTCAGCTATGGCTACACAACAGCGGGCGAACGAGCGGACTTCCTGCGCAGCATCGCGGACGAGATCGAGCTGCGCGGTGATGCAATCACCGAGATTGCGCACGCGGAAACCGGCCTGCCCGAAGCGCGGCTGATCGGCGAACGCGGCCGGACCACCACCCAGCTTCGCCTGTTCGCTGACACGATTGTAGACGGCCACTATCTCGACCGCCGACATGATGAGGCGCTGCCCGAACGACAGCCCCTGCCCCGGCCGGACCTGAAACTGATCCAGCGCCCTGTGGGTCCGGTCGCCGTGTTCGGTGCCTCTAACTTCCCGCTCGCCTTCTCTACCGCCGGCGGTGATACCGCCGCCGCACTCGCAGCGGGCTGTCCCGTCGTGGTCAAGGGCCACAGCGCGCATCCGGGAACCGCGGACCTTGTCGCGCAGGCCATCCATGCCGCCATCAAGACCGGCAAGCTACACCCGGGCGCATTCAGCCAGATCCAGGGCGACACACACGATGTTGGCGCCTGGCTGGTGCAAAACCCGCATATCCGCGCCGTCGGTTTTACAGGATCACTTGCGGGCGGCCGCGCCCTGTTCGACCTCTGTGCCGCACGCGAGGAGCCGATCCCCTTCTTTGGCGAGCTGGGGTCAGTCAATCCGATGTTTGTACTGCCCGAGGCCCTGGCCGCACGCGCCGGGGCCATTGCCGCCGGCTGGGCGGCCTCGCTGGTGATGGGGGCGGGCCAGTTCTGTACCAATCCCGGCATCGCAGTCGTCATCGCTGGCGATGATGCCGACGCCTTCATACAGGCCAGCATGGCGGAGCTGATGACGGTCGACAGCCAGACCATGCTCACAGACGGCATCGCGCAGGCCTATCGCGATGGCAGTCAGCGTGTCCGCAGCGTCAAAGGCGTCGATGAAGTGCTCGGTACGGCCTGCGAGGGCCGGGCGGCGAAACCCAACCTCTTTGCCGTATCCGGTGAAGACTGGCTCGCCAATCCAGCCCTGGGCGAAGAAGTTTTCGGCCCGCTCGGCCTGGTGGTCATTGCCCGCGACAGCAACGAAATGCAGACCATCGCCCGCTCGCTGGCAGGCCAGCTGACCTGTTCGCTGCACTTGGACAGCGCCGATACGGATCTGGCGCGGCGGCTGATGCCCGTCCTGGAACGCAAGGCCGGTCGCATCCTGACCAATGGCTTCCCGACCGGGGTCGAGGTCAGCGACACCATGGTGCATGGTGGGCCCTACCCGGCCTCCACCAATTTCGGGGCAACCAGTGTGGGCACGATGGCCATCCGGCGTTTCCTGCGCCCGGTCTGTTACCAGAACATGCCCGACGCACTGCTGCCGGAGGCGTGGTCGACCGAGACAGGCGACGGGGACCGCACCGCGCGCGAATTGCTGCCGGCGGAGACCGACTAGGCCGACGCGCGCAGACGCAGCAGCTGGCCCTCGATCACCGCGGACACCTGGTCGGTGAGGAAGGCTTCCATCTCCTGTGGATCACGCGGTGCCAGCGTCATGGAGCTGGCCAGGGAGACAAGACCGTAACTTGTCCCCAGCGCCGAGAAGACCAGGTCGCGGCAGGTGGCGCTTTCGGCTGTTTCGCCCAGCGCCAGCCGGGCCGAGGCCATGAGATGGTCCAGCATCGCCCGGACCGCGGCTTCCAGCGCCGCCCCGTCGAACATCAATTCGCGCGGCCGCGACAGCATCAGTGCGTGGAGATGCGGTCGTGCCAGGGCAAAGCGGATGGACGCGGTGAAGTCTCGCTGCAGCCCCGCCTCTCCCTCTGCGCTCAGGAGCGCGGACAGGAGATCGCCAAAACCCTCCGCAGCCACCTCAGCCAACAGACGGTCGCGATCGGTGAAATGCCGATAAATCGCACGATGATCCACGCCCACCCTGTTGGCCACAGCCCGCATGGTCACCGCATCCGGGCCATCGGCCTCGGTGATCGCCAGCGCGGCGGCAATGGCCTCGCCGCGCACCTCGCCGTGATGATAGCGCTTGCCCACCCTAGCCGGTCTTCTTGATGTGCCAGGCCACCGTCATTTCCGCGCAAGTGTTCTCGTCGGCATCGCGGATATCGACATGGACGTCGAACACGACCTTGCCGTCCGCGTGGAAGGCTTTCAGCGCTTCCTCTGCCGGGATGCTCGCCGTCGCGATCGCCGTGATATCGGTCTTGGCCGTCTTCACATACTTGATCGAGGCATTGGCCGCGACGGGACGCGCCGCCAGCAGCTGGTCCGCCATCACACCGCCCATCGCCGCACCGGACGCCGCCTCGCCCAGCGTGAACATCGCCCCGGCATGCATGGTCTGGATATGGTTCTCCACCTCGCCGCGCTTGGCCAGCGTGGCCACGCCCCGCTCGGCCGAAACCTCTTCCAGCCTCACGCCGGTATAGTTCGCAAACGGCACGCTGGCAGCCATGTGCTGCTTGATCATTTCAAAGATTTCCATCGATCCAACCTTGTTATGTCACCATTGGTGACATTGGATATAGAGGAAGGTGTGAACGTTGGGAAGGTGTAAGGGATAAGACGACGGGATTGGGAGCGAGCGTGCCGAAGAGCTGGAGATGACCAGGCAATTCGCGCACTCGGCGCAAATGTGTTGCTCACCTTGTCATCCCGGACGCAGGCCCGGCCCTGAGCCGGGCGGAGATCCGGGACCCACTGATGGTGCTCTGGATCCCCGCTTTACGCCCCGCTTTCGCGGGGCCTCCGGCGGGGATGACAAACGCATAATTCTTGAGCGCGCGCTGCATTCAGGCGCAGGTCTATTTGCGCTGGCTTGAACGCGTCAAAAGCCAGACTCCGAGAGCAACAAGACCGAAGCTTGGTGAAAGCCAGACCATGAGATGCCACAGGGGCACGACATCTGTGCCATTCGCAAAGGCCCACATGCCATAAGCCGCAAACGCCATTCCGCTGGCGATGAGGATAAGAATAACGCCGAGAATCCGCACCAATACGCGACCCAATGTAAACGTCCACCGCTGCTATCGAACACGACGCTACCAGTGAACGATATTCAGGCAACTCGAATCAAAAACGGGACACCTCGTCGAGGCATCCCGCTTTTTCGTGTTCAATCCGGCCCCGGCCGCGATCACATGAACAGTGTCGCCGGGTTCTCCAGATAGCCCTTCACACGCTGGATCAGCATGGCGGCGTCATAGCCGTCGACAATGCGGTGATCGAAACAGCTGGACAGGTTTAGCACTTTGCGCGGCACGACCTGGCCGTCCGCATTGTAGCGCGGCAGGGTCTGCATCTTGTTGACGCCGATGATGGACACTTCCGGCGCGTTCAGGATCGGCGTTGTGACCAGGCCACCAATGGCCCCCAGCGAGGTGATGGTGATGGTCGAGCCGGACAGCTCGTCCTTGGTCGCCTTGCCATCCTTGGCGGCGGAGCCCAGGCGTTTCAGCTCACCGGCGATCTCGAACACGTCGAGGCTCTCGGCATGCTTGATGACAGGGACCATCAGGCCGTTCGGCGTCGCTGCGGCGACACCGCAATGCACGGCGTCATACTTGGTCAGCAGCATGTTCTCGCCGTCAAAGTGCGCATTGGCCTGCGGGGTTTCCGGCAGGGCCTTGGCCAGCGCCATGACAAGGAAGGGAATGAAGGTCAGCTTGGCCTGGTCATCCCGCTTGGACTTGTTGAGATGCGCGCGCAGCTCTTCCAGCGCCGTGACGTCGATTTCCTCGACATAGGCGATGTCCGGAATGGTGCGCTGGGCGTGGGACATATTCTCGGAGATGCGGCGACGCAGGCCGATGATTTTCTCCTCGGTCACGCCAGTGCGCGGTGCACGTACTGCGGAGCCACCGCCCGCACGCGCGGACAGGCGACCGCCGGAAGCGATGAAATCATCCATGTCCTGGTGGGTGATACGTCCCGCCGGACCGGTCCCCGGGACCGTGCCCAGATCGATATCCGCATCCAGCGCACGCTTGCGCACGGCCGGGCTGGCCAGGGCACGCTCGCCTGCCGGGCGTGCAGCGACAGTCGGAGCAACAGCCGCCGGAGCGGGCTTGGCCGGAGCTGCTGGTTTCGGCTCTTCCTTGGCCGGTGCAGCCTCTTCAGCCTTGGTTTCTTCCTTGGCGGGAGCCTCCTCGTCAGCCGGAACAGCGCCATCGACGGCGATGAACATGATCTCGGTGCCGACAGCGATGATCTCGCCCGGCTCACCGACCAGCTTGGTCACCGTACCGTTCACGGCACAGGGAATTTCCACCGTTGCCTTGTCGGTCATCACGTCGAGAACGTGCTGGTCCTCGGTGACCGTGTCGCCTTCCTTGACGTGCCACTCAACGATTTCCGCTTCGACGATACCTTCGCCGACATCGGGCATTTTATAGCGGTATTCGCTCATTGCTTATGCCTCCAGAACTTCGCGCATGGCGGTGGTGAACCGGGTCAGGCCCGGGAAATAGGCCCACTCATGGGCGTGCGGGTAAGGCGTGTCCCAGCCGGCGATCCGGTAGATCGGCGTTTCCAGCGCGTAGAAACACTCTTCCTGGATCTGCGCAGCCAGCTCGGCACCGAAACCAGAGGTACGCGGCGCTTCCTGGGCGACGATGCAGCGGCCGGTCTTGTTGACGGATTTGGCAATCGTCTCGATGTCGTAGGGCACCAGCGTCTTCAGATCGATGATCTCGGCATCAATGCCCTCACGCTCGGCCGCCGCCAGGGCGACGTGCACCAGCGTGCCATAGGTGATGATGGAGACATCATTGCCTTCGCGCACGACCTCGGCCTTGCCGATCGGCAGGCTGTAATGCTCTTCCGGCACCTCGCCCTTGGGGTGTTTGCCCCAGGTTTCCAGCGCCTTGCCCGGATCACCGTCGAACGGACCGTTATAGAGACGCTTGGGCTCGAAGAAGATGACCGGGTCATCGCTCTCGATGGCAGAGATCAGGAGCCCCTTGGCATCATACGGGTTGGACGGCATGACGACCTGCACACCCGGGATCTGGGTGAAGAAGGCTTCCGGGCTCATCGAATGGGTCTGGCCACCGCGGATACCACCGCCACAGGGCGTGCGGATGGTCACCGGCGTGGTGAACTGGCCCGCGGTCCGATAGCGGATGCGGGAGAGTTCAGAGACGATCTGGTCCAGCCCCGGGAAGATGTAGTCGGCAAACTGGATCTCGGCGACCGGGCGCATGCCCTTGACGCCCATACCGATAGCCATGGCAATAATCGCCGCCTCGTTGATCGGCGCGTCGAAGGAGCGGTCCAGGCCGTATTTTTCCTGCAGGCCGGCGGTGACACGGAAAACGCCGCCGAAATAACCGGCATCCTCACCGAAAGAGACCACGTTCGGGTCTTTTTCCAGCATGTTGTCGAGCGCTGAATTGAGCGCCTGGATCATGTTCATCTTGGCCATGATTTAGACTCCCAGATCCTGGCGCTGGCGACGCAGGCGCCAGTCCGGTTCGACATAGACATCTTCGAAGATCGTGTGGGTCGGCGAGAGCGGCCCGTCATGCAGCGTGCCGTGGCTCTCCGCTTCCTTGTAGGAGGCGATGACCAGCTCGTTGAGCTCTTTCTCGAGCGCCTCGTGACGCTCCTCATCCCACTCGCCCAGACCGATCAGGTGTTGTTTCAGGCGCTCGACCGGATCGCCCAGCGGCCATTTCTCTTCCTCGGCCTTGGGGCGATAGCCCGACGGGTCATCCGAGGTGGAGTGCGCATCGGCGCGATAGGTGAAGCTCTCGATGATGGTGGCACCATGGCCCGCACGGGCGCGTTCAGCCGCCCATTGCGTCGCCGCATAGACCGCCAGGAAGTCATTGCCATCAATGCGCAGGGACGCCAGGCCGTACCCCAGGCCCTTCTCAGCAAAGGTATTGCCCTGACCGCGCGCGACACCCTGGAAGGTCGAGATCGCCCACTGATTGTTGACGACGTTGAGAATGACCGGCGCCTTGTAGGTCGAGGCCAGCACCAGCGCGCCGTGGAAATCACCTTCCGCAGACGAGCCTTCACCGATCCAGGAGGCGGCGATCTGCTTCTCGCCCTTGAACTGGCACGCCATCGCATAGCCCACAGCCTGCGGGAATTGCGTAGTCAGATTGCCGGAGATCGAGAAGAAATTGCCTTCCGCCCAGGTGTAGTGGACCGGCAGCTGGCGACCCTTGAGATTGTCACGGCTGTTGGAGATGCAGTGACACATCATGTCGACGATATCGCGACCGCGCGCGAACAGGATGCCCTGTTGGCGGTAGGACGGGAAAATCATGTCCGTATTGTCCAGCGCCATGGCGGCGGCGACGGCAACAGCCTCCTCGCCGGTGGACTTCATGTAAAAGCTCATCTTGCCCTGACGCTGCAGCTTGAGCATGCGGTCGTCATAGACGCGCGTCAGCACCATGTGCTTGAGGCCCTCGCGCAGGACATCCGCGTCCAGCTTGGGATCCCACTCACCCACCGCCTGGTGGTTATGGTCCAGGACGCGGACCAGTCCGAGCGCGAGGTCACGAGTCTCGCTGCCATCGATATCCACGGCCGGCTTTCTGGCCTCGCCTGCCGGCGGGATTTCGATATGGGAAAAATCAGGCGTGTCGCCAGGCCGGGCGTGCGGCGCGGGGACGTGGAAGCGGGGATCAGATTGCGTCATGGGCTCTCGCTATGACTGGGCGGAAACCGCCAGGAACTGAAGCCACACAGAGTGTGTGATGCGAGGGGCGTCTAACGCGGATGGACAGTGCTTGTCTACTCTTGGGTCAATGTGCCAATTCACCGCCCATTTTTCCGCAGGTGCGAACAAATTTCCCTCAAACGCAGCCAAACAAGCAATATTGCTCGCTCAGGACCTCGCCCAGATCAGCCCTCGGGGCTGTGAAAAATACAGCGGCCTGCCATAGACAAATGGTGGGGTTTCATAGGTTTGCGCTAACGCAAGCCCGTCGGCCTGCCGGTGCGAGATCACCAGCTCAGCCCCGCCGGTGCGAGCCCGATCTGCCATTTCCGGGTTCGCAGAGGGTCAAATGTGAACTAATTTCCCAGCGAAACCGCTTTTGAGGAAAAAATGATCGCAGCCCTGGATAATATCGACGTTCGTATTCTTGAAGCTCTGCAAGAGGATGCGGGCCAATCGGTCGCCGAAGTGGCTGAAAAGGTCGGCCTGACCCCCTCTCCTTGCTGGCGTCGCATTCGCCGCCTGGAAACCGAGGGAATCATCAAGCG
Organism: Maricaulis sp.; assembly: GCA_017643585.1. GTDB lineage: Bacteria > Pseudomonadota > Alphaproteobacteria > Caulobacterales > Maricaulaceae > Maricaulis. The sequence goes on from JAEPND010000011.1 coordinate 18,234, forward strand.
CCGCTCGATCCAGCTGGACCGCCGCGCCATCGGTCTGATGTTCACCGCCTATATCGAGGTGAAAATCGCCCCGGCTCGCCGCGCCAATTACGACAAGTTCGAAGACGCCATCCAGAGCTTTGACGAAGTCACGGAAGCTGTGACGATGACAGGTCCCTATGACTATCTGGTCAAGGTCGTGATGCCTGATATCGACAGCTATAACGACTTCATCTCCGACAAGCTGATCCCGCTTGATGTCATCGGCGATTTCCGCACGTCCGTGCAGATCCGCAACGTCAAGGACGGCCGCGGCCTGCCACTCGGACATATCGAGGGCTGATCGCCACAAGGAGCGCGCGATGAACTGGGAAACCGCCTATTCCGTGCTCAACCTTCTGGTTGTTCCAGCCTGGGTCTTGCTGATCCTGTTGCCCGGCAACGCGCTGACCCGGCGCCTGGTCCACAGCGGCCTCTACCCGCTGGCCTTCGGGCTGATCTATGTCCTCTCACTCGGCGCAGGGGTATTTTTCGGTGTCTCCGATCCCAATGCCGGCATGTCCGATATCGGCGGGGTGATGAGCCTGTTTGACCATCCCAACGGGATCATCACGGGCTGGACGCATTTCCTGGTGTTCGATCTGTTCGTCGGCAGCTGGATCGCCCGCGATGCCCGTCGGCGCGCCATGCCACACCTGTTGATCGTTCCCGCGCTGGTCTTCAGCTTCACCTTCGGGCCGATCGGATTGCTCATCTACATGATGATCCGGCTGATGCGGGGTGAAGGGCTGAGCCTGGACGAGAGCCAATAAAAAGGGCGGCGCCATACGGCACCGCCCTCTTTGATCTTGTGACAGGCAGACCCTACTGCATGCGCTCGACAGCAACCGCCGTAGCTTCGCCGCCGCCGATGCAGAGCGAGGCAACACCCTTGGTCTTGCCCTGTTTTTCCATCGCCGCCAGCAGCGTCACCATGATACGCGCGCCAGACGCGCCGATCGGGTGACCCAGGGCGCAGGCGCCGCCATTGACGTTGACTTTGTCATGGCTGAGGCCGAGTTCCTTCATGGCGATCATTGGAACGACGGCGAAGGCCTCGTTGATCTCCCACAGCTCGACATCATCAACCGTCCAGCCAGCACGCTCGACAGCCTTGCGCATGGCCGGGACCGGTGCAGTGGTGAAATAGGCTGGCTCGTGCGCGTGCGCTGCGGTGGCAACGATCTTGGCGATCGGCTTGAGGCCGCGGCGCTCGGCTTCGGACTGGCGCATCAGGACGAGTGCGGCTGCACCGTCAGAGATGGCGGAGGCATTCGCCGCAGTCACCGTGCCGTCCTTGGAAAAGGCCGGGCGCAGGTTCGGGATCTTGTCCGGCATGGCCTTGCGCGGCAGTTCGTCGGTCTCAACAGAGATCTCGCCCTTGCGGGTCTTGATGGTGACCGGTGTGATCTCGCGCTTGAAGTCACCTTCCTCGGTCGCGCGCTGGGCGCGGGCCAGGGTTTCCAGCGCGTAGGCATCCTGCTGCTCACGCGTGAACTGGTACTCATTGGCGATCATGTCGGCGAAATTGCCCATCGGCGCCTTTTCATAGGCGTCCTCGAGACCATCCTGGGCCATGTGGTCCTTGACGGTGTCATGGCCATATTTGAAGCCGCCACGGTGGGAGGGCAGCATGTGCGGGGCCTGGGTCATGCTCTCCATGCCACCGGCGATGATGATGTCGGCATCACCCGCCATGATGGCTGCGCGGCCCATGATGGCCGCCTGCATGCCGGAACCACACATCTTGTTCAGCGTGGTGGCTTCGACGGAGTTGGGCATGCCGGCCTTGAGCGCCGCCTGGCGGCCCGGGGCCTGGCCCTGGCCAGCCATCAGAACATTGCCCATCAGGATCTGGTCGACATCGTCACCGGCAACACCGGCTTCTTCCATGGCTGCCTTGACGGCTACTGCGCCCAGCTCGTTGGCACTCTCGCTGCCGAGCTCGCCCAGCAGCCCACCCATGGGGGTGCGGGCCATGCCCACGATGACGACGGGATCGTCCATTGCGCTCATTTCAAATCTCCTCCGGTTCGCCATTCGGCGTTAAGCTGGCGCGCATGATCAAATTATGCGGCACCGCGTCAAGCCTTTTCGCAGCTGCAGCACAAGCGCTGCGGGCGCGACCGAACCGTGTTCAATGGGGTCAAACACTTCTTATTTCAGCGCTATTTACGCTCACGGCAGGCTATGTGGGGTTATCTGAAAACCTGTTCAAGTTTGCACTGACTGATGAATGGCAGGCATTCGCCGTTGTTGCGCTCGCCGCAATCCTTGTTCCAAGCCTGTTTGAAGAAGTGGTTTTCCGGGTCTGGATGGGCGGAAAACAGGGCTGGCTGCGTGCAACGGCAGCGATCAGCGCCTTCGTGCTCTGGCACCCGTTTCAGGTCTGGCTGAATCTGCCCCTGGCCCAACCGCTCTTCCTGGAACCGGTCTTCCTTGTCATCACGGGCATGCTGGGGCTGGCCTGTACGATCGCATATCGGATCAGCGGCTCGGTCTGGCCGCCAGTTTTCATTCACTGGATCACGGTGATTGCCTGGAAGGGCCTAACCGTCCCGGTCACAGGCCTCTGAATCGCCCAGCGTGCAGGCGCGCTCATAAAGCTCGGCGGCGCGACGTTCACGGCGGTCCGTTGGCTGATAACCATCCCGGCCACGCGCATACATGTCCGCCAGGGTCCGGCAGGAAATAGCGTCGGACATCGTGCAGGCCGCCTCGCAATAGGGCCGTTTGCGCATATATCCCGGGCGATTGCCGTGACAGGCCGAGATATAGGAGTCTTGTGGGTCAGCTCCCGTCGTGGCCTCGACATCGGCTCGGCGCGCGCAGCCATCACTGAAGCCAGCCCGGCAGGACCGGTCGGCATAATCCCAGGCGCGCTCCATTTCACCGAGCTCGTAATACTCGCTCGCTGCCTGCCAGCAGGCCATGGTGGAATTGTTTTCACACCCGGCCTCGACCATCGGCAGGAACCGCGCACGATCCGCCCGCACCGGCGCATAGGGATTGGGTTCCAGCCGGCGTTCGAACTTCCAGCACGACCCGTCCAGCCCGAGCGAGCAGGCATACACGTGCATGTCGACATTGCGTTGGGTCAGCCAGGACTGGCTGTCCTGTCGCATCCACAGAGAGATCGCATAGCCACACGCCCACTTGTCGCCGGCATCACAATTGGCCAGGTGTTCCTGCAGGCGCTCCTCGACGTCGTAATACTGGCCTTGCGCAGGCAGAGCCAGAACCAGAAACGCGAACAGCGCCAGAAGATTACGGATCATTCCCCTCATGCCGGGCAGGATAGCGCAGCGCGAGAGGTGATCAAGCGGCATCACGACGGCCAACTTGACCTCCGCATCGTCTTCTATCAAAAACTTGAATCCCCAAAAGGCTGTCCAATATGTTGAGCGCACTTTTAGTTGCATTACTAACCTCCGCGACCCAGTTGGATGCGGAATTTGACAGAATTGCCGACTGTTACGTCACCACACTAACCTACAGTCGGCAGTTAGCGGGCTCGCAAAGCGAAGAGATGTACAACGGCCATCTCGCCTACGATCGGCTTTGGAGGAACACCGCACCCAATCAGGGCTTTCCATCGGGCGCAGCAGCGTTCCAGGACCTCCGCGAGAGGGACGATGCTTTCCGCGAATTGTTGCAATCAGATCCCGAAGGCGGCCGCGAAACTGCCCTAGCCTGCTATGCTGAGGTCTTGCCAAACTCAAACGTATTCGAAACGGAGGCGGCACCCCTTCCCGTGACTTTCGAGGAGAGCATGCAGTGCTATTCTGCCATCTTGAACTACACCCACTATATCGACCGCAATGATGCCGAAACTGGCATGGCCATCAATCAGTGGGACCGATGGATGAGTCGCGCCGGCCGAGACGAAGGGATGTCGCAGGGTGAAATGGCGATGGCGCTCGTCCGCTCCGATCAAGACTATGACGAGATGGCGCAATCCCAACCTGACCAACTAACACGTGAGGCTCTTGCGTGCGCCACCCGAGTGACCGAGATCGACGGCACGGCAAACAAGTCACGCTAACCAATCAACGTCACACCACCCGAGCTTGCCTTGCCCGCGGTCGAGGCGATCCAGCCGCCACCGAGCACACGATCTTCATCGTCCGGGGAGTAGAAGACACAGGCCTGACCCGGTGCGACGCCTTCCTCGCCCTCTGCGAGAACGACACCCACACGCTCGCCATCCACCGACAGCGCGGCCGGAACCGGCGGGCGGGTTGAGCGGACTTTCACGCGCACGGGTGCGCCATCGGCAATCGCGTCCGCGCCCAGCCAGTTGACGTCATTGAGCTTGATGCGATTGACGGCCAACGCCTCGCGAGGACCGACCACGACCTGGGCCTGCTCAGCATCCAGTCGCACGACATAGAGCGGGTCACCGGCGGCAATGCCCAGACCGCGACGCTGACCGACCGTATAACGGATCACGCCTTCATGGCGGCCCAGCGCGCGGCCATCGACATGCACGATTTCACCGGGACGCGAGGCGCCGGGACGGATTTTCTCGACGATGTCGACATAACGCCCTTCCGGCACAAAACAGATATCCTGACTATCCGGCTTGTCGGCCACGACCAGACCAAAGGCCTCGGCCAGCTGGCGGGTCTGGTCCTTGTTGAGATGGCCCAGCGGGAAGCGCAGGAAGTCCAGCTGTTCATGCGTGGTCGCGAACAGGAAGTAGGACTGGTCCTTGCCCTTGTCCGCGGCCCGACGAAGCTGCGCCCCGTCATTGCCCATGGCGCGCTGGATATAATGCCCCGTCGCCATACAGGCCGCACCCAGTTCGCGCGCGGTCTTCAACAAGTCGGCGAATTTCACCGTCTGGTTACAGCGCACACAGGGAATGGGCGTGAACCCGGCAAGATAGGTATCGGCAAATTCCTCGATCACCGCTTCGCGGAAGCGGCTTTCATAGTCCAGCACATAGTGCGGGAAGCCGCATTCCTCGGCGACACGCTTGGCGTCATAAATGTCCTGACCGGCGCAACAGGCGCCCTTTTTCTGGATCGCCGCGCCGTGGTCATAGAGCTGCAGCGTCACACCGACGACGTCATATCCCAGATGATGCAACAGGGCCGCCGTCACCGAGCTGTCGACGCCACCGGACATGGCCACAACAACACGATGGTCAGCCGGATCGCCGCCCAGTCCCAGCGGATCGCCGGAGAGGTCGAGTTCGCAAAGCAGGTCATCAACGGCCGCACGCGCGCCGTCGGTCGTATTCACAGTCATATCGCCTCCAACGGGGTCAAGGCCCGCAGCAAACGGTTATCGGGAGGCGGCTGTATAGGGGATGCAGGCGCGTGTGGCCAGAGAGCTAGAAATACATGCCGCCAAACCATTCGGCAGAACGATCCGTCAATCCCTTGCCGAATATGAGCGTGAGTAGAAAGGCAAGAACTGCCAGAAAAACGGCAATCCCAAATCCGGCGGCAAGCGATCCGGTCCCGAGCCACGCAAGGGGTGTAACAATCACGAGGTTCACCGCGGCAAAAATGGTCCCGCCGATCAATCGACGAAAGAAACGTTGCGGATCGCTGAAAATGGCCAATGCGGATCCGAATGAGATGCCAAAGGCCGCCAGACCAGCCAAGCATGTCAGCCAGATTGCGCTCCCCCAGACCTGCCAGACCACAAGTCCGCCAATGGCAGCTGCGACGACAAGCGCAGGCACACCCGCGCGCTCAAACGCGTCATCGCTGGTGATTTCGCCTTGGTCCCTCATGCACTAAAGCCACTGAACAAGTCACCGAAGAATCCGAAAATCGCGCCAAAAACTTGCCCTAACGCCGACAGAAACGCTTCAAGTATACCAGCCAATCCGGCATCTCCGGCCGCATCGCGAACTGTGGTGCCAAGCATGCCACCGCCAACTGCTGCACCGAGCACCGTCCACGGCAAGATCGCGAAGGTCACACCGAGCTCCAGCACGAAAAACAGGAATGCGATCAATGCGCCCAAGGTCGCGCCGCCGATAATAGGCCGACGTCGTTTTTCCCTACGTGCCATGGATCCCTCCCTTCCAGCCTTCACACTAGAAGAAACCTGCCGCACAACAAAAGCGGGAAAATGCCAGCGAGCTTCCCTATCTCAGGAAGGGCAGCAGGGAGACCTGGCTGAGGGATGAGAAAGTTCGGGCGGAGACGTCAAGTGCCGTCTGGGCCTGCTGGAACCGCGTCGCGGCGTCGGCCATGTCGACATCCTCCATCTCGCCGATGAAACGATCGAGGAAGGTCTGGCGGTCTTCGTGACTGGCAATCAACGTGTCGACATGGGCAGCCGTGGCGCCCGCCTCACCGACCTTGGTGAAGAGATTGTCCATCGCCGAGATGATCTGGCTCACCTCGTTGAGGATAAATGTTTCCTGAGCCGAGGTCATTGGCTGCACAAACGGGCCATTCACGCCATTCTCGAAATCAACGATGCGCTTGAAACTGTCCATCAGCTCGCCACCGACCTCATTGGCCAGCAGGCCCACCTCGACGGTGATGTGCGTGTCCATCTGGACGGTCGGGCGGCGATCATTGTGCTGGAAGGCATCGCTTGCAGCGCCCATCGGCAGGAGGTCATCCAGCTTCTCGGCATTGACCGGCAGGACGTCGGACCGTGTTCCGCCAAAGATGTAGGAACCGGCATGTCTGGTGTTGAGCGCGTTGGCCACCTTGTAGAAGGCCTCGCGCACCTCGTGCATGACGTAGTTGCCGTCCTTGGTCGTTACCGCCGTGCGCAGGTCATTGGCCGCATCGGTCAGGTTGTTCAGCGCAGTATCCTGGGCTTCCAGCCGGGCCGCGGCGCGAATGCCAGCCTGCTCATAGGCCATGGAACGGGCCTGGGCGGCACGGGTCGCCTGCAGGGTCTCGGCCTCGTGGCCCACACCCTTGAGATCCGTCGCGCGTTTGCCGGTGATCAGCTGTTTCTGACTCTCGAACACGCTGCGCTGGGCCTTCATCAGGTCAGCCAGTGCGGACTGGTTAGCGGCGAAAGTGGAAATTCGGGTCATCGCTCAGGCCTCCTAAACGACCCGCATCAGCGCATCAGCCATTTCCTTGGCCGCTTGCAACATGCGCGCTGAAGCGTTGTAGGACTGCTGATACATCGTCATCGCAGCCAGTTCCTCGTCCAGATTGACCCCCTCGACATCCGCCCGTCTCTGGGCGGCTGTATCCATCAGAACGACATTGGATTCGGCCATGCTCTCGGCCCGCGCAGCGCGGGAACCAACCACACCGGCAAAGCGGGCGGCATAATCCTGCAGCGTCGCAGTCGACGCCGCCAGAGAACCGGCCTGGTTAAAACTTCGGGTTCCGTCCATGGCTGCCGCCAACAGGCGACCACCACGGTTATCCCCGGTCGACAGCACGATGTCGCCGGCAACCGTGGCGCCATCGATATCCAGCTGGGCCAGGGACAAGAGTGAACTGTCGGCACGAATGCTCGATTTCACCGAGAATTCCTCGGACCGGTTGGCCTTGTCGAACAGCGTCATGCCGAACAGTTCGGACATGGATTTTTCCGAACCGGCCCGCTCGGTTGAATCGCTGACCAGGGTGACACCGAACTGTTCGAACCCCGCCACGGGGGTCTCGACCAGTCGACCCTGTGAATCCAGCGAAAAGGTCACGTAGCGGCCAACACCATTGGTGGTGTCGTTGAGGTCGGCGATCAGGTCATTGAAACTTTCGCCTGCAACGGTCGCGACGGTGATCGAGGTGACGGGCTGGCCCTGGGGCCCCACGATATCGAACGTCATCTCCTGGCCCGCCGCGAAATTGTGCGTGTCCACACCCGTCATGCCGGTTTCGTGCATGGCAATGCGATCCGCATCGACCAGATCATTCAGGCCGAAGAAATGGGAGAAACCGCGTCCGCCACGATCACTCGGCGTCGTCTCATCCTGGAGGAAGGCAATACCGTTGGCGGCACTGGTGGCGGAGACACTCAGGACACCATTGGTAAAGCTGGCCGACCCGTTGGCACCGAGGGCGGTGTCGATCGCCGTGACCAGGGATGTGACCGTCGTTCCGATCGCAGCGGCAGCGCCGCCATCAACCGACAGCGTGCCAGCGTCGAAATCGATATCAATACGGCTCACCAGGCCGCCGGTGGCGCCCGCCACAGCCAGGGTCGTTGCGCCGGTGAAATTATGCTGGTCGTTCGGGTTGAGACCGGTATTGCGTCCCGTCAGCGTCTGCGGCGCCGGATAGGAGGATGAGTTGTTGTGTGCCTCGTTGAGGGCATCCGCGAAGGCGGCAGAGATCTCACCGAGTTCCTCGGCCATTTCGGGCAGGATCTCGTCGCGCAATTCGATCAGTCCGCGCAACTCGCCCTTCATGATGTGGCTTTGGATTTCCGTTGCCGTGCCATTGGGATTGGCAGCGGTGATACGGCCGTAATCTGTCTTGTAGGAGCCGGTTCCGGCCGGAGAATATTGCAGCGTGGCCACGAAATTATCCAGCAACAGCACGCCGTCTTCCGTCCGGAGCACCACCCGGCCGTCCGCCTGGGGTACCGCCCTGACGTCCAACAGGTTCGACAATTCATCGAGCAGCTCGGACTGGCGGTTCGCTGCGCCGGACGTGTCACCGCCGCCTGCGGCCATGTTCTGTACGCTCGTATTCAGCGCGAACAGCTCATTCATCAACTGATTGGCCCGTTCAACGCCGGCGCTGATGCGGGCATCGGCCTCCTGGCGCTGGGTCTTGATTTCCAGCGACAAACGTTTCGTCTCGTCAAAGAAACTGTCGACATCGGCACCGACGGCCAAACGCGAAACAGCGAGAGACGGGTCAACACTGGCCTGTGCGATGCTCTCGAAGACCTTGTTCATGCGCGAGAACATCGAGCCCGGATCGTCCAGCCCGCCAAATTGTGATTGCACCCGGTCAAGCGCCGTAGCGATCACGCTGGTCTGGCCGGCGGAGGAAATCGCGTTCAGCGAGGCCACCTGGAGGAATTGGTCGGCGATGCGGGTGATGCCGTTGACCTGCACCCCCATGGCCGTTCCGCCCACATTGCGAGCGACAAGATTGGGCGAGGTGCGCGCGTAGCCCGGCGTGTTGACGTTCGCAACATTGTTGGACGACGCCCGCATGCCAGCCTGGCTGGCACTGAGACCTGAAAGCGCGTTCCCGAGAATGCCACTCAGCGACATGGTGCACTCCACTTATACTGCACGAGACGGACCCCGGACCGGCGTTTTCTGCCGCTGCCTCGGCAAGCCTTGCCGGGCGCACGCAGTTCTGAAATTCCGATCCAAGGAACCTGAACCTCGCCGTAACCGTATGTTTTAAAAACGTCTTTCATGCGTTCAACATCAATTTTCCTGCTCGCGAACATCGCGCGTCTAACAAGGTTAATCGCAAGGAGCGGGCCAGTTTTAAGCGGCCGTGCCAGAATTCGGTTTCGAGCCGGAATCCGAAGCAATTTGCCGATGGGGCGATTGGTGGGCAGCTTCCGCCGGGTAAGCGGCAGAAATCACCCAGCCTAATGCATATTTACAGGTTTTAACCAAAAATTAATGCGCTTTTTCAGTGTGTTATGAGATTTTCTTTGTGGCACGCAGCTTGCGGTGAGTTGAGCGGATCAGCGCCACCAATGTGTGGTGCAACGAGAAAAACGGAACTGAAACGCCATGCAGGCCTTCTTTATGAATGCGACATTCCTGAGCTCCGGCAACGCTCTGGCAGCCGGAACTGTCGCCACGCCCGACACCGCCCAGGCGAGCGGTCAGCCCGCCGGCGTGTTCCAGGCCCTGCTTGCCGGGCAGAATCCACAGCAAACCACCGTAAACACCCCCTCGGGCACTCCGACCGCGAACGTGGAGGCGAACCTCAACACCACTAATCCGGATCTCACCGCGGATCAGGCAATCCCAGACGGCTCGGTTCTGTCGCAGACAACCATCCAGACCCTCACTGGAGCAACGGTCGCATCGCTGCCACCCACCTCCGACAGGCTGGACGTTCAGAGCCTGCTGACCGCTGCGGCTGGCGACAACGCCCCCGGCGCAGGGTCGTCGACGCCGTCTTCCGTGACCGCGCCATCGCTGGAAACAGACCCGCTGATGGACATGCTCGAACCCCTGCGCCAGCAACTTGCTGCGCTGGGCATTGATATAGACACGCTGGCCCAGCAGGCGGGCGCGACGGATACGCTTACGCCTCCTGGCCTTGTGGCCAAGGTGCCTGTGCAGGACCAGATCAACACGCTCGCGACTGGCAAGGCCGTCAAACCGATCCAGGATGTGCTCACGGCGGCAGCGACCGGCGGTGACCACATCGCAGAGACGCCGGTTGATATGCTCAGCAAGGCCCGGCCACCCGAACCCCATCGTCCCGATGCCCTGCCCACACGGGGCGAGACGTTGATGCAGCGCATCGCAGCACGGCTTGACGGCCTGAAGCAGCAGCTTGCCGAAGCCGGCCTGCCTGACATCGACATCCAGGCGCTGGTACCGACGATCAATACTGTAAACAGTCTGGCTCAACGTCCGTTACCAGCATCGATCGTGATGGAGCAGCTCCAGGCTTCGGCGTCTGCATCCACGCCGTCGACGAAGGCTCCGGTCCAGTCACCGATACCCGTGATCGCTGGTTCAGCGGCACACTCTGCGCGTCCGGCCTCTGCTCCTGGCGCCCAACTTGCTGAACGCAACGCCAAACCGGCGAACGCCAGCAAGGGTTTAACCGGGGCGCCGAGCCCGAATCCGGCTCAGGCCTCAGCGACAACGCAATCCTCGCAACCTGTGGCCACACCCGGTGTCACACCGTCGATCGACACAACCGCTCCGGACCTGCGCCCCATGGCGGCGATGCCGGGACAGGCGAGCCTTGACCAGCCGCTGCTCCAATCCCAGCCGAGCACGGACACATCGCTCTCCTTCCGGCCTGAACAGGACCTGTCCCTGCAGCGTGCGGATGGTCGCCTGGTGGCTGAGCGCGCCGCGAGCGAGGGACAGCGTTTTACGCCCCAGTCTGCGCAACAGCTCGCCGCACAGATCACCCGGCGCTTTGCCAATGGCAGCCGTGTCTTTGACATTCGCCTCGACCCGGCCGAGCTGGGCCGTGTCGACGTCCGCCTTGAACTGAGCCAGGACCAGCGGGTCCAGGCCATTCTCTCGGCAGAAAGACCGGAAACCCTAGCTGAACTACAGCGCAGCGCCCGCGAACTGGAGCGCGCCCTCAATGAGGCTGGGCTGGAGCTGGAGAAAGACGGGCTGGAATTCCAGCTCAACGAAAACTCGGATGACCCGGACTACAACGCCGACGAGGACCCGGACGTCATGCCGGTCTTCGTGGAGAGCAACGACCTGGAAATGTCAGCCCTTACCAATGATACGACGATTGAACGGGACGCCTATGGCTTCCGCCTGGCGGCCGCGCGCGATCGTCTGGATGTGCGGATCTAGGACCCGATAGATGACCGATTTCTCTGCCATTACCGCCACCACCGGCTCCAACAGCGCACTGTCCCAACAGTCCGCGAGCCTGGGCGATAACTTCGAAATGTTCCTCACCCTGCTGACCGAGCAGATGAAAAACCAGGACCCGCTGGACCCGCTGGATTCCACCCAGTTCGTCAGCCAGCTGGTCGATTTCTCCAGTGTTGAACAGCAGATCCAGCAGAACCAGAACCTCGAAAACCTGCTTCTGCTTCAGTCAGCTGCCGCCCAGGCGTCTGCCGTGAGCTATATCGGTCGCGTTGGACTGGCCGAAACAGCACAGGTCGAGATGACCAATAGCGAGGCGACCTGGGAATACACCATGCCCGAAAACGCGCGCTCCACAACCCTCATCGTCAAGGATGAGGACGGACGCGAGCTCGGCCGTTTCGATGGAAACAACAATACGGGCACACACAACTTCACCTGGGACGGTCTGGATACAGCAGGATCGCAGATGCCGGACGGCGTTTACACCCTGGAAGTCCTGTCTGTTGATGATGACGGGAACAATATCACTCCCACAATCCGGGCCCAGGGCCTGGTCACGGGAGTGGATCTCTCTGGCAATGAAGTCATTGTCGAGATGGGCGGAATTCGCGTGCCGCTCTCCTCGGTACTCTCTTTGAGGGAGGATGGCACAGTTTGATCCTTCAGGCCGCCGGCCTGAAAAAATCGGACCCCAGAATGGGACTTCGGATCCACCTAGCAGAAGGCTCCCTTTGTTTTGAGAACGTAAGGAGCATGCAATGAGCATCAATTCCGCGTTGTTGGCCGGCGCTTCCGGCCTGATCGCAAATTCCAGCGCCCTGGCCGCTGTTTCCGACAACATCGCCAACGTGAACACGATTGGCTACAAACGCGCCGAAGCTATTTTCACCCCGATGTATGACAGCCGTGGCGAGGGTACGCGCTACACCGCTGCCGGTGTCGGTTCGAAAACCCAGCTGAACATCAGCCAGTCGGGCCTGCTGACGGGCTCTACCTCGGCCACTGATCTGGCAATCGCCGGTAACGGCCTGTTCGTCGTGCGCGATGACGCCAATGCGAACTCGTCCGATCCGGTTGCCTTCACCCGCGCCGGCCGCTTTGTCGCCGACAGTGCGGGTTACCTGCGCAATAGCGCCGGCAAATACCTGGCCGGCTGGCCGGTCGCTGCAGACGGTTCGGTCCCGACCAACCCGTCCGATCTCAACACGTTGGAGACCATCAACCTGTCGTCCATCGGTGGTGCGGCCGAGCCCACGTCGATCATGGGTATCAACGCCAACCTGCTGGCCAGCCAGACGGTGTCTGCCGCCGAGGCCACCTACAACCCGGCGGCCTCCGCCAACAACATGGCATCAGGCGCCGTGACCCCGGACTTCCAGCGCACGATCCCGTTCTATGACAGCCAGGGTGGTGTGCGTTCGATCACCATTTCCATGCTGAAAAGCGCCACACCGAACCAGTGGCACGCGGAAGTGCACATGATCCCGGCCTCGGAAGTTACCTCGGGCGCAGGCCTGCTGGACGGTCAGATCCTGACCGGCACCATCGCCTTTGACACCCAGGGTCGTCTGGACTCAACAAACACGACACTGCCGACCACGATGAACTTCCTGGCGTCGGACAATGTCGCTGCGCTCGGTGCCAATGACTTCCAGTGGTCCGCTGCAACGGGCATCGCCGCCCAGACCATCGAACTGGACTTCGGCGATCCGAACTCTCCGGGTGGTTTCACGCAGTATGACAGCCCGTCTGCCCTGCTCTCCACCAATGTGAACGGTTCTGCCTTCGGTAACTTCGCGGGCGTGGAAGTGGATGACGAAGGCTTCGTCTTCGCCAAGTTCAACAACGGCATCATCCGCAAGGTCTACCAGATCCCGGTCGCGACCTTCGTGAACCCGGACGGGCTCCAGGCCCAGTCCGGCGGCACCTATACGGTAACGCCGGAATCCGGCACCTACACGCTGAACCAGCCGGGTCTGGGCTCCGCGGGAACGATCGCCTCGTCCACGCTGGAAAACTCCAATGTCGACCTGGCGACGGAATTTACCACGCTGATCACGACGCAGCGGGCCTATTCCGCTTCCTCGAAAATCATCACCACGGCTGATGAGATGCTCGATGAAGCCATCCGGATGAAGCGTTAATCCATCACCTGACGCTTTTAACTAAGGGCTCCGCTTCGGCGGGGCCCTTTTTTATTGCGCCTTGCGTATGGGTACACGCGATCGCTCAAATCTTATGCGAGTTTTATTCGGATTTTCGGGGAGGCGTTAAACGCAAATTTACCCAGAGGTTTAGGCGGATGTTAAAGGCCTTGGGCTAGGGTCACACCATAAACAAAAACAAACGGGGACCGGACATGCAGCCGCGCCTTAAAAAAGAAAACTACGTCATTGGACCGGATGGGAGCCCTCTTACGCTTGCGGATCTTCCCAAGCCCGAGACTCAGCGCTGGGTGGTACGCCGCAAGGCAGAAGTCGTCGCCGCAGTTCGCGGTGGCTTGCTTTCACTGGAAGAAGCTTGCTCACGATATTCGCTGACCGTGGAGGAATTCCTCGGTTGGCAGCGCTCCATCGACAAACATGGACTTGCAGGTCTGCGCACGACGCGTCTGCAGACCTACCGATAGCACCGGATTTTCCGGTTGCTGCGTGAGCGGTGGCCCTCTCCCCCCTTGGGTCACCGTTCATCACACATAATTTCAGTATGTTAGATAGTTCTGATGAGAAAAATTCATCACGATTAATGACGTATGCGCGTATCTTAATACCTCGTTTACGAGACTGGTAGGAAAATTCTGCCCAGTGCTTCGCTACGGAGCACACGAATTATTTGGGCAGGATGACCAGTGAACGCGCTTTTTGATCAGATCAGAGCTTTTGGTGTTGGACGGTTGGCCGCAATCTTCGGGCTGGCCGCCGGCGTTGCCGCAGCGCTTGTGTATTTTTCCAGTGCTGTTGGTGGCGGTTCTCAGGCTTTGTTGCAGGCAGGGCTGGACCCGGCCCAGGCCGTGTCTGCTGGTCAATTGCTGGACCAGGCCAATATTCCGTATGAAATCGCGGAAGGCGGCACGGCCATCTATGTCGCCCGTGACCAGATCGATGCCGCGCGCGTGCGTATCGCCAGCGAAGGTCCGATCGACGGGTCCGCAGGTTACGAGCTGTTCGATCGCCAGGACAGTTTCGGTCAAACCAGCTTCGTCCAGAATCTCAACGCCAAGCGCGCCCTGGAAGGCGAGCTGGCCCGTACAATCCAGACGCTCAACTATGTGCGTTCGGCACGCGTTCATCTGAACCTGCCGGAACGCCGCCTGTTTGCGCGCGACCAGGCCTCACCGACCGCCGCCATCACGATCAGCGCCAGCGGCACGCTGAACTCTGAACAGATCCGGGTGATCCGCAATATCGTTGCCGGCGGTGCAGGTCTGGAAGCCACCAATATCTCCATCGCGGATGATCGCGGTCGCCTCCTGGCGGCAGCGACCGAGGAAGAAGGTGCGACCAGCATCTTGATGGACGAGCGCCAGTCTGCACTGGAAGCCACGCTGCGCCGGAACATTCTGGACCTCGTCGAAGGTGTTGTCGGTCCCGGTGCTGCGCGCGTCCAGGTCACTGCGGAACTGAACCGCCAGAGCGTCACCGAGAGCTCCCAGACCTTCGACCCGAATGGACAGGTCCTGCTCTCTCGTCAACGCAATAATGAATCGTCCCGTGACACCGATGGCGGCAGTGCCAATGCCGTGTCTGCCTCTGAAAACCTTCCCGATGGCGGCACGGACGCCGGCGGACCGCAGTCTGCATCCGAGCGCGAAGTCTCCACCGAGCAAGTCAATTACGAGATTTCGAACACGACACGCACCGAGATCATCGAAGCGGGCTCGATCAACCGGCTGGCTGTCGCCGTCGCAGTAGACGGCATTGTCTCGGTCAATGAGGATGGCAGCACAAGCTGGACCGCACGTCCGCAGGCTGAAATCGATCAGATCGAGGCCCTGGTGCGCGCCGCAATGGGTTTTGTCAGCAATGATGCCCGCCAGGATGACCTGACCGTCACCCAGATCGAGTTTGCCCGTGTTGATCCGCTACTGGGATCGGAAGCAGCCGGCGGGTTCAGCTTCAACAAGAATGACCTGCTGCGTGGCGCCGAAGTTCTGGTGATGTTTATCACCGCACTGCTGGTCATTTTCCTCGTCGCCCGCCCGCTGGTCAAAGGCGCTGGAACCGCTGCAGCCGCACCGGCTGGCCTGGCTCTGGCCGCCGCAGGTGCTGCTCCGGCCCACACGCTGGACACATCCAATGCACCGACGGCCCTGCCGACATCGGACATCCCGGCGGCCCTGCCCACAAGCGGCGCTCCGGCATCGGTGGAAAACGCACTCATCGACATTGAAAAGATCGATGGCCAGGTGAAGGCCTCCTCGATCAAGAAAGTCGCATCCCTCGTCGAACAGCACCCGGAAGAAAGCATTTCTATCCTGCGTAGCTGGCTGCACGATTCCTGAGGTCGGATATGTCTGAAAAACGTCGCGGCATCGAAGATCCCAACCGGCTGACCGGCCCGGAAAAGGCGGCTGTCATCCTGCTCGCGCTGGGCGAGGAAGATCACGGTCTGTGGAACCATCTCGACGAAGAGGAAATCCGCGAGGTTTCCCAGGCCATGTCGAACCTGGGCACGATCTCTGCCACCGCGGTGGAAAAGCTGATCGTGGACTTTGTCGGCCAGATGTCCTCCACCGGCTCGCTCATGGGCTCGTTCGAGGCGACCCAGCGTCTTCTGGCCTCTTTCCTGCCGGGAGAGAAGGTCGAAACGATCATGGAGGAGCTGCGCGGTCCCGCCGGCCGGACCATGTGGGACAAGCTGGGCAATGTGAACGAGGTCGTCCTCGCCAACTATCTCAAGAATGAATACCCGCAGACGGTCGCTGTCGTCCTGTCCAAGGTGAAGTCGGAGCATGCCTCTCGCGTTCTCGGCGCCCTGCCAGAGGATTTCGCCATGGAAGTCGTGACCCGCATGCTGCGCATGGAACCGGTACAGCGCGAGATCCTGGATCGCATCGAGGAGACGCTGCGCACCGAATTCATGTCCAACCTGGCACGCACCTCCAAGCATGACAGCCACGAGATGATGGCCTCGATCTTCAACAATTTCGACCGTCAGACCGAGAACCGCTTCCTGGCGGCCCTTGAAGAACGCAATCGCGACAGCGCCGAGAAGATCCGCTCGCTGATGTTCGTCTTCGAGGATCTGTCCAAGCTGGACCCGGGTGGCATCCAGACGCTGATGCGTTCCATCGACAAGGACCAGATGGCCCTGGCGATGAAAGGCGCGTCCGACAGCCTGCGCGATCTCTTCTTCTCCAACATGTCCGAGCGAGCTGCGAAGATCATGAAGGAAGACATGAACGCCATGGGTCCGGTGCGTCTCAAAGACGTCGACCAGGCACAACAAAGCATTGTTTCGATGGCCAAGGACCTCGCCGCGAAGGGCGAGATCATGCTGGCCGATGGCGGTGCCGACGACGAGTTGATTTACTAGGAGCCCGCCTGTGCAAAAGCAGCCGACGAAATTCCACTTCGACACCGAGTTCGACCATAACGGCGAAGTGCTGCGTGAAGGTGAGAGCTACAAGCGCTTCTTCACCCAGGACGATGTCGACGCCGCACGCATGTGGGGGGTCGAGGAAGGCCGCGAGATGGAAGAAGGTCGCTGCGCCCAGTCGCTGCAGGCAATCGCTTCCCAGATGCAGCTCATCCTCGCCCGCCTGGCTACGGAATCCGAACAGCTGCGCAATGAGGCCGTCATGCTGGGTCTGGCGGCCGCACGAAAGCTTGCTGGCGAAGCGCTGAGCCAGTTCCCGGCCGACGCCATCGAGGAAGTTGTCCGCGAGGCGGTGATGGATCTGCGCGGTGAACCGCGCTTTTCCGTCCGCTGTGCGCCCGACCTCGTGGAAATGCTGGCCGAGCAGCTTGAAAAAACCGCAAGCGACTGTGGCTTCGAAGGCGCTGTTGTCGTGCGCGGCGAAGAAGGCATGACCGCAGGCGATATCCGCCTGGAATGGGGCAAGGGCGCGATCCAGCGCAGCCAGGCCGATGTGGAATCGCGTCTGAACGAGATTACCGAGCGCTGGCTGTCCGCCCCGACTGAAGACGCAGACCCGATTGATCCCGCAGCCGGCGCCATGCCCGGCTCATCCGCGGCGTAAGGAGGCCAGATATGGCTGACGAAAATAACCTCGACCTGCCCGACCTGGGCAATGAAATGCCGGACGTGCCAGCGGAACAGGCGCCTGCCGTACCCGCCGAGGCCATGATGGAAGAAGAAGAAAAGGCGGCTGCCGATCTGGCGCCGGTCTTCGACGTCCCGGTCAACATCTCTGCCGTTCTCGGCAAGGCGCATATCGATGTGAACTCGCTGCTGAAGCTGACATCGGGATCTGTGGTCGAGCTGGATCGCAAGATCGGTGAAGCCATCGACATTTACGTGAACAACCGTCTCGTCGCCCGCGGCGAGGTCGTTGTCGTGGAAGACCGCCTCGGCGTGACCATGACTGAAATCATCAAGGACGGGGACGCAGCATGATGCAGCGCCTTGGTAACAAGACAAAAATGGAGCGGACGCAATGCGAGTCCTGATCGTTGGAAGCCTTGGCGGGCAACTTTACACCGCCACCAAAATCGCCACCGACCGCGGAGCCAGCGTCTCCCAGGTCGATACGATCGAACAGGCGACCGCTCATCTGCGGGCCGGCCGGGGGGCCGACCTGCTCATGGTCGACCTGTCGCTGGATGTCCAATCCCTGATCGATGCCAATGAGCGCGAACGCATCACGGTTCCGGTCGTGGCCTGCGGCGTCAATGTCCGCCCGGAAATGGCCGCTGCAGCCATTCGCGCCGGCGCCAAGGAATTCATTCCGCTGCCGCCGGATGCCGAGCTGATCGCCGCCGTTCTCGAGGCTGTTGCCGACGACGAACGCGCGATGATTGCCCGCGATCCGTCCATGACGACCGTTATCGAACTGGCAGACCGCATCGCGGCTTCCGAGGCCTCTGTCCTGATCACCGGTGAAAGCGGTGCCGGTAAAGAGGTCATGGCGCGTTATGTTCACTCCAAGTCCAAGCGCGCCTCCAAGCCGTTTGTATCCGTGAACTGTGCCGCCATTCCTGAAAACCTGCTGGAATCGGAACTCTTCGGTCACGAGAAAGGCGCGTTTACCGGCGCCATCGCCCGCCGCGTGGGCAAGTTCGAAGAAGCCGATGGTGGAACGCTTCTGCTCGACGAGATCTCGGAAATGGATGTGCGGCTGCAGGCCAAGCTGCTGCGTGCGATCCAGGAACGTGAAATCGACCGCGTTGGCGGCACCAAGCCGGTCAAGGTCAATATCCGCATCCTGGCGACGTCCAACCGGGATCTGCGCAAGGCCGTTGCCGACGGGACTTTCCGCGAAGACCTGCTCTTCCGCCTGAATGTGGTCAATCTGGCCCTGCCGCCGCTGCGCGAGCGCCCGACCGACATCATCGCCCTGGCCGATCATTTCGTGAAGAAATACTCCGCAGCCAACCAGGTCGAGGAAAAGCCGATTTCCGACGCCGCCCGCACCCAGCTGCTGGCCCGCGAGTGGACTGGTAACGTCCGCGAACTGGAAAACGCAATGCACCGTGCAGTTCTGCTGGCCTCTGGCCGCGAGATTGGTCCGGACGCGATCCGCATGCCGGATGGTTCTGCCTTCACCGGCTCCGGTTCCAGCGTCACCCGCCACGCCGCCGATGCTGCTGACGCGGTTCAGCGTGTGGTCGTCGGCAAGACGGTTGCCGAAGTCGAGCAGGATCTCATCCTGGACACGCTGGACCACTGCCTGGGCAATCGTACCCATGCCGCCAACATTCTCGGCATTTCGATCCGCACCCTGCGCAACAAGCTGAAACTCTATGCCGATCAGGGTGTCGAGATTCCGCAGCCCAACCAGACAACCGCGGGTATTTCCGCAGCCTGACAGGACTAAGACGTGGCTGATACAGCAGGAACAAACCAGACCCCGTCCGCTGGCGGGTTCAATCTTCAGGCCTTCCTGAACCGCACGCTGCGGGGCGATGTCGCCCTTGCCGTGGGCATTCTCGGCATTCTGGTGATGCTGTTGCTGCCGATGCCGAGCCTGTTGCTCGACCTGTCGCTGGCGACCTCGATCTCGATCGCCGTACTGGTCCTGATGACCGCGCTGTTCATCAAGAAGCCACTGGAATTCTCGGCCTTCCCGGCCGTCCTGCTCATCACCACGCTGTTGCGTCTGGGTCTCAACATCGCCTCGACGCGCCTGATCCTGTCACGCGGTCACGAGGGCACGGATGCCGCTGGCGAGGTCATCGAGGCCTTTGGTGCCTTTGTCATGCAGGGCAATGTCGTTATCGGCGTCATTGTCTTTGCCATCCTGGTGATCGTGAACTTCGTCGTCATCACCAAGGGTTCCGGCCGTATCGCCGAAGTCGCTGCGCGCTTCACCCTAGATTCCATGCCCGGCAAACAGATGGCGATTGATGCCGATCTGTCCGCCGGACTGATCACCGAGCACGAAGCCAAGGAACGCCGCAAGGAACTCGAAGGCGAAAGCAATTTCTACGGCGCCATGGATGGTGCCTCGAAATTCGTTCGCGGTGACGCCATGGCCGGCCTGATGATCACGGCGATCAATCTGATCGGCGGTATCATCATCGGTGTGGTCCAGTCGGGTATGCCGTTCGCGGATGCTGCTGCGGCCTATTCCACCCTGACCATCGGTGACGGCCTCGTGTCGCAGATCCCGGCGCTGATCATCTCGGTCGCTGCGGGCCTGCTGGTCTCCAAGGCCGGTGTGGATGGTGAAGCAGACAAGGCTGTCTTCGGCCAGCTGACGGCCAATCCGCAAGGCCTGGGCCTGGTCTCCGGTGTCGCCCTGATTGTGGGCGTTCTGCCGGGCATGCCGTTCATCCCCTTCGCAATGATGTCCGCCGGTGCCGGCGCGCTGGCCTGGATGAACCGGGATATCCAGGAAAGAAAGGCCGCCGAAAAGGAAGCCGCGCGCATCGCAGCAGAAGCGCCCCAGGAAGAAGAAGTGGCGCCGGAAGATGCGCCGATCGAGGACAGCCTTACCATTGACGAGCTGAAAATCGAGCTGGGCTATGGCCTGCTGCCGCTGATCAACGACGTGGATGGCCGCAAGCTGACCGACCAGATCAAGGCGCTGCGCCGTTCGCTGGCCGAGGAGATGGGCTTTGTCACACCGGCCGTTCGCATCATCGACAACATGCAGCTTGGCAATCAGGAATACTCCATCCGCGTGAAGGAGCTGGAAGCCGGCAAGGGCGATCTGGAACTGAACAAGCTGCTGGTCATGGACCCGGCTGGTCTGCCGATCGACATGGCCGGCGACCACGTCAAGGAGCCCGCCTTCGGTCTGCCGGCGACCTGGATCGAGGAAAACCTGCGCGAAGAGGCCTCCTTCCGTGGATACACCATTGTCGAACCGGCCGCCGTCATGGTCACGCATCTCACCGAGATCCTGCGCGAAAACATGGCCGACCTGCTGTCCTACGCAGAAGTCGAGAAACTGATCGACAAGCTCTCCAAGGAACACAAGAAGCTGGTTGAAGACATTGCCCCGGCCCAGATCAGCCGTGCCGGTATCCAGCGTGTCCTGCAGACGCTGATCAAGGAACGCATTTCCATTCGCGACCTGCCAACCATTCTGGAAGGCATCGCCGAGGCCAGCGCCACCACGCAAAATCTCGACGCGATCGTGGAACATGTGCGCACGCGACTGTCGCGCCAGATCTGTCATTCCAACCGCGCGCCGGATGGAAACTTACCGGTCATGGCCCTCTCCCCGCACTGGGAACAGGCCTTCATGGAAGCGCTGGTTGGCGATGGCGAGCGCAAACAGCTCGCTCTGGCCCCGTCCAAACTTCATGATTTTGTCGCCGCAGTTAGAAACTCTTTCGAAACCGCTTCAGCTCAGGGTCAGGTACCAGTACTGCTGACGAGCCCGCTGATTCGTCCGTATGTGCGTTCTCTGGTTGAGCGATTCAGGCCTCAGACGGTCGTGATGTCGCAAAATGAAATTCATCCGAGCGCGCGCCTGCAGACCCTCGGCCACGTCGGCTAACGATAACAATTTAACTGGTCCGACCTCGTATGCGCCTCAAGACCTTTGCAGCCCAGACTCTGACTCAAGCCATGTCAGACGTCCGCCATGAAATGGGCCCCGATGCCGTCATCATCGCCACATCCGATGGTCCCGACGGCGGGGTTCAGGTCCGCGCGGCCACCGAAGCGCAGGTGCGTGATGAACCTGCCGAGCCGGTTCGCGAGATCAGCGAACGCCTGATCGAACACGCGGATATTGAACGGGGCGCGTTTGAAGATGCCCAGCTGGACCGTGTCATTCACGCGCTGGGTTATCACCGTGCACCAGGTATCGCCGCCCAGGCGCTGATGCGTTCGGCGCAGGACCTGGCCGATGGACAATCCGTTGCCCGCCTCGCCCATGCGATGGAGAGCCGCTACACCTTCCAGCCCCTGCCCGCGGTTCCGGAACACCCGGTCCTGTTTGCCGGCACACCGGGTGTCGGCAAGACCTCGACCCTGGCCAAGACCGCCGCGCGCTGTGTCGCTGCGGGTGCGTCACCCACCCTGATTTCCTGTGATGGCGAGCGCGCCGGGGCCGATGCCCGCCTGCGTGCGCTGGCCGAGAAAATGCAGGCCGGTTTCCGCGCTGTGGATGATCCGCGGGAGATGGCCGATGCCATGGCCGAGATTGAAGGCCCGGTCCTGATCGACAGCCCCGCGGTCAATCCGTTCGAGCTGGACGATCTGGACATGACGCTCGCCTTTGCCGACAGCGCCGAGGCCGAAATCGTCTATATTTTCGACGCCGGTCTGGCAGCCGAGGATGCCGAGGACGCAGCCTCGCTGTTTGCCTCCATCGGCGCCAGCCGCGCCATTCCGGTCAAGCTGGACTGCGCGCGGCGTATGGGCGCCATTCTCGGCGTCGGCGAAACGGGTCTGGCCTTCGCACAGATTTCCTCCACCCCCTTCATCGGTGGCGGCCTGGCACCGGCAACGCCGCTGCGCCTGGCGCGCGCGCTGATCGAAGACCGGCTCAACCCATTTGACGACGAGGACATGTGATGAAGATTGCATCCGCACCCCAGTCACGCGCCGCTGGCCGCATCCTCGCTATCGCTTCCGGCAAGGGCGGAGTTGGCAAGACCACACTCGCCATCGGCATGGCCCGCGCCCTCTCCCAGATGGATGAACGCGTCCTGTTGATGGATGGCGATCTGGGCATGGCCAATATCGACGTCCAGCTGGGCCTGCAGCCCTCGTCCGACATCACCAGCGTCATCAATGGCCGGGTTAACCTGGCCGATGCGACCGCGCCTGCCCTGGGCGGTTCGGAGGAACGCGGTGGTTTTGACGTGATTTCCGGTCGTTCCGGTTCCGGCGCGCTGGCCAATATCTCCGGCCCGAGCCTGACCAAGCTGGCCAGTGGTGTTGCCGCGCTGGCAATGTCCTATGACCGCGCCATTCTCGACCTGGCGGCCGGTGCCGACAAATCCACGGTGCGCCTGGCCCTGACGGCGGACGATGTCATCATCGTCATCAATGACGAGCCGACCTCGCTGACCGATGCCTATGCCTTCGTGAAAACCCTGCGCCTGCATGATGATGGCGCCTCGCCGCTGGTCGTGGTCAACAACGCCCCGACAAGACAGGCGGCCCACGAGGCCTTCGGCGCATTCAAGAAAACCTGTGAGGCGTTTTTGAGCTTCACACCCACCCTGGCCGGGGTGATCCGCCGCGACGAGGCGGTCCCGGCCGCGATCCGGGCCCAGGCCTGCCTGTCCGTTCGCTCTCCGGCGAGCGAGGCGGCAAAAGATCTCCAGTCCTTGGCGGGAACACTCGCAAGAGGCAAGGAAGCCGCGTAGACTGGCCCCGGGGACAAGTTCAGCGCTTGGGGGCGCACCGCGTATGTATGACTCGTTTTATGATCGCCTGTCGCAGGGCTTCACACCGTTTGACTGGTGGCTGATTATCGTTCTGTCACTGGTCGCCGCGCTGATCATGCGCAAATGGCCACAATGGCCCGCCGCGGCCGCCATCGCCTTCATGGCCGATGCCGTGGCACCCTTCTTCTACCGCTGGGCGACCGGGGTTCCACCGGATTTCGCGTTCGATTTTGCCTTCTCGCGCCTGGATGAGCGCGGCGGCGTCGTGGTGCTGTTGAGACTGGCGATCTACATGGTCACGATCGGTCTGATCTACTGGACCAAACGACGGTATTCGCGGCTTTAGGCGGCTCTACTCCTGACAACAGATTTTCCCCCGGACTTGATCCGCGGCCTCGCAAACGTGGGAGATTTCTCTCCTCCATTGGTAGGCCCCGGCCTTCGCCGGGAGAAAATGCGTGGTGGGAAAGAGGTTTAACTACTCCACCTCAGAGATCTGGCTGTTCAGGAAAACCTGCGCCTCGTCCCAGGCCGTCTCGGTATCGGCTATGCCAAACAGGATGCGCTGACCGGCATCCAAAACCGGGCCGTAGAGCAAGGTGCCCTCGGCATCATCGTCGATGTGGAAACGATATCCGGCGTCCTCGGCTACAAGCGCGTTAAAATATCCACGCACTAGCGCCCAATAGTCCGCCGTGGCCTCCCAGTAGTCATAAGCTGCCTGGGCCGAGGCCAGTTCGGTACGGGTATAGGTGTTCACACCCTGCTCCCGCACGATCTCCCGCTCCGTGCCATCACGCAGGGCGATCTTTGAATTGTCCTGTTCATGGATCCAGCCCCACCCGGTCACGGTGTGACGGTTGACGGCGGCGATGGTGTCATAATCATCCCGGGTGGTGTCGTCGCGGCGCGGCAGCGGGCGCCAGGACACGGGCGGTTCCCAGGTCGAGGCCTCCGGCGCATGATCCCATTCAGCGACAGCCGCGTAACGCGGGCTGTCATCCACCTGATAGACGGTCTGGGACCAGGCCCCTGCCCGATCGGCTGCGCTGACCGCCTCCACGGTCCATTCGTCATGGCCTTGGAAAGCCAGCACGGTGTCGGGCTCGTAACGCCAGTCCTGGCGCCAGTGTTTGACGATGAACGGATTTTCCTCACTGCCCACGACCAGCAAGTGCTGGAGCATGATGAAGTCGCCCGTGTCCTCGACCACGACAACCACTTCGCGGGCCGGCGTGTGCTTGGGTTCGACAAGTTCATACCCCGGCGCAATGGCCACAGTCTCAATGAACTCGAAGGTCACGGCATACTCGCCCTGCATGGCCAGGATCGCCTCGCGATCGCGCTGGAAATCAGCCTCGGAGCGCTCGGCAATTGCAGGCGCTGACACGTCGCTGGTCGTTGCACAGGCGGTCAGCATCATCGAGGCAGCCAGCCCCGGGATCAGAAACTTCATTTGGATATCCCCAATTTCTCTACATGTATTTTGCGAATGATTCCTACTTGCGTTCGCAGAAACTTCTGCCATGAGTATCGCCACTGATAATCATTCGCAACACAGAACTTCATAAAGGGACGAAGAAATGAAACTCGTGTGGTTGAGTTCCGCGGCGCTCGCCGTGGCCCTGGCGCCAGGCGCGCTGACACCAGAAGCGCTGGCACAGGACAATGCAGGAGACCGTGAGGTCATCACCGTTGAGGCGACCAAGACCGAGCTGGACAGCTTCATCTATCCCGGCCTCACCTCCTCGATCGATGCGGAGGATCTCGACCTCGCCCAGCCGGTGGATCTGGATGATCTGCTGCGCGCTGTGCCCGGCGTCGACATCCCCGGGGGCCCACGCCGCACCGGCCAGACGATCTCCCTACGGGGCCAGGGCCGGGACAACACCACCCTGCTAATGGATGGCGCCCGCCAGAATTTCAGCTCCGGCCATGATGGCGCGATCTTCGTCGATCCCAGCCTGCTCGTCGGCGTGGAGACAGTGCGTGGGCCGGCCTCCGCCCTCTACGGTTCAGGTGCATCCGGCGGTGTGGTCGCATTCCGTACGGCAAGCGCTCACGACCTGCTCGATGCCGGAGAGAGCTGGGGTTTCGAACTTGGCGCTGGCTATCGATCAGTGGACGAGGAGCAACGCGGAACAGCGACCGTTTACGGCGTCAACGGTGGTTTCGACTTCCTCGCCTCCATTTCCTCTCGCACCAGCGGTGACATTTCCCTAGGATCCGGCGCAGACCTGCCGGCAGACGACCGCTCGCTGTCCGGCCTTGTCAAACTGGGAGCAGACATTTCCGACGGCATCCGCGCAGAGCTGAGCTGGCAGTCCTTCGATGGCGACACGACCGAGCCGAACAATGGCCAGGGTGTTGCGGGCGTTGGTGCGTTCAATGCGCTCGTCGACAAGGATATCCAGAGCGACAACATCAATCTGGCACTCGACATTGCACCGTCCAGCATCAGCTGGCTGGACATGAATGTCTCGATCTATCGCAACGAAACAGGCGTCACCGAGGCCGAAACCGCCAGCACACGCGTGCTGCGCCGTGACCTTGAAACAACCGGCATCAGTGCTGATCAGCGCTTCGCCTTTGACCTAGGTCGCTATGAAAGCGCGCTTACGATCGGTGGCGAATACTATGAAGACATCCAGGATGGCGGCGACAGTGCGGACGCCAACGGCATTCGCGGTGGCGCGCCGGATGCCGATGCCAGCTTCACGGCGTTTTATGCCCAGCTGGAAATGCAGGGCCCTGCCCCGTTCGGTCTGCCGGGCGAAGTCGTCGTCCTGCCGGGTATCCGCAATGACAGTTTCGAGACGTCTTCCACGACCTCCCCGGCAACGGAAAACGATGCGACGTCCGCGCGTTTCGGTGTCACCTATGCGCCAATCAGCGACTTCAACATGTTCGTGAACTGGGGCGAAGCCTTCCGCGCGCCTTCGATCAACGAGCTCTATATCGACGGCACGCACTTCTCGCTGCCGCATATCATCCTGGGCCCGCCGACCTTCATCTCCAACGAATTCATCGCCAATCCGGATCTGATGCCGGAGGAGACGGAGACGCTGGAAATCGGCTTCAGCCTGGACCTCGCCGACCGGATCGGTGTCGACCAACTGACCCTGCGCACCTCCTGGTTCGAAACCGATGCGGAAAACCTGATCGACCTGTTTGTCGACTTCCAGTTTGACCCGACCTGTTTCGCGCCGCCCTTCTTTGCGCCTTGCTCTGCCGGCACGACCCAGAGCCGCAATGTCGGCAGTGCCGAACTGTCCGGTTATGAAGGCCAGATCAATTTCGCCAATGGCCCGGTGAGCATTGATGCCAGCTACTCCGCCGTTGACGGCGAGGACGCAGCAACGGGCGAAGCCCTGGGCAGCCTGCCACCGAACCGGGTCTTCGTGGATGCGCGTTATGATTTCGGCGAGTATCGCCTGGTGCTCGGCAGCCGCCTGCAGATTGCCGGCGATTATGAGCGTCCAACAGACGCCTCAGAGCATCGTGATGGCTACACCGTCGTTGATTTCTATGGCCGTTGGCGCCCGTTCACCGCGAGCGGCCTGACACTCAACGCGGGTGTCGAGAACGCATTCGACGAAGATTATGAGCGAGTATTTGCAGGCGTTTCCGAACCGGGCCGTTCGGTTCGCTTTGATGTGAGCTGGCGGCAGAATTTCTGACCGAGGATTCTGACCACCAGCCACAAATGGGCGAGCCGGGGACCCCAGCCCCGGCTCGCCCGAATTGTCACCACAGCTGACTAGTGTGCCCGGCGATGCCGGATCGAGGCCATCTCGTCCAGCTCGGCCTGTTCCGCTTCACGGACAGCCGCTTCGGCCCGAGCCAAACGACGCTCCTCGAGTAGCTCGTATTTCTTGAGTTCCTGGAACGCTTCGGAGAGCCGATCCCGCAAGGTATCTGACTGCGCCTCGACCTCACTCAGCGAGGCCCGGATATTGTCCTTGCGCTTGATCACCGCCTGGGCATAGGAGCCATAGGCCAGATAACCATCCTTGGACTGGGTCGCGATCGCCTGTTCTTCCGGCACAGAGGCTTCAAGTCGCTCAATCTGATTGATCAAGGCCTGCTTCGAGCGATCAAGCTCGGCCATCTGTTTTTGTAATTCTTCTACCTTGAACCGGGCCAGCCGGATCAAAGGTTCGTGCGAGCGTGCCATTACGCTACTCCTTCACCACCACCTAGTATCCCCGCCAGTGCTGCGAAGGTCGACGGAATGTCCGTCGCCTCGTCTTTTGACTGACCGAGGAACGCCTCCAACGGATCGTTGAGAGCGATTGCCCGGTCCACCACCGGGTTTGATCCCTGGGTGTAAGCCCCCAGTCGGATCAATTCCTCCATGTCGGCATAAGCCGACAAAACCTTGCGCGCCTCGGCGACCAGGGGCCGCTCGTCGGGCGCATAAACCTCTGGCGCCGTCCGGCTGACGGACTTCAAGACGTCGATCGCCGGGTAACGTCCGCGTTCCGCGATCGTCCGGCTCATCACCACGTGCCCGTCCAAAATACCTCTCACCGCATCCGCCACAGGTTCGTTATGGTCATCACCATCCACCAAAACAGTGAAAAGTCCGGTAATGGATCCCTGTTTTCCGCCATCGGTGCGCTCGGGACCCGGTCCGGCGCGCTCAAGTAACCGTGGCAATTCAGCAAATACGGATGGCGTGTAACCGCGTGTCGTCGGCGGCTCTCCGGCGGCAAGGCCGATTTCGCGCTGTGCGAGGGCAAAACGCGTCACACTATCCATCAGGCAAAGCACATCCTTGCCCTGGTCCCGGAAAAACTCGGCGGTCGTCAGGGTCAGGTGCGCCGCCTGGCGACGGGCCAGCGCGGGGGCATCAGACGTCTCGGTGATGACGACCGAGCGCGCCCGGCCTTCCGGTCCCAGCACATCCTCGACAAATTCACGCGCTTCCCTGCCCCGTTCGCCGATCAGGCCGATGACGATCACGTCGGCATCACAGCCCTGGGCCAGCATGGACATCAAAACGGATTTGCCGACACCCGAGCCGGCAAAGATACCCAGACGCTGCCCGCGGCGCATGGGAACGAATGTGTTGAGGACCCGCACGCCCAGATCCATGCGATCGCCCAGACGGGCGCGGCCGTGAGCGCTCGGCGGATTGCCCTTGAGCGGATAGGGGCTGTTTCCTTCCACCAGCGGCGGTCCGCTGTCCAGCGGGCGACCAAATCCATCGAGCACCCGACCCAGCCAGCCCGGCGAGGGTCGAACGCGTGCAGGCTGGGGAGATAAAAGTGTCTTGGCCCCCGGGCGCACACCCTCCAGCGGGCCGAACGGCATCATCAGCGCGGTCTCGCCACGAAAACCGACAATCTCGCACTCGGCCGGGCCCATCGGGGTCTCGATCATGGCGTGGGCGCCCAGGCTCAGCCCCGCCTGGGGGCCCTCTGCCTCGATGAGCAGACCGTTGAGTGCCGTGACGCGCCCTTCCAGGACACGCGCATCGAGGCGCTCAATACGATCAATCAGGGTCTGCATCATGGGCAGTTTCAGCTCCGGTCAGCTCGGACATCTATCCGATTCACCAAGAATATAGCCTATCCCGGTTGCGCACGCGTAAACGGGCGGCAGAAACTGCCGTGTATTTTTTAGGGCGCCACCGGTTCACTTCTCGCCACAGCACGTTATGTTCCCCGTCTCACGCGGAGCTGGGGCGCCCGTCGATTGGCCGCCCACCTGCTCGAGGCCGGAAGAGTCTCGCACAGCTTCGATCACGTAGTCATTGCGCAGCCGGTTTGGCTTGGCTGTGCCTCAATAGCTGACGGGAGACACCTCATGCCGCCCGCCAATACGAATATCATTGCCGGTTCGCGCCCCAAGAAAAAAGCGCTGAGCCGCCGCAACAAATCCAACCTTTACGGTCAGATCCAGGACACCAAGTTCAACCGCTATATCCAGCATGACCTGGCGCAATACCGTCGCTATATCGAAGACGGCGGCGCGGCAGTCTACTCCGTGTCCGAACTGGATGCGCTGGCCAAATCCGGAGTTTCCGATCGTCTGCCGCCGCGCGCCACGGGGTATTACCTCGACCTGGCCAAGCGCAGCGAAGCGATCCGCAATCTGATCAAGGCCCGTCCGGAAGAGACCGAGGACCTGTCGGGTGAAGCCGATCCGTCCAACCAGCTCAGCTACAGCCCGATCCCGGGTCTGTTGCACAAGTACGAGCTTGTCCTGCTGTATGTCGTTCGTACCTGCTCTTCCTGGTGCCGGTATTGCTATCGGTCCGACTTCCTGACCGGCAAGACCGGCAAGGACACCGCCTCCATCCACGAAATCGTCGAATACATCGAAGACCACAACGCCAAGGTTGCGCGCGGCGAGACCAGCCGTCCGCGCATTCGTGAAGCCCTGCTGTCCGGCGGCGACCCGATGGTGCTGTCGAACACCAATCTGTTCGACTATCTCAACGGTCTGGCCGAAGCCGGTCTCGACATTATCCGCATCGGCACCAAGGAGATGGCCTTCTTCCCGGAGCGCTTTGACGACAATTTCTTTGCCATGCTGGACCTGTTCCACGAGCTGCACCCGGACGTGCTGGTCAGCTTCATGGTCCACTTCACCCATCCTGATGAGTTTCTCGCCCTGGATGAACAGGGTGGATACAGCTATGACCATCATGGCCGCCCGGCCCGCAATCCGGCCGTTGAGGCAGTCATCAAGCGCCTGCGCAGTTATTCCTTCGTGACACTGGAAAATCAGACGCCGATCATCGACAGCGTCAATGATGACGAAAACACGCTGCGGATCCTGCAACGGGAAATGAAACGCCTGGGTGTGAATAATCACTATTTCTTCCAATGCCGGGAGATCGAGGGACACCGTGCTTTCGCGGTACCGGTCGAGCGGTCCTACCAATTGCACAGGGACAGCCAGCACGGCCTCTCCGGCATTGAGCGCTCACGCTTTTCCCTGTCCACCGAAGCCGGCAAGATGGAAGTGGTCGGCCTGATCGATCCCATGCCGGAGTTCGCGGGTTCCGACAGTGACCTGGCCGGTGCGCTGGCCGATGGGTTGATCATGTTCCGGCTGCATCGAACGCCAAACGAGCAATTGCAGGGCGATATCGTCATCGCGCGACGCAATCCCGATGCCCTGTGGCTGACAGGATATGAAGACCGCATTCTATTCGACGGCCGAAAGGACAGTTTCGATGCGCGCGCCGCCACCCTGCTTGCACTGGCGAATTCCCGTCTTCAGGCCGCTGAATAGACATCGAATCTGTGGAAAATAACTTTTCCCCATCGAAAAGCAGATCAAAAACGGGTCCGGAACAGCTGTTTCGGGCCCGTTTTTCATTCACTTCAGACATACTTTTTGCAGGTGATATTTGATAATGCAGCGCCCGAGATGCCCTTGCCTGTAAAGCGCTAGTGCCATAACCGCCTATTGGTTAACGCGGATTTCGAATCGACCTGAGTCAACAGAAATCGCCGACGCTGCGATTCCGGAATTCAGTCAAGGCGCGGTTAACTTTCGTTAAGGGTTTCCGCATAGCGTCCGAATAAGGTTAATTCAGAGCTGAGACCGGGCGACGCTGATTCGTCCGGCTAAAAACTGGAGGCGAACGATGCGGGTTCTTCTTATTGAAGATGATCGGGCGACAGCCCAGTCCATCGAATTGATGCTCAAGTCCGAGGGCTTCAACATCTACACCACCGATCTGGGTGAAGAAGGTGTCGATCTCGGCAAGCTGTACGATTACGACATTATCCTTCTCGACCTGAACCTGCCCGACATGCCGGGCTTTGACGTTCTCAAGACGCTCCGCGTCTCCAAAGTCGATACGCCGATCCTGATCCTAACCGGCAATGCAGACATCGACAACAAGGTCCGCGGCCTGGGTTGTGGCGCCGATGACTACATGACCAAGCCGTTCCACAAGGATGAGATGATTGCTCGCATCCACGCCATCGTGCGTCGCTCCAAGGGCCATGCCCAGAGCGTCATCCGCACGGGCTCCGTGGCGGTGAACCTCGATGCCAAGACGGTTGAGGTCGAAGGCCAGCGCGTCCACCTGACGGGCAAGGAATACCAGATGCTGGAACTGCTCTCGCTGCGCAAGGGCACGACCCTGACCAAGGAGATGTTCCTGAACCACCTCTATGGTGGCATGGACGAGCCGGAACTGAAGATCATCGACGTCTTCATCTGTAAGCTTCGCAAGAAGCTGGCAGCCGCGACTGACGGCGAGCATCACATTGAAACGGTCTGGGGCCGTGGCTATGTGCTGCGCGATCCTGTCGAGGAAAAAGCCGCCTCCTAACAACCGGTCTCAGCGTTACGAAAAGGCCCGGGCAAGCGCCCGGGCTTTTTTGTACCAGCTTGAACCTCTGCGGCTCGCAGGCAGGCCGCAATCCACCCTCACCGCCTGCATGCCCTCTTGCAGACATAAAGAAACGGCCCCGCATCTGCGAGGCCGTTCTTGGATGACTGACGGGTTTGCCTAGGCGGCGCGTGTCGTGCGTCCGGAACCGGCCTCGGAGCGTACATAGAGCCCGCGCTTGCCCTCCACCGGGACAAAGTCCTTGGACAAGCCAACGACGGTCTCAGCGGCGCCCATGATCAGATAGCCGTCATTTGGCGTCTGGCGGGCAATACGCGACAGGACCTGTTTCTTGGTCTCGGGATCGAAATAGATCAGCACATTGCGGCAGAAGACAACGTCAAACGTTCCCAGGCTCGCAATCGGTTCAAGCAAATTGTGCTTCTGGAAATTCACCATCTGACGAATATTCGGCTTGATCCGCCACTGGTCGCCATTCTGTTCGAAATGCTGAACGAGACGCTGGATCGCCAGACCGCGCTGAACTTCAAACTGCGAGTAGACACCGGCCTCCGCCTTTTCCAGAACGCGCGGTGCCATATCGGTAGCAATAATCTCGAACCGCTTGCCGCCCAGACGGGCCCGTTCTTCCTCGAGCAACATGGCCAGGGAGTATGGCTCCTGGCCGGAGGAACAGGCTGCACACCAGATGCGGATCGTCGAACCGGCACCGCGGGCGCGCGTCAGAACAGGCAGAATGTCATTCTTGAACAGGTCGAACGGCGTATTATCGCGGAAGAAAAAGGTCTCATGTGTCGCCAGCGCTTCCGTGATCGCCCACAACAGGCGATCGCCCTGGTCGCGGCGCGCAGCGGTGAGAAGAGCGTCAATCGAGGGGAAGCCTTCGGCCCGGGCCAGCGGCGCAAGGCGGCTTTCCAGCAAATAGCCCTTGTCGGCTGACAGGACGAGCCCGGAGCGCTTGAACGCTTCTGCTGCGACGAAAGTGATGTCGTCTTGTTTGATCATATTAGAGCCCACCTTTCGCGCGTCGTACGATGGCTGAGCCGACATCCTTCAGGGGGAGGATTTCGTCAGCCAGACCGGCCTCGGCAACAGCGCCGGGCATGCCCCACACAACACTAGTCTTTTCATCTTGAGCCAGGACCGTGCCGCCTGCATTTCGCAGTGCTCGCGCGCCTTCCCGGCCATCATGTCCCATACCCGTAAGCACAACACCCAGGGCAACGCCCCCGGTTGCTTCGGAAACAGATTGGAATAACGGATCAACCGCTGGCCGACAGAAATTGATCGGCGGGGTTTGATCCAGGCAAGCGTAAAACCCGCCCGCGTCCTTGCGGACCGTCAAATGGAAATCACCTGGTGCGATATAAAGGGTCGCCGGCTTGAGGCGCTCCTTGTCTTCCGCTTCCTTGCAAGTCAGCTTGCCTGCCTTGGTCAGGTGTTCACCCAGAATTTTCGTAAAGAGTGCCGGCATGTGCTGGGCCAGAACGATCGGCGCCTTGATATCGGCCGGGATCGCTTCAATGACCTCGCGCAGTGCCTGTGGACCGCCCGTCGAGGATCCGATGGCAATGATTTGCGGCGTGCCCTTGGCCTTGGGCGTATTGCCCCGCGCGATCGGCGACCGGGCCACTGGCGCAAAGGCGCGTTTGGCCGGAGCCTTTTCCTTGGCCGTCGGCGCACGGAAGGTTCGTGCTGCCGGCTGGCCCGGCTGAGCAACCTTGCCCGTTGGCAGCTCCATCCGCTTGCGAGGAGCAAGCGCTTTGAGCTTGCTGATCAGCGTATTGCGGAACTCATCCGCACCGGCGAGACGGCCGGCCTGGGGTTTCGGCGTATAATCAGCAGCGCCCATCGACAGGGCGCGGATCGTCACCTCACCACCGCGGCGGGTCAGGGTTGATGCCATGACGACCTTGCAGGTCGGGACCGCCTTCAACAGCAGGGGAAGCGCTGCGAGGCCATCCATTTTCGGCATTTCGACATCAAGGACAATCAGATCCGGCTGCAACTCCTTGGCGCGCTGGAGTCCCTGCTCACCGTCAACGGCAGAACCGATCAGTTCGAGGTCACGGTCTTCCTCGATCCAACGGGTCATCAAGCCCCGCGCAACGGCGGAGTCGTCAATGACCAGCACCCGCGCGATAGACTGGGATGCTGCAGATTGTGACGGATTGGCAGACATTCAGTGCCCCTTTAGGACGCGCGCAACAAACCGGTTTGCTGGAATTTCGATTCAATGATGTCGCCATCAAACGGCTTCATCACGTATTCGTCGGCACCGGCGCGCAGCGCTTCGGTGATATGCGCCATGTCGTTCTCAGTCGTACAGAACACAACCACCGGCTGATCACCCGCTTCTTCGCGGCGCAGGGCCTTGACGAAATCGAGGCCATTCATGACCGGCATGTTCCAGTCGAGCAGGACTGCGTCGGGCATCTGCTTGCGGCAGGCGTCCAGCGCTTCGGAGCCATCAGCGGCTTCGACGCACTCGAAATCGAGCTCTTCGATGATTTTCCGGGCGACTTTCCGAATAACGCGGCTGTCGTCCACTACGAGACAAGTTTTCATCCACTTTTCCCCTTACGCGGCTTCAGCTCCGGCTGCCGCGCCGATCACGGCAGATACATCCAGAACCGCCAAAAGTTCTTTTTCTAGTTTGTGCACACCCTTGACCATCGAACGGAATGTCGAGTCGACATGGGCAGGCACAGGCTCGAGTTCAGCGCTTGGTCGGCGAAGAACTTCACCAACACTGTCCACGATTAATCCAAATATTTCGCTACCACGCTCAACACCGAGTGCCATTCCTGCATCCCCGGCTTCGCGCGGCGGCAATCCAAGGCGGCGGCGCGCATCAATCGCAGTCACAATACGACCGCGCAAATTCAGCAGACCGGCCACTTCACTCGGTGCCAGGGGAACCTCGGTAACCGATTGCGGGGTGAAAACCTCGCGGATCGCATTGACTGGAGCGCCGAACAATTGATCACCGATGCGGACCGACACGTATTCGTTCACGGCTTCTGCACTCAGCTCTGAAACATCGTTTGTCTGACCGGTCATGCCGCATTCTCCTGCTGGGAAACTTGGTCAAGGGTTGCAATTAGGGCGCTGCGATCAGAACGCGGCAGCACGGCCGTCAGGCCCTCTCCGCTTCCATCATCCGGCCAATCCGTCACAGCGACCGTCGGCAAGTCTGCCCACATGCCCTCTGACTGGATCCGGGCCAGCGCAGCCGGATCGCCAACCAGAACATCGAACTGCTCCTCGGCTTCGGCGATGGAATTGACTTCATGCATGCCGCCGGTCGGCGTGACGTCATACCCGGCCGCTGCCAGCAGCGGAGCGATCATGCGGCGGGCGAAGGCATCGGCATCAACGAGCAGAACGCGACGGCGACGCTTGGACGTCCGACGCTGGATATCGCCAGCGCGGGACTGGTCGAGATACCAGGCGATGTCGACAACGTCGGTTGCCTTGCCCTTGATGATAGCCGAGCCGATAACGCCTTCGCGGTCGGAACCCATCTGCAGGTCGACACGCTCTTCGACCACATCGACGATCTCGTCGACAGCCAGACCAATCGAGGTGTGGTTCTCGGCGAAGACCAGAACCGGCTGACGCTGCCCCTCGGTGCACTGGATCTGATCGCCCAGCGGCACGATCGGCATCAGGCGGCCACGATACTGGACCACATTGTGCCCATTGGTGTGCTCGATGGTGTCCGGATCGAATTCTTCCAGGCGCGTAACCAGTGACAGCGGAACCGCTTTCGGCTCCTCGCCACCCGCGCGAACCAGGAGGAGACGCTGCGTTTGGGCCATATCAATATTGGCAGCTGCCAGAGCTTCGGCAGAGCTTTCCTTTTCCATGGCAGAAACGATATCGCCTGCCAGACCATTGGGATCGAGGATCATGATCACCGAACCATCACCCAGGATGGTTGCGCCGGAATAGGCGGAAACGCCGCGCAGGCTGTCCGACAGCGGCTTGACCACGATTTCCTCGGTATCGAGAACATTGTCGACGACGACGCCAACATTGCGTCCACCCGCATCGAGGACGACAACAAAACCGGCTTCTTCATCAGCACCCTCGCCGCCATCCAGACGCAGTACGCCCTGGAGGTCGACGATCGGCATCAAACGATCACGCAGACGCATGACGCTCGCACCGTTCAGTTTCTCAACTGTATGCTCGGACCCCATGCCAACGCGGACCAGTTCGCGCACCGCCAGCTGCGGGATGGCGAAACGCTGTTCCTGACATCCGACGATCAGTGCGGAAACGATCGCCAATGTCAGCGGGATCTTGATGGTGAAGTGAGAGCCACGACCAGCGGCGGACGACACGTCGACCACGCCACCGATCTGCTCGATATTCGTGCGCACCACATCCATGCCGACACCGCGGCCGGACAGGTTGGTGACCTTGGCCGCCGTGGAGAAACCCGGTGCGAAGATAAAGCGGTGGATCTGGGCCTCGGTCAGGCGCGCCAGCTCTTCATGCGTGGTCAGGCCCTTTTCCAGAGCCTTCTCGCCGATGCGCTTGGTATCCAGTCCCTTACCATCATCCGCGATGGCGATGATGATGTGTCCGCCTTCGTGATAGGCCGAAAGCTTGATCGTGCCCTTCTCGCTCTTGCCGGCCTTCACACGATCTTCCGGCATCTCCAGGCCGTGATCGGCCGAGTTGCGGACCATGTGGGTCAGCGGATCCTTGATCAGCTCGAGAACCTGGCGATCCAGCTCGGTATCCTGGCCTTCCATGAACAGTTCGATCTTCTTGCCCAGGTCGGTGGAAACGTCGCGGATGATCCGCGGAAGCTTGCGCCAGGCATCGCCGATCGGCTGCATGCGGGTCTTCATGACACCGTCCTGCAGCTCTCCGGTCACAGCAGACAAGCGCTGCAACGGACCTTTCAGCTCGTCATCTTCCAGGCCACGAACCGTCTGCATCAGCTGGTTCCGCGTCAGGACGAGTTCCGACACCGTCGTCATCAGGGCTTCGAGCACATCCACACCAACACGGACCGTTTGCTGGACGCGCAGACCGCCTTCGCCGGTCGCTGCATCGCCACCCTTGAGTTCAGCCATCGCGGTCGCGAGCGCTTCCTCGGTGCTCATATTCTTGGTGATCACTTCCGGCGTACCCGGTTCCATGCCCGGATCCGGCTCGGCTGCGGCAAAGGCCGCTTCAAGCTCTGCGGAAGACACCTCTCCCGGACGCAATTCGCGGCCCAGCTCCGGGTCGAAATCACCGGCCTGGAGGTGTTCTTCACTTTCCGCTGCAGCGGTATCGGCCGGATTCTCGACCGGCACATCAGATTCGGCATTCTGGAACGCGGCTTCCAGGTCAGCGAGCGATACCTCACCCGGGCGCAGCTCACGGCCCAGGTCCTGGTCGTAATCGTCCGGCACTTCCGGCTCGGCTGGCGCTGCCGCCTCGGCGGGCGCTGCATCATCGAGCTTGCCCATGGCGGCATCTTCCAGGCGCTTGATCAGAGGCTGATCATCACCGGCCGGTTCGGAACCGGTCGCTTCGAGGGATTCGAGCAGCACCTTGATCTGGTCGATCGATTCGAGGACCAGCGTGACCATTGGCGGTGTGACCTGCAGCTCACCATCACGGAATTTGCCGAGCAGGGTCTCGCCCGCGTGGGCCACTGCTTCCAGGCGCGGCAGCCCCAGGAAGCCGCAAGTCCCTTTAACGGTGTGAAGAAGACGGAAGATATTGTCGAGGATCGCCCGATCATCCGGGTTATTCTCGAAACGCACCAGTTCGGAGTCGATGACGTCAAGACTTTCCGCGGTCTCGGTCAAAAACTCGCTGATGAGATCATCCATGACAGGCCTCGTATCTTAGGAGTTGGCGCGCGAAGGCACCTGATTCCCCAGAAACATGACATGTGCATGGTTAACGGACTGTTGGCCCGCTTCCAGCAATGTTGCGAATGCAGGTTATAGGATATGAATTAGGCGGCGCGCTCGGCAGATTCATCGATCAAAGCAACGAATTCCACGCGATCCTCGTCAGCGCGCGCGCTAACACGACCACCTGCGTTGCGCGCAATCAATCCCGTATAGAATGGCTGGATCGAGCGGCCGTCGAGCCCGTTCTCAGGGATCTGACCATCCAGGGCGACACCCGCCGCCTCCTCGATACGGGCACGGCGCCCTTCCGACACAATACGGATCCGCGTGCTGCCGGCAGCTTCCGTCGCCTCGACGGTCACAGTACCGCCGCGCGGTGCCGCATCGACACCCATGATGCACAGGTTCAGAAGCAGGCGTGACGGGGCCTTTTCAAGACCCGCCGCCTCCACCTTCCAGACGATGTCCGGCTTTACCGCAGAAAACATTGCCTCGGTCAGGCGCTGCAGTTCACGGGTATCCAGAGTCGCAGGAGCAGAACCGCCCGCACCGAATGCCAGGCGCGCAAACTCCAGCTTGGCCTGGGCCTGGCGTGAGCTCTCGCGCACCAGCTCCATGGCATCATCGTGCATGTCCGAGCTCGCGGGATCATCGAGCACGCTCAGCGCTGCACCGAGCGCAGAAACCGGGCTGACAAGATCGTGACAGAGGCGCGCGCAGAGCAGAGCGGCGAGTTGGTCGGAGGCCAGTTCGGCAGGCAGTTCTTGTGTCATGGCGATACGGATACATGATTCTCG
This sequence comes from Maricaulis sp., assembly GCA_017643585.1. Taxonomy (GTDB): domain Bacteria; phylum Pseudomonadota; class Alphaproteobacteria; order Caulobacterales; family Maricaulaceae; genus Maricaulis. The sequence goes on from JAEPND010000011.1 coordinate 56,681, forward strand.
GCCGAACCGACCCCTTTTGACACTTTGTAAGAATACAAATCGTGGAAAGGACTTGGCAACCAGATCACGGCAGGACATGATTCGAGACAGCTGGGGAGCTGTCGACGAATTGCGGGTTTGGCGATGCATATCGGTGCAGAACTTGCTAGAGAGTAACCGCCTGGTTTTTCAACCGAAGACCAGGTCGAGGTAAGACCGAGCGGAGTTATAGCTAAGTCATGTCCGGATTTGATGTTACCCGTGCCGATAAGAATCGGGCCCGTGGCCTTGTTGCACTGGCGTCCCTGAGCGTGTCGACCGCTCTCTTCTTTGCCCTGGCCGTTGGCCACGACATGGAAGTCCAGGCCGATGAACTGGCCGTGGAAGCCGGAACAGTTGAACCGGAGTTTGCAGCCTTGAACCCGACACCGCCATCCAGCGTCCGAGACCTGGTGGAACGGGCGACTGCACCATCAAACTTTACGGAACCTAGGCGCCTTTACGCTGAACCCTTTGTTTTCGCGCCGCAGACCGATCCGATCCTGCTCGACGCTGCCGCCTTTGCCGAGTGTGAACACTGCGCACCGATCGCGTTAGTCCGACACTCCGTGCCGCGCGGGGGCACCCTCGCCGGTGTTCTCGATGACGCCGGGGTCGACCGTGTTGAAGCGGCACGCGCCATCTCCGCCCTAGGCGAGGTGTTCAATCTTCGCCAGCTGCGCGTGGGCGAAGAAATCAGTGTCTACCTGGAAAGCTCCAATGCGGGTGAGACGACGCTGCGGGGCCTCTCATTCCGGCCTGAAATCGACCGCTCCATCACCGTCGCGCGGACCTTTGACAACAGCTACCGCGCCCGCGAAACCACAGCCGAGTTCAACAGCGAGATGGTCCGGGCCACCGGCTCGATCACGACCTCGCTTTACGTGGATGCGCTGAACGCCGGGGCGACAGACCGCGTGGTCGTGGAACTGGCCACCGTTCTGGGTTACGCGATCGACTTCCAACGCTCGATCCACCCGGGCGATGAGTTCGACATCCTGTTCGAGCGTTTCGTCGACGAGGACGGGGACACCGCCCGGACCGGCGACATTCTCTATGCGCGCTATGACGGTCGCGGCGAACCGATGGATTTCTTCCGTTTCCAGACCGATGATGGCTTGGTCGGCTATTACAGTGCCGAGGGTGAGAGTGCGCAACGCCTGCTGATGCTGACACCGATCAATGGTGCCCGCCTGTCCTCGCACTTCTCGCGCGCCCGGCGTCACCCGATCCTGGGCTACACGCGCCGCCACAATGGCACCGACTTCGCGGCGCCAACCGGAACACCGATCATGGCCGCCGGCAATGGGGTGGTAGAGCGTGCCAATCGTTTCGGCAGCTTCGGTAATTACATCCGTATCCGTCACGCCAATGGATACCAGACCGCTTATGCGCACCTGAACAGATTTGCACGCGGCATTCGCTCCGGCTCCAGGGTGACCCAGGGTCAGATCATCGGCTATGTCGGCACAACCGGCCGCTCCACCGGGCCGCACCTCCACTATGAAGTGCATCTCAACGGCAATCCGGTGAACCCGATGACCCTGGATCTGCCCACCGGACGCCAGCTGGATGATGATGAAATTCCCGATTTCATCGCCGAACGTGACCGAATTCTCGCGGTCCGGGATGCGGCGGCGAGTGCGGCTTCCAGCAATCGTCCCGTGATGGCCGAGGCTGGCGAAGGCGGCGCGCAGTAATTAGGTCTGACTTGACCCGGCGCGCTGGGCTTCCTATCTGGCAGCCTGGCCCCGGATTGCCCGCCGCTCGCAGACCCTTGGTCATGGTGAAAATCCGGATCTCATCGATCCCATTCCGCACTGCGCGGCATGCGACGCGATGGCAAGGCGAGCCCCATCACGCTTTACGCATGCTTGTAACGCATGAGGAAAGACGATGCCTGATACCCTGAACCTGCCTGATCGTGCGACGATCAAGACCCAGGCCAAGCGCCTGCGCCAATCCCTGGTCGCGGAGGGAAATTTTGTTTCCCACTCCGAGGCCCTCGAACTGATCTCGAAGCAGTATGGCTTTCGGGACTGGAACACGATGAGCGCAGCGCTGGACAAGCCCGCCCGGACCCGACTGCAAGTTGGTCACCGTGTCACCGGTCGTTATCTCGGCCATGCCTTTACCGGCACCCTGCTGGGATTGCAGAACCTGGCCGGCGGTCGCCGCCAGGTCGCTCTGCACCTGGACGAGCCCATTGATGTCGTGAAGTCCAGCTGGTTCTCATCCTTCCGTCAGCGCGTCACGGGCACGCTGGAAAAAACCGGCGAGACCTATGCACGCACGTCGGACGGCCAGCCTGTGCTGGCCCTCGACTGCTGACGCAGGATGGCTGACAAAAGGAAAGGGGCTGGAAATCCAGCCCCTTTTTTTTGATTTAGTTGACGGTCTCGCTGACCGGCCTGGCTTCGCTGACAGCGACGCCATTGATGACCAGCACACCGGCTTCCGCGCTGACGCGGATGGCATCGCCATCCTTGATATCGCCCTGTAGAAGCAGACGTGCCAGCGGGTCCTGGACTTCTTTCTGGATCACGCGCTTGAGGGGTCGTGCGCCATAGGCCGGGTCGAACCCCTTCACTGCCAGCCAGTCGCGGGCGGCCGCATCCAGCTCGATGCTCATGCGACGATCTTCCAGCAACCGGGCGAGACCCCGCAGCTGGATGTCAACAATCGCGCCCATATCCTCCGGCTTGAGCTTAGAGAAAAGGATGGTCTCGTCGATCCGGTTGAGGAATTCCGGCCGGAAATGTCCGCGCACCACCGCCATCACGCCGTCGCGGGCCTCGGTCACATCATCAACCAGCTGCAGATGTTCGGCACCCAGATTGGAGGTCATGATGATGATTGTGTTGCGGAAATCGACCGTGCGGCCCTGACCATCGGTCAAACGGCCATCATCGAGCACCTGCAGGAGCACGTTGAAGACATCCGTGTGCGCCTTCTCGACCTCGTCCAGCAACACGACCTGATAGGGCCGGCGGCGGACACTTTCGGTCAGAGCACCGCCCTCCTCGTAACCGACATAACCCGGAGGCGCGCCGATCATGCGGGCAACAGAGTGTTTCTCCATGTATTCCGACATGTCCATGCGGGTTACCGCAGTCTCGTCGTCGAAGAGGAATTCGGCCAGGGCCTTGGTCAGCTCGGTCTTGCCGACACCGGTCGGGCCCAGGAACAGGAACGAACCGATGGGACGGCTCGGATCCTTCAGACCCGCACGCGCACGGCGCACAGCATCGGAAACCGCGACCAGCGCCTCTTCCTGACCGATCACACGCCCGCGCAATCCATCTTCCATGCGCAACAGCTTGTCGCGTTCGCCTTCCAGCATCTTCTCCACGGGCACACCGGTCCAGCGCGAAACGACATGGGCGATCTGTTCGTCATCGACGACTTCCTGCACCATCTGGTCCTCATCGCCCTGCTGCTCGGCTTCTGCCAGCTTGCGCTCCAGATCCGGCAGACGGCCGTATTTGATCTCGGACGCCTTGGCCAGGTCACCACGACGCTCGGCGTCAAGAAGCTCCTGGCGTGCGCGCTCAAGGCCTTCCTTTAGCGTGGTCGCCGACGCCAGCTTGTCCTTCTCCGCACGCCAGGCAGCGGTCAGTTCGGCCGACCGGCCCTCAAGCTCCGCGATTTCCTTGCCCAGATTGGCAAGACGCTCGCGGGACGCGTCATCGCTTTCCTTCTTCAGCGCTTCCGCCTCGATTTTCAGCTGGATAGCCCGGCGATCGATCTCGTCGAGCTCTTCCGGCTTGCTGTCGACCTGCATGCGAAGGCGCGAAGCAGCCTCGTCCATCAGGTCGATGGCCTTGTCCGGCAGGAAACGGTCGGTGATGTAGCGATTGGAGAGATTGGCGGCCGAGACGATGGCACTGTCGGCGATGCGAACGCCGTGATGCACCTCGTATTTCTCCTTGAGACCACGCAGGATCGAGACGGTGTCCTCCACCGTCGGCTCCTCGACCATGACCGGCTGGAAGCGCCGGGCCAGGGCCGCATCCTTTTCAACATGCTTGCGGTACTCATCCAGCGTCGTAGCGCCCACACAGTGCAGTTCACCACGGGCCAGGGCAGGCTTGAGCAGGTTGGAGGCATCCATGGCGCCATCCGTCTTGCCAGCACCGACAAGGGTGTGCATCTCGTCAATGAACAAGACGATCTGGCCATTGGCGCTTTCGACTTCAGACAGTACCGCCTTGAGACGCTCCTCGAACTCGCCGCGATATTTCGCACCGGCGATGAGCGCGCCCATATCCAGCGCGAGCAGGCTTTTTTCCTTGAGGCTTTCGGGCACATCGCCGTTGACGATGCGCAGCGCCAGGCCTTCCGCGATGGCGGTCTTGCCGACACCCGGCTCACCGATGAGAACCGGATTATTCTTGGTGCGGCGGGAGAGGACCTGGATGGCGCGGCGGATTTCCTCGTCCCGTCCGATCACCGGATCGAGCTTGCCCTCGCGCGCCACTTCCGTCAGGTCGCGGGCGTATTTCTTGAGCGCTTCATAACTGTCCTCGGCCGACTGGCTGTCTGCAGTGCGGCCTGCGCGCAGATCATTGATCGCCGTGTTCAGCGCCTGCGGGGTCACACCGGACGTTTTCAGCGCGTCATGAGCCTTGTTGTCGGGATTGAGGGAAATCGCCTGCAGGATGCGTTCGGCCGAGACGAACTGGTCTCCCGCACGCTTGGCGGCGTCATCGGCAGCGCCGAAAACCTTGGCGGTTTGCGGTGCGAGGTAGAGCTTGCCCTGCCCGCCTTCCACTTTCGGCATGGCGTCGAGGGCCTGGTCGACAGCGTCCTGCACCTGGCGCAAGCGGCCGCCCGCCGCCTGGATGAGATTGCCGGCCAGACCGGTTTCATCGTCCAGAAGGGCTTTCAGAATGTGTTCGGGCGCAAATTGCTGGTGGCTGGATTTGAGGGCCAGCCCCTGTGCGGCCTGGATTATGGACCGGGCCCGGTCCGTGTAGTTTTCAAAGTCCATGTCTATCTCCCGTTAGAGGCGAGATGGGTGCGAAGGACCGCCCTCATCAGGCACGGTAAATTCGCGTTTCGTATGGCATGTAGGTGTGGCACAACCGTCACACAAGAGGGGGTGTCGCGACATTCTGCCCCTCCAGCGGAGATCGTTTTTATCCATGCCCAAGCTCAACGCCATTCACCGTTTTCCTGTCAAAGGGTTCAGCCCGCAAATACTGGACCAGATTGAGCTATCAGTTGGTAAAGGCCTGCCTTTTGACCGCCACTGGGCGATCGAGAATGGTCCCGGCCAGTTCGAGGCAAACGCGCCCGGTCATGTCTCCAAGAAGAATTTCCTGATGCTTGCGGGCCAGGCCGACCTGGCCGGCTGGAGCACGCGGTTCGATGAGGCCAACCAGGTCTGGACAACCATCGCCCCGGACGGAACCTGCCTGCAGGTTGATCTGAACGACGCGGATACACATACCCCCTTGTTCGACCACCTCTCCCGGACGCTGGCGGACCAGGTGCGCGGGCGCCTGCGCCTTGTACAGGCAGGCGATCAGGCGATGACGGATATCCCCGATCCCTATCCCTCGATCATCAACCTCGCCTCGGTGCGAGACCTGGCCGAGCGGACCGGGATGCCCCTGGATCCGGTGCGCTTTCGCGGCAATCTGTTGATTGACGGTCTGGAACCCTGGGCCGAGCTGGACATGGTTGGCGAGCGCCTGGTGGTCGGCGAGGCGGAAATCGAGATCCGCGCGCGTATTCGCCGATGCGTCGCGACGAGCATCAACCCCGTCACAGCAGCAAGGGACGCCGATATTCCCAAGGCCCTGTTCGACAATTTCGGGCACATGGATTGCGGTGTTTATGTGTCTGTGGAGCGGGGCGGTGTGGTCACCGTCGATGACACGTTGGCGCGCAAATAAAAACCCGCGATCGCATGGCCATCGCGGGTTTTGAAACAGGTCTGAGAGGGGTGCCTAGGCGGCTTCGCTCTCGCTGTCCTCGGACGCTTTTTCCGTAGCTTCGGACGATGCTTCAGCGCTGTCGCCGTCCTCGGAGCTGCGAGTGCGACGCGGACGGCGTGTGCGGCGGCGCGGAGCCTCCTCTTCGCCTTCAGAAGCTGCAGCGGCACCCTCTGAATTCTCGTCGCCGTCAGCCTTGGCCGCTTCGGGCTGTTCGCCTTCCGGCGTTACATTTTCGTCCTGCTGGCGACGGCCACGGCCACGACCGCGGCCACGACCGCGACGCTCATTGCCCTCACCCTGGGACTGCTCCTCACCATCGGCGTTTTCGCCATTGGCTTCGGCATTCTCCGCACCGTCTTCAGCAGCGGGGTCGCGCTTGGGCTGGTTCGCCTGGATGATGCGGAAATAGTGTTCGGCGTGCTGATACAGATTCTCGGCCCGGACGCGGTCGCCCGAAGAGGACGCATCGCGTGCCAGCTGGAGATATTTATCGTGGATCTGGGTCGCATTTCCCCGGATTTTCACTTCAGGACCATTGCTTTCAAAGCTCCGGTTCGCAGGATTTCCTGGTTTCCGACCTCGACCGCGCTGACGCTTCATATCGTCGTTCCCTGTATAAACAGCGGTAATAACCTCTGGCCTAACCGTGCAGCTGCAATGATAAGCCTGTCGCCTGTTCGGGGTTGTTCAATTAGCCGGATCTGTCAGGTGGTTCATCCGGCCGCGCACGACCCCCAAGGCGCGTCCACCTGACGAATGGAACCTAGACCGCCCTTTCCCGCTTTCCAAGCCCTTTTAGCCGTTTCTTTATGACAAAGCGCCCAGCACGACACGATCATGCCCGGCGAGATCCTGAATTAAAGCGATTCCGCTGAGGCCATGAGCCTGCAGCAACCCGCTGACCGCCTCGCCCTGGTCATAGCCGATCTCAAAGGCCACCAGACCACCCGGCTTCACCAAGTTACGCGCCTCATCGAGGATGGCACGATAGGCATCCAGCCCGTCCACTCCGCCATCCAGCGCCAGATGCGGCTCGAAATCCCGCACTTCCGGGTTCAGCGTCTTCATGACGTCCGAGCGGATATAGGGCGGGTTGGACACCAGGATGTCGAACGCTCCCGCCGGCAGGCCCCGCCCCCAGCTCGCCTGAAGGAATTCAGCACGCTCATCGAGACCACAACGGCGAGCGTTCTTCGCGGCGATATCGAGGGCGGCCTCGGATACATCCACACCCACACCTTGCCAGGCCTTGCGCTCGCTGAGCAGGGCCAGCAGGATCGCTCCGGAACCCACCCCGATATCCAGCACACGCGCCGTGGTCTGGGACCTCGCGTCCAGCACGGCCTCGACCAACGTCTCGGTATCGGCACGCGGGGTCAGGACATCTTCGCTGACGTCCAGCTCCAGCGTCCAGAAGGGTTGCGTGCCCAGGATCTGTGACATGGGTTTGCGATGGACACGCTCCCAAGCGAGCTCGGCAAGCCAATTGATCTGCTGCCAGGAACACAGCGCAGGGTCCGCGACCGCCTCGGCATAACTGGCGGGTGCCAGCACATGCGCCAGCAGGAAACGCGCATCCGTCTCCGCCTCGCCAATCCCCGCCGCGCCGAAGCGTTTGACCAGGTCTGCGCGGATCTCGACCAGGCTCAGCTCCGCCCAGGCATCGCGCAGGGGTTTGCTGGCACTGGCATCAAAGACGGTGCGGGCATTCACGACCAATTTGTCAAAATCGGAGTTCACGGTGGCTCAGCCTAGCCGTCCTGCTCCATCGCGGCCAGGCGCGCCGCCTGGTCCTCGGAGATCAGGGCGGTGACAACCTCGTCCAGCCCGTCGCCGGCGACAATCTGGTCCAGCTTGTAAAGCGTCAGATTGATGCGGTGATCGGAAACGCGGCCCTGCGGATAGTTATAGGTGCGGATGCGTTCGGAACGGTCGCCGGAACCGATCTGGTCCTTGCGCTCGGCGGCACGTTCAGCAGCCGCGGCCTCACGTTTCATGTCATAGAGCTTGGCCGCAAGCAGCTCGGCTGCCTTGGCGCGGTTCTGGTGCTGGGACTTCTCGGCACAGACCACCATGATGCCCGTCGGCAAGTGGGTCATGCGGACCGCTGACTCGGTCTTGTTGACGTGCTGTCCACCAGCACCGGAGGCGCGCATGGTGTCGACACGAACCTCGCTCATATCCAGACCGCCTTCGATATCATCCGGCTTGGGCATGATGGCGACGGTCGCCGCAGAGGTGTGGATGCGGCCCTGGCTTTCCGTCGCGGGAACACGCTGGACGCGGTGCACGCCGCTTTCGAATTTCAGGCGTCCGAATACGCCGGCGCCGGAAACCGAGGCGATGACTTCCTTGTAGCCGCCATGCTCGCCTTCCGAGGCGCTGTCGAGCTCCCAGGTCCAGCCCTGCAGCTGGGCGTATCGCTCATACATGCGATAGAGATCGCCGGCGAACAGCGCCGCCTCGTCTCCGCCGGTACCGGCGCGGATCTCGACCAGGGCGTTGGCGCTATCATCCTTGTCCTTGGGCAGGAGCAGGAGGTTCATCTCGTGCTCAAGCTCGGGCAGGCGTTCCTTGAGCTCGTAGAACTCGTCCTTCGCCATTTCCGCCATATCGGCGTCGTCGGAATTCATCATCTCCTCGAGATCGAGGAGTTCCTGGCGCGCCGCTTTCAGCTCGGCAGCCTTTTCGGCCACCGGGCGCAGCTCGGCGTGTTCCTTGGACAGTTTGACAATCTCGTCCGCATCGGCGGCGGCGCCAAGACGGGCTTCGACCTGGTCAAAACGGTCGATGACTTGTTCGAGTCGGGCTTCAGGTGCGTGCATGGGCGTGAGGTATCACCGCGCGAGACAATTGAAAATGCCCGGACGCTGTTATCCCAGCGCCAGCGCTGCCCGCACACCGATCACCATCATGACGATGCTGCTGGCGGCGAAGATAAAGAAGCGGACCGGGATGAAGTTCCACAACGCCTGGACCAGGCTGTGGGAAATGCGCAGGCCGACATAGGTCCAGGCCAGGGCGATGTTCAGACCGTCCGCGGCGCCGGCCAGGTGGCAATAGATCACCAGGGCGAAAAAGATGGTGGGCTGTTCGTGCAGGTGATTGAAATTGTCCGCAATGCGCTTCACCTCGATGGGCAGCACATCCATCTCCGACTTGGCCTTCATCTTGGTGGCATCGATGCCGGCCTTTTGCATGGCCGGGATCCGCGTTGCGTACATCCAGAACCACATGACAAAGGTCCAGATGATCAGCGCCAGCATAGGCGTAAGAATGGAGTTCATGGACGTGCCCCCTGTAAAACCAACCTGTCCAGGCGGACACTAGGCCGGTTCGTGGACAAAAGGCGAGTAAATTCCTGATGATCAGGTCTGGAGGGTCTTGAGTCTTACGTCCGCTTCCGGCGCTTCATAGCGCTCGAACTGGTCCAGCAAACCCTCGACCCGGTCGTCCACTTTCAGCGCGCCCCGGTGCTCGGGCGCCAGGAAGCCCTGGGCCGTCATCTTGTCGAGGAAACTCACCAGATCGTTGTAATAGCCATCAACATTGAGCAGGCCGACCGGATGACGGTGCTGGCCGAGCTGCCCCCAGGTCCAGATCTCGAACAATTCCTCCATCGTGCCGATACCGCCGGGCAGCGCGATGAACCCCTGGGAGAGCTTGACCATCTTGGCCTTGCGCGCGTGCATGGACTGGACGACGTGGAGCTCGGACAAATCCATGTGGGCGATTTCCTTGAGCGCCATGAATTCCGGGATCACGCCGACCACGCGGCCACCGGCATCCAGGGCTGCATCGGCAACCTCGCCCATGAGACCGACCTGGCCGCCGCCATAGACAACTTCGAGTCCGCGCCGGGCCAGCACCTGGCCAACGCGTCGCGCCGCCGTGACATAGGCCGGTTTCTGACCGGAATTTGAACCGCAATAGACGCAAATGGATTTCATCGAGATCAATCCCTGTTGGAACCTCACCCCACTCCTTTATCCTGCTTCACCTAGTGGAGGAATACGCAAATGAAGTTTGCACTGCTCGCGCTCGCCCTGCTGGACCAGCCGATCGCCGAAACGGTCTCAGGCACACCGCCGGACTTCCCGATCATCGTGCCCAGCGAAATGTGTCGCGGCTATTTTTTTGTGCCTGTCACCCGCCAGGCCAGCGCTGACGACCAGGATGGCGGCACACTCTGGTTCATCTATGACACCGGCGCATCGACAAGCTATGTCGATCCGGACAGCGTCGCGCGCATTTCCTCAACGCCTGTTCGCAATGGCCAACGCGCCAATTTCCCCGAGATGAATATGGGCCCCCTGCGGGTCACCCGCCTCAGCGCCCGTGTACAGGATCTCGATCATCTCTCCCTGGCCCTGGGCCGGGAAGTCGATGGCATTCTCGCCTTTGATGCCTTTGATGACTATCTGCTGACGCTGGATTATGCCCGCGATGAAATGCGTATCGAGCCGGGCGAACTGCCCCGGCCGGACCGCCAGACCGTGTTCAATGCCAGCGGGCCGGATGACCGGCCCTGGCTGCGGATCGAGTTTTCCAACCGCACCCGGCGCATGCTGATCGATAGCGGTGCCGCCCTCTCCGGCTTCTCGGTCAATCATATCAACCGCTTCGAGACGACCGCCGATCCCGTCGCCTCCGGCGCCTCCTTCCGGCTCAATCATGTCGAGCGACGCTCGTCAGCCCGGCTCAGCGAAAATGCACGATTTGGTCCCAATGAGCTGGTCACGCCCACCATCCAGTCCACGCCCGGCAGCGAACTGATCGGCGGCGAGGTCATGCGGCACTTCGTCTGGACCTTTGACCAGAGAAACGAACGTGTGCGTATCGAACGTATCGATCCGGACGCCCCGATCACGTTTGAACCGGTGGTCAGTCACGGCATGGTTTTCCAACCCGAACCGAATGGCTTCCGCGTCGCCGACATCCTGCCGGACACGCCAGCCTCGCGGGTCGATATCCGTCAAGGCGATCTGATCACCCATTTCCATGGCACACCGGTCGGTGAACGCGGCTGCAATCCGCCCGAGGAAGACCTCCTGCCCCTGACCATTGATCGCGATGGTGCGGTAATCGAACGCGTGCTGGATATGTTTGCGATCGTCGACTAGGCCAGCCGTCTGGCCAGCCCGGCGAACGCTTCGATCACCCGCTCGGGCGGCATGTCGTAGAGCTTGGCACCCACAGTGACCTCGATGGCCGGACGATCCTGTTGCGCCAGGTCCCAGCAGCGTGAAAACAGCCAAACAGAATGGTCACGCGCGACGGCATCACGCGCGGCATCAATAGCGTCGACAGAGGCATCGGCCTCGACGTGGAAGAGATTGGTCTGCACTGGGGAGGGCGTCACCGACAGACCGTCCAGCCGGTCAATCGCCTCGCCCAGCATTCGCGCTCGCGCCACCAACTCCGGCATCAATTCAACCTGTTCGTCCAGCAGGCGCAGCGCATCGGCCGTGTTCGGCCAGGCCATGGGAAACATGCCACCCAGCCGGGCGCGCCAGGTGCGCATCTGTTCGATAAAGGCCTCTTCACCGGCCAGGACCGCTCCTCCTATCGCCCCAATATCCTTGTAGAGCGAGACATAGACCGAGGCGAAACCCTCGCAGATCTCGGCATAGGAGCGGTTGTCGAAATGCGGCCGGGTCGACCACAGGCGGGCGCCGTCCATGTGCAGGGGCAGGTTAAGCTCGGCGGCCCGTGCCTTGAGCGCTTGCAGCACACCCCAGCGGGGCAAGAGCCCGCCATTGTGGCGCTGCCCCAGCTCGACGATCGCACATCCGGCATTGTCGGGCAGATCACTGGCGGTGAGCACCTGGGCCCACTCCCCGATCTCGACCGGGTCGAGCCCGTGCACATAACGCGCGCCCTCCTGCTCGTGCAGCAGGAGATGGGAGTTGGGATGCAAGGCGAGGCGATAATTGCCCCGGCTCTCACAGTGCAACCGCGCCGCCAGCGCCTGGCCCATCGTTCCCGTCGGCATCCAGATCGCCGCCGGTTTGCCGGTCAGTTCGGCGATGCGCTGTTCCAGCGCCTGGGCGGTCTCGCCGGTGACATAGACTTCCCAGCCCTTGCCGTCCGCCTCCATCCAGTCCGCAATCGCCCGCAGGCGCTGCGCCGGTGTTTCCGGTCGGTGAAAGGGGAAACCCAGATCCAGCTCGCAGGCCGCCTTCAGCGCCTTGTCCATCTCAGACCAGCCCCGCCTGGCTCGCCGCCGTCCAGCCGACACGCACCTCGCCCGCGTGTTCGATGACCGGGCGTTTGACCAGGGTCGGGTTTTCCGCCAGCAAGGCCGCCGCATCTGTCTCGACACGCGCCCTCTGGGCCTCGTCCAGACCGCGCCAGGTCGTCGAGCGGCTATTCACCAGCGCCTTGGCACCCACAGCCTCCAGCCAGAGCGGCGCCTTCGCCGCCAGGTCGGCCTCGGCACGGATGTCGACAAATGTGTAGGCCGTGCCCGCCGTATCCATCGCCTTCATGGCTTTTTTGCAGGTGTCGCAATTCTTCAACCCGTACAGCGTGGTCATGATGTCTCCCGGAATCGAAAAGGGAGCAGAACTAGGCCCGCTCCCTCTTCTCATTTCAAGCGTGAAACGCTGATCGGTTCTACTCGATCGTCACGCGCGACAGGTTATCGTCAGAATTGCGGTCGACCAGCTTGTTGTACGGATCGATACCGACATAAAGCGGCTCCTCGTCGACGATCAGCTCGAACCGCATCGTGTTCTCGTCCACGCGATGTTTCTCCATGTAGAGCACGTGGTCGGAACCTTCGATGGCTCCCTCGAGATCACGCGTGAAGACACCGATATCGATGAGATAATCAATATCTTCCTCGGTCTGCTGACCTTCGCCATCCGCCTCGTATTTGCGGGCTTCGACATCGATCACGACATCCCAACGACCATCCTCGCGCTGGGTCGCCGTCGCATCGGTCACCTGCAGATCAAACAGGATGATCCGTTCGAAGAAGTCGGTGATCACGCTATCCCACTCCGGACCGGCTTCCTCGCGCAGAATGCGCAGGAAATCGAGCGTTGTGGCATAGGGCTCGGACGAGAAGGCCCGCTCATCGATCAGGCGCTGCAGGGCACGGTTCACGGTGTCTTCACCGATATAGTCCTGCAGGGCGTACATGATCACAGAGCCCTTGCGATAGTGGATGTATTGCTGGTCCTCGACCCGATAGAGCGGCTGCTCCTCGATGGCTTCTGAACCACGCGATCCCAGATAGCTGTCCAGCTCGTATTTGAGGAAGCGACGCATCGCGTCCTCGCCATACTCCTGGCGCATGACCATGAGCGCAGAATACTGAGCGAAGGACTCGATCAGCATTGTCGCGCCCTGGACATTGGCGGCCATCACCTGGTGAGCCCACCACTGGTGCGCCGCTTCGTGCGCGGTGACGTAGTAGACATAGTCAATGGCGTCCGGATCCGTCAGATCACCGATGAAACCAATGCCTTCCGAATACGGGATCGTGTTCGGGAAGGACTGGGCAAAGGTCTGATAGGACGGGAATTCCAGGATACGGAACTGGCTGTACTGGAACGGGCTGTGGACCTGCGAGAAATAACGCAGGGAGTCAGCCGAAGCCTCAATCATCCGCTCGACATTCCAGTCATGCGGCTGGTGATAGAAGACCTGCAGATTGATGCCGTCGAACTCCTGTTCGGCAACTTCATAATCGGCAGACAGCCACGAGTAGAAGTTCAGGATCGGGCGATCCATGATGTACTCGTAACAGGCCCGGTCACGACCGGATGCGTCCTGTTCCGTCCACTCCCGCTCGAGATAACCCGGTGCTACCGCGATTTCGCCGGCCACGGTGCAAACTTCCGTGCGGAAATCGACAAAGTGGGCAGACTGGCCAAAGCCACTTTCAAACCAGCGATGCTGATCCTCCAGCGGATAGGCCCGCGGCAGGGGCTCCAGCCCCTCACGACGACGCTGCTGTCGGTCCTGCAGGAACCATCCCTGGTTCACACCGATCTGCGGCATGGACTCGCCGTTGTTGAAGAAGGTTCCGTTGTAGTTGACCGTCGTCACATTGCCGCTGTTACGGAAACCGGGATTGTTGCGATGGACTTCAAAGTCCAGCGTGCGCACTTCGCCCGGCTGCATCGGCGGCTCCAGCGTGAAGGAATAGATGTACATGCCTTCATCGGTGACATCCGGCGTTGCGCCATCCATCTCGTGACGGACCACAGTCGTGCCCGCACCATAGGACAGCCAGAGCGTATCCAGCGGCGCCTCTGTCTGGTTCTCCATGACATACTGACCCACCGCCTCATAGCGGCGATCTTCCGGATAGATCTCGACTTCATAGGATGTTGCCGTGATCGTCGGTTGAGGCAGATCAACGAGATGGTCGTAGGTCCGCTCATACTCTGCCTGCAGCGCACGCGCATTCGGCCCGGAAATGTACTGATTCAGGATGTTGGTGTTGTAGTAGATCCAGCCACCGGTCGCACCGGCGCCGACCAGCGAGACAATCGCGAGGCCTGCCGTCGCCGGGGTAAATCCGACAAACAGGTTTTTCAGACGTGTCCCGATCGGTGTAAGGGCGCCACGGCTCCAGAGCTGATAGGCCAGCACCATCAGGAACAGGGCCCAGAAGCTCCAATACAGCGTGAACCAGAGCGAGATGCCCAGGAAGTGGCCATATCCGTTCATGTCCGAATACGGAGCCCCCGGTGAGCCGCCATACTGGTAGAGATTATGGTCAAAACCGATCTGGCTCATGATCAATGAGGCCACGAAGAAGACCAGCATGGCTGCCATGCCCAGCCAGCGATTGTTCAGCAGAACCTGCAGGAAAATCGCCAGGGCAGAGAGCAGACCCGCTGGGATCACGATCTCCATCACCGACCGGATGAAGTACTGATCCATCTCGATGGCCGTATAACCCATCGCCAGCTGAGAGAGTGCTGCGGCAACAATGGCCACGATGGCCAGCGATAAGATGACGACCATCATCGCCAGGAATTTGGAGGTAATGAACACCCAGCTCGGTGTTGGGGTCGCATCCGTGATTTCGTTGAAACGGAAACGGCGCTCGCGCCACATCAGCTCCGCCGCATAATAGATCACGATGATGATCGGTATGATCGAATAGGCACCATTGATGGTGTTCATCATCACCCGGGTAACCGGATAATTGTCCGTGCCGTAAATGCCATTGGCAAAGAAGAAACCGGGCACGGTATTGAACAAGCCGAACGCCAGGATCACCCAGAAGGCGACGTTCAGGACAACACCTTTCACCTCGAAACCGAGGCGCGCGAAAAACTGCTGACGCGTCGTCGTCCCGTTCAGGACCGGCTGCATGCGCGGCAGTTCAAGATCCGAGATCGCGCTCTTCGGGCCGGAAGCAGCCTGCGCCTTGCTCTTCTTGGACGCGCTCGCCGAACCGCCCTTGCGGAAGCGGAAAGTGAACACGCTGAGCAACAACAAACCCAGACCGATACCGATCCAGATCAGCCGGTTCATCAGGAACAGCCCTTCAAACGGAATGACCTGGGTATTGGCCTCGAATGCGGTCCAATAGCGCGTCATCTCGCCAAAGGTATTGAAAGCGAACGGGTCGATGAGCGCCAGCTCATCGCGCAATTCCGGCTCCTGGCCGGCGATTGCGCTGCCGACAAAATAGAGCACCAACAGGCCGAGGAAGGCGACCCAGACGAAGATCTGGGAGCGGGTGAAATTGGCGACGGCGAACAAGACCGTGCCCACGACCCACATATTGACCAGGCCGATGGAGGCATAGACGTAGAGATACCAGCCCAGATTGGTCGGTCCGATCAGCTCCTGGTCCAGCCAGGGCATCATCGAACCGATCAGGAAGGCGAGCGGTACGGATGCGAAACACAATGCCGTGGCAATGAAACCGCCTATGAACCGTCCCAAGACAAAGTCGAACTCCTTCACCGGACGGGAGAAGAAAAGCTCTTCCGACTTGAAACTTCGGTCACGAATTACGCCGGACGACAGGAACGCCGCCGGGATCAGCCCCCCGAAGAGGGAGAAAATCATGATGGCGATGGTCAGGGCGTTGGGCGAATTGATATTCGTCGCACCGCCTCCGCCGACCTGGATGTTGTCGATGGTGACACCGCCAAACACCAGCAGGAAGAAGATGGCAAAGACGGCAATGAATACGGGAGAGAAGAGCTGATAGCGAACCTCAAACCCGGCGATCTTGGAGAGCATGACGTGCTCCTTTCAGACAGGGTTTGAAATCAGGCCGCAGCCGCTTCGGATTGACCACCACGGATAGTGGCGAAATAGACGTCTTCCAGATCCGGCTGGATGGATTCGAAACCATCACCCGGATCGGTGTCTGCCAGCACATGGATGCGCACCTTACCCACCGTCAGACGCTCGGAAATGATCTGGTACTTGCCGCGCAGGCCCGACAGCTCGGATTTCTCGATCGTCTTCGCCCACACCTTGCCGTTGAGATCATCAACAAGATCGCTCGGCGCCCCGTGAGAGACGATCTGGCCGCGGTTCATGATCGCCATTTGCGGACACAGGTCAGCCACGTCTTCAACGATGTGGGTGGACAGGATGACCACGACGTTTTCACCGATTTCCGAGAGCAGGTTGTGGAAACGATTGCGCTCTTCCGGGTCGAGGCCGGCGGTTGGCTCGTCGACGATAATCAGTTGCGGATCACCCAGCAGGGCCTGGGCGATGCCGAAACGCTGGCGCATGCCGCCGGAATAGCTGGCAACGGCCTTGTTGGCGTGCTGGGACAGATTGGTCTGTTCCAGCAGCGTCTCGACCACATTCTTGCGCTCCTTGGCATTGGACAGGCCCTTGAGCACAGCCAGATGGTCCAGCATGGCGCGCGCTGACATGCGCGGATAGACGCCGAAATCCTGCGGCAGATAGCCCAGCGTCGACCGCAGGGCCTGCGGATCCTTGAGGATATCGATATCCCCAAAGGTCAGGCTGCCCTGATCGGGTGATTGCAGCGTGGCGATCGTGCGCATCAGCGTCGACTTGCCTGCGCCGTTCGGGCCGAGAAGGCCAAACATCCCCTTGGGGATGGACAGCGACACGCCATCAAGTGCGCGCACCTTGTTGCCATAGGTTTTCGTAAGTCCGGATAGTTCCAGCATAACAGCTCCCTCGGGCCAGACGGCCCGGTCCCTCGCATTTAACTCCTGGCATAAGCCTATTCTGGCTTTAGCCTGCCGCACAAATGAGCTTTTGTTCACGCTTGGCGAAAGGGGGATGGTTTGCAGGGGCGTCCCGCTAGAGTGTGACTTCCGTCGCAAACCACCGGAGCAGGTCCTGAGCGACGCTCCACGCTTGCCGGACAGGGTGAGCTGCGCGTATGCATGTCGCACCACCGAAATCTGGACCAGATCATGATCCTGACCCGCCTATCCCGCGCCATTCGAGAACAGAACTGGTTCGCTGTCGTTCTGGAGTTCTTTATTGTCGTGATTGGTGTCGCCGTCGGCTTTCAACTCACGCAACACTATGACCAAGCCCGGCTGGATGCACGTGAATCAGAGTATCTAGAAGGCATTGCAACCGACTACACGATCTACCAGAACATCATGCTGTGCCGCATGGATGTGGAAACCGAAATCCGGCGCGGACTTGTTCACCTGATCGAGGCCATCGACGGTGCAGAGCTGACGCCGCGGCAGAATGAACGTGCTCTATTCGCCATCACCATGAGCCAGGTATCGCAGCCGGGCCTGCCGCTGGAAGGCAATACAAGCGCCCTGGTCGCCGGAGACCTGGTTGAAACCATCTCGGATGATGAACTGCGCGGCCTCATCCTTGCGGCCCAGAGTATCTCGACCAGCACGGTCACCAGCATGGACCAAATTCATGATTTCCTGCTCGTCATGCCGCGGATAGATGGCTTTACACAGCGCACCCTGGACCCTGAGAACGGCTATTTTGTCGCTACATCGGTTGATCTCGAGGCCCTACGCTCCACGCAGGACATTCGCAACACACTGATAGACCTGCACAATCTGCACCGCGCCTCGCAGACCAATGATGAGCGCCAGGCTGGCGCGATCACCAATGTTCTCACTCGGTTGGAAGAACTCGGCGTTCGGGACGCTCCAGGGACGCCGCCCACCTGCTGGAGCGGCCCCCTGCCCACTGCCGGCGAAGACTAGCTTCTTCACGCCGCGGTCAACTCAGCCCGTCCAGCTAGAAGCATCGACCGATATTGGCCTGCGCGGCCGGGCCGGTTCATCGGGTGGGCAGACCCGCTTCATTTGCGATTGCAGCCAGTTCCAGTGGGCCCGGCGCGCCAGGTATTGGATTCCCATGAAACCTGGAAATACAAATAGCATCACAGTCGGTTGCGCCTGCGGCACGCCGGCGGGCATACCCAGAAAACCGATTCCGGCCAGCACATACGGCGCGAAGGCCACGAGGCCGCCCAGCAGTGCGCTGTGCAGGAGCGTGAGTGAGCGATGACGTCCTTCGACATAGGCCAAAAGGTTGAAATTCTGCAATTTGGCGCCGCTGAGTCGCCTGGCCCTGAAAAACGCCCTGGGCAGGTGGCGGGAGAGACGCTGGCGTATGCGTGTGACCTCGGGAAGCCCGAGTGCTTTCCAGCCGGCCCGGACACCGAACCATGACGACAAGGCAGCCAGTGCGAAGATACCCAGCTGTGCGGCGCCTTCATGCCGCCAGTCTGCAAGGCCGAGCCCGCGGAGGACTTGCTGCAAGGTCAGATGCATCAATACCCAGGCCAGCACACCGGCGATCACGAATGCGGAGTCGCGGCCAAGCAACAGCCAGTATTCTCTCGGAACCGGGCGCTGGGTTTCTTGCTTGAAGATCATCACTCCACCGTGACGATTGATGCGACCGTCTGCAAGCGAAAATCGCGTCAGGCGCTCTCGGCTTCAGCGCGCATTTCCTCGGCGCGTTTCTCAACCATTTCAACGATGTGCTCGACCATTTCCTCGTTGGAGACATTGTGGTCGGGTCGGCCAGAGACATACATCTTGCCGCGGCCGGCACCACCGCCGGTGAAGCCGAGATCGGTCATCAGCGCCTCGCCCGGTCCATTGACGACACAACCGATAATGGACAGAGAGATGGGCTCAGAAATGTGCGCCAGACGCTCTTCCAGCGTTTCCACAGTGCGGATTACATCAAATCCCTGTCGCGCACAGGACGGGCAGGCGATGATGTTGACGCCACGCGTGCGAAGGCCCAGCGATTTGAGGATGTCAAAGCCAACACGAACCTCCTCCTCCGGCTCGGCAGACAGCGAGACGCGGATGGTATCGCCAATGCCTGCCCACAGGAGGGAGCCGATACCGATAGAGGATTTCACCGTGCCGATGCGCTGGCCGCCGGCCTCGGTGACACCGAGATGCAGCGGCGCGTCGGTCGCTTCGGACAGGGCCTGGTAGGCGGCCACGGTCAGGAAGGCGTCAGACGCCTTCACCGAGATCTTGTAATCGCTGAAATCGAGATCCTCGAGAATACGGGCATGGTCCAGCGCGCTTTCAACCATCGCCTCGGGACAAGGTTCGCCGTATTTTTCCAGCAGGTGCTTTTCGAGTGATCCGGCATTCACGCCGATACGGATGGCACAACCATGATCGCGCGCCGCCTGGACCACATCCTTCACCCGGTCCATCGAGCCGATATTGCCCGGATTGATGCGCAGGCAGGCCGCTCCCGCCTCTGCCGCCTCGATGCCGCGCTTGTAGTGGAAATGGATATCGGCGATCAGCGGCACCGTCGCTGCTCGGGCGATTTCCTTGAAAGCGGCGGTGGAGTCCTCGTCCGGACAGGAGACACGGACCAGGTCCACACCAGCCTCTTCACAGCGAAGGATCTGGTCGATCGTCGCGCCGGCGTCGGCAGTCACCGTATTGGTCATGGTTTGGACCGTGATGGGCGCATCGCCACCGACATCCAACCCGCCCACCTTGATCATGCGGCTCTTGCGCCGCTCGATCATGCGCCAGGGACGAACACTGCGTGGATCTTTGCTGAGGTCGGACATGCGAAATCGCTCCAATCAGGTTTCAAACCCGATATAGCGGCTTCATGTGGCGCTTTCGAGAGGATGTGAGCGCTTAAGGCTCGCCTTGTGCAGTCTCGACCTGGGCCAGGACAGGTTGATTTTCCACCGACAGACCGTCTTCGCCGAGAGAACCGACGATCTCGCCATCAACTTCCAGCTGGATCGCGCCCGCATCACGGGCGGAAACCGTCAGCCCGTCCTCCTGCGCACGATAAGCTTCTCCAGCTGCCAGTTCGCGTGCGAAAAGCACCCGCCCCGAGGCATCGCGAACTTCGAACCAGGTCGGCGCCGTGGCGCGCATGATGACATCCTGTGCGACCGTTGCAGATCCCAGCGGCAAGTCGGACCAGATATCAGCTACGCTGATCGGCTCGCGATTGGCGGCGAAGTCCTCGCGCGCCCAGGCCGGGGCCGCATCCGGTGGCGACGGCAAATTGCTCAGACCGGTGTCATTGCCCGCCTGCTCGGCATACCAGAAGGCGACAGCCGCAACGCTGGCCAGGATCATGACAGCCCCGAACACGCCGCGCGGCAGCTTGATCTCACGACGGGTCTGGGCCGCCGCAGTCGGCTGGGCGCGACCGGTCTCGGTATCAACTTCGCGTTTGAACTGATCAACGATGACGATGCTGTCCAGCGCCAGGAAGCTGGCATAAGTGCGCAGATAACCAATGGCATAGGCCCGGGCCGGAAGGCCGCGCGGATCCATGGTTTCAATCGCTTCGAGATAATCTTTACGGATACGGGTCTGGGTCGCCGCCTCGTCTAGCGAGAGGCCGGCTTTCTCTCGCGCGTCGCGCAGGCGATCACCTGCGGAAAGCTGGAGAATATCAACGCCTTCATCTGCAAACACAGCATCAACCGGAACAAAGCCCGTGCTCATAGCTTGACTCGACATTACCACCCATCGCTCGACTGGAGCGACCTCACCCAATTGCGCAATCTGAAAGCCCCCTCAGCTCGCGCAACTCAATTAAATCAAATCTTAACCACATTATCAACTGCAACACTTGGCAGCCCGGCCTCTTCACCCGCTTCGATGAGCTTTGTCCGCAGGCTGTTGACCGGTTCATTCATTTGATCAGCAATCCAGGTGCCAAGCTTGCCCGCATCCATTCGGGAAATCATGGTTTTGACCGGGCCGATATTCGAAGCCGACATGGAAAGACTTTGAAAACCAAGGGCTACCAGGACTGCGGCCTCGAGTGGGCGGGAGGCCGTTTCACCGCAAACCGAGACCGGAATTTCGTATTTCTGGCAGGTTTGGCTGATCTGCTGGAACAATCCCAGGGCCGGCGGGCTCAAGACATCGTACCGATCCGAGACACGCGCATTATCCCTGTCGGCTGCGAAGAAATACTGCATGAGGTCGTTCGCACCCACAGCAACAAAGTCGACAATATCCGCAACCTGCTCCATCGCCCAGGCGATACTCGGCGTTTCCAGCATCATGCCGATCTGCACGTCGCTGGGCATTTCATGCCCGCGCGTTTCGGCCTGACGGAGCTCTTTTTCCAGCATGTCGCGAGCGGCGCGCATTTCCCACGGGGCCGCGATCATCGGGAACATGACTTTCAGCGAGCGACCGGCCGCTGCCCCGATCAGAGCGCGCAGCTGATAGCGCAGCAATCCGGGCCGATCGAGCCCCATGCGGATGGCACGCCAACCCAGGGCGGGGTTGGGCTCCACGGCTGACGGTGCAAACGGTGCGACCTTGTCGCCGCCCAGGTCCAGCGTCCGGAAAACCACCGGCTTGTCACCGGCCGCTTCCAGGACCGAGCGATAGACGGTCGCCTGCTCGTCCAGACGCGGCAGGGTATCAGAGACCATGAACTGGAATTCTGTCCGGAACAGCCCGACGCCATCAGCGCCCAGCTCATCCAGCTGGGTCATCTCGATCAGCAGCCCCGCATTCATCTGCACGGTGATTTCACGGCCATCGAGAGTTTTCGCCGGACCGCGCAGCTGGGCATAGCGCTCCTGACGCGCCGACCGCGCCTGGATGCGCTCGTCATAAGCGGCGATCACATCATCCGTCGGGCGGATGTGCAGCAAGCCGAATTCGCCATCCAGGATCAGCGGGTCGCCATCTTCAGCGCGGTCGAGCGCGCCTTCCAGATTACCGACCAGGGGAATGCCCAGCGCCTTGGCGACGATCGCAGCGTGCGAGGAAGCAGAGCCCTCCTCCAGCGCAATACCGCGCAGCTTCTCCCGATCGAAATCAAGTACTTCCGCCGGCCCCAGATTACGGGCCACGATGATCGCATTGTCGGGCAGTTTGATGCTGGCCCCGGTATAGGCCTCGTCCAGGTGCCGCAGCAGGCGATTGGCGAGATCTTCCAGATCGTGCAGGCGATCCCGGAAATACGGATCCGGTGATTTCATCAGCCGCGCGCGATTCTCGTTGCGCACACGCTCGACCGCCGCTTCCGCGGTCAGGCCAAGACGCACGGCCTCGCGCAGACGTTCCAGCCAGCCCCGGTCCTGGGCAAACATGCGATAGGCCTGCAGGACTTCACGCGTCGGCCCACCAAATGCGCCGCGACCGCCCTCAAGCATCTCGTCGACTGCCGCGCGCAGAGCGGTCAGGGCCAGTTCGAGACGCAATTCCTCGCGTTCCATGTCGTCGGCGATCAGCTGATCAGTCCCGACATGAGGCTCGAACAGGACCGCCACACCCTTGGCCAGCCCATTGGCGAATGCACCGCCCTGGAAGCGTTCCGGCTTGGACTGGCGGACATCCAGTTCGGCCATTTCCTCGGCCTCGGCGATGTCGCCACTGGCCACGATTTCCGCGAGCACCATGGCCACGGTCTGCAGCGTCTCGACCTCTTCCTCGGAAATCTCCCGACGCGTCTCGGCCTGGGCCGTCAGAACCCCGACCAGGCGACCACCGCGCAGGATGGGCACGCCGACGAAGGTGTCGATCGGCTCCTCGCCCGTTTCAGGCTTGTAGGAGAAGGCCGGGTGCTGGCTGGCGCTGGACGTGGTCAGCGGTCGCGCATTACGGGCTACAAGACCGACAAGACCCTCACCCGGTTTCAGGCGGACCTTGTGTACAGATTCCGACTTCAGACCATGCGTGGCGCAAAGCTCGAGCGAACTGGATTTCCTGGACAGGTAGATGGAACAGACATCCCAGCCCGCCTCTTCCGCGATCAAGTCGGTGAGGTGGTCGAGGCGTTCCTGAGCATTCTCCTGCACGGCCATGAGCTCGCGCATGCGCGTGAGCAGCCTGCGGGGATCCCTGACGGCCGGTTGGGGCGTTTCGGTCATGCGTTGATATGGTCCAGTCCGTAGGCTGCATGCAAGGCCCGCACAGCCTGCTCAACAGCATCATTCTCGATCAGTGCAGAAATTTTGATCTCCGACGTTGCCAGGACTTTTACGGCGATTCCTGCCTGCCCGAGAACTCCAAACAGGGAGCGCGCAATATCTGCTCGCTGGCGCAATCCAGCGCCCACGACAGAGACTTTCGCCAGGCCGGTCTCGTGGGAGAGCGCGGAACCATCAGCGACGCCCTCGACGGCATGCAGGGCGTTCTTCAGATCGCGCTGCGCGACTGAGAATTCCAGATTGTAGCGACCATCATCGCGGCCATGCGCCTGCACGATCATGTCGACCCCGATACCCGCCTCGGCCAGTGCCTCGAACACGGTTTCGGCCAGCTGGCTGGGAGCGCTCGCACCAAGCAGGGCGATGCGTGCCTGATCGCGGGCATAGGCCACGCCGCTGACGAGACGGCGCTCGCCCAGTGCGCGCTCGGGTACCACGTGCGTGCCCCGGCTTTCACCGGGCTCGGCGAAGCTGGACACGACTTTCATCTGCACGCCCTGGGCCTTGGCATATTCCACGGAGCGTGGCTGCAACACCTTGGCGCCCTGGCTGGCCAGTTCCAGCATCTCGTCATGGCTGACGGCGTCCAGGCGTGTCGCCCCCGGTTCGATGCGGGGATCGGTCGTGTAGACGCCATCCACATCGGTATAGATGTCACAGCGCGCGTGCAGGGCAGCGGCCAGCGCAGCGGCCGAGAGATCGGTGCCACCGCGCCCCAGCGTACGCAGCTCTGCCTCGCGGGTGATGCCCTGGTATCCGGCCAGGACAGGCACTTCGCCAGCGGCCAGCGCCTCCTCGAAAATCGTCACATCCATGTCGGCGATAGAGGCCGCACCACAGGGGCCTGTTGTCACCACCGGCGCCTGCCAGCCCATGATGGATCGGGATTTCAGCCCCAGCTCGCGCAGGGCCAGGGCCATCAGCGAAGCGGAGACCTGTTCACCAGCGGCCAGCGCGACATCGGTTTCACGATCGCCCAGCCCGCCGCCGAGGTCACTGGAGAGGCCGAGCAGACGGTCGGTCTCTCCGGACATGGCAGAAACCACCACAATCGGCGTTTCACCCTGTTCGACGGCGTGTTGGATCAAACGTGCGGAATGCCGAATTCTCTCGATAGAGCCCACAGAAGTTCCGCCAAACTTGGCGACAACACGTGTCATTCAGGCCGTCCCTCGCTGCCCCGACTGTTTAATGGCTGCATATAATTGCGCTCGGGTCTCGATTACACCCCGGCCTGCGGCCATATTAAGGCGCGACGCGCCAATCCGTCGCCTGTCCTAATGTGCTGACAGCCGCTATGCAATGTCACATCGCAAGGGACATCGCTTGAAAGCGAGTAAAAACAGGCGAAAGATCAAAGGACAAGCCATGGGCAGCCAAGCCGCACCGGACACTCTCAACCGCCCCTCCATCGACCCGGAAGAAGTCGAGAAATTCTCCCGCATCGCTGCGGAATGGTGGGACCCGGACAGCAAGTTCAAACCCTTGCACAAATTCAATCCCGTGCGCCTCGACTTTATCCGGGAAACCGTCGGCCTGCATTTCAACCGCACAGGCGACAAGCCCTTCGAGGGCCTGCGCATCCTGGATATTGGCTGTGGTGGTGGACTGGTGTCCGAACCCATGGCTCGCCTGGGAGCTGACATGGTCTCGGTCGATGCGTCAGAAGCCAACATCAAGACGGCCAGTGTGCATGCCCAGGAAATGGGGCTGGAGATCGACTACCGACACGGCGTTGCCGAGCAATTGCTGGAAGCCGGCGAACAGTTTGATGTCGTGCTCAATCTGGAAGTCATGGAGCACGTCGCCAATCCGCACACCTTCCTCATCGATTGCGCCCACCTGGTCAAACCGGGTGGTTTGATGATCTGCGCCACCATCAACCGGACACCCAAGGCCTTTGCCCTGGCGATTGTCGGCGCGGAGTGGATCATGGGCTGGTTGCCGCGCGGCACACACCGTTTCGGCAAGCTGGTGCGCCCGTCCGAAATTCGCACGGCGCTGTCCCAGGGCGGCATGGAAACCGAACCGCCGGTCGGTGTCAGCTACAATCCGATCAACGACCAGTTCTCCATCGGCAGTGACGTCTCGGTGAACTACATGATGGTCGCGCGCAAGGCGGATTAATTCACCTTCTTCGGGGGTGTGGGCGCAAAGGCATCCGGCAACGGCGTGACCGGCACGCCCTCATCCGTCAGGGCCTTGCTCTCCTCGGCGGAGGTCTCGCCGTAGATCAGCCGCTCCGGCTTCTCACCCTCGTGCATGGCGCGGGCTTCCGAGGCGAATTCATCGCCGACATAGTCGTAATTGTCCCGGATATGCGCGCGCACTTTCGAGGCCATCTGCTTGACCTGTTCCTCCGGCGAGGCTTCGCGTTTGCGCGAGGTGCGTACGGCGGGCGCCATCAGCGCCTTGCGCACATCCAGCGACCCGCAATGCGGACATTCCACCAGCTTGCGAGCGACCTGGTCGTCATAGGATGCGGAATTGGAGAACCAGGCCTCGAATTCATGATCCTGGTCACAGAGCAAAGCGTATTTGATCATTGTTTCAGTCTCTCGCGAAACGCTGCCTAGAGCGTTAACGCGCGATCATGTTCTAGCGCAGGGATACGCCTGCGCGCCTCGGCCACTTTTCGCATATCCAGTTCGGCGTGCAAAATGCCGGGTTCCGCATGATCCAGCTGCGCGACAATCTCGCCCCACGGACCGATGACCATGGAGTGTCCCCAGGTCTTGCGGCCATCCGCGTGCAGCCCGCCCTGGGCGGGCGCGATGATATAGCTGCCGGTCTCGATCGCCCTTGCGCGCAAAAGGACTTCCCAGTGCGCTCGCCCGGTCGGCCGAGTGAAGGCTGCCGGCACCGAAATGATCTCCGCCCCCGCCTTCGCCAGCGCCCGGTAGAGATAGGCGAAACGGACATCATAGCAGATCGACAATCCCAGCCGGGCCTCGCCGAGATCGGTAACGCTGAGCGTTTCACCCGCCTGGTAATTGGCGCTCTCGCGATAGGTTTCGCCCTGGCCCAGGCCCACATCAAACATGTGCGCCTTGTCGTATCGCGCCAGGATCTCGCCCTCGGTCCCGAACAGGAAGGACCGGTTGGCCGCCTTGCGCTCGCCCAGCCGGATGGCCAGCGAACCGATCAACAGCGTGATGCCCAGCTCCTTCGCCAGGGCCGCAAAGGTCGGAATCGCCGGCTCCTCGCTCTCGCCCTTCATGACGGCGAAAGCCTGGTCGGCATCCTTTTGCACCAGATGCGTGGTTTCCGGCGTGGTCACAAATTGCGCGCCTTCATCCGCTGCACGTCGGATCATCCCGCAGGCCATTTCGACATTGGCCGCAGGATCCGTGCCGGAACACATCTGGACGAGCGCGATACGCATGGTCAGAGGTCCGCCGCCAGCATGGCGTCGAGCTTGCCAGCCCGTTCCAGCGCCATCATGTCATCGCAACCACCGATATGGGTGTCGCCGACAAAGATCTGCGGAAAAGTTCGACTGCCGTTGGACTTCTCGAACATCTCGCGGCGCGCGGCCGCATTCATGCCGGCATCGATTTCCGTGAAGTCGGCATTTTTCTGCTTGAGCAGCGCAACTGCGCGGGCGCAATAACCGCACATCGAACGCGTATAGATCGTTACGTGGGACATTGAATTCTCCTTTGCCCCCTAAATAGTCAGATCTGTTTCTCTTACAACTCGGCAAAGTGTCACGACATTCACCCGCCCGGCCCCCGCACGCTTGAGCAGGCGTGCACAGGCATTCACCGTGGCGCCGGTTGTCAGCACGTCGTCGACCAGAAGAATGTCCTCGCCGGACAGCGAACGGGACAGCCTGAACGCTCCGGTGACGTTTCGCTTGCGAGAGCGTGCGCCCTGCCCGGCCTGGCTGGGGGTGGGGCGGTGACGCAGGAGGCAATCAGGATCAAACGAGCGTCTGCTGAGGCGTGCGATCGCGCTGGCCAGCAGCCCGGCCTGATTATATCGACGCTTCACCAGCCGGCGCCAGTGCAACGGCACCGGCATGACAAGCGTATCCGGTGATATCTCTGCGCTGACACTGGACCACATCCAGCGGGCGAAACGCGTGACGGTGTCCCGCCGGTCGGCGTGCTTGAGCGGCAGGATGAGGTCACGAGACATGTCGTCATAGACCAGAGGGGCTCGGGCGAGATCATAGGCTGGGGGGCGAGCCAGACAGCTCGCGCACAACGTGCCGCTGCTGTCCGCCCCAGCGCTTGGATAATCGAACGGGAGACCGCAGATCCGGCATTGCGGCGCTGACACGAAAGTCAGCCCGGCCCAGGCTGCAGGCGACAGCTCGCCATGATGGCGCACCGGCTCGAATGATAGCGGGCATTGCGGTGGCCAGATCAGGTTCTGGGCGAAATCAACAACTGCGCGCAGCGGCGCGGACGACTTCATATCGCCGGCAAAGACGGTATATGCACTGACATGACCGAACTTCCTCCCCAGCTCTTTGATCGCGAACTGCTGAAACGGCGCCGCAATCGCTCAGCGCGCAATCTAACCCAATACAGCTTCCTGGCGAAGCGTGCTTTTGATGACATGCTCGATCGGGTCGAGAGCATCACGCGTGATTTTGATCGGGCCATGATCCTGGGTGGCGGGCCGGACCTGCAGGGCGAGATCCAGTCCCGCCCCGCGAGCGAGAAAATCGGCTGGCTTGGTCAGAGCGACCTGGCACCGCGTGTGGCCACGACCCTCCCGCATCCAGCACTGGCGCTGGACGAGGAACGCCTGCCGCTGGCCGATGACAGCCTCGACCTCGTCCTCGCGCCCCTGAACCTGCACTGGACGAACGACCTGCCCGGGGTGCTGGTCCAGATCAATCGAGCGCTCAAGCCCGACGGGTTTTTCGCCGGCGCGCTGTTTGGCGGCTCAACCCTGACCGAGCTCAGACAATCTCTGATGAGTGCAGAAACCGAACTGCATGGAGGGGCCAGTGCCCGGGTCTCTCCGCTCGCGGGCACATTTGATATGGCGGCCCTGCTTCAGCGTGCCGGCTTTGCCATGCCAGTCGCTGATATCGACCGCATCACCGTGCGGTATGATAATGTTTTCAAGCTGATGCATGATTTGCGCGGGATGGCGGAAACCAACACTCTGGCTGACCGCAGTCGCATGCCGGCGACACGGAGTCTGATGCTTCGCGCTGCGGAAATCTATGCCGAACGCTTTGCGGACCCGGATGGTCGCATTCGCGCCAGCTTCGAGATCGTGCATTTTGGTGGCTGGGCGCCGCACCCTGACCAGCCCAAGGCCAAGCGCCCAGGATCAGCGACCGCGCGCCTGGCAGACGCGCTGGGTGTCAAGGAACAATCTGCCGGAGAAAAGGCGGGAGGTTAGAATGCGCCGCCGGCATCAGTGAACATGGCGAACACCGCCGGACCGATCAGCGTGAGCGCTGCAACACCTGCGATCGAGATGAGCACGGCGATCAGGGAGTATTCGATGGCGGTGCCACCGAACTCGCACTTGAGGAAACGTCTTGTCATCGATTTCATAATCTGTCCCTCAATTCTGCAGCCAGCGGCAAATCAGCGGCCGGCATCGGATAGCTGCGCAGTTTTTCCTTGCGGACCCAGGCCAGCTCCTGACCTTCATTGGGTTGCGGGAAACCATCCCACGTCCGACAGACGAAGAGCGGCATAACGATGTGAAAGTCGTCATACGGGTGCGAGACGAACGCAAACGGATGCAGACATCGCTCACAGGGCTCAACACTCAACTCCTCCCGCAGCTCGCGGATTGCCGCCTGTTCAGGCGTTTCGCCGGGCTCGATCTTGCCGCCGGGAAACTCCCACAGCCCCGCCATGGGCTTACCCTCGGGGCGCCGCGTCAGCAGGATACGGCCATCCGCATCCAGCAAGGCACAAGCGACAACAAAGAGGACCTTTTTAGGGCCTTGGTCAGTCATTATGGGCGATCTCCCTTAAGGAGCGGTGCAAAAACAGGGTTAAAAGAGACTTATTGCGGCGCCTCGTTCGGCGGGTCGGTCTCGTCCGCCTCGGGTTCCAGCGCTGCTTCGGGCTGTGGTTCGCGCCGTGTGATATCGGCATTCGCGCGCAATTCCACCAGCAATTCCTGTAGCTGTTCGAAGGTCCGGAACTGGACAATTCCCGGTTCCAAGGTCTCGAACGCGGGCGGGGGCTGTCGCCGGCGATCAACAACCTGGAGCAAATGCCAGCCAAACTCGGTCTGGAAAGGATTGGATACGCCACCTTCCGGTGTCGCAAAGGCGATTTCGCCGAAAATGTCCGCGACGCCGCGTCGGGTGAAATAGCCCAGATCTCCCCCATCCAGCCGGGTCGCACGATCCAGGCTGATGCGGACAGCGAGGTCGGCGAAGTCCTCCCCCGCCTCCAGCAGGGCCCGCGCAGCCTCTGCCTGTTCACGGGTTTCCAGCAGAATGTGGCGCGCGCGAATTTCTTCCTGCAGCGGGATCAACCGGATCTGCTCGTCATAGATCCGCTCGATGACCTGGGGATCGGTCGCCTCATTGACCACCGTTTCGAGCAGCACATTGCCGAGGATCTGTTCCTCGGCCTGGGCCATGCGCCTGCGAGCTTCGGGGCTGCGATGCAGGTCGCGGCTGCGCGCCTCCAGCGCCAGCAGCTTCTGATCGATCAGCTCTTCAACGACCAGATCATAAAGCTCGTCACCGACTTGCAGGGGCTGTTCGGACTCGACCCCGCGCACCCGGATCTCCCGCTGAACATCAGAGTCCCGGATCATGCTGTCATTCACCCGCGCTATCACCGGATCAACCTCGTCGGGCAAGGCAATATCCGACTGGCTGACCAATTCCTCCGCCGTTTGCCGGGGCTGGGGTCCGCATGCGGTCAGGGTCACGCCGAGAAGCAGTACTGTTGCAAACGCTGAAAAGGTCGCAATTTTCATCACTTAATCCCTCATCCCGAGATCGGGTTACCGCGCCGATTGATTGACACACCCTCCCCCCATCCTTAAGTCAGCTCAAGGTTTCAAAGCAATGCTAGTGTCAGTGCCACTTCGTGCAGATCCGTGGTAGGGAGCGCTGGCCCTTTTACATAGTTCGCAAAGCAAAATCTCATGCTGTCCATCGCTCGCAAACTTTTCGGCACCGCCAATGATCGTCTCATCCGTCGCATGAAGCCGACGATCGAGAAAATCAATGCGATGGAGCCGGATCTCCAGTCCCTGTCCGACGAAGACCTCAAGGCCAAGACCCCGGAGTTCCGCGACCGCCTGGAACAGGGTGAAAAGCTTGATGCGATGCTGCCGGAAGCGTTCGCGGTGGTCCGCGAGGGCGCCAAGCGCGCGCTGGGCCTGCGTCATTATGACGTCCAGATGATGGGCGGCATGGTTCTCAACCAGGGCTCGATTGCCGAGATGAAGACCGGTGAAGGTAAAACCCTGGTCGCGACCCTGGCCTGCTATCTCAACGCGCTGCCGGGCAAGGGCGTACACGTCGTCACCGTGAACGACTACCTCGCCACCCGCGATGCCGAATGGATGGGCAAGGTCTACGCCCAGCTGGGCATGACCACGGGTGTCATCGTCAATGGCATGCCGAAGGAAGAGCGTCGCGCCGCCTATGCCTGCGATATCACCTACGGCACCAATAACGAGCTCGGCTTCGACTATCTGCGCGACAATATGGAACATTCCACCAAGGACATGGTCCAGCGTGGACACCATTACGCGATCGTCGACGAGGTGGACTCGATCCTGATCGACGAGGCGCGCACGCCGCTGATCATCTCGGGCCAGACCGAGGACAAGACCGAATTCTATCTCAAGATCAATGAACTGATCCCGCTGCTGGGCGAGGAATGCTTCGAGATCGACGAGAAGGCCCGCTCCATCCTCCTGACCGAGGAAGGCAATGAAGAGATCGAGCGCATCCTGAAAGAGCGCGAAATGATCGACCAAGATGCTGACCTGTACGACGTCGACAACGTCATGGTCGTGCATCACGTGAACCAGGCCATGAAGGCGCACAAGCTGTTCCAGCGCGACAAGGACTACATCATCAAGGACAATGCCGTGGTCCTGATCGATGAGTTCACCGGCCGCATGATGCCGGGCCGCCGCCTGTCCGAGGGCCTGCACCAAGCCATCGAAGCCAAGGAAGGTGCCCAGATCCAGCCGGAAAACCAGACCCTGGCCTCGATCACCTTCCAGAACTATTTCCGCCTCTACGAAAAACTGTCCGGCATGACCGGTACAGCAGCCACCGAGGCCGAGGAATTCCACGACATCTACAAGCTCGGTGTCGTCGAGATTCCGACCAATCGTCCAATCGCCCGTATCGATAATGAGGACGAGGTTTACCGGACGTATGAGGAAAAATACGCTTCCATCATCGACGATATTGTCGATTGCCAGGAGCGTGGTCAGCCGGTCCTCGTCGGCACGGTGTCCATCGAGAAATCCGAACAGCTTTCCTTGCTGATGAGCGACAAGGCTGCCTTCCGCAAGGCGCTGGGCCATCTCTATCCCAAGGATGAGAAAGCCCTGGAAGAGTTCAAGAAGGGCGGCCGCCCTGACGCGCGCCTGCTCTCGGACATGGTCAAGCTGATCCCGATCGAACACCAGGTCCTCAATGCTCGCTATCACGAGCAGGAAGCCATGATCGTGGCCGAAGCCGGTGTTCCCGGTGCGGTGACCATCGCGACCAACATGGCCGGACGCGGCACCGACATCCAGCTCGGCGGCAATGTCGAGATGCGCCTGTCCTCCTGGCAGACGGAAATGGAAAAGGCCGGCAAGACGCTGACCGAGGACGAAATCGCGGCCCAGCGCGAAAAGATTGTCGCGGACATCGCCGAGAAGAAGCAGAAGGCCCTCGATGCCGGCGGTCTCTACGTGCTGGCGACGGAACGCCATGAAAGCCGCCGGATCGACAACCAGCTGCGCGGTCGTACCGGTCGCCAGGGTGATCCGGGCCGGTCGAAATTCTTCATCTCTGTCCAGGATGACCTGTTGCGGATTTTCGCTCCGGAACGCCTGGACGGCATCATGCGCACGCTCGGCATGAAGGAAGGCGAAGCCATCCAGCACCCGTGGATGTCCAAGGCGCTGGAGACCTCGCAGAAAAAAGTCGAGCAGCGCAATTTTGATATCCGCAAGAACGTCCTCAAATACGATGACGTGATGAATGACCAGCGCAAGGCGATCTTCGAACAGCGCATCGAATTCATGACCGCGGATGATGTCTCCGACGTCATCAGCGACATGCGCCACCAGACGCTGGAGGACATGGTCCAGAAACACATCCCGCCGAAAGCCTATGCCGATGCCTGGGATGTCGAAGGTCTGGACAAGGAATTCCAGGAGGTCTTCGGCTTCCAGCAACCGATCAAGGAGTGGGCTCAGGAAGACGGCATTGCCGACGAAGAGATCCTGGAGCGTCTGAGCGCCGAGGCGGATCGCGTCTATGAGGCCAAGACACAGGAAGCCAGCGCCGACCTGATGCGCAATATCGAAAAGTCCTTCCTGTTGCGCGCGATCGACATGAACTGGCGTGAACACCTGCAGGGCCTGGACGCCATGCGCTCGATGATCGGCCTGCGTTCCTATGCCCAGCGCAATCCGCTGAACGAATACAAGACCGAAGCCTTCACCATGTTCGAACGCATGATGGACGGCCTTCGCTCTGAAGTGACCAATCGCCTGATGCTGGTGCGCTTTGAACGCGCACCGGCTCCGCCGCCACCGCCACAGGGCCTGACCGAGACCCATATCGATCCGCGCACGGGTCGCAATGAAATGGACGGTCCCTCCGGCGAGCCGGTGGCACCGCGCGTGGCACCGACCCAGCGTCGCGCACCGACCGCACTCGACCCGAACAAGCCGGAAACCTGGGGCCGCGTCTCCCGCAATGCGCCCTGCCCGTGCGGTTCAGGGAAGAAGTACAAGCATTGCCATGGCGCAATTTCCAGCTAGGCGCTCAACAGCGCACAAGCCGACACGCAAGCAACAGCCACACCCTTCAGGATGTGGCTGTTTTTGTACCACAAAACGCCCCTTCCCGACGCCCCGAAAGACCTGACTAAATTTGCGGGCGGTTGATTCACTGGCGCTTTTGACCTTTAACAAATCGTCCGTATGGGACGAGGGAAGGCAGGCCATGCAACAGGGCTGGACTCATTCGCGCATCTGGCCGTTGCCGCCGGGACGGTTTTTCGACCGCGTCTTCGCCTTCGCGAAATTCCTCAAGAACCATGGACGGTTACCCAGCCGAAAACTGCTGTTCAATGATGTCCTGTATCGTCAGAAGATCGCGGCCGACTTTCCGACCGCCGCCCAGGTCGAGACTGCTGACAAGGAACTGGCGAAGGACTATGTCGCCCAGCGAGTCGGGCGCGAGCACACAGTGCCGACACTGGCCGTCTTGCGGACCGTCGACGAGATCATGGCGTTTGATTTCCCGGACGTTTGCGTGGCCAAGGCCACCCATTCCAGCGGCAAGTTCTACATCCGCCACCAGGGCGACCCCATCGAGAGAGAGCTGATCGCGTCCTGGCTGGACGATAATTTCTATATGCGCAGTCGCGAGGCTCAATACCGACCACTCGAGCGCAAGATCATCGTTGAACCCCTGGCCTTCGGGAAACAGGACCCGGAGGATTATCGCTTTTTTTGCTACAAGGGCGAGCTCCGCGCCATTCTGCACGAACCTCTCCGATCTGAGCCGCTGGGCATGTTCTATACGCCGGACTGGGAGCCCCTGCACTGTTCGGTAGGCGTGGAGACGCTAAACACACCCTGCCCTCGGCCCGATTGCCTGGACGAGATGAGACGTGATGTCGAAATCCTGGCCAAGGCGTTTGACTTCGTTCGCATTGATGCCTTCTGCGATGGCAAGAACTACATGTTCGGCGAACTGACTCATGTACACGGCAATGCCGCTGAACATTTTTCCCCGCCCGAGGCGGAACTGTCCATGTCCCGTCGCATGTTTGAAAAGGACCTCTCATGACCCAGGTGTTGCTGCGCCCTGCCCGCCCCGGTGAAGAGGACCAGCTCTCCGAGCTATGCCTGAAATCCAAGGCTGTCTGGGGCTATGATGATGCATTCATGGCTGACGTTGCCCCGCACCTGCGGGTCACCCCTGACGCCATCCGTGAAGGCCGCGCCACTGTCGCAGAAAGCGAAGAGGGAGAAATCCTCGGCGTCTGTCAGATCGAGCCGGGCAGTCATCACGGCTCGCTGGACCTGCTTTTCATCTCGCCGACCGCCATCGGCCAGGGTGTCGGCCAGCTCCTGTTCGAACACGCCAAGGATCTGCTGCGTGCCCGCGGCGAGACGGTCATGACGATCCTGTGCGATCCCTATGCCGAACCGGCCTATCTTCACATGGGCGCAAAACGGGTCGCCATGCGCCCGTCCGACGTGTTTAAGGGGCGGGAACTGCCCTGGCTTGAGGTCACGCTGTAGCAAGCCACAGACAACCAGCAGCCGGCCCTGTTGGGACAGAGCCGACTGCCGCGGATGCGAGGGTCGCTGAGGGCTGTCTTCGCATCCTTTTCTGAGATACCAAGGCGCCAGAAGACGGTGAAAAAAACTCACCGAAAAACAGGTACCAAATGCTCAAGTTAAGCCCTTATTATTGGAGACTACAAACGTGTCTCCGGATTGGTCGGGTAACAAGATGTCAACTGAACCTAGTATCGGTCGGACTACATTTCGTCTAAGATGTTACTGACTGATACGGAGTTGCCAATTGCCGCAGAGGTTACAGAAACGGCGCCCTGGACGTCAGCAATGGTGGTATTGGCCACTGATCCAGTATAAGCGTTGTTCAGCTGGGTAGAATTGATGTTCAGTGATAGCGCAGGATTTTCCAAAGTAGAGGATACACTCAGGGAGTTCGAAATCGCGGCGGTCGTAGAGGTGACATCCCCGGATACATCTTCTACGCCAATATTGGAATAAGCTCGCGGGTCAATATTCGTCATCTGAAAGTTATTGAGATTTGCTGAGTCTGTAGAGTCGATTTGGAACGACGCAGAATTAGCAATTGCTGCGGATGTCAAAGCTACCTCTCCGGCGACGTCTTCAACGTGCGAATTCAAGCGAGATACTGCATCACCCCGGAAAAACTGATGGTTGTTCAGATCTGCATTGGCACCAGCAGCTTCTACGGAAAGTGAGTTGCCAATGGCGGCAGCCGTAACGCTAACATCGCCAGCAACGTCCTCGATTCCAACGTTCGCCACCGCACGGAAATTCCCAATAGCGCTTTGAATGTTGTCGACGTTAGCATCACCATCAGTGACTGCAATGCTAGCAGAGTTTCCGATAGCAGCAGCCGTCGCAGAAATATCACCCGTAACGTCGTAAATGTCAGAGTTCAATACAGCGGTGGCACTGGCGCGGGTAAATTGACGATTGTCAATATCAACATCCCCAACCATGTCTGCTGAGAAGGAATTGTTGATGGCGGCGGCTGTGAGCGAGATCTCACCATTAATGTCGTCAATATCCGAATTCAGTACGGCTCGCGCTTGAGCCCAATTTGCCTGAATATTATTGATCGTATTGTCTTGTGCGATGCCTACTCCGGAAAAAGCGGCAAAAGCGAGCGCTGAGGCGGCATACTTATAAAGTGTCTTGGTCGTCATTTCATGATCCTTCCAAATTGATACTTACCGAACCCTCGTCCGGCGATACCGAGGAAGTCGCAAATTACGGCCCACCCGAACCGTAACCGAAACGTTAAGCTTTATGGCAAGTTAAGAAACTTTATCGCATTAAAAACAAAAGCGAAATTTTTGCGGTTTCATTCGCTGCTGCGGCTACGGTTAAGAAGATAAAATATTCACGAAAAAATTAACCAAAAATCTGGCACATATTATTTTGTGTTGTCTTAAAAGGGCACAAATCCTGGTTAATGGCCCCTTAATAATTCGACCGTGCCAACCTGAACCAAATCATATTTTTCTTATTCAATTCATAGCAGTAATAAAATCACCCAACTCGCTTATTAGGCGATAAAAACTCCGGAATTTTATTTTCTTAAACAAACCTTGGACGAATATTTACATTTTTATTCTTAACCAAATCTGTCGAAACATCCTAGGTATATGTTTTTATTAAAATTTGAATCAAAATTCAGCTGAACGCCGCTCCTGTTGGCACCCACATTGCAAAGTGCTGGGCATGTTTGAATCTAGGAGCGTGAGATGAGTTCTCGACTTTATTATATGGCGTTTCTGAGCGCGCTAGCTGTGAGTTCTCATAAGGTTGTTCACCCGGGCTGAAGCCTTGAGACTGGTTGATGCGAAGCAAACAGCGATC
>JAEPND010000012.1 GCA_017643585.1 Maricaulis sp.
CCTCAAGACCCCACGCCGGTATCGGCGGCATCACTCCCTGGCAACGCGTGAACAACCTGCTTGGCAATGACAACTAGGCCCTCGCCAGGGCCTCTTCCAGCGCAAGATCAAACGCAGCCAGGCGAGGCTCGAAGCGCTGATTGACCAATCGGACAATGTTGTCGGGCGCTTTTTCTGGTGAGCCTGCATCGACGGGTGGTGCGGGATCATACTCCAGTCCCAGCTGGATGGCCTGGGCAACGCCCTCGCCGGCAAGTTCCCGCACGATGGTCAGCGCAAAATCGATGCCCGCCGTCACGCCTCCGCCGGTAAACAGATTCCCGTCCCGAACAACCCGCGCCGCGACCGGCGTGGCTCCGACGCGGGTCAGGGCATCGTGATAGCTCCAATGGGTGGTCGCCTTCTTGTCCTGCAGCAATCCTGCCGCGCCCAGGATGAACGCCCCTGTGCATACAGAAGTGATGTACTGGGCGTGGGCGGCCTGTGAGCGCAGGAAGTCGATCAATCGTCCATCCCGCATGGCATCATCGATGCCGAATCCGCCGGGGACACAGACAAGATCCAGCTGCGGACAATCATCCAGCGTGATCGATGGCATGATGAAAGGGCCGCAATCGGTCGCAACGGGCTCGAGATCACGCGCCACAAGATGGACTTCGGCTCCGGGCAGGCGATGCAGCACCTGCAATGGTCCGGTAAAGTCCAGCTGGGTCAGATTGTTGAATAGAATGAAACCAATGCGGAAGGGTGCAGTCATGTCGTGTCTCCAAGGTGGGGGGTGCGAAATCGGTCCCGAAACCGAACCGGGCTGACGCCTAGCTGGCGAGAGAACGCCCTCTCCAGGCGTTGGCAGGACCCGAAACCGGAACGATCGGCGATCAGCGTGATCGACCAGTCCGTCTCGACGAGCGCTCGGCGTGCGGCATCCAGGCGAATACGCTCGACCAGGCCGGCGGGGGAGAGGCCCAATTCCCCGCGACACAGTCGCGCCAATGTGCGTCGCGAGGTGTTTGCATATTCACTCATATCCTCCACCGTCCAACGT
The DNA here is from genome assembly GCA_017643585.1 of Maricaulis sp. Taxonomy (GTDB): domain Bacteria; phylum Pseudomonadota; class Alphaproteobacteria; order Caulobacterales; family Maricaulaceae; genus Maricaulis. Next base: position 1,046 of record JAEPND010000012.1, read on the forward strand.
GAAGCGGGCGACTGACGAATGGCCTGCCCAAGCCTGGCCAACCGGGTGCCGGGTTCGGTTTGAAGGTCCAGCTCGGTTGAGAATTGCGACTGGCCGCCCGAGCGCATGCGTGGGACGACCAGATGCCGCGCAATGGTCAGGGCGAGCGCCCGCCCATGATCCGCTTCCACCATCGCCAGCGCCAGGTCGATACCTGCACTGACCCCGGCTGATGTCCAGATATTGCCGCTCTGGATGTGGATCGCATCAGCATCGACCTCGATCGCCGGATGCCGGGCTGCCAGCTCCTGGCTGTTCCACCAGTGCGTGGTGGCGCGGTGACCGTCGAGTATGCCGGCGGCGGCAAGAATGAAGCTGCCTGTACACACCGAGCCCGTTCGCATTCCGGCGTCGCGGGAGCGCCTGACCCGGTCAGGCAAGGCACCGGACATCAAAGCCGTGTCGATCTCTGGCAATTCGCCGCCAATCGCCAGCAGCGTGTGGACCACGGGGAGCGTATCCTGCCAGCTCCCGTCAGCATGCACGCTCAGCCCTGCGGAGGAGTGCACAGGCCCGACGTGCTCTGCGAGGACCCTGAGCTCATAGGCGTTGTGTCCAAGCGCCCGGTTGGCGCCGGCAAACACACTCATCGGTCCGGCGAGGTCGAGCAGCTGAAAGCCGGGATAAATCAGGAAGGCGAGGCTGTGAGGCTCTGTCATGTCGACAGGATAGCCAGGGGCGTGAATGGCCGAAAGTGCACTGCATAGGCAAAATGGGCCAATGTTGGCGGGTTGAGTGAGGGGCGGCCCGCTTCTTGACCGCCCCTCAATCTTGACCTGCCTGCTGCGTTCCTGGTCGATCCACGGGCAGACACCGGTCACTGGCTGCACCAGCCTTGAACCGGGAGGACAAGAGATATCGTGAGCCACGTGTGTGGCGCGACTGACAGATGGAAGCTTGCTGGGCCCGGGCTAATCAGGTCTTAACGCTGCGCGGAAAACACCAATCTTCATGGTGTGGATGGCTGCCAGCCTTGCCCCCCAAGGCTGGCAGTCCCAGGTTCACTAGAAATCGTAACCGATTTCCAGGCCCCAAACGCGTGGCGCGGTGATGCTGGAGAAGGAGGTGCCCAGCGTGTCGCGTGCAATGCCGTTGACGCCATTGGCGTAGCGCTGGTCGAACGCGTTGTTGACGAAGACGCTCAGCGATAATCCGGTGCTCAACGAGGACAAGTGAACACGGAAATCGGTCCGGTTCTGCGCTTCGTCTGTCGCAAAAGGCCGGGAAGCCGCTACCCGCGGGCCGTTGAACCACTGGAAGGTCTTGTCATCCTCGATATAGCGTATGCCCAGCGTAATGTTCATCCGGGCTGTTTCCGAGTAGTAGCTGGCGCCGACCAGCCAATCGACGGATCTGCCACCGCCAGCCAGTCGGCAGTCCTGGTAGAAGGGCTCATTGTCCTCGACATTATGGGTGTCGAAATACAGGTCGATACGGTTGGTTCCGTCCTCATCCTCGCGATTGCCCGTCTCGAACTCGCGTCAGGCGGTCAGCGATAAGCTGGTGCATCAAGCGCTCGCGATCCGGGACTTTTGTGTCACACTTGTCGAACCCGCAAGGTGGCACCAGATTGCGTGCAGCGATAAGAGGTCAAGCGTGAACGAGCGTGCTCCAGTAGAAGCCGTGAACCTGCAACGGCGAGCTGCACCGCAACAGAAGCGGTCCCAGCAGCGCATTCGGCAGATCGTCGACGCGACCAAGCGCTTGCTTGAACGCGGTGAGGCCGAAGCCATCACCACAAGCGCTGTGGCGGCGGAAGCGGGTGTGCCCGTCAGCTCGGTTTATCGCTATTTTCCCAATATCTATTCGATCCACCAGACCTTGTTGGAAGAGTTCAAGACTGCGACAGACGAGATTATTCGTGCCCGCCTGAATGATCCGGCAGACACCGACTGGCAGGTCAGTCTGACCGGCATGATTTCCGGCCTGCGTCAGCTGGTGGATGATAACCCCTCCTATGGCGCGGTCTTGCGCCTGACCCTGACCACGCATGAATTGCGCTCTGTGCGAGAGGCGTGGAATCTGCGCCTGGCGGAACAGCTGGCTGGTCGCTGGCGCGACGGCGCTGACGGGTTTTCCGGCGGCGACCCGGACCTGGTCGCGCGCATGACGGTGGAGATCTACTCCGCCGCCGAAGTCTTGATGTTCGAGAACCGCGAAAACGAGAAACAGGCCGAGGCGATCTTCAACGAGACCCTCGTCGCCCTTTGGCGTTATCTCGGAAACTATCTGGATTAGACGTTCTGCCTTGCTTCGGCACTGTCGGTGATCAGCCGAAGGGCTGATGATCGTCTCAGCCCTCGCAGCTGCCGGTCATTTCCGCGATCCAGCGCTCTACCAGTTCCAGTCCTTCTGTATGGATCGTTGAACGACCGAGTTCCGGCATCATTTCATCCGGTTCCACATTGTCGATGCGATAGACCAGGATCGAGTTTTCCGGTTCGCCGGGCACGATGTCATACGGTCGGTTTCCGGTGCCGCTGCCCGCTGCGATCGGCAGCTTGCAAACGCCCAGACTGGGGCCGAAAGGCGTGTCCGGTTCCAGGTGCAGGCCGGACGTGTCAGCCGGCCCCACTTCGCTGTGGCAGTGCGAGCAGTTCACATCCAGATACGCTCGCGCGAGATCATCAAGGCTCGTGTCAGCATCACCCCAGGCCGCATTCTGTGGCACTGCTCCCAGATCACCCGGCAGGCCTTGCAGGAAGCCTGTCTGTTCCAACCGGCTCAACTGGTTATGAACACCATCCGCATAGGCAAAATCGCGGTTGATATGGCGCGGTTTAGGGCCGATCGGGGAAATCTCGCGGGAATTGGAGTCCGGTGCGTGACAGCCGGCGCACTGGTTCGTATTGGGCATGACATAGTTGAAGGCTTCTTCCGCCCCATCATCGGCGACCAGGGTGAGCGGGATAATCGCCCCCACCCGGTGAAGTCGAGCCTCGGTCTGGTCGTCATTCCAGCGATAGGGAAGTGCGACCCAGCCACTCTCCCGATGAACGAGAATCCGCGTCTCGATCAGCCGGACATTGTCCAGGTCCATACGGCCATTGCTGAAGTCGGCCGACAGGTCGTCTGTCCGCGCGACACGCTCGTCCAGGGCGTTCCCGGCGCGCGGATAGTAGAAGGTTTTGGTGATCACCGTGCCGACCGGGAAATCCAGCACATCGTCTTCGCGATAACTGGTCGTCTGTCCGTCCGGCATCCAGATCGTGCGCAGTTTGTGGGCATAATCCGTGAACAGGCCGGTATTCATGTCATACGCGACAACGTCTTGTCCCAGCACGAGATCACCGGCCGACAAGCCGACCTGCCCCCAGTCCGACAATAGCGGCGGATTGCCCTCCGCGATGTATTGCGCATCCGGCCGTTCGTCAGCGCCACAGGCCGTGAGCATCCAGGCCAGCGAAGCCGTGGCGAGGAACTGGGGGAGACGTGTCATGGCGAAATCCTAGTCGAGCCAGTTGAGGTGGCTGGCGGGAAGCGGATCCAGCGTGCAGCGATAGTTCTCGGTATCAACGGTCGGAGAGCTGAACCCATTGGGTGCGTCCGCATTCAGGACATCAACATCATCGCTGACGCAGATGCGAAGTTCCGCAGGCATTTCACCGTCAACGAACTTGGCTTCGTCGATATAGCCGTCGAAGAGGACATCGGGCAGGCGGCCGGTCAAACCAAACATCATCACCTTGAGCGCGTTAAGGTCCAGGCCGTCGGGAGAGTTGCCGCCGCCGGAATAGATGTTGTCATGGATCCAGATACCCTCTGGGTAGGCGTCAAAGTCAGACTGAACCGCGCTATCGGCATAGCCTGTGGTGTGCAGGCTGGAGATGATGACATTGGCCGTGTTGTTGTCCGAGATCCGGTTATTGAAAATCTCGACGTGATCATTGGAATTGATCAGGATGCCTGTACCGGCCGGGACGCTGGCGACCGGTGTGCCCGCATGGCCGAAATTCTCGGTGTTGTTTTCAAAGACGTCATTGTCATACACGCGCGTCTGATAGCCTGGCTGAGGCAGGTTGGGCATGTTGAAGACGAGAATTCCACCGGTATTGTTTTTGGCGGTATTACCGTAGACATCGGCACCGATACAGTTCTCGATCTCGATGCCGGCGACATTGTATTCCGCGCGGGAGTTGCGAACCGTGACATTGCGCGACTGGCCCACATAGATCCCTGCATCCGAGGCACCGATGGCCACGGTATCCTCCACCAGGACATTCTCCGACTGGACCGGGTAGATTCCGTACGCGCCATTGTCGGTGGAATAGCCATTGGTCCATTCGACCCGGACGCCACGGATCACGACATTGGTGCCGCCATTGACCTTCAACGCATCCCCGGAGGTGTCCTCGATCGCGAGGTTCTCCAGAGTGAAGTCGTTTGCGGTCACCAACAGGCCTTCCGCGCCAGCGAGCTGACCCTGGAAGTTGAGGATGGTTTCGTCCATGCCTGCACCGCGAATGGTCACACCGTCGACGGTCAGCATCAGTGAGGAAGTAAAGTGATAGACCCCTGCCGGAATCTCGATGACGTCTCCGGGCTGGGCGTCGATCAGCTGTTCGAGCAGGACATCCTGATAACTTGCATCGGCTGATGACACATCGCGGGCGTCCTGGCCGGAATTGCCACAAGCCGCGAGTGCGAGCGCCATCGCGCCCGTAAGAAGAAATCGTTTCATGTCTGCGTGCTCCTCCCTAAGCGGCAGATATCTTGTCTTGCCAACAAGGTCACACAGACGAGCAGCCGGAACAATCAAAAAACAGAAAAGCATTCCGTTTTTCGTGAGCGCGTAAAAATATAATCCAGGACAGTAGTTTAACGTCGATAGATTTACTCGGCCTAGGCCCGGGAAAGCTGAAGTGGCGCAGTGGGGGCGCAGAGAACGAGCTGGACCAGTTCCGCCTGGGTGCGCACTTCGGCCTTCTGGAACACTGCTCGAAGCTGAGTTCGCAATGTCTCCACGCTTCGTTGCGTCCGCTCAGCAATCACGGCCAGGCTATCACCAGCGGCAATTCGAGCGGCCAGAAGCTCTTCCTGGGGCGACAGGCCATAGGTCGCAGCGATCTGTCGTGCGCGTACGGTCGTGATCGGGTCACGGTCAGACACGCAGATCACGGCCGCTGGTCGCCGATTGGTCCAGGCGAGGGCTCCGGCATGATCCGGTGTTTCCGGCCGGGAGATGGACAGGCTCCAGGGCTTCTCGCCATCAATCCCGTACAGTTTGAGCAGCCGTGGGTCAGGGTTTTCGCGGCCGCTCAGCAAGTTCTGCAAGGCGGTCTGGACTGCCTGGTTCTCCGCAGAGTCGCAGGCATAGAGGCGCTGGTCCCGAACGACGAGAACGGTGCCGAGATCCACAAGGCGTTGTCCCGCAGCATTGGTCGACAAGACGCGCCCGGTCATGTCCAGGGTGACCAGTCCGAAGGGCAGGTGGTCCAGCAGGGCGCCACTGAGGCTGAGCTGGCTCTGGATTGTTGCCACTGTGGAGTGGGCAACCGCGGCTTGCTCGAGTGGCAGGTGCAGGCGTTGCATCATCTCCAGCGCCGTGGCGCGCTCATCCGCATCGTGCGCGTCTATATTGACCGCGAGGGCACCGTGCACACCGCCCATATCCAGCAGGGTGATGAGTGTTCCCGATGCCGGGAAGTCACCAAAGATATCGCCATCATCAAGCAGTGCGCGGCCATAGCGTTTTGAGCCGGTTTCAAGCAGGCTTACCGCGGTTTTGGGGTGTTGGGTCTGGATGGATTTCCAGCTTGCACTCTTGTCGCGCGCCGAACGCTCGAATTGTACGGTCCCGCCGCTCGTCGGGCGTTGCCAGTCATATGTTTCGATGGCGTCCGAGGCACCATCACTCAGGCAAAGACGCAGCTGTGTCACATCCCCCAGCGCCGATGACAGGTCTCTGAGCGCGACACGCCAACCGCCCTCCAGAAGGGCAGCGCCAGCCAAACTACTCAGCGTTCTGGAAAACAGGACTTCGCTATCTGTAAAGCGAGACAAAACTATATCCGCTCGGTCGAACATGACCGATTACTCCCCCCCCCCTCGCACAAAAACCAAATCACGACGCTGGGTCGCGGTGTTTTGCCCCTTGCTTTTGTGCGCCAAAAACAACTTTCAGAAATCAGACATCGGTCATGAACAGACCGCACATCTTGATGTCCTAGAATACAAAAAATTCGCCCACAGGCTACCCCAAATAGGTGAATCGAGTCGCTTTCTAGGCGAAGAATTGCCCAAATGTTCTATTGATTCAATGTATTAGCGGGGCGCTTGGAAGGCCGCGAGAACGCTTGGTGCGTGATCTTCAAGCCAACCTTCCGGTTGTTGTTCAGCTTCTGTCACAGCTTGCGCGCGGACGCTGACCGGTAGCTCGTTCCAGGTGGCCTCGACCATGGCCAGCCGCCAGCGCCGGAATTGCCATTGGCCGATCGGCATGCGCTGGTAGGATCGCCCCAAGGCGGTGGAGACTGAAAGCGGGCTGTCGCCGGCCATGAAGCGCGCATAAGCCAGGCGGGCCCAGTTCTCGCCGTCGCGATCTTCAAGCTGTAATGCCCGTTCGAAAGCGTCGACGGCAAAGGCAGGGTCATAGTTTTCGACCCGCAAAGCCCGCTCCCCAACAGCCGCGTACCAGCCTGCAGATGCTCCGTCCGGCAGCCCGCCGGCCATCCGGACGCGGAAGGCTGTATCCGACATTTCCGACATCGACGCGGCGTCACCGCGCTCAATCGCGGCCAGAGCCGCCCACCCAGCAAAGCCGAGCAGACCGAGGGCCAGGCCGCCCCGGCTGACCAGATTCAGGAGCAGGCGCGCATTCATGAAGCGGTTCTCCCCTTGACGGCTAGGCCGGCCGCCAGGCCCAGCAACCAGGACAGCCACCAGGCGACCATCGGAATCTCCACTGCATAGTCGACCATGCCATGCGCGCCAACGAGCAAGACGATGCACAAGGTCGCGCGCATATAGGTGGTCCGGCGCCTGCGTCGTCCCAGGCCCAGGAAAATCGTCAGGACAATCGGCAGGACAACCAGACCAAGCAGGATCGTGCCCACGAGCCCTCCCTGCAGCAGCCACTGGAGATAGACATTGTGAGCCGCGCCCTGGGTCTGCAACAGATCGGCATTGTCCGGAGTGACGATAAGGTCGTTTACCCAAGCGAAGCTTCCCAGCCCGTGGCCAAGCGCAGGTTCGAGTTCGACAGCAGACGCATAGGCCTGGAGGAGGACAATCCGCGTGTCATCTTCTGCGGCGATCGCGAGGCGATCCTGAAGCAGCTCGCCGGAGGTCAGAAAGAGCGCGCCGGCAATGATCGATGTTACCGCACCAGCGGCACCAAGCTTGGCCAGTGACAGGGTCAATCGACCGCGCAGCAAGCGCGACAGCAATTCCCATCCCGTGAGCAGCAGCAGTCCCGCGACCGTGACAAGCAAGCCTGCGCGCGAGGCCGTCAGGATAACATTGGCGAATGCGAAAAGAAGGTAGGTTGTCGGGAACAGGCCGCGCACGACGATGCGTTCGACGGTTTTCAGCGGGTGATCTGCGGGTGCTGACAGTATCCGGATCAGTTCTGCCGCGCTCATCACCGCGATAATTCCGTAGAAGGTTGCGGCGGTGTTGGAGGAGAGGAAGGGAGCGGCCAGTCTCTCGGTGTGATAAGGGCGGGCCCGCCCGAAGCTCAGATCTGGTTCAAGGGCGAAATCGAGAAAAGCGGCGATGGCCAGCGCTCCTCCTGCCCAGAGACTCCATTGCCAGAGCCGTTCGACCAGTCGGCCATTGTGTCCGGCGAGATAGCCGATGAGACACAGCGCGCCGCATGCGCCCAGAGCGGCATATTCATGGGCGCCCGAGGACAACCAGCCCTGGTAACGGGCAAGTCCGACGAAGGCGACATAGAAAAACGCCCCGATCAGTGGCAGCTGCATGGGGCGTTGTGGTGAAAAAATGACGGTGATCGCAGCGAGCAGAAACGCGACTGCCGAGAGCGCCAGGGCCGCTGCCGGCGTGTCTCCGCCATACAAGGGAATGGTTGCCAGGGGCACTGCCAATGGCGATGCCCACACAAGCGAAGCTGCAAGCGACGGAGCGCGACGCGACATGAGGACTCCCCCGGGTCCGATGTCTAGAAGAAACGTTCTGCAATCCGGATCGTATCACCGGGCTGTACAAGTGTGGAAGCGGAAAGGCGAACCTGTTCGAAATCCTCGTCGCCCACGCGCTTTATGAACACCACATTCTGGCGGGCACGATAGGTGAAGCCGCCGGCTGTCGCGACAGCGTTCAGAACTGTGAGGCCATCGGTATAGGGATATTCGCCTGCCGTCTGGACTTCGCCAAGGATATAGTATGGGCGGTAGTTCAGAACCTGGACATTCACCCGCGGGTGATTGAGATAACCGTCCAGAAAGGCTGTTTCGATGGCGTCCTCGAATTGCGGGACGGTCAATCCCCCTGCCTGGACCTGACCGATCAAGGGCAACGATACGGCACCGGTTCCATCGATCTGGAATTGTCCGGAAAGCGAGGGTTCATCAAAAACGGTCACGCTGATCTGGTCACCGGACCCCAGCACATAGACCGGCTGGCTATCGGAGGCCTGTGCCAGTGCAGTGGGCGCGAAAATGGTTGCGGCCGCCAGGGCCAGCAAAGCGAAAACCTTCGATAAAAATGCGCGTGCCATCTTCCCCTCCCTATATTCGGAGTCAGCGTATAGTCAAGATTATCAGCCGCTTGCCTGAACCGGCAATGAATTTGTATCGGCGGCCGAAGTCTGTCTGCGCGCCTGTCTGGCTTCGACCGCGATGACCTGCATCCATGCCAGCACCATGGCCCCGCCAAAAATGATGTTGAAGGCATTGAGGACTGGGTTGAACGCCGCGAAAATGATGAAACAGCAGGACAGCGCCGCGTAGGTCTTGCGGCCGATAGCACTCAACCCGTTCGGCGCAAGGGCGATGGATGCGATCCAGCCTCCCGCCAGGATGACCCCGGGAATGCCGAGACGGATTGCCATGTCATAAATGGCGCTATGGGTGCTGAGGAACAGGCGGGAATCTCCTCCTTCTGACACCAGCTGCCAGTCGCCCAGTCCGAGCGCGTAGAATTGGTTTCGAATATATTCTGTCCCGAAACCGACCCCGATGCCGTTGGATTGAACCATGGCGTCCGCCGCATCTCGCCACATGATCGCGCGCACGGCGGCATTGCGATCAAGCGACCAGAGGTCTGCCGCAAAAACCGGCGCCAGTATCAGCATCAAAGCGATTGCGGCGGATACGCCGATCACGACCCAGTTCTCGCGCGGAGAGATGCGCAGGGCGAGAAGGGACAGGGCGAGAATCTGGTGCGAGGAGGAGGCCGCTATCAGCAGATAGACGAGGATCAGTCCCAGATCCATCCAGAGCGGCCGGCGTTCGCGGAACAAGAATATGATCAGCGTCAGCGTCGTCGCCATCGACTGGTTTTTGACGTCATACATCAGCCAGTAGAAGTCTTCGCCCCGCAAGTAGAGAATGCCCTGCTCGTAGAGGTAAAAGAAGACCGTCAAGGCAAGGGCGCGGCGCACGATCAGGTCTCGATAGCGGGTAAAAAGGCCGACAAAAAGCGTGGTGGCCAGCGCCAGGGACGGGATCGCCAGCCAGTGCCGGATCGCTGCGGCATTGTCGTGATATCGTGTCCAGGCTTCCGGCATCATGCCGGCCAGGGAGAGCAAGAGCACAAAGCCGCTATAGGCGATGAAAACCAGATAGATCCAGTTGGTATAGAGACGCCGCATGAGCACGCTTCCGGCCAGGCAAAGGCCAAGGCAGGCGAGTAGCGGCAAAGTGCCGAGCGGGCGCAGAAGGTCGAAGCTCTTGGCGTAGAAGAAGACCGGTATGGCCATCAGCGCGACAAGACCGAGCAGGCGGCCTGAATATCTGGGCTGTAGCGCCGTCATGACGCGGCCTTCGGGCGTTTGAGTGCGCGACGATATCCGGGAAACAGTACGGCAAGGTGGATCAGGGGTACTGCGGCCAGTCCGATAATGGCGCCGGCCAGGCCGACATGCAGCAGGAGCGGATAGGCGGCGATGGCCAACACCCCGACGGCCACGACATAGCCGAGGAAGATCGCGCGCGTCTGCTCCAGAATGCGCAAGCCGAACCGGTAGATCAGATTGATGTAGTAAAAGACGTAGATCAGCCCGTACCAGCGCAGGACGTCAGCATTCTGGGTGAACTCCTCGCCGAAGACCAAGCCCAGCCAGAATTCTGGGGCGATGAAGAAAATCGCGGCGACCGCAGAAACTGCAGCCGTGCCAACAACCAGATAGGTGTTGAGCATGTCGTGCAGACCGTCCCGACCCTTGTCGCGCAGCATTTTTATGCCCCGCGCGGGCAGGAAATTGTCCAGCGCGAAAAACGGGATGTGCAGAATGCCGAGGAGGGATTGCGCGGCCTTCAGGGCGCCTGCATAGGCGGGTCCAAGCAGCGCGCCGGACAAGAGGGTGAAAATGTTCAACGCGATCCACTGAAGCACCGCCGTGCCCGCCATCCACTTACCGAATTCCCAGTGTTGATCATTGATGGCGTCGAAGGCGCGACCGGGCGCATCGATACGTGGCAGGTCAACCAGGGCGGCAAGACAGCTGAGACTGGCTGCCAGGGCGGTAATCCACAACGCCGTCGTCACCGAGATATTGCCGTCAGAAAAAACCAGAAACCCGATCAGGACGATCGGCTGGCCTAGATAGCGTACGGCATCGATCATCGTGCCGACGAACGGCTTCTCGACCGTGAAATACAGACGCCGAAAGAAGTCCTGCCACTGGCATGACGCGACACAGGCCGAAAGCGCCGCAGCCATGGCGATGCCGGGGATTTGCTGGGCCGCCATGGCGGCGACCATCGTCACGAAGGTGATCAGGGTCGAGGCGCCGGAGAAGACCAGCTGCCGGGTCATGACCGCGCCCAGCAGGACAGAGCGCTCATCGGCCTCCGCTCGAGCGCCATACGTCAGCAGGGGCGTGTTGATCAGTGCGTGCTGAAGGTTCTGGATGAAAACGGCGATAAGCCAGATCAGCGTGTAAACACCGAACCCTTCCAGGCCCAGCGCGCGCGCGATCAGAACACCGGTCAGGAAGTTCGAGCCCGACACCATGGCCTGGTCGACCAGGGACCAGTTCATGTCCCGGTATTGCCGGGCCAGGCCCCAGAGTCTTGTCAGCACAGTGATCTTGTCCTCACGGAGCGGTCATTACGGCGCGGTCGATCTGCGCCGTCGCCAGAGCCGTGCCGCCAGAAGAGTTTCCAGTCCGGCCAGAATGACGAATCTCGGGGCCAGGATCAAATACCGACGCCACAGGCGCTTGGGTTCCGAACAGAGGCGGTGCAGCCATTCCAGCATGGATTTCTGCATCCAGCCTGGCGCGCGCGTAACTTCTCCGGAATGAAAATCGAAGGCAGCGCCAACGCCGATCAGCGTAGCCGGAAGCTTGTCCCGATTGCGCGCCATCCAGAATTCCTGTTTCGGTGACGACAGGCCGACCCAGACGGTGTCGGCGCCCGAGGCGACAATCCTGTCGATGGTTTCGCGTTCCTCGGCAGCGGTGGGCTTGCGGAAGGGTGGGCATTGCGTGCCTACGATCTTCACGCCGGGATATTTGGCTTCCATGCGGGATTTGAGGGTGTCGGCGACGCCCTCCTTGCCGCCATAGAAATAGTGTTTCATCCCGGTGGTCGCTGAGCGCGACATCATTAGGTCAAACAGGTCCGGACCACAGGTGCGGCGAACATCATATCCGCGCAGCCAGCCGACAAGGGCGAGCGGCGATCCGTCCGGCGTTACCAGCGCGGCCTCCTTGTGCAAGGCCATGAACTCCGGATCATCCTGGGCATGCACAAGGCTTGGCGTGTCGCGGATACAGACAAAACGACCCAGCTTGTCCCCGGCCCACCCTTCAAGGGTGTGCGCGGTGCGGTCCAGCGTCGTGGCGGCGATGGAAATGCCGAGAATATTGAAGCTCGCACCGGTCGCATTGCGACCGCTGTTATCCGTTCCGATCGTATTGTCGAGGTAGAAATCCGCCACGCCGAACCGCCCTAGTTCATTGAATTAACAGAGCGTAAAATTCTAGCAGCGTGGCTGAATGCGGTATTAACCCAATTGGGTGATTGTGTGGCAGTTAAGGCGAGATCGGGGCAGAGGTCCTAGCTTTGGATCAGACGGGGCCGCCCTTTTCCGATACGCAATGCTGTCAGCGTATTTGTGATGTAGGCACCGGTATCTATGCCGATCCGGTAACGCTTGCGCGTTGGTTTCTTGTCGGCCGAATGACCGTGCACGACAAATCTTTCCAGGCGACCATTGAAGCTGAGGAAGGGTTCTCGAATCCACAGCATCGTCTTGCTGGATTGTTCCGCCAGCGGCTGATCCGGATCTATCCCTGCATGAACGAACAGGTAGGGATTGCGATCGGCCATCACCGGCAAATTCTCCAGAAAAGCGATATGGTGCTCGGGTATGGCAGCCTTCAGGGCCTGCTGGCACGCCTCCCAATCCTCGGCGCGCGTGCGTTTCCTGGGCGGACTCACCCCATAGGAGGCGAGCGTTTCCACACCCCCATACTTGCCCCACTCGGGACCGATCGTGTGATCAGCCAGGAATGTCAGGAGTGTATGCTCGTGATTTCCTCGTAGACAGGTCAGTTTTATGGTTCCGTCAGCTGATCCCGACGCGAGCTTTTCAATGACTTCACGGGAGGATGGTCCCCGATCCACATAATCTCCCAGCAGGATGATTTCGGCGGGCTTGCCGGCCCTGTCCTTGTCGATTTTTGTCAGGAGCTTGTTCAGCAGATCCGCGCGCCCGTGTACGTCGCCAACCGCGTAAATCAGCTGGTCGTGCGTGGGCATGTTCCGGGTCTTGGATTGCAACCCTCCAAAGCCGAACATCGAATTCTCCCCTCAGGTGTATGGCGTCAAGGTGACCTGCTTTTTGAAGATGACGCAAGTCTGAACGGGTGCGTCGAAAACTCGCCCAATTCCGGTCCAATTCCGAACCCGGTTCATAGTTAACGTCCCTTAACCCATTTGGGTGACGTGAAATGAACGCGTGATTGGTACTTTTTTTTAACTTTTATGGGGAGCACGGACGAGCGGGGCTTTCAGTGCTGTTCAAGTGGGGCCGGGTTTTCCTTCGGTGCCACGCTATCCGGGGGGAGGCATGAGCAAGAAATCGCACGGCAAGACAGCTCATCTGCGTCGATATCGCAGGGCCCTGTCCGCGTCCGCGGCCCTGGGCGCCGCGATGTTCTTCGCTGCTCCGGCCGTTGCAGGCGGGGTCGGGACAGTCGACTGGCTTGCAGACCGTATCAAGATCGTACTGGAACAATTGCCGCTCGACAGTGCTGAATGCGAGATCGAGGCGGCTGTCCAGCGTGTCCTCATCGAAGCGGATGTCGACGGTGAGACGGAATCGCGAGCTCTGGCCCAGGTCCAGGCCGATGGCGTCTGCGAGATGTCGGAAGAGTGCGGCATGGTGTTCTATGACGCCTTGACCAATGTGGATTTGCTGCAGCCGGATGATGTCGACGGCTATGAATTCGACAGTGATGTCGTCACCAGTTGCGAGGCGCCGGACCCATGCACCTGGGCGCCCGATTATGTCCCCGAGCCAGAACCGCAACCTGAACCGGAGCCTGAGCCGCAAGCCGAGCCCGAGCCGGCTCCTGAGCCGGAGCCCGAGCCGCAGGTCGCGGTGATTCCTGAGCCTGTGCCTGAGCCTGTGCCGGAACCGGCCCCCGAGCCGGTTCTCGTCAGCGAGCTCCGCGGTGTCGTCGATTCCCTCGCAAGGGATGCAACCCAATGTGAATACGAGGCAGCCTTGCGCACTGCCCTTCGCGAATCCGGTGCCTCGGCACCGGAAGAGCGCCACGCGCTGACCGTGGTCCAGGCGACTGCCGCGCCGGTCGTCGCCATTCGGAACGCGCTGACGTATGTTCGGATTCATCAGCCACGGGGCGATGCTGGATACTCGCATGATACCGGACTCGGTGATGACGAGATCAATCTTTGCCGTCGCTGGCCGGATTATGAGTGGGGAGGGCGTCGTCCGCGGCCGCCGGTCCCGCCGTCCGGTGGTGGAAATTCGGACTATTGAGTCTCTCGGCGCCCCGCGCCTGAGATAGAGAGGTGAATGTCATGAAGTATGGTTTTGTTGCAGTCGCGCTTCCCGGCGCCTTGGTCGCAGTATCGCACTCGGAAGCCGCTTTCGCGCATGATCCGACCGAGGTAGGGAATTTCTTCCGGGCCCGAAATGCCAGCGTCATGGGGCGTTCCCGTCCCGAGTTCAAATCCGAGGGCGTCCAGACCGGAGCATGGATCTGGGATCCGGAGCTCACGGTCGGTGTCGACTTTAACGACAATGTCTTTGCCGCTCCGAGCGGTGAGGAATCCGACACGATCTGGGTCATCAATCCGACGCTCGATGTCGAGACAACCTGGTCCCGCCACGGCATTCAGGGGCATCTGCTCGGCTTGAGCCGGGAGTTCAGTGACTTCTCCGATGAGAGCACCTGGACAACGGATATGGGCCTGTCCGGTCATGTGGACATTACGCGCAGCGTGCTGTTCGAAGCCGGTTTCGGCGCGGCGGAGCTGGTGGAGTCCCGGACTGCGGCCGGTGTCGCCTCGATCGCTGCCAAGCCGGTCGAGTATGATGCCAGCAACTGGTTCGTGGGTGGGCAGGCAGACTTTGGCCGCACGCGTTTGATCCTGCGTGCGGACAAGATCGACTATGATTTCGACGACGCAGAGTTGATCGGTGGTGGGTTTGCGGACCAGGATTTCCGCGATCGCGAGGAAACCATTTTCACCGCCCGCGGTGATTACGCGATCAGCCCGTTCACCTCGGTATTTGCGCGCTATCGCAAGAATGAGCGCGATTATGATCTGGCGCCGCCGGCTATCGCCAATAATCGCGATTCTGACGGCTATATGATCGATGTCGGTGCAGATTTCGATATCGGAGGAACGGCACGTGGTGTCATCGGGATCGGCTATAACGAGCAGACCTATGATGATCCTGCCCAGGGCAAGCTGGACGGCTGGGGCCTGGACGGCCTGGTGGAGTGGTATCCGACACAGTTGACCACGGTCACCGTGCGGGCCGCCCGCTTCATCGAAGATGCTCCGTTCGAGGCCTCTGGCGGGTTTACCTCGGAAACGGTCGCGGCGCGCGTGGACCATGAACTGTTGAGAAACCTGGTTCTGTCCGCCGAAATCGAGCGGTCAGAGCGTGATTTCCTCGGCATTGATCGTGTTGATGAGCGCTGGACCGCATCGGCGGGAGCGACCTGGTTTGTCAACCGCAATGTCGGTGTCGAGGCATCGTTTACGCGCATGGAGCAGGAATCGGCCGGGGCCTTCCCTGGTCAGGACTTTGATCAAGACATTTTGGCGTTGAGGTTGGTTCTGCGGCCGTAGTTCATGCTGGCTTCATGCCAGCCGTGTTCATCTAGGTGAACGATGAACGTCGCAGCGAGTATTGAGCAGTGTTATGGACAGGATGTACGCAGCAGCGGATGCACAAAACGAAGATCTGGTAGATTTTCTGGGCATCATCAACATCATCAAGCGCCGCATATGGACCCTTTTGGGTGTCACGGTGCTTGTCCTGGCAGCCGTGGTGGTTTTTACCGCGCGCTCGACACCGCTCTATACTGCGACGGCTCAGGTTGCGCTGGACGTGCAGCAGGCTCAGGTCATCGATTTTGATGCCGTCATCTCGGGCAATCCGCCGGACTCTGCGACGGTCGATACCGAGGTCGAGGTTCTGCGCAGTCGTTCGCTCGCCGGGGCGGTTGTCGACCGCATGGGCTTGATGGGGGTGAGCGAGTTCAACCCCCAGCTCCAGGAGCCGGGGTTGATGGATCAGTTCCGCACATCTGTAGTGCGTCTGGCCAATGCGCTGATGCCGACCCAGGCGGTGGGTGCGGCTGCCGATGCGACCCTTGACCCCGAAATCGCGCGGGATCGCGTCATTACTGAATTGCTCAGGAGTCTGCATGTCGAGCGTAGCGGGGTGTCTTATCTGATCGATGTCAGTGTGACCTCGGCCTCACCGCGCCTGGCCCGTGAAATCGCAAATATCTATGTCGACCAGTATCTGATCGCCCAGCTCGAGGAGAAGTTTGCTGCGACCGAGCGGGCCAATGAATGGTTGAATGGGCGCGTGGAAACCTTGCGTGAGGATGTTCGCGTCAAGGAAGCTGCTGTGGCGGCGTTCCGCGAGGAGGCCGGGCTGCTTGACGCTCAGGGCGCCACCCTGACCGAGCAGCAGATCTCTGATGTGAATGCGCAACTGGTCATGCAGCGCGCGGCCTTGGCTGAGGCGCAGGCGCGGTTGCGGACCGTGCAGCAGGAAGTCAATCGCGGTGCGAGCGCCGAGACCATTTCCGAGGCACTGCAATCCGAAGTCATTCGCGATCTGCGTATCCAGCACGCTGATGCCGTTCGGCGTCGGGGTGATCTGGGAACGCGCTATGGCCCGCGCCATCCGCAGATGCAAACGATCAACCAGGAAATCGAGGACCTGACACGTCAGATCGCGCTGGAAGTTGACCGGATTGTCGCCAGCTTGTCGAATGAAGTCGCAGTGGCACGGGGTCGGGTGAACTCGCTTGAGGGTAGTCTCGCGCGGCTGCGTGACGAGCTGGGAGACAACTATGCCTCAGTGGTGCGTTTGCAGGAGCTGGAGCGTGAAGCCGAGGCCAGTCGTACCCTGTTCCAGTCGATCCTGGCCCGGTTCCAGCAAACCTCCGAGCAGGAGTCGCTCGCTCAATCCGACGCGCGTGTGATTTCCCAAGCCGAATTGCCGGCCTCGCCCAGCTCACCGAACTTGCAGCTGAACCTGGCGCTGGGTGCAGCGATGGGTGTGGCGGCCGGCTTGGCGGTGATTTTCCTGATCGAGATGTTGACCAATGTCCTGTTTCTCGATCGTGACGTCGAGAACAAGCTGGGCCTGCCACACATCGCCTCTGTTCCGATGCTGCGGTTCAACGTCCTGTCGCCTCTGACGGTCGGTGCGCGGACACCGGGGCAATACCTGGTCAAGAAGCCGCTTTCCGGTTTTGCCGAGAGCATCCGCTCCATTCGGTCCACGATCACGCTGAGTGACGAGCCCGGCGCAAACAAGGTCGTCGCCATCACCTCCGCCGTTCCCGGGGAAGGCAAGACAACGACCTCGGTCTGTCTCGGCCGGATCTCCGCAATGGCGGGCAGCAAGACGCTGGTTATTGATTGCGATATCCGCCGCCGGCGCCTGTCGCATGCCCTCGCCGGGCGCGCCGGCCGGGGGTGGCTCGACAGCCTGATGGGCCGCGAGGATATCAAGAAGGCCATCCACAAGGACGCCAAGACCGAGCTGGAAATCCTGCCGGCCGGAAAGTCCCGGACGACGACCAAGGACGTGTTTGGCACCCAGGCATTCGCCGATCTGATCGCCTGGGCAAAGACTGAATACGATCTGGTGGTCCTGGATTGCCCGCCAGTGCTGGCTGTGGCGGAGACCATGGTTATCGCCAGTCGTGCGGATGCTGTTGTGGTCAATGCCCTGTGGGGTGAGACGCGTGCGCCGGTCGTCAAGAATGCGATCGCCACATTGGGCAAGGCGCGCGCCAACATCCTGGGCGTGGTTCTGGCCAGTGTGAACCTGAAGAAGCAATCGCGCTATGGCGACGCGAATTACGGCGCCTACTACCAGGCTTATCGCAAGTATTACACGGACTAACAGGCCGGTTCGGCCATCATTGCACCGGAGATGAAGGTGTTCGAAATACGAGGATCAGAGAGAGGCATGGACCGGTCGGAGGCGATCTCCGGGCGCATGTCCTATGATCTCGACATTCCCGTATTCGGTGCCGGCGCAAGCCGGGAGGTCGGCTCGGATGTTGACCGGCGTCCAGCCAACAGCCTGATCAAGCGGATCTGCGACCTCGCCATCGCAGTTCCGGCTCTGGTGCTGCTGTCTCCTGTTCTGGCGCTGATTGCCGTGTGGATCTGGTGCAGTGACGGGGGTGCGCCGGTCTTCGTGCAATCGCGTCTGGGACATACCGGCAAGGCCTTCCGCTTCTACAAATTCCGCTCTATGCGCATTGATGCAGAAGCGCGGCTGCAACAGCTTCTGGCAGAGGATGCGACCGCTGCGCGTGAGTGGGCAGAAACGCGTAAATTGCGGGATGACCCGCGGATCACCATGTTTGGCGAATTCATCAGAACCTGGAGCATTGATGAACTGCCACAGCTGATCAATGTCATCCGCGGTGACATGTCGATTGTCGGGCCCCGCCCCATCGTTCATGCGCCGGGGACGGATCTGGATGACACCGCGCTCTATGGACGTGATATCGCCTATTACAAGATGGCCCGGCCGGGGCTGACCGGTTTGTGGCAGGTTTCAGGGCGGGCGGATACCGACTTCTCCGACCGTGTGGCTCTGGATATCGAGTATATTCGGCGCTGGTCAGCCGGGCTTGATATCCGGATTGCGATGAAAACCATTCCTGCCGTTCTCTTTCGTCGCGGCGCGCATTAACCAGTCTGGCAAGGCCTAGGCGTGGTAGGGTGGTAGCGTCGGACTGCAGCGGTTGTGTTGCGAAACGCATTGTTTCGATTTTGCGAAAAAGTTAACGAAAACCCTTGGTTGTTCGGGCCTCTTTGTGCTTGTATCGCAAGATGAGGGGGCGTCCGTCTGTTTGCGGACGCATTTATTGGCGCCTAGCGCCATTGGGGGGGCAGTGTCCAAGCAATCTCGTGCCACCGTTGGTCGTGCGCGCACACGTGCGCGCGCCGCATCCCGACTGCTTCTGGGTTCATCCATGCACGCTATGGGGGTGGCGCTGGCCAGCTTCGGTGCGGCTGCGGTCATCGCGCCGGCCGCCCAGGCCCAGGCTGTCGGTGACACGATCACCAATCCGCTGACAGGGGCAACGGAAACGGTCCAGGCGGTGCTTGGCGACAATGTCGTCATGACGGATGCCTTCAACATCATCATCGTCGCCATGACCGTCGGCGATACTATTGTTGATCCCACGGCGACCTCCGACACCGCCGGTAGCGCCGCGACCTACACCGTTACCGCGATCAATACCAATGGCAGTGGCGACGTCATTTCCTTTGATGTGGAAGACTCGAATGGTGACCCCTTCACCTTCGCCTCTGTTACCTCTCGCAGTGGTGATGTGTCCGGTGCCTCTTCCGGCATTACCGGTGCGCCTGGCTCTCCGGCGGCATCGGTCAACCCGACCATTCCGGCGGGCAATACAAATGTCTATTCTGACCGCCAGCGCGGATCCAATGGTTCAGACGGCGATGACGCCTGGGGCGCGCGCATCTGCATCATCAAGTGTTTCACCATCGGTGCGAACGGCGATCCGGGCGAGGATGGCGGCGATGGTCCGGATATCGTGCACACGCTTACGGCTGGCAATAACGGCGATATCGACTCGGTCAGCAATAATCTGCCGGGCATCAGCGTGGTCTCCATCGGTGGTGATGGTGGCCAGGGCGGCGATGCCTATGGTTTTGGCTTCAAGGGTTATGAAGGCGGTGAAGGCGGCGAGGGCGGCCTGGTCGATCTGACCAGCTATGTCGATGTCACCACGTCCGGCATCAATTCTCACGGTATCTTCGCCATGAGCCGCGCGGGGCGCGGTGGTGATGGCGGTTCCGGCTTCATCTGGTCGGATGGTGGTTCTTCGGGCGAGGCGGCCGAGGGTGGCATCGTCAATGTCACCAATCATGGCGCGATCAGCACGACGGGCGATGGCGCTGTGGGTATCATGGCCATGTCGATGGGTGGCGCATCGGGCAATGCCGGCGACAGTTTCGGAATTGTCGGCGATGCCGACAGCGGCAGCACGGGCGGTAATGGCGCCGCGGTCACGGTCGACAATTACGGCTCCATCATCACGACCGGTGTCGGAGCTGATGGCATTTTCGCGCAGAGCCTTGGTGGCTCCGGCGGCAATTCCGGTTCCTCGGGTGGTATTGTCGCCTTTGGAGGCGGCGGTGGCGGCGCCGGCAATGGCGGCGAGGTCACGGTTACAAACCGGTCCGGCGCGACCATCACCACGCGTGGCGATGAATCCGTTGGTATCACCGCCCAGTCGATTGGTGGCGGTGGCGGCCGGAGCGGTGCGTCTGGCGGTGTTGTGGCCCTGGGCTCAAGCTCAGGCGCGGGCGGCGATGGTGATACCGTTCGTGTTTACAATTACGGCGCCATCTCGACCGGGTTCGATACCCAGGGCAATCTCGGCATTACCGGTGATCGGGCTCACGGCATCCTGGCCCAGTCAATCGGTGGCGGCGGTGGTTCCGCACGTGGCACGGGCGGCCTTGTGGCCGTTGGTGGTGGTGGCGGCTCCGGCGGTGCGGCCAGTAATGTTTATGTTCACAATGACGGTCTGATCACCACGATGGGCGAGGGTGCGATGGCCATCCTCATTCAGTCCATCGGCGGCGGTGGCGGTAACGGTTCCAGCTCCGGCGGTATTGCGGCGATTGGCGGCACCGGCGCGGGCGGCGGTTCGGCTGCAGGCGTCTATGTCACAGGCAATGGCACGATTTCGACGACCGGCGTTGATGCGCATGGTGTCCTGGCGCAGGCGATTGGTGGCGGCGGCGGTAATGGCGGCACCAGCGGTGGTATCGTTGCCGTGGGCGGCAGCGGTGATGATGGCGGCGACGGCGGCATCGTGAATGTTGCCATGGGCAGCGTGCTCACCGAGGGCGACCGGTCCTTTGGCATCCTCGCTCAGTCGATTGGCGGCGGCGGCGGTAATGGCGCCGCAGGCGGCGGAATTGTCGGCATTGGTGGCTCCGGCACGGGCGGCGGCCTCGGCAATACGGTCACTGTGACCACGTCAGGTCTGATCCAGACGCAGGGCTTTGGAGCAACCGGTATTGTCGCCCAGTCGATCGGTGGTGGCGGTGGTAATGGCGGCGCTGGCGGCGGTATTGTGGCTGTCGGCGGCGGCGGCGGTACGGGCAATCACTCCAATACCGTCACGGTGAATGCCAATGGCAATATCCTGACAACCGGAGAGAACTCAGGCGCGATCCTCGCCCAGTCCGTTGGTGGCGGCGGCGGTAATGGTGGCAGCGCTGTTTCCGGCGGCCTGTTTGCCAGTGTTGCCATCGGTGGCAATGGCGGCGCCGGCGGTGATGGTGGCAGGGTCTCTGTCAATACGGGTGCCGGCTCTGCAATCGAGACCCGTGAAAACGGATCGACAGGCATTTTTGGTCAGTCTGTTGGCGGTGGCGGCGGTAACGGCGGTTATTCCGTATCCGGGTCCATTGGTCTGTTCGGGTCTGTTTCCGTAGCCGTCGGTGGTGATGGCGCGACGGGTGGCGACGGCGGTGTCGTCAGCATGGATATCGACGGGTCGGTCCTGACATTTGGTGACAATGCGCACGCCATTCTCGCCCAGTCCGTGGGTGGCGGCGGCGGTAATGGTGGCCAGAGTTTTGCCGGGTCGGTCAGTGCGGGCCTGGGGGCTTCGGCATCGGTATCCGTTGCGGTCGGCGGCGATGCCGGTTCAGGCGGCGACGGTGACCATGTCATTGTCTACACGTCCGACACGATCCAGACGAGCGGCAATAACTCCTCCGGTTTGCTGGCGCAATCTATCGGCGGCGGCGGTGGTAATGGCGGCTGGACCGGTACGGCGACGCTGGCCATTTCCGACGGCGCTGCCGTTGGTATAGGCGTTTCCATGGGTGGTGCCGGCGGCGGCGGTGGCTACGGAAATTCGGTTTATGTCGACTCGACCAGCAACACGATCACGGTCGGGAACAACTCTCACGGCCTTGTCGCCCAGTCCATCGGTGGCGGCGGCGGTAATGGCGGCTTCTCCTTCTCCGGATCGCTGACTGCGGGTGGCGCAGCCGGTATCGGGGTTGATGTCGCCATGGGCGGTGATGGCGGCGCGGGCTCCTACTCGGATGCGGTGACGCTGCACAGTGATGGCATCATCCAGACCTCCGGTGACAATTCTCACGGTCTCTTTGCCCAGTCCGTCGGTGGCGGTGGTGGCAATGGTGGCTGGTCGGCGACGGGCAGTCTCTCCATCGGTGGCACCGCGGGCGTCGGTGTTGGAGTTTCCCTGGGCGGCGATGGCGGCTCTGGCGGCACGGTGCTTGCCGACGTCCTGGTCACGTCCGACGGTGGTGTCTTCACCTTTGGTGATATTTCTCACGGCATCCTGGCCCAGTCCATCGGCGGTGGGGGCGGTAATGGCGGTTTCGCCTTCTCCGGCACGCTCGGTGTGGGTGGAACGGCAGGTGGCGCCGTCAATGTGGCGCTTGGCGGTGACGCGGGCGCCGGCGCGTATGCCAATGACGTAACCGTTCACGCGACGGATGTGGTCGAGACGACCGGTGACGGCTCTCACGGTATCGCAGCACAGTCCATCGGCGGCGGCGGGGGCAATGGTGGCTGGTCTGCGACCGGCAATATCACTGCAGGCGGCACAGGCGGCGTCGGTGTGGGCGTCTCGATTGGCGGCGGCGGCGGTGCCGGTTCCTATTCGGGCACGGTGACGGTCACACAGACAGAGCATGTCATCACACAAGGCACCGAATCTCACGGTATCCTGGCGCAGTCGATCGGCGGCGGCGGCGGTAATGGCGGTTTTGCTATCGCAGCCGGTGCCGGTTTCGGCGGCACGGTCGGCGGTTCGGTCAATGTCGCCCTGGGCGGTTCTGGCGCCATTGGTGGCGATGCCAACCACGTTTACGTAACCGCTGAGGATGTCGCCACGAACGGCGACGGATCAGTTGGTGTCCTCGCGCAGTCCATCGGTGGCGGCGGCGGTAATGGCGGTTTTTCCATTGCAGCGGGCGTTGGCGGCGGCGGCACTGTAGGTGGCGCGGTGAATGTCAGCATTGGCGGTGGCGCCGGTGATGGCGGTGTCGCGCGCAATGTCACTGTTGTTGTCGAAGATGTTGTCACCATGGGGGATGACGCGATCGGCGTTCTGGCCCAGTCGCTCGGCGGCGGTGGCGGTAATGGCGGCTTCTCCATCGCTGCTGGCGCGGGTGCTGGCGGCACGGTCGGTGGCGCGCTTGGCGTTTCCATCGGCGGCGGCGCCGGTGATGGCGGTTCTGCGGGTGATGTCACGGTCACGACCGATGCGGTCACGACCATGGGTGACGGCTCCCATGGTATTTCCGCCCAGTCGATCGGCGGAGGCGGCGGTAATGGCGGCATGTCCATTTCCGGCGGTCTCAGCTTCGGCCAGCAAACCGCGACGATCGGAGTGACCATCGGTGGTGGCGGTGGCACCGGCGATACGCCTGGCATCGTTCGGGTGACAGCCAATGAGCAGGTTTACACCATGGGCGATGACGCCCACGGCATCATGGCCCAGTCCATCGGTGGCGGCGGTGGTGATGGCGGTCTCGCCATCTCCGGTTCGATCACCGCGGGCAGCTCGAACGCTGCCGGCATCAATGTCGCCCTGGGTGGTGATGGCGGTGGCGGTGCCAACGGCAATGACGTCTATGTCACGACTGAAGACGTTGTTTACACCGAGGGGGACCGGTCTCACGGTATCCTGGCCCAGTCCATCGGCGGCGGCGGCGGTAATGGTGGCATGTCCATCACCGGCTCGATCACCCTTGCGGGTTCCAATGGCGGTTCGATTGGTGTGTCCATCGGCGGCGGCGCAGGCGCGGCAAGCGATGCCGGCAATGTCACCACGGTGTCCAACGCCGCGGTCATGACGCTCGGCGACGAGTCGACGGGTATCTTTGCCCAGTCGATCGGTGGCGGCGGCGGTAATGGCGGCTCTTCGATCTCCGGTTCCATCAATGGCACCGGGTCCAACTCAATCGGTCTGGATCTGTCCTTCGGCGCCAGTGGCGCAATCGGCGGCAATGCCGGTTCAGTCTCGCTGACGTCTGCAGATTGGGTCTCCACGAGCGGCGATCGTTCGCACGGCATGTTCGCCCAATCCGTCGGTGGCGGCGGTGGTGCGGGTGGTTTCTCCATCTCCGGCAATGTCAACGCATCGGGCTCCCGCTCGCTTGGCGGAGCGCTGGCGCTCGGTGGTGATGGCGGCAATGGCGGCAATGCCGGTGCTGTAACGCTCAACAATTCCGGCGATTTCGTCACGACGGGTGGTGATGCTGCCCATGCCATCTTCGCGCAATCGCTGGGTGGCGGCGGCGGCGATGCCGGATTTGCAGTCTCCGGATCAGCAACTTTCGCAGGCACGACCACCTCATTTGCTGTGCCCTACTCCATCGGCGGCAGCAGTTCTGATGGCGGTGACGGCTCAACCGTTGGCGTCACCAACAGCTCGCTTCTGGTAACCAGTGGCGATGCCGCGATGGGCATTCTGGCCCAGTCGATCGGCGGCGGCGGCGGCAATGGCGCCTTCTCGGCAACCGGCAGCCTGGGTATCGGATCCAATGGTGTGGCCGCATCCTTCGGCATTGGTGGCCAGGACGGTGGTTCTGGCGGCGTCGCCGGTGCGGTGACGGTGAACAATACCGGTGAAATCCTGACGTTCGGCGATTCAGCGATCGCGCTCGCAGCGCAGTCGATCGGTGGCGGTGGCGGTAACGGTCATTTTGGTCTCAGTGTTGGCCTTGCCGCAGGCACCTCGTCCTTACCGGCGATTGGTTTTGCCATGGGTGGTGATGGCGGTACCGGTGGTGCCGCATCGACTGTGAATGTTACCAATTCGGCGATCATCAATACCGGCGGCAACAGTGCCCATGGCATCTTCGCCCAGTCCGTCGGTGGCGGCGGTGGCAATGGCGGCTGGGCCGGCGCGGTGGCGCTGTCCGGTGGCACGAATGCCTATGCCGCGTCTGTCGCTATGGGTGGCGATGGAGGCAGCGGCGGCACCTCGGCTGGCGTAACGGTTGGCAATACGGCCGGAATCGCAACGCTCGGTGACAATGCGCATGGTATCCTGGCGCAGTCCGTCGGCGGCGGCGGCGGTAATGGCGGCTTCTCCTTCGCCGCATCCGGTTCGGCCGGCTCGACCGCAGGATCGCTTGCCCTGAGCATGGGTGGTGATGCCGGCAGCGGTAACAATGCGGGCACGGTCGACGTCACCAACACGGCGACGATCACGACGACCGGTGTCAATGCGTCTGGCGTGGTCGCGCAGTCCGTTGGCGGCGGTGGCGGTAACGGCGGTTTCTCCGTCTCCGGTGCGATTTCCGTGGGCTCGACTGCGAACGCAGCGTCTGTCTCGCTTGGTGGCGATGGCGGTACGGGAGGTCTTGGAAACAACGTCACCGTGACCAATTCCGGCGCCATTGGCACCACCGCGAATGGCGGTGTTGGCATTCTGGCCCAGTCTGTTGGTGGCGGTGGCGGTGCTGGCGGCTTCTCGCTTTCCGGCTCCGCAGCGGTCGCCGGTTCCAGCAGCCCGCTTTCAGCCTCTGTCTCGCTGGGCGGCAATGGTGGCGATGGCGCAACCAGTGGCACGGTCACTGTTGCGAACTCCAATATCATCATGACCGAGGGCGACCAGGCCCAGGGCATTCTGGCCCAGTCCGTCGCGGGCGGCGGTGGTCGTGGCGGATGGTCGGGTTCGCTGGCCTTTGCTATCGGCAATTCGACCGCGACGGCCTCTGTCAGCCTCGGCGGTGACGGCGGCAGCGGTAATGACGCGGGTGCGGTCTCGGTCACCAATTCGGCCATGATCTCGACCGTGGGCAATGATTCCACCGGTATCCAGGCTCAGTCTGTTGGCGGCGGCGGCGGTACGGGCGGCTTCTCCCTGTCCGGGTCCGGCGGTGGCGCAAGCCAGTCTGCCAATACGGCCAGCGTATCCATTGGTGGTACGGGTGGCGGCGCAGGCAATGCCGACGCTGTGACAATCGCGTCCACGGACGGAGTTGTCACGCAGGGCGATCGGTCGCACGGCCTCTTTGGTCAATCCGTCGGCGGCGGCGGTGGTAATGGCGGCTGGTCCGGCAATCTGGCTGCGGCCTATTCCGGCTCCACGAGCCGTTCGATCGGTGTCTCGCTCGGCGGATCCGGTGGCGGTGGCGGCGATGCCGGCAATGTCTCCGTATCGCAGCAGGTCGGCGTATCGACCCAGGGCGATGCCGCGCATGGTATCTTCGCACAGTCGCTGGGCGGCGGTGGCGGTAATGGCGGCTTCTCGGTCGCCGGTTCGCTGACGGGTGGTTCCGGCAGCACGTCGCTGAATGTGTCGCTGGGTGGTTCCGGCGGAACCGCCGGTCATGCCGGCACGGCCAGCATTACCTCGCAGGGAACGGTCACGACGGCCGGTGCGGGCTCTCACGGCCTGTTCGCCCAGTCCATCGGCGGCGGCGGCGGTAATGGCGGCTTCTCCGGAACCTTCTCCGGTGCGCTGACCTCGTCCCAGACGACCTCGCTCGGTGTCGCCATTGGCGGCAGCGGTGCGGGTGGCGGCGACGGCAACAGCGTCTCGATCTCCTCGACGACGGATATCGGCACCGTTGGCGATGCTTCCCACGGCATTTTCGCGCAGTCCATCGGCGGCGGCGGCGGTAATGGCGGCTCGACCTTCTCCGGTTCGTTCTCTCTGTCCAACTCCAACTCGCTCAACGTCTCTATCGGGGGCAGTGGCGGTATTGGTGGTTCCGGTGGTTCGGTCACGGTCAGCCAGTCCGGCGTGATCACGACCTCGGGCGCAGCCGCTTACGGCGTGTTTGCAGAATCCGTTGGCGGTGGCGGCGGACAAGGCGGCTATGCCGGCAATCTGTCCCTGACGGGCTCCAACTCCAACACGCTGGACCTGTCTATCGGTGGTGATGCCGGCGACGGCAGCACTGGCGGTGCGGTCTCTGTCACGGCGGACGGTGTTGTCCAGACGACGGGCGAGGCCTCGCATGCGATCTTCGCTCAGTCGATCGGTGGTGGCGGCGGCCAGGGCGGCATGGTTGGTGTCGATGAAGACACGTTCGGCGCCTTCCTGACCGGTTCTACTTCCGGCAGCGCGGGGACCAATTCCAACAGCCTCAACGTCTCTATCGGCGGCTCGGGCGGTGCTGGCAACTCCGGTGGCTCGGTGACCGTCAACACGGATGCGACCATCCTGACCCTGGGTGACCAGGCGGTTGGTGTGTACGCCCAGTCCATCGGTGGCGGTGGCGGTGATGGTGGTGTCGGCTTTGCCACGTCCGGTTCCTTCGGCAAGGGCAATAACGGCAATTACGCGATCGGCATTGGCGGATCTGGTGGTGCGGGCAGCGTCGGCGGATCTGTCGACGTGACCAATACCGGCACGATCGTCACGCTGGGTGGCGCAGCACACGGTGTCTTCGCCCAGTCTGTCGGCGGCGGCGGTGGCCGTGGCGGTGATGCCGGCGGTTTCGTAACCTCCTACAATTCCACTGACGGCGCCGGAACGCGTGATACCCAGGTATCCGTTTCCATGGGTGGCTCTGGTGGCACCGGTGGCGATGGCGGCGCAGTGACCGTTGATAACCAGGGTTCAATCGGCGTCGGCGGCGAAATGTCGAACGGTATCTTCGCCCAGTCCGTCGGTGGCGGTGGTGGTGAAGGCGGGCTGGTGTCCCAGTCCGGCGAGCTGGTCAAAACCTGGCTTGGCTTCATCTCCAACGATGAAAACCGCGCAGCGTCGATCAATATCGGTGGTTCCGGTGGCGCAGCGGGTGATGGCGGCAATGTTGTCGTCACCAATAGCGGCGTGATCCTCGCGGATAATGCACGCAGCGGCTACGGCATCTTCGCCCAGTCCGTTGGTGGCGGCGGTGGTGTCGGCGGTTCCGGCCTGGCTGGCAATGTCGCGGTTGGTGGTGCTGGCGGTGCAGCCGGTGACGGGGGCAATGTCACCATCGACAATAGCGGTTCGGTGACCACTTACGGATCCAATGCGCACGGTATCTTCGCCCAGTCCATCGGTGGTGGCGGCGGCGTTGGTGGTGCAACCGATTATGATGACAGCAATGACAGCCGGACGGCTCTTGGCGCTGCAATCCAGTCGGCGGCAGACCTGACCGAATTCTACCAGTTGCTCAACAGTTTCGAGAACCCGTCCCTGACGCTGAATATCGGTGGCCGGGGTGGCGCAGCCGGTGATGGTGGCGATATCAACATCACCAATTCCGGCTCGATCTACACCACCGGTGACGGTGCTCACGGCATCATGGCGCAGTCGATCGGCGGCGGTGGCGGTGTCGGTGGTGCCGGTTCGGTCGGTGCCTGGGGCGATGTGACGATTTCCGGTATCGGCGGCTCGGCCGGCGATGGCGGTGATATCAACATCACCCATGTCGGTGATATCACCACGGAAGGCTTCGGTGCCTACGGTATCTTTGCACAATCCATCGGTGGTGGTGGCGGCGCAGCCGGGGACTACTCTTTCGGCTTTGGCACCTACACGACCAATGTCGGACTGAACCCGTTCTCCGGCGGCGATGGCGATGGCGGCGACATCACGATCCGTACCAACGGCCATATCAATATCCGTGGCTTTGGCGCGACGGGCATCTTTGCCCAGTCCGTTGGCGGCGGTGGTGGTCTGCTGGGTAATTTCGGCTCGCAGCTGGGATCTCTCGGCAGCTTCCTCGGTGCCGGTACGGCGGGTGAAGTGAACATCATCCACTCCGGTGATGTGATCGTTCCGGACGTCAATGCGGTGGCTGTGCTGCTGCAGTCGGATGCACGTGACGGCACGGATGACATGAGCATCACCCTGGATAGCCATATCCGCGGTGGCTCACTGTTCGGCCTGGGCGTCTTCTTCGACGGCGGGGCGAATAACGTCCTCAACACGTCCGGTACCTTGTCTGCTGTGTCAGGCCAGGCGATCACCACGACGACCGGCAATGATACGGCGAACAATACGGGCTGGGTCGTCGGCAATATCGATATGGGTTCGGGACTGAATGCCTTTAACAACCAGATCGGTTCAACCTATATGGCCTTCAGCACGATTGATCTGGGTGGCCCACAGCCGACGACGCCGCAAGAGCCGGTCACCCTGGTGACCAGTGACAAGGGCCTCGTCCAGGTCCAGGACACTACAGCGGCCCCGGCGAGCACCGGTGGAGCTGTGAGTGTCCAGGTCCAGGATGCCGCTCCGGTCACGGCCCTTGAGGGCGGCAAGCCGACCTTCCAGGTCCAGGACACCGGGCTGCCGGTCCAGGTGGTTTCATCTGACATGATGACGAACGGCAAGGGCTCGGCTCCGGTTCAGGACCTCGAACTTCCCGTCCAGGCTGGTCTGTCCGACAAGGGCTCGGCTCCGGTTCAGGATCTCATCCCGATGGGGGCGTCCGCTGACAGTTTTGTGGCTCCGGTCCAGCGGGATCTCACGGCCAATATGCCGGCGATCTCCGGTGGCACCTTCACCAATGAGGGGCGCTTCCTGATGGGCCTGGCGGCGACAACCCGTCCGATCGATCTGCGCGCTGGCGAGGAGTTCTACAATCTCGATGCCGATGGCGATCCGCTCTACAACATCTTCTATGGTGCTCGGGTGGTGAACCAGGTGGCGCTGAACGGTGACTATGTCCAGACGGACGATGGCTATCTGAACTTCGATGTTGCCTTTGGCCCGTACGACTATGACCTGGTGACCATCACCGGCGATACGACGGTCGACGGCACCGGTGATGCGACCTTCATCTGGTTATCAGACAATCGTGACCTGCCGCTGTTCACCTCGGCGAACGGTACGGCCACGGATAATGGTCTGGACATTACAGACACGCTTGCTGTTGATTTCGGCATCCGGGCCCAGGCTGGCGACATCCTGCTCACAATCGATACCGACTTTGGCGGTGTGGATGGCCTGAACCGCAATGAGAGCGCTCTGGGTGGTCACATGGACTCCAACCTGGACGTCGGTGGTGCGGAAGGCACGGGTCGTCTCCTGGCATGGCTCGGCAATCTGCAGGATCCGGATCTGTACAAGTACATCATGACGGAACTGAACCCGGAGCCGCATGTCGCGGTGCTGCAGGGCCTGACCAATACCAGCCTGTCCTTCTCTGACGATCTCATCAATTGCGGTACGCCGTCCTCGATGCGTTCGGAGGAGGAGTGCAACTGGTCACGCATGGATGTGGGTACTGCGGATCGCGATCGTTCCTTCGAGCGCTTCTCGACCCAGGCGGACACCTTCTCTGTCCGTGCCGGTTTCCAGCGTCCGATCAATGACACCTGGAATGCGGGTGCGGCGATCGGTTACGAGACGATTAACTTCCACGACATTGATGGTTCGCGTGCGGGTACCAATGGTGAGGGCGTGACGGTCGGTGCCACGGTCAATCGCGACTTCCAGGGTGGCGGTATCTTCGCGGCGACCCTGACCGGTGGCTGGATGAAGTATGAGACGGTTCGCATGATCAACGTCTTCGAGCCTCAGATTGCCGAAAGCGAGCCTGAGGCGGGTTATCTCGATCTGCGGGTCCGTTCGGGTCTGATGACCGAGTTCGACAACGGCTTCTATCTGTTGCCGCGTGCCGACCTCAGCTTCACCAACCTGATCCACAATGGTTTCAACGAGACCGGCGCGGATGGCATCGGCATGCGGTCCGGTGGCGATAGTGACTGGATGATCATCGGTAGCCCGGCTCTGGAAATGGGTTGGTCCCGTGAGTTCGAAGATGGTCGCGAATTCATCGCCAGCGCGACATTCGGTGGACGTTGGCATTCTGATGATTATCTCGGATTGCCGATGAGCTTTGTTGAGGCTCCGGCGGGCGTCATCCCGGCTCAGATCGAGACCCAGATCGATCAGGAAATGTATACGTTCGATGCTGGCTTCGAGTTCATCCAGGGTGACCGGATGAACCTCTCCTTCGGCTATCGCGGCGAATATGGTGAAACGACCGAGAACCACCAGGCGGGCTTCCAGCTCGGTCTGCGCTTCTAGGCGTCACACCTGAACAGCAAAAAGGGGCGGAAGGTTTGACCTTCCGCCCCTTTTTTGTGTCTGGCATGTCGGTCCAAAGATCGACAGAAAAAGGGCGCTGACCGGTCGTCAGCGCCCTTTTGGTTGTTATTCGCTGTCCGCCGCGACGGGCGGCGTGAAGTGTGCGGCGCTGAAGCTGTAGGCTGGTGACGCGATGCCAGCGCGGCTGGCACTGATATCCAGCGAGTAACCGGCACCGGAACACTCGCCCGGCGTTTCGGGCAGGGTCCGGTTGAAAATCATCAGCGCAGTATAGTCATTGCCGGTCGTATCGACGGTGCCGTCGCGGCCAATCGGTGTGACGTGCACCTGGTCTCCGGCATGCGCCAGGACCACGACTTCCATGTTCGCATCGCTGTCCAGCTGAACATTATATCGACCATCCAGGCCAAACTCGATGTAGTTTGCGCCGGTCTGTTCCAGTCCGCCCTTGGTTGTCCAGCGACCCTCGCTGGCGAGCGTGTGCTGCAGGCGGACCGTGGTATCGAAATGCGGCGCCAGGTCATAGTCGAGCGCGAAATTCTGTGCGCGCCAGCGCAGGACGGCGTCCAGGAGCGTTGTGCCGGCAGCCTCAAACTCGGTCGCCATGGTTTCGAACCCGTCCATGTCGACCGAATTCTCCCAGAAACGCACAACCATGTTCTCGCCGTGAACATCTGCGATGGATTGCAGCAATGTCCACTGAGCGTAGTCGAAACCGCTCTGATTGGTCGTCCAGCAGATCTCTGGCGCCTCGTAATCCGTCACCACGTAGTCGGTCGCATCCTGATCGGCGCCAACGGTTACAGTCTCGATCCAGGACGCGGTGGACTCGTAGAGCCAGCCAAGTTCTTCCTCGGAATCATACCCAAACTGGACCACGTGGTTGAACTCATGGGTCGCGGTGGCGCGCATCAGGCTGTACACGGAGGCTTCCTTGCCCAGGCCGCGGAAGTCATTCTCGATCAGGAAAACAGTCCGCGCCGCGGTGTTCTCGAGCTTGGTCGTGTTCGGATTGTCGAAAATGATCTGCACCGGATAGGTCACGCCCATCGCGCCGTCTGCGTCGGCGATAAAGGCCCGGTACATGCCATCATCATCCCGAACCGGCTCGACCCAGCCCATGCGGTCCACCTGGATGTCGAGGACTTCCTGAAGGGCTTCGCCAACCTGAACAGCATAGGCTTCCGAGGACGCATCCACACCGTCGAGCGTGTAATGGACGATGAAATCATCTGTTGTGATGGTGCGGGTTTCGCCGCTCAGCGTGACAACACGATCCAGCAGGTCCTGAAGCAATTGCACCACGGACGGATCGACATTGAGAATGTTGAGCTGGAACTCGCCGGAGCTGTCGCCGCTGCGATAACGCTCCATTGAAACCGTATAGGTGCCGGCCTCCGGTGCCGTGAAGGCAACTGCGGAATGGAGCGAACCGTCACCGCGGTCATCATTCAGGGCCACCGGATTGCCTTGAGGGTTCACCAGGCGGAGCACGGTGTCGAGATCACCGCTGACGGTTTCAGCGACCGCATAGATCGTCTGGCCAGCATCGAGCTGGATCGGGTAGCTGTGAGTCTGGTTTTCGCTGTCGATATAGCCGGTATGAGCTTCGATCAGCTCGCCCTCAATGGTCGAGAAATCGAACGGGACCGTTGCATGAGGGTCCGTGGCCAGCGACAGGATCGCATCGCCCGAGCCGGCATTGTTGAACGTGCCCAGTTCAATCTCGACCTGCATGGCGCTGTCGGCCTGGAAGACGATCTGCGAGTTAAGGGACCCGTCTCCGCGGTCATCATTGGTCGAGATGATGTCGCCGTTCCCGGCGTAGAGCGTGAGCGTGGTATCCAGCTCCTCGGTCAGCGCATAGGTCGTCGCGACCAGAATGTCCTCTGCGGCCAGCTCGACCGGGAAGCGGGGGCTGGCACCGCGTCCCAGCGCGATGGATTGTTCGGAGATAATCGTGGCGTCGCCGGACAGGCCAAGTTCAAGCCCGTTGGTCACCTCCAGTTCGAACGAGCCCGTCGCCCCGCCATACCCGCTGACCACGGCTGTGAAATCACCTGTGGAGCGCGGCATGAAGATGATCTGCGACTGCAGGATGCCCGGCTGCATGTCGTCATTGTCGGCGAGGGGTTTTCCATCCGGCGCGAGCAGGCGAAGCATCGTGTCGTAGTTTTCTTCCGATGACGTCGTCAGCGTGACGAGCTGGCCCTCCTGCAGGGGAATTGTGAATTCCAGGCTGCCGCCTTCATCGGTGATGGTGCCGGCCATGGGCGCCTCGTCCGCCGGCTGCGCACAGGCGCTTCCGGCCATAAGGGCGAACATGGATGTGAGAACGGTGTGTCGCATGCGATTTTCCCCTGCTCTGTGGCCGGAAAAACCGGGCACTAACTCTGTCCCGTTTAGACGTTCAAGCCACCAACAACAAGTCGCCCGCGCGAGAAGCCGGGGTCGTGTTGCAATGGCGCAAACACGGGGCAACGACCGGTGTGTCCGGGGCGCGCAAGGCCGGGTTTCCACAACCTCAACGCGTCGTTTCCGAAAAATCCAACCTGTTTTGCTAGCGTACAGACATGGCGATGACCTTGTCAGGAGACAAAGAGCTCCGGCCCATCGTCATTTGTAGATACAGAAAGTGTGGGGAGCCAAGAAATGGCGACTATCAATACCAATGCGGGTGCCATGGTGGCGCTACAGAATCTCAATTCCACCAACCGTGACATTGAGCAGGTTCAATCTCGCATCAACACGGGTCTCGCGGTCGCATCCGCCAAGGACAATGGTGGTGTCTACGCTATCGCCCAGAAAATGCGTGCAGACGTAAAAGGTTACGAGGCTGTCGGCAATTCGCTCGACCTGGCCGCATCAACCGTCGACGTTGCACTGGCAGCGGGCGAGGCAGTCTCTGACATTCTTGTCGAGATGAAAGAGAAAGCCCTGGCTGCGTCCGACGCCTCGTTGGACAGCGCCTCGCGTACGGCCCTGAACGAGGACTTCAAGGCCCTGCGTGACCAGGTTGGCAAGATCGTATCGAATGCCTCCTTCAACGGCACCAACATGATCAACAACTCGGTGACCTCGATCTCGGCCCTGGCCAATGCATCCGGTTCCTCCACGATTTCAGTCCAGGACGAGAACCTCTCCCTGGGTGGCGGCGTTGTGACGCTGTCGGCGACGGCATCGTTTGAGTCTGCCGGTGCCGCGAGTACGATCGCCGGTACGATCTCGACCTCGATCAACAATCTGAACTCGTCCCTGGCTCGTCTCGGTACGGCGTCCAAGTCCCTGGGCATTCACAAGGACTTCGTTGGCAAGCTGTCGGACTCCCTGGAAAAGGGTATCGGCAATCTGGTCGATGCGGACCTGGCCAAGGAGAGCGCACGCCTGCAGTCGTTGCAGGTGAAGCAACAGCTGGGCGTTCAGGCCCTGTCGATTGCCAATAGTGCTCCGGCGACGATCCTGGGTTACTTCCGCTAAGGCCTTCGCGGAAAACCAGATATGAGAAGGGCCTGAGCCGGCGACGGTTCAGACCCTTTTCCTATGGCATCAGGACCAGATCTCGCGATAGAGCGCGATCATGTCGGCCTGGCTGGGCTGGCGCGGATTGTTGGCTGGCGAGCCGGACGCCTCGGCTTGTTCCGCCATTGTTTCCAAAACTTGGTGATAACGCACCTTGTCCAGGCCGTATTCCGACATGGATGGGACGCAAAGGTCCGCATTCAGGGCGATCAGGGCGTCAACCAGCTGATCACAGGCGCTTTGATCGCTGGCGTCCGCCTCGGCGATGCCCATAACGCGCGCGCAGTCTGCGTACCGCCCGGGGGCGCCGGAAATTGACCAGCGTGTGATGGCCGGTAGGAGCATGGCGTTTGAGAGACCGTGCGGGACATGGAAGAAGGCGCCGATGGGGCGGCTCATGCCGTGAACCAGCGCCACAGACGCGTTGGAGAAGGCCATCCCGGCCAGCATCGCCCCGGTCATCATGGCGTCGCGGGCCGCGTGATTGTCCGGTTCGTGGAAGGCCGTCCGGATATGTTTTGCGATCAGTCGCATCGCACCCAGCGCCTGCTGGTCTGAAAAGGCATTGGCCTTGCGGCTGACATAGGCCTCGATCGCATGCGTCAGGGAGTCGATACCGGTATCGGCCGTTGTTCGGGGCGGCACGGTCAGGGTCAGCTCATAGTCGACAATTGCAGCCGCCGGCATCAGGCCAGGCCCCATGCACAACATTTTCTCGTCAGTGTCGCCATCGGTGATGACCGTGACCCGCGTGACTTCGGAACCGGTCCCCGCCGTCGTGGGGATGGCGATCACGGGCGGACCGCGCCGGCTGATGACGTGCGGCACCTTCAGAGTGCCCATCGGCTGGTCATAGGCCAGCCGTGCGCTCATCGCCTTGGCCGTGTCGATGGCGCTGCCGCCACCCAGCGCCACCAACCCGTCATAGGCATCGCCGGAGAAGGCCTCGAGGCCAGCATCGACACAAGCGATGGTCGGCTCCGGTACCGTGTCCAGGAATGCGCGGGAGGTGAGGCTGGCGGTGTGCAGAACGTCCTGCACACGCGCCAGATAGCCCAGCTCTTCCATCACCCGATCGGTGATGATGAGGACATTTCGACATCCCGCCCGCACCAGCGCGTCCGGCAGTTCAGCCAGCGCGCCGCCGCCCAGACGCAAATCCGGGGTCAGGTCGATGCGAGCGGGCGCCACGTCTCAGCTCTCCATCACGAATTTCAGACCCGCATGCTCCTGCAGGCGGGTGATCAGGGCGTCGCCCATCGCCGGGGCCGGGGTGTAGACACCTCCCGCAGTCTGCGCGCGGTCGACGTTCTGGACCAGGCAGAGCGCGGCTTCGGCGATCATCTTGGACGTGGAGCCATAGCCCGGGTCC
Source organism: Maricaulis sp. (assembly GCA_017643585.1). Lineage (GTDB taxonomy): Bacteria > Pseudomonadota > Alphaproteobacteria > Caulobacterales > Maricaulaceae > Maricaulis. The sequence goes on from JAEPND010000012.1 coordinate 36,898, forward strand.
TTGTCACCGCTGACACCGGCAGTCAGGCGGGTGCCATCCGGTGTCACGCCAGTGAACATGGCGTCGTAGAAACCCGTTTCCCGCTCTTCCTTGCTGGGGCCTTCGCCGGGTTTGGGCGGGTTTTCCGCCATCGACTTGTCGTTGGCGATCATGTTGGCGAATTGCTCACCCTGTTCACCCGGACCGGTCGAGAACATCTCGTCATAGACAAAGTCCTCGCCATAACGATGGCCCAGCAGGGCATTGGAGCGGTGGACATTCTTGGTGTTGATCGACGCCATGATGAAGGGTGCGGACCAGGTATTCAGATCGTCCTCGAAGATCACCTTGCTGCCAGAGGGCTGACGCGGACCGTCAAAACCGGGGACCAGGCTGAACGGATCGCGCAGGCGGTTGATCACCTCCGGTTCCTTGGCCGCGCGTGCCATGGTCTGGGCGAAGCTGGCGGCGGTCCCGCCGGAGAAAGTGCCCTTCATCTTGCGCACACGGCCCTTGATGCGGGCCAGCGGCGCGCCGGTCTGGTCGATGGCGTGGGATTGCAGAAAGTAGACGCCCAGGTCGAACGGGATAGAGTCGAAGCCGCAGGACAGCACAATTCGGGCGCCGCTGTCGCGAGCGGGTGCGTCATGGGCTGCGATGATGTCGTGCATCCAGGCCGGCTCGCCGCACAGGTCGACATAATCCGTGCCTGCATCGACGCAGGCCTTGACCAGCGCCTCGCCATACAGCTGGTACGGGCCGACCGTGGTGATCACGGCAGCCGTCTGCTCCGCCATCGCCGCCAGCGAGGCGGGGTCGGAACTGTCAGCGGCGATCAGGGGCGTGTCGGCTGGCGCGCCGATCTCGTCACGGACCAAAGCCAGCTTGTCCAGCGAGCGTCCGGCCATGGCCCAGCGCACGGCGGACCCATATTCGGCCGCAAGATATTCCGCGACAAGGCGACCGGTGAATCCGGTGGCGCCGAAGATAACGACATCATAGGTGCGCTTGGTCATGTTCTGTCCTGACTTTTGGGAGGTGGGCGAAGCCCATCGGAAACAGCAAATTGGGGTCTTCAGAGCCACAAGTCGAGGCTTGATCGCGTTCGGCCTGCGACACAAAGCGGTCGACAGGCATCGGGCAGCCGCGCATAGTCTGTGCAAACGGTAAGCTTTCCAGAGACCATGACAGTAAAATTCTTGATTGCCCTTGCCCCGGTCGCGCTTGCGTCGGCGGCTTTCGCCCAGGACGACAACTCCGCCCTTGCGCCACTGTTTGCGTGCCAGTCCATCGCGGACGCATCCGAGCGACTGGCCTGCGCCGACGCCGCGATTTCAGGTCTGCGAACGGCGACAGAGAGCGGCGCGGTTGTGGTCGTCAATCGCCAGCAGATCGAGGCGGCGGAACAGCAATCCTATGGTCGTGATGGCGGTGGCTTCAGCCTGGCCGATGTACCGAGCATCTCCCTGCCCAGCCTGACATCGGAATCCGAAGATCTCGCCGATGCCTCCACCAGCACCAATGCCAATGTGGTGCGTGACGAGGAAGGCCAGATCAACCGCATTGAAAATCTGCCCGTGACCAGTCTGCGTACCAATCGCCGTGGCCGCTTTGTCATCGAGCTGGAAAACGGCCAGGTCTGGGTGCAAACGGATTCCTCGCGTATCTGGATCCCGCCGAGTGTCCGCAACGGCCCGATGAGTGTGACGGTCGAAAACGCCGCGCTGGGCTCCCACCGCATGCAGATCATCGGCACCAATCGCTGGTTCCGCGCCCGTCGTGAGGACTAGTCCCCGCGTCTCTCTCGACAGTTGATGAGAGGCCTCTCATAGCTTGATCATGCCGTTTGGAAGCGTGTCGTGAGCCTCGTTCATGACGACCAGAAAGCGTGTAATTCCATCCCCCTCGACGGGCGGGGACCGATGCAAAAGCACGTGATCAGACGATTGAGACCAGACCTTGCCTCTCAAAATCACGGGCATGCCTGTTGCTATGCGATTTGAGTGTGTGGGTTGTTCGCGGTCATGGCGGACGAATGCGTATTCTGTGCCGGGGCCCTTATAGGTGCAGATCAGGCGCGCTTTGACGACATCCTTGTGAAATCGTCGGCAGGCATCATCACGAACCGGTTCCACACGGACGAGAAGTCGCGATGCTTCCAGCAATTCCGCCATTGTGAAAGCGAGATCGCTTATATCGCTGACGAGCCAGTTCCGAGCGTTAGTCGTCAGTCCGCGCCAATCATCGAGAATGTTGCGGACATGCGATTCCACATCGCTGGGCTTGGAACAAAAGCGAACGGGTTGGGCATGCTCGATATTCCACTGACGAAGGGCATGCGTGACCTGGCTTGGTATGTCGCGGTTCCAGATCACGCCCTCTACCCCGTCATTGCGCAGCAGGAAGATCTGCTCTCTCACCCCAGTCTCGAGCAGGGGTGTTGCAGGGGCAATGTGGCGGGTGAGTTGCATATCTATTCCGCGGCTTCGGTGAGCTGCCAGACCGGGAATGGGTCATTCATGTCCGGAACCTGGCTCGTTGAATAGGACTGGACCTCGGGTAGCAAAGCGGCGTCCAACTTCGCTTTCAATGCCGCCCAATCAATTCCGGAACCGATGAAAACCAGTTCCTGTCTTCGGTCTCCGAAGGGCTCTTGCCAGTGGTTCGCGAGGTATTCCTCCACGCCTGCCCCTTGTGGCCAGTTCTCGCGAGGGACGCTGGCCCACCACGTTCCGATGGGTTCGACACTCGAGAGCGCGCCGGCAAGGGAGAATTCCGCGACCCAACCGGGGCGGGTTGCCAGCCAGAAATGCCCCTTGGCTCGAATGACGCCGGGCAAGGGGCCATTCAGAACAGCGTGCAGTCGCTCAGGATGAAATGGGCGCCGCGCTCGATAGACATAAGAGCTAACGCCATACTCTTCGGTTTCCGGTGTGTGGTCGGCATAGCCGTAAAGTTCCTTGGCCCACATCGGATGCTCGTGGGCTTTTTCGAAATCGAACAGACCCGTATTCAAAATGGAGCCGGTGGGCACTTGCGAATAATTGGTCTCAATGATGCGGACGTCGGCATTCAGGCTGCGGATGATTTTGCGGGCTGCGTCCACCTGATCCGGTCGCGCATCGTCGACCTTGTTGAGAATGATGATGTCCGCAAACTCGATCTGGTCTGTCAGCAAGTGTACCAGGGTCCGAGCATCCTCCTCTCCCAGCGACTCGCCGAGATCGCGAAGGAATTCATGGCTGGAAAAATCGCGCAGAAGGTTCACGGCATCAACAACGGTGACCATTGTATCGATGCGGGCAACATCCGAGAGGCTGTCGCCCTCTTCCGTGCGAAAATCAAACGTGGCCGCGACCGGAAGAGGTTCGGAAATGCCGGTTGATTCAATCAGCAAGTAGTCAAAGCGCTGCTCTTCCGCCAGGCGGCGCACCTCTGCCAGCAAATCATCCCTCAGCGTGCAGCAAATACAGCCATTGGACATCTCCACGAGCGTTTCATCTGTTCGGCTCAGCTCCGATCCGGCGCGAACCAGATCCGCGTCGATATTGACCTCGGACATGTCGTTCACGATCACTGCGACCCGCAATCCATCCCGATTGTTGAGGACGCGATTGAGCAATGTGGTTTTGCCAGCCCCCAGGAATCCGGACAGCACGGTTACGGGGAGGCGTGCATCAGCAGAAGAGGCCATCTGAACTATTCCTTCCATTTCGGATCTTTGGTGAGAGCGAAGTTCGATTACGTTATAATATAACGTCATTGTGAACAATACACCGCTCGCTGTTCGGATGTGTTCAGATTCTCAGGCATAACAGGAGAAGCGGGCGGGGAGGTGTTCCGGCGAGAGCGGGTCTGTTCCGTTTGATTAAGGAAAATCAACCGGTCAGAAATGTCTTCGTTCGCCTGGGCGCTAGAAGGATATCGACGCCACCTGGCTTCAAACAAGAATTTTCGCAACCAGGTTATAACTGAGGGGTCGAGCGGTCCACGCTCGGGAGACAATGAAAACGTTCAACAAGCTTCACCGTTCCGCCGTCAAAATGGCTGCAGCGAGCTCGCTGGTGCTGGCAGCGCTTACCGCGCCGGTATTCGCTCAAGAGGTCATGCAGGATGCTGTCGACGAACAATATGTCTGGGATCTGACGCCGTTCTACGCGACTTATGCTGATTGGGAGGCGGAACTCGAGCGGCTCCAGGGTGAGATTGACGGCCTCGCGGCGTTTGAAGGCCGCCTCGGTGACAATGCCGAGACCTTGCTGGCTGCCCTTGATGCGCAATCGGCCTTCTACAAGGAAGTTCTGCGTGTTTGGACCTATGCGTCAAATACGCGCTCGACCAATCTGGGTGACCCGAATGGCCAGGCGATGGTGGGTCGCGTGCAGGCTCTGTTCCAGTCTGCCAGCGCTGCACAAAGCTATATGGCACCGGAAATCGTCGCCCTGGGCGAGCGCCGCATCGAGCGTTTCATTGCGCAGGAGGATGGCCTCGACAAGCATGCGTTTGGTTTGCGCAATACGATCCGCCAGGGCGCGCACGTTCTGACGCCGGAAGCGGAACAGGTTCTTTCCCTGATGGGAACAGCCCTCTCAGCCTCACAAAACGCGCGCAACCTGTTGGCAAATGCAGAGATTGAATGGCCGACGATCACGCTCAGCGATGGAACGGAGGCGCATCTCACGCCTGCAGGTTACGGCCTCTATCGCGAAGCCTCCAATCGGGATGACCGCGTCGCCGTCTTCGACGCATTCTGGGGGCGCTGGTCAGACTTCGAGAGCACGTTCGGCGCGACGCTGAACGGCGAGGTCCAGGCGAATGTCGCGACGGCCCAGGCTCGCAATTACGACAATACGCTGCAGTACTTCCTGTCCGGCGACAACATCCCGGAAGACGTCTATCGCACGCTGGTCCAGGTCACGAACGACCGGATCGATGTCCTGCACCGCTACTTCCGCCTTCGCGCACGCATGCTCGAAATCGATGATCTGGGATATCACGATATCTATCCCGCGATGGTTGAAACGGATCTGAGCTTCCCGATCGATGAGACGCGCGAGCATGTTCTGGCGTCCATGGCGCCGCTCGGCTCGTATTATACCGAGAGCTTCGCGGAGGCTTCACTGGAACGCTGGATGCATGTCTATCCGCAACCCGGCAAGGCATCCGGCGCCTATATGTCAGGCTCTGCCTATGATGTTCATCCGCTGATCCTGCTCAATCACCAGGACACCTATAACAGCGCCTCGACCTATGCCCACGAGTGGGGGCATGCGATGCACCAGGTGCTGACCAATGAGAACCAGCCATACGAACTCTCCGGCTTCTCCATTTTCACCACCGAGATCGCCGCGATCGCCCAGGAGTTGATGCTCCAGGAACACATGCTGGAACAGGCGCAGTCCGAGGAAGAACGCCTCTTCTATCTCGGTTATGCGCTGGAGCAGATGCGCGGTACGTATTTCCGCCAGGTCATGTTCTCAGAATTTGAACTGGCCATCCACGAAGCCGTCGAACGGGGTGAGGCGCTGACAGGTGCGCGCATGACTGAGATGTATGGCGAAATTCTTCGTCGGTATCACGGTCATGATGAGGGCGTGCTGGAGATCACAGAGCGCGAGATGATTGAGTGGGCTTATATCCCGCACTTCTATTTCAACTTCTATGTCTACCAGTATGCGACCTCTATTGCGGGTGCGGCCTATTTTGTGGACCAGATCGGCTCCGGCGGCGATGCAGCCCGTGAAACCTATCTCGACTTCCTGAAGGCGGGCGGGTCCGATTATCCGGTGGAAATCCTGCGTGATGCCGGGCTCGATATGACGACTACGGATCCCTACAATGCCGTGATCGATCGCATGGACGCGGTTATGGACGAGATCGAGGCGATCCTCGACGCTCGCGAGCAATAGGTCCAATCACTTCAAGACGGGCGCTGTGGAGCAATCCATGGCGCCCGTTCTGTTTTCAGGACCGATCATCCCGGCTCGACTGTGGTCCACGCCCGGCCCATAGCCAGCAGGCGATATTGGCGGCAGCGAGCGCCGTCAGGGCCAGGTAGAAGCCTGGTCCGGGTGCCTCGCTGGCCAGGCCGATGGGTGAGAAGACCAGGTAGAGCAGCACCACCAGCGATAACAGGGTGAAGGCGACAGGCCTCGCATGGCGCCAGGGTGTCATGTCGACCTGGTGATTGTCTTCCAGCTTCCAGGCCTGTTGGCGCGGGGCGAACCGCCCGGCCAGCAGCATGATGGCGACCTCGATGACAAACAGGATGGCGTAGATGTGCAGGAAGTGCAGCGTCACCCAGTCGGCGAGGGCGAACTTCAACAGGCCATAGGTGATGACGTGGAAGATGATCACGATCTTCGCGGCCATGGCCGGCGTGTGGCGCGCGAACAGCCCGACCAGCACAATCACGACAATGGGAATGTTGTAGAAGCCGGTAAAGATCCGGATGACTTGCCACAGGCCTTCCGGCGCGAACCACAGCAGGGGCGCCACGCAGAAGGAAAACAGCGCAATGACCACGCTGGCGATCATCGCGATGCGCACGGTCTGTTGTTCACTCAGCGCGGTTTTGCGCATTGGCGCATAGATATCCAGCGTAAACATGGTCGCCGCGCTGTTGAGCAGCGAGTTGAACGAGGAAAACACCGCGCCGAACAGAACGGCCAGGAAAAAGCCCATCATCCAGACCGGGAAGACATCCCGGATCAGCGCCGGATAGGCCTGGTCGATACTGGCCAGCCCCGGACCGTAGAGGTGGAAGGCAATCACTCCCGGTATCATCATGAAAAACGGCACCAGGATCTTGAAGAAGCCTGACAGCAGGACGCCTTTCTGGCCCTCGGCCAGTGAGCGCGCGGCCAGGGTGCGCTGGATGACGTATTGGTTGGCACACCAGTAGAACAGGTTGGCAAAGATCATCCCGGTGAAAATCGTCCCGAACGGGATGGGCGATTGTTCACCCCCGATCGCATTCAGCTTGTCGGGATGCTCGCTCAGCAGCGTGCGCAGACCGGAAAGCAGGTCGCCCTCGCCCAGGGCGATCAGTCCCAGCACCGGGACCAGGGCGCCGACGATCAACAGGCCCACCCCGTTGAGCGTATCCGAGACGGCAACGGCCTTCAGCCCGCCGAACACGGCGTAGACGGCGCCGATACTGCCGATGACCAGGATGGTGACCACCAGGGCCTCGAACTGGCTGATGCCGAACAATTCGGGGATATCGAACAGGCGGATCACGGCGATGGAGCCGGAATAGAGGATGGAGGGAATGGTCACCAGGCCATAGCCGAGCATGAACAGGATGACCGACAGGCGCTGCACGTCCCGGTCAAAGCGACTGGCCAGGAATTCCGGCAGGGTGGTAAAGGCGCTGGCCAGGTATCGCGGCAGAAAGATCAGGGCCATGGCGATGGTGGCGAGGGCGGCGGTGACCTCCCACGCCATCGACGACATGTCGAAGCCATAGGCCGAGCCGTTCAGCCCGATCAATTGCTCGGCCGACAGATTGGTCAACAACAGCGAACCGGCAATGAACAGGCCGCCGAGATGGCGACCGGCGAGAAAATACCCGTCGCGTGTACTGACGTCCTCGCTGGCCTGGCGGAATGACCACCACGCCACCAGCGCCATCACCACCGCACAACTGGCCAGTGCCAGCCCGATTTCGGTTATCGACACGACGTCCCCCTCTTCCGCGACCGACAGCTTATGTCGGTTCCGGGGGGAATTTGAAGCGAAGGTTGAGGGAAGGGCAATGAACGGGTCTGGACGAGGCTGGGCCCTTGGCTGGAAACACACTCTTCTGTCGGGTCAATTCCCTTTGACTGGGCATTTGATGTGGGGTTGGGTTTCTGATCGGCGATAAAGCATGGGACCGCTGTCAGGTATATGGAGGTCGGTGAATGATTGGCGAGCTGCTCTACATCGCAGAACCCGCTTCTTTCCAGAACTTACTGGGCGACGAGGTCAGATTCTTTAACTTGGTGAATGGGGAAGCCGCGCGCTGCTATGGAGGTCGGTCTGGAAGGTGTGAAACTGTCGTTGACTGTGGTGACACGCAATATTGGTGTTTGGAGTGGTCGGCGGGCATCTCGATCAGTTTGGCCCGGGAGTATTCAGACGGGTTCCTGGCTGGATCGCAATGGAGCCATCGGGGTAGTTCGTTTCACGTCTACGCGGTAGGTGGCGGACTGACGGCGAGCGACCCTTTCACACTCACGATGGTGAGGCACGGCGAAGACGGGTTGTCGGCTGCGTATGTCTTCAGAACGGGCTGCGGTCTGACGGCATTTGCCGAACTGGAAAGCCCCTCAGCGGAGGGCCCCAAAGATTGGCGCGCCGAGACGCTTCATTTCAACAGCAGTTGTGGTTTTCTTCAGGACTGGGTGCCGGCGCCCACACTGTCGCAGATACGTGGGCCGAACTAGGCCGGAGAGCGAGGCTTGTGAGCGAGAGGAGGCCGCTCTCCGCTTGTTGGCCCTAGTCGGTGAAGTCCAAACGATCACAAACCGGGTAGCGCCCCTCAGGGAACAAGTGCCGGATCCGTCGATAGGTCCGAGTGAAACTGCGCTCCAGATCGTCCCGACTAAATCCATCTGCGACCGGAATATGCTCTCGTCGAAGCGCAAGTCTGCAGAACCCAGGCCTGACGAAGGGCGCCAATTCCGGATCGTGATCGGCAATCTCAGCCATCCAGGATCTTGATGTTGAGATGGTCTGCGAGCGCCGCGAAGTTGTCAGGCGTCACTTGATGTTCAATGCGCTCATAGTGCTGCACGAGAAATTCGACATCGGTTACAGCCGTAGTAAGCGCGAGAGGGCTGTGTTCCTCGCTTTCATCGCTGCCAGCTCCCAGACTCACGATGAGAAGCAGTGCAATGTGCATCATAGTCAAAACCCGGGTTCAAAGTTTGCTTGGTGTTGAAGCGTACAAGACGCGGTGATTCAGTTGGCAATCGTCCAACAGCAATCCAAACGCGACTTTCGAACAGATCGGGCCGAAAAGCTACAGTCAGTCAAATCGAAATGTCCCCAAAAGAGTACAATAATGGGTTGTGCGTCGCGGTTGTTCGAGTGTTTACTTGGCATGACGTGGCGATAGCGCAGCGCAATCATTCGGCGGCGCCAGGCACCGCGTATTGAGGCGCCGGGCGTGCGAAGACACACAGCTCGGATTCCGCGACCGACAGCATTGCCTCAGGGGTTTCCATAAAGCGTCCGACCATCAACATGGCACATCCATCCCCACCCCATTGCTGGGTTGGACCATGCGCTTCCCCCCTCACGCTGACCACGCGGCTGTTCGCGAGGGTCTCGGCGGCGCGCAGCCCCCAGGCTGGAGGCGTCAGGGGATCGAACTCTCCCGCGACGATCAGGGTCGGCACTTCGGAAACCACCGGCGCAATGAACTCGGCGCCCAGCGGCGGCACATCCCAGGCGGCGCAAAGCTCTGGCCGGATCGCGGCGCTTTCATATCCGCCCAGTGCCGGCCCGGCTTGCGAACGCCGGCTCCGGTCACTGAAGGGCAAGGCCTCACGGCACCAGACCGACAGGCGCATGCCCCAGGCAAGATTGCTGGCCGCTCTCGGTCTGGACATCACACCGGCTATGCCTGGGTCGAGATTTGCAACGGCATCCATCCTGCCCGGAGCTGCGATGACATCGCGTCCCGAAGACAGGACAATCAGCGCGGCCAGGTCGGCCCCCGTCACAGGTTCGGCAAGACCTTCCATGCGGAACGGGGCACGTGTGGACGCTTCGATCCGATTGAAAAAGCGCGCTTCCAGGTCCGGATAGGCCGCCGCGCACGCCGGTTGCGCGGCACAATCTGTCGTGATCGCGCGCAGCGCAGCCTCGAAATTCACCGCGCTTTCATCGTCATAAATGGCGTTGGGCGGCAAGGGTGAATCAAGCACCATGGCCCGCAGGCTCGCGCTGTGATCTCGCGCATATGACAGCGCCAGCCGGGTCCCGTACGACACCGCATAGAGATTCCAACTCTCGATTTCCAACACCTGGCGCAGATCCTCGAGATCGGCAACGCTGGCCGGGCTGTGGTAGTGCTCCACGCCTATTCCCGCTGCGGTGAGGCGGTCGCGGCACTGGCGCACGGCATCGGCGAGATCGCTGCCGGAACTCACCGCATCCCGATACTCTGGGCACATCAAGGCCGGCTGTGCACTGGCAGTTCCGCGCTGACCGAAAACGATGAAATCCCGGTCTTCCAGCCAGGGGTAGGCGCCCGGATAAGCCGCCGCCGGAAGTCCTGATGCGCCAGGTCCACCGGCGAGATAAAGGACCGGTTCGCCTCCCCGTCCCGAGCGATTGTGCACGACGGCAACAGGCAGTCTGATCTCCGGGGACCGCGGATCTGTGCGATCCTCTGCGACCACCAGCCAGCCGCGGGTCGAGGCGAAGGACGATGGCACTTGAACCGGAAAATCCTCACCCGCCGCCACCGGCTCGAACCGGGGCAATGATCGCTGTGGTTCACCGGCAGGTTGGCACGCCGCCAGCAGGATCAGGAGCCCCAGGGACAAGACGGTCAGACGGCTCATGTTTTTCTCCTTGCGACATGTCGAAAACCGCTGTGGTAAAGACGGGAAACGCACCGACAGGCTAGCTGATCGCCCTTGTAACTCAAGATTTCGAGCGCCGCAGGGTGCCACTCGCTAACAAAACACGACGAAAGCTGTCACTGACTATCTGTGAGGGCAAATACTAGGACGGATGGTCGAACCGGGACACAACCATCAACGATGTCCACCAATCAGGCTGATCCCACACGCCGACTGCATGTGAATCGAAATTTCATAGCCAAGCAAAAACCCAGGTTTTAGGATTCCCGTATCCCGGCAGAAGGCAATGACAGGCAGCACATGACAGCTAGCAATGGATCAGCGGCGATCACGGGCACCGGAATATTCCTGCCGGGCGCGCCGGTCAGATCGGACGAGCTGGATCAACGTCTCGGCATGCCGCGCGGCTGGCTTGAGGACAAATGCGGCGTTCAGACCCGCCATTATGCGACCGAAGCCGACAGCCAGGAAAGCATGGGCGTGGCAGCGGCCCGTGCGGCGCTTGCGGATGCGGGTATTGAACCGGATGATCTGGATCTTTTGATCTTTTGTGGTGCTGTCGGGCGACAGCCCGTGCCCGCAACCGCGCCACTGATCAAACGGGAGCTTGGACTGTCCGCCCGGGCCTTCCCGGCCTATGACGTCAACGCGACCTGCCTGGGCACGCTGCTGGGCCTTGACCATGCCGCCATGGCGATCGCCACTGGTCGCGCCAGCACCGTGCTGGTGGTGGTCTCGGAAATGCCTTCGCAAGCCATTCCGTGGAAACAGGATCCCACTACCGCCGGGCTGTTCGGCGACGGGGCGGCAGCGCTCGTCGTCGAGGCCGGGAGGGCGGGCGATATGTGCCTGGGCCCCTTGCTGATGGAAACTCATGCGGACGGTTACGAATACTGCCAGGTCGGCTCCGGGGGTACGCGCTACAACCCGGTAACCGAGGCCGAGGCCTTCGAGGACAACGCCGTCTTCTCCATGGACGGGAAGGGCGTGTTCAAGCTCTCCTCGAGGACCTTCCCGCGCTTCCTCGACCAGGTGCTCGACAGAACAGGTTGGTCATTGGGAGAGGTCGATCTTGTCGTGCCCCACCAGGCCAGTCCGCACGCCATATCCCTGATGGTCAAGCGCTGTGGCATCCGCCCCGAACAGATCTTTGATGTTGCCAAGACCATGGGCAACCAGGTTGCAGCCTCTTTGCCCATCGCCCTGCACCAGGCGCGTCTGGCCGGGCGCATCCAGTCGGGCATGAAAATCCTGATGGCCGGCACATCGGCGGGTATCTCGCTGGGTGCCATGACCGTGACGACGTGATGATGCAGACGATCTGGGTCACCGGTGCGACCGGGTTTCTGGGCGGCCGGGTGGTCGAGGACTTGCTGGAGAGTGGCCATACGGTCATCGCCAGCGGTCGCCAGACCTATGTCCTCGATCGGTTGCAGAAAAAGGGCGCCCGGACACTCGCCTTCGATCTTGCCGATCCGACCCCGCCTGACCTGCCGGCGGTGGACGCGGTTGTGCACTGCGCCGCGCTGTCCAGTCCCTGGGGCCGTTATGCAGACTTTCACCGTGCCAATGTCATTGGCACACGATCCGCGCTGAAGCTGGCCCGGCAGGCGGGCGCGCAACGCTTCGTCCACATCTCCACGCCCAGCGTCTATTTTCGTTTTCGCGACCAGTTGGACGTCCACGAAACACAGCCCCTGCCATCGCCGGTCAATGCCTATGCCGCCACCAAGGCCCGGGCCGAACAAGAGGTGCTGGCGCAGGAGGCGCTCGACCCGGTCATCCTGCGGCCGCGCGGGCTGTACGGGCGCGGCGACACTGCCCTGCTCCCACGCCTGATGGCGGCGGCCCGGGAACGTCCGCTGCCCCTGATGAACAAGGGTGAGACGGTCACCGATCTGACCCATGTCGACGATGTTGTTTCAGCGGTTCGCGCAGCGCTCGATCTCGCACCTGCCCCGACACAACGCCTGTTCAACATCTCGGGTGGGGAAGCCCTCAAGCTGAAATCCGTCACGGAAGAGGCGGGACGACGCGCCGGTGTCCCGGTCCGCTGGCGCCCGGTCCCCAGCTGGGCGGCGTTGACGTATGCACGCGGCCTGGAAACGATTGCTCGGATAAGTCCCGGTTACCCGGAACCGCGGATCACCGCCTATGGAGTCGGTCTGTTCGCCTACAGCCAGACGCTCGACATTTCCGCGGCGCGGGAGGTGCTGGGATGGACACCCAGGATCAACATTCAAGAGGGCCTGGGCCGCACCTTTTGCGAGGACACCGACGGATGATGCCCAGCTTCCCCGACAGCGCCACGGTGCGCGCTCCAGAGCGGTTGGTGCTTCGCGGTGGTCGCTGGACAAGCCTCGACCTGACCGTGCGTTACGGGCGTTTCGAACATCCCGAGGCGGGCACTTGCCTGATCGATACGGGTTACACCTCGCGGGTGACCCGGGGCCGGCGCTCCTTCGCCCTGCGCGTCTATAACGCACTGCTCAAGCCCGAACTGTCCGCCGATGCCCTGCCTGCAGCCTGCCCAAAGGTCGACACCATTCTGCTCAGCCACCTGCATGCCGACCATGTGTCCGGACTGCGTGATTATCCGAAGGCAAGGATCTATGCCCATGGCGGCAGTGTGGACCATTTCATCCGGGCCAGCTGGCTGCATCGATCGACCCACGGGGTTTTTGCGGAACTGCTTCCCGATGACCTTGCAGACCGGATGATCCGGTTCGAGGACCTGCCGATCGTTTCGGCCCCCTTGGGCCTGGGCCACGCCTACGACATCTTCGGTGATCAGAGCTTGCTGGCCGTGCCACTGCCCGGGCACATGCTCGGACATATGGGCTTTTGCTGGCCGGTGCCGGACAAGCCCATCCTCTATGCTGCCGACGCGCAATGGCTCCACCAGGCGGCAGTCGAGGGCACTCTGCCACCGCCACCCGCGCGCTGGATCCTGCATGATCCAAAAGCGGCGCTGGCCACCTCGGCGCGCATCGCCGACTTCGCACGCCAGGGCGGCCGGGTCATTTATTGCCACGATCCGGAGGCCGTGTGATGGCGCGGACGTCCGCCAGAATCCTGCTGGAAACCGCCCGGACCTGGCTGCAAACCCGCTGGCGTGCATCGCGCCTGGTGTCCCGCAGAGCAATCGAACAGCATCGGGAGCGACAACTCGGACGTTTCCTGAAAGAGGTCGCGCCGCGAGCAGAGGCCTTCCGTGATCTGGCCGGCCAGCCGCTGGAGGACTTCCCGCGCATGGACAAGGCCAGGCTGATGGCCGGGTTTCATCGCTATAACCGCTTCGGGATCAGGGCCGAGGATGCCTGGGCGGCCATGGCGCGCGGCGAGACGCTGCACGGCTGCCATGTCGGCGCCAGCACAGGCACGAGCGGCAATCGCGGCCTCTACCTGGTCAACCCGATGGAGCGGGCACGCTGGCTGGGCGTGATGCTGGCCAAGACCGGTATCGATATCCTTCGCACCCGACAGCGTGTCGCCATCCTTCTGCCCACCAACAGCCAGCTCTATGAAACCGCCAATGAAAGCGGGCGGCTCCGGCTGGTCTTCTTTGATCTAAATGAGGGGGTTGCCGCTCACGCGGAGGCCCTGTCCAGCTTCGACCCGACCGTGCTGGTCGCCACACCTCACGTGCTTAGCTTGCTGGCCGAGATGGATATCGCGCTGAACCCCGAGGTGATCTTTTCCGGCGCGGAGGTACTCGACCCCACGGATCGCAGGACGATCGAAACCCGCTTCCAGCGCACCGTGCGCGAAATCTATATGGCGACCGAGGGCCTGTTCGCGGTCGCCTGTTCCCATGGCCGCCTGCATCTCACCGAGGATATGATGGCGTTCGAATGGGACAGCCAGCCGGACCTGCCCGGACTGCTTGCCCCGGTGATCACGGACTTCTCGCGCACCTCCCAGATGATGGTGCGCTATCAGATGAATGACCTCCTGCGCCTCGCCGACACGCCCTGCCCCTGCGGATCAGCTTTGCAGGCAGTCGACGAGATTGTCGGGCGACGCGATGACATTTTCGACCTGCCGGGCACGGTTGGCCGCATCCCGGTCACCCCGGATATCATCCGCAATGCGATCATTCGCACCAGCCCGCGCATCGAGGATTTCCGCGTCACCCAGACCGGCGCGGCCGAGATCGCCCTGGTCCTGCCCGAGGACTGTGCGGATTTGACGGGCGATGCGGCACAGGCGCTGAACACATTGTTCGCCCGGTTGGGGGCAAACGCCGACATCACCGCACATGCCGCCCCGCTGGTCAGCCCGCAGACCCGCAAGCTCCGCCGGGTTGTGCGCGAATGGCGGGGACCGGCATGAAGAAATCCGCCTGGTATCCCGTCGCTGCGACACGCGACCTGCGCGCTGGTCCCGCAAAGGCCCAGCTGTTCGGGACGCCGCTTGTCATCTGGCGAGGCGAGGACGGTTACGGCGCACTGGCCGACATCTGCCCGCACCGCGGGGCGCCGCTGTCGGAAGGGTGCGTAGACAAGGCCGCGATCACCTGCCCCTATCACGGATGGCGCTTTGGCCCTGACGGGCAGTGCGTGGCGATGCCGGCCCTGGCGGAAACACCATCCCGCATCCGCGCCCAGGCCTTTGCGGCCGCGGAACATGACGGGCTGGTCTTCGTCCAGATGGAAGCCTCGAGGCACGACTTTGCACCGCCCCCGCCGCAGCAGGACATTGCGTCTGCAACGCGCGAGGACTCGGTTACCATTCGGGCGTCGCTGGCCGACATGGCGGAGAATATCCTGGACACCACTCATACCTCTGTCGTGCACGCCGGCTATCTGCGCCAGGCCACCCGGCGTCAACTCGTCCAGCCCGAAGTGCGCTGCGGGGCGGACTGGATCGAGGTCGTCTATCCGGAAAGCGCCACGCCCAGCGGCCTGGTCTCCCGCCTGTTCGGGACGGATTGTTACGAGATCACCGACCGGTTTCGCGCCCCCGGCATTGCCGAGGTGGAATACCGGTGCAACGGTCGGATCGAATTTGCCTCGCGCTTTTACCTCTCCCCTGCCAGCGATAACGAAACCCGGATTTTCTCCAGGCTCTCCATTCGCGGAACTTCGCTGTTGTCCCAGCTGAAAGTCTCCATTGTCCGGGCCATGCTGCGCCGGGTGGTGTCCGAGGACGAGGAGATACTGGGCCTGGTGACCGACAACGTCGAACGCTTTGGACGCCGTCCCGGTCTCATCGCTCCGCAGGACTTCCTGCGTGCGGGCATCGACGCCATCCTGCGCGGTGAGGCGCCAGAGCGGCCCGACCACGTCCCGCAGATCTACGTGTGAGACCGCGATGTCATTTGCCACGAGCCTGAACTTCACCTCGTCGAATGAGGATGGCCGCACCGAGCTGGCGGCACTCGCCCTGTCACCGGATGATCGCGTGCTCTGCCTCACGGCCAGTGGCACCCGGCCGCTTGATCTCCTGTTGGGAGATCCCGGCGACATCCTCGCCATCGACATCAACCCGGCCCAGAACCATCTTCTGAGGCTCAAAATCGCGGCCTTCAAAACCCTGTCCGATGACGAGTTATATGCCTATCTGGGGCTTGAGCAGACAGCAGACCGGCTGGCCATACATGCCCGGGTCGAAACCGCATTGTCAGAGGACGCGCGCCGGTTCTGGAGCGCGAGAACGGCGGTCATCCGCAAAGGTGTCTGGAAAACCGGGCGATGGGAACGGGTCTTGCGTTTCCTGGCGGGCATACTGCGCCTGGTCAGGGGCCGCCGGCTCGATCAGCTTTTTGCGGCCCGGACGGTCGAGGAACAACATCAGATCTGGCTGGAGCATTTCGAGGATGCCTTCTGGAAATCCAGTATTCACCTGCTCTCCAGCCGCTTCTTCTGGACCCATGTCATCGGCGAGCCGGGCGGACAATTCCTGCCTGACCGCACCGAAACCACCCGGCGCCTGACTGCGGCCTTCCACAATGCCAGCAAACATTTCCTCTTCAGCCAGTCCGATTTCGCGACCCTGATCTTTCTGGGCCAGCACACATCCAGCAGCGCTCTGCCTGTACACCTGCAGCGCGCCAATCTCGCGCTTGTGCGCGACCGCCTGGATCGGATCCAGATCGCCGATATCGACCTCGCCGCTCTGGAGTCTGATCAGTACGGAAGCTTTTCGGCCTTTTCGCTGTCCGATTTCGGTTCCTACTGCACGCCTCAAGCCTATGCGGCGTGCTGGGATGGCGTGCTGAAAACCGCCCGACCTGGCGCGCGCTTCTGCGAACGCGCCTTCATGAACCCGCTCGCCCTGCCGACCGCGTTCGAACACCGGATATCCCTGGACAACTCCCTGTCAGACCAGCTCTCCACCCGCGACCGAGCGATCATCTATGACATCCGCGCCGGACGGCTGGATTGCAGCTAGATTCGAGCCTGGTGAGCGAGCTTCACGCCAATCTTCTCCAGAAGTGTTTGATATGACAGCACCTTGCAGGGCCGGCGCCATCAATCCGCAAGCTGTTGATCGATGAACTCCAGCATCAGCGTCCGCGCTGGCGACGGTGCATCGGGCTCGATCATTTCGTAGTAGAGCGACGCATGGGTCTCCTCGTTGAAGGCTTCGAACCGCACGAGGTCACGCATGGAACTCGCGTCGACCAGGCTTTGGAAATGATCGGCATAGATGACGCTCTGACCTTCGGAGATCACCAGCATCGGCGTGTCCGACTGCTCGAGATAGCTGGCCGGAGACGCGGCGGCATGGCCAGGCCGCGGACCGAAGACGCCAACGACATGGTCCTGTGCAGCCTGCGCCCCGAGACCGTCGTTGATCATGCGAAAATAATGTTCGACATCATAGGTTCCCCCGACCGGGATCGCGCCGCGAATGGCGTCGTCGGATAATCCCTCAGCAATCAGGTACCGCTCATCGGTCGCAAGCAGAGCCGAAAGATGTCCGCCGGCGGAAAACCCGCTGACAAACAACGTCTCTCGATCAAGACCGTGCTCGGGCGCATGGGTCCACAGCCAGGCAAAGGCGCGTGCGACATCCTCGATATGCGCCGGATGCTGGACGCCGGTGTCGGGCAGGTTTTCCGACATCCATCGCCCCGGACTCAAGCGATATGACATGACTGCAACAGCAATGCCTTCGGCTGCCAGGGCTTGCGCCAGTCCCATTTCATCCGCTCTGCCGCCAGCCGCCCAGGCGCCACCATGAATCCACAACACCGTCGCCCGCGCTGCCCCGTCCGCCGGGAGCACGAGATTTAACGCGTGACGCTCCGGGTCGGCATCCGCTCCGTCGTAGTAAGCGATGTCATTCAGAACCCGGGCTGAAGGGGCTTCCGCGGTGTCTTGCAGGGCATGCGCCATAGGTGTTGCGGTCGGGGCGGCGGTGCCCAGTGCGAACACCAACATCAGGGACTTCATGGATCTTCCTTCTTTGACCGGCTCTGATCAGTTGCGATCAGACATGCACGAAAAGGAATTGCCGCGGGAAAACCTGGATTGAAGTTTTCATCAGCCCCGAGCCTTTTCCATTGACGCGCGATAACGTCCACCGGTCGTCACGCAACTCCGCTCCGCGCAGCGAAGCACGGCAAGGGTCTGATCTGTAGAAAGATAGTGGCGGAGAGAGAGGGATTCGAACCCTCGGAACGCTTGCGCGCTCAACGGTTTTCGAGACCGCCCCGTTCGACCACTCCGGCACCTCTCCGCGAAAACTCGCAGTCTGGAACCGGGGTCGAACCGGGCCGGGCTGGCCGGCGGCCTGCGAGGAGGCTGGCGTTTTGACGGACTGACCCGACAAAATCAAGGGGGGCACTGCCTTGCATCGCGTGATGGGCAAGCCTGCCTTGGCAATGGAAAGCGTGGGGGTCATGCATATTTCTATGCAGCGCGAGACCCCTGAGTGGTGATGTCCAGTCGGTTCGCCTAACAGGCGAGCCCTTGAAAGCTAAAAAATCGTCCTAGGATTATGTCCAAATGGTAAGTTGTTCGACAGCCAATTCCCGGCTTGCTTACCCGACTTTTTGGATTGGGAGGGGTCATTGCGTACCTTGTTGAGTATGATTATCGCAACCGTTGCTCTGGCGGATTGCGCAAGCACTGAAATGACAGACGAAGAGCGCACCGAGCGCCAGCGTGAGACGTCTGTAACGCGCACGGATCGGGATTGCACCGGCAGCCGTCTTTGCCGCTAAAACGCACGTGAAACTCCGATCCGGAGTTCGCTTGAGTTTGAATAGAGAGCGCCCCGGGCCATGGGGCCGGGGCGTCTTTTTATTCCAGCCCGCGGCGGGTGGTCAGATAGGTTGCGAAACTGCCCAGCCAGTGGCTGCCGGAATAGTGCTCGTCGGACACGGATGCGATCCCGGTTTCGGTATGCTCGGCCGCGCTGGCCATCAGGGCGGCGCGGCGCGGGTCATCCCCGGGCAGCCCCGCAGCGATACCCTCGAGGGCCCAGGCCCGCGACAGGTTGAGACCGTCCAGGTGGACAAGCTTGCCGTCACTGGCATCGAAGACTACGCCGGGAACCAGCCAGCCCGTCGAGCCATCGGCGGGAATTTGCGGCAGGAATTCTGAAAGCCAGGCGGCGAAGTCATCCGGTGGCAGCACGCGCCGCATGAGATCGGCTTCCATCAGGCAGGGCGACAGGAAATCCTCGCCCGAGGGCTCATAGGCCAGCGGGCAGTTGATGTCGGCGAGATGGAAGTCGCGCACCTTGTTGACGATCAGATCTTCCAGCGCTGCATCCCCGACCGTTCGCGCATAGTCGATCATCAGACCGAAGGCGAAAGCGGTCTGGGCATGGGTGCCCAGCCGGATCGGATAGGCCAGGTTGGGCAGCCAGTCCTTGATCTGGTCGACGATGGCCGTTTCCAGCGGCCGCAGCGTCTCGCGCCATTCCTGCTGCAGCGGTTGCTCGCTTTCTTCCAGTTCCGCGACCAGCTGGAGAAACCAGGCCAGGCCGTAGGGTCGCTCGAACGAGCGGCGACCCGGCTGTGTGTAATAGGCGAGCTCTCCGGCGATATTGGTCTCTGTGAAGCTGCGCCCCAAGGCTGTTTCGATGGCCGGGCGCATCGGCGTGTCCGGATCGATGGCGAGGATGCGCGTCAACAGCCAGTGCCCGTGCACCGAGGAGTGCCAGTCAAAACAACCATAAAAGGCCGGATAGAGCTCTCGCGG
The DNA here is from genome assembly GCA_017643585.1 of Maricaulis sp. Taxonomy (GTDB): domain Bacteria; phylum Pseudomonadota; class Alphaproteobacteria; order Caulobacterales; family Maricaulaceae; genus Maricaulis. The sequence goes on from JAEPND010000012.1 coordinate 56,621, forward strand.
CGGACGCGCGTCTTCATCGCCTTGAAGGACATGGCTGATCTTGTTGGGATATTCCTGATGGACGCAGCTCAGGGCAAGGACAGCGAAACGGTCTTCGACCACGTTTGCGCGTGGAGCGGGCCAGCTCAGGGCCTCTGCCGCTGGTGGCTCTGTTTCCGGACTGCACGCCGTCAGGCCTGCCAGGGTCAAAATCGAGATCCAAGTCCGCATGACGTTACCCCCTCGCGTGGAAATCTGGTTGCCGCGACGATAACGCGATGCGGGTTCGAGTAAACAAACTTCCACCGGATCGCCGTTCAGGCGCACCGCTTTGCTGTGCTTTGCGTTGACTCTCTCTCAGACCTGCGTATAACGCCCGCTCTTGCTCGTACGGCCAGTCCGTGCGGGCTGGTTTTTGTTGGTACAACGCTCTTGTGAAAACGGAGCGAAGAAAAAGGACCTGCGGAGCTGTGTGGCCAGGGTGGCCGGCGGCGGACCGACGGGATCGGACAAAAGGATTTATGATCATGTTCGCAGTGATCAAAACAGGCGGCAAGCAATACCGTGTCGCCACCGGAGACGAGATCCGGGTTGAGAAACTTGAAGGCCAGGCTGGCGACACGCTCGACATGGGCGATGTTCTGATGCTGGGCGGTGAAGAAGGTGTCACCGTTGGTGCGCCGACGGTTGAGGGCGCGCAGGTTATCGGCGAAGTGCTGGTGACCGATCGCGACCGCAAGATCATCGTCTTCAAGAAGCGCCGTCGCCAGAACTACCGTCGCACCAAGGGCCACCGCCAGTGGGGCACCACGGTTCGCATCGCCGAGATCGTTGCACCGGGTTCCAAGGCCAAGACGAAGCTGAAAACCACGACGGCCGCTCCGGTTGTCAAGGACGCCAAGACGGAAGCGCCGAAAGCCAAGGCTGCTCCGAAGAAGGCTGAAGCCAAGAAGGCCGCGCCGAAGAAGGAAGCTGCTCCGAAAAAGGAAGCTGCTGCTCCGGCCGCCAATGATGACCTGACCCAGCTGACCGGCGTTGGCCCGGCCCTGGCGAAGAAACTGAACGAAGCAGGTGTCGTGAGCTTTGCGCAGGTCGCAGCTTGGACCGAAGCAGACATGGAAGCCCTCGGCGTAACGGCGAAAGCCGAGAAGGGTGACTGGATTGCCGCTGCCAAAGCTCTGGCAGCGAAGTAGGAGGACTAGTCAATGGCTCACAAAAAAGCAGGCGGCTCATCCCGTAACGGACGCGACTCCGAAGGCCGGCGCCTTGGTGTCAAGAAATCCGGTGGTCAGCACGTGATCCCGGGCAACATCATCATTCGTCAGCGTGGCACCAAGGTAAATCCGGGCGCCAATGTTGGCATGGGTAAAGATCACACGCTCTTCGCACTGACCGAAGGTCGCGTGAAATTCCAGAAAAAGTCTGGCGGCAAATCCTACGTATCCGTAGAGCCGATTGCAGACGCAGCCGAATAGAACGGTTCATGAGATATCGGACCGTTCGCTTGAACAGCGGGGTCCGACGAGCGCAATAGCGCAAAAGGGGAGACGGGCCACCGTCTCCCCTTTTTGTTTCTTCCCGGGTGTTTGATGGAGACGGACATGGGTCCGCAGATAAGAACCGAGAGAACGTTGTTGCGTTTGCCCGAGCTGAGGGATGCCCCGGCCTTGTCGCGCTTTGCCGGAGATATCGATGTGGCGAAGATGACCAGCCGAATCCCCTCGCCCTATCCGCTGATCTCTGCCGAGATCTGGGTGTTGCAGACGCGGGCCGGATGGGCGCCGGGTCGCAATACGTCCATGACGGTCGAGATGGACGGTGAGCTGGCAGGTGGCGGCGGCGTGTTCCGCCGCGCGCCGGACAGCGACTGGGAGATCGGTTACTGGATCGCCAAGCCCTTCTGGGGGCAGGGGCTGGGGACCGAAATCGGCCGGGCTCTTGTGGATTTTGCGCGAACCGAACTGGGCGCAGGCCGCGTGGTCGCCGGACACTATGCTGACAACCCCGCTTCGGGGCGCATCCTGCAGAAGCTGGGCTTTGAATATACCGGAGAGGAGCCGCACCTCTTCTCCATGGCACGAATGGGACGTTATCCCTGCAAGAGCATGACGCTGGTCGGCGAAAAGCAAACGGCAGCGTAGTGAAAAGATGGCTTTTGAAGCGCTTCCGGCTATACAGGCCCAAAGCAAGGTAACAGCATGAAATTTCTCGATCAGGTCAAAGTCTTTGTGAAATCCGGGAACGGAGGAGCCGGTTGTGTCTCCTTCCGACGGGAGGCCTATGTCGAATATGGCGGTCCGGATGGCGGTGATGGCGGCAAGGGTGGCGATGTCTGGGTCGAGGCGGTTGAAGGTCTCAACACGCTGATCGACTATCGCTACCAGCAGCATTTCAAGGCCCAGGTCGGCACGCACGGCATGGGCCGCAACAAGACGGGTGCCGGTGGCGACGATGTTGTCCTGCAAGTGCCTGCGGGCACGCAGGTCCTGGACGAGGACAATGATGAGGTCCTGGCCGACCTGATCGAGGTGGGACAGCGCGTGATGCTGGCCAAGGGCGGCGATGGCGGCAAGGGCAATGCCCGCTTCAAGTCATCCACCAACCAGGCGCCCCGCAAATCGACCCCGGGCTGGCCAGGCGAGGAGCGCTGGCTCTGGCTGCGCCTCAAGCTAATCGCGGATGTCGGCCTGGTCGGACTGCCCAACGCCGGAAAATCGACATTCCTGAGCGCGGTCAGCCGCGCCAATCCGAAAATTGCCGCATACCCGTTCACGACGCTCTATCCCAATCTCGGTGTGGTGGATCTGGGGCCGGGCTCGCGTTTTATTGTCGCCGACATTCCGGGCCTGATCGAGGGGGCCCACGAAGGCGCCGGTATCGGGGACCGTTTCCTGGGTCATATCGAGCGTTGTGCATCCCTGATCCACCTGATCGACGGCACCCAGGAAGATCCGGTTGCGGCGTATCACACGGTGCGCAAGGAATTGCTGGCCTATGGCGGCGGGCTTGAAAGCAAGGCCGAGATCATTGTGCTCAACAAGACTGATGCCATGACCGATGAGGACGCGTCCGAGCGTGCCCAGGCCCTCTCCGAGGCGATTGACCAGTCGGTTGTGCAAATGTCGGGTGTGTCCGGCTCCGGAGTGAAGCAGCTGTGTTCTGCGGCCTGGGATATGGTCAAGCTGGAACGGGCCGATGAGGTCGCGGCGGCTGCCGCCGCAGAAGCTGGCGATGATGAAGCGCCAGGCTGGGCGCCGTGACACGGGCTGCGTTCACTTCTGTCCGCAGCCTGGTCGTTAAAGTCGGATCCGCGCTGCTTCAGGAGGGACCGGCCGCTTTCCAGAGAATTGCCGATGACGTTGCGAGCCTGCATCGCCAGGGCGTTCGTACGACCATTGTCTCGTCGGGCGCCGTGGCGCTGGGGCGACCCAAGCTTGGATTGCACGGGGGAGGGTTGACCCTCGAACAGAAACAGGCGGCGGCGGCGGCGGGCCAGACCCTGTTGGTGGATGCCTGGGCCCGTGCGTTCGAGCCCCATGGTTTGCACACGGCGCAGGCCCTGATCACGCTGGATGTAACGGAAGTGCGCCGGCGCTGGCTCAACGCCCGCTCCACCCTGAACACCTTGCTGGACCTGGGAGCGATCCCTGTGGTCAACGAGAATGATACCGTGGCGACGGAGGAGATCCGCTACGGCGACAATGACCGGCTGGCGGCCCGGGTTGCGCAGCTGGTGGGCGCTGACCTCCTGGTTTTGCTGTCAGATATTGACGGGCTTTACACGGCTGATCCGCGGGAGGATCCCGAGGCACGGAAGCTGACAGATATCCCTGAGATTACCGACGACATCCTGGCCATGGCCGGTGAGGGCAATGCCGAGGCAGGCGTTGGCACGGGCGGCATGATCACCAAACTGGCCGCGGCCCAGATTGCGGCCCAGTCCGGCTGCGCCACCGCGATTACGCATGGCGCTCATGACACGCCACTTCTGAAGCTCGCGGATGCCCGCCATGGCAGCTGGTTTTCTGCGCCGTCCGCTATGCGGATCGGGCGGACCTCCTGGCTGGCTGGTGCGATCGACCCGCAAGGCGAGGTCCGGGTGGATGCCGGTGCGGGCAAGGCCGTGCGGGACGGGAAATCACTGCTGCCGGTCGGTGTCATCGGGGTGTCGGGCCAATTTGAACGCGGTGATGCCGTTCTCATCGTCTCTGAACAGGGACAGGTCATCGGCCGCGGCATCTCGGCCTATGATGCCGACGATGCCCGCTTGATCGGGGGGCAAAAGACTGATCGAATTGAGGAAATCCTTGGCTATAAACGGGCGGCTGCGCTCGTGCACGCCGATGATATCCTGCTCAGCTAGCGGAGTGGTTGCGTGACACTAGAAAGCGAGGCTCTGGACATGGCGCGGCGAGCCCAGGCCGCGCGCCAGGCGGCTGCTGACCGGACGGCGGCGGAGCGGTCTGCTGCCTTGTCTGCCATCGCATCGGCGATCGACGCGGCCACACCGAACATCCTGAGGGCCAATGCGCGTGACATGGTGGTGGCCCGCGAAAACGGCCGGCCAGCCGCGTTTCTGGATCGTTTGATGCTTAATGAGGCGCGGTTAAGCGCGATTGCCGCGGCTGTGAGGCAGATTGCCGCCCAGAATGACCCGCTTGGCGAAGTTATTGAGCAGTGGGATGCGCCCAGCGGCGTGAATATCAGCCAGGTCCGCGTACCGATTGGCGTGCTGGGGGTAATTTTCGAAGCGCGGCCGAATGTAACAGCCGATGCCGCAGCGCTTGCAGTCCGGTCGGGCAATGCTGTCCTGCTGCGGTCGGGGTCGGACTCGCTGCAATCCGCCCTGGCGCTAGTCCGGGCAATCCGGTCCGGACTGGAGCAAGCCGGTTTCCCGGCCGATCTCGTTCAGCACCCGGAGACCGCGGACCGCGCCTTCGTCGGCGCTATGCTGTCCGGGCTGGAGGGTCAACTCGATCTCGTCATACCGCGGGGTGGAAAGGCGCTGGTTGCACGGGTCCAGGCCGAGGCCCGCATTCCGGTGCTGGGGCATCTGGACGGGATTTGTCACGCCTATCTACATCCCAGCGCGGATCTGGACATGGCGCGCGCGATCATTCTCAACGCCAAGCTTCGTCGCACCGGTGTCTGCAATGCGCTGGAATGCCTGCTGGTGGACCGGGCTGCTCTCGATACGCACTGGCTGCCCATCGCTCGAGCACTGGCGGACGCAGGGTGTGAAATCCGTGCTGACGATACGTTGCGAACTGCGTTCCCGGACTCCGTATCGGCTCAGGACAGTGATTGGGGGCAGGAATTCCTGGACGCTATTCTCGCGGCCCGCACTGTTGATGGCTTGGAGGGCGCAATGAGCCATATCGCACGCTACGGCTCGGGCCATACGGATCTGGTTCTGGCGGGGGATGCCGACGTCCAGGAGAGATTTCTCAACACGGTCGACAGCGCAGTAGTCATGGCCAATGCCTCGACCGGTTTCTCCGACGGTGGCGAGTTCGGTTTCGGAGCCGAGATCGGTATCGCGACGTCGCGCCTGCATGCGCGCGGACCTGTCGGCGCGCGTCAGCTCACGAGTTACAAATATGTGGTTCGCGGTCAGGGCGAGCTTCGTGGCTAGGCGGCGATCTACACCCGTTCGCGGACGCCGCTCGGCACCTGGCAGGCGCGCGGTCAGCTCCCTGCAGGGTGAGGCGCTGTCAAGGGGCATGGCCGTGGGGGTTTTCGGCGGCAGCTTCGATCCGGTCCATGCCGGACATATGCATGTCGCCATAGCCGCGATGAGGCGGCTGGGCCTCGACCGGATCTGGTGGCTGGTATCGCCCCAGAATCCCATCAAGAACCGGCGAGCCGAGGCCTATGCCGAGCGCTTTGAGCAGGTCCGTACCCGCGTGTCGCTCCCCGGGATGGTTACCAGCGACATCGAGCTGCGTTGGCGGGTGCAGCATACGAAAGCGCTGTTGGATGAGCTGAAAAAGCGTCATCCGAACAATCACTTCGTCTGGTTGATGGGGGCTGATAATCTGCGCACCTTCCACCGCTGGTATCTCTGGAGGGAGATTCTGCAAAGCGTCCCTGTCGCCGTGATTTCGCGTCCTCAGGACCCGGTGCGAGCGCGTCTGTCAATGGCTGCAAGTCTCTATCGCAATGCACGAATTCGTGAAAGCCAGGCGAAAATTTTGCCACTTAAACCGGCGCCGGCATGGACCTATCTGATTGAACCGTTACAATCGGAGTCCTCAAGCGCGATCCGCGCCAAACGCTAGATCCCGCCTTTTTCTCCGCAGCAGACTGGAAGTTTACATGACCGACCAAGTGATCGGCCGCAAACCTGCGCATGCCACGATCGAGTACTTTGACGATCAGCATCCGCCGCTCGGAGACTTCATGCGCGATGTGGTGGACGGGCTGTCTGCAACGCCGCGCTCCATCCCGCCGGTATATTTCTATGATCAGGCTGGCTCGGCGCTGTTCGATCAGATCACCGAACTGCCAGAATATTATGTCACGCGGACGGAGCTGGACCTGTTGGAAAGTATTTCCGATGAGCTGTCGCTGCGGGCCGGTCCGGGGGCTGTCGTGATCGAGCCAGGGTCGGGGTCCAGCGTCAAGATCCGCACATTGCTGGATGCGCTGGGCGATGCGGCGGCCTATGTGGGGCTCGATATCTCCAAACAGCATCTGGTTGAAGCGTGTGAGGAGTTGGCACGAGACTATCCCGATGTTGCCATTGGTGCGGTCTGTGCGAATTTCACGACAGGGCTCAAACTTGACCATCTTCCTCTGCCTGAAGGGCGGCGCCTGGTGTTTTTCCCGGGCTCGACGATCGGCAATTTCGAGCCTGCCGAGGCCCGCGCTGTTCTGGCCGGTTTCCGGACGGGCATGCGCAAGGGTGATGCGGTCCTGATCGGTGCTGACCGGGTCAAGGACGAGCAAATTCTCGTGGACGCCTATGATGATGCGGCAGGTGTGACGGCGGCTTTCAATCTCAACCTGCTCAAGCGGATTCGGGCCGAGTTGGGTGCCCAGCTGAACACCGATGACTTTGCGCACAAATCGATCTGGAACCGGGATCTAGAGCGTATCGAGATGCACCTGGTCGCCAAGCGAGACACCTCGATCGAGTTGAACGGCGAGCGATATGTGTTCGAGGCGGGCGACAGCCTGCACACAGAGAATTCTCACAAGTTCACACCAGAGAGTTTCGCGACTCTGGCGAAAGATGCCGGATATACGCTGGTCAAACACTGGTCTGACCCCGCTGAACTCTTCTCGCTCTACTGGCTCGAACCCAAGTGGGAAGCGTGATATAGTGGACTTTGTTGTATTGGTGGTCAGAAAGGACAACCGCCCTGTCTATGGAAACAATCCGCCAGGTTGAAGGTGAATCGGCTGCGGCCGTTCGCGTGACTGGCGATGAAGGACCCGTCGAAGAGCTGGAAACGCTCATTCTCGACAGTTTGGAAGACGACAAAGCCGAAGATATCGTATCGATCGACCTTCGTGGAAAATCGTCCGTCACCGACATCATGATCATCGCTTCGGGACGTTCAGCGCGCCATGTCAACGCGCTGGCGGATCATCTCATGCGTGGCATCAAGGAAGCCGGTCGCAGCGATGCACGTGTCGAGGGCCTGCAGTCCTGCGACTGGGTGCTGATCGATATTGGCGACATCGTTGTTCACCTCTTCCGTCCGGAAGTTCGCAGCTTCTACAATCTAGAGAAGATGTGGTCGGTCGAGCCTGACGAGACGGCGTCCTAGGTGAAGCTGACGATTGCGGCGCTGGGACGGCTCAAGGCTGGTCCCGAGCGCGAACTGGTGGACGATTATCTCAGACGCGCCAGTCAGACCGGCCGCCCGCTTGGGCTGGGGCCGGCTGGCGAGGTCGAGATCGACAATCGCAGTCTGAAAACCAAATCCGCAGAGAGCCGGACCTTGTCCGAGGCGCTTCCGGAAGGTGCGCGGATCATCCTGCTGGATGAGCGTGGCAAGACCTTGACCTCGCCACAGCTGGCCCGACAGCTGGCGGCTTGGCGTGATGAAGGGGTACGGGAGACCGTCTTTTGTATCGGCGGCGCGGACGGTCATGACCGGGATGCTCTCCCCAAACCGCACCTGACCCTCTCGTTCGGCAATTTGGTCTGGCCGCATATGCTTGTTCGAGTGATGATCGCCGAACAAATCTACCGGGCGGCCTCAATTCTGTCCGGATCCCCCTATCATCGTGATTGAGCGTTAACCCCGCCAAAGTTAGCTTGCCCTGATGGTTCCCTACCTGCTCGCTACCCTGCTGGCTTTCAGTCAGCCGCCAGACGCGACGCCGCCAGACGCGACGCCGCCCGATGCGGCGGAGGCTGAACGGCTGGAGGCCGAGCAGGAGCAGAGCGCGGCGGAGGCCGCGATTGCGCGCCAGCAGGCTGAGGCGATCGGACGGGAAATCTCGGCGCTGCAACAGCAATTGGTGGAATTGGGGCGCCGGGTCGATGCCAGCGAGACGGCGGCCTTGCAGTCAGAGGGCGAACTGGCTCGGCTCAATGCCGAGGAAGCGTCGATTCTGCAGCGTCTCAATGAAAACCGGGAAATGTTGATCGATGTTCTCGCAGCGATCCAGCGCATTGAATCGCAGACCCCGCCGGCCTTGATGGCCTCGCCCGATGATGCTGCCGAGGCCGCGCGCGCCGCAAGCTTGATGTCCGAGCTCGCTCCCGCACTGCGCGAGCGGGCCGCACAATTGGCCCAGGAGCTGGACGCCTTGCGCGATGTTCGCGCCTCGATCGAAACCGAGCAGGTCAATCTGGCCAGCGCCGAAGATGCATTGACGGCGCAGCGGCTGGAGCTTCAGGTGATGATCGCCGAGCGGCGCGCTCTCGAGGCGCGGCGGCGGGACGAGGCGGAGGAATTGCTCACCGTCTCAAGCCAGGCCGGGCAGCGGGCCGAGTCGATCCGATCACTTCTCGGTGAGATCTCCCGGATGTCGGCCGTGATTCCAAGCATCAGTCCGCGTCGTCGCCTGGGCGGTGATGATGTGCCTACACCTCGCCTGCGCCCGGTGCGGGGATTGACGGATGCCCAGGCTCCGCTTGTGCCCTTGCAGACATTACGTTTTGCAGACGCCCGGGGGCGCTTGCGACAGCCGGCTACGGGTGCCGTCGCTTTGGGTTTCGGTGATGTGACCGAAGATGGCACACGATCTGAAGGAATTTTCATTCGAACCCGGAATGGAGCACAGGTAGTGTCTCCTTTCGATGCTCAAGTTGAGTTCGCTGGACCGTTCAACACATACGGCGGTCTCTTGATACTGAATGTGGGTGATGACTACTATATTGTCCTGGCAGGGATGGCCGTAACCTATGCCAGCGCGGGGCAGAGTGTGCTGGCGGGTGAACCCGTTGGCGCGATGCCTCAAAACGGCCAAACGGCACCAGAATTGTATCTGGAGCTGAGAAGGAACGGAAATGCCATCGACCCGGGGCCCTGGCTCCGATCAACGCAATAGCCGTTTCAGGAGTTACGCGGAAAGGACGCGCTGACATATGCGGATCAATATCCTCGCTTCGGTTTCAGCCTTCGCTCTGGGAGCTTTCGCTCTCGCAGTTTCGGCAGAGGGCAGTCAGGAAGACCGGACGGAGACATTTCGCCAGCTCGAGCTTTTTGGCGATGTGCTGACGCGTATCGAAGCCGATTATGTGTCCGACACCGAGCAGGCGGCCCTGATCGAAGCCGCAATCGAGGGCATGCTGGACTCGCTGGATCCGCACTCCAGCTATCATAATCCCGAGAGCTACCAGGACCTTCAGGTCACCACCCGCGGTGAATACGGTGGCCTGGGCATGGAAGTCGTCAGCCGCGATGATTACATCACCGTCGTTTCTCCGATCAGCGATACCCCGGCCGAGCGCGCGGGCCTGCGGACCAATGACCGCATCATCGCCGTCGATGGCGAGGATATCCGCGGAGCGTCGGTCACCGATGCCGTGGAGCTGATGCGCGGTGCGGTGGGCGATCCGGTCACCATCACGATTTCCCGCGGCGATGATGTTCCGTTCGATGTCACCCTTGTTCGCGATACCATACCGCTGCGCACGGTCGTGTCTCGTATCGAGGAGGGCTTGCCCTATCTGCGCATCTCCGGCTTCAACGAACGCACGACCGAGATGCTGCTGGAACAACTGGTCGAGTTGGAACAGGAAAATGGCGGTCCTCTGTCAGGCCTGATCCTTGACCTGCGCTTCAATCCGGGCGGATTGCTCGACCAGGCCATTGGCGTCACCGACGCCTTCCTGGATGGTGGTGAAGTTGTTTCCACACGAACGCGCGACCCGCGCGACACCCAGCGCTATAATGCGCGCCCGGGCGACCGCCTGGATGGCGCGCCGCTGGTTATCCTGATCAATGAGGGTTCTGCCAGTGCCGCGGAAATCGTGGCCGGCGCCCTGCAGGACCGGGAGCGCGCGCAGCTGGTCGGAATGACCAGTTTCGGCAAGGGCTCTGTCCAGACCATCATTCCGTTGCGGGGTGGTCGTGATGGCGCGCTTCGCTTGACCACTGGCCGCTATTACACGCCGGCCGGTCGCTCAATCCAGGCGACGGGCATTATTCCGGACATCCAGATCAGTTCCTTCACGATCGAAGTCGAGGAAGAGCTGGACATCTCAACCGAGGCGGATCTGAATGGTGCGCTGGAGAATGAGAGCGGTGCAGAGCGTGTCGAACAGGACGTTGCGGCCGTCGAGCATCCGCCGGAAGACTGGGATGAAACCGAAGACTATCAGTTGCATCGGGCGCGCGAAATCCTGCGGGCCTCCATGGAGCGCCAGCAGGCGGCCCTGCAATAGTGTGAGCTCGGTGGGTAACGTCCAGTCTCGGTTGCGAACCCTATGCCGTCTGACGCGTAGTAGAGTGGCGCCCACCTTTCAGGCGTCGATCCGGGCGGAGTGAAGGATTGTTCGTTCAGGTCGTTAGCAGAATACCGATCACGTTCGTTGCGCTGATCCTTTTGGTTGGCGGGAGTGCGGTCTCTTCTGCGCGCCAGCTGACAGATTCAGGTCATGTCGCGCATTTAGTGAGTGTTGGTGAAGATATTCAGGCGGCAGTGATTTCGCGTGACGTTCGCTTTTTCATCGATAATGGTGCGCCGAGTTATAACTTCGAGGGTGAGCAGTTCAACGAACAGGTTCGGCGTTTTCTCTATGATGACGAATGGATGAAACAGGTCGGACAGGACCATGAAACTCGTTCAGTGGATTCGATCCTTCGTGATGATGATATCGTTATTACGCCGGTTGTTGATGGAACGCGCGTGACGTTGATCTATCACAACGGATCAGCGCAGCTCTCAACAGAGTTTCTCGAGAGTAGATTCATAATCGAGTATGTTTCGGTCGAGTTTGAGATGACTGAACAGGGGTGGACGCTCATCAACTCGATTTTCTTTGCAGAGAGCGGTGGACCGAATCAAGTGTCAGCCGGTTGATCGTTGTATCAAGCGGCGCACAGTTCGTTCGAGCGTCGGGCCAGCCGTACACAGCGTTAACGCTTTCTGCACGGGCGCACTCCAATCTAGAGCCGAGGATCTGTGCCTGCCTGTCAGGCCAGCCATCTGATGCCGAAGAGACGGATCATGACTGCTGCCGCTGCTGCCCTGCGCCACGCCGCTCCATTGCTGAATATTCGCGCGCCCATCTTTGCCGGATTGGGCGCCGCGGGATTGTTTGCCCTGGTCGTTCTGGTTGTTGCGATTTTTGGTGACGGCCAGTTTGACGCGCCGAGCTCGACCGGCCGGGTTGGACCCGTGCCGCAATCCAGCCTGGTTGCTGATAGTGCCCCGGCCGAGGCGAACCAGAATCCCATCGCTTTCACTGCACCGGACGAAGCAGACGAAGTCAGCCTGACCGGCGTCAATGAGGGATTTGAGACATCGCACGAACCGGTGTCCGGCTCGGACCCGGCAGAAGCAGCGGCGAACCATGCGGCGGCCAGCACGGCAGAGGCCGTCAATCCGGAGGCCTTGTCTCGCGCGCCGATCGCCGGTTTGACAGAACCAGGCCCGGGTGGACCGCTGCCGATTATCGGCGCCAATAACCAGCGGCCATCGCGGGCTTATGCCCGCCCATTTCATGGCGATCCCAATACGCCGATGATCGGGATCGTCGTCGGCGGTATGGGGGTGAATCCGAGTGTCACCAACGCGGCGATCGAGAACCTTCCTCCAGAGGTCGCGCTGTCCTTCTCTCCCTATGTTGCCGATCTCCAGAGCTGGATAGACCGTGCACGCGCCGCAGGCCACGAGGTGCTGATCGAAGCGCCCATGGAGCCGTTCGATTATCCCAACAGCGATACCGGTCCGTACACGCTGCTGGCGGATGGCCCAACCGAGGAGAATGAACGGCGCCTGATGTGGATCCTGAGCCGTACGACCGGCTATTTTGGCGTGGCGAATTACCAGGGCACGCGCTTTTCGACCTCCCGTCCGGCTGTGGAGTCCCTGATGCATTCGCTAGAGCGGCGAGGCGTGGCCTATCTGCATGATGGCGTTGGACGTCGCAGCCTGATTGATACGGTCGGTGCATCCACCAATGTCGAATATGCGATCGCCGACCGCATTCTGGACGAGGAGCTTAGCCCGACTATCATCGATCAACGCCTGTTGGCGCTGGAGGCCCTGGCGCTCCAGAACGGTGCTGCGCTGGGCGGCGGCTTTGCCTATCCGGTAACTGTTGAACAGGTCGAGGCCTGGTCCCAGGGATTGGAGCTTCGCGGCTACCAGCTGGCGCCGCCATCCGCGATAATGTCCCGTCGCCGGCTCGAGGCACGCCTGGCTGCGGAGGCACAGGCCGGAACCGCCACCCATGACGAAGGGGCGCAACATCGCTGGATGGATGACGCCGGTGAGGGCGAAGAGCATGGCTCGGGCTATGATGATGACGGGCATTGATCTTGGCTGACGAGCCCTATCCCAATCATCGACCCAATGTTGGCATCGCCCTCTTCAACCCACAGGGCCAGGTCTGGATTGGCAAACGCGATGCCAGCGAGCCGCCCTGGCAATGGCAATTGCCGCAAGGCGGAATTGACCCGGGCGAGTCCCCGGAGGCTGCGGGTTTGCGGGAGTTGTTCGAGGAGACCGGTGTCGGGGCGGACAAGGTGACGTATCTGGGCACCATTAAGGACTGGATCGCCTATGACTATCCGCCGGATGTGCGGGACGATCCGCGCTTCGCGCGCAAGCGGCACCTGGGGCAGAAACAGCGATGGTTTGCCTATCGCTTTAACGGGACAGTCTCGGATTTCAATCTTGAAGCCCATGGCGAAGTGGAATTCTGCGACTGGCGCTGGGGTGATCTGAGCGAATTGCCGGGACTGATTATTCCCTGGAAAAGGGCCACTTATGAGAAGGTCGTCGCCGCTTTCGAGCGATTCTCAACCGATCCCACACCCTCTGACTGACCCGCACAAATAGCCCGGGATTCGCCTGAAGAGCGAAACTGGCGCTATACTACCCCTCCCGAGGGACATCGGTTTAGGGGAGGGGATTGATGAAACGTCTGTTCATCGCTTCCGTTATTATTGGCGGATCACTGCTGACATCCAATCTGGCTATCGCCCAGGAAAGACGGCCGCTGCGGGCGTTGATGGAGCGTGCGGTTGGTGAGGTCGAGGTCAGGGCCGCACTCAACGACCCACAGGTCCAAGAGGCGCTGCGCACGCAGGTCCGCGGTATCGATACGCGCCAGTTGGAACAGGCCTCCGCGCGATATGCAGCGCGTGAAAACCCGATCGAGGTCGTGGATCTGGACCAGGATATCGCAGCACCGTCACGTGTCCTCAATGCCGGTCAGGTGGCCGCCTTGAGCGCACCCCAAAGGGGGCGCCGTGTCACCGCATCGCCGGACAATCTGGCTCCTGCCGTGACGCGGGCGACGCTCGCCGCAAGGCCGGAAGCCCAGAACCGGCGTGGAACGATCGATGTCGATGCCATTCGACGCGCCGGTACAAGCAACCGTCCGGCCAATCCAGGCATGGACCTGAATGCACCGCCAATGCCGACCCTGGACGTCAACGGGTTCGGGGAAGCGGTACATGCTGCGCTTCGCAACTCGACGAATGGCTACACGCTGCGCATGCGGCGTGGCGGGCAGACCAATTACACACTCCAGTGGAACTGGGCCCAAAATCCAGGCGACGGGAATCGTGGATGGAATCCGGACCGCAGCATGCACATCGCCTCCATTTCCAAATTCCTGACAGCGGTGGCCCTGCTCGATCTCCTGGACCGTCGCAATATCGATTTCGACACAACTATCGCGCAATACCTGCCAGACTACTGGACATTAGGCCCCAATGTCGGGGGAATTACCTTCCAGGAGCTGATGAACCATACGTCTGGCTTCTCAACAGGCGGATCGGACTCCAGCTTTGCTTTCATGCGTCAGCGCGTAGCGGCGGGCTTTCCGGCTAGCCAGTCCGGTGATTACGACTATGAGAACATGAATTTCGGTCTCATGCGGATCCTCATCGCGACGATCGGCGGTTACGTCGATGAAGACGCGAATTTTGGGCCCTTGTTCAACAATATGATGTGGGATCTCGTCACCAAGATGGCCTATGTCGATTACATGGAAACACGGGTTTTCGCGCCGGCTGGCGTAACGGGCGCCTCGCTGGCCAGCGCCGCATCCACGGCGCACGGCTATACCCAGACGGGTGCCAATGGCCAGGACTGGGGCAATCTTTCCGACTGGGCCGGCGGTGCGGCATGGCATATGTCGGCAGATGATGTGCTTGATATTGCCAGCTGGTTCCGACGGTCAGGCGGTTCCATCTCGCGGGCGCGGGCGACCGAGGCCCTGCAGGAAGGATATGGCGTGGACGGGTCCTGGAATACGGCGGTGGGCCGGATCTATCACAAGAATGGCAGCTGGCGCACCGGGGGCGATTGCGACTCGCGCCGGCAGGTGCAGTCCATCCTCTTCTTCCTGCCCGAGGATATGGAAGTTGTTGTCTTCGTGAACTCGCCGATCGGTGCAACCTGCCAGAGCCTGCGGGATGTGATCCGCACGGCCTATGTCAACAATATCGACATGCCTTGAAGTTGACCTCGAACCAGCAGAATTTGTGACGCGGTTACACCGGATCCCTGGATGATTGATCGCGTCACATCGCTGGACGAGTACCGAAGCAGCGCTCGTTATCTCAATGGGCCGCATGGACGCATTGCCTGGTGGATGCGCGGCCAGGGACGCCCGCTTCTACTGATCCACGGGTTTCCCACCTGCTCGTGGGACTGGTCGCGGATCTGGCCGGGGCTTGTTGAAAGCGGGTTTAATCCCATCGCCCTGGACATGCTGGGCTTTGGTCTCTCCGATAAACCGGCGCGCCATCGCTATGATCTGATGCAGCAAACAGATCTGCATGCCCAGCTGCTGCAGTCACTCGAGCTGGGGGAGTGCGATGTTCTCGCCCATGATTATGGGGTCTCGATCGCCCAGGAACTGCTCGCCCGGCAGAACCGGGGGCGACTGGGCTTCCAGATCAACTCTGTCACCTTCTTCAATGGCGGGCTCTTCCCTGACCAGCATCGCGCGCGCTTCATACAACGGCTTCTGAACAGCCCGCTGGGTCCTTTACTCAGTCAATTATTGACACGAGACCGCTTCGCCAAATCTTTCTCCAGCGTGTTCGGCGCTGAGACCCAGCCCGATGCGGCCGAGCTGGACGCGTTCTGGGAATTGCTGTGTGAGCATGACGGACATCGCATTGGCCATCTTCTGATCCGCTATATCGAAGATCGCAAACAACATGCGCGGCGTTGGTCGGAGGCGCTCACCGAGATAGGCCGGGCCCGCCTGCGGCTGATCAACGGCTTGCAGGACCCGGTTTCCGGGGCGCATCTCGCCGAGGCCTATGAGCAACGCATTCCGGGTGCTGACATTGTTCGTCTGGCGGGAGCTGGACACTATCCGCAATGGGAAGCACCGGACGAGGTCCTGGCCGCGTTGCGCGTGTTTCTTGGGGCTGCCTGATCCCTTCGCCCGCTTCAGCCATCGACTAAACCGTTGTCCGTCCAGCAATTCTGGAAGCTTGCCCCGGAAAGTTGATGTGTCCTGCATTTATGCAGACCACTCGTGAAACGTTATGCAAAAACCATAATTTTATATTGCGCTGCAGCAATATAGAAGGCGCCGCTAGCGTAACGCGAGTTGCGCATCGTCAGGTCGCCTGCGGGAACCTGCAAACCATCAGAGGCATATTGGTTTGTCTGAACTGGATCGCGTTTACGCAATACTTTCCGGCTGGCTGCGCTCGGCGCATTCCTGTTGGCCATTCATTCTGCCGCCTGGAGCGGGTTGATCATCGCCCAATTCCTCGGCGCGGAGCTGGGTGAGTTCATGGGTGTTAATGTGCATGCGGCCTATCTGATTCTGGGCCCAGCACCCTTGTTGCTGACGCTTTTACTCACCATTCTGCGTTCGCTCCTGGTTGTGCAGGTCATCCGCAGGAGCCTTCAGGCCCTGCCTCTTCAGGCCCTGATCGTGATTGTGCACGCCTGCCTGTTTATCAATCTGGCTTTCGAGACCACTTATGATTTCGCCTTGGGCTATGTTGTGATCGGGCTGGAAGTCTGTCTGCTTTACCCGTTATGGATGATGTGCCGACCAATCAGACAGGCCTTTGCCGAATAGAAAAAGCCGCCCCGAATGGAGCGGCTTTTCTTTTGTGATCTGTTCGCCCGCCTAGGCAGCTAGTGCAGCCTGCATGGCCTCGAACTTGACCACCAGAGCTTCAGCGTGCTCGCGCTCTTCATCGGATTTGGCAGCGGTGATGTCCTCGCGGGCATCGGCCAGATCCTGAGCCAGCTTGTCGGCGTCGATCTCGGACAGCGGAATGGCTTCTTCTGCCAGGATGGTCAGGCCAGCCGGCGTCACCTCGGCGAAACCGCCGTGGATAAAGGTCTTCTCGGTTTCATTTCCGTTCATGACGGTGATCGCACCGGGGCGGATCACGGACATGAATGGGGCGTGCTCCGGCAGGACGCCGAAATCACCCTCTTCGCCGGGAACGACAACCTGGTCGACGTCACCGGCAAACAGGCGGCGCTCCGGAGAGACGAGATCGAAATGGAGTTTGTCAGCCATCTTGGCTTCCTCCGCTCAAGGGAGACGGAGACTGCTTACGCAGCCTCTGCCGCCATTTTCTCTGCCTTCTTCACTGCGTCCTCGATCGTACCGACCATGTAGAACGCCTGCTCGGGCAGGTGATCGTATTCACCGTTACAGATGGCCTGGAAGCCCTTCACGGTGTCAGCAACCGGCACCTGGATGCCCGGGAAGCCGGTGAAGACTTGAGCCACGTCGAACGGCTGGGACAGGAAGCGCTCAACCTTACGCGCACGCGCAACGGTCAGCTTGTCTTCCTCGGACAGCTCGTCCATGCCCAGGATCGCGATAATGTCCTGGAGAGCTTTGTAGCGCTGCAGGATTTCCTGAACCTGACGCGCGGTGTTGTAGTGCTCTTCACCGACGATGCGCGGCTCGAGGATACGAGACGTAGAGTCGAGCGGGTCAACGGCCGGGTAGATACCCTTTTCCGAGATCGCACGGTTCAGAACGGTCGTGGCGTCGAGGTGGGCGAAGGTCGTGGCCGGAGCCGGGTCAGTCAGGTCATCCGCCGGAACGTAAACGGCCTGAACCGAGGTGATGGAACCCTTGGTCGTGGAGGTAATACGCTCCTGCAGGGCACCCATGTCGGTGGCGAGGGTCGGCTGGTAACCCACGGCAGACGGGATACGGCCGAGCAGGGCCGAAACCTCGGAGCCCGCCTGGGTGAAGCGGAAGATGTTGTCGACGAAGAAGAGAACGTCCTTGCCCTCTTCATCACGGAAGTATTCCGCCTGTGCCAGACCGGACAGGGCCACACGTGCACGCGCTCCCGGCGGCTCGTTCATCTGGCCGAAGACCAGGGCGCAACGGGAACCTTCGGTGTTGCCGTCGTTTTCTTTCGGGTCCTGGTTCACGCCGGACTCGATCATCTCCCAGTACAGGTCGTTACCCTCACGGGTACGCTCACCAACACCGGCGAAGACAGAGTAACCACCGAACAGCTTGGCGATGTTGTTGATCAGTTCCTGGATGAGAACCGTCTTGCCAACGCCGGCGCCGCCGAACAGGCCGATCTTACCGCCTTTTGCGTACGGGCAGAGCAGGTCAACGACCTTGATACCCGTCGGCAGGATTTCAGCTTCCGTTGCCTGCTCGTCGAAGGACGGGGCAGCGCGGTGGATCGGAGCTTTCTGGGTGTGGGCAACATCGCCGGCTTCGTCGATCGCTTCGCCGGTGACGTTCATGATGCGGCCGAGCGTACCCGGACCAACCGGAACCATGATCGGCTCGCCGGTGTCGGTTACTTCGGTGCCACGCTGGAGGCCTTCAGTGGCGTCCATGGCGATGGTGCGGACCGTGTTCTCACCGAGGTGCTGAGAGACCTCGAGAACAAGCTTCTTGCCATCATTGGTGGTTTCAAGGGCGTTGAGGATGTCCGGCAGACCGCCTTCGAATTCAACGTCCACAACAGCGCCGGTAATCTGGGCGACGCGGCCTTTAAGAGTGCTCATTTCGAATTCCTCTCGACTAGAGAGCCTCGGCGCCGGAGATGATTTCGGTCAACTCCGTGGTGATCTGCGCCTGACGTGTACGGTTGTAGATAATGTTCAGCTTGTCGATCAGCTCGCCAGCATTACGCGTTGCGTTATCCATGGCGGCCATTTTCGATCCCATTTCGCCGGCAACATTCTCAAGCAGGGACGAGAGAATGACGGTGTCGACATAACGCGGCAGCAGGACGTTGAGGATGCTCTCCTCGTCCGGCTCTGCGTCATAGACAGCACCTGCCAGGTCCGGACGCTCGACGCCTTCGTCGATGGCATCCTTGGCCGGGATCAAGACTTTCGCGCGCGGCTTCTGGGAGATGACCGAGACGAATTCCGACGAGATCAGCTCGCAGGTATCGAATTCACCGGCCTCGAACATGTGGCGGATCTTGTCGCCGATCATGATCGCGGTGGAACCGGTGATGGTCTTCTCGCCAGACAGTTCGATCGAATCGACGATGTAGGAGCCGAACAGACGCTTGAGTTGCTCAGCGCCCTTCTTGCCCACGCACATGATCTTGATCGACTTGCCTTCAGCCTTGAGCGCTTGCACGCGCTCGCGGGCCTTCTTGACGATATTGGTGTTGAAGCCGCCGCAAAGGCCGCGATCCGCGGTCATCACGACGAGCAAACGGGTGTCGTCCGCGCCCGTACCCACCAGGAGCGGCGAGGCCCCCGGAGTGCCGGACATGGTGGTCGAGAGATTGGCCATTACGCTGCCCATACGCTCGGCGTAGGGACGCGCAGACTCTGCCGCTTCCTGCGCACGGCGCAGTTTTGCGGCAGCGACCATCTGCATCGCCTTGGTGATCTTCTGCGTTGATTTAACGCTGTCGATCCGTGTTTTCAGGTCCTTAAGGCTCGCCATAAGGCTCTCCTAGCAGTCGTTCTGTCCAGTTACGCGACGAAGTTCTTCGTGAACGTGTCCAGAACGCCCTTCAGCTTGCCTTCGCTGTCGTCAGACAGCTTCTTCTCGGTGCGGATCGCGGTGAGAAGGTCAGCATGGTCAGCGTGCAGGTGACGCAGCAGGTCGCCTTCGTAACGCAGCACGTCGGAAACCGGCAGCTTGTCGAGATAGCCACGCGTACCCGCGTAGATCACACAAACCTGCTCTTCCATGGCCAGTGGCGAGAACTGCGGCTGCTTGAGCAGCTCGGTCAGGCGCTGACCGCGGTTCAGCAGCTGCTGGGTTGCGGCGTCGAGGTCGGAACCGAACTGGGCGAAGGCCGCCATCTCGCGGTACTGAGCCAGCTCACCCTTCATGGAGCCTGCAACCTGCTTCATGGCCTTCGTCTGGGCGGAGGAGCCAACGCGGGATACGGACAGACCGACGTTCACGGCCGGGCGGATGCCCTGGTAGAACAGGTCGGTTTCCAGGAAGATCTGACCGTCGGTGATGGAGATCACATTGGTCGGGATGTAGGCGGAAACGTCGTTGGCCTGGGTTTCGATGATCGGCAGGGCCGTCATGGAACCGGAACCATTGTCTTCGTTCAGCTTGGCTGCACGCTCGAGCAGGCGGGAGTGCAGGTAGAAGACGTCACCCGGATAGGCTTCGCGGCCCGGCGGGCGGCGAAGCAGCAGGGACATCTGGCGGTAAGCAACAGCCTGCTTGGACAGATCATCATAAACGATCAGGGCGTGCATGCCGTTGTCACGGAAGTATTCACCCATCGCGGATGCGGTGAACGGCGCCAGGAACTGCATCGGGGCCGGGTCGGACGCCGTAGCAGCAACAACGATGGTGTAGTCCATCGCGCCGTTTTCCTCGAGCGTCTTCACGATCTGGGCGACCGTGGAACGCTTCTGACCAACAGCGACGTAGATACAATAGAGCTTGGCGCTCTCGTCATCGCCCTGGTTGATGGCTTTCTGGTTCAGGATGGTGTCGATCGCGATCGCGGTCTTGCCGGTCTGACGGTCACCAATGATCAGCTCGCGCTGGCCACGGCCAACCGGGATCATGGCGTCGATGGCCTTGATGCCCGTTGCCATCGGCTCGTGTACGGATTTACGCGGGATGATGCCCGGCGCTTTCACGTCAACACGGCGACGCTCGGCAACGTCCGTCAGCGGACCCTTGCCGTCGATCGGCTCGCCGAGACCGTCACAGACGCGGCCCAGCAGGCCCTTGCCAACAGACGTGTCGACGATAGAGCCGAGACGCTTGACGGTGTCGCCTTCTTTAATGCCGCGGTCATCACCGAAGATAACGCAACCAACATTGTCGCGCTCCAGGTTCAGGGCCATGCCCTTGATGCCGCCCGGGAACTCAACGAGCTCACCGGCCTTAACCTCATCGAGGCCGTAGACGCGTGCAATACCGTCACCGACGGAAAGTACGCTACCGACGTCCGAAACCTGAGCTTCGGCACCGTAATTCTTGATCTGATCCTTGAGGATCGCAGAGATTTCTGCTGCCCGGATGTCCATGGACCTACGCCTCTTTCATCGCATTCTTCATCCCGTCCAGCTTGGTGCGGAGGGAGCTGTCGAACATGCGGGAACCGACCTTAACGATCAGTCCGCCGAGTAATTCAGGACGCACTTCAGTGCGAACTTCTACGTCGCGCCCGAGAGCGCTTTTCAGCGAAGCCTGGAGGGCTTCGGTCTGCTTCTTGGTCAGCGCTGCGGCGGTCGCCACATCAGCTGACAGAACGCCACGGTCCGCAGCGGCCAGTGCAGCGTAGGCCGAAGCCATCGCGCCCAGCTCGCCGGCGCGGCCATTGTCAGCCGCGACGCCGAATGCGTTCTTTGTCAATTCATGGAATTTGGCCTTGCCCGCCATAGCGGACAGCACGCCTGCCTTCTCTTCTGCAGAGTACAGGGGAGAGGCAAGAACCTCTGCCAATTCGGACGACTCGCCCAGGGCTGCACGGAAAGCTGACAGGTCAGCTTCGACCGCTTCCGCAGCGCCGGAGGTCTTGGCCAGCTCAAACAGCGCGGTCGCATAGCGGCCCGCAGCGTTTGCTGTATTGGCGTCTTCGCCGGTGTTCACCGTGACGTCGCTCTCTATCCGGATGAGTGCCTTGAAATCGTCTGATTGACGAAAGCACATCAATTTCAACAAGTTATCGAACCAAGCGTATTGTGTTGCACCGCACGCTTATTCGGTTCGGGCGTGCGATAGCACAGGCATGGTCACGCAGCAAGCCGAAGACTCCTACCGATTCAGCAGACGTGATCTTGAGCGCCAGCGAATTCGCGGCAAAACTCCGTGTGATGACAGTCGATATAGGCATAATCGGTCTGGGGGCCATGGGCAGTGCTGCTGCGTGGTCACTGGCCCTGCGCGGGGCCACCGTTCTGGGCGTTGACCGCCATCCGCTCGGGCATGCGCTGGGTTCGTCGCACGGCAAGACGCGGATTATTCGGTCCGTTTATTCCGAAGGCAATATCTATGACGCGCTGGTGGACGAGGCTTATGCCGGTTGGGACCGTCTCGAACGGGAGTTCGGCCAGGCTTTCTTCCGCAAGACCGGCGGGCTGGACATTTCTGTAAGAGCTGATGGCATTTTCCAGGAGGCCCTGGCTGCGGCTAAGACAAGTGGCAAGCCGTTCGAGGTGCTGGAAGGCCAGGCCATTGAACAGCGCTTCCCGGCGCTGGATCTCAATGGGCGTGGACGAGCTGTCTATAACGCCGATGCGGGCTTGCTTGACAGCGATGAGGCTTCAGCCTGGATGCGCGCGGATGCGATCAGACGCGGGGCCGACTTGCGCGGGGAAACGCCGGTTGCCGGTTGGCAGCGTGTCTCGGACGGTTTCATCCTGAAGGCGGGTGATGAGGAGATTACCTGCCGCAAGCTGATCATGGCCGCCGGCGCCTGGTGCGGCGCGCTGGTGCCTGCCCTGCAGCCGGTACTGGTGCCCGAGCGCCAGGTGATTGCGTGGTACCGGGCGGACGGGGCGTCCTATGACAGCCTGCCGATCTTCCAGCTGGAAACAGATACGGCCGAGCGCTTCTATGTCTTCCCGCCGCATCGGGGGCAGGGCCTGAAGGCCGGTCTATACAATCACCGCCGCGAACGCGGCGCCGCACACATCGCCCCGCGCGGGGTTGATGAGGACGATCTGGCCTTGTTGGCGGCAGGCCTGTCCGATTGTCTGCCGGGCGTTGACCAGACACCGCTGGAAACAGCGGAGTGCCGTTTCACCCTCGCGCCCGGCGATCGCTTTATCATGGGATGCATGCCGGACGACAAGGATCTCGTCCTGCTTTCACCCTGTTCCGGACACGGCTATAAATTTGTACCTGCGATCGGGGAGATTGCTGCGGATCTGGCTCTGGAGAAGGATCCAGCCGTGGATCTTGCCCCATTCAGTGTCGAGCGGGTGCTTAGCTAGCCGGCCGGGAACAGGACCGGGCCCAGAACCACGCCAATTGCTGTGATGATCAGGATGGCCGCCAGATTGATACGCAAGCCCGATTTGATCATCTGGCCCTGTGTCACGGCTCCCGACGCATAGACAATCGCATTCGGAGCTGTCGCAACGGGCAGCATGAAGGCCGTGGACGCTGCAATTGCTACCGGCACCACAAGGTGCTCTGGCGGGATGCCGGCATTGACGGCCAGAACGCCCAGCACCGGCAGGAAGGCGGTCGTAGTGGCGACATTCGAGGTCAGCTCGGTCAGGAACACAACAACAGCGACCATGACCAGCACCAGCAGCGGTGTCGGCCAGGCTTCAAGTAAGCCCATCTGATTGCCCAGCCAGGCGGCCAGTCCGGTTGCAGACAGCGCAGCGGCCAGCGACAGGCCGCCACCAAACAGGATGATCACATTCCACGGCAGGCGGGAGACGCCTTGCCAGTCCATCAAGGCCTGTCCCTTGCCCTTTTCACCGCCGGCCGGGATGAGGAAGGCGGCGAGGGCGCCCATCACGGCGATCTGGGTATTGCCAAGCTGGATGCTGACCGGCAGGGACAGGCTCTCGCTGATCGAGGCCAGCAACGGATTCCAGCCGATCCCGCCCGGCAGCGAACGGCCCATCCACAGAATGGCGACGGTACCAAACAGGGCAGCGACGCGGATTTCTGGCGCGGTCATCTTGCCGAGCTTGGCAAGTTCCGTGTCCAGATGCTCGCGCGCGGCCGAACTGGATCCACCGCCGCCAAGCTTGAACACAAAGCGGGTGAGGATAAACCAGGCAGCCGGGATAACCAGGGCGACGGTGGGAATGCCGAACATCATCCACTGGGCGAAATCAATGGTGCGGCCGAACTCGTTCTCCAGATATCCGATACCGATCAGATTGGTCGGCGTGCCCACCGGGGTCGCCATGCCACCGATCGACGCTGCATAGGCCACGCCCAGCGCCAGCGCCGTCGCGAAGGCCGGAGAGGACGTGCCCTCGTCCTGGACTTCCTGCGCCACCTTGAGGGCGATCGGGATCATCATCAGCGTTGTCGCGGTATTGGAGATCCACATCGAGAGGAGGGCCGAGGCGACCATGAAGCCGCCGACCAGCCCCACGGGGCTGCTGCCGAAGGTGCGCACGACATTGAGCGCGATGCGTGAGTGGAGATTCCACTTCTCAATGGCCAGGGCGACGATGAACCCGCCCAACAACAACATGACGATGGGGCTGGCATAGGGCGCGGTCGCAGCGCCGGTCGAGGTGATGCCAAAGAGCGGAAAGAGGGCAATGGGGACAAGCGCGGTCGCGGCGATGGGCAGGGCCTCGGTCGCCCACCAGCAGGCCATCATCAGGCCCAGCGAGGCCAGCAGCCAGGCTTCAGCCGGCAGTCCTTCGGGGCGTGGCAGTAATTGCAGACCGATGGCCAGAGCCAGGCCCAGAAACAGACCTATGCGTTGCGCTGTACTTCCCACGAAGCGCCTCCCCGCGTTTCAGTGAGATGAAAGGGACGCGTGTATTACGCGTTCGGGTCCTCGGACGATCCGGCCCGCACAAAGCGGCGGTCGCAATAGGGACACTCGACAAAATCACCTTCGCCCATCTCCAGGAAAACCTTGGGATGGCCGAGGGCGCCGCCACCGCCATCACAGGCGATGCGGTGGTCTTCGGTCGCGATGATTTCGGACGGCGGAATGGAATTGGCGGCATCAGCCATGCGCAGGCCCTCATGGACAGGACGAAAATCGATGCCTAACTATGGCGCTTGACCCATCCTCGTCAATTCCGAGCCGACATGTCTGACACTTCCAGCCTGCCCGAATACGCCATCGAGGCGATTGATCTGAAAAAGACTTATGGCGGAACCCAGAAGGCACCGCCCAAGGAGGCGCTCAAGGGCGTCGACCTGAAAGTGCGCCGCGGATCCATTTTCGGTCTGCTCGGTCCCAATGGCGCCGGCAAGTCCACTTTCATCAATATCTTCGCCGGTCTGGTCAAAAAATCCTCGGGCACGGCGCGGACCTGGGGCATTGATATCGACAAGGACAGCCGGGCGGCGCGCGCGGCAATCGGCGTGGTCCCCCAGGAAATCAATATGGACGTGTTTTTCACGCCCTATGAGACGCTGGAACTGATGGCGGGCTTTTACGGTGTTCCCAAGGCCGAGCGTCGCACCGAGGAGTTGCTGGCGGCCGTGGGGCTTGAAGACAAGCGCAATGCCTATGTGCGCCAGTTGTCCGGTGGCATGAAGCGGCGACTGCTCGTCGCCAAGGCCATGGTGCATGCGCCGCCCGTCCTGGTGCTGGACGAGCCGACGGCCGGTGTCGATATCGAATTGCGCCGCCAGCTTTGGGATTATGTGCGTGAACTGCACGCGCGGGGCACGACCATCGTGTTGACCACGCATTACCTCGAGGAGGCCCAGGAGCTTTGCGACGAGATCGCCATCGTCGACCAGGGCCAGGTCGTGGCCTGTGAACCCAAGGAGCAATTGCTCCAGCGCATGGACCGGAAGACGCTGGTCATCGAGCCGGCCGAGGCCTTGTCTGCTGTGCCGGGCGAGCTGGCCGCGTTCGATGCCGAAATACGCGAGGACGGGGCCCTGGCCATCTCCTATCGCCGCGGCCAGGAATCGGTCGCCGAGATGATCGAGAAATTCCGGGCCTCGGGCGGGCGCATTGATGACCTGCGCACCGAGGAGCCGGATCTGGAAGACGTGTTCCTGGCACTGACCTATAACCGCGAGGACGCGTAGGGGCGGGATCAAAAGGCTTACAGTCCCGTAATGTCTGCCCGATTCTCGGCACAGTTTCTGCGCAATCTTCTGCTTGTCCGAGATGTATGATGAGCAAGGGAGGAAATCGCAATGGGTAGGACGTTCAAGAGATTCTTTTCACTCCTGGTGGCAGCGCCGCTCTTTGTGTCATTGACCTGGTTTTTCGGCATTTACATGCAGCCCCAGGGATCGACCGGAGCGGGTTTCGCCGCAATCCTCATATTTATCTCCGCCATTGCGTCCGTGATCGTCTACAGCTGGCTGATGCGTCCCGGGCCCAAGGTCCGGTTCCGCAATCGTGGTGTCGAGGGCTTCGACAAGGACTGGGGGATAGGCCTGACAGGACTGTCGCAGAAACAGGGACGAAGACGCCGGGATGATGATGCCGATCCGGACGATCTGGGCGGTCGACGATCAAGCGGCGATGTGGACGATGCCGACGGTCTCGGCGAAGAAGGCCTGGTCGGCTGATGCCATACTGAAAGGGGGCTGCAGGCGCTGCGGCCCCCGACGATTGCACGCGCTCCCGGCTTGGGTTATGGCTGGCGCCACACGCACCCATAGCTCAGCTGGATAGAGCGCTGCCCTCCGAAGGCAGAGGTCAGAGGTTCGAATCCTCTTGGGTGCGCCATTTTTCCTTGAATTACCGTTCTAATTCGATGTGATGGTCGTTTTGGCGTGATTTCAATCCAGCCTCGAATCCACCTTCTTGGTCGTGTGCCCGACGCCTATATGGCGCTGCCGGAAATTTATTTGACGCAGCAGTTCTTCGCCAAAGTATCGAGCCGGAACATGGTTGGCGGTCATCCATTTCCGCGCGGAACTGGCTTGGGGTTCTGTCCTTGCGTCGGTCGAACAACCTCGTCGCCGACATCCGACGCAATGCGAGTCGCTAACTCGGTTTACTCTGCGGCCCAAATGTATCCGAGAGATGCCCGAAAATTCTGCCTGCGGGGGAATCAGGTGAGAGGCTTGCGCTCGCGGTGAGCCATATCTCCTTCCGCACGGAGTACTCGGATAGAATTCGTTTCACATTCGGTGCGCTATCGCCAGCATCGATATTAATAAAGCCGATGCCCAGCCCGCTTCTCACAAACAGCCAAGCTAATGCACGGTTGTCGCATCGAATTCTGAATGCCGCGTCGCCAAAGCCATATCCCAGCGAGTCAAACGCGCGCACTATCTCTCGACTGTGTAAGCCTCCGATGAGCGTGTGTCTTTTCAGGTCCAAGGCGTTTTGGGGTTCACCGTGGCGTCGCAGATAATCAAAGCTCGCAAAGGCGCCTACTTCATTCTCAATAACTAGGTTTGATTGAAGCGATGTATCGAGCGGGCAGAAAGTATTGAAGACGAGGTCGGCATCGCCGCGGTGCACATCGACTGCGTCGTCAGTCACCAAGATTTCGATTGTTGTGTTGGGAAATAGCTCGCGGCAAAGACACAAGATGGGTGGAAATGCGCCGACTGAAAATCCCTCGCTCACAGCCATTCGGACCGTCTCTCGTGGAGTTTGAACATGACAACTGGCCTCGAAGTTGAACCTGTTGGCCGCATCCATGATGCGGTTGGCATATTCTCTGAGATGGGCCCCCTCTTCCGTGAGTACCAGTTTGTTGCTCGCACGTTCGAAGAGCGGCAACCCAAGTTGCTCCTCAAGGGATTTTATGTGACGCGAAAGCGTTGCTTCGCTCATGCACGTCCGTTCTGCTGCTTTTGAAAGCGATCCGAATGTTGCGACGTCACAGAAGGATTTGATCAAACTGAGATTGAATTTGGGATTTCGCATCAAAAAACGCCCAAAAGACGCTCCTAATCAAATCAAGAGCATGGTGCGATCACAAGCTGTGACAAGCCCGCCAATAATGTAATGCCTGAACCGCCCCGGTTTTCCCGGAGGCTATTTCGTTTGAGTTTATGCGGCCAAGTCGGCCTGTTCAAGTTTGGCGTTGTATTGCGCCTGGGCTTCGGCCGGCGGGATATTGCCGATGGGTTCGAGCAGGCGGCGGTTATTGAACCAGTCGACCCATTCCAGCGTGGCGTATTCGACATCTTCGAACGTGCGCCACGGGCCCTGCCGGTGGATGAGCTCGGCCTTGTAGAGACCGTTGATGGTTTCTGCCAGGGCGTTGTCATAACTGTCGCCGACGCTGCCCACGGATGGCTCGATCCCGGCCTCAGCCAGGCGTTC
>JAEPND010000013.1 GCA_017643585.1 Maricaulis sp.
ATGATCCAACTCCTTCAAGGAGCTTGAATCACGACCCGACTGATTTGGGAATCCAGTTTATGGGTACAGAACCTAGTCAGCCTGCTGCTTACGCGGCGACGATGAGCCTGGCTTGGGGCGGATCAGGATTGAAGTCCGCCCCAGGCAATGAACGCGCCGTTCAGATAACCCGTGTCCTGCTTCGCATAGAGGAAGGCATTGCCCTCGGGCGTGGTGACCCGGCCGCCTGCCGCCGCAAGAACAGCATGGCCAGCACCGGTATCCCATTCCATGGTCGGTCCAAAACGCGGATAGACATCGGCGCTTCCTTCCGCCACCAGGCAGAACTTCAGTGAGGAACCGGCGGATACACGTTCGGTCACACCAAGCTTCTCTGCAAAGTTCAGGGTTTTCTCGTCCGCATGAGAGCGGCTCATGACAGCGGTCAGGGTATCGCCGGCTTCGCGAATTCGCATGTCTGACAAATTGCCTTTGTCGACCTCTGCCCCCGGAGACAAATCCCCGGTCCAGGCCGATTGCCCACCGACATAGATCTTTTCGATCGCCGGTGCGTAGACGCAGCCCGCGACCGGGACACGATTTGCAATCAGCGCGATATTGACGGTGAACTCGCCATTCTTGTTGATGAATTCCTTGGTTCCGTCGACAGGGTCGACAAGAATGAACACGCCGTCGACCTGCGGGCGAATGCCGGCGGAAAAGCTTTCTTCCGCAAGAACCGGAATGTCAGCGAAATTCTTTTTCAATTCAGCGAGGATGATTTTCTCGGCCCGCTCGTCGGCATCCGTAACGGGAGACTTGTCGTCCTTGCCACGCACTTCGAAGCCGGAATTGTAAACTTCCATGATGACTTCGCTGGCGAGACTGCAAATGCGCGCAAATTCAAACGCGACAGAGTCGCGATTCTGGATGTCGATCATGAGATGCCCCCTGTAGTTCTGACCTGCTTAGACGCAGACTGGGCGCAATCCAAGAGAAGAATTGGCGAAAACCGGGCAACAGCTGCAATGGCGATAAACTATTCCCATGGGCCGGTGCATCTGACATGAACGGGTGATACTTTTGAGAGTGAAATGAAGCCGGAATTCGACATCACCGTTCTGATCGTCGCCTACAAGAGTCGCGACACGATCCGGCGCTGCCTCGCAGCGCTGGAGCAGCAAAGCTGTGCACCGGCGCGCGTGAAACTGCTGGAGAATGGTTCTCCCAGAGAAGAGCGCTTGGTTGTGGACGAATTGCCTGACTGGGTCGAGTTTGTCAGCTCCGAGGAAAACCTGGGATTTGCGGGCGGCAATAATCTTCTGGCCAAGGATGTGGAGACCGATTGGCTGGTCTTGCTCAATCCGGACGCGTTTCCACACTCCGATTGGATCTCGGCCCTGAAGGCGGCGACGACGCGTTTCCCGGAGGTGAGACTCTTCGGGTCGACGCAATTTGCTGCTGACCAGTCTGGCGTGCTTGATGGGTGTGGCGATGTCTATCATGGCTTCGGCCTGGCTTATCGCGCCGGGTACGGGAAACGCTGGCCGTCACCGCCGCCTACAGGCGAAGTCTTTGGGCCTTGTGGCGCGGCGCTACTGATACGGCGGGACGCCTGGCAGGCGCTTGGCGGGTTTGATGACGCCTTCTTTTGTTACAATGAGGATGTCGATCTGGCTTATCGCGCCCGATTGCAGGGTTGGCCCACCATCCAGCTGGCAGAGGCGCAGATCCATCATCTCGGTTACGGGTCATCGGGCCGACGTTCGGAATTTGCCACTTTCCATGGCGTTCGCAATCGATTGTGGGTGTTTCTGAAAAACACGCCCGGCTGGGCCTTTCCGCTTCTGGTCCCATTACACGCGGCGATCACGCTGGCCCTGTGGCTGTCAGCGGCTCGTTTCGGGCATTTCAAGCTGTTTGGCAAAGCCCTGGGTGCGGCATTGAAGGATTGGCCTCGCATCATGCGCGAGCGCAGAGCCCTTCAGGCAAACCGCAAGGTCAAGGTCAGCGAAATTCTGTCCGCCATGACGTGGAACCCGTTTGCTCTGCTGACCCGCGCGGCCGATGTTCGCGCACCCAAAGAGCGTTAGCCACAATCGGCGGGAGCGCCGACGATGATCTCGATGCGTTCGAGGTCGATCGTATTTGCCCCGTTATCCCAGTCCGGCCACAGGGCGGCCCAGCCGAAATCCCAGGCACATCCCGGTGGAGACAGTTCAAAGTCCACTGTCGCACGGTCGCTGGTCACTTCGCTGTGGCGCCAGTCGCCCTGGCTCATCCCGGGCACGAAGAACGCGGTCCGCAGCCCGTTGGCAGCATCCGCGGGCGGGCGCCGGACGTAATATCGGACGGTCAGATTGTATCCTTGCAGCGCTTCGAGTTCATGCGGCGCGAGGACAAAGAATGCGCCCGCCGATTGTTGGCCATCCAGAGGGCCGCGGGCGGCGGTAATGCGGGCAATCGTCGTGCCGCCATCGTCCAGGAAGCTGGCAGCCAGCCCCGGACCGGTAACAAGGCCCTGTAGGAGATCACCTTCGATCAGAATGCCTTCAGCCTGGATCTCCTCGGGCGAGCGCTGTGTATCGCTGCCAAACTGGAGCGCTGAATACACCATCGTCGCGATAACGAGTGCAGAAAGAGGAAAAAAGGCCCAGTCGGGCAGGCTCGGGAGCTTCACGACGCACTCATAGTCTGGATGCCTCGACTGTTTGGCCGAGTGCGCTCGGGTCGTCAACCAGAAGCATCGTTTTTGGGCGGCAGCAGTATTGCCCAAATTATGCCGAGAAGCTGATTATGCTCGATGGGAAACGCGGTTGAGATTCAGCGACAAAGCTGCTGAACCTGCCGCTCCACTTGAACTTTTGTGCGACGCAGTTGATTTTATGTCCATGGACGACGCCCGCAGCCCGGATCAGGATACGCTTGTAATTGCCCTGTCGCGTTTCGATGGTGCGATGACGCGTGTCGAAAGCCTCGCCTCAAAACTCGTTGACCGTGTTGAACGTGCCGAGATGGAAATTGGTGCGAGCGCCAGCGCTGATCTTGACCGGGCCCGACTGGCTGAAGCGCTGGATATGTCCAAGTCACGGGAAGCCGAATTGCAAGGCGCTGCTGAGGAAGCGGCTGCTGCACTGGATGCGGCGATCGAGGACCTTCGCATGATCGTGACGGAGGAGGAGTGATGTCGAAAGTCACGGTATTCCTGAACGGTCGCGAATTCACGATCGGCTGCGAGGAAGGCCAGGAAGCCTATCTCAAATCGCTGGCCAGCTATCTTGATGGCAAGGTCCAGGGGATCACCGAGCAGGTCGGTCAGATCGGTGATTTGCGGCTGCTTTTGATGGCGTCCCTGGTGGTTGTGGATGAATTGAAGGATGCCGAGCGCCGCATTGAAACGCTCGAAGCGCATGTCGATCAGTTGAGATCGCGTTCTGCCGGTGAGAATGTTCACAACGAGCAACAGCGTGATCAGCTCGCTCGCACCATCACCGCCCTGGCGGAGCGGATGGAAAGCCTGGCGGACCGGCTCGATGGAAAACCGGACGAAGACGCTGCGGGTCAAACACCCCTTGAGCAGGTCGAGGCTTGAGCTCGTCGCGATTTGTCGCCACATAGGCAGTGGCGGTTATCTGCAGCGTGCGATGAGACGTTTATCCTACCGACCGTACATCACCACGAGGGAACTGCCTCTGTTCGGGACCGTGGTCCCTTATACGCGGTGCCCACCTGACTTGTCGGGTCTGTGGGGATACACACGACTTGCCGGCGCAGGCGGAGCCGCCACATGACCCTTGCGATCGAAAAACAGGCCCTGCGAGAGCAGGCACTGCGAAAACGATCCGAGGCTGCACAAGCTGCACAACCGCTTGGGGACGCCTGCCTCGCGGCCTTCAAAGAAATCCTTGATAGGCACGCCGTTTCCATCCTGGGCGGATATTACCCGGTGCGGGACGAGCTCGATATCCTGCCGCTACTGGAGCTGGCCGACCAACACGGCGTGGTGACGGCATTGCCACGCGTGACGGGGCGAGAGGCGCCGCTGGAATTCCAGCGCTGGAGGCCCGGGCAAGCGACAGAGGTCGCGCAGTATGGAATACCGGTTGCGTTGGAGGCGGCTCCACGGGTCGTGCCGGATGCCCTTTTAGTGCCGGGCCTGGCCTTTGACAGCCATGGCGGACGATTGGGGTATGGCGGTGGTTATTATGATCGGACCATCGCGCATCTGGGGCAGGTCCGGCGCCCGGTCCTGATCGCCGTGGGCTATGAGGCGCAGCGCGTCGCGCGCACACCGAGTGGTCCCCATGACCAGTCGATGGATTACACCCTGTTCGCCTGAGGCGCGAATTTTGTTTCCGATATTCACGTCAGTGACACAACTGTGTTAGTCTTTCCGCGGGTGCCGCAGTGAATCTGGCCGGGTGTCTTCCGGCTTCATCGTTTCTAAACGGGAACCACCTGTAATCACGGGTGTTCCAGCAGGGGGCGGAATGACTTACACGGTCGCATATCAAAGCGCGCACCGGTCGGCCGAGCTGACACACCATGAAAAGGTCGATCTGCAGGAAATCCATGAATCTCGCAAGGAATTGGCGCGGGTCGCCAATGCAAACAGCACTCGTGGAGCGCTGATCAATATCCTGGACTCGGAAATTGTCGCGGCGCCGGTCGACATCATCGACAATGTGCGCGGGCTGATCGAGGAATTGAAGCCCGGGTGCCGGCTTGCCTTCGTTGCCGTGCCGGAAGCGCAAGAGGTGATCAGCATGGTCGTGACCACGGTCGCACACGGACATGGGGCCAAGGTGATGGGGTTTGCGGATCTGGACGAGGCCCGCAGCTGGATCCGAGGAGCGTCGCGCCCGGCCTGAGATCTTTTCGAGGAGGCCGCCAAAGAAAAACGCCCCGTCGAAGACGGGGCGTTTTCTGTGTTCAGCCTGGGCCTAGTAGCGGTAGTGTTCCGCCTTGAACGGGCCGTGCTGCGGGACGCCGATATAGTCGGCCTGCTCTTCAGAGAGCACGGTCAGCTTAGCGCCCAGCTTGTCCAGGTGCAGCGCCGCAACTTTCTCGTCGAGATGTTTCGGCAGGATGTAGACCTCGTTGTCGTATTTCTCACCATCCGTCCACAGCTCGATCTGGGCCAGGGTCTGGTTGGTGAACGAAGAGGACATCACGAAGCTCGGGTGACCCGTCGCATTGCCGAGATTTACCAGGCGGCCTTCGGAGAGAAGGATGATGCGGTGGCCTTCCGGGAAGTTCACCAGGTCGACCTGCGGCTTCACATTGGTCCACTGGTAGTTTTTCAGGCTCTCGACCTGAATTTCGTTGTCGAAGTGACCGATATTGCAGACGATCGCCATGTCCTTCATGCCGCGCATGTGGTCCACGGTGATGATGTCCTTGTTGCCGGTCGCCGTGACGAAGATATCCATCTCGTCAACAACGTCCTCGATGCGAACAACTTCGAAACCATCCATGCAGGCCTGCAGGGCACAGATCGGGTCGACTTCGGTCACATAGACGCGGGCGCCAGCACCTGCGAGCGACTCTGCGGAGCCTTTGCCGACATCGCCATAGCCGAGGACGAGGGCTTTCTTGCCCGACATCATGACGTCGGTACCACGACGAATGGCGTCGACCAGGCTCTCGCGACAGCCATAGCGGTTGTCGAACTTGGACTTGGTGACGCTGTCATTGACGTTGATGGCCGGGAAGGGCAGCTCGCCACGCTTCTGCATTTGATAAAGACGCATGACGCCGGTGGTTGTCTCCTCCGATACACCCTGGATGGCTGCCTTGGCCTTGGCGAACCAGCCCGGCGTTGCGGCAATACGCTTCTTGATCTGTGCGTAGAGGGCAGTTTCCTCTTCCGATTTCGGGTGGTCGAGAATGGACGGGTCATTCTCGGCCTTTTCGCCCAGGATCAGGTAGAGGGTCGCGTCACCACCATCGTCCAGGATCATGTTGGCGGTTTCGCCGTCAGCCCAATGGAAGATGGCGTCGGCGTAGTCCCAGTACTCTTCCAGCGTCTCGCCCTTGGTCGCGAAGACCGGCACGCCGGTTTCGGCGATGGCGGCAGCGGCCTGGTCTTGGGTGGAGAAGATGTTGCACGATGCCCAGCGGACTTCCGCGCCGAGCGCCGTCAGCGTCTCGATGAGCACGGCGGTCTGGATGGTCATGTGCAGGGAGCCGGCAATGCGTGCGCCCTTTAGTGGCTGGGAGTCTTTGTATTCTTCACGCAGAGCCATCAGGCCCGGCATTTCGATCTCGGCCATGTCGAGCTCTGTGCGGCCCCATTTGGCGAGCGACAGGTCTTTGACGACGTACGGTTTGTTGGCGGATTCCGTCATGATCTTTCGATCCTTCTTGCGGTCTGTGTATGTGCGAGGGGCCGGATAACCGGCCCCTGGATTTCTTGTTTGGTTTAGATGAGCGATTTCAGCTCATCGACCAGATCTGTCTTCTCCCAGGAGAAGCCGCCATCGTTATCCGGCGTCCGGCCGAAATGACCGTAGGCGGCCGTGCGAGCATAGATCGGGCGATTGAGTTGCAGGCGTGTGCGGATGCCTCGCGGGGAGAGGTCGGCGATCTGCATCAGCGCGTCCTCGAGCTTGGCTTCAGCGATATTGCCGGTGCCATGCAGGTCGACATAAAGCGAGAGCGGCTTAGCGACGCCGATCGCGTAGGAGACCTGGATGGTGCACTTCTTTGACAGGCCGGCGGCGACGACGTTCTTGGCCAGCCAGCGGCACGCATAGGCAGCAGAGCGGTCAACCTTAGTCGGATCCTTGCCGGAGAAGGCACCGCCACCGTGCGGTGCAGCACCGCCATAGGTGTCGACAATGATCTTGCGACCGGTCAGGCCGGCATCACCGTCCGGCCCACCGATGACAAAATTGCCAGTCGGGTTCACGTAGAATTCCTCTTCCGGCGGGAACCAGCCCTCGGGCAGGACGTCCGCGACGATCGGGCGAACCAGTTCGCGGATATAGGCAGGAGAGTAGCCGTCCTTGTGCTGGGTGGATACGACCACCGAGGTCGCCCCGACAGGTACACCGTTTTCATAACGCAGGGTGACCTGGGACTTGGCGTCCGGCTCGAATTCCGGGCGTTCGCCGGATTTGCGGACCGCGGCCATGCGCTTGAGGATCTCGTGAGAGAACTGGATCGGCGCCGGCATCAATTCCGGCGTCTCGTCCGTGGCATAGCCAAACATGATGCCCTGGTCGCCAGCACCTTCCTCGGTGAACGTGCCGGTGCCTGCATCAACACCCGCAGCGATGTCGGTGGATTGTTCGTGCAGGAAGTTCTGCAGCGCGGATTTCTCCCAGTGGAAGCCGGCCTGTTCGTAGCCGATATCGCGCACCGCATTGCGTGCGGCGGCCTCGATCTCGTCATCCGAGATTGCGCCGGCACAGCGCACTTCGCCGGCCAGAATGATCTGGTTGGTTGTCGTCAGGGTCTCACAGGCGACGCGTGCTTCCGGGTCCTTTGACAGGAAGAGGTCGACGATAGCGTCCGAAACGCGATCGCAGACCTTGTCGGGATGGCCTTCGGAAACGCTTTCGGAGGTGAAGATGTAGGACGTACGGCTCACTACAAGATCCTCATATAAAGATTGCTTTATGTGGCGCGGGATAGATCAGACATCTACCCAAGATGCAAGTTTTTAATTTCATGCAGAGACCATATTAACGGATCATCAAAGATGTTATATAAAGATATCTTTATGTCGTAATAATCAATGAAGCCGAGGCCTCCCCGTGGCTAATAAACGAATTTCATTCGAGTTTTTTCCGCCAAAGAGCGAGGCAATGGAGCAAACCCTGTGGGATTCCATTTCCCGACTTGAGGCTCTGGCGCCCGAATTCGTCTCTGTGACCTATGGCGCAGGCGGGTCTACCCGGGACCGCACCCACCGGACGGTGAGGCGTATTGCCCAGGAGACGGGCATTGCCCCGGCGGCGCATCTGACCTGCGTCGGTGCATCCCGGGCTGACGTCGACGAGGTGATCGAGGATTACTGGAATAGCGGGGTTCGCCACATCGTTGCCTTGCGTGGCGATCCGCCGGACGGCATTGGCGAGCGCTATGTGCCGCACCCGGATGGTTACGCAAATGCGGCGGAGTTGGCGGCGGGTATTCGAAACATTGCTGATTTCGAGATCTCGGTCGGCTGCTATCCGGAAAAACACCCTGAAAGTCCGAGCCAGCAGCACGACTTTGATTTGCTCAAAGCGAAGATCGATGCGGGGGCCACGCGTGCGATCACGCAGTTCTTCTTTTATCCCGACGTGTTCTTCCGGTTCAGGGATGAAGCCGTCCGCGCGGGTATAACTGTGCCAATTATCCCCGGCATCATGCTGCAGCCGAACTTTGTCGGTCTGAAGCGCATTGCGGGACTGTGCGGAACAACGCTGCCTGCCTGGTTGCATGAATTGTATGAAGGCCTCGAGGATGACGCGTCCACGCGTCAGCTGGTTACAGCGCATGTGGCGGCCAACCTGGTTGAAAAATTGTCTGAAGGCGGTGTGGACGGGTTCCATTTCTACACGCTCAATCGAGCCGAGCT
This sequence comes from Maricaulis sp., assembly GCA_017643585.1. Taxonomy (GTDB): domain Bacteria; phylum Pseudomonadota; class Alphaproteobacteria; order Caulobacterales; family Maricaulaceae; genus Maricaulis. Next base: position 8,552 of record JAEPND010000013.1, read on the forward strand.
CGCATTGTCGACCTGCCGCTTGTTGGGGGTTCGCCCAAAGGCTCAAACCGCTCGGGAGATATCAGTATGAGCAATGCAGACCAACTCGCCCGTGTCGGCCAGGATCGGGTTCTGATCCTGGACGGTGCCATGGGCACGCAGATCCAGGATCTGAAGCTGGATGAAAACGGGTATCGCGCGGAGCGTTTCGCGGACTGGCCCGTGCCGATCCAGGGCAATAACGACATTCTCAACCTGACGGCCCCGGATGCTGTGCGCGCCATTCATTCTGCCTATTTTGCTGCAGGCGCAGACATTATTGAGACCAATACCTTCTCCGCCACCCGCATTGCCCAGGCTGACTACCGAATGGAAGAACTGGCCGCAGAGATTGCCAGGGACGGCGCGCGATTGGCCCGCGAGGCGGCTGACGCTGCAGCCGAGGCCACGGGGATTGCCAAGGGTGTGGCCGGCGCGATTGGCCCGACGAACAAAACATTGTCGATTTCGCCAGACGTCAACGATCCAGGCTATCGGGACACCAATTTTGGCAAAGTCCGCGATGCTTACCTGGAACAGGCTCGAGCGATGCAGCCATTTGTTGATTTCTTCCTCGTCGAGACGATCTTTGACACGCTGAACGCGAAAGCCGCGATCAAGGCCGTGCTGGATCTGCGTGATGAGACGGGGCAGGACGTTCCAATCATGATCTCCGGCACGATCACCGACCGCTCCGGCCGCACACTATCCGGACAGACTGCCGAGGCCTTCTGGTATTCCGTGCGCCACGCCAAGCCTTGGGCGATCGGATTGAACTGTGCCCTTGGCGCGGCCGACATGCGTCAGTATATCGCTGAGATTTCTCGCGTCGCGGACACTCGCGTGCTGGCCTATCCCAATGCGGGCCTGCCCAATGATATGGGCGAGTATGACGAACAACCTCACGAGACGGCCAGCCACTTGTCCGACTGGGCGCAATCGGGGCTGGTCAATATTGTCGGTGGGTGTTGCGGCACCACGCCTGCGCACATCGCCGAGATTGCGCGCCAGGCGCGAGACGCCGCGCCACGTCAGGTCCGGGCGGCGTCTGCGAGCATGCGATTGTCCGGTCTCGAACCGTTCGAACTATCGGCCTGAGTGAAACGACGATGACCTTACTCGTCTCCACCTTCGTCAATATTGGCGAACGCACCAATGTGACCGGCTCGGCTCGTTTTCGACGGCTGATCACCGAAGGCGACTATTCCGAAGCGGTATCCGTTGCGCGCCAACAAGTCGAGAATGGCGCCCAGATCATCGATGTGAACATGGATGAGGGCCTGCTCGACAGTGTCGAGGCCATGACCACATTCCTGCGTATGATCGCTGGTGAGCCAGATGTCGCGCGGGTCCCGGTCATGATCGACAGTTCCAAATGGGAGGTCATCGAGGCCGGATTGCAAAACGTCCAGGGCAAGGCCGTAGTCAATTCGATCAGCCTGAAGGAAGGTGAGGGGCCATTCCTGGAGCAGGCCCGCGCCTGCCTGTCCTACGGTGCGGCGGTTGTCGTGATGGCCTTTGACGAAACCGGTCAGGCGGAGACGGCGGACCGCAAGTTCGAGATTTGCCAGCGCGCTTATCGGCTGCTGGTCGACACAGTCGGCTTCCCGCCGGAAGACATCATTTTTGACCCGAATATCTTCGCTGTCGCGACCGGTATCGAAGAACACAACGACTACGCTGTCGCCTTCATCGACGCGACGCGCCGTATCCGCGCGGAACTGCCCGGCTGTCATGTCTCCGGCGGGCTCTCCAACATCTCCTTCTCTTTCCGCGGCAATGAGCCGGTGCGCCGTGCCATGCACTCGGTCTTCCTGTTCCACGCCGTGCGTGCGGGCATGGATATGGGCATCGTCAATGCCGGCCAGCTGGATATTTATGACGACATCGATCCGCAGCTGCGCGAGCTGGTCGAGGATGTCATCCTCAATCGCCGTGATGACGCCACGGACCGGCTGCTGGAGGCGGCCGAGAGATATCGCGGGCAGGGCAAGGGCGCGGAGATGACGCGCGATCTCTCCTGGCGTGAGCAGGATGTCGGGCTGCGACTGAAACACGCGCTGGTGCATGGCATCAACGAATTCATCATCGAGGATACCGAGGAGGCACGGCTGTCCTTCGAACGACCGCTGCATGTGATCGAAGGCCCGCTGATGGACGGCATGAATGTCGTCGGAGACCTGTTTGGCGAGGGCAAGATGTTCCTGCCACAGGTGGTGAAGTCAGCCCGGGTCATGAAACAGGCCGTCGCGCATCTCATCCCCTTCATGGAAAAGGAGAAGGCTGAAAGCGGCCAGGCGTCCCGCTCGGCCGGCAAGGTCGTCATGGCGACGGTGAAAGGCGATGTGCACGATATCGGCAAGAATATCGTTGGCGTCGTCCTCCAGTGTAATGGCTATGAGGTGATCGACCTGGGCGTGATGGTGCCCTGCGAGAAAATCCTGGAGACGGCACTGGACGAAGAGGCGGATGTCATCGGTTTGTCCGGTCTCATCACGCCCTCTCTTGACGAGATGGTTTTTGTGGCCTCCGAGATGGAGCGTCAGAACATCGACATTCCCTTGCTGATTGGCGGGGCTACGACCAGCCCGGCGCATACGGCGGTGAAGATTGACCCCACCATTGATGTTGCTCCTGTCGTCCATGTGCTCGATGCCAGCCGGGCGGTAGGTGTTGTTTCAACACTGCTTTCAGACAAGCGCGAGGCCTATGCGGCGGATGTGAAGGCGGATCTGGAAAAGATCCGCGAGCGGCGACTGGCTGCGCGCACGGCCAAGTCTCGCCTGAGTCTGGAGCAGGCGCGGGCCAAGGCGTGGGATTGCGACTGGACGACCTACTCAGCTCCGAAACCCAAACGACCGGGCGTGCAGCATTTCGACATCCCGGTGAGCACCCTGGTCGATTATATCGACTGGACCCCATTCTTCTTCACCTGGGAGCTGAAAGGGACGTATCCGGCCATTCTGGACGATCCGAAGCGGGGTGAGGCCGCGCGCAGTCTGCTGGCAGACGGAAAGCGCATGCTCGAGCGCATCATTGCGGAAGACCTGCTCGCACCAAAAGGGGTGATCGGGTTCTGGCCGGCGCACCGGGACGGCGATGATGTTGTCCTGTTTGAGGATGAGGCCCGATCCGCTGAGTGTGCCCGTTTCTTTGGCCTGCGCCAGCAGATGAGCAAGGAAGGTGACAAGCCCAGCCTGTGTCAGTTCGATTTTGTCGGTCCTGAGGGCGTCGAAGATTATATCGGCGGCTTTGCCGTGACGGCCGGGGACAATGCTGAATTCGTCGCCGAATTGGATGCCCAGCAGGACGACTATTCGTCGATCATGTTCAAGGCGATTTCGGACCGCCTCGCCGAGGCCGCAGCAGAATGGCTGCACGAGCAGGTGCGACGAGAGCACTGGGGTTATGCCGAAAGTGAGTCTTTCTCGAACCGGGAGCTGATTGCGGAAGCCTATGACGGCATCAGGCCGGCGCCGGGATACCCATCCCAGCCAGACCATTCGGAAAAGCGCACCCTGTTCAGCCTGTTGGATGCCCAGGCCCGAATTGGGATCGGACTGACCAACAGTTTCGCCATGACGCCAGCGTCCTCGGTCTCAGGGCTCTACCTGGCGCATCCCGACAGCCACTACTTTGCGGTTGGGCGAATTCAGCGCGACCAGGTCGAGGATTATGCACGTCGCAAAGGATGGACGTTGGCAGAGTGTGAGCGGGCGCTGGGGCCGATCCTGGATTACGAACCGGCGTGAGGCGCACGAAGCTGGATCAATGTGAAAAGAGCGATGTCATAGGCGCTCCACACGGCCAGACCGTAGAATTTGAGGCCGTCTTCCAGCACGACGCCGGCGGTTGATCGGTCGTAGACCGTCAGGTCCAGGAGAAGACTGCTGCCGACCGCTACGAGGCCGATGGCCAACAGCCACCAGTCACTGCGTAACAGCAGGCGCCAGCCCGACAACAGGTAGCCGGCGCCGAGCAGGATATAGAAGACAAGGATATAGGTCTGGCGCAGACCAAGCCCGGGCAACACGCTTTCATGCAAGAGGAGGGCGTCATCCAGCGCCATCCAGCCGTGCAGGAGGCCGGCAAACAGCGTCAATGAAAAGGCTGCGCTACGATCTCCGCGGATCCACAGAACAAGCGCAGTCAAGAGGCCGGTGGCTGCCACACATGTCCACATGATGATGCCTAGCTGGGACATGAAGCCGAATGCGATATGGCAGCATTCATCCGCCTCGCGGGCGGCCACGACCACGTCCAGGAACAACCATTTCGGATCGAGCCAGGGTTGATAGATCGCCGCGGCAACGACCAGCGCCGGGAGCCCCAGAACAATGACCGAAACAGGGACCAGCACACGCTTGGGCAAGGTCAGAGAGTAGGTTGCGGCTGTACCGGACATGCGTTGCGACTCCGTGCGCGCAATGAAGGGAAAACCTTGTGGTGATGTGCGCGGATTTGCAAGTTCGCCCGCGGCTTGTGCAGGCAGGGCGGGCGAATGGCTTGGCCTTTGCCGCGACAAGGTGCATATCCAGTCGTCTGTGAAGTGGAGCATGACGATGCGCATCGCGTTTTTTGGAGATATTGTCGGCAAGACCGGGCGCCGGGCTGTAGAAGACCATCTGCCGCGGTTGCGAGAAACGCTCGCGCTCGACTTTGTCGTTATCAACGCTGAGAATGCAGCCGCCGGTTTTGGTGTCACGGAGAAAATCTGTCAGCAGCTCTTCGACTACGGTGCTGATGTGCTGACGCTGGGTAACCACGCCTGGGATCAGCGCGAAGCCTTGACCTATATCGATCGCGAACCTCGTTTGCTTCGTCCAGCCAACTATCCGGTCGGGTCGACCCCTGGGCGTGGCGCCAACCTCTTCCAGACGGCTGGCGGAGAAAGCGTTCTGGTTGTCAACGCCATGGGCAATCTCTTCATGGAAACGCTGGATGATCCGTTTGCCGCGGTCGAACGCGAACTCTCGGCGGCTCCTCTGGGTGAGGTCGCGGATGCTGTGCTTGTGGACATGCACGCCGAGGCGACGAGCGAAAAGAACGCCATGGGTGTCTTCTGTGATGGCCGAGCCAGTCTGGTTGTCGGAACCCACACCCACATCCCGACAGCGGATGCGCGGATCCTGCCGGGGGGGACGGGCTATCAGACCGATGCGGGCATGTGTGGCGATTACGACAGCGTGATCGGCATGGACAAGGAAGAGCCGGTCCGGCGCTTCACCACGCGGATGCGCACGTCTCGGTTCGAGCCGGCGACCGGAGAGGCCACCTTGTGTGGCGTTATGGTGGAAACTGGCCCCGGTGGATTGGCCCAGTCGATTTCGCCGATACGTGTCGGCGGCAAGCTGGCCCCGCAAATGCCGGCTTGAGCCGCTGGCTGGGCCGTCAAACGCCCAATTTTCTGCCCAACTCTCGCCTTGCCCGGGTTTTAGCCCTTGATGTGCTGGGACGCATCTTGGGGGAGGGGGCCATGGCTCAAAAAACCGCATTAGTGTGTGGCGCAGGTGGATTCATCGGCGGACATCTGGTCAAGCGACTGGAGGATGAAGGCTTCTGGGTCCGTGGCGTGGATCTGAAATTTCATGAACATGCCGAGACGCAGGCGGATGATTTTCTGATAGGCGATCTGCGGGAACAAAGTGTTGTCCGGGATGTGGTCGACGGGCGCTTTGACGAGGTCTATCAGCTGGCCGCCGATATGGGCGGGGCCGGGTACATCTTTACCGGCGAAAACGACGCCAATGTCATGCACAATTCGGCCACCATAAATCTCAATGTCCTCGATGCGTGCCATAAGCGGAATATCAAACGGGTTTTCTACTCCTCATCGGCCTGCATGTATCCCGAGCACAATCAGCTGGATCCGGATAACCCCAACTGTGCCGAAGACAGTGCCTACCCGGCCAATCCGGACAGTGAATATGGCTGGGAAAAGCTGTTCTCCGAGCGTCTCTACCATGCCTATAACCGCAATCACGGCATGCAATGCCGGGTCGCGCGATACTATAACATCTTCAGTCCGCTGGGGACCTGGGAGGGGGCAAGGAAAAGGCGCCTGCCGCGATGTGCCGCAAGGTCGGCCTTGCCACCGACGGCGGCGAAATCGAGGTCTGGGGTGACGGCCTCCAGACCCGTTCTTTTCTCTACATCGATGAGTGTCTTGAAGGGTCGATCCGGCTCTTGCGCTCCGATTTCGAAGGCCCGGTCAATATCGGCTCGGAGGAAATGATCTCGATCAATGACCTCGCACGGATGGTCATCGATATCTCCGGCAAGTCGGTGGATATCCGCAATATTCCCGGCCCGCTGGGCGTGCGGGGGCGTAACTCGGATAACCGCTTGATCGAGGAGAAGCTGGGTTGGGCTCCGTCACAATCCCTGCGCCAGGGAATGGTAATCACCTATGAGTGGATCATGAGTGAAATCCAGCGCAGCCACAATCAGCGCTAGTTGTCCGGTTGGGTCGGGATCGGCATCCGGCCGATGACGCCCTCGGTCAGCGAGCCGAGCCAGAGATTGCCGTTGTCATCCGGCACGGCGTTGGCCAGCAATCCGAAACGGCCATCGGGATCGTGGAAACTGTCCAGATAATCGCCATCCTCGTTCAGCACGAGCACAAAGGCGCGCGGTGCGCCGGCCTGGATCCAGACATTGTCCGGAAACTTGGTGATCATGCGTGTGAGAAACGGATTGCGGTGCAGGAAGCGCAGCAGCGGGACGCGTTGCGTGTCCATGGCGATGTACAGATGGCCCTCGCCGTCGCCGAGAACGCCGTCCGGGATGCCCGGAAGATTGTCGGCCACGACCTCGAACTCGCCGGCGCGCGGTCCGGCCAGCCAATAACGCGAGAGGCGGTAGCGATAGGTCTCCAGGACGAACACTGATTGTTGATCGGCTGACATGGCGACACCATTGGCGAAATAGAGATCCTCGACAAGGATCTCAGTCGCGCCCGTTTCCGGGGCCAGCGCCACAAGAGCGCCATAGGGGCGGTTCTCGGCCATGTCGTAGGCATAGGTGCGCAAGTGAGGGTCGTTCGCCCACTTCCAGCTGGCCTCACTGAAATAGATCATGCCGTCATCGGCGATATCCAGATCATCGGCGAAACCGAGCGGTCGGTCGCCCGCGGTCGTGGTCAAGGTCTCCACCGCGGTGGATCCGGGCGTGACCGCGTACACGCCATCCGATGCTGCAACGATAAGCCGTCCCTGCCCATCCCATTGCAGACCTAGGGCGGGCAAACGGGAAACGCTCACCCGCTCGGCAACCTGCCAGACACCCTGTCCATCCTGGGCGAGGCGAACCACACTGCCATCATGTTGGGACGCCCAGACCGACCCGTCTGGTGCGACGGCGACGTCTTCGGAATTGGAAATCAGGCCGCGGCCGATTTCTTCGATCCCCGCAAGCCGCCCTCTCGGCTCCAACACCCCCTCCAGTGCCGGCGGTTCGGGTTCATCCCAATAGGCCGGGTCAAAACGGGCTGGCCAGAGCAGCCAAAGCACGCCGATAGAGGCGGCACAGATTATTGATGTGATCCAGGTTCGCATCGTACCCCTAAGCTGAGTTGGGCTTGAGGATGGGGCAGCACGCTCCACCCGTCCAGTTCGAAGTTGTCTGAGTGCGATTTTTCATTAAATCGTTGGCCCGGGCTAGATGACCTCTCGACTTAAACTATGAAAGCCGCGATAAGCTGCAACCACCAGTTCTGATCGGCTGGGTTTTTGCTTGCAGCGATAGGGGAAAAGGATGCCTATTAAAGTTGTACCTGTGATCATGTCCGGTGGGTCAGGTACGCGTCTCTGGCCGCTATCTCGAAAAGCCATGCCGAAACAAATGCATGCGCTGATCTCAGATCTCACCTTAATCCAGCACACCATAGAGCGGGTCGCCGCTGATGGCGGAGAACTGGATTACACGCCTCCGATCGTGATTCTAAACGAGAGCCAGCTGAACACGGCCGAAGAACAGGTCACAAAGCTCGGACTCGACGCGGCTAAGTTTGTTGTTGAGCCTGAGGGGCGAAATACCGCTCCGGTCGCGGCGGTTGCTGCTGAACTCGTGGCCAAAGAACACGGGGAAGATGCGCTTGTGCTGCTAATGCCTGCGGACCACCATATCGAAGATGAAGCAGGGTTTCGTGCGACGGTGCAGCGCGCGTCTCATCTCGGGAAGGACGGCCGAATTGTCACGTTTGGTATTCGTCCGACGGAACCCGCGACCGGGTTTGGGTATATCCAGCGTGGTGACGTGTTAGGTGACGGTTATCAGGTCACGAGATTTACGGAGAAGCCTGATATCGAAACTGCAGCAGGCTTTATCGCGCAAGGCGATTATTATTGGAACGCTGGAATTTTCCTCTTCAATTGCGAAACATTGAAGGCGGAGATGCAACGGCACGAAGCGGATATGATGGCGAGCTGCCATCAAGCGGTGGCGCGGGGTGAGACCGACGGGAATGTGCTTCGTCTTGACCCGTCCAGCTTCGCGAGTTGCCGATCAGAGTCCTTTGACTATGCAATCATGGAAAAAACAGATCTCGCAGCGGTCGTTCCTGCTGATTTCGCTTGGTCCGATGTCGGATCGTGGTCGGCCTTGTGGGACGTATCAGCCAAGGATGACGGTGAAAATGTCGCTCGTGGTGATGTAATTCTTGAGGGGGCAGAGAACTGTTTGGTTATGTCTACGGGAGTGAAAGTGGGCGTGATCGGTTGTCACGACCTGGTTGTTGTGGTGACCGAAGATGCTGTTCTGGTGACCGAAAAATCGCATGATCAGAAGGTCAAATTGATCGTGGAAGCACTGAAGAAAGAAGGCCGTCTAGATCTCCTTTAGGGCGATGCTGGAGGTGGCCCTAGCCAGCATATTGGTGACCCGGTAAGAAGACCGCAAAGACTCTTATTCGAAGGATTTCCAAAATGGCCGGACATTCCAAATGGGCGAATATCCAGCACCGCAAAGGTCGTCAGGATGCGGTGCGTTCCAAGCTGTTTTCGCGTCTCTCCAAGGAGATCGCGATCGCTGCGAAACTGGGTGGCCCTGATCCCGATGCCAATCCGAGATTGCGCCTGGCCGTGGCAAACGCCAAGGGCCAGTCCATGCCCAAGGACAACATCCAGCGCGCCATTGACAAGGCGGCCGGCGGCGATGCGGACACGTATGAGGACATCCGGTATGAGGGCTTCGGTCCGGCTGGTATCGGGGTGATTGTCGAGGTCTCCACCGACAACAAGAACCGCGCTGCTGCCGAAGTGCGCACGGCCTTCGCCAAGAATGGCGGCAATATGGGCGAGACCGGATCGGTCGCTTTCATGTTCGATAATGTCGGCGAGATCCGCTATCCGCTGTCCAAGGCAGATGAAGACACCATGATGGAAGCGGCGATCGAGGCCGGTGCCGAAGATGTCAGCTCTGAAGAAGGCGACGAGGAGGAAGAAGGCCAGCACATCATCTTCACCGCGCGCGAGGACCTGATGGAAGTGGTCTCCGCCCTGTCCAGCCAGTTCGAGGATCCGGCCTCTGCGAAGATCATCTGGAAGCCGCAAAACCTGATCGAAGTCCCGGGCGACAAGGTTCCAACCCTTATGAAAATGATGGAAGCGCTCGAAGAGTGCGATGACGTTCAAAATGTCTACGCAAACTTCGATATCTCCGACGAGCACATCGAAGGTTCTTGAGCGCCTTTTTTTAACTTGCTGGGGGGAAGTATGAGAACCGTCGAAGAGTTACGGCGCTGGCGCGTTGAGGCGATACCGTTCTGGACTGAAAGAGCATGGGACGCACAGCGTGGCGGATTCTATGAATCCCTGGATTTGACGGGGCGACCGATCGAGCAGGAATCTCGTCGTGTCAGGGTTCAGGCGCGACAAATCTACTCTTTTGCAGTTTGCTCAGAAAGAAAGTGGGCTGATACGCTCGACCTTGCTGAATCAGGGTGGGCTTTTTTGATCGACCGGGCGTCCCATCCGGACGGTGGTTTTGTGCATCGCCTCACCGCGGACGGTGACGTGGAATCCGATATCCGGGATCTTTATGATCACGCTTTCCTGCTGCTCGCTGTCGCGACTCTGTGGAGAGTCACAGGAAAACCTGATTATGAGGCGGAATGCGCTCGCCTGGCCGAATTTATAGGCGTGCGCATGGCGCACCCGGAGCTGGGGTTTGTGGAGTCTTTGGGAGGTTCGGTTTCGCCTCGTCGACAGAACCCTCACATGCACCTCTTCGAGGCTCTGATGGTTTACCATCAGGCTGGTGGTGAGCAGGCGCTGGACCAGGCCCGCAAACTCAAAGACATGTTCCTGAAGCATTTTTTCTCACAGGAATCGAGCAAGCTGTTCGAGTTCTTCGAAGATGATCTGAAAACCGTCTGCGCCAACACTGGCCCCGTTGCCGAACCCGGGCACCTCGCTGAGTGGGTATGGTTGCTGGATCAGTTCGCGCGGCTCGACGGGAGTTCGTTAGGGCCTGAGGTGCGATCGCTGTTCGACTGCGTTCTGGATCAGGGCGTCAATCCGACCACCGGGCTTTTGTATGCGACGCTTTCCGAGGATGGTAGGCCTATGAACGCGGAAAGCCGAACATGGATGCAAACAGAGTGGGTTAGAGCCGCTGCAGTTGGGCTGAATCGAGGGTTTGATCGGGCCGAACTTGCATTCGAGGCTGCTGCGCAAGGTTTGATTTCGCATCATTTTGCGGATGTGCCTAGCGGAGGATGGCAGGATCGCATCGACGCCAAAGGAGCCGCGTCGATGGACCGGATGCCGGCGAGTACGCTCTACCATGTCATCGGAGCCCTGATTGAGGCCGATAAATTTCTCGACTCTGACCCGTGTTAGCGTAAACATGAGCGCATCGACCATGCGATGCTCCACTGATTTACTGTATTAACGAGGAAGACCATGTCTCTCGCCGCCTTGAAAGCCCATGCCGACCGCCTCGGAGGCGCGTCTCTTCGCGATATCGTCGATGGGCGTGGCCCTGCCCTGTCTGATTGGGTGTTCAGTGCGGCGGGCATCGAGCTGGATCTGACCAAACAGCGTCTGGATGCCGATGCCCTGGCATCGCTGCTCGAGGCTGCGGATTCGCTGGAACTCGCTCACCACCGGGACACGCTCCTGTCCGGTGGAGTTGTCAATCCGACAGAGGGGCGGCCGGCATTGCACATGGCCTATCGCGAAGGGGCAAAGATCTCCGGCACTGATGCTGCAGACCTCGTGGCGCGAACCCAGGCCCAGACACGTGAATTCGCCCAGGCGGTGCGCTCCGGCACCTATCAGCCGTCTGGCAAGGCCATTACGCGGGTGGTGAATATCGGTATCGGCGGGTCCGACCTCGGTCCCCGCCTTATTGCTGACGCCCTGGCGGAATTCGCGGATGGCGGGCCTGAGATGCGGTTTGTCGCGAGCCTGGATCCCAGCGATCTGCGTCTGGCGGTCGATGGCGCCGACCCCGAGACCCTCCTGTTTATTGTCGCGTCGAAATCCTTCTCTACACAGGAAACCCTGATGGGCGCCGAGGCTGCGCGCGCCTGGTTGTCCGCGCATGTGCCGGCTGACCGGCTAGGCGGCCATTTCGCGGCAGCGTCTGCAGCCCCTCAAAAGGCGGCGGCCTTTGGCATTCCCGCAGAGCGCGTGTTCGATTTTCCGGATTGGGTGGGCGGTCGTTATTCCGTCTGGAGTGCTGTCGGACTGAGCCTGGAGATCGGTCTGGGTCCCGATGTTTTCGCTGCTTTCCGCGCCGGGGCGCAGCAGATGGACCAGCATTTCGCGTCTGCACCTCTGGCGGAGAACCTGCCGGTCCTCAAGGGGTTGATCGATGCCTGGAACCGCGTGGCATTGGGATATCCAAGCCGCTGTGTTGCCGCTTATTCAGCGCGGCTGGGCAAGCTGGCGGATTATCTTCAACAGCTGGAGATGGAATCACTCGGCAAATCCGTAACGCTGGACGGTGCACCGGCGCCTACCGCGGGCGGTGCCCTGGTCTGGGGCGGCGCCGGCACCGAAATCCAGCATTCCTTTTTCCAGTGGCTGCACCAGGGCAAGGACATCGTCCCGGTCGACTTCATCGGGGTGAAGCGGCATTTCGCCAGTGCGGATGCGCGTGAACGTGCGCTCGCCGCGAACATGGCAGCTCAGGGAGCTGCACTTCTTGATGGTCGCCAGCTGTCTGAGGCCGACGAGGGCGAGCTGGCCAGCCACAAGTCCATGCCAGGCGGGCGACCTTCCGCCATGCTGTTGCTGGACGACCTTAACCCACAGACGCTGGGCGCGCTGATCGCCCTGCATGAGCATAAGGTATTCGTTGAAGGCGTCGTCTACGGAATTAATCCCTACGACCAATGGGGGGTCGAACTCGGGAAAGTCCTGACAGCAGGTATTCTCAAAGGCGAAACGAAAGAGTACGACGCGTCCACCAAAGCGTTGCTGGACCGGACCGGTTTTGGGGGCTGGTAAGGCTTCGTTCGACCACGAATCCCGCTACACCCGCAGCGGATCTTAAAGAGGCGATCATGAGCACGAATATCGGTTCGCAATACACTGACATGGCCAACGCAATCCGCGCCCTGTCGATGGATGCAGTTCAAGCGGCAAATTCCGGCCACCCGGGCATGCCGATGGGTATGGCAGATGTAGCGACCGTGCTTTGGGCGCGGCATATGAAGTTCGATCCGGCGGCGCCGGGCTGGGCGGACCGGGACCGGTTCATCCTGTCCGCTGGGCATGGTTCGATGCTGATCTATTCGCTGTTGCACCTGACCGGCTTCGAAGACGTCACAATGGATGAGCTTCGCAATTTCCGTCAGATGGGCTCGTTGACAGCGGGGCACCCTGAATACGGTCACACGCCGGGTGTTGAGGCGACGACCGGCCCGCTGGGGCAGGGCATTTCCATGGCGGTGGGAATGGCGCTGGCCGAACGTATGCTCAATGCAGAATATGGTGATGACCTGGTCGATCACCGGACCTGGGTGATCGCGTCCGACGGTGACCTTCAGGAGGGCATCAGCCACGAAGCCATTTCTATCGCGGGCCATCTCAAGCTGAACCGTCTGTGTGTTCTGTGGGATGATAACGAGATCTCGATTGACGGCGCCACCAGCGTTTCGGAATCGACTGATGTTGTCAAGCGGTTCGAGGCTGCGGGCTGGACGACGGCGCGTGTCGATGGCCACGACATGGACGCGATTGACCAGGCCCTGTCCGAGGCCCGTCAAAGCGACAAGCCGGTGCTGATTTCTTGCCAGACCACGATTGGTTTTGGTGCTCCGACCAAGGCTGGAACAGCTGGCAGCCATGGAGCGCCGCTGGGGGATGAGGAAATCGCCGGCGCGCGCAAGGCGCTGGGCTGGGACCATGCGCCGTTTGTCATTCCTGATGAGGTTTATGAGAACTGGCGCGCGGTTGGCTCGCCGGAGGCCCATGATGCCTGGCGTGATCGTCTCGCTTCCACGGACAAGGCCGATGAGCTGGTCTCCCAGCTCTCGGGCGAGCCGGGTGAGGCGGGGCTCGAGGCGCTCGCAGCATGGCGCAAGCAAGTTGCCGAGGAACGTCCGGACCTGGCCTCTCGCGCTGCGTCAGGCAAGACCCTGGAAGCGATCATCCGCAGCTGGCCTGGTTTGATCGGTGGTTCCGCAGATCTCACCGGCTCCAACCTAACGAAAACAAGCCATGGCGGCGCTGTTACGGCGGACGACTATGCTGGCCCCTACATCCATTTCGGGGTGCGCGAACACGGCATGGCGGCCTGTGCAAACGGCATGGCGCTTCATGGCGGTATCACGCCCTATGTGGCGACCTTCCTGGTTTTTGCTGATTATTGCCGCGGTTCCATGCGTTTGTCGTCGCTGATGGAGCAACCGGTTGTCTATGTGCTGACGCACGACTCAATCGGGCTGGGTGAAGATGGTCCAACCCACCAGCCGGTGGAGACGCTGGCTTCGCTGCGTGCCATTCCGAACATGCATGTTTTCCGTCCGGCTGATGCGCTGGAAACCGCGGAAGCCTGGGAGCTTTCGCTCAAGCGCGACAACGGGCCTAGCGTGCTGGCACTGTCCCGCCAGAAACTTCCCTTCCTGCGTGAGGATGACGGCGCCGAGAACATGTCGGCCCGAGGTGCTTATGTTCTTCGCGATGCGGCAGATGCCAAGGCCGTCATCATCGCCACGGGATCAGAGGTTTCGCTCGCGGTCGAGGCCCAGGCCAAGCTCGCCGAAGAGGGCATTGCGGTCCGCGTGGTTTCTGCACCATGCCTGGATATCTTCCTGGACCAAGCTGCGTCCTATCAGGATGAGGTTCTGGGAACGGATCTGCCGGTTATCGGCGTGGAGGCTGCTCTGCGTTACGGCTGGGACAGCATTATCGGCCGCAAGGGGCAGTTCGTCGGGATGTCAGGGTTTGGTGCCAGCGCGCCGGCCGGTGAGCTCTACGAGCATTTCAATATCACGGCTCCGGCAGTTGCCGAGGCGGTCCGCAAGGCGCTCGGCTGACGAGCGCCCTGCAGCCGGTTGTGATCAGACCGGTTCAGCCAGACCGAATGCGAACAGGCGGCCGATGGTCGCCTGTTGGTCTTTTTTCTCAAGGTTGGCGAAGGTCGCGAGGCTGATTTCGCCCCCGTCCAGCAAGGTGTGAAGACCCGGCTCGGCCTTGGCCGGGAAACGGATTTCGCCGCCGGATGTGATGATCACAATCTCCTCGCCGTCCTCGGCCAGGCGCCACGGCGTATTCTCCCTCAGGCGATAGCGGACATCGGGATCCGTCGGTGTCTTGAAGTTTGCAATCCGTCCCGGTGTGGACGGGAGGCGGGACTGGATGAAGTTGTCGACATAGATATGGAAAGCTTCGTCGAGGTCGGCTTCCTTGGCGAAGGTCGAGACCAGTTGCTTGAAGTGCGGGCGCACGCTTTCCATGTCGAAATCCGGGCGCGCAAAGCCAACTGGCAATGATTGGCGGAATTCCGGGTGGCGGAGCGCGACTTCCGAGATGACCTCCAGCATCAGGTCCGCCCAGGTCTTGACGATAAGGCCCACGGTAATGTGCAGCGAGGCTTCGTCGCCATGTGTCAGCGCGTCGTGCATCAGACCGCGCGGGACATAGGCGCAATCGCCCGCTTCCAGGACAAATTCCTCGACCGGGTCACCGATCTCGTGGTCGCCTGACCGGAAGCCTTCACCCCGGAAGGGTTTGTCGACGGGCGTGTCGTAGAGGCGCCAGGATTTCGAGCCGGAGACCTGCAGCACGAAAACATCATGGTCATCGTAATGCGTCTTGAAGCCCTGCGCGTCCGGCGGGGTGAGGTAGATATTGGTCTGGACATGGCAGGACAGGCGGGATTCCAATGCCCGGCAAAAATCAGCCAGGGTGGCGTCGACTTCGTGTAACTGAGGCAGGATCAGCGTGGCGCCTTGCTGGAATTGGCGCGCGACCGCGCCGCGGTCGATGGCGCCGGAGTTAAACGTGTAATCCTCGCGATTCACCGGTGGATCAGCGCGGGTCATGTCCAGCGAGCCGGGTTGGAAATTTATGCTCGAAACGAGTTCGTCGATGCGGTCGATGGACAATAGGTCGCGATACCGATTGCGGTCCTGGTGTTTGCTGACCAGAGCCTTGCGTTCGTGGTATTGTGCAAAGAAATCCTCTGCGGAGACCGGGTCGAACAAGTAACCAAATACGTCCTTGGCCCAGGGTTTCATCTGCTCACTCCCCCTATATTGATATGATCATCTAAGCGCGGATCCGTCGCGCACGCACGAAAAAAGCTTCGCGACAGATCGTCGCGAAGCTCTTTTTAAACAGGGTATTGCTTGTTCAGCAGCGCCCGCGACCGACTGGGTCGGCGTAGGAGCCGGTGTCCGCGTCCGTACAATTGCGGCTGCCGCGTCCTCCGCCAACCGGATCCGCATAAGAGCCGGAATCGCTGTCCGTTACACCGGAGCGGCGACCGCCGCGTCCACCACCCACGGGATCCGCATAGGAGCCGGTATCGCTGTCGGTGATCCCGGAGCCGCCACGACCGCGGCCCGCTGGGTCCGCATAGGAGCCGCTGTCGCTGTCAGTGATGCCGCTGCCACCGCGACCATTGCCAGCCGGATCCGCATAGGAGCCGCTGTCGCTGTCAGTGATGCCCGTGCCGCCGCGTCCGCCACGGCCCCCGCCAACGGGATCCGCATAGGAACCGGAATCAGCATCGGTGATACCGGTGCGACCACCGCCGCCACGGCCATTGCCTACCGGGTCAGCGTAGGCGCCGGAATCGGCGTCGGTAATGCCGGAACGATAACCGCCCCCGCGACCGCCGCCGACGGGATCATAGGGGTCAGAGTCTGTATAGCCCGTGGTCGCGCAAGCGCTGACAACGCTGCCGGCGCCGAGCGTCAACGATCCACCGGCGACTTTGACCAGGAAGGAACGACGACTGATTTTTCCGCGTTTTGCCATGACAAGTATCCCAAAAGAAAAACGGACTCCCGGCATGCCGGAAGTCCGTCAAACCACTGACTAGTAGCGGCGCGAGCGTCCGCGACCAGCCGGGTCGGCACAAGAGCCGGTATCGCTGTCCGTGGTGCCGGGCTGAACATGCCCGCGTCCACGTCCACCCGGGTCGGAGCACGATCCTGAATCCGAATCCGTCGTGGAACCGCGCCCATTACCCGCTGGATCGCTCGGATCGCTGTCGGTGAGGCCTGAACGTCCGCGGCCATTGCCGACCGGATCGCTTGGATCACTGTCGGTCAGGCCGCTGCGTCCGCGGCCATTGCCAACGGCGTCGCTCGGATCACTGTCTGTGATGCCGCTGCGGCTGCCGCGACCATATCCACCGCGGTCAGCGTTGGAACCGCCATCGCTGTCGGTGATGCCCGTGCGGCCGTAGCCGGAACGGTCGGCGTAAGTCCCGCCGTCACTGTCCGTACGACCGGTGTAATTCTGTGCAACGGCACCGCCGGTTACCAGTCCGACGGCCCCCGTGGCTGCGACGCCACCTGCGACACTCGTCATGAAAGATCGACGGCTGAGTTTGCCCTTTTTGGCCATGTCCTACTCCCAATAAAGTGGCCGAGCCTCACAGGCCCGGTTTCCCTCGCAAGATCAAAAGAAAACGGGGCGGTTGTGCTGACCGCCCCGGATTGCTGTGGCTCTATGCCGGGCCGCGACCGCGTCCGGCCGGGTCGGCGCAAGCGCCGCCATCACTGTCGGTGAAGCCGGTGTTTCCGCGGCCATAACCGGACGAGTCGGCGCAAGAGCCGCCATCGCTGTCGGTCACGCCGGTATAGCTGGAGCCGTGGTTCGCGTAGTCATTCGGGTCGCTGTCGGTGATACCGGTGCGCGCTGCCGCATCAACCGGATCCGCATCAACGGAACGCTGAAGCATCGTCGCCCCCGCAACTGCTGCTACTGTACCCGTGGCGATCGTTCCGCCTGCAACGCGAGTCAGGAATGAGCGACGGCTCATCTTTCCCTTTTTGGCCATGTTAGTCTCCCCAGAAGCCTGTCGACCGCCCGAAACAGGCCGAATACGCTGCGAAAACACTACGCGCGGGAGGCGAGGAGAGCAATGAAAACCTCAATAAATAAAAGGCCTATAAATCAATGCAGTAGATCCATATCATGCGAATGAATTGCAAGAAATATGAGAATGAAAATCAATAAGCTGCGACTTTTGCGCGCATAACCGGTTTTGCTTCGCCACTTAACGGTTTGTCAGTGATGTTCACGCCTTGTTCTCGGGCGCGGACCAGTGTTTAGTCACCGCGGGAGGCTGTCATGAACCAATCCACACGATTGCTCGGCATTGATCCGGGGCTGCGCTGCATGGGCTGGGGCGTGATCGATGTGAACGGGAATCGCATGTCCCACATCGCCCACGGGACCCTCAAGCCGCCGACGGACCAGCCTTTGTCGGACCGACTCACCTTCATCTTCAAAGGCGTGCTCGAACTCGTTGAAACCTACCAACCCTCCGAGTGCTCGATCGAAGAGGCCTTTATGGCCAAGAATGCATCCTCGGCGCTCAAATTGGGCCACGCGCGAGCTGCGGCATTGCTGGCACCTGCGTCCCAGGGGCGTCCGGTGTTCGAATACGCCGCCCGACTGGTCAAGAAATCGGTTGTTGGAACAGGTGGCGCGGACAAGTCCCAGATCGCCGCCATGATCACGGTCCTGTTGCCGGGCGTGAAGGCGACCGCCGATGCCGCAGATGCACTGGCGATCGCGATCTGCCACGCTCATCACAGAAACTCACACGCCGCGGGAGTGGTCGCATGATCGGTATGTTAAAGGGACTGGTTGAGGCAATCGGTGCCGACGAGGTCGTCATTGACGTCAATGGTGTGGGATATCTGGTTTCAGCCGGTGCCCAGACGCTGGCGCGGCTGGAAGTAGGGGCCGACGTCAAACTGCATATCGAAACCCATGTTCGCGAGGACGCATTCAAGCTTTTCGGTTTCCTGGATGAGGCCGAGCGCGCCTGGTTCGTGCATCTTCAATCTGTCCAGGGTGTGGGAGCAAAGGCGGCCTTCGCCATTCTCGACGCTGTGCCGGTTTCTGAAATTGCCAATGCGATAGGGCTCGGCGACAAGTCCACCTTCGGGCGTGCCAAGGGCGTTGGCCCCAAGCTCGCGACACGCATCGCGACCGAACTCAAGGACAAGGCCCCACCTGCGGGACGCAGTCTTGGCTTGGGGCTGCCCGCTCACGCATCCGCGCCAAGCGCATCGACCGAGACGTCTGCGGCGTCCAATGATGAGGCCGCCGTGAGAGAGGGAGCGGTTTCCGCGCTTCTTAACCTGGGTTATGCGGAAACGGTCGCCCGGCAGGCGGTGGCGACCATTCAGCGCAGCGGCGGCGAGGGCCTGGCGCTGGGCGAGGTCATTCGCCAGTCGCTTAAGGAACTGGCGCCATGACGACCGCTGCGGACGCCATCGCGTGCAAGAGCCCGGCTGCAATTGAGCGCCCGGGGCATTCACGGGTTGATCCGGGTGACCGGATTGTGATCAATCCCGAGCATCATGACTGAGCAAGACGACCGGATAATCGAGGCCGAGATGCAGGCGGGGGATCATCGCGACAAGGCGATGCGCCCGCTATCCTTCGGTGATTTTGTTGGCCAGAAGTCGGCCATCGAGAACCTGAAGGTCTTTGTCGATGCCGCCCGTCGGCGCGAGGAAGCCCTCGATCACGTGCTGCTGTCCGGGCCGCCCGGGCTGGGCAAGACGACGCTCGCCCAGATCGTGGCGCGTGAACTCGGTGTGGGTTTTCGCGCGACGTCAGGGCCGGTCATCGCGAAGGCCGGAGACCTTGCGGCCATCCTGACCAATCTGGAGCCGCGGGATGTGCTGTTCATCGATGAAATTCACCGGCTCTCGCCCGCGATTGAAGAAGTGCTCTACCCGGCGATGGAAGACTTCTGCCTTGACCTGGTGATCGGGGAGGGGCCGTCTGCGCGCACTGTGCGGATCGACCTGCCGCCTTTTACCCTGGTTGGTGCGACAACTCGGGCCGGATTGCTGGCGACACCCTTGCGTGACCGGTTTGGCGTACCGGTTCGACTGGAATTCTATGAGGCCGAGGAACTGGGCTCGATCGTTTCGCGCAACGCGGCAAAGTTCGGGATCAATGCCTCGCCAGACGGAGCGCTGGAGATCGCGCGCCGCGCCCGGGGTACGCCGCGTGTCGCCGGCCGTCTGCTGCGTCGGGTTCGCGATTTCGCGGAAGCCGAAGGGGCAGATCAGATTTCGTCGGAAGTGGCTGATCGTGCCTTGCGTCGCCTCGAGGTGGACAAGATCGGGCTGGACAGCCTTGACCGACGTTATCTGCATGCGTTGTTGGTGACATTCCGTGGCGGCCCGGTCGGTGTCGAGACGCTGGCAGCCGCGTTGGCCGAGGCCCGAGATGCGCTGGAGGACGTTGTCGAGCCCTTCCTGATTCAGCAGGGTTTCATCCAGCGAACACCGAGAGGCCGGATGGCGGCGCCAAGGGCGTGGGATCACATGGGGATTGCCGCACCCAGATCGGCGGATGCGGATCTCTTCGGAGGCGGAAAATGAGTTTGACCCCAACGGCCGGCGAGTTCGGTCAGGACAAGGTCCATCGCTTGCCCGTTCGAGTCTACTACGAGGACACGGATTTTTCCGGCGTCGTATACCACGCTCGCTATCTCCACTTTTTCGAGCGTGGACGGACAGATAGCTTGCGCAGCCTGGGCATCCATCATTCCGAACTGGCCCAGGCGGTGGACCCGCTGGCCTTTGCCGTACGTCGAATGTCGATCGAGTTCGCGGTCGCGGCGCGGGTAGATGATGCGCTGATCGTGGAAACGCTGTTTCGCCCTCAGAAAGGCGCTCGGCTGATGATCGAACAGCGGCTGATGCGAGGCGAGACCCTGATCGCGTCGGCTGACGTCCAGGCGGTCTGCATCTCGCTCGATGGTGTGGTGAAGCGTCCGCCAAGAGAGATGGCCGGCAAGTGGCAGGAATTCGTTATCCCGCTAGACTCTTAACAAGAAGTCTTTACGCTAAATTCCGGCTTTGGGGGAGGCCGTATCGAGATGGGTTCGGGAAATACCGACATTATACAGCTGTTGGCTGCGCAGACGGACTCAAACGGCGAAGCGGAAAACGCACCGCCGAACTTTCAGTTCGAGGTCGTTCGCGCATTTCAGGAAAAGCAGCAGCTTTTCCTGCAGGTGCGCCAGCGCGCCAGCGACATGGTCGACTGGGTGACGATGAGCCTCCTGAACACGGACCAGGGCGGGCGCGCCAACATCGTCCACCAGATCACCAATCGTAATGTTCCCCGGATCAATCCCGATCGCACCCGCGTGGCCGGCACGGGCTCCATCGATCTGACCGCGGATGCCTCGCGGACACGCGCGATCGTGATGGGGTTCGCCAAAGCCGTGTTCCTGGCGGGAGATGCTGACGCGTGCCGTGATTGGCTCGATGTCGAACAGTTTCGCTCTTACAACCCCTATATGGAGCCGTCCTTTCACGGGTTCGTCGACTTCCTGAGACAGGAAATGAGCCGGCCGGATCCTCTCAGATACGTCTGCATTTCCGACATTGTCGCCCAGGGTGATTTCGCGGCCATCTTCTCCATCATCGATTTTCGCGGCGGTGAATATCGGGCCTGTGACCTGTTCCGGGTGGATGACGGAAAAATCGTCGAGCACTGGGACATTGCCGAGTGCTCGGACCATCAGCGACCGGCCGGAAATGACCGAAGGTTTATGCCCCTGTAACGGGTTGCAGAGATTAATTCTCGCCTGATGCGATAAGGGTCTGCAACTCGGTGATTGTCTTGTGCTATCACTTCAGAAATTTGCCGCATTTCTGCGTCATAGGCAGTCCCGCCTGGTCGCGAACATTGGGGGAGGCGCGCGGCACGCCGGGTAGAGATTAAGAGTTGCGTCGCGTGTCCGACGCGTTGTGACGGAACGCAGCCAAGGAATACACTCATGGAAACAAGTGTGGTTGATGTCGCCCAGGCCGTGGAGGGGTTTTCCTTCTATGACCTGTTCATGCGTGCAGACTGGGTGGTCAAGGGTGTGATGGCGATCCTTGCCTTCATGTCCATCTGGTCCTGGGCCATCGCGGTCGACAAGTCGCTGCAGATGCGTGGCCTGCATTCAAAATCCAAGGCTTTCGAGCGGGAATTCTGGTCTGGCCGGTCTCTCGACGCGCTGGCCGACCAGTTCGCCAAAAATCCGCGCGATCCGTTCAGCCACACCTTCGCAGCCGGGCTGCGGGAGTGGAAAGGGGCAGCGCCCGGTGGTCGTGTGGCCAAGGCTGCAGGCGCCGAAGCCAGCCGTCAGCTCAACAATGCCGAAGGCGGTTTGGGCATCCTGGCGACAATCGCATCAGCGGCACCTTTCGTGGGCCTGTTTGGTACGGTCTGGGGCATCATGAATGCCTTCCGCGCCATCGCCGCAGAGCAGAACACCAACCTGGCCGTGGTTGCGCCGGGTATCGCCGAGGCGCTTTTTGCGACGGCGCTGGGCCTGCTGGCCGCCATCCCGGCCGTGATCTTCTTCAACGCCCTGTCGGCCAATATCGGCAAATATGGTGCGCGCCTTGACGGGTTTGTCGATGAGCTGTCCGCTCTGGCTGACCGGGAAGGCAAATAGTCATGGCCGTATCACTCGATAGCGGCGGGGGCGGGCGCGGCAGAGCGCGCTGGAAGCCCAAGGCCGAAATCAATGTGACGCCGTTTGTCGACGTCATGCTGGTTCTTCTCATTGTCTTCATGGTGACCGCGCCGCTGCTGACGGTCGGCATCGAGATCGACATGCCGGAGACCGAGGCGCAGCAGCTCCCCGCCATCGAGGAGCCGATCACCGTGACGCTGACCGCCCAAGGCACGATCTATCTCCAGGAGACTGAAGTGGAGCTGGGTGAGCTGAGCGCACGTCTTCGCGCCATCGCCGCATCCGGGACGGATCACCCGGTGGCCTATCGCTGGGACGCGTCCGCCAATGGCCAGCATATCGCTCAGGTTCTGGGAGATATTCAGGCTGCGGGCTTTACGCGTGTTCAGGTGATCACGGACCCCGTGGAGGGCTAACCCGTTGCGCGGTCTCGTCGTTTCGCTTTTGGTTCATGCCGGCTTTATCGCGGCTGGCGTGATCTATTTGCCTCGTGCAGCACAGCTGCTCGAAACGACGCCCTATGTCCCGATCGAGCTGGTCACGCTGGCCGAGACCACCAATGTGACCGCGGCGGCCCCCGAGCCTGAACCGGAGCCGGAAGAAGAGATCATCGAGGAGCCGGTCGAGGACGAGCCGACGCTTGAGGACGAGATCAATGATCCGGCGCCCCAGCCCCAGCCCGAGACCGCGCCGGAGCCGGAACCCGCCGTGATCGCGCCGGAGCCGGTGGAGGAAGATCCGACCCCCGAGCCTGAGCCAGAGCCGGAACCCGAACCGGTGCGGGAAGAACCGCGTCGACAAGAGCCCGAGCCGGACCCGGAGCCGGCTGAGCCGAGTTTCTTTGACAATCTGGATAATCTCGCGGCGACGGTGAACGAAGCCCGCGAAGAGCAGGCCAATGAGGCCGGCGACCGTCGTCGTGCCGTCGGCAATGGCGAGAGCAATACCGCGACCTTGCAGGTCATCCTGCAGAATCATCTCGCGCGCTGCTGGCGCAATTCGCTGGATGCACCGCATCCGGATGAGCTCGCCGTTGAAGTCGAGTTGTCGCTTGATCGCAATGGCGAACTGATGGGGCCGCCGCGGCTTGTAGATCAAGGCCGAATCCTCAATTCGCCCAATCCCTATCTGCGTGTCGCCGGTGAGCGTGCGTTGCGCGCAGCCTCGGTGTGTGCACCTTATCCGTTGCCTCCGGAGCAATATTCCGAGTGGCGTCAAATTACGGCCAATTTCGCGCCGTCCTTATACGGCAACTGATTTTTGAACCGGAGCGAGATCATGATCCGCCTGCTTGTCTCAATCTTACTGCTCGTCGCGGCAATGGCTGCCCCAGTGGCAGTTCATGCGCAAGAACCCCTGCGCGTAGATATCACCCAGGGCAATCTCGACCCGCTGCCGGTCGCTCTGCCGAATTTCATCAGTGTTGACGAAGCCCTGGCCGAGCGTGGCGCGGATATCACCCGCGTGATCACCAATGACCTGGCCAGCTCGGGCTTGTTCGCGCCGATCGATCAGGGCGCCTATATCGAAGACATCGAGAATATCGATCTGCGCCCGCGCTTTTCCGACTGGCGCGTGATCAATGCGTCCGCGCTTCTGGTAGGCCGGATCACGGAACAGGCTGACGGGCGTCTTCTGGTCGCTTTCCGGCTCTGGGATACGCGTCTGGAAACGCAGATGCTGGGCGTGCAATACGTCACGGCGCCGGAAAACTGGCGCCGGGTGGCGCACAAGGTTGCTGATGCTGTCTACCAGCGTCTGACCGGCGAACAGGGTTATTTCGATACCCGCATCGTTTATGTCGCCGAAGGCCGCGGCGTTGATGGCGAAACCCTTCACCAGCTGGCGATCATGGACCAGGATGGCGCCAATCCGTCCTTCCTGACGGACCGTTCCTATATGGCCCTGCTTCCCAACTTCTCTCCGAGTGCCCAGGAAATCACCTATGTGTCTTTCCTGGAAGGCCAGGCTACCACCTATCTCTACGACCTGGAAACCGGACGCCAGGAAGCGCTCTTTGCCTCTGGCGGTCGCGGGGTGGCCAGCCAGATCGATCCGGACGGACAGAGCCTTTCAGCCCGTTTCACGCCCGATGGAAGCCAGCTGGCCGTGTCGGTTGAAACCCGAAATGGCCACGACATCCATCTTTTCGACCTGCGCACGCGGGAGCTGACACGACTGACCCAGCACCCGGCAGACGATGTGGAACCGTCTTTTTCACCGGATGGTGACCGAATTGTGTTCTCGTCCTCGCGGGGTGGGGGCTCGCAGCTCTACACCATGAACCGGGATGGCAGCGATGTGCAGCGCATCACCTTCGGTGGGGGCCGCTACACGACGCCGGTCTGGTCGCCGCGCGGAGACCTGATCGCCTTTACCAAACAATCCAATGGTCGTTTTTCCCTTGGTGTGGTGCGGGCGGACGGCTCCGGCATCGAGCGAATCCTCTTCGAGGGCTATTATGTCGACACGCCGGCCTGGTCACCGAACGGTCGCGTCCTACTCTTTACACGCGGAGAACCCCGCTCGAATGGCACCAGATACGAAATCTGGAGTATTGATCTGGCAGGTTTCAATCTGAGGCGGTTGGCTACGGGCGGAATGGCGTCCGATCCGGCGTGGTCGCCCTTGATTGATTAGTCATTTTCTGAGTAGGGTTCGTTTTAATGCGCGGCGCCAGTGGGGGGGCCGACAGCTTTTCGCGTCTTGTTTCAGGCGTTATCGGGAGTAAGCCAGACAGAGTCTGGCCGGATGAGGGTGTTAACATCATGAAGATCAAACTGTTTGCGATTGCGGCCCTGGGCGCCTTTGCGACCGCGTGCGCGTCCACGCCAGAGCCTGTTGAAGAGCCGATTCCGGCACCGCAGCCTGAACCGGTTTACGAGCCGGCTGCGCCGACGGGTCCGGCTGAAGGCTCCATCGAGCATTTCGTCGAGACGGCAGGCGACCGTGTCTTCTTCGGCTATGACCGCCATGACCTGTCTGCTGAGGCACGCGCCGTGCTTCGCGACCAGGCTGCCTGGCTGATGACCTATGGCGATACGCGTATCACCATTGCCGGCCATTGTGACGAGCGCGGCACGCGCGAATACAACCTGGCCCTGGGTGCGCGTCGTGCCAACGCGGCTCGCGACTATCTCGTCAGCCAGGGTGTAGACCCGTCTCGCATCACGACGACGTCCTTCGGTAAGGAACGTCCGACCTGCCGCGAGTCCAACGAGCAGTGCTGGGCGGTCAATCGTAACTCGACGACCACGATCACCAGCGGTTACACCAACTAATCCAGTTTGTTGAGCTGATCAGGAACGTCCGCGATCCCGCATGGCTCGCGGACGTTTCTCATTGTAAGGCCCGTCAGCGCCGCAATTTTGCCGCGCTCGTGCACTAGGTGCGCATAATGATCCGAATTCTTTGCATGTCTGTCGTCGTTACCGCGCTTGCCGCGGCCACGCCGGCCCAAGCCCAGTCCCGTCGCGAACTCGCGGAGCGTATCGACGCGACCGAAGTCCGCATTGGTGAGCTGGAAAACCAGTTTCTGGCCGGGGACCCGGTTGTCGAAACCCTGCTGCAACGCCTCGATGCCCTAGACTACCAGATTCAGGAGCTGACCAGCGCCAACGAGCAGATGCGATTCGAAAATCGCCAGCTGCGTGAAACGGTTGAGATGTTGCAGGCTGAGGTCGAGGGCATGCGCGCTCCAGCGATCGATGACGCCACCGCCAGCTGGATGACCGATGGTCTGGAAACGACGGGCGATGAGGCCGATGTCATCGTGACCCAGGTTGAGAATCCGGATCTGGCCCACAGCAATCCGGACGATCCGTTTGCCGATGCGCGTGCTGCGGCAACCGGAACGCTGGGCGGCGCGCCCGATGCGGCGGCGCCGAGTATCTCTCCGGAGGAATTGTTTGCCAGTGGCCGTTCGCGCCTGGTGGATAATGATTTCGGTGGAGCCCAGATGGCGTTCGAGACCTTCGTCACGGACAATCCGGATCATCCCAATGTTGGCGAGGCCTGGTACTGGCTCGGTCAGACTTTTTATGTGCAGGACAATTTCGGGGATGCGGCTGATGCCTATATCGCTTCCCTGCGCAGCCAGCCGACCGGACAACGTGCGCCGGATGCTCTGGTGCAGCTGGCGGCGTCCCTGCGGGGGCTGGGCCGGGTCGATGAAGCCTGTGGCACGCTTTCGCAGTTTGGCCGGCAGTTTCCGAATGCGCCGGCAGAGGCACGCGACCGCGCTGCGCGCGAGTCGGTGCGCGCCAACTGTCGGTGACGGCAGGACTGAAACACCAAGTTTTCGCCAAGCTTGACGCGCTCTGCGGTAACGCAGGGCGCGTTGCTTTAGGCTATTCCGGTGGCGGGGACAGCCATGCCCTGCTGCATATGACACGGGCCTGGGCGGATCAGCGGGGTGTGATCTTGCATGCCCTGATCGTCGACCACGCCCTGCGCCCGGAGAGCGCCGCCGAGGCCGCCAGGGCCGTCGATGCGGCACGAGCCGCCGGGGTTACGCCCCGGCTGTTGCATTGGGATGGCGCGCGTGGCGGAAGTGCGATCCAGGAGCGGGCGCGCGCGGCACGACACGAACTTCTGGCCCGCGCCTGCCGAGCGCTGGACTGTCAGCACCTTCTGCTGGGTCACACCCGGGATGATCAGGCGGAAACCGTATTGATGCGCTTGCGCTCCGGTGCGCACTGGCCAGGACTGGCCGGCATGTCCGGGATCGATGTATCTCCGTCCTGGCCGCATGGATACGGGCTGCGGGTCGTCCGCCCCTTGCTGGATGTCGGGCGAGACGAATTGCGATGCTGGCTCGAGGCTGGCGGGCAAAACTGGGTGGAAGATCCCTCCAATCAGGATCAGCGTTTCACGCGCATTCGCTTGCGCCGCGCCCTGCAACAGGCGTCACCGGACGTCTCCTTGCGTCTCGCCGGCCTGGCGTCGATTCTCGATCAGGCTCGCCAGCTTCATCGCAGGCAGTGCAGGCGCGCGATTGACCGCTACGCCCGGTTCACAAACTGGGGCGGGGCAGAATTGGATTCCCATGCGCTCAGCGCCTTGGAGGCAGGATTGAGACGGTCGGTTTTGGCCGTCCTGGCTCAGGCGGTTTCCGGGGGTGCCAGGGCCGTTAACGGCGGCGCGCTCGACTCGCTGGAGTCTGCATTGACGCGTCGCGAGACCGGCACAGGAGCCGGCGTCTTGCTGGCGCACGAAGGCGAAATCGGTTGGATTATTCGCGATCCGGGCGCTGTGCTGGGGCGTGTCGACCGGACACCCCGGCCGGACGATCAGGCCCTCTGTCGTGAAACGCATGTCTGGGACGGTCGATTGCTCTATCCGCGAGGTGAGAGCGTCGAGGTTCTTGGCGGTGCATATATGGGCCTGGAACAGAGGGACGCACTGGCTGAAATTCCCGGATTCGCGCGTGCATCCCTGCCTTGTTTCCGGCGCAAAGGCATTGTCATCTCTATTCCGGGTTTATTAGGGGCTGATGCTGTACAGTGTCGGTTTCTGGTCGCGGATCGCGTGCTGAGTCGTCTTTTGCCTGCCGATCCGTCATGCTTACCCCTGCGCTCGGGTGTGATGTGTGACGGCTGAAACAGCTGCGCGGCTGACTCGCAAAGTGCGATGTGAATGCCCATATCTAGTCTAACCGACCGAATTCGTCTGAACGGATGTG
The DNA here is from genome assembly GCA_017643585.1 of Maricaulis sp. GTDB lineage: Bacteria > Pseudomonadota > Alphaproteobacteria > Caulobacterales > Maricaulaceae > Maricaulis. The sequence goes on from JAEPND010000013.1 coordinate 36,396, forward strand.
CCGTATGCAAATGAGAAATTTCCTGATCTGGGCCGTAGTCTTTGTGCTCTTGCTGGCCTTGTTCCAGTTGATGGATCGCTCTGCGACCATCACCGAACCCGCCAGTGAAGCGGCGTATTCCGACTTCCTGAACATGGTTGAGGGCGGGCAGATCGGGTCGGCGATTGTCCAGGGCGACGAGATCATCGCTGTGTCCACCACCGGTGAGCGCGTTGAAGTGCGGCTCCCACCGAATGACAACACCACGGTGAATTTCCTGCACGAAAACCGTGTCCGCGTGGATATCGAACCGGAACAGGCCGAAGGCAATTTCTTCTTCACCCTGCTGGTCCAGTGGTTCCCCTTCCTGCTGTTGATCGGTGTGTGGATCTTCTTCATGCGCCAGATGCAGGGCGGTGGTCGTGGCGGCGCTATGGGCTTTGGAAAGTCCAAGGCACGCCTGCTAACCGAGCATCAGGGGCGCAAGACATTTGACGATGTCGCCGGCGTGGATGAAGCGAAGGAAGAGCTCCAGGAAGTTGTTGAGTTCCTCAAGGACCCGAGCAAATTCCAGCGCCTGGGAGGCAAGATCCCTAAAGGCGCCCTGCTGGTTGGCCCTCCGGGTACCGGTAAGACGCTGCTGGCGCGTGCTGTCGCTGGCGAAGCCAATGTGCCCTTCTTCTCGATCTCCGGTTCGGACTTTGTCGAGATGTTTGTCGGCGTGGGTGCTTCGCGTGTGCGGGACATGTTCGAGCAGGCCAAGAAAAACGCACCCTGCATCATCTTCATCGACGAGATCGATGCTGTCGGCCGTTCCCGTGGTGCAGGCCATGGTGGCGGCAATGACGAGCGCGAACAGACCCTCAACCAGCTGCTGGTCGAGATGGACGGGTTTGAGTCCAATGAGGGCATCATCATCCTGGCCGCAACCAACCGTCCGGACGTTCTGGACTCGGCGCTACGCCGTCCGGGCCGTTTTGACCGCGAGATCAATGTCGGTAATCCCGACATCACCGGTCGCGAGAAGATCCTCAAGGTTCACATGCGCGATGTGCCGCTGGCCTCGGATGTGGATCCCAAGGTCATCGCACGCGGCACGCCGGGCTTCTCCGGTGCGGATCTCGCCAACCTTGTGAACGAGGCGGCTCTGCTAGCCGCTCGCCGCAACAAGCGCATTGTCTCGATGCTCGAATTCGAGGACGCCAAGGACAAGGTCATGATGGGGCCGGAACGCCGATCCATGGTCCTGACGGAGGACCAGAAGGAAAAGACCGCTTACCACGAGGCCGGTCACGCCATTGTCGGGCTGAACATGCCGCTGTGCGACCCGGTCTACAAGGCGACGATCATCCCGCGTGGGCGTGCGCTGGGCATGGTGATGAGCCTGCCGGAAATGGACCGCCTCAACTGGCACCGTGATGAGTGTGAGCAGAAGCTTGCCATGACCATGGCGGGCAAGGCTGCCGAGGTCATCAAATACGGCGAGGACCATGTGTCCAACGGGCCGTCGGGTGACATCCAGCAGGCCAGCCAGCTGGCCCGTGCCATGGTTCTGCGTTGGGGAATGTCCGACAAGGTTGGCAATGTCGACTACGCGGAAACTCATGAGGGTTATAACGGTCAGACGTTCGGCGGTTCTGTGTCGGCGGCAACCAAGGAGCTTATCGAGAGCGAGGTGCGTCGCTTCATCGAGGATGCCTATTCCAAGGCGCTGCAGGTGCTCGATGAGAAAAAGGACGACTGGGAAACCCTGGCCCAGGGGCTGCTCGAATACGAGACCCTGACCGGTGACGAGATCACGGACCTTCTTGATGGCAAGCCGCCATCTCGCCCTGACAGCGATTCCACCACGCCGCCGACCGCACCGGCGAGCGCGGTCCCGACCACCGACGAGACAACCGGCGAGGAGCCGGATGGTGGCCCGGAACCACAAGGCGCATAAGACAAACGGAACCCCCGGTCATCGACCGGGGGTTCTTGTTTTTACTCGGTATCGAGGTCGAGCCCGTCCAGGCTGTCCAGCGCGGCGCTGAGCCCCCAGCCGCCAAAGGACTCCGATACGGCTGCGGTCAGTACATTCTCGCCGGCCCGGAGTCGTAGCGGCACCCGGTCGACGCGCACGATCGTGCCCAGGTGCCTATGGTCACGTACGCGCCAGCCTGCATTTCCGGCATAGATCTGCTCGCCATTGAGATACAGCCTGACCCGGTCGCTATAGCCGAAGCTAAGTTCGCGCGTCATCGCCTCATCCGCGTTGATTGACACTTCCGCGAGGACCGTGTCGGCGTCCGGTCCGGGGCGCACGAGCCGGGAGAGGTTGGCGATACCGTTGGGCTCGACGGCGAGCTCTGATCGCTCCTCATCCAGAGCCGGAAGCGCGTAGCCCGCATCCAGTTCAGCTTCGGCGAATGTGGCAGAGACGGCCCAGCGCTCGATCAGCGTCTCGGGCAACGGATCGGTCTCGCGGCTCTCGCCGATCAAGCGGTCCTGCGCTGTGACCGGTCGCATGGAGATATTGCTGAACCAACTGCCCGTGCCTTGCATCCAGGGGCGATCGCTCATGTAGAAACCGATGGCGCCACCTGTTGTCGCACTCCCCAGGTCGGCGATGTGCAAAAGGGGCGTCTCCATGTCGCCGACAAAAATGTCCGCGGCATCGCCAATCGCCACAATACGCACGCGGATCCACTCCCGCGCTGGCAGGTCCGTGGCCTGTGCTTCGTTTGGACCCGCATAGATTTGCCAACCGGCGATGCCGTTGAGCACCGGCAGGTATTGCGCGGCGTCGGGCTGACCGCTCTGGTGCGGGCGAACATAGAATTGTTCCAGCGCGTTCTCGTCAGCGGCGCGCCAGTTCACGCCAATGAAACCGCTCTGGTCTGTCGAGGCGTACTCATACTCTAGGACAAAATCCTGCAGGTCCACATCACGGCGCCAGGCCTGTCCACGGGAAATATACAGCGCCTCGCGACCCAGCGCCTGTTCGACACGAACCGCGCCGTTGTCGGCCGCCGCGACCTGCCAGGTCTCGCCGTCATATTGCAAGGTGTCCTGCGCGATTGCGCTTGCGCCAAGGAGCAGGGCGCTGATCAGGCCGGTAGCCAGTTTTGACATGTTCTCGTCCTTTTAAAACTCACTGAAGGGACGATCAGTCTTGCCTAGGCGTTTGCCGACGTATTGGACTTTTCCGACGCGGTGCGAAGGACGTGAAGCCGAGCCGGTGACACCCCTGTGAGCTTCTTGCAATCGCGAATGAGGTGGGACTGGTCGCAATATCCCTTCGCCGCGGCGAGGTCGGCCCAGGCCGGGCTGGTACAGGCATCGGCAAGCGCAATGGTCTCGGCCAGACGGATCTGTTGCGCATAACGCTTTGGCGTCAATCCAAGCACGTCGTGAAATTGTCTTTGCATCTGACGTTCGCTGACCTGCATGCGCCTTGCGAGACCCGCCAGTGATAGCTGACCCTGCGAGGCACGGATATGGGACTGGCTATAGGCGGCAAAGGTGTTCTCGGGCGCCCGTGACAGACGGTTGATGGCGCTCAGCCAGTGCTGGCGGGCGAAAGCCTCGCTCTGTCCGATCAGACTGTCAGCCAGCGAGGCGAGATGGTCCTGCAGCGCGTCAGGAGCAGCATCAATGCGGTCCGTCCAGTCACGCGGGTGCAGGCCCAGAGCAAGCGCACGCTCTGGCGACAGGGTCACGGACAGCAGGGTTTCTCCGGCCGTGGGTTTGAACCAGTGTGCTCCGGTGGTCATGCCGAAGATCTCCACCCGGGAATAGCGACCGGAGTAACGCGCGACGATATTGATCTCGGCATTGGGCAGGACGTAGTGCGGGGCATCATTGGCGACGGCGTGGGACCAGCAGCGCAGGATCTCGCCCGGCCCGAATTCATGCGCCACATAGCCGCGCAGGCGGTGTTCGTTCTGGAATGTCCAGCTTTCGCCATCCGGCATCAGCTCAGCCCTCTTTCACAAGTTCGCGGGCAATCGTATATCTGCGGTCTTCTCACGTCGTATCAAAGCTTCGTCATGCCTCATTTCCGCCCGCGCCGAAAAAACGACCTGCCCTTTGTCATGGGGGTTCTCAACGTCACGCCCGACAGTTTTTCCGATGGCGGCGACTTCGTGGACCAGGCGGCGGCGGTTGAACGCGGGCTGGAGATGCTGCGCAATGGTGCGGACGTCATCGATGTTGGCGGCGAGTCAACGCGGCCGGGGGCAGATCCGGTCCCACTCGAGGAGGAGATGCGCCGCGTCATCCCCGTGATCAAGGCATTGCGAGAGCGTTCCGCGGCGCGAATCTCGGTGGACACCTTCAAACCCGATGTCGCACGGGTGGCGGTCGAGGCGGGCGCTGACGTCTGGAATGATGTGCGTGCGCTGCAGGAACCGGGCGCGTTGGAGACGGCTGCAGAGCTCGGAGTGCCGGTCATCCTGATGCATATGTCTGGCAATCCGAAAACCATGCAGGACAAGCCGGAATACGAAGACGTCGTCGGTGAGGTCTGTGACTTCCTGACCGAGCGTGCGGACCTGGCCATGGCGGCCGGTGTCACGGCCGACAGCATCTGGCTCGACCCGGGGATCGGCTTCGGCAAGACCCTGGACCACAACCTCGCGCTCATGCGCGATCTCGATCAGGTCATCGGGCTGGGCTATCCGGTCCTGTTCGGCGCCTCGCGCAAGCGCTTCATCGCCGCGATCGATGACGGGGCTGACGAGATGGAACGCCTGGGCGGTTCACTGGCCGCTGCCATGCGTGCAGCCCAGGCCGGCGCCGCCATGGTGCGCGTGCACGATGTCCGCATGACCGTGCAGGCGCTGAAGGTCCAGGCGGCCATCAAGCGCGGCAAGTCCTAACCAAACGGATCATCGATCGACTTGCTGGGCTGGGTGAACCAGCGCGGGCCATCGGCGGCCATGTAGAAATGGTCTTCCAGGCGTATGCCGAATTCACCCGGCACGCAGATCATCGGCTCGTTGGAAAAACACATGCCGATATCCAGCGGTGTCCTGTCATTGCCCACCAGATAGGGACCTTCGTGTATGTCCAGGCCGATGCCGTGGCCGGTGCGATGCGGCGTACCCGGCAGCTGATAGCCCGGGCCGAAACCGCGGCGCTCGCCCTCTGCCCGTGCGGCATCATCAGCGGCTGAACAGGGCTGGCCCAGCTGGGCGGCATCGAAAGCCGCGAGCTGGCAGGCTTTTTCCGCTTCCCAGACCCGGCGCTGCTGCGCCGTCGGTTCTCCAAATACGTAGGAGCGGGTGATGTCGGACTGATAACCATGGATGGCACAGCCGGTATCGATCAACACCATGTCGCCACTCTCCAGCGTCTTGGGTGTGGAAACGCCGTGTGGGAAGGCGCTGTCCGGCCCGAACAGGACGATGCAGAAGGTCGACCCTCCCGGCGCGCCGATCTTCTTGTGCGCGGCATGGATGAATTCGGTGACTTCCGCGGTCGTGATGCCTTCGCGCAGGATGCGGGCAGCGGCCTTGTGCACTTCCAGCGTGGCGGCCTTGGTCGCCTGCATCAGCGCCAGCTCATTCTCCGACTTGCGGGAGCGGGCGAACAGGATGACGTCGCCGGCATCCACCAGCTCGGCATCGCAGGCCGCCTTGAGGCCCGTGACCCGGAACAGTGGCATCGAGGGATCCAGCCCGACCTTGCCACAACCCGCCAGCAGGCTGGCGGTGAGGGCATAGGGATCCTCATGCTCCTGCCAGCCCTCCAGCCGGGCTTCGACCGTCATGAAATCGCGTATCGTGCCGTCTTCAAAGGCCGGTCCGACATAGATGATATCGCCACTGGCCGGGATGACCGCGCCCATCAGGCGTTCGGTCTGATACCATTTGGTGCCCGTATAATAGATCAGATTGCTGCCGGCATCGATATAGACTGCATCCAGTCCCGCGACGGACATGCGCGCCTGGAGGGCCGAGATGCGATCCTTGTGTTCCTCGACCGGGATGGGCTGGCAATGGCCGAGCATATTGTCCAGCCGGGCCAGCTCTGCCTCGGCCGTCGATCCGCCGACACCGCGTGTCATGGTCATTGTCATTGTCATTGCGCACTCTCCCCATACGGTGTGTCACCGATTATTGGATCCAATCTCCACGTCAGGCGATCAGATGCAAGTGAGGAGATATGAGGATCACAATCTTTCGAGGAATTTTTCCAGCCGCTGCATGTCCTTGGGCATCTCGGCCTCGAAGCGCATCTGTTCGCCCGTCACCGGATGTTCAAAGCCCAGAATGGCGGCGTGCAGGGCCTGGCGGCGGAATTCCTTGAGCTCGCGACCATTGTCGCTGGAGCCGATAATGCCGCCGCGGCGGCTTCCATAAACCGGATCACCCAGCAGCGGACAGCCGATATGGGCCATGTGCACGCGGATCTGGTGCGTGCGTCCTGTTTCCAGCCGGCATTCCACCTTGGCCGCCAGGCCCGTGCCGATGGCGGCATTGGGGGCCTGACCGAAACGCGCGAGCGTCTGGTAATTGGTGATCGCGTGTTTGCCCGCCTCGCTGTGGGGATCGTGCGGCACCTCGAATTTCTTGCGATCCTTGGACGAGCGCACCAGCTGGGTCTCGATGCGTCCGACCTTGGCCTTGGGCATGCCCTTGGTAAAGGCGACATAGGCGCGCTCGACCGAGTGCTCCGCGAATTGCGCGGTGAGGCCCTTGTGTGCCGCATCCGACTTGGCGACAACCATCACGCCGGATGTGTCCATGTCCAGCCGGTGGACGATACCCGGACGTTCCACGCCCCCGATGCCCGACAGTGAGCCTGCACAATGATAGAGCAGGCCATGCACCAGCGTGCCGGTCCAGTGGCCGGCTGCGGGGTGAACGGTCAGACCGGAGGGTTTCATGATCACGATCAGATCCGCATCCTCGTGCAGGATGTTGAGATCCATCTTCTCCGGGATCGGCTTGTCCGGGCGCGGGGCGGGGATGGTCAGCGCATAGCGGCTGCCAGCCTGGACCTTGGCCGACGGGTCCGTCAGAACCGCGCCATCCATGGTCAGCTGTTGCTCCTCGATCAGCGCCTTGATGCGGGATCGGGACAGCTCTTCCCAGCTATTTGCCAGCCACCGATCAAGGCGTTGGCCCTGGTGTTCGGCTTCGGCTTCAATCTCTCGGATCATGTTTTCTGTATCGCTCATCCGAAAGCGACTAGCCTTGCTGTCGCTTGGGCGCAATATTTGCGGTCTAATAGATGCGTGATTTGTGCAGGGGGAAATGATGGAAAAGATCAAGCTGACGCGCCGTGGCGCACTTCTGGGCGCAGCCGGAGCCGGTCTCGCGGTTGGGGCCTGTTCCGAGCGCATTGATCGTTTCGAGCCGCCGACCGAGGGGCATTTCCGCCACGGCGTGGCCTCCGGCGACCCCGACCAGACCAGCGTCATGCTGTGGACAGCGTTGAGCGATGATGGCGGTGGCTATCGCGGCGTGGAACTGGCCCGTGATGCGGAGTTTCAGGACATCATCTTCGAGCAGGGTGAGACGATCATGTATGTCGTGCCCCAGCCGCTGGGCACGCTGAAAATCCTGGCGGAGGGCCTGCTGCCGGGGATGACCTATTTCTACCGCTTCCGATTGAACGACGATTATTCGCCCGTCGGCGTGACGCGCACGCTTCCCGCGGGCGGTGTCGAGCAGTACCGGATTGGCGTCTTTTCGTGTTCCAATTTCCCGGCCGGACATTTCAACGTCTATCGCGAGGCCGCCGAAAACGGCGAACTCGATCTCGTGCTTCACCTGGGCGATTACATCTATGAATACCCGGCCGACGGCTATGCGTCCGCCAAGTCTGTCGAGCTCAATCGCGTGTCTGATCCGGTGCACGAAATCGTGGAGTATGCCGACTATGTGGCGCGCCACGCCCAGTACAAGTCGGACCCGGACCTGCAGGCCCTGCATGGCGCTGCACCTTGGATCATGGTCTGGGATGATCACGAGACTGCCAATGACAGCTATGCCACCGGGGCGGAAAACCATGATGCCAGCGAGGGTGACTGGTATGAGCGGCGCGATGCCGCCGTGCGGGCCTGGTATGACTGGACCCCGTCACGAGAGCCGGAAAACCTGATCGACCGCCGCGGCGTCTTCGAGATCGGCGATCTGGCAACCCTGTGCATGCTGGAAACACGCCTGACGGCGCGGTCGGAAGTGATGGATTACGAGGATTTCCCGATCGATCCCAATTCGGAGATCACCGAGGAAAACCTGGCCATTGTTGCCGACTGGAAACGCGACGAGATCGGCGCCGATGATCGCGAGCTGATGGGCGCGCAGCAGATCGCCGACGTCCAGGCCGCCTGTGCGGCCTCGGTCCAGGCGGGCAAGCCGTGGCGCATCCTGGGCAATCAGGTGATCATGAGCCGGGTCAATTTCCCCGATTTTACCACTGAAATGCCGGGTTGGCTGCGCTGGGTGGCGACACGAGACAATGAATTCGCCCGGCGTTTCATCAACTCCACCCGTTTCGAGATCCCGTTCAATCTGGACATGTGGGACGGTTTCCCGGCCGAGCGCGAACGCCTGTTCGCCGCGCTTCGCGACGTCGATGCCGACGTGGTGACGGTCACCGGTGATGTGCATTCTTTCTGGACCAATGACCTCGCCGACGCAGACGGCAACCGCGTGGGCACCGAGTTTGTAACCGCCTCCGTGACCAGCCCGTCACCCTTCTCCAGTTTTGCAGCGCCGGGTGTGGCCTATGGTGAGATGATGCGAGAGGCGAACCCGGCAGTCAGCCACTGCAACATGACCGATCACGGTTATATCCGCATGACGCTGACGCCGCAGACCATCGACGCAGAATATGTCGGCGTGTCGACGATCATGACCCGGGACTATTCGGCCAAGACCGAGAGCGCCTGGCGATTGACGCGAGATGGCAGCGGCGTCCCGGAGCTGGAGCGGGTGAGTTAGACAAAGGCACAAAAAAGGGCGGCTCGATGGAGCCGCCCTTGTTTTTTCGCGCGAGCACCCGGGCGTTTTTAATCAGGCGCGGGCAGTGCGACGATCTAGCTTGCGCTGGACAAAATAATGTATGTCTCTGATTTTGCTGTTTTACTAGACGCCAAGCGGGTATGGGTTTAGTCAATCGCGAATTCGGAAATGACTAGATGGAATTGGGGGCCATGAAGACCACTGGAGACGTGTTAGCAATTTCACTACCTAATGGCAGTTTCGCATACGCGAAAGTACTCGAATTTCCCTTGGTGGCATTTTTCGACCAATTTTCCTCTGAAATTTTGCCAATATCTGCACTTGTCCACGTTCCAATCGCGTTTCGTGTATGGGTAATGAAAAAGGTCGTGGATTCGCGTCGATGGAAGAAAATTGGTGAAATGCCACTTTCGGCCGATGATGTTGCGGATCGCGAATTCTTCTCGAGAGACATGGTCAGCAAAAAGCTCGTAGTTCATCGTGGACACGACACTATTCCAGCTTCAATTGAGCGTTGTTCAGGTTTGGAGCTCGCGATGGTCTGGAATCAAACAGCTATCGAGGAGCGGCTGGAATGCCTTCAGAAAGGTGAGCTCAGCCCAATCGTTATACGAGCTAAAAAATGCTGTCTCTCGAGTAACCTACCAAAGAGGACAGCCACATCTTTCGGGCCCCGACGCTTGAGAAAGTACAACACATTTCCCCCGGCCCTGTTCCGGGACTCGACATGCGGTTCAGGATCATTCGCCCCCTCAACCAGACCCCGGCATGCGCCGGGATGACGGGGTTGGGCGGGAAAGACGCAGAATACTTCAACCCGCCGTCATCACCCGGCTTGTCCGGGTGATCTCAGCTCGCCTGGCGACAGGATAGTCGAGGTCTCCCGGATGTCTGCTTCGCAGCCACCGGGGGATGACGGCGGGCGTGGAGGAGACAACGCATTCCCCCGTACCTGTTCCGGGTCCGGCATGCCTCACCGAAAGTGTTTCTGCCCCACTTGTATTTCGGGAGTTGACATCAGAACATACATTCCATAAGCATTTATATAAAAGCTTATGGGAATGCTTATGACCCGCGTCAAACAAACCTTTGGAACCCAGGTTCGCCGCTTGCTGGAATTGCTCGATGGCGATGTCGTCAAATTCTACGAACAGGCCGGGCTGGACTATCGGCCGCGTTATACGCCGGTCATGCGCCTCTTGCTGCGCGAGGGGGCGATGACGGTGGGCGAGCTGGCGAACAGGTCCGGCCTGACCCAGCCGGCGGTCAGCCAGACCCTGCGCGAAATGAAAAAGGCGGATCTGGTCGTGGATGCGAAATCCGAGGATCGCCGCCAGCGCCGCATCGCGCTGAGTGCCCATGGCGAGAGCCTTCGCGAAACGCTGGAAGGCCAGTGGGCTGCGACGCGCGAGGCTGCAGCGAGCCTGGATGAAGGCCTGGCCTATCCGCTGTCCGAACTTCTGGCCGAGGCCATTGAGAGCCTGGAGGCCGACCCTTTCGCCGACCGTATCCGGCGTGCCCTGAAAACTGAGGAAGACAAGTGATGTTGAGTATGTTGATCGCGCTCGCCGCCAATCCGGTGTGCGAAACCCCGCTGGAACTGGCTGCCGAGCTGAGAGAAGTGGTCGCCGAGCAATATGTGATCCCGGAAGTCGGTGCGCGCGCCGCTGCGGCGATCACGGATGAGTGGGTGATTGAAAACCTGGCCGCCGAGGAATTTGGCCGCGAGCTGACCTTTCACCTGCGGGACGTGACCGGCGATCTTCACTTCATGTTCGACTTCTTTGATCCGGATGCGGCCGAGGAAGACTGGGAGGCGGCCTGGGTCGCCAATGCTCCGGCCACGAATTTCGGTGTCCAGCGGGTCGAGGTGATGGAGGGCAATATCGGCTATCTGCGCCTGACCGGCTTCCACCATACCGACATTGCAGGCCAGACCTATCAGTCGGCCTTCCAGTTTCTCTCGCACTCCAGCGCGCTGATTATTGATGTGCGCGGCAATCCGGGCGGAGAGGGCGCTTCGGTGGATGCGGTGCGTCGGTATGTATTGGGCCGTGACGATTATCCGCGCCTGCAATTCGTCGATCGCCATGGCGTTGACCACTCAGAGGAGTGGTTTGGCGAATTCGAGCCCCTTCACCTGCCGGTTCGGTATGGGGCGGACAAGCCGGTCTACATCCTGGTGGACGGGGACAGTTTCTCCGCCGCCGAAGCGTTGTCCTACGGCCTTCAGACTGATGGCCGTGCCGTGATCGTGGGGGCGGCGACAGGCGGTGGTGCCAATCCGCCGGAAACATTCGACCTGGTCTGCCAGGTCCGTGCCTGGCTGCCGACCAAACAGCCGCTTGACCCGCGCACCGGCACGAATTGGGAAGGTGTCGGTGTTCAGCCGGATATCGAGGGCGGTGAAGACGCACTGGCCACGGCGCTAATTGAGGCGCGCACGGCATTGGGCCTGGAATAGTCACGACGCTGATCCGGCACAAAAAAAAGGGTGGCTTGATGGAGCCGCCCTTGTTTCTTGTGCAAGGCCGAAACCGCTACGCTTTTTCAACCAGGCGCAGGAAGCGGTTGCGCAGGTCGGCGTCGGTCTTGAACTCACCGGTGAAGGTCGTCGTGATCGTGGAGACGTTGGAGTGGTGGACACCGCGCGTGGTCATGCACTGGTGTTTGGCGTCGACATAGACGGCTACACCGAGCGGCTCCATGGCTTCCATCAGCGCATCAGCGATCTGGGCCGTCATGGTCTCCTGCGTCTGCAGACGCTTGGAGAAGATCTCGACAACGCGAGCTATCTTGGAGATGCCGACAACAGCCTTGGTCGGCAGATAGGCCACATGCGCCACGCCCAGGATCGGCGCGATGTGGTGCTCGCAGTGGGATTCCACATCGATGTTCGTCAGCATGACGATGTCGTCATAGCCCTGAACATCTTCAAACGTCTTGCCCAGGACAGCCGCCGGGTCGTCCTTGTAGCCGGAGAACCATTCCTCATACGCCTTGACGACGCGTTTCGGGGTTTCCACTAGACCCTCACGGTCCGGGTCATCACCGGCCCAGGAGAGAAGGGTGCGGACAGCTGCTTCCGCTTCTTCGCGGGTCGGACGGGTTTTTTCTTGTGCAGTCATGCGGGCATCTTCAGGTGTCATGGCGTCCATTGTCATGGATCCTTTCGTTGACGGGTGGCAGGATTTATACGTCGCTACCGTAGTTCCGGTTTCCGGATCGGGGACGGGCACGTGACTTTTTGCAGTCCGGGCCTGAAATCCTCCGGTTTCGCATTTGTATGCTTCAGGGTATGTAGGGCCTCTTGGCGGCAAATCCAATCTAATCGCCGCATGACGCCTATTTATTTTTTCAGTCCACGACAGGTTTTTCCATGACCGCGCTGACCTTGTACGACACGCTGAGCCGTCGCAAACGGCCCTTTGAACCGATCGATCCCGAGCGTGTGACCCTCTATGTCTGCGGTCCAACCGTTTATAATTACGCGCATATTGGCAATGCCCGTCCCGCTGTCGTTTTTGATGTTCTCGCCCGCGCCCTGCGCCATATCTATGGCGCGGACAAGGTGATCTATGCCCGCAACATCACCGATGTGGACGACAAGATCATCGCGTCCTCCAAGGAAACCGGTGAGCCGATCGAGGCGATCACGACACGTTATGCCGAGATCTATCGCCAGGATATGGGCTCTGTCGGCGTCGCGATGCCGGATATCGAGCCACACGCGACCCAGCATATCCCGCAAATGGTGGCGATGGCCGCCAAGCTGATCGAGGGCGGGTTCGCCTATGAGGCAGAGGGACATGTCCTGTTTTCGGTGAATTCCTTTGATGGCTACGGCAAGCTCTCCCGCCGCTCACTGGACGACATGATCGCCGGAGCGCGTGTTGAAGTCGCACCCTATAAGAAGGATGCGGGTGACTTTGTGCTGTGGAAGCCTGCAGCAGACGATGAGCCCGGCTGGGACAGCCCCTGGGGCCGTGGGCGTCCCGGCTGGCACCTAGAGTGTTCTGCTATGACGGCGGAGCATCTCGGCGAAACCTTCGACATTCACGGTGGCGGCGTCGACCTGGTCTTCCCGCACCATGAAAACGAGATCGCGCAGTCGACCTGTGCCCACGGTGGCAAGGCCATGGCGAATTACTGGCTGCACAATGGTTTCCTGACCATGGGCACCGACAAGATGTCGAAATCCCTGGGCAATGTTCAGCTGGTGCACGACCTGGTGAAGGAGCATCCGGGCGAGGTGCTGCGTTATGCGCTGCTGACCGCGCACTACCGGGCGCCGCTGACCTGGACGAGTGACCTCCTGGCCAAGACCCGCCGTTCGCTCGACCGTGTCTATGGCGTGCTGCGTCGATTGGGCGATGTGGAAGCGGCTGACGTGCCGGCGCCGCAAGCCTTTCTCGAGCCGCTGTTCGATGACCTCAACACGCCCAAGGCATTGTCGGAGATTTTCCAGATCGCCTCCCGCGCCAACAAGGCCGAGAGCGATGAGGCCCGGGCGATCGCCAAGGGCGAGCTGCTGGCTGCCGGTGCATTGCTCGGTCTGGGGCAGGACGACCCGGATGCCTGGTTTGGTCTCACCGATCTTGACCCAGCGGAACGCGAAAAGATCGATGGCCTGATCCAAGCCCGCAACAGGGCCCGTGCCGACAAGGACTGGGACGCGGCCGACAAGGTGCGCGACGAGCTCAATGCGCTCAAGGTCCAGGTGGATGATGGGCCGGAAGGCTCAACCTGGCGGAAGTTGGACTAGCCATGGCACTGTCCGGTTTCAACGTCATGGTCCTGGCAGAGGATGCTGTCGGGGCCTGTTTCATCACTTATGGGGTGATTGCCGGTGACGAGCAGCAGGCCGCCATGCTGGCCTCCGGCTCGGCACAGGCGGAGGGATATTGGTCCGTCGAGGTCGAGGAGGTCTGGACACCAGATGATCTCGATCCGGCTGATATCGGAGAGATTGCGGAAGTGCTGGGCCGGACGGACCCGGTGTATCTCGATGAGGACGAGCTCGCCGACTAGGCGATCGATATTTGGGTCCAAGTCTCAAAAATCTTTGCGTAATTGTCGAACCGGGTTAGCCTCTTGCTGTGCATGAAGGGTGATCCTATGGACGTTTTTGATGTTTTGCTCACCGGCGCTGACGAGAAGGGTCGGTTCACGGCGCTCTACCGCGTCATGTCGTTCAGCGAAGACAGTGCGCTCACACTGGCGCGTGCCTCGGCCGCTCTCGCCGACTATGCCGTGCTGGAAGCGACCATTCAGGCAAAAGATCTGGTCCTGCCGGATGGCTCGATCGATTTCCCGCGTGTGCTCAGCCATGGCGATCGCGAATATGTGGTGCTCAACTGATAGCATTCGCCGCCGTCCTCGACTAAATAGGCTCCATGATCGACGATCTTTATTCCAGCGATGTGCTGCGCCTGGCCGCAGACATTCCGCATATCGGCCGGCTTGAAACGCCGGACGCAAGCGTGCGCCGTGTCTCGCGCTTGTGCGGATCCGAGCTGGAACTCGATCTCGTTCTTAAAGACGATGTCGTCACCGATCACGCGATCCGGGTAAAGGCGTGCGCGCTGGGGCAGGCCTCTGCGGCTGTCCTGTCAGCCAATCTTCGCGGTGCTCGCCTGACCGAGATCGAACAGGCGCGTGATGACTTGCGCGCGATGCTGAAATCGGATGGACCGGTGCCCGAGGGGCGGTTCGCTGAACTGGCCGCACTGGAAGGTGCCCGCGATTACCCGGCCCGACACCAGTCGGTGATGCTGGCTTTCGAAGCCGCTGTTGAAGCTGTCACTACCGCCACCGAAACAACCACACGGTTGACTGGATAGGGCTGTTCGTCCCGGCCGAGCCGGCAGGGAGCAACGAACGGTCCGAAAAGGCAAAATCATCACAGCAATAACAGTGGCTATATGCGCCCGAAACAGGTCTAGAGTGGACAGGGCGTGCATCAGCGTTAAAAGGCTTGAATTCAAATGTGTTCGCACGAACGGACGAAGTCTACCAAAGGGCCGGTGAGCGGGCTCATGATCGGCGCCTTGCGCGTCTATCAGCTGACGCTTTCGCCCGTGTTCTACGCGATCGGCATTCGCTGTCGTCATGAGCCGACCTGTTCGGCCTATTCGATGCAGTCGATCCGGGGGCAGGGGCCATGGCGCGGGTTTTGGCTGACCTTCGGTCGGCTCGGCCGATGTCGCCCTGGCGGTACGTTCGGCTTCGATCCGGCACCGATAGAGCGAACGCCATCACCCTGGTGGAAAGTCTGGGCCTTCCGGACCGACGCACCGGAACTGAGACCTGAGACGCTGTATTCGGCAGGCCACGCCGAGCATGAGGACAAAGAGAAATGATCAAGATCACGCTTCCCGACGGCTCTGTACGCGAGCTAGAAGATGGCGCCTCACCGCTGGATCTGGCCCTGGGAATTTCCAAATCCCTGGCCAAGGCTGCGCTGTTTGCAAAGGTCAATGGGCAGGACTGGGACCTGAAACGTCCTTTCGAGGGTGATGCGGATGTCGCGCTGATCACTAAGAAGGACGAGGACGAGGCTCTCGAACTGGTTCGTCACGATACGGCACATGTGCTTGCGCAGGCGGTTCAAGACTTGTTTCCCGGAACGCAGGTCACCATTGGTCCCGCCATCGAGAATGGGTTTTATTACGATTTCGCGCGCGAGGAGCCGTTTTCGACGGATGACTTTGAAGCGATCGAGAAGCGCATGCGCGAAATCGTCGACGCGAACTTACCCTTCGAGCGCGAGGTCTGGGATCGTGATGAGGCGATCGCCAAGTTCAAAGAGTTGGGCGAAGCCTTCAAGGCCGAGCTGATCGAGGACCTGCCGGCCAGTGAGCCGATTACCATTTATCGTCAGGGCGACTGGTTCGATTTGTGTCGTGGTCCGCACCTGCCGTCTACGGGCAAGATCGGCAAAGCGTTCAAACTGATGAAAGTGGCTGGCGCCTATTGGCGTGGTGACCATCGCAATGCCCAGCTACAACGGATCTATGGAACGGCCTGGCTGGATGACAAACAACTCAAGGCTCACCTTCACCGCCTTGAAGAGGCGGAAAAGCGTGATCATCGCCGCCTCGGAAAGCAGATGGGATTATTCCATTTCCAGGAAGAGGGGCCGGGTTCCATCTTCTGGCACCCGAATGGCTGGTCGTTGTTCCAGTCGTTGATTTCCTATATGCGCAGGCGGCAGGAAAACGCCGGCTATGTGGAAATCAATACGCCAGATTTGCTGGATTACTCCTTGTGGGAAACGTCTGGTCACGCCGAGAAATTCGGTGAGAACATGTACTCGACGGTCATGCCGGATGAGCGGAAATATGCACTTAAACCCATGAACTGTCCGGGTGGCGTTCAGGTGTATAATTTTGGCCAGCGCTCCTACCGAGAGCTGCCGCTTCGTATGGCGGAATTCGGCAAGGTGCATCGATACGAGCCGTCGGGAGCCTTGCACGGGATGATGCGCGTGCGGCACTTCACGCAGGACGATGCACATATATTCTGTACGCCTGAGCAGCTGCAGGAAGAGTGTCTGAAAGTCGTCGATTTGATCCTGGATATCTACAAGGATTTTGGCTTTGACGATGTTCGCATCAAATTCTCTGATCGCCCGGAAGCGCGCATCGGTGAAGACGAGGTCTGGGATAAATCGGAAGCTGCACTCAAACATGCGCTCGAAGCGACGGGTCTACCCTATGGTTATAATCCGGGTGAGGGCGCGTTTTATGGACCGAAACTGGAATTCGTCCTGCGTGACGCGATCGGCCGTGACTGGCAGTGCGGAACGATCCAGGTGGACTTCAATCTCCCGGAACGTTTCGACGTGACGTTTACGGGGGAGGATGGTGCAGATCATCGCCCGGTAATGCTCCACCGCGCACTCTTTGGATCGTTGGAACGTTTCACGGGCATTTTGATCGAGCATTATGCCGGCAAGCTGCCGTTCTGGCTGGCGCCACGCCAGATCGTCGTCGCGACGATCACCTCGGATGCGGATGCCTATGCCGAGGATGTTCGCCAGGCCATGGCGGCTGCCGGATTGCGCGTGGAAACGGATCTGCGTAACGAAAAGATCAACTACAAGGTCCGCGAACACTCGGTCGGCAAGGTGCCGGTGATCGCGGTTGTTGGTCGCAAGGAAGCCGAGGAGGGGGCCGTGGCCCTGCGCTTCCTGGGCGAGGAAGGCCGGACGCAGGAAGTCATGTCGCTGGACGATGCGATCGCCCAGTTGTCGGACATGGCTCTGGCGCCAGACTTGAAGCGCAAGTCCGTTTAAGCGAACGGCAGGCCGAATGACACGCGACGAATCCCGGGTCGGAATTGTTGGATGCGCCATGTTCATCCTGGCCTACCCGGCGGTCGTGGCCAGCGGCCTGCTGATTGCCCCTCTCATGGCCCTGGCGGCCATGATCATCACACCGCTTCGGCTTGAGTCCTGGACGCGTATTCGCTGGCCGTGGGTGACCATCCCGGCGGGTCTGTTTCTCGTCTGGGCATCCCTGAGTTTCCTGTGGTCTCCGCATGAGAATCCGCAGCAAATCCCCAAGCTTCTGGGCGGAGTTCCGCTCTACGCGCTCTTCGCCTTCCGGGTCGGATCCCAGACAGGGGGCTGGCGTGCCCGGATCGAAGCGTCTCTTATCTTTTTCGTGTTCGCGGCGTGCCTGTTCTTCTTTTTTGAAGCGATGACAGATGGCAGCGGCACTTACGCCTTCAAGGCCGGCGCCGAAGGTCTCGACGGTTCGGCCAGAGATGTCCGCTTCTCCGTCAATCGGTCACTCGGACACGGGGTCGCGCCGCTTCTGTTGATTGCTGGGCCTGCCATTCTGTTGAGTTGGAAAAAGGGTGGGCCACTGCTTGGTGGTATTCTGGTCGGCATGGTGTTGCTGGCCTCGCTCAGCTTTGACATGCAGGTCAACACTGTGGGCATGCTGCTCGGCGTGATTGGCATGGGCCTGGCCCGATTCTTCCCGCGACAGATGCTGGCGATTACGTTTGGCGGGCTGGCAGGCACCATTCTGGCTATGCCATTACTGTTGCCCAACCTGGTGGGATTGATCCCAGAGGATATGCGGACTGCGCTCCCGGATTCCTGGGCCTGGCGGCTGGAAACCTGGACCTTCGCAACGGACCTGATTTCACGCTCTCCCTGGATTGGACATGGCCTTGATGCGTCCCGTCACATCAGCGAAATCAGCGTCATCCAGGGTGTCGAGGTCAATAATCAACCCTTCGCTGTCGAGCTCATGCCGCTTCACCCTCACAACGCAGCCCTGCATGTCTGGCTGGAAACCGGACTGGTGGGCGCCGGGCTTCTTGCCATTGCGCTGATCGGTCTCGGCGAGCGACTGAATGCAGCAAAATCGCTTACGCAGTTCCAGGCTATGGCAATCATCTGGGTGGTTTGGGTCTATGCAAGCCTGCTGCTTTTCTCGTATGG
This sequence comes from Maricaulis sp., assembly GCA_017643585.1. Taxonomy (GTDB): domain Bacteria; phylum Pseudomonadota; class Alphaproteobacteria; order Caulobacterales; family Maricaulaceae; genus Maricaulis. The sequence continues at coordinate 54,795 of JAEPND010000013.1, forward strand.
TGCTTGGCAGGAATGGCATCAGGGGGCAGTCGCACTCGCGACCACGGCGATTCTGCTGCTGCACTCGGGAAAGTCTGTGTAATGGTCAGCGAGCCGCGACTTAGCGTTGTGACTGTGTCCTGGAGAACGGGACGTCGACTGATGGATTCCGTCAAGTCCGTGCTCAAGGCGCCCAATGTCGATGAGTTCGTTCTGGTCAATCATGACAATCCACCTGAAGTGGTTGCCGAGTTGCGCGACCTGTCCGCTGAGAATGCCAAGTTCACACTGGTTGAAACCGGCGAAAACCTTGGTTTTGGCAAAGGTTGTAATATCGGCGCAGAGGCGGCGACCGGTGATCTTCTTCTCTTTCTGAACCCGGATGCCGTCCTGGTGCCTTCGACGGCAGCGCAGTTCAAGGAGAGCGCCCGGCGGATGAATGGCGGTGACTGGATTATCGGTGGTCGCATTCTCAACAGCGATGGCACGGAACAGCGCGGCGCGCGACGGGGAGAGCTCACGCCGGTTGCCGCTGCCAGCAGTTTTATCGGTCTCGACCGGATCTCGGTTGGACCGCATTCCATCCATTGGGAGAAAGACCCACTGCCGGAAGACATGATCATTGTTCCGGCTGTTTCAGGTGCTGCGATGATGATGCGGCGCGATGTGTTCGAGAAGCTGGGTGGTTTTGACGAGCGCTATTTCCTGCACGTGGAAGATATCGACCTGTGCAGAACCCTGCGTGAAAAGGGTGGTGAGGTCTGGTTCGAACCGCGCGCGAACATTCTCCACTATGGTGGCACCAGCGAGAGCAGCCCGTGGAAGGTTGAAACCCACAAAGCCTCCGGCTTTGTGAAGTATTTCTGGAAATTCTATCCGGGCCCGCTGCAGCGCCTGGTGACCCTTCTGGTCAGTGGGCCGATTTTCCTGGCCATGTGGGCGCGTGTTCTGCTGAACGATGTCCGCAATCATCTGCGACCGTTACTGGGGCGCAAGAAGCGCTCCGCCGACGAGGAGCGCCAGGAACACACAGCAGAATAAAGCCCTCAGACCTGGGCAAAGCCACCGGCCTTTGACAGGGCGCTTTCGACCGGGTGTTTCAGCCCGTCTGTTTCCAGCCATTTTGCCGTCTCGATCAGCTTGTCCAGATCCAGCCCCGTCTCAATGCCGGCACGGTCGAGCATGTAGACGACGTCTTCCGTGGCCACATTGCCGGTCGCGGCGGGCGCGAACGGACAGCCACCAATCCCGCCGACCGAGGCATCGATGACATCCACGCCCGCTTCGATCGCGGCATAGATATTGGCCATCGCCGTGTTGCGGGTGTTGTGGAAGTGCATGCGGATACGCATGTCACCGGACTGCGCCTTGACGATATCCAGCGCCCGGCGCACGGCCCAGGGATCAGCGACACCGATCGTGTCACCCAGTGCGAACTCGACGGCTCCGGCGGCTTTTGCCCGTCCTGCAAGTTCGCCAAGGGTTTTCGGATCAACCTCGCCATCAAACGGGTCGCCAAAGGCCACGGAAACCGTCACCGAGACCGGTACACCATCGTCGTGGGCCAGCACGGCGATCTGATCGAACAGGTCAGCGGTCTGCTGCGGCGTGGCGTTCTGGTTTTTCAGCCCGAAACCGGGCGAGGCGACCATGACGTAATTGACCTCGTCACACCGGCTGTCGAGGGCGCGACGCATGCCTTTCTCGTTAAGGGCAAGGCCGATGTATTTGACACCATCGACGCGCGGCACACGTTGCATCACCTCGGCACTGTCGGCCATGGCCGGAACGAGTTTGGGGTGCACGAAACTGGCCGCTTCCATGCGTTTCACACCGGCATCGATCAGGCGTTCCACGAACTCGATCTTGACGTCCGTCGGCATGAGAACCGGATCATTCTGCAACCCGTCTCGCGGACCAACTTCAACGATTTCAATCTTGCGGGTCATTGGGGGGAGTCCTGGGAAGGTGGGTAAGACCAGTGTTCAGTGCCACCAGCGATGCGCGGTTCGGGATAGAGGCCGCCATTGTCGTCGGCGCATCGGGTATACATGATCACCAATACGGTCTCGTCGCCTCGGGAATAGTTTGTGCCACTAGCGAGGCTTTGACTGCAGATGTCGAGTGTATGGAGCTGACTGGCCAACTGTAGATCGGAACGGACCCGTTCAAGCAAGCCTGCCAAAGATGTCGCCGATTGGGTGTCGCCGACACCGGTAAACCGGCGCCGCAAATCGGCATCCCGCGACAGATCCAGCACAATCATCGTCGGCTCCTCGCGGCTTTCCGCAAAGGCCAGAACCTCTTCTGGCGTTCCCAGCACCGTGTCTGAGCCGAGCGAGAACACCAGGCTCGGCTCGGTATAGCTCGACGCCGTGACGATCTCATTCGCGGGCACGCCGGTAATCGTCTCGGAATATTCCCGTGCCGCCCGCACCTGGTCTGCCAGGCGAACCGCATAGGCATTGGGCAGGGCGACGCCACGGGCGGCGACTTGCCAGGCGAGGCCGGAGGCGACCACCAGGGCCAGAACCAGCACGCCCGACCGCAAACGTTCGCTGAGCAAAGTCGCGCCCACCAGGGCTGCAAAGATCCCGCTTGTCAGGACCACTATCGCCCCGACTGTTGGATCCGTCGTCAGGTCAAACCCGCCCTGGAAACCCGCCAGGGACAGGTGCACCGCATCCCAGCTGGCATTGTTGCCATAGATAAGAAAGGCGGTCGGAATAATGATGGCAAATACCAGTCCGGCAAAGGCAAAAAGGCCCCAGCTGACCCAGCGCTGCCAGTTGGCAGACTTGCCGATCTCGACAAAGGCCCAGCCCGTCATCAGCGCCAGTGCCGGATAGGCCGGCAGGACGTAATGCGGCAGCTTGGTCGGCAGCAGCTCGAACACCAGCCAGGTCGGAACCGCCCAGCAGATCAGGAAACGCGCGATCGACGCGGCACGATCATCCTCACCCCGCACCGCGCCAACAATCCGCCCTACGCCCGGGATCAGGAACAGCACCGCCGGGAAGAAGAGCAGGGGCGCCAGCAGCAGGTGATATCCAATCGGCCCGCCATGACGTTCATGGCTGGAGACCAGTTTCGGCCCCAGATCATCACCCAGCGCTTCGCGCAGGAAATTGCCGTCGGTGGCGATCTGGATGCTGATCAACCAGGGCAGGACCATGGCGATGGCCAGGATCGGTCCCAACCAGACGGCGAGCGGTTTCAGCCAGGCGAGTTTTCGCTCCCAGGCAAAAAGAGCCACTACGGCCAGTCCGGCGACCATGGGCGTGACCGGCCCCTTGATCAGCGTGCCCAGCCCAATCGCGAACCAGAAGATGAGCGCGGTGCGCCAGCCGGCGGTCTCGCCACTTCGCACATTCATCAAGGCGGCCATGGCCAGGGTCGTGCACCCGGCCAGCATGGCGTCGGTCTTGGCGATCCCGCCCTCAATGCCCAGCAGAACTGTCGCGGCGAACATGGCAGAGCCTGCAAAGGCAGCCTCGCGTCCGATCAGCCGGCTGCCGCCCCAGAAACAGGCGAGCGCAGCCAGCAGGGCACCCAGCGCTGACGGAATGCGATAGGCCCAGATCTCGCGCGCTTCCGCGTCGGACAGGGCCGAGACCGTGACCACCTGGAGCCAGTGAATACCGATCGGTTTCTTGTTGCGCTCGGTGTCGAGGAAGTTGATCTCGACGAAATCACCGGTCTCGAGCATCTGCGCGGTCGCCTGGGCGAAACGGCTTTCATCCCGGTCCAGCGGCGGCAGGGTGAGAATCCCGGCAAAAGCGGATATCAGTGCAATCAACCCAATGATCACATAGGCGCGGGTGCCGCGAGCGAGTTCAGTCATACGCCACTTCGTCCTGTCTCCGACCCCTGTCCTCGCCCTTGATGGGCGAGGTCCCGCGAAGCGGGGGAGTGGGTGCGCGCCCGCAAGGGCGCTGAAGAAATCCTGTCGGCCCTGGCGGGCCGCACCCTATCCGTCTCGGAGCTTCGCTCCGATCCACCTTCCCCATCAAGGGGAAGGATGAGCTTTTGCCTCGAAACCGGCGATTGCCATTTCAAAACATTGACACCAAAGCTGAGAAACTTCTCGCGTCGTGTCGTAAACCCGGTATGTAACGGGGAACGCACATGACGCAAGCTCAAGCAGACACACAGATGAGCCAAAATCCAGATATTTCCGTTGTTGTCCCGGCCTATAATGAAGCTGGCAATGTTGTACCGCTGGCCCGCGAGATCGCTGCCGCCCTGGAAGGGCGCAATTACGAGATCATTTTCGTGGACGATTGTTCCAAGGACACCACGCGCCAGGAGCTGATCGACGCGAAGGCTGAACTGCCCGCGCTTCGTGTTGTGGCACACCGGCACAATGCCGGTCAGTCGCGTTCGGTCCGCACGGGTGTGATGTTTGCCCGTGGCACCGTCGTGGCAACGCTGGACGGCGACGGTCAGAACCCGCCGGAAAACCTGCCCACCGTGATCGACGCGTTGATGCGTGAAGACGCACCGGAAGACCTGGCACTTGTGGGCGGCGACCGAAGCGCCAATCGCCAGGACTCAGCCTGGAAGAAATTCGCCTCGCGCTTCGGCAACGGGATCCGCAAGCGCATGCTGAACGATGACTGCAATGATACCGGCTGTGGTCTCAAGGCGTTCAAGCGGGACGCATATCTGTTGCTGCCCTTCTTTGATCACCAGCACCGTTTCCTGCCTGCGTTGATGAATCGGGAAGGTTTCAAGTGTGAATTCCGCCCGGTCACGCACCGCCACCGCACCATCGGAGCTTCAAAATATACGAATTTTGGCCGTCTTTTCGCCTCTTTGACAGACATGATGGGGATGATGTGGTTAAATTCGAGAGCACGGAATTCGCGTGGTGCGGATGAAGTCTAGTTTGAAGTCTTGAAAGGCGCGCGGGTCGCGCAAAGGAAAGGACACGATATGGCCGGAGGGGACAACGGCGTATTGTTAGGTATGATGGCGGCAAATCGCGCACAAGGTGGCGGTGGCCGGTCAAACAGGGGTGGCTCCATGTTCAATGTATTTCCAATGATGATTATTCCGGTGGTCGCCTATGCGATCGCAGCCTTCATGGGCGTCGACATGTCGGCCGGTGTATTCGCTGTACCGATGGTCAATGGCTCGCTCGAGCTGTCTGTCGGCGATATCCTGATTATTCTCGGCATGCTGATGCTCTTCATCGAGCTCATCAAATCTGCCGGATCCGGCACGGCGACGATCGTCAATCACGGTTTGTCCATGCTGATCTTCGTGATCGCCATGGCGCTTTTCCTGCTGATGGGCCAGTTCGGCACCGCAGCCTTCTTCCTCATCACACTGATGACGCTGATGGACACGGTTGCGGGCTTCGTGGTCACAATCGTTGCCGCGCGCCGCGACCTGGCAGTCGGTGGCGAGGGCTAGGTCCCACGTACACGCACAAAAGAAACGTCGCTCCAACCGGGGCGGCGTTTTTTATTGGCGTGAGATCAAAAAAACCTAGAACGTCACGAAGACCAGTGCGACGCCCAGGGCGACATCACACCAGAAGCCGAGCTTTTCATTGAGGAGCGAGTTCATGCGCACTTCTCCCAGCGCGGGCGCGGGGTCGGAGCAGCTGCAGCCGTCGCATAGGCCCGGCGGTAGCGATCCTGCTCGCTGGCCTCGGCGCGGATGCCGCGACGCGGATTGCCGGCGATGACCTGAACAACAACCTCCGCCGCAGCGTTGCGCGCGCGCAGCGAGGTCTTTGCACGGGGCTCGGATTCTCGCTGGGTCGGGACGGGCACGAGCGCATTTCTTTGCTGCGGCGGACGGTCATTGGACCCGCGTGCCTTACCAGCCGGCGGAACACGCCGGGCGGTCGGGGTCGGGACGGTGACAGGGCTGCGGATCATAGTCATGCCAAGTGTGTCGCAAGGCGCGTGCCAAGTGTTAAACACTCATTAACCATGATTCCGGTCGCTACAGGCAACCGAAAGCGCAAAAATGGCCCGGGATCGGATCGATCACCGGGCCATGTGTTTCATTCGGGTACGATTTTGTTAACCCTGTGCCGTGCCAGGAGTGGCCACGCGGCTAGTCCTTGACCAGCTTGTCCAGCTTGGCGCGCATCGCGTCCAGTTCCGCGCGCATGGCAGCGACATCATCGCTTTCCTTGGCAGCAGGCGCCGTTTGGGCCGGGTCCTCGGTCTCTGCTCCGGTGCCGGCCGAGAAAGGCGTGAACATGCGCATCGCCTGACCGAACATCTCCATATTGCGGCGGGTCTGTTCTTCCAGCATGGACATGCTGGCCTGGGGCGAGGTCATGGCTTCGCTCATGCGGGAGCGGAACTCTTCCTGTTGCTGCGCGAACTTGTTCATCGACATCTGCAGGTATCCGGGCACGACACTTTGCAGGCTGTCGCCATAGAAACTGATCAGCTGGCGCAGAAAGTCGACCGGCAGCAGATTGGCGCCTCGGGCTTCTTCCTCGAAAATGATCTGGGCGAGAACACCACGGGTCAGGTCTTCGCCGGACTTGGCGTCAACAACCTGAAAATCAGTTCCGTTTTTCACAAGATCACGCAAGTGATCGAGCGTTACATACTGGCTCGTCGAGGTGTCATACAGGCGCCGGTTCGCGTATTTCTTGATAACGATTACCGAGGCCGAGCCTTTGGATTGTGCCACTGCGAACTCCCCATCTCATCCTTTGGGCGAAATCTTCATTGGATTTTCGCTCGACAAGGACCTTGATCTGTATATCAAAGGGTTTACGCGCTTGAGGTGGTGTGCTGCAAGCGCGAAGAATCAACTTTGTTCGCAAAAGCAGCATCGCGAGGGCAAAATGGCACGCACTGCATTGGTAACGGGTGGCACGCGCGGCATCGGCGCAGCAATCTCTGTTCAACTCAAAAACGCTGGCTACACAGTTGTCGCCAACTTCGCCGGTAATGAAGAGAAGGCCAAGGCCTTTTCAGACGAGACCGGTATCGCTGTCGTGAAATTCGACGTGGGTGATTACGACTCCTGTGTTGATGGCATCGCCAAGGCCGAGGAACTGGCCGGCGCGCCGATCGATGTTCTGGTCAACAATGCCGGCATCACGCGCGATGGCATGTTCCACAAGATGACACCGGAACAGTGGAATGACGTGATCCGCGTCGATCTGACCTCGCTGTTCAACATGACGCGCCCCCTGATCGAGGGCATGCGCGAGCGTGGTTTCGGCCGAGTGATCAATATCTCCTCGATCAATGGTCAGAAGGGGCAGATGGGGCAGGTGAATTATTCTGCGGCCAAGGCCGGCGTGATCGGTTTCACCAAGGCCCTGGCCCAGGAGACCGCGCGCAAGGGCATCACCATCAACTGCATCGCTCCGGGCTATATCAACACCGAAATGGTCGCGGCGGTGCCGGAGAAGGTGCTCGCGTCCATCATCGGTGGGATTCCGGTCAATCGCCTCGGCGAGGCCGACGAAATCGCCAAGGCCGTCGTTTATCTGGCCGGCGATGATGCGGGCTTCATGACCGGCTCGGTCATGACCATCAATGGCGGTCAATACATGGCGTAAACCCAATTTGCACATTCTGCCCCAAAATTGCCGTGTTGGGGGTCAGAATGATGATCGGGATGACGCGAATACTAATTGCCATACTAACGGTTGCCATGTGCGCAGGCGCTGCAGCGGGTTACCAAGCGAACCCGCTGCGCGATCGCCTCTTGCGAAACGAGCGTTCGCAGATGGCGTCGGCCTGGTATCAACGGGCGGACAGCGGCGACTTCTTTCTTTTCGACCGCACCAATACGGTCGCGCTTTTGCGCGAACGTGATGACCCGACGGCCGAGGTTCTTGTCCTCTTCGCCAACCGGGCACCGGGCGGAGGCACGTCATTCGTGACCGACACCGGTCGCGAGGTGATTCGCCTCACGGCTCTTGGCGGTACGACCTATTTCCCCCTGGACGCCCCAGATGGCGTCATTGTCGACTATGCCAGCCCGGCCGGTGGTCTTGCGCCGCAACCGCGCTCTCCCGACGAAGTGCGTGAGCGCGCCGAGGATCTGGCGAGTACGATTGCAGACCTGCTGGGTGAAAGCCTGGATCTGGAATACGAGCCGGCGCCGCGATCGGGTCTGGGCGTTCAATACGATGCGTTGAATGTAATTGAGGGCGCTGTTCGAGAGCTGCGTTCGCAGCGTCGTCGCATGCCGAATGTGGCACGCCTTCGGGTCGTCATGGGCGCGGAGCCTGGTGCGAGCTGGAATGGCGATGATTTCATCGTCTCGATTGCACCGGATTTCGGATATGCCGGCCGTCCGTCATCGGCTTACATCGCCAACGCCCTGATGGAAGAGGCCAGCTAGCCCCGACGGTCCTCAGGCGCCCAGTCCGGCGCTGCCATTTCAAATCCTGAAAATTCGAAACCGGGTGCCACTGTGCAGCCGACCAGGGTCCAGTCGCCCTGGCTCTCTGCCGCTTGCCAGGCGCCTGTGGGCACAATGCCCTGTGGTCGTTGACCGGAGAGCACGTCGGGGCCCAGCGCGATGTCGCGCGTCGAGCGACCGTCATCGCTGATGCTCAGACGCAATGGGGCGCCCGCGTGCCAGTGCCAGACTTCCAGCGCATCGACCCGGTGCCAGTGCGAGCGATCACCGGCCTCCAACAGATAATAGATGGCGGTTGACCGGGCCCGTCCGTCCGGCCCGGCCACATCGCGAAAGGTTTCCGCATACCAGCCGCCTTCCGGATGCGGCTGCATGCCGAGGGCCTTGATGATCTCTCCAGCCGAGTTTTCCATCCTAGAAATTGTCCTTGCGCCGGCGGATTTCCGCGAACACGTCCTCGTCATCCTCGCGGATCATGTCGAGATGCAGTCGCAGGGCGGGATCACCGGCGCGCAGGAAGGGGTTGGCCGCCTTCTCGGCGCCGATCGTGGTGGGCACCGTAGGTTCACCGCGTGCGCGCTCGGCCTCTACCATCACGGCATAAGCCTGCAAATCAGTGTTGTCCGGATCGACGCTGAGGGCAAAGGCGGCGTTTGCGGCGGTATATTCGTGGGCGCAATAGACCTTGGTTTCGTCCGGCAGCTCGGCCAGGCGGTTGAGGCTGTGCCACATCTCTGCCGGCGTTCCCTCGAACAGGCGACCGCAACCCAGCGCGAACATTGTGTCGCCCACAAAGGCCAGTTTCTCGCTCGGGAAGAAGAAGCAGATATGCCCGCGCGTATGGCCGGGCGTGAAAATCACCTTGGCCCGAAAACGCCCCAGCTCGACGATATCGCCGTCTGCGACCTCGTGATCGATGCCGGGAATGCGATCGACATCATAGGACGGGCCGACAATGCGAGCACCCGTTGCGGCCTTGATAGCCTCATTGCCCCCGACATGATCCCAGTGGTGGTGCGTGTTCCAGACCTGGGTAATGGTCCAACCAGCGGCTTTGGCCTCGCTGAGGATCACCTCCGGGTCGGGCGTGTCGATCGTTGCGGTCTCACCGCTCTGCGGATCGTGGACCAGATAGCCATAATTATCGGACAGGCATGCAAATTGCCGGATTTCTAATGCGCTCATGATTGACTTCAAAACCGCTGCGGAGTGGATTGGACCTGTCTAGAACAAACTGCGGAGCAGACCTAGTGCGTCGTGACGCCATTGAACTTGATCGCTTTTACCGTACGGCGCGAGGTGCGCTGGCTCAACGCATGATCGAACGCCGGCTGAGCGCCGTCTGGCCCAACCTCAAGGATCTGGACGTGCTGGGGATGGGGTATGCCACGCCCTATCTGCGAGACATGCAGGGGGCAGCCCGCCGCTGCATTGATCTGATGCCCAGCACGCAAGGCGCCATTGCTCCCACGCATCCGTCCAACATTGTGATGGGCGATGAGACCCGCATGCCGTTCCCGGATGCGATGTTTGACCGTGTTTTGATGATCCACATGTTGGAGGAGGCCGAGCACCTGCCGGGCTTGTTGCGCGAGACCTGGCGTGTTCTGGCGCCTGAGGGACGCATGGTGATCGTATCCGCGGCGCGCGCCGGGGTGTGGGCCTTGTCCGATGCGACACCCTTTGGTCATGGACGGCCTTTTTCACGCGGGCAGTTGTCGCATTTGCTGGATGATGCCCTGTTTGAGCCCGTGGCGTGGTCACGCGCACTCTATGCGCCGCCCTGGCGTTGGGCCTCGGGGCGAAGTCTCGCAAATGCCTGGGAAAATGCCGGTGAAAAACTGTGGTCTGGCCTCGGCGGAGTGATCCTGGTCGAGGCGGTTAAACGCACCAGTGCGCTGCGGCCCATAGGCCGTGCTGCGCGTGCTTCCTCGCGCGCTCTTGATGAACGTACCCACCCCGCGCTATCTCCGCAGCAGATACCTTCTGACCTGCGTTCCGAGAAAGGCGCTTCCCATGACGATCCAGCCCCGTGACGGCATTCTCGACATCCGCCCCTACAAGCCTGGTGCTGCGGATGCGCCGGGCATCGAGAACCCGGTAAAGCTCTCTTCCAACGAAAATGCGCTTGGCTGTTCGGATAAGGCTGCGGAAGCCTTCCGCAACGCCTCGGGCAATCTGCATATTTATCCGGATGGTGGCGCGACCCTGCTGCGCGAGACCATTGCGCGGGAAGAAGGCCTCAACGCCGATAATATCGTCTGTGGCTGTGGCTCTGACGAATTGCTTCAGCTGCTGGGTCGTGCCTATCTCAATCCCGGCGACAAGGTGGTTCAGTCCCAGTATGGCTTCCTGGTTTATCGCCTGGTCGCCATGCAGAGCGGATGTGACATCGTGTCGGCACCGGAGACGGGCTATCGCACGGACATTGACGCCCTCATTGAGACCGCGGGTGATGACGCCAAGATCGTCTTCCTCGCCAATCCGAACAATCCGACCGGAACCTATGTGTCGGACGCCGAGATCCTTCGTCTGCGCGAGGCCCTGCCGCCGACCACCCTGCTGGTGATCGATGCGGCCTATGCCGAGTTTGTTCGCGAAGCGGATTACACGGCTGGTCTTGAACTGGCGCGAGAGCGCGATGATGTCATCGTCACCCGGACCTTCTCAAAGATTCACGGCCTGGCGGCGGTGCGCCTGGGTTGGGCCTATGGCCATAAATCCATAATTGATGTGCTCAACCGCGTTCGGGGGCCGTTCAACGTCAACCTTCCGGCGATCGAAGCGGGGACTGCGGCGATCCAGGACCGGGACTTCATGAAGCGGTCTGCTGACCACAATCAGGAATGGGTCGCCTTCCTGCGTCAGCAGATCGGCGGACTGGGCCTTGAGGTCACGCCGAGTGTCTGCAATTTCGTGCTGGTTCATTTCCCGGCGGATGGCGAGAAAACCGCAGAGGCTGCCGACAAGTATCTCACGGCGCGTGGACTGATTGTCCGAGGCGTACAGCCTTACGGCCTGCCGAACGCGTTGCGGGTTACCGTGGGCAAGGAAGCGGAGAACCGCGCCGTTGTCGACGCGCTCACCTCATTCATGAAGGGCTGATTATTCAGCCACACGTCCGATACGGATCGGACCGAGATAGATGCCGCCATCGCGCAGCCGGAAGCCGAGCGAAACGCCTTCCGGCCCGCGCGGGGCCATCATCGCTGCAAGGCGCAGCGCCTCTTCGTTTTCTTCCGGGATCAGATCTGCATTCACCAGGGCAAGGGCCAGAGAATCCGGATCTGCAATACGCATGGACAAGCGGCCATCGGGCTGTGCTTCGTCGTCCAGGCTGAGCTCACCTTCACCGGCCAGTTGCGCGGGTCCCCAGTCCAGCAGGGCGTCGTGGATCTGCAATTGCCCACCCGCCCGGCTCCATTGACCCGCATCGCCGTCGCGCGCGAGCGCGGCCCATTCGGTAACCTCGAAATCCAGACGGACCTGGTCGCCGGTAGTCCCGAATGCACGGGTGAGATCCTGTGAAGCTTCGTTGTCCGACGCCCGAACACCGTTGGCCTCAACCCGGACGCGAAGAGAGTCCGTGTCTTCTACGGCGCCCCCGAGCACGAAGCTCTCGACGTATTCGACATTGACCGGATCACCTGCCAGTGTCTCGATCGAGAGGGCTGTCAGTTCGGCTCCGACCCTGACGGTCTCGCCGTACTCATTGGTGCGAAGGCTGACCCGCGCGTCCTGGGCATTCAGCATCAGTTCGCGATCCGAACGCACATGCATCGGGCCGGCAAAGCTGACGATCCAATGCGAGAAATCATAGGGAAGGGCGTTCGCCTGAACGTGTTCGAGCGTCGCATTCCAGCCGCCATCGCTGCGCGGTGCCGTAATGTCGGCACCAGCGATCTCAATCTGGAAGCGGTAGGGAAAGCCACGAACCTCAAGCTCGGAATAGGCAATCTGATAGCCGACGCTTTCCTTTTCCTCGATCCAGTCGAGGACGGCCTCGTTGACCTTGCCAGCGGCGAAAAACCAGTAGGCGGTGTAAAGCACCAAGAGCGCGAAAATGCCGGCAATGGGCAGGATGAACTTCAAATGGGCGCGCAACGCCTTACCCCCGTGTGCGACGGATCAATCCTTCAGGAGGCGGTCCGAAGCTGTACTAATACGCTCATGCAACGTTCGCATGAAACTGGCCTTGTCGAGACCTGGCTCGATCGGCTCCAGAAACTCTACAATAATCGTGCCCGGTTTTTTCAGGCCGCAATAGTTTTTCAAATATACACCGGAGTTCAAGGCTACCGGTACACATGGCACACCCATGGATTGGTAAAGCCCTGCAATACCCGGTTTCAACTCCGGATTCTCACCGGGTTCAACGCGAGTGCCCTCGGGAAAGATCAGGACCTGTCGACCTTCCTGGCCGCGTTGCGCGGCATCCTTGAGCATTTTGCGCAGGGTTTTCGAGCCGCCTTTGCGATCAATGCTGATATTGCCCAGCTTGACTGCGTACCAACCGAAAATCGGCATGTAGATCAGTGATTTTTTCAGGATGATTGCGGGGTCCGGGAGGATTCCCCAGAACGCCAGCGTCTCCCACATGCTCTGGTGTTTCGAGGCTATTAGCGCGCCGCCTGCCGGGAGGTTTTCCCGTCCGCGCACCTCAATTTTCACGCCACTGATCACCGCCAGGCCCGGCCAGAGCAGTTTCAGATAGAATTTCAGTAGGCCGCGGCTCCAGCTGCGCGGGCCGAGGATGAGCGGAATGCCTCCCAGGCCGACAATGATCATCAGCCCGTACATGTAGATGTAGAAGAGAAGTGAGCGAAGAGTGGTCATCAGGCCTGTTCACGATCATCCAGCAGCGCGGAACCCATCCAGACCGTCGCGAATTTCGCGTATTCCTGGATCCACAAACGCGCCGTTGATGGGGTTTCCCAGGGCGGTGAGGTGCGGACCGGATAGGCGATCAATTCCGTGTTCGGCATGGCGCGCTTCATTTCCAGAAGGCTCCGCGGGAGATGATAGTCAGATGTCACAATGATCAAGCGATTATAGCTGTTGGAACTGGCCCATTGCGCGGTTTCTCGTGCATTTCCAACCGTGTCGTGAGCCTGGCGGTCCAGCGTCACGCAACAGTCCAGCTGAGCCTGGTCGAGGTTGGATTGTGTCAGGATATCACCGTCAGAGACGGTTGAGTGGACGCCACTGATCAGCATGCGTGGAGCGGCACCATTGCGCAGCAGTGCGGCGCCAGCCTGCAGTCGTCCTGCATCGCCAGTGAGCACGATTATGGCGTCGGCACTCAGCTGGGACTCTGGGGCATTCATGCCGCTGACACGGCCGGCAAAGCTGCCAAAGCCGATCAGGGCCGAGACCACGGCCAGAAAAGCCAGAGCCTGAAGCAACCGCATCGTCAAACGCACACATCATCCCCATTGGTTCTGCTGACAACACTGAACTCTGTGTGAGAAGACCGCAAGAAAATATCGTCGCTGTTTCCGTGCACTAGCACTACCAACGACCGCGTAGATCCGTGCTGACGGCGAGCCGGGCCGAGAGGGCGGATGTTGCCCCCGCCAGCAAGGGGGCGACGCCAAGCATGATCAGCTCGAACGGATTGGTGGACCAGCGCGGCAGGAAGAAGGCCATATCGGCACTGCTGCCACCGGAACTGACAAGCAGCGAGACGAGGACAGCGATCAGCGCCCCTGCCGTGCCTGCCTTCAGGCCCAGCATGAAAAAGCGGCGCTGGAACAGGGTCGCGATGAAGCGATCCTCCGCCCCCGACAGGTGCAAGGCATCAATTACATCAACGCGCGCAGCCAGGCTGGCACGCGCGGCAAAGGCGACCACCGCCGCTGCGGCTCCCGTCAGAAGGGCCAGGAGAGAGAGGGCGAGTGTCCGTGCGAAACTGGCAGCGCGTCGAACCGCCTGCGCCCATTGCCCGTGATCATCGACGCTGGCCGCGAGACCGGCATTGTCCAGCAGGGTCTGAACTTGAGAAACCGAGACGGATCCAGGCGTGCTCAACCGAACCTGTACCAGCAGCGGCAGGGGCAAGTCTTCAGGGATGTTGCCGCTGCCCAGCCAAGGCGCGACAAGCGCTTCGGCATAGGCGCGGTCGCGCGCCGTCGCCTGCTCGACGCCGTCCAGTGTCGCGATGAGGTCTGCGGCTTGCTGGGCATCTGCCTCCACATCGCTGTCGATGACGGGACGGATCTGCACCGTGAGATTGGTTTCCAGATCCGAGGTCCAGTTCTCGGCCTGTTGCCACGCCCCGCGTGCACCCAGGGCAGCGATGCAGGCCAGAAAAACCAGGATGGCAGCGACCACGAAAAGCGGCCGGTCCCGACCGGCGTCGGGTGGGAGCAGGGCGCCTGAACCGCCCTTGGGCGGTGGTGGAATATCATGTGTCGTCACGATTTTCCTCCCCGTCCTCGCCAGTCATGGCAACAGCTTCCTGCGCATCTTCCTCCGCGTCCGGCTGCTCTGTCTGGCCGTTGGCAGGCGCCTGGTAACGTTGGCTGCGCGGCGGGCGAATGTGCAGATGGCCGTTCGAGAGTGTCATCACAGGCGCATCGAGCAGGCGCACCAGCTGCAGGTCGTGGGTAGCAAATACCACCGTCGTGCCCAGCTTGTTGAGTTCGACAAAGAGACGGAGAAGGCGCATCGCCATCTCACTGTCGACATTTCCGGTCGGTTCGTCAGCGATGAGAACCTCGGGTTGGGCCACCACCGCTCGGGCGATCGCGACGCGCTGCTGCTCGCCTCCGGACAGGGTGGCCGGTTGAGCACTCATCTTGTCACCCAGTCCGACCCAGGCCAGCAATTCCGCGACATCCTCGGCATAGTCCGCACGCTTGCGTCCGGTGACCCTGAGGGGCAGGGCGACATTGTCAAACACGGTGAGATGGTTGAGCAGGCGGAATTCCTGGAACACCACGCCTACACGCCGGCGGATCTGTGGCAGCTCGTCCCGTGTCAGCCCGGCCGCATCACGTCCGAAATAGGAAATCGTGCCGCGCGAGGGCTTGGCAGCGAGATAAATCAGCTTGAGCAGCGAAGTTTTGCCCGCACCGGACGGTCCGGTGAGGAATTGGAAAGATCCGCGTGGTAAATCAAATGACAAGTCGCGCAGAACCTCTGGCCCGCGTCCATACCGCATCCCGACATTGTCGAAGCGGATGACAGGCTCAGCGGCGCTGCTTGGTGTATTTAGATGACTCGGCTCTATGGAAGTCTCCATCGTTGTCGGGTCGGCCGGAAGTAGTAACGACTCAGATGAGCATAGTACTCAGCTGTCCTTCTTGTTCCACGAGCTATCGCGCTGATCCACAGGCGATCGGCGCGAACGGTCGTCGTGTGCGTTGCGCCTCGTGCGGTTATGTCTGGTCTGCCAAGGTCGAGGACCCCGAACAGCTTCCCGATCTCCAGCCGGCGCAACTCGAGGAAGAAGCCCCTGAAGTCGTTGAGGAACCGAAAAAGCCCCACGAGGCTTATCGGGAGCGTCAGGCGAAAAAGAGGCAGACCATGTCGGCTGCCGTGGCCGGTGGTGCATGGGGCGGGCTGGCTGTCGCGGTGGCACTATTGCTGGCGTGCGCGTGGGTCTTCCGGGTCGATGTCGTGACCGTCTTCCCAAGAGCGTCGTCTGCCTATGCGGCGGTTGGCACGACAGTGAACCCGTACGGTATTTCCGTGGGAGAGCTGCATGTCAGTCACCAGCTCGAGCACGGTGTGCCCTTGCTGGTAGTCGAGGGCGATCTGCACAATTACGACCGGCGCTCGCGACCAGTACCGGAAGTTCGCGCCATCCTGCGCGATGGTCACGGGCAGTCCCTGCTGGAATGGTCGGTGCAACTGGATGTGCATGATCTGGATGCGGGCGATCACCAGGCTTTCCGAACGATTGTATTGGACCCACCGCCCGCCACAGTCGAGGTGGAAGTCGTCCTGGTCGACGGCATAACCTCGCATCTGGAAGACAGCGGGCAGGATGCTGGCAGCGATCAACATGCCGCACCGGCGGATATGGCGTCTCACGAGACGTCAGCCAATGAAGATCGCAACGGCGAACATCATTAAACGACAAAAGACGGCGGACGCTTCCGCATCCGCCGTCTCTATCAGGTCGGGTCGACCTTTTGCGGGGCTTCACCCATCAGCGTATCGAGCAGGGCTGGCAGGCCCGCGACCGGAGCTGTCTGGCGCACATCGATGCGGCCGACCTTGTCGGTCAGGCGTTCCAGGGCTTCGAGTTCCTTCAAACGCATCAGCGTCGGATGGTTCTCCATCAGCCGTGCCGTGTTGAGCAGGCTGCGTGTTGCCGCTGTTTCCTCACGTCGACGAATGACATTGGCCTCGGCGGCTTTTTCCGCTTCGACCACCTTGTTGAGCATTTCGCGCATGTCACCCGGTAGGATGACATCCTTGATCCGCACATCACTGACGGCTAGGCCGATATCGCCGAGACGATCGCGGATCTGGGTGGTCAGTTCGTCATCGACTCTGGCGCGTTCCTTCAGCAAGGCATCCAGGATGCGTCCGCCGACGGCCGCACGGTCCGCCAATTGCACCAGCCGGTGCATGTGCTGGCCCACATCCGGAACCGCCCGGGTCAGGACCTCCGGATCCGTCACCCGCGTGATGGCGCTCAGATTGATGCGCACCGTCACACGGTCCTTGGTCAGGATTTCCTGGGCCGTCACGTCCAGGGTTTGCGGACGCAGATCGTGTTTGACGACTCGCACAGCCCGCGTCGCGGCCCAAAAAGCGTGACGTCCCGGACCGAGGCGACCGCTCTGCAGTCCGTCCAGATGCAGGATGCCGGCTTCATGGTTGGCGATTTGTGCTTGCGTGATAGCCAGTCCTGCCAAGCGTGCCCAGCGATCGGCTTCAAGCGGGTCAATCCGATGTGCCGTGCGCAGATCGAAGGTTTCCACCTCGATCGTGTCCCGCACTGTCCACAAACCGCGCACAACGCCGTGCTGGACGACGGTGAGCGGCGTCCCATTGCGTGTCACCAGTGCAAGTTCGTGCCGTTTGAGCTGCTGCCGGTTTCGTGGACAGGCACTTAAGCTTTCATAGCTTTCCTTTCGTAGTCCATCGGGCTTAGATATCCCAGCGTCGAGTGACGGCGCCTGGGATTGTAGAAGCGCTCGATATAGTCGAACACATCGGCCCGGGCCTGATCGCGTGTCCGATAGACCCGACCGCGGATGCGCTCGGTCTTGAGCGAGGAGAAGAAGCTCTCCATTGCCGCATTGTCCCAGCCGTTGCCTGACCGGCTCATCGAACAGGTGATGCCATGATCTGCCATCAGCCGCTGGAAGCTCTCGCTGGTATATTGGCTGCCCTGGTCGGAGTGATGCAGCAGGGTGTCGGGGCGGCCGCGCCGCCAGATCGCCATCATCAGAGCATCGGTGACCATCTGAGCGGTCATCGCCTCCTTCATCGACCAGCCGACGACGCGCCGCGAGAACAGATCCAGCACCACAGCCAGATAGAGCCAGCCT
The DNA here is from genome assembly GCA_017643585.1 of Maricaulis sp. Classification (GTDB taxonomy): domain Bacteria; phylum Pseudomonadota; class Alphaproteobacteria; order Caulobacterales; family Maricaulaceae; genus Maricaulis. The sequence continues at coordinate 72,650 of JAEPND010000013.1, forward strand.
TGTGCTGTCCAGATATAGGTGAAGTCGGCGACCCATTTGCGGTTCGGGCGATCCGCCCGGAAGTCTCGCTCAAGCACATTCGGGGCAATGATCGAGCGTGTCCCGCTATCCTTGGGAAGCTGGCGCCGGCGAGGCCGCGCCCGCAGGGCCTGCTCC
>JAEPND010000014.1:0-2260 GCA_017643585.1 Maricaulis sp.
CGTAAGGCTCAGGCCACAGTATCGCGGGCATGTCTGGTCCTACGACTTCGTCCAGGACCGCACCCATGACGGCAAGGTCTATCGCATGCTGTGCGTGATCGACGAGCACAGCCGTCAATGCCTGGCCATCCGGGTGGAGCGCAAGCTGAACTCGAAGCTTGTCCTGGAGACGCTGGCAGATCTGTTCGTCGAACATGGGCCGCCCGATCATATCCGCTCGGACAATGGCCCTGAGTTCATCGCCACGTCGCTGCGCGAATGGCTGGGGCGTCTGGATGTAAAGACGCTCTATATCGCGCCGGGAAGCCCGTGGGAGAACGGATACTGCGAGAGCTTTAACTCGAAGCTCCGCGACGCGGTCCTGGATCGGGAGGTACTCTACACACTGAAGGAAGCCCAGGTGCTCATCGAGGCCTGGCGGCGGCACTATAACACCGTCCGGCCGCACTCATCGCTCGGCTACAGACCACCGGCTCTTGAAACACTCTTGCCAGCACCGCTGATGCCGCCCTACGTTGAGGGCGTGCCGGTATGACCGCCGCACATAACCCGCCGGGCCCTAACTTTAAGTCTGGGCCACTTCGATGGGGCAGGCCAGTTGGCCTGGGTCAAAAAAGTTATTCAGCGGCTATGGTTTCAGCGCGGTCATACTCGAAGCGAATCCATTCAGTTGCCTCATTGATGCATTCATATACCAACAACCTATGACCGTTATCCGCAGCGGCTCTTGAGATCAGCTTTGCGCGGCTAGGTGCCGATGCAATGGGAGGGACATAGGCGATGCGGCACCCTGCAGGTAGTTGTGACAATCCCCCATACCAATAAACAGCCGTGTCGTGATCATCCGCGGTGATCGTCTGAAGACTGGCGTCAATGATGGCGAAATGCCGTCGTGTGAACCGGATATAGTCACTGGCGCATTCTGCGGTAGCCAAGATCTCTTTCCTGCTAATCTTGCCCTCAAAGCGCAGCAATAAAATGGCCTCGTTCGGCGTCATCTCGAAAAAAACTGCCATGACCCCCCCCCCTTTTTTTCGGAAGCAAAGCTCGAAGAAACAATTTTAGATCGTAACAATTTATGCAAGTAATGAAAAAATCTACCAACTTGTCTTGCAACAACTCAACCAAGGGACATAATAACTAATTACTTGCGTGATGCGGTCCGTTTAGGGGCGGTGTCTGAGCACCTGTGCATGGGCACGCCTCAATTGGCCACCGGCGAACTACCACATTCGTCAGCGCTCTCGCACTGAGCGGCATGATCGCTCCGTTCGTGCTGTCCGGTCCGATCAACAGAGACGCTGTCCAAGGTGCGAAAATCTGGCATCGAGGAAGATCGCCAAAAGGTCGGGTTCACCGAACGCTCTGATGTCCTTTGTCAATGGTTCCGCGCACGATTCATCGAACCGGCGCCCAAGCGCGGCGGTTCTTCATTGATGACCGCTCATTGATGGACACAGGGCTCGAAGACGTCGGTGATCAAGCTCTGATGCGCGGATTGGCTACCGCATTACCGTTCGTTCGTCTCGGGGCGGTCCCTGTCTTACGGCGGGCGTCAGCGACAAGCTGGCCACAAAGCGTCCGTCGGGTTTTCCCCTGCCGATGGCCCTGTGCCCGTCAATGAGCGTAAATGTGCAGTTGGTCAGGCCTGCGCAGGCATGCTTCGCCGGACAATGTCCCACATGAACCCGACGAGTTCCCGGGCCAAAGCCGTTGTCGCGACCGTCGACTTCTTTCCGCGCTGAATGAGCTGGTGGTATCGTCGGGTTATGCGTGTCTGCGCTTTCCAGGCGATATCATTGATTTCGGGAGGCACTTTTCTTTGGTGGTAGAGCTGCTTCTCGCCAATCCGCGGCGCCCAGCGGTAGCTCCATGTGCCCTCGATCAAAGTTCTCCGCACATGCGCATTTCCGGCCTTGGTGATGCCGCCACGGCTGACGGTTTGTCCGGTCGAAAATTCGCTTGGAACGAGACCGAGATAACTCATCAGCTGCCGGGGGTGGCTGAACCGCCTGACATCGCCGACTTCGGCCAGAAAGGTCACGGCACCGATCAGGGCAACGCCGCGCAGCGTCTGCAGAGCCTCTACGGCACCGCCCAGCGACCAGTCCTGCACAAGGTCTTCGATCGCTTCGGTCAGGCGCTCGACCCGCTCGCGGGCATGACGCTCGGCGAGGATGAGTTCCTGCAAGGTGATCTGGTGGGCGGCGAGCTCGAAGCGCTGACACTGAAGCCATCTTTGGTACTTCATGCTCCAGGC
>JAEPND010000014.1:2269-63782 GCA_017643585.1 Maricaulis sp.
TTCCTGCAAGGTGATCTGGTGGGCGGCGAGCTCGAAGCGCTGACACTGAAGCCATCTTTGGTACTTCATGCTCCAGGCCTTCTTGCCGGGGTAGATCCGGCCATGCTTGAGCATGAGCGAGCCGATGGCTTGGCGCTTGCGGCGCAGGTCGTCCACTGCGCGCTCTCTCGACCTCACCAGGTCGCGCATCGCCTCGTGAACATCGTCGGGAACCCAAACGGATGTGAGTTCGCCGGCGCGCAGCAGACGTGCCAACCGAACCGCGTCGCGCTGGTCGGTTTTTACGCGATCCCCTGAACGCATCGGAACAAGCGACGGAGCGACCACGGTGCAAGCATGACCCATCTGCGTCAGCTGACGGTAGAGACCATATCCAGTCGGTCCGGCCTCGTAGCAAAAACGGAGCTCCGAATGTCGGTCCTCCAACCTCTTCACCAGCCGGCGCACGGCATCGGGCGCCGACGAGATCGATCCGAGTTTGCGCACCTCTCCATCCCGTCCGGCTTCCGCGATCGCCACGGCATGACTGGCCTTGGCAACATCCAGCCCGATGTAGGCTTCAGTCTTCGAACTTGGCATTCACCTGTCCTCCCCTTCAGGCCGGGAGCAGGCCGCCAATCGATCTGCCCACCGGCAATCCCAGTCTGCAACGATAAGGCTGCAGCTGGTTGGAAAGGACATGCGGTCTTACTGCGGATCTGGCGGCCCAGACTATTCACGGTCAGACCGGGGCGCAGATAGACCTGGCTACTGGCCAGATGGTCTTCAATGCGGGTCATCACGGCACGTAGGGACGGATCTTGTCCGGGCGGCGGTGTGGTGGAGAGCGCCAGCTCGTCCGCGCTAACGCCATCGAAGAGCCTGGGATATTGCAGACCGTGAAACAGGAACAGGTTCACAAGGCTCGCCAGCCCGACGAAGACGAGCAGTTCCGCCGCCTGGCTGGCCTGTGTTTGCCCGGACATTGCCAGGCTCGAACTGGCGGCATTGAGGACCAGAATGGCGCACTGGACGCCGAGCAGGCGTTTGAGCCAGGTCAGTTTGAGATGGTCGAAATCCGTTCGCGTATTCTGCAAGGCTGCATGGAAGCGTGTGATCAGGCGCCAGGAGAACAAACCGTAGACGGCGATGCTGGCCAGGATCCCGAAGGCGAACACAAAGATGCTGACCGGCAAGATTTCAAACACCAGAAAGGTCAGGATGGCCGGGCCTGCATGGGCCAGGTCGGAGCGGCGGAAACTTGCATTCTCCAGCGAAAGGCTGCGCGTATAGAGATACATCACCGGGCCGTAACAAAAGCCCAGAGCAATACCCAGGCTGGCCAGGTGCGGGCCTTGCTAGGGTGGGCCGACCAGATTGATCCCCATATGGCTGCTCAGCACAACGAGGAAGAGGCAGAGCACCTGGTTGGCGAATGTGCGAAAGCGGCCGCTGAGGGCGAGATACGTCACAAACAGCGCAGGTTGCACAATGATGATGATCTGTATGGTGCGGAACACTTCTTCCAAAACCGGCCCCTGGTCCTCACCGATGAGACATGGATCGTGTGCGGGTCGCGTAGGACCGGATCACGGTCGCAAAAGTTCTAAATCGCGATTCAGGTCGAATGCATCTCGCTGAATATCCTACGAGCATCTCCACGAACAGTTTTAATCCGAAAACGCGTCGGGAGACACATATGAAACGCATCAATCTGGGGCTTGCCGTTGCCTTGCTGACCTTGGCTGCAGCCAGTTCGATCGTTCTGAAATCGCCCAATGAAAGCGCAGACGCGCAGGATGTTGAGACCGGTTTTCGTCCGCTTGTTGCCCAGATGGAGACCCTGCTTCAAACCCATCATTTCAATCGCGACGCGCTGCAGGGCGAACATTATGACAACACCCTGGCCGCCCTCTATGCGCTGGCTGAAACCGCACCGGATCAGGAGGCTTTTCTGGATGGCTTCCGGACAGTCTGGGCCGAGGGGCCGTTCTCGCATGTCAATTTGATGCCGAGCAACAATACCGCTGCGGAGATGAGTGCCTATTTCGATGCGATGAATGTTGGCCCGGAGGCCACAGATCTGAGTCTCGTCGACAATATTGCGGTTCTGAGCGTGCACACGATGATGGGCCAGGACACGGTCCGCTTCATCGAAAACGCGTTCGAGGAGATTGTCGCGCACGAGCCTGATGCCTTGATCATCGACCTGCGCCGCAATGAGGGCGGAGCGTTCGCCATGCGTCCGACGGTGTCTGGCGTGATCGAGAACCCGGTGGATGCGGGTTATTTCATCTCGCGTCGGTGGACAGATCACAATGAGCATCAGCCAACGCGGGCCGATATTGTTGCCCTGGACCCCTGTACCGGGTGGTCCGTGCGGGAATTCTGGGATGCAGTCATCGAAGAGGCGGTCATTCGGGTTCGGTTCCTGCCATCGGAAACGGTTTATCGCGGGCCGGTCTATGTGCTCACGAGCGAAGCCACGGCGAGTGCGGCGGAGATGGCGGTCGAGGCCTTGCAGGCCGCGGGGCGTGTGCAGGTGATCGGCGAGCCCACTGCCGGGCAGATGCTGTCCCAGCGCCCCTTTGATCTGGACGGGGGCTTCCTGCTCTTCCTGCCCATCGCGGACTATTATTCGCTCAACACCGGGCGGATCGAAGGCCATCCGGTCCAGCCTGATATCCGGGTTGATGCCGACGAGGCGCTTGTACGGGCGATGGAGCTTGCCCGCGAATGAACACGACCCTCGCGTGACCAAGGGGCAGGCAGGCGGCTTGCCCCTCATCGGGGCGGCTGTTTTCCCGGAGCATATTTTAGCCCCTTGCCCCGAGCGGTCTGGAGTTGAAAACATGAGAGTGAGGGATTCGTTTTTGAAGCCGGGAAGGAACCCGCATGCAATTCACCGTAACGCCGGCCGCCGAGGCGCTTCTCGTCGCGTTATCGGGTACGTTTCGATTTGACGATCAAGAGCACTTCAAAGGTGTGCTCAAGGCCATCGACAGTTTTGACGGCAAGGGGGTGACGATAGACCTCGCCGGAACGACCGCCCTAGATTCTGCCGGTGTCGGCATGCTGCTTCTGGCGCATGAACGGGCAAAGAAACAGGGCAAGACAGTGTCCCTGCGCGGGGCGCACGGGCCGGTCCGGCAAGTTCTGGACGTCACCAAGATCGACAACATCATGACCATTCATCCCTGATGCGCAGGGCGAGCAGTCATTTTTTAAGCATGTTTGCTTAGGTTGCTTCGCGCAATCAGGAGGATGGCGTGTTCTGGACGAAAGTTGACGGGTTTGCGGGCGTAGATCCCAGTCAGGCACCGGAGCTTGCAGAACGGGTTCGTATCGCGGCCGCTTTTACTTTCGTGCTGGCGTGCACGGCCTTCATCAACGCCGCCATTCTGACCTACACCGGTCAGGGACGACCCGGCATGATGGAGCTCGGCTTGATTTCGGGCGTGTTGGCCCTGAGTGTCGGTGCCGTGGGCATCCGTTTGCGGCGACCGAATGCGACGATCGCGGCCATCCTGGTCATCACCGCATTGGTCTTCCTGGCGACGGCCTGGGGAAACCGGGGTTCGTTCCCGCCTGCAGCGGCGTATGTGCCCGGCATTGTTCTGGGAGCCTATATCGCCTGGGGATGGCGCGCCGCCATCGGTGCCATACTTCCGGTCGGAGTCTTTTATGGGCTGGTCCTGAAATGGGGGGCCGATTTCCGGGGTACCGAATTGCAGTACGATGCCAGCTTCATGCTGCCCTCCCTGGTGATCGCGGCGGCAATGGCTGTTGTCTGGATCGTCTTTTTCGGCTCGTTGATCCGTCAATCCAGCCATGAAAGCGCTGCCGCCTTGCAGCGCAAGAATGAAGAATTGACGGTTGCACTGGAACGGGCGGAAGCGGCCAATCGGGCCAAGTCGGAATTCCTCGCCAATATGGGGCATGAAATTCGCACCCCTCTCAATGGAGTGCTTGGCATGACACGGGTCATGCTGCATGAGGGCGCCCCGGATGATGAGGCGCGCAAACGTCTCGAGCTGGTCAATCAATCCGGTGAGAACCTGCTCGAACTGCTCAATGATGTGCTCGACCTGTCAGAGATCGAGGTCGGTGGTTTGCGGTTCGAGGACAAGAGCTTTGATCTGTCTGACCTCGTCGAGACGACGGTCGCGCCCTGGAAGGCGCAGGCCGAGGACAAGGGATTGAAGTTTGTCCTGGCGATGGACCGTGTGGAACACCGCGTGCTGATCGGTGATGTTGTGCGTCTTCGCCAGGTCCTCAACAACCTGCTGTCAAACGCGGTGAAGTTTACCCACCGGGGTCAGATCAACGTGCAGCTCGACCAGCGGGAGCTGGGTGATGAGCGCATCGAGACCTGGATCGATGTCGAGGACAGCGGCATCGGCATCCCCCAGAACAAGCAGGCCCGTATTTTCGACGCTTTCAGCCAGGTCGATATGTCGACCAAGCGACAATATGGCGGTACCGGTCTGGGGCTGGCGATTTGTGACAAGCTGACGCGTGCCATGGGGGGCAAGATCCACTTGCGGAGTGCACCCGGTCAGGGATCAAGCTTCAAGGTCTCCATTCAGAATGAGCGCGGTGAAGCTGCGGAATTGGCGGCAGGAGAAGCGCAGAGCCAGCCCGTGGAGATCCGTGACGATTTCCGCCTGCTGCTTGTGGACGACGTGGTGACCAATCAGCTGGTTCTCAAGGCAATGATCCAGAATACGATCTGCGCCAAGGGGTTGGTCGTGGATGTCGCTTCGAGCGGTCGTGAGGCTATCAACCTGGCAACCATGCGTCCCTATGACATGATCCTGATGGATATCCAGATGCCGCAAATGGATGGCATAACGGCACTGAAATGCATCCGTGAGGTGCCCGCGTGTGACCCGACTCGCATCGTTGCGGTGACGGCTCTGGCCTCGGACGGTCATGAACAACAGCTACGGGCTGCAGGTTTCACAGACTATCTGGCCAAGCCAGTCGGTATCGATGGTTTACGCCAGGTCTTCCGCCGCATGGCTGAGGCGGAAGCCGGGACTGCAACGCAAGCGGTCGCTGGCTAAATTTCCGCGACGATGGTCTGAGGGCCTCCGGCCTTGAGCGCGCGAACAAGTGCCGCGTCAAACTCACCCGCTGTCCGCGCAGACTGGGCGGGCACGCCAAAGCCTTCAGAGATTTTCACCCAGTCCATTTTCGGATTGTCGAGTGACAGCATTTGCTGGGCCGCCGGGCCCGGTTCGCCGGCACCGACACGCGCCAGTTCGAAATTCAACACCAAATAGGAATGATTGGCGAAGACGACGTTGATGACGTTCAGGTTTTCACGGGCCTGCGTCCACATCGCCTGCAGCGTATAGGCCGCCGCACCATCCCCGCACAGGGCGAAGACCTGACGCTCCGGGCAGGCCAGTGCGGCGCCAATCGATTGTGGCATGCCGGAACCCAGAGAGCCGCCGGTCAGACACAGCCAGTCGTGGCGTGGGCCCGAGGAAATCCACGGAAAGACACCCATGCCCGAGGTCGTGGCGTCATCACAGATAATGCTGTCCTCGGGCATGTGACGCATCATCGAGATGCCGACAAATCCCGGATTGAGTTCGGCGTCGGGAAAGAGTTTCGGGGCCTGGGCCCTGTCCGGAACGCTTGGCTTGGCAGGGGCGTCAAACCGGTTCGCCAGTTCCGCAAGTGCTGCGACGGTATCGCCTTCTGGCCCGCCTAGCGGCACCACCGGTATGCCTTCCGGGGCGAATTCCCCCCGTTCACCGGGATAGGCAAAAAACGCGACCGGGGCCTTCGTGCCGGCGACAATCAGAAGATCGGCATCCTTGAGCTCTTCCATCGCCTCGGCGCCGAGATAGCTCAGACGTTTGGGGGCAAAGCGGCCATGGCCACGCGCGATGCGTGCGATGAATGTGTCCATGAAGACCTTGGCACCGGTGGCTTCGGCGAGGCGGCCCACCGCCTCCAGCCCGTCATCCAGACAGGCATTGGAGCCCAGCAGGATGTGCGGGTTCTCGGCATTGCGCAGGGCATCTTCCGCAGCGTTGATCAGGGCGGCGTCTACGGGGATAAGGCCGGGCATGTCCTGCGCGTCGATGACATCCGGCTCCGCATCGGACCAGGCGCAATCGGCGGGCAGAACCAGGCTGGCGATACCCCGTTCGGGGCCATGGGACTGGCGCACCGCTTCCACGGCGAGCGATGATAGCTCACCTGGCGTAGTCACGCGCCCGACCCAGCGCGACATCGGGGCAACGACACCCTCGATATCACTGGTCAGCGGAGCATCATGTTGTAGGTGGTCCTGTGCGTGATCGCCAACGATATTGACGACCGGCGCATGCGCGCGCCGCGCATTGTGGAGGTTGGCCAGGCCGTTGGCTGCACCCGGACCGAGATGCAACAGCGTGGCGGCCGGTTTTCCGGACATGCGGGCATAGCCATCTGCGGCGCCGGTCGCGACACCCTCGAACAGGCACAGGACGGACTTCATGCCATCCACCCGGTCGAGCGCGGCGACCATGTGCATCTCCGAGGTGCCCGGATTGGTGAAACAGGTGTCGACGCCCTGGTTGATCAGGGTCCGAACGAGGCTTTCAGCTGCAAACATGGTGACGCTCCTTAAGGGCGACGAACAAAATCTGGTGTGAGATCTGAGAGTTTTGCGACCCCGGTCAAGGCCATATCGCGTTCCAGGCTGGTCATTAGCAATTCCAGCGCCCGGCTGACCCCGGCCTCGCCCGCCGCGCCCAGGCCATAGAGATAGGGGCGTCCGACGGCGACGGCGGTAGCACCCAGGGCGATGGCCTTGATGATATCGGTACCGCGGCGGACACCCCCGTCGAGGATAATGTCAGCCTGTCCGCGCACGGCTGCGACAATGTCTGGCAGGGTGTCGATCGTGGCAGGAGATGTATCCAGCTGGCGGCCGCCATGATTGGAAATCCAGACGGCGTCGGCGCCGGCGTCGAGGCAGCGGCGCGCATCATCGGCGCGGCAGATGCCCTTGATTGCGAACGGTCCGCCCCAGACCTCTTTCATCCAACGGGCGTGCTCCCAGGTGACCGTGCGGTCGAACTGGGAGTTGAGGAATTCGATAATCCCCATCCCACCGGTATCCATGTCGGCCCAGTTGGCCGCTGCGATCTCGGGCGAGCCCAGCATGTCCATCAGATAGCCCGGTCGGGCGAGCACCTGGCTCACCGTCCTGGCATTGATTTTCGGCGGGATGGTAAAGGCGTTGACGTGGTCGCGCTCGCGATTGCCGGCAACGGGAACGTCCACAGTCAGGATAACACCTGTGAAGCCGGCGGTCCGGGCGCGTTCGAGGGCTTTCTCGACAATAGCCCGGTCTTTCCACACATAGACCTGAAACCATTTCGGCCCGTCAGTCAGTTCAGCCACACGCTCAATGGTCGTCGAGCCGAGCGTGGAAAGACAATAGATTAGCCCGGCTTTCTTCGCAGCCCGGGCAACCGCGCTCTCTCCACCCTTGGGATGAAAAAGGCGCTGGGCGGCCGTCGGTGTCACCACAATCGGTGCGGTGCTTTCAGCACCCATCACCGAGGTGCGCATGTCGATCTCGGAGATGTCGACCAGCGTCTTGAAGTTCAGCTTGTAGTCGGCAAACCGTCCGGGATTGTCCCGCAGCGTGACCTCGTCATCCGCTCCGCCATCAATATAGTCGAACACCATCCGCGGCAGTCGCTTGCGCGCCAGCTCTCGCAAATCGCTGATATTGTGAGCAGAAGAGAGGGACCCCATAGCGGTGAAGGTCGCTCTCTATCTGGTCGCGGTCAAGCGGTGTCGGCGACTTGATCGATGATTTTCTCAGGTTGTCCGGCCCGCACACCAAAAAACAGCGCATAGATCGTCGGGACGGCGATCATGGTCAGGATCGTTGCGAAGGCGAGGCCGCCGATAATGGTCACGGCCATGGCCTGGAAGAAGGCATCGAACAGCAGCGGTGTCATGCCCAGGATGGTGGTCGAGGCGGCCAGCAGGACCGGGCGCAGGCGGCTGACGGAGCCGTCTCGCACCGCGTCGACCTTGTCCGCGCCATCACGGATGCGCGCATCAATTTCGTCAACGAGCACGATCGCATTCTTGATCAGCATGCCGGACAGCGACAACAGGCCGAGCAGGGCCGTGAAGCTGAAGGCGACATTGGTGAGCAGGAGGCCGATGACCACGCCGTTGACTGACATCGGCACTATGGACCAGATGATCAGTGGCTGACGGACCTTGGCAAATAGCATGAAGGAGATGGTCAGCATCACCACCAGGGTGAAGGGCAGGGTTCCACCAAGAGATTCATTCGCCTGGGCTGAGCTTTCGTACTCGCCACCCCATTCCAGGGAATAGCCCGGTGGAATATCCATCGCTTCGATGATCGGGCGGAAACGGGCAAAGCCTTCCATCGCCGTCTCGTGCGGATGGGGATTGGCACGGACCGAAATCGTGCGCACGCGGTCACGGCGCTGGATCAGGGCGTCTTCGGCAACCAGGTCAAAACGCGAGACGACCTGGTTCATCGGGACATAGGTGCGTTGTGACGAGCTCCAGACCAGACGGTCGAACAGATCATCCACATCAGTGCGTTCGCTGAGAGGCGCGCGTGCGATGATGGGGATCAGGTCCTCACCTTCCCGGAATACACCGACTTGGGCGCCATCCGTGGCAAAGACCAGAGCGTTGGCGATGTTTTCGCGGGTGATGCCGGTGGTGCGGGCGCGCTCCTCGATGACGTTTGGACGGAAGGTCGTCGTGCGATTGCGCCAATTGGTGCGGATGTCGAGGACGTCGCCCTCGGCATGCAGGCGGGCCATGGCCTCCTCGGAAAGGGCGCGCAGGACGTCGGCGTCAGGGCCGGAGAAGCGCGCCTCCAGCTTGGCCCCGCCCGGCGGACCGAAAACGATGCGATCCGCGCGGATGGACACGTCCGGATAGGTGTCGCGAACATGCGCCAGGATGCGTTCGGCAAGCGGGGGAATAGTCTCCAGATTGGCGGTTTGCACAATAATCTGGCCGTAGGACGCGCTGGGCTGTTCGGCGTTGTAGGTCAGCATGAAACGCGTGGCGCCGGCGCCGACGAAACTGTCGAACTGTGCGGTCTCAGGTTGCTCGGCGATGAAGGCGCCGACCTCCCGGATAGTCTGGTCGACCGTCAGGATGTCCGCACCTTCCGGATGCTCGATGTTGACGAAAAACATCGGCGTATTGGTTTCCGGGAAAAAGGAATTCCGGACGGAGCCGAAACCGACATAACAGGCCATTGTAACGACGAGCAGGCTGCCAAGAACGACCCATCGTCTTTGCAGGGCCTGGCTCAGCAGGCCGCGATAGACCGTGTACATGCCTCCGGTATAGACCGACGCCTCGTCCTGGTCTTCCTCGTTCTTGCTCAGGGCTTGCTGACGCTGACTTTCGAACAGGTGATAACCCACCATTGGAACGACTGTGACAGCCAGGACCCAGCTCAGCAGCAGGGAGATGGCAATGACCGCGAAAAGCGAGAACAGGAATTCGCCGGTTGAGTCCGGCGACAGTCCGATGCCAGCAAATGCCATGATGCCGATGACGGTGGCGCCGAGCAGGGGCCATTGTGTGGACTTCACCGCATCTTCAGCGGCGGCCAGCCGGGGTTTGCCGCGCAGGACACCGGTCAGCATGCCTTCAGTCACAACGATGGCGTTATCGACCAGCATGCCCATGGCGATAATCAGCGCGCCCAGGGAAATCCGCTCCATCTCCAGCGACATCATGTTCATGAAGAAAAGCGTGCCCGCGACGGTCAGGAAGAGAACTGTGCCGACAGTCAGGCCGGCGCGCCAACCCATGAAGATGCACAGAACGCCCACCACAATGCCGACAGACATCAGGAGGTTGATGAGGAAGTCATTGATAGCCGTGTCGACCACCAGGTGCTGTTGGTAAATCGGGTGAAGTTCGATCCCGAGGGGCAGCTCGGCCTCCAGCTCTACCAGTCGCGCTTCGACGGCAAAGCCGACATCAACGATATTGGCCGTGGTCTGACCGGCGATGCCCAGCGTGAATGCGCGGGTATTGTTGTGATAGATGATGTTGTCCGGTCGGTCCTGGCTGGATCGCGTGATCGTGGCGATGTCCGACAGACGGATCGTCTCCGCGGTATCGCCGGGTGTGATCAGAATATTGTTGATCGCATCCACACCGGACAAGGTTTGAGGAATATCCAGTCGGATATAGCGCCCGCCCAGCGGGGTCGAGCCCGAGACAACCACAGTGTTTTCACGGCCAATGGCCTGCAGCAGGCTTTCATAGGACAGGCCCAGCTGGACGAGGTTGTCCTGGGGAATGTCGATATAGATGCGCTCATCCGGCTCGCCGTCGACGGAGACCTTGGCCACACCGTCCACGACCAACAGCTCCCGGCGCAGGGTCCGGGCAACCTCGCGGATCATGTCATCAGAAAAACCCTCGGCCGTGACGGCATAGAAGATGCCGTACGTGTCTCCGAAATCGTCATAGACGCGTGGGTTCGCGGCGCCGGGCGGCAGCATGGGGACGGTGTCGCGAATGCGGGCACGCAGCTTGGTCCATACGCCGGGCAGATCCGCGCTGTTGATCGTGTCGTCGATGGTGATCTGGATTTCCGACATGCCGGGCGAGCTCTCCGAGTGGATCTCGGAGACTTCAGCCAATTGCTGGATAGCGATTTCCAGGCGTTCGGTAACTTCCTGTTCGACCTCTTGCGCATTGGCGCCGGGATAGGGCGTGAAGACGATAGCCTGTTTGATGGTAAAGGCCGGGTCTTCCAGGCGACCGACATTGAAAAAGCCGTGCAGGCCGCCCAGGACGCAGAACAGGATAACGATCCAGGTCAGGACCGGTTTTTCGATGGAGAGGCGGGCCAGGGACATGGCGGACGTGTTCTCGCTCATGATCTTGCCCCTATTGCGTGCGGCCGAAACGGGCCTGTTCATCGATCGGGCGAACCGTCATGCCTTCCACCAGCGCATTGACGCCCGCGGTTACGATCTGCTCGCCTTCGGACAGCCCGGCCAGGATGGTGACGCTGTCACCGTGCACGCCGTTGGTTTCAACAACGCGACGTTCGACGTGATCCTCGGCAAACACCCAAACGAATGACGAGCCATCCGGGGCGTAGCCGATGGCGCGGATGGGCACGAGAATCTCGGCTTCGCCGCCATTGTCACGGTCAAACTCGGCCCACACGGTTGCGGTCATACCCGGCAGGATATTGGCAGGCAGATTGGCCGGCAGCGCCAGGATGGCGTGATACGTCTGGGACGCATTGTCTGGCTCGGCCACCATTTCGCGAAACTCCAGCGGGAAGGTCTGGTCCGGCAGGAAGGGGAAAGCCGCGCGGACAGAGATCACGTCGTCCGCATTCAGCGTGGCGACCATGTCTTCGGAGACGGGGATGTTGAGACGTAGTTCCGAAACATCCTGGATGCGCGCCACCGGCTGCCCGGGAGAAACGACGGTGAAGGCATCGACCAGGCGACGGCTGACAAGCCCGTCAAACGGCGCGGTCAGGGTGGCATATTCCAGATTGCGGCTGGCCGTTTCCAACGCCACTGACCGCAGGTCGAATTGTGTCTGTGCGCTGTCCAGGGCCGCCTGGGAGGCAATGCCGCGCTCGTGCAGGGTTTGCTGGCGCTCAAGATCTGTCCGCGCCTGTTGCAACTGGACTCGCGCCTCGCGCTCGGCGCGGCGGAAATCCTCGAGGTCCAGCTGGGCGATGAGATCGCCCGCTGCGATTTGCTGGCCTTCGGCGAGGGGCAGTTCAGCCAGCTGGCCGCCGACCTGGAAGGCGATATCGACCGAGATGCGCGCTTCGACGCGTCCGACGAATTCGAACCGGCTTTGCGGGCTGGTGGTCTCAACCGTCTGCACGAGAACCCGGCGTGCCGGAGCCTCTTCGGTTTCCATGGGTTGGGAACAGGCCGCCAGCAGGGCAAGCGGCGCGAGCAGGGATATCAGCGTCGTGCGGGGGGAGGTCACGCATACATCTCCGTCATCATCTGGATAAGTCGGGACTGGACGGCTTCACGCTGGGCATCGTCGACATAGTGAAGTCCGAGCAGGTCTGAAAAGTGCAGGCCGTCCATCGCCAGGAAGGCAATGAGGCCCAGGATCGGGTCGGGGGCGGGTTTGACGGCGTCCGCAACAATCGTCTCGATGTAGTTGCGCGCGCTGTCGAGGAGTTCCGGTTGCTCGGCAGAGGCTGCGAGAAGCGCCGAGCTGACATTCGTGTTGGGTTTGCGGTGCTGGACCATGGCCGTGATGATCGCGGGCAGGGTTGGCCGGTCCTGTTCCATGGCCTGGTCGCGCGCGCCGTCGATTTCCACAGCAATGCCGTCGACCATGCGGTCGACCATCGCGGCGAGCAGGGCCGTCTTGTTCGGATAGTGATAGAGCACGCCGCCCTTGGAATAGCCGCTCTCTACGACAACCGCGTCGATGGTCAGTCGGGATGCGCCATCGCGCGCCACGACAGTTTCAGCAGCATCGAGAATGGCTTCACGGGTATTCGGCTTGGGTGTGTTCGGCGGCATGGTCATCTCACTTTGCTGCGATGCACATAAACCATCCAGACGGTACAGTCAATACCGTCCAGACGGTACAGTTCTTTTTGAGCTCATAATTGCCGTGATTTTGCTTCGTTTTCAATTTTAGCGAGAAATCAGGGGGCTGGAACAAATTCCGGTTGGTGGAGCGCGCGCGATTGACGGCCTAGGGAGGGGAGAGTGCGGCCCCTGCCCAGAAGAGAGCTTCCATGACCCTGTTTCGCGTTCTGATGTCTGCCGGTGTTGTTGCGACCCTGGCCCCAACCGCTCCAGCCATGGCTTATGGACGAGATGGACACCGCATCGTGTGCGATCTGGCCTATCGATTCCTGCAGCCGGAGGCACGTGCGGAGGTGGATCGCCTGGTCGCGCTGGACCCGCAATTTGATCATTTCCGCGATGTCTGTAGCTGGGCTGACCAGGTGCGCAGCTCGACCCACCTGCGAACCGCGCCCTACCACTATACCGGGCAAGACCGTGACGACCCCATCGTGGATCCGGAAGACTGCGCCTTCAATGGCTGCATCATGTCTGCCATCGACCTGCATGCACGCGAGCTGGTTGATGAGAGCAATTCCGATGCGGAGAAGCTGGAAGCGTTGAAATTCCTCGCGCACTGGATCGGTGATATACATCAGCCATTGCATGTCTCGATCAATGGTGATCGTGGCGGCAATGACATCCCGGTGATCTGGCGCGGTGAACGTCATACCAATCTCCATCGCGTCTGGGACAGCGAGATTATCCTGGACTATATGGGCGAGACCTGGCCCTTGGTCGAAGAACGCAGTCGCTGGTCCTATTTTGCAGATGAGCTGGCGGCTGAGATCCCGCTGACGGATTCGGAAATCTATACGACGGTCGACCCGTTCGCCTGGGCGCAGGAGAGCCACAATATCGTGCGTTCTCGCGATTTCGGGTACTACTGGGCCAATGCGGAGAACACGATTGAACCCGGCGACGCCTATTATGAGCGCGGCCTGCGCATTTCCCGGCAGCAGCTCAAGCTGGCTGGCGTGCGCCTGGCGGGCGTTCTGAACGGCCTGCTGGACAGTCCGGCGGATGGTTCGGGCGGTTTCGAGACGGCGATCGACTAACGTGCAGCTCAAGGCTGTTCGCGCGGGCTGTTACATCTTCGCAACGGCTCTCTGTTGACGCGAAATTTAATACTTACATTCGCTTCAATCTCCTTGTCCGTCAGGCGCATAAATGGTTAACATCATCCATGTGTAAACCTTCCGCGAAGCGGTAAGGGGGGAAGTGTGTTTGAGTTGATCTCCGAGCAAGAGCTGGTGGTCGCTGCGGGTGTGTTCGCAGTGATTTCGCTGCTGTGCTGGGGATACTGGCAATACCTTACGCACGAAACACGCAAGCGTGACGCCGCGTCTGTCGCCAAGCTCCGCAGCTGGCTGGGTCGATCCTATGAGGATGCCAGCAAAGGCTATGAGACGGCCAAGACGAATCTGGAGAAGCGAAATCGCAGGAACACCATCGTCATCGATCTGATCCATGATCTGGGTGATGAGTTCGAGGGCCGTGACAGCGCCGAGCAGGAAATCACCTTCGACGAGGCCTTCAACGCCATAGCTGCGATACGCGGTGCGAATGAGCGCACGCACATCATGGTCATCCTGCATACGCTGGGGGGATATGCCCGCCCGGCGCACATGATTGCGCTGGCGCTGAAAAAACATCTGCGCAAGGTTGGCCAGCACAATCCGCACAAACATCCCAAGGTCACAGTCTATGTGCCCTATGTGGCGATGTCCGGTGGCACCTTCATCGCGCTGTCGGCAGACCGGATCTACATGGACGAAACAGCTTCGCTGGGGCCGATCGACACGATTTACGGCTCATTCCCGAGCGAGGCCTATGAAGACCTGATCGCGCAAAAGGGGGTCGAACAGACCCAGGACCTGCTGGTCCTGCTCGCGCACGAGGCCGCCAAGTATGACAAATACGCCCAGGACGTGGCGCGCGAGATCATCAATCCGGTGCACAAGCTCCCGGGCAAGACCTCGCAGGCGCTGGCCGACCACCTGACGTCCGGTGAGATGTCGCACAGCCAGGCGATCTCGCCGAAATCCGCGCGCAAACTGGGCATCAATCTGTCCACCAAGCTCCCTGCTGATGTTTACAGCCTGGTCGATGCGCGTATTCGCATGATCCAGACCAAGGCTGTCAGCGAGGCTGAGAAAGAGGCGCGCGAGGCGGCGGAAAAGAAAGCCGCAAAGCCGGATGCCGACGGTGATGATGACCCGCAACCTACCGCCGGCCGTCCCGGACGCACGGATCCGATTATCCAGAAAGTCATCGACAAGACACTCGAGGGTATCGAGTAGCAGCGGCAAACATTCACCCTCAGCTGCATCCTTGGCTTGAAACCCGCGTCATCATCGCCACCTTGCACCCAGCACAAGGGAAAGCGCCATGACCAGCAAAGCCGAACTCTATGATGATGTCCGCAAACAGATTGTTGCGGTGGTGACCGGGGAGACTTCCCATACCGCACGTTACGCGACTGCGTCCTGCCTGCTGCGCGAGACGTTCGGCGATCGCTATTTCTGGACCGGCTTTTATGTCGTGGATCCGGCCAAGAAGACCGAGCTGGTTGTCGGGCCCTATCAGGGCACGATGGGTTGTTTGCGGATTCCTTTTGGCAAGGGGGTTTGTGGTGTGGCGGCCGCCACGGGCGAGACCCAGCTGGTCGAGGACGTGCACGCCTTTCCTGGCCACATCGCCTGTGACAGCCGTTCCAATTCGGAAATTGTCGTGCCTGTCTTTGACAGCAAGGGCGAACTGGCAGCTGTGCTCGATGTCGACTCCACCGAGTTCGGCGCGTTTGACACCGAGGACCAGGCTGGTCTGGAAGCGATCTGTCGCGATCTGCTGACGGTCTGAACCCTATTTCAGAACGATTTCGACGCGCCGGTTGAGTGCGCGACCCGCCTCGCTGGCCTGGCTGGCCTCCGGCGAGAGAGGGCCGACGCCGTGCGCCTCCAGTCGGGTGGCATCGAACCCGTACTGCTCGACCAGTGCAGTGACAACCGCGCTGGCGCGCCGCTGTGACAGCGAGATGTTATGGGCAAAGGCGCCGCTGCTGTCCGTGTGGCCGACCACATAAAGGGACATTTCGGGGTTTTGCTCCAACAGCTCGGCGACGGCCTGCAGGGCCGTTTCCGAGCCAGGCAGGAGGTCGGCCTGGTCGAGGGCAAACAACAGGCCATCAACGCGTACATGGCCGTTTGCCTCAAGGCCCGAGGCGAGGGCTTCGGCGGACACCGTTACCCTGCCGGTTGCCATTTCAGTGGTTTCAATGATGTCGATCGAGGTGCCGTGTCGGCCGGTGCCAAACGCAATATAGGCCAGTCGGCCGTCATGTTCGAGCGTGCCGGCCGCGTAACGTGAATTGCCGCCATTCATCGCAGCGAAGCCGTTGAAATTCCGATAAGCATTGCGGGTGGAGCCGGTGAAGCACTCACCATCGCCTGCACACTGGAAAATGACCGATAATCCAGCGTCCTCGAAGGCTTCAAGGTAATTGGCGAAAATCTCGTGCTCCGAACGCTCGTCCGGATTGTCGTGATAAAGGCGGGTGATCCGGCCCTCGATCGTGATCCCCGTCGCGATGCGGTCCTCGAAATCAAAGCCGGTAACGAGGCGATAGGTGTCAAACTCGAACTGTTCGCCGGATCCTAGCTCAGCGCCCTCATAAAGTGCGACCAGTGGATGCCCGCTGATCTCTCTCTGGGCCCAGCTTGTGGTGGTGAAAAACAGCGAAGCGACACACGCAGACAGGACAGACAGTTTGATCATGACGACCCCCAGCTTGCTTGTCCGCAGAACCTATCAGGCGGGACCGAAGCGTGCACCGGAAATCTGGCTCATGTGAGAGAGGTCTCAATTCTCCATCACCAGCTCAAAATCATGGCGCCCGCAAGCTTTGCCATTGACCTGCAGTTCCACCGCCTGCAGGCCGGGATAGTATCTACGGGTCGTGATTGGGCGGATCGGGTGGCGTTTGCTAACCGAGATACGCTCGCCCGGTGCCAGGGTGAGAGTTTTCAGCTTGAAGACCTTGGGCGCGGTTTCGCCATTGGCCTTGCGCCAGTGCACGATGAAATCGATTGCGAGCTGCTGTTTGCGGTCTGAGGTTGACCGGATCACGCTTTCGAACTCCAGCGCTTCGCCGAACTGAACGACGGGCGTCTGGATGTGGAGTGGTGAGAGCTCGATCTCGGCTGCGCCAAAGCCGAGCGTCTCCAGCGCGAGCGGATGGCCCTGCTTGATCAGGGTGCGCAGCGCGTGATGGATCAGCTTCTTGCGGTGGGGTGTGGCGTTTTCCATCCATTTCGCACAGACCCGGGCCGTCGTATCCCCATTATCCTTGGCGATGTCGTTGAGATGATTGGCGACCGAGCGCCGCACATACTCTGTCGGGTCATTCTTCAGCTTCTCCAGGATCGGCAGGCTGGGGCCTGGGTCGGCGATGAAGGCCGGCAATTGCATGGCCCAGGGTAGGCGAGGGCGTGTGCCTTCCGACGCCAGTCGCCGGACATGGTAATTGTCATCATCCGCCCACCTGGTGATCTCGGCCATGGCTCTGTCCTGATCCTGGAGGATCAGATGACGAATGCCGAACTCCGAGGAGAAGCGCTTGGTCATCTCCTTCTGCGCCATCAAAGCGGTATCAAAGGCCTCGGCGCATCGAAGCCCGACCAGATCGCTCATTGGCATCACCGCCCAGCCTCGAATACCGTCGGCATCCATGCCAACCGATGAGAGTTCGACACTATCGTCCGGGTGCAGGCTGGCCAGCATGACCTCGATCGCGTTTTCCAGATCACTGGGCAAAAAGCGGTTCAAGGCATCGCAAATGTGGCCGGCGCGTTCTTTCAGCTCGAGGGCGTCCAGTCCGGTCGTTGCCGCGTGGATGAAACCGGCGACATCAAATGCGGGATAGACCCGCTTGAGATGGTCTCCCATCGTCGCAACGAGGTCGCGTGAATAAAAGTTCTTCAGCGGTTCGGGCATTTGCGTATCCAGCTTGTCTTGGGCGTATCAGCACGTCACCATTCGCTGTATCGATTCACAAGTGCCCGATCCGGCACCTCCTGACGCCCTTATGTCACCAGAAACCATTTTCCTTGCCGACCAGCGGGTCGACTATCAGCTCAAGCGCAGCCACCGCCGCACCATCGGATTCTCGGTCTCCGAAAAAGGCTTGGCCGTGACCGCGCCGCACTTCGTGTCCAAGCGCGAGGTCGAGGCTGCTCTGTGCAGGAAGTCGGACTGGATCCTGAAGAAGCTGGCGAAATGGGCCGAGCGCCCCGCCGCCCCGGAGCTGGCTTTCGTGGATGGAGAGACATTGCCCTGGCTCGGGGCCGAGCGAGAATTGCGGGTGCGTCGCGACGGGGTCCGGACACGCGTGGTAGCGACAGGCGGTGGCCTGGAGGTGCGTGTCGATCCAGAGCTGTCGGGGGATTTGCTGAAATCGACCATCCGCAATGGGTTGGTTCGTTTCTACAAGCGCGAGGGGTTGCGATTGATGACCCCCATGACCCAACGTCATGCCCGCTCTCTCGACCGCGATGTGCGCAAGGTCATCGTGCGCGAACAGAAGTCCCGCTGGGGCTCATGTGCGGCGGATGGAACAATTCGCCTGAACTGGCGACTCATGGGGTTTCCCCAGGAGGTGATAGATTACGTGTGTGCCCATGAAGCTGCACACCTGGTCCATGCCAATCATTCGCGCGCATTCTGGGAAACGGTGGAGAAGGTCTGTCCTGACTGGCGAATCCAGCGCGATTACCTAAAAACTAATTCTTACGTACATGTATACTTCTAACCGAAACGTAAGTCGTCGGTACGGGCGCCGGTAATCCCAATCCTGTCACAACCCGAAGCTGACAACACGCCGTTCGGGGCGGCGTGATCTAATTCGGGATATCAATCGTGAAACTCTTCAAGCAGACGGTTTCCGTCGGCCTCGCGGCACTTCTCCTGTCGAGCACAGCGCTCGCGCAAACCAGCACCCAGGATGGGGCGGTGCTGGTCTATGAGCCCGCCTATTTCGACGCCTTCAATCCGATCACCGCACTGGACATGGTCAACCAGGTGCCGGGCTTTTCGATTGATAATGGCCAGCACGTGCGCGGTCTTGCGGACACCTTTGCCAACGTCCTGGTGGACGGTGAGCGGCAGAGTACGAAGTCTGAAAGCATTCACGACATTCTCGGACGGATCCCGATCGCCAATATCGAACGCATCGAGCTGGTACGCGAAGCCGTCGCCGGGGTCGACATGCGCGGTCAGACGCGGGTGGTGAATGTAGTTCTGCGCGAGGAGCAGTCCAGCCGTTCCACGACCGCCTCTGTTGGAGGCATTTACTGGGTGGGCAGTGGTCGTCTGACCCCGACTGCGTCCGTCTCAACCACCTGGGAACGCGGCGATACGAGAATTACCCTGGCGGGAGGCCTCGAAACCAATGCTGCGCCCCTGCCGCGCGATGAATGGCTGTTTGACGCTGCCGGTAACCTGCTGGAGAGCCGCGATGAACAAACCTCTCGCGATCTGGTGATGCCGCGTCTGAGCGGTTCGGTGAACACGACATTCGACAATGGGTCACGTCTGAACGTCTCGCTTTCCGCGAACCAGCACGACTCCCAATCGCTCGACACCTCGGTGGTCGTCGACGCACTCGGCGATGACCTGCGCACAGAGATCTTCACGTCCGAGTTCGAGGATACAAGCTGGGAAGGCACGCTGACGTACGAACATCCGTTCGGTGAGAATGTGTCAGGCCAGCTGGTCTTGCTGAACCAGCAAAGCGAATCCTCCTCGGCCGATGAATTCCTGCGTGCCACCGCGAGTGGCAATCGCAATACCACATTCTTCGACAATGAGGTCGAGAGCGGTGAACGCGCAGTGCGAGGAACGCTGACCTGGGAAATGAATGAGCGGCATTCGTTCGAATTCGGAGCGGAGGGCGCGTTCAACTATCTGGAAAACAGCCTTCTCATCTCGGTCGCAGCAGGGTCGACACAGCCAACGCAATTGCCGGTGTCCAACACGCGAGTCGAGGAAGAGCGCGCAGAGCTGTTCGCGTCTCATGTCTGGCGCCCGGTCGACAATGTCACGGTTGAGTCCGGTTTCCGACTGGAGCGATCCACCATTTCCCAGTCCGGTGACGCCTCACGCGAACGCAGTTTCGACTACCCCAAACCGTCCATCACCCTGACCTGGAATGCGGATGAGGACACGCAATGGGTCTTCGGTCTCGAGCGTGAGGTCGGACAGTTGTCGTTTGGCGCATTCGCAAGTTCCATCAATCCGACCGACGATGTCATTCTGATCGGAAACCCGGAGCTGGAGCCTGAGAAGACCTGGCGTGCATCCGCCATGTGGGAACGCCGATGGAATGGCGAGGGCTTCTTCCGCGTGAGCCTGACGCATGAAGAAGTCGAGGACGTTCGTGACGCACAGCCAGTGACCGTCGTCACCGATAACAGCGTCAACCCGCCGCTGACCACCACGTTCGACGCGCCCGGCAATATCGGAGATGGCCGTCGCACCTATCTGCAGGCCGAAACCGCAATCCCGCTCGACGATTACGGTATGGGCGACAGTCGCCTCAACCTGGCGCTCTTCCTGCGTGACACGGAAGTCACCGATCCGACCACCGGTGAATCCCGCCGTTTCCAGGGTAATGAAGACTGGCGTTTCTCCGCCAATTTCCGTCAGAACCTGACAGAGCATAATCTGTCCTGGGGCTGGAGTGGCATGGTTCTGGGTGACGAGGACCTTCATCGTTTCGACGAGATTTATCTCTTCAGCCGTGAACCGCGTTTCGACCTCTGGGTGGAAACCACAGCCTTCTTTGACGCCACCGTGCGCCTGTCCTGGCAGGATTTGAATGCCCAGGTGAATGAACGCGAGCGTCGCTTCTATTCCGATGCGCGCGATGTGGGCACGCTGGAAGCTGTTGAAATCCGTGAACAGGATCTGGGTGGTTTCGTCGTGCTGACCGCTCGAAAAACCTTCTGATCCTGCACCCCACCTGGGATTGGAACGGAGAAGGTCGGCCCTCAGTAGGGCCGGCCTTTGCTGTGTCTATTGCTCGTCCTTCAGGTGGCGGTCGAAGAACTCGAAGATATCGGTCCACATGTGCACCGAGCGATCTTCGCCGCGAACGCCGTGTCGCTGACCCGGATAGGTCATCATCTCGAAGTCCGCGCGGCGTTGCTGCAGCTCGCCATACAGGCGGACGGAGTTGGCAAAGATGACATTGTCATCGGCCATGCCGTGGATCAGGAAGAGCGGCGTTTCATAGCCGTCCAGGTGTGCGAATACGGAAGACTGTTCATAGCCTTCGAAATTGGCATCGGGATGATCCATGTAGCGCTCGGTATAGGCGGTTTCATAGAGCGTCCAGTCGGTGACCGGAGCGCCGGAGACACCGGCCGCGTACTCGCCCGGCGCCTGCAACGTGGTCATCAGCGTCATGTAGCCGCCATAGGACCAGCCCCAGATGCCGATATTCTCGGCGTCCACATAAGGCAGGCTCTTGAGGTAGTCGAGGCCGACCAGCTGGTCTTCCACTTCCACAGAACCCATGCGGCGCTGCAGGTGACCCTCGAAGTCGCGACCGCGATTCCACGAGCCGCGATTGTCGATGGTGAAATAGATATAGCCACGCTGTGCGAACAACTGGGCGCGGGTGCCCTGCCAGCCGCGATGAACGACCTGGGCGTGAGGGCCGCCATAGAGGTATTGCACGACCGGGTATTCACGGTTCGGATCGAAATCGGTCGGCAGATACATCTGGTAGTGAAGCGTGGTGCCATCGGCCGCCTCGAGCGTCCCGTATTGCGGATGGATGTGCGCTTCGGCGAACTCGAAATAGGGGTGTCCCTCGACCAGGGCGTTTTCCTCGATCCAGCGAATGCGTTCGCCATCATTGGAATAAAGCCCTGTCTGAGGCGGCGTTGATGGATTGGAGTAACTGCCGATGAAAGTGGTCGCGCCGGCATTGAAGGAACCGCTCCAGCGACCTTCGCCTTCGGTGATCGCGGTCGGTTGCGCCGATCCGTCCAGCGGCACGACAAACAGGTGCCGGTCCAGCGGGCTGTCCATCCAGCCGGTGAAATAGACGAGACCGTTTTCCTGGTCGACGGTATTGATGCTGCCAACCACCCATCCCCCGGAGGTGACCTGTGTGATCAGGCTGCCATCGGCAGCGCGGTGCTGGATGTGGCGGAAACCACCGGGCGTGTCCTCCGAGGTCCACAGAACCGATCCATCGTCCAGAGCCCGGAAGTCATTGGTCAGGTTGATCCAGATGTCCGTGCTCTCCATCAACCAGGTGTCAGACGCACCGGTCGCCGGATTGACGGCTCTGATGTCCAGATTGCGCTGCATGCGGTCCAGCACCTGGACGTATGCCGTCTGGCTGTCGCGCGACCAGTTTACGCGCGCCAGGTAGTAGTCACTGGTGTCCGCGAGATCGACACGGGAGAAATTCCCGCTTTCAAGATCAAATATATAGAGATCGACATTCGCATTGGCGGTTCCGGCGCGAGGGTAGCGCTGGTCCACGACGCGCGCGGAGCCATCGGCGTCGATTTCCATGCGCTCGATATTCTCGACCGGGCTTTCATCCACCCGGGCCACAGCCATGTAGCGCTCGTCGGGAGACCACCAGTAACCGGTGTAGCGGCTCAGCTCTTCCTGCGAGACAAACTCGGCCATGCCCCAGGAAATCAGCCCCCCGCCTTCGCGAGTGATGGCCCGCTCGCGACCCGTTTCCAGGTCCGTGATGAAGAGGTTCTGGTCACGAATAAAGGAGACGTAATTACCCTGCGGAGAGATGCGGGCATCGGTCTCGTATTCCGGTGTTTCCATGACGCGGCGTGCATCGCCGCTTTCGATATCGACATGGAAGACATCGCCATCCAGCGGCACCAGGATGGCATCGCCCTGGCTGTCCCACTGATAGCGGACAATACCGGAGGAGGAGATGCGCGCGCGTTCACGCAGCTGGCGCTCGGCCTCGGTCAGTTCCCGTTCCTCTTCCACGAGGACGCGGCTGTCGACCAGCATGTAAGGCTCGCCGCCATCGATATTCATGGCCCAAAGGTCCAGCACCCGCTGGTCGTCCTCCTTGGCCCGCAGGAAGGTCACGCGCGTGCCATCCGGCGAGAAGCGCAGCGAACGCGGGCTGGGGCCGGTCAGGGACGGGCTGGCATAGGCGCGTTCGATCGACAGGGCCGGTTCCGGCGCAGCGACGTCCTGCGGCTGGCAGGCCGCAAGGGCGGTCGTGGCCACAAGGCCAAGCCCCAACAGGCGAAACTTCATTTCAGACTCTCCCCAAGAATACGTCGGGCGTAGTTGTATCCAGAATGCACCCCAGGGGCCAGCGCCGTGCTGCGGCCTGGCGATGAGCGCGATGGCATTGCCCAAAGGCGCGCACTCGGTTACACGGAGCGACCTTGAGTTTCCCCTGACAAGAAGAGACGACGCGCCGATGTCCGCCTATCAATACGTCTATCACATGGACAAGCTGTCCAAGACCTATCCCGGTGCTGCCAAACCGGTATTTGACGGCATTTCCCTGCACTTCCTGCCTGACGCCAAGATCGGTGTTGTCGGTGTGAACGGTGCGGGTAAATCCACCCTGCTGAAAATCATGGCCGGCATGGATACCGAGTTCAACGGTGAGGCCTGGGCCGAAAAGGGCGTCAAGGTCGGTTACCTGCCGCAGGAACCGCAGCTCGACGAGAGCAAGACGGTCTGGGAAAACGTCATTGAAGGCTCCGAGCTGAAAAAGCTTGTCGACGACTTCAACGCCGTCTCCGTCAAGCTCGCCGAGGACTATACCGACGAGCTGATGGCCGAGATGACCGAGCTGCAGGAAAAGATCGATGCGGCCGACGCCTGGGACATTGACAGCAAGATCGAGATGGCGATGGACGCGCTGCGCTGCCCGCCGTCCGAATGGGGGGTCACGGACCTGTCCGGTGGTGAACGCCGTCGCGTGGCCCTGTGTCGCCTGCTGCTGTCCGAGCCGCACATGCTGCTGCTTGACGAACCGACCAACCACCTCGACGCGGAAAGCGTGCAGTGGCTCCAGCACTATCTGGAAGAGTTCAAGGGCGCCGTTCTGGTTGTGACCCACGACCGCTACTTCCTGGACACCATCACCACCTGGACGCTGGAACTCGACCGCGGCAAGGGAATTCCGTGGGAGGGCAATTACTCGGCCTGGCTGGAGCAGAAGGCCAAACGCCTGGCTCAGGAGGGCCGTGAAGCCGGTGCGCGGGACAAGGCGCTCAAGCGCGAGCTGGAATGGATCCGCTCCTCGCCGAAAGCCCGTCAGGCCAAGTCCAAGGCGCGTATCAAATCCTATGAGGAACTGCGCGACCAGGCTGAGCGCCAGGAAATCTCGACGGCCCAGATCACCATCCCGCCGGGCCCGCGCCTGGGTGGTGTCGTGGTCGAGGTCGACGGCCTCAAGAAGGGTTTCGAAGACAAGCTCTTGATCGAAGGTCTAGAGTTCAAGCTCCCGCCGGGTGGCATTGTCGGTGTGATCGGTCCGAACGGTGCGGGTAAGTCCACCCTGTTCAAGATGATCACGGGCCAGGAAACCCCGGACGAGGGCACGATCCGCGTCGGCGAAACCGTCAAGCTGGGTTATGTCGACCAGTCCCGCGATGCGCTGGATGACAAGAAGACCGTCTGGGAGGAGATCTCCGGCGGCAATGACATGATTGAACTGGGTGGCAAGGAAGTTCCCTCCCGCGCCTATGTCGGTACGTTCAACTTCAAGGGCGGCGACCAGCAGAAGAAGGTCGGTCTGTTGTCCGGTGGTGAACGCAACCGTGTCCACCTCGCCAAGATGCTGCAGACCGGCGGCAATCTGCTGCTGCTCGATGAGCCGACCAACGACCTCGATGTGGAAACGTTGGCGGCGCTGGAACAGGCGCTGGAGAATTATCCCGGCTGTGCCGTGGTCATCTCGCACGACCGTTTCTTCCTCGACCGTCTGGCCACCCACATCCTCGCCTTCGAGGGCGATAGTCATGTGGAATGGTTCGAAGGCAATTTCGAGGATTATATCGAGGACAAGAAACGCCGCCTGGGCCCGGATGCGGACATGCCCAAGCGTATCAAGTTCCAGAAATTCGCGCGCTAGCGGATTTCACACCGGAAACGAAAAGGGCGCCGCGTGGCGCCCTTTTTTGATTCCTAAATCCGATCCGCCGCGTAGGGCGCCGGATCGATCGCCGGTTCCTTGTCCGCGATCATGTCGGCCAGCAGGGCGCCTGAGCCCATGGCCTGGGTCCAACCCAGATGGCCGTGCCCGGTCGACAGCCACAGGCCCTTGGCGCGGGTCTCGCCGATGAAGGGTTTGCCGTCGGCACTCATCGGGCGCAGGCCGGCCCAGGGTTTGACTTCCCCGTCCAGGACCCGCGGTGCGATCTCCGGGTACAGTCCGGACAGGAGAAGTTTGAGGTTCTCGATGCGCTCCTCGCGCAATTCCATGTCCTCACCCGCGATCTCGGCTGTGCCGGCCACGCGAAGTCGATCGCCCAGCGGCGTCACGATCGCATGCATCGCATCATCCACGACCGGCAGGCCGGGACGTTCATTGAGGCCACTCATATCCATGGTCAGGGAGTATCCCTTCACCGGCCGCACGGGCAGGTGAAGGCCCAGCGGGGTCATCAGCTTCCAGCTGGCATGCCCCGAGGCGAGCACAACGGCATCGACCTCGATCTCTTCGTCTTCGGTATAGACACCGATGATCTCGCCGGCGCGGTCCATCAGGCCCGTCACGCGGGTGTTCCACTCGAAGGCGACCCCGGCCACTTCGGCCTTGCGCGCGAGGGCGCAGGTGAAGGCGTTGGCGTCGCCGGACTCGTCCATCGGGTAGAGAACAGCACCGGCGATCCGATCCTTGATCGGCGCGAGCTGCGGTTCCAGCGCAATCGTTTCCTCACAGGACAATGGCTTGTATTCCAGCCCCTCATCCTTGAGCAGATCAGCGGCGGCAATGGCCGCCTGCAAGCGGGCGTCGCTCTGGAAAACCTTCAGGGTCCCGGCCTGGATGTTGTCGAACGCGATGTCCAGTTCGTCCCGCGTGTTCTGGGTCAGGCCCAGCGAGTATCGCGAAAGGGCGAAATTGGCTTTCGACGCTGCCAGGTGGCGCGTGTGCGTGGAGTTGCGCAGGAAACGCAGCCCCCAGCTGATCAGGCCGGGCAGGGGGGCTAGCCGCAGTTTCATCGCGGCATGCGGATCAAACAGCGACTTGATCAGATCCCAGTGCACGCCGGGCGCATTCCACGGCTCGGGCTCGGACGGTGTCAGGGCGCCGGCATTGGCAAAACTGGTCTCCAGGGCCGGGCCTTCGCGGGCATCCAGCACGCTGACATTCATGCCCCGCTTGTGCAGCTCCCAGGCTGCGGCAATGCCGGCGAGGCCGGCGCCAATGACGAGCACATCCTTGCGCACTTTGGAAAGCTCCAGAATCCTGAATACATACTGGTGTTTGAACTTCGCAACGATGCGGATAAAAGCAAGACTTATTGCACACCTGAGGACAGGTTTTTCATGGACGGTCTCGTCGCCCAGCTTAAGGCTCTGGCCGAGCCCACCCGTTTGCGGGTGGTGGTCATGCTTGCGCGTGGTGAGCTGACCGTGTCCGAACTGGTCAATATCCTCGGGCAAAGCCAGCCGCGTGTGAGCCGTCACCTCAAGCTCTTGACCGATGCCGGCCTGGCCGAGCGCCTGCCCGAAGGTGCCTATGTCTTCTATCGCCTGACCGACAGCGGTGGCGGGAGACGACTGGCCGAGCTGGTCAATGACATGGTGCCGGCCGGTGATCCGATCATCGCGCGGGATATCTCCCGGCTGGAGCGCACAAAGGAAGCGCGGGCCGAGGCCGCTCAAGCCTATTTCGAGAGTGTCGCGGATGACTGGGATCGGATCCGCAAACTCCATCTCTCAGATGACGAAGTCGAGCGCGAGATGCGTCAGCTTGCCGGCGAGGGGCCGTTCGATCTGATGATCGATGTCGGAGTTGGCACCGGGCGTGTGCTCGAACTCTTCGCGGATCGCGTCAAGCGCGGCATCGGTATCGACATCAATCACTCCATGCTCAATGTGGCACGCTCCAATCTGGAGAATGCCGGGCTGAGCAATTGCTCCGTGCGTCATGCCGATGTCGGCGCTCTACCGTTCGAAGAGGGGGCGGCGGATCTGGTGACTGTGCACCAGGTTTTGCACTATCTCGACGACCCGGCCCTGGCGGTGGCTGAGTGTGGCCGGGTCCTGCGGCCGGGCGGGCGCTTGCTGATCGTGGATTTTGCTCCTCACCAGCTGGAAACCCTGCGCGAGGAACAGCATCACCGGCGGCTCGGTTTTTCCGACGAGGAAATGGGCGAAATCATTGAGCGGGCAGGTCTGAAACTGGCCCAGCAGGTCGAGCTGCACCCCATGGACAAGGACAACCAGCTGACCATGAAGATCTGGACAGCGGAGGCGCAGGTCAGCGACTGACCCGCGCCCCCGAACTGATTAATCCGCAGTCGGAATAATGACGCGATCCACGACGTGGATGATGCCATTGCTGGTGCGGATGTCGGCCTGCACGACCTGGGCATTGCCCACGCGCACACCATCGGTCGCGTCGATCAGGACTGTGGAGCCCTCAACCGTCTCAACAGCCAGGATCTGGCCGGACAGCTGGTCCGCCGTGATGGCACCCGGCACGACGTGATAGGTCAGGATATCGATCAGCTCGTGGCGGTTTTCCGGGCGGAGCAGACGGTCGACTTCACCGTGCGGCAGGCCGGCGAAGGCTGAATCGAGCGGTGCGAACACCGTGAACGGGCCATCACCCTTCAGCGTATCAACGAGACCGGCGGTCTGGACAGCTGCCACCAGCGTGTTGAACTGGCCGGCATTCACTGCGGTGTCGACGATATCGGCACGCATGGTGGTGTGGGCATTGTAGTTACGCTTGGCGTCGTCTCCGGCCAGGGCGGGAGCGGCGAACAGGGATGCAGCAATCGCTGCGCAAGTAACAAGACGCATGTCTTTCCTCCTGAGATCAGGTCTGTGTGCGAGGGCGGGCAGAGGCCTCTGCCGCACCCGTCCGGGGGCGTCTCATCGATGTGACAGGAAGATCTACGTTCCGTTCGTCGGATTGGATGATTTCTTGCGTCGTTTTAATGATCTAGACAATTCAGGCCGCCGCCGCCCGGAGTCTCGATCTCGATCTGATCACCCCGCTCGACATCCACGCTGAAGAGCCCGCCGAGCGTCTCGATCGTCCCGTCTGCGAGGATCCGTCGTTGCAGACCAGACCGGGCATGACCGGCGCCATTGAGGCCGAAGGGCTGCTCGTGGCGCCGGGAGGACAGCAGGGACACCGTCATCGGTTCCAGGAAGGTCAGTCGCCGACAGCTTCCATCACCACCGGTAGCGTCACCAGCGCCACCGGATCCCGGGCGGACCCGGTGGTGCTCGACGCGAACCGGGAAGCGTTGCTCTAGCACTTCCGGATCGGTCATGCGTGAATTGGTCATGTGGGTGTGGATCGCGTTTTCACCCGGAAAGGGGTGGCCGTCATGCCCGATGCCGGCGCCAGCGCCCCCGCAAATGGTTTCGTAATACTGGTGGCGATCATTGCCGAAGGTGAGGTTGTTCATGCTGCCCTGGCTCGCGGCGAGGCGGCCGGTGGCTGCGAACAAGGCATCGACGACCAACTGGCTGGTTTCCACATTGCCGGCGACCACGGCAGCTGGCGGCCGGGGATTGAGCAGGCAACCCTCGGGAATGACCAGCTGGATCGGGATGAGACAGCCCTCATTGAGGGGGATGCTGTCGCCGACAAGACAGCGAAAGACATACAGCACTGCCGCCCGCGCTACCGATGCCGGCGCATTGAAATTGCTCTCACGCTGGGCAGAGGTACCGGAGAAATCCACCCGGGCCGAGCGGGTCTCGTGATCGACGTCGATACGGACGCGGATTTCCGCGCCATCGTCGAGGCGGACACAGGCGGTGCCGCTGTCGAGCGCGCTGATGACCCGGCGGACGGATCGTTCGGCATTGTCCTGCACATGTTTCATGTAGGCCGAGACAACATCGAGACCGTTATCGGCGATGAGGCGGTGCAGCTCCTCTGCGCCCCGTGCGCAGGCCGCCAGCTGGGCTTTGAGGTCCGCGATATTCTGCTCGGGATTGCGCGCCGGATAGCGCCCGCTTTCCAGGACGTCTCGCACAACAGGGGTGAGGAATTTTCCCTTGTACACGATCCGGACATTACGGAACTGGACCCCTTCTTCCTCGATGTGCGTGGAAAAGGGAGGCATCGAGCCGGGGGCGATACCGCCGACATCGGCATGGTGGCCGCGCGAGGCGACATAAAAGAGCCGCTGGCCTGTCTGCTCGTCATGGACGGGGGTGACAATGGTGATGTCGGGCAGATGGGTGCCCCCGTCATATGGCGCGTTGACGGCCACCGCATCACCCGGTCCCAGATCGGGGTGCGCCCGGGCGGCCGCTTGCACCGAGGCTGACATCGACCCGAGATGAACCGGCATGTGCGGCGCGTTCGCGACGAGACCGCCATCGGCATCGAAAACGGCACAGGAGAAATCCAATCGCTCCTTGATGTTAACCGAGTGGGCAGTGCGTTCCAGCGCAACGCCCATCTGTTCGGCCACACTCATGAACCGCTTGTTGAACAGTTCCAGCCGGACCGGGTCGAGCGCGGTGTCGCCCGAGAGGGTTCGGGTGTGCCCGGCGTGTTCGAGGATGAGCATCCCCGTCATGTCACGGCGCGCCGTCCATCCCGGTTCCAGGACGATGGTTGAATTGGCATCCAGCAGCAGCCCAGGGCCTTCGATCCGGGTTTCCGGTCCAATATCCTCCAGCGCATGGACCGGCACCTGTTGGGTCGAGTCATCCAGATGCATCGGCGCGTGTGCCCGCGCATTGGCGTTCGGGCCCTCGGGAAAGCGCTCTGCGTCAAGCCTGGCTGAAGCGGGCGTGGCTGAAACCTCCACGGTCACGGACTGGACGACCAGCTCGCCGTCGGGCCGGAAGCCGAACAGGCGCGTATGTGCCGCATCGAACTCGGTCTTCATCGCGTCGAGGTCTGCGAGCGTGACGGGCAGGGCACTGTCCGAACCGGCAATGTGGATATGCAGCAAGACGCTGCGTTTCATGTCATCCGCACCGATCCCGGACCGTGACAGGGCGGCACTGGCGTCGGCGACCAGGTGTTCCACCGCGTCACTCACAGGCTCCAGCGCCTGTGCCAGGGGGCGGCCAATCGCCGCTTGTCGGGTTTCGACCAGATCTGCTAGGCCGATACCCAGCGCGCTGAGCAGGCTCGCCTGCGGGTGCAAAAGGACAGTCTGGATACCAAGGGCTTCAGCAACCCGGCAGGCATGCTGGCCACCGGCTCCACCAAACGCCGAAAGCGCATAGGCAGAAGGATTGACACCCTGCCCGATGGAAATCTGCTTGATGGCCTGGGCCATGCTCTCGACTGCAACGGCCAGAAAACCCTCGGCTGCAGCTTCGGCACTGGGCAGGCCCATGGACTGGGCCAGGGTCTGAAGACGTGCCCGGCTGGCATCGACATCCAGCGGACCATCGCTGTTCGGACCAAAGACATGGGGGAACCAGTCCGGTTGAATACGCCCCAGGACCACATTGGCATCGGTGACTGCAGCCGGCCCTCCGCGTCCATAGGCAGCCGGGCCGGGCATGGCGCCGGCGCTTTCCGGACCAACGCGAGCCCGTTCGCCATCGAAATGCAGGATAGAGCCGCCTCCGGCAGCAACCGTGTGAACCGCCATCATCGGCGCGCGAAGGCGCTGATCGGCCACAACCGTGTCCTGGACGCGTTCGAAACGTTCGCCGTCGAAGCGGGACACATCGGTCGAAGTGCCGCCCATGTCGAAGCCAATGACTTTTGGATACCCGGCCGCCAGACCGGTCTTGGCCATGCCCACAACGCCGCCGGCGGGACCAGACAGGACGGCATCACGCGCATGAAAACTGTCTGCTGCAGTCAGCCCGCCGGAGGACTGCATGAAATAAAGCGGCGTCTCGTTTAGGCCGGAACGCACACGTCCGACATAATCGAGCAGAACGGGCGTCAGATAGGCATCCAGAACTGTCGTCGATGCACGTGGCACTATCTTGATCAGCGGGCTGGCGACACTCGAGCGCACAATGGTGGAGAAGCCGATGTGTGTCGCAAGGCGCTCGACCTCGATCTCGTGCTGGGCATTGGCGTAGGCGTGCATGAAGCAGATTGCCAAAGATCGTATGCCGTCATCATAGGCCGCCCGCAAAGCGGCCTTCACGTCTTCGGAAACGAGAGGGGTGAGCACCTGCCCGTCGGCATCCAGACGTTCCTTTACACCGACCACACGGTCATAGAGCGGTGCGGGTCGGCGGAGGTCGAGGGCGAAAATGTCCGGACGGGTCTGGTCGCCAATGACCAGCAGGTCCTCAAATCCGGCAGTGACCAGGAAGAGCGTGCGTTGGCCCTTGCGCTCGAGCAGGGCGTTGGTGGCGACGGTGGTGCCCATCTTAACTGCAGCCACGGGTGTCCCGGCAGCCAGGCGGCGCACGCCTTCGCTCGCGGCGTCTGCGTAATCGGGGCTTTCCGAGAGGAGTTTGAGAGCGGTCAGCTTGCCCTCGGGGGAGCGGCCAAGCACATCCGTGAAGGTGCCGCCTCGATCAATCCAGAATTCCCAACTGCCCGAACCCGCCGTCACTTGCGCTCTCCCTCAGCTCGTCGGCGAGCGTATCCGGGCGCGTGTCGCACGCAAGCGACTTGTGCTGCGGTCTGCGGAAATCCGTCGCACTTGCCCTCTTTCATCGGAAAGGGGAGATTCCTACATAACCGAGAGGACGGGAGAGATATGGGTTTTTGGCGAAAGCTCGCGGCGCGATTGAAGGGCAAGGATTGCTTCCTGGCCTGCGATGGCTGTGATGATGCCAACAACCGGACCGTTGGCGATGCTGATTTTGCCATGGCGTTGATTGGGCTCGGTGCCAAGATGGCGAAGGCCGATGGCGTTGTCTCCCGCAGTGAGATCAAGGCGTTTTACGAAGTTTTCCGACCGCCGCCGGAAGGGCGCGAACCGCTCGACCGGGCGTTTGAGCTGGCCATGCAGACCACGCTGGGCTTTGAGGGCTATGCCCGCCGCCTCGCACGACGGTTTCGCAACAACCCGGCTATTCTGGAAGACGTGATCGACGGCCTCTTCCACATCGCGAAGGCAGATGGTGCGGTGACCACCAGTGAAGAAGATTTCCTCGAACAGGTCGCCGACATATTCGGCTTCTCACCCCAGGAATTCCGTCGCATCCGGATGGGTCATCTGGGCGCGCCCGACGATGATCCCTATGTGATCCTGGGTATCGAGGCCGATATCTCCGACGCTGACCTGAAGCGCGCCTATCGCAGAATCGCCTCGCAAAACCATCCGGACCGGATGATCGCCAGGGGTGCACCGCCTGAAGCTCAGCGCCTGGCGGGCGAAAAAATGGCCGTGATCAATCTGGCTTATGATCAAATTCTCAAGGAAAGAGGGTTAATTGTCGGCCTTCCCAATTGACGCGGGCGCGATTGATGCCAACATATCGGGTACAGGAAAGGACGTTACACAAAACGATGACAAACACTTCGAACACTTCCAGTCCGTTTTTCGGCAATGGAGCAGGCGGATTTCTGCGAGATATCCTTGCGGCGGTTGTAGCGATCGCGGCAGCTGTGCTGGTGTTTGTCCTCGCGATGATGTTGACGGCCGCCTTCCTGTTTGTCTTTGGCGCAGCGCTGCTGGCCGCTGGGGTGTATTGGCTGTGGCGCAAGGTACGCCGACCGTCCACCAGCCGGGAATACGGCGAGGATGGTGTTGAAATCCTCGTTGCGACGCGGGGCCCCAAGGGGTGGACCGTCGATGGAACGAATTCCCCCAAATCCTGATTACACATCAATGTGAGTGGCCGTCTCGGGACACGCTGATAGCGTGACGTGAATCCTGGAGTGTCGCATGCGCCGTGTCTTTCTGTTCCTCGCCATTCTCCTGCCGCTCATGCTTGTCGGGTGTGTCAGTATGGCGCTTCCTAAAGTGTCATCGCGTGAAGCCGAGCTGCCCGTGCAGCCGGACATTGCCGTTCTGGCAGCAGACCGCGCGAGCTGGGAGGCGGCGCGCCCACAATTGCTGGAGCTGTTTCAGAGCGAGGTGTACGGCACTTATCCCCCCAACGCGGAAACAGAAGTGCTTGAGCGCCGCCTGATCGACGCCAACGCCTATGACGGCCGGGGGCGTCTGGAAGACTGGCATATCTCGATGGACGGGTTCGAGACCTATATCGCGACCGTCCGCCCGAACGGCATTGAAGGGCCCGTCCCCACCATCATCATGCAGCTCTTCTGCGGAACGCGAGCCGCTCTCGGCGGAAATGAGGACATGCGACAGATGCCCGGCGCGCCCAATTGCGATGGCGATAGCTGGATGGTGGTGCCAATGCTGTGGATTTTCGGCGAACATATCGCCGAGCCCCCCGTCGCTGACATCCTGGATGCAGGATACGCTCTGGCCTTTGTCTATGCTGGCGATGTCGTTCCCGACAGCGCCAGCCGTGCGCAAGCACCGCTTGAACAATTGGTGCCGCAGGGCGATGGCGGCGCGATCGCGGCCTGGGCCTGGGTCTATTCACGCGTGATTGATGTCCTGGATGCCCAGCCGGAGTTCGATAATGACCGCACGGCAGTGTGGGGGCATTCCCGCAATGGAAAGTCGGCCTTGCTCGTCGCAGCCTTTGATGAGCGGGTCGACCTTGTCATTGCCCATCAGGCAGGGACCGGCGGAACGACCTTGTCGCGCAGCCATAATGGCGAGAGCATCGCACAGATCACAGAGAGCTATCCGCACTGGTTCTCCCCGCGTTATGCCGAGTATGCGGGCCGCGAGGAGGAGCTGCCCGTTGATCAGCACCAGCTGATTGCCCTGATGGCGCCGCGTCCCTTGATGATCGGCGGGGCCTGGCGCGATGCCTGGTCTGATCCGACCGGCAGTTTCCGGGCAGGCCGGGCAGCAAATCCGGTTTACGCCCTCTATGGCTCTGACGGCATGACCCAGACCTCGCTGGGCGACTTTCAGCCCGAGGCCGATGTGGCGCAATTCATGCGCCGGGGTCTGCATGGCGTACGCCCAGGAGACTGGCGAGCTTTCCTGGCCTTCCTGGATGCACATTTCGAACCCGAGCGGCGCCAGGCTCAGTAATCACTTGTCACCCGGCGCAACGCGCGCGATGAAGACGTATGAAACTGCGTGATTTTCTCGCCCTGGTCGCGGTCTGCGTCGTGTGGGGTCTCAATTTTGTCGTGGCGAAATTCTCGGTCACCGGCGCGCCTGGCTGGGTGCCCGGGTTTGAGGGCACGCCACCGATATTCTTTGCCTTCATGCGGTTTGCCCTGTTGTACGCGTTTCTGGCCCCGTGGCTCCGGCCCGGACCGACCGACATGAAAACCATGATCGGTGTCGCGCTGTGTATGGGCGCGCTGCAATACGTCCTGATCTTTTTCGGCCTGCAGACCGCTACCCCCTCGGGGATGGCCATTGCCCTGCAGCTTGGGGTGCCGTTTGCGACCATCCTCTCGGTCTTCATGCTGAAAGAGCAGATCGGCAAAGTCCGATTGGCAGGCATCGTCATCGCCTTTGGTGGAATCATGCTCGTCGTCATCGACCCGCAGGGCGCAACACTTGAACTGGGATTGATGATTGGCGTGGCCGCCGCCTTTGTCGGCGCTTTGGGCATGATCCTGGTCAAGCGAATGCCGCTCGATTCCATCCGGATGCAGGCCTGGATCGGGTTATTGTCGTGGCCGCCTTTGCTCATTCTCTCGCTGCTGACGGAGCAGGATCAGATTTCCGCTGCTCTCAGCGGTGGGTGGCTGTTCCTGGCCGCATTGTTGTTCACGGTCGTACTGGTCAATATTTTCGGACACGGTGTCTTCTATTATCTCCTGCAAAAGTATGATGCGACGCTGATTGCGCCGCTGACGCTGATGGCGCCTCTGGTCGGCGTGATTTCCGGTCTTGTGATCACCAATGACCCGGTCGGATGGCAATTGCTGGTGGGGGGCGGCCTTACCTTGTCCGGGGTCGGCATCATTGCCTTCCGACAGAACAAGAAGCTGCCGACGGCGGCGCTGGCGCGCGAGAAAACACTGTGATGTCCGGGGTCATCGACGCGCCGTCACCAAATTTCAATGAGCGAAAACTGCCGATATCGCTCATCATCCTGCACTATACGGGGATGGAAAGCGGCGATGTCGCCCTGCAGCGCATGTGTGAGCCGCAGGCGCAGGTCTCGGCTCACTACATGGTGGAGGTAGACGGGCGTGTTTTCCGCCTGGTTGCCGATGAGAAACGTGCCTGGCATGCCGGGGTGAGTTATTGGCACGGAGAGCGGGATATCAACTCGGCCTCGATTGGCATCGAGATCGTCAATGGCGGACATGATTTCGGGTTGCCGGCCTATCCCGAGACACAGATCGATGCGGTTATCCAGCTCGTGAAGCGATTGATGGCCGAGCACGGGCTTTCGCCGGACTGCGTTATCGGGCACTCCGATATTGCGGTCGAGCGCAAGGAGGATCCGGGCGAGCATTTCCCCTGGCAGCGATTGGCCGCGGAAGGTTGCGCGCTCGCTCTGGCTGCTGAGGGGCCGAGCGAGGATCCGGAGGCGGACCTCATTCGGGCCGGCTATAATCCGGACGCGCCGGTCGAGGATACGGTCAAGGCATTCCAACGCCGCCATCGCCAGACGTGTATCGATGGACAGATTGATACAGAGACTTCTGCCCTGATCCGTGCTGCGGCCCTGGCGGGGCGGTGATCGTCAGCAGGCCAGTCGCGCGACCGCGGGGAAAACGAAGGGCGGTGAATGCCTTCACCGCCCCCGCTGCCTCTTCAGGCTAAACGTCTCGCGGGTGCTCGTGACTTCACTCCTGGAGACTAGCCGGAACTCTAGAAATTCCGGATCCATGGGTCGGGACGGTGGATAGAATGAGCGCGTGCAAACGTGTTTTCACGCCCGCAATCACGCTTGAACCAAGGAGGGTGCCGCCATCCCGCTCTTGATACGTTCACATAGGCAAGTTTCCGGCGCTGTCGAGTGCTGTCTTGTCCGCCTGCCGGGTACCCGTTCGGCGCGGGGCAAGGGCGTGCGTGTTTCGCTGGGCAGGGGAAAAGCAAAAGAGACGATGGCTAAAGCCACCGTCTCTTCGCTACCTCGGAGGGAGGTAATTCGCCCGTTGGGTGCTCGTGACTTCACTCCTGGGGCTCACCGGGACCCTAGAAATCCCAGCTATTTCATTTTCGAATGATACGCGATGCCTGGT
Organism: Maricaulis sp.; assembly: GCA_017643585.1. Lineage (GTDB taxonomy): Bacteria > Pseudomonadota > Alphaproteobacteria > Caulobacterales > Maricaulaceae > Maricaulis. The sequence goes on from JAEPND010000014.1 coordinate 38,276, forward strand.
CGATCAATCATGAACGCGCCACTGAAGGCCCATCGTAAATGATCGTTGGAATATTCTGCTATACATCCCTCCAGGACGGCGCAAACCATCCATTGCGATTAGACACAAAGGAAAGAAGTCCGGATCAACGCTTCCGGCCGCCTTAAGCACAGACACCTGCACAACATGGACAATATTGCCCGAGCAGTCGTGTGGTGTGCCTGTAACTCGATCCTTCCCTTTTCAGCGCTTCCCCAAGCGCATGTACACGCTGGCTCACACCTCCGTGATCGTCAATGAGCAAACTGTAATATTTCCGACAGTCTTCTGCGATTGGATACAAAATCCGCATTCTGTTGCAGGAACGTCACATGGCGGTTTCGTAACCAAACCATCGGAGCATTTCTTGTGTATATTCTAGAACCTGATCGCCTGATTTGAGGCCGGCTTGCCAATCTGAGTCGGATGCGCTTTAAGCGCGCTGTCAGGCGGCTGGACGGTCGCGGTCACAAGTCCGGAAACGGCGTGATCGAGGAAAGTCCGGGCTCCATGGAAACAAGGTGCCGGGTAGCGCCCGGCGGGGGTGACCCCAGGGAAAGCGCAGCAGAGAGCAGACCGCCCTTCGACGTTTCGGCTGAGGAGGGTAAGGGTGAAAGGGTGCGGTAAGAGCGCACCGCCCCGACCGTAAGGAAGGGGGCACGGCAAGCCCCACCTGGAGCAAGACCGAATAGGGATGAGGGCAGCCTTGAGCTGCACGCGTGTTTCCACGTGTCATCCGGGTAGGTCGCACCAGCTGTGTCGCAAGGCGCAGCGCAGATGAATGATCGTCGCCCCGAGAGGGGAACAGAACCCGGCTTACAGGTCGCCTGACTATTTTCTGTCGCGAATGGTTAATCGTAAACGGGCAAGTCGAGCGCTGCTCAATATTTATGCACGCATTCTCTCTTTTTGTTCCGCGTTTTCGGGAGTCGTTCAGCGAATCTTGGCGGGCGGCTGTGGATATTAACTTAATGTTCCTTCTTTGTTCGGATTGCATTGGTTAATCAGCGCGTTAATCCATCAAAAACCAACCTTTCGTCATTGTTTCCCATCTAATCCCATGTTATCCCATCGTTAACCATGAGGCGGTTCGTGCGGTTAGCTGGGGAGTAGGCGGACGTGTTCCTGTCCACCACCATCAATGGCGTAGATGCGAAGGGGCGGGTTTCCGTGCCGGCGGATTTCCGTGCGGTGGTTGGCGGAGGTGCGTTTGACGGCATTATCGTCTGGCCGTCCTTCGACGGGACCTATCTGGAGGGTGGGGGTCAGGCCCTGCTTGAGCGCTACCAGTCCCTGATCGAGGAAATGGACCCTTATGACGAAGCGCGTGTCGCTTTCGAGCGCGCCATTTTCGGAGCGGCGCGGCCGCTCTCATTTGATGCCAATGGTCGCGTGACGCTTCCCAAGGATTTCATCGATCACGCCGGGCTCGAAGGAAAGGCGACTTTTGTTGGTCTTGGGTCGCGGTTCGAAATCTGGTCGCCAGATGTGTATGAGGCCCACAAGGCAAATGCCCAGTCATTTGCGCGCGACAACAAGCGTGCGCTGAAGCTCGGGCCGCGTCCGGGAGGTGCCTTGTGAGTCATTATCCCGTGATGTTGAGCGAGGTGTTGGCCGGTTTGCGTCCGCAGGCTGGTGAGGTGCATCTGGATGGCACTTTCGGCGCTGGCGGATATTCACGCGCCGTCCTGGGCGCCGCCGATTGCACCCTGATCGCCGTGGATCGCGACCCGAACGTCGCACCGACCGTTGAGCTTTTTAATCGCGAATTCGGCGAGCGTTTCAGCTTCCATGCGGGCCCGTTTTCCGAACTCCAGCGTGCTGTTTCCGGCAGTGGCCGGGAGGCGGTGAACGGGGTCGTGCTCGATATCGGCGTCTCGTCCATGCAGATCGACCAGGCCGAGCGCGGATTCTCCTTCAGCAAGCCGGGGCCACTGGATATGCGGATGTCCGGTGAGGGGGCGTCGGCCAGTGACGCGGTTAACCGTCTGAGCGAGCGCGAACTCGCGGACATATTTTATGTCTATGGCGAAGAGAGAAAATCGCGCCGGGTTGCGCAATTCGTGGTTCGCGCGCGTGGCGAGAGCCCGATTACGACGACGGACCAGTTGGCGGACATTGTTTCCCGCGCAATTGGCGGAAAACACTTGAAAATTCATCCTGCGACGCGGGTCTTTCAGGCCTTGCGCATTTTTGTGAACGACGAGCTCGGTGAGCTCGCCCGGGCTTTGAGTGCTGCAGAGCGCGTTCTGGCGCCAATGGGGAGGTTGGTGGTGGTTACGTTCCATTCATTGGAAGATCGCATGGTTAAGACGTTCATGCGGGCCCGTTCCGGTCTGGCTGGTGGCGGTGGTTCTCGCCACAACCCGGTTGCGGTCGAGGGGCCTGCAGCAAGCTTCACGCTGGAGACCCGCAAGGCGGTGACCGCGTCCGAGCAGGAATTGTCCGAGAACCCGCGATCGCGTTCCGCGAAACTACGCGTCGCGGTGCGCAACCAGGCGCCCAGCTGGCAGGAAGAGGAGTTCGTGATGCCCGGAGTTGTGCCGCTTTCCAAGCTGGAGGCCGCTCTATGATCCGCCTGCTGAACGGAATCGCACTCCTGGTGGCTATCACCTTGGCTGTGGCGCTCTACATTGCCAAAACCGAGGCCAAATCCTCTCAAGAGCGCCTCGAGCTTATCCAGGCGCAGCTCGCTGAAGAGCGTCGCCAGGTCAATGTCCTAAATGTCGAGATCGCGCATCTGGAGGAGCCGGAGCGGCTGCGGGCGCTGGCGCGTCGTTATCTCGGGCTCGAACCGCTGGATCCTAGCCGGGAAATCGGGGTCAACGATCTGCCGATCGTGACAGATGTCGAGGATGAAGGGCTGCGCGAAGATCTGTTTCTGTCGAATGATGGTGGCGAGCTGGCGCTGGCAGATGCCGAACCGGCAGGAGGTCCCGATCGATGAAGCTGTGGCCGTTCCGTCGACCTGTTTCCACTGAAACAGTCAACCCGGCGCTGCCGCCTCTGGCGGAAGCTGCGCCGGCGGACGTGTCACGCCTGCTGCGGTTGGAGAGCGACGAGGCCCAGGCTCTGGACCAGGCGCGCTCGCGTCTGAGAATTCTGGGTCTTGCCGTGGCTGTGGGGTTTGGTCTTCTGGCCCTGCGATCTGTCGAGATGGCTGTGGCCAACCCGGTGGATGTCGGCAGTGATGCGAGCAATACGGTGGCGGCTGTTGATCGCGGAGAGATCTTCGACCGTACTGGCCAGGTGTTGGCGACGACGCTGGAAACACACTCTCTTTATGCAGATCCGACCCAGGTTTGGGATGCCGGCGAGACCGCCGAGGCGCTGGCCGGCGTGTTGCCGGGGCTGGATGTCGAGCGGGTAGTCCGGGATCTGTCTTCGCGCCGGCGCTTTGTCTGGATCCAGCGCAATCTGACCCCGAGACAGCGTCAGGCCGTATTTGCGCTTGGGCTTCCCGGAGTCGGGTTTCGCACCGAGCCGCGCCGCGTTTATCCGCGCGGCCGCCTGGCCTCCCATGTGGTCGGCTATACAGATCGCGACCTCGCCGGCCTGGCCGGCGCGGAACGCGCCTTCAATTCAGCGCTGTCGTCGGGAGACGGCCGCCCGGTTGCTCTGTCGATCGACATGGCCGTGCAATTCCATCTCGATGAGGTTTTGCGGGCAAGCATGATCGAGTTCGACGCACTCGCGGCGTCCGGGGTCGTCATGAATGTGCGGACGGGAGAAATCGTCGGGATGGTCTCGCTGCCGGATTTCGATCCGAACCGTCCCATGCAGAGCGAGGCGCGAGAACGTCTGAACCGGTCCGCCCAATCCGTCTACGAAATGGGCTCGACCTTCAAGGCGTTCACTGTGGCCCTGGCCCTGGAGACGGGCACTGCGACACTGGAGAGCGGCTATGACGCATCCAACCCGCTGCAGCTGGGTGGTCACACAATCAATGACTATCACGCGGAAGACCGTTGGCTGACCCTTTCGGAAGTTTTCACGCATTCCTCCAATATCGGCTCTTCGCTGATAGCGCTTGAGGTGGGCTCGGAAGCCCAGCGAGGGTTTCTGGGTGATTTGCGCTTGCTTGAGCGTGCCCCGATCGAGCTGATCGAAAGCGCCGACCCGCTGCTGCCGCGCCAATGGGCGCAAACCGAAACGGCCACGATTTCCTATGGCCACGGCATTGCCGTCAGCCCCATTGCGACGATCGCCGCTTTTGCAGCGATCGCGAATGACGGGGTTTATGTGCCGCCGACCCTTCAGCCGGTCGCCGCCAACGAGACCATCGTCGGTGAGCGTGTGATGAGTTCCGAGACCGCGCGCGATGTGCTGGCGCTGATGCGGGAGAACGTAACGGATGGCACCGGTGGCAGCGCCGAGGCCGCCGGTTATCGCGTCGCCGGCAAGACCGGGACGGCGGAAAAGCCGCATCGCGGCGGGTATGACAGTAGCCGCCTTATTTCCTCCTTCTCTGCCGTGTTCCCTTATGACGACCCGCAATATGCGGTGCTGGTGTTGTTGGACGAACCGCAAGGCAATGAATCGACCTATGGCTACGCCACGGGGGGATGGACAGCTGCGCCGGCGACGGGGGAGATCATCTCCCGTATTGCGCCGATCCTCGGAGTTGAACGCTCGAACGAAGATCATGACAGTCGTGCCGCGCTGGTTCGTGCCGCGCTGATGCCGGAGGATTATCCGTGAAACTAGCCGAGCTGCTGCCAGCCTCAGCGCTTGAGCCGGGCTTTGATCAGATCGAAATCATCGGGTTGACCCTGGACAGTCGCAAGGTCAAGCCTGGCTGGGTCTTCGCCGCGCTGCCGGGAGTTGCGGTTCATGGCAGTAAATTCGCGACGCAGGCCGCGGCAGCCGGTGCCGCCGCCATTGTCAGCGATGTGCCTATCGAGGGGCTTGGCATTCCCGTCATCCAGGCGAGCGATGCGCCGGCATTGTTCGCCACGATGGCCGCAGCTTATTATCCCGCGCAACCTGCCAATATCGTCGCGATAACAGGTACAAACGGTAAAAGTTCGACCGTCGAGTTTGTCCGTCAGATCTGGACAGCTGCCGGGATCGACGGAGCCAGCCTCGGCACGCTGGGCGTGGCCCGGGGCAATAGTTCTGAAGTGACCGGTTATACCACGCCGGATGCTGCCGCGCTCCACCGCTCACTGGATGAGCTGGCCCGCGATGGCGTCACGCATCTGGCTATGGAAGCCTCCAGCCATGGCCTGAAGCAACGCCGGATGGAGGCGGTGAAAGTCACCCTCGCGGCATTCACGAATCTGACGCAGGACCATCTGGATTATCACCCGGATTTTGAGGACTATTTTGCGTCCAAAGCGCGTCTCTTCCTGAATTTCATGGAGCCTGGCGCGCCGGCAATTATCAACACCGACAGCGAGTGGGGCGAGCGCATGGCCGCACTTGCCCGAGAGCGCGGCCTTGAGGTTTTGACCATGGGCTGGCGCGGTGAGGACTTGCAAATCTGCGAAATCACCCCGCGCGCAGCCAGCCAGGATGTTGTGTTCCGTTGGAAAGGCGACGAAACGCGTCTGAATATCCCGCTGGTGGGTGAGTTCCAGATTCTCAATGCGCTCGCCGCAGCAGCGATCACTCTGACAGGCGGTATCAAACCCGCGATTGTCTTCGATACCCTGGCGCAGCTGGGCGGTGTGCCCGGTCGCCTCGACAAGGTTGGTGAAACTGCCGCCGGTGCCCCGGTTCTGGTGGATTACGCGCACACACCGGACGGGCTGGACAAGCTGTTGCGTGCCGCGCGCCCCCATACCAAGGGGTGGGTGATCGTGGTCTTCGGGTGCGGTGGTGACCGCGATCCGGACAAGCGTGCGAAGATGGGTGCAATCGCCCAGAAGCTGGCGGACATCGCCATCATCACGGATGATAATCCACGATCCGAGGATCCGGACCTGATCCGCGCTGCGATCAAGAGCGGGTGTCCAGACGGTATCGAGATCGCTGATCGGCGCGAGGCAATCAATCACGGCGTTGGCCTGTTGCGAGAGGGCGATTGCCTTCTGGTTGCCGGCAAGGGGCATGAGACCGGCCAAACCATTGCCGGCGTGGTTCATCCCTTTGATGATCGCGCCGTATCGCGCGACGCCCTGGACGCTTTGGAGGTCCGGCATGTCTAAACCGCTCTGGACTGCGAAACAGGCGCTGGCCGCAGCGGGGGGAGAGCTGGTTGGCGCGTATGACTGGACGTGCAATGGCATCTCGATCGATACGCGCACCATTTGCCCCGGCGATCTCTTTGTTGCCTTGAGGGATGTGCGTGACGGACATGATTTTGTCCCCGATGCGATGGCGCGCGGCGCCGCAGCAGCCTTGGTCGAGCGGTCAGACGGACTACCCGGTGCACATCTGAAAGTCCCTGACAGTCTCGACGCTTTGCGGGCACTAGGCGCGGCCGCCCGCGACCGCTGTTCCGGCATTCGTGTTGCGGTAACGGGCAGTGTCGGCAAGACCAGCGTGAAAGAGGCCATCGCGGCCGTGTTCCGTGCTGCGGGGCCCGCGCACTGGAGTGTGAAGTCCTACAACAATCACTGGGGCGTGCCGCTGACACTCGCCCGCATGCCGGCTGACACCCAGCGTGCCGTGTTTGAAATGGGAATGAACCATGCCGGCGAGATCCGTGATCTGTCAGCGCTGGTGCAACCCCATGTCACGCTGATCACGCGGATCGGCGAAGCCCATCTGGAAAACCTTGGTTCGATCGAGGCCATTGCAGACGCCAAGTCCGAGATTTTCGAGGGCATGGAACCTGATGGAGTCGCCGTCATTCCGGCGGACGACCCTCTGTGCGACCGGATTGCTCAACATGCGCGTAATTCCTCAGCCGCCTTCCTGCTGGAATTTGGCCGGGCCGCACACGCCGCTGTTCGGATTGAAGAATTCGAGACCGGTCTGGACGGGAGCCGTGGCCGGATCAATGTGATGGGCAATCGCATTCCCTTCCGGCTGGCGGCGTCCGGCGAGCATTGGGCGTGGAATGTCGCGGCGGTTTTTGCGGCTGCGGCAGCAACCGGGCTGGACGCGCGCGATGTCGCCGAGGCACTGAGCCAGGTAGATGCGGCAGCTGGCCGAGGTCGCGCCGTCGAAATAGCGCTGCCAGGCGGCGGCGAGGCCACTTTGCTGGACGATGCCTATAACGCCAATCCCGTATCGATGCGCGCTGCGATGAGCGCGCTGGGTGCGGCTCAGCCGGCGGGCGATGGGCGTCGTATCGCCGTTCTGGGCGACATGCTGGAGCTCGGCTCAGCAGGACCGGGTCTGCACGCCGAACTGGTGGAGCCTTTGCTCGACGCTAACACTGATCTGGTTTTTTGCTGCGGCTCTCTGATGAAACACCTGCATGATGCCTTGCCCGCAGCAATGCGCGCGGGCTATGCGAAAAGCGCCAGAGAGGTGCTTGAGCCGCTTAAATCTGAGCTTCGATCGGGGGATGTCGTGCTGATGAAAGGCTCCAACGGATCCGGGCTCCACAAGATTGCCGCAGTTCTGGCCGATGGCACTGCATTCGATCTGACGGAGGCCTGACCGCCAATGCTCTATCTGTTGTTCGCGCCGCTTGCAGAGGATCTGCAACTGGCGAACTTGTTCCGCTATATCACGTTTAGAACGGGTGGTGCCTTGATGACGGCGATGCTGATCGCCTTCGTTTTCGGCAAGCCGATGATCAGCTGGTTGCGCCGCAAGCAGGGCAAGGGTCAGCCCATTCGCGAGGAAGGCATTCAGCGCCACGTGGTGGAAAAGGCCGGCACCCCGACCATGGGCGGTTTCCTGATCCTGTTGGGTGTCATGGTCGGCACGCTGTTATGGTCGGACCTGACCAATCAATATGTCTGGATCGTGATTTTCGTGACGGCTGGCTTCGGTCTGATCGGCTTTGTCGATGACTATATGAAGGTGACCAAGCAGAGCACGGCTGGGTTTGGCGGCAAGTTCAAGCTGTTGTTCGAATTCACCATTGCGGCTATCGCGGTGTTCTGGGCCACCAGCGTCGCACGTGCCAACGGCATGGATGCCGGGCTTGAGACGTCGATTGCCTTCCCCTTCTTCAAGGACTTCCTGATCAATATCGGGCCGCTCTTCTATGTCTTTGGCTGTATCGTCATTGTCGGCTCGGGCAATGCCGTGAACATGACGGACGGGCTGGACGGGCTGGCCATTGTCCCGGTCATGATTGCCGCCGCGACTTTCGGCGTCATCGCCTACCTGGTCGGCCGGGTCGATTTTGCCGAATACCTGCAGGTCCACCACACGCCGGGAACCAGTGAGTTGCTGGTCTTCTGTGGTGCGCTTCTCGGCGCGGGGCTTGGCTTCCTGTGGTGGAATGCTCCCCCTGCGATGATCTTCATGGGCGATACCGGGTCGCTATCGCTCGGCGGCGCGCTTGGGGCCATCGCCATTGCCGTCAAGCACGAGATCGTGCTGGCGATTGTCGGCGGTCTCTTTGTTCTGGAAATGGTGTCGGTCATGGTCCAGGTGGCCAGTTTCAAATTGACCGGGAAACGTGTTTTCCGCATGGCGCCCATCCATCACCACTTCGAGAAAAAGGGCTGGGCTGAGCCGACCATCGTCATCCGTTTCTGGATTATTGCAGTCATTCTCGCATTAATCGGACTCGCAACACTCAAATTGAGGTAAACTGCAACCAGATGATCCCGATCCATTCATATAAGGGCCGACGCGTGGCTGTGTTCGGATTGGGGCGCACAGGTATTGCGGCCGCCAAAGCCCTGGAAGCCGGAGGCGCGGAGGTGTCGTCATGGGACGATTCCGAAACCGCACGCGCGAATGCCGAAGCGGCGGGTGTGCATTTGGATGATCTCAATCGCCGGGATTGGGGCGACATCGCCGCGCTGATCCTCTCTCCCGGTATACCTCTGACCCATCCCAAGCCACATCGCATGGTGGAGCTGGCCCAGTCTGTCGGGGCTCCGGTCATCGGCGATATCGAGCTGTTCGCTCGCACCCTGGCCGAGATGCCGGAACATCGCCGACCGAAAATCATCGGCGTGACCGGAACCAATGGCAAATCCACCACCTCTGCCTTGATCGGACACATTCTCCGGGAAACCGGCCGCAATGCGATCGTGGCCGGCAATATCGGCGACGCCATTCTGGCCCAGGACCCGCCGCGTCCGGGATCCTATTACGTCCTCGAGCTGTCGAGCTATCAAATCGATCTGACCCAGACATTGGAATGCGATGTCGCCGTCCTGCTCAATATCTCGCCAGACCATCTGGACCGCCATGGTGGATTTGACGGCTATTTCGCCGCCAAGAAGCGGCTGTTCGACATGCAGGGTAACCGGGGCATCGCCATTATCGGGATCGATGATGACGAGACCAACGCCTTCTATTCCAGCCTGCGTCAACGCCGTCGCGAGGAACAGATCATCCCCATTTCTGCCGGGCGGGTGTTTGCGCGTGGCGTCTATGCGCTTGGTGACCGAGTCTATGACGCGCTGGACAGTGCCTCCCACCCGCTCGTGGACCTGACCAAGGCACAGGCCCTGCCGGGCAGACACAATGCACAGAATGTCGCTGCGGCCCTCGCAGCCGTGCGCATGCTGGGTATCGGTGGTCGCGCTGCCGCGGATGCGATCGCCAGTTTTGGTGGCTTGCCCCACCGTCAGGAAGTGGTTGCGAATGAAGCGGGCGTACGCTTCGTCAATGACAGTAAGGCGACCAATGCGGAAGCCGCATTGCAGGCGATCAATTGCTACAGCGATATCTACTGGATTGCGGGCGGGAGAGCCAAGGAAGACGGGCTCGAGGTGCTCGAACCGTCTCTTCACCGTATCCGCAAGGCGTATCTGATCGGGGAAGCGCAGAATCAGTTCGCGACCGAACTGGATGGCAAGGTGAGATGGCAAAAATGCGGAGACCTGGCTAACGCACTCGCAGCGGCCCGCGCGGATACAGCCGGGTCACCCGGATCTGTCGTGCTGCTCTCGCCAGCGGCAGCGTCGTTTGACCAGTTCAAGAGTTTCGAGGAACGCGGTGAGGCGTTTGCCCGCCTGGTGCTCGATCAATCGGCGACGGTGGTCGCGGCTGGAGGCGCCGGTTGAATACCCTGGCTCCCCGCGCTGCGATCTCCTGGTGGCGCGGTATCGATCGGACATTGCTGTTTGTTGTGCTCGCGCTGATCGCGGCCGGCCTGATGTTGTCGATGGCCGCCAGTCCTGCGGCCGCTGACCGACTGGGTATCGAGGACCCGTTCTTCTTCCTCTACCGCCAGAGTGTCTTCGCAACCCTCTCCCTGATTGGCCTGTTGGCCATTTCTGCCCTGTCGCCCACGGGCGCGCGACGGCTGGCCGCCACCGCCTTGCTGGGCTCGCTCGCCTTGATGGTCGCGATGCCTTTCATCGGGCACGAGGTGAAGGGCGCGACGCGCTGGATCCGCATTGGCAGTTTCGGTCTTCAGCCGTCCGAATTCCTGAAACCCGCCCTGGTCGTAACCGCTGCCTGGCTGTTCGCCGAGGAAAAGCGGGGGGCGCCGGTGCCGGGCCGGATTATTGCCTTTGCTATCTTTCTCGTCTCGATCGGGCTGTTGATGATCCAGCCGGATTTCGGCCAGTCCGTTCTCCTGACCCTGTGTTTCGGTGGCGTGTTCTTCGCCTCGGGCCTGTCCTGGATCTGGGTGGCTGGCCTGGGAGGCCTGGCCGTCGCCGGATCGGGGGCTGCCTATATGATGTTTCCGCACGTTGCCAGTCGGGTAGAACGTTTCCTCGACCCGGAAAGTGGCGATACCTACCAGATCGACCGGGCGATGGACGCCATTTCCCGCGGTGGCATTGCCGGCGTTGGCCCCGGCGAGGGCGAGGTGAAACACTTCCTGCCGGACGCCCACACGGATTTCATCTTCTCGGTCGCAGCCGAGGAATTCGGCCTGCTGGCCTCACTCTCCATCATCGGTCTGTTTTCGATCCTTGTGGCTCGCGCCTGGAGTCAGGCGATGCGCCTGACCGATCATTTCGCGCAGCTGGCGGTCGCCGGCCTGGCCCTGCAATTCGGATTGCAGGCGCTGGTCAACATCGCTGTGAACTTGAACCTGATCCCGCCAAAGGGCATGACTTTGCCATTCGTTTCCTACGGGGGATCCTCCATGCTCGCGCTCGCTTTCGGAGCCGGCCTCATGCTGGCCTTCACCCGTCGTCGCCCCGGCGCATACTCCAGTCGTTACACCGCATGACACCCAGACGTTGCCTGATCGCCGCCGGAGGAACCGGCGGACACATGTTTCCTGCGCGCGCGGCCGCCGAAGCGCTGATCGAGCGCGGCTGGCAGATCCGTCTGGTGACCGATGCGCGTGGCATGAAACACACCGAGGACTTCCCGGCCGTGGCCGTCGACGAAATCCACGCGGCCAGTCCCTTCACCAAGAACCCGTTGAAACTGCTCAAGGCCGGCGTCGAGCTAACGCGCGGCCTGGCGGAGACCCAGGCCATTGTGAAGGCGTGGAAGCCGGATGTTGTGGCCGGTTTCGGCGGTTATCCGGCGTTCCCGGCCATTGCCGCTGCGAGAACGGCAGGCATTCCGTTTTGCATTCACGAACAGAATGCGGTGCTTGGCCGGGTCAATCGGACGTTTGCGTCCAAGGCGGGTTTCATTGCGTCCGGTTTCGAGCGCCTCGACCGCCTGCCGGAGCGGGCTCGCAAGCGCCATATCCTGACGGGCAATCCCCTGCGAGAGCCGATCGTGGACGCGCGAGCCGCCGGTTATCCCGAAATCTCGGATGACAGCCGGATCAATCTTCTGGTGCTGGGCGGAAGCCTGGGGGCGCGTATCCTGTCCGAGACGGTTCCGGTGGCGATCGCAATGCTCCCGGAAAAGCTCAAATCTTGCCTTGATGTCGTCCAACAGACACGCGAAGAAAATCTCGACATGGCGCGAGAGACTTACAGCAAGGCCGGCGTGAACGCCCAGTGCGAGCCCTTTTTCAAGAATGTGGGCGAGCTGCTGGCCAGTTCCCATTTCGTGATCGGTCGGGCCGGAGCCTCAACGGTGTCGGAAGTCGCCGGCGTAGGCCGTCCCGCGATTTTCTGTCCGTTGGGCATCGCCGCTGACGATCACCAGAGCGCCAATACCGAAGGTCTTTACAAGGCGGTGGCGGCGGATGTGCTGCCGGAAGCCGACTTCACTGCAGAACGGCTGAGCGAATTGCTGGAAACCCGCCTGTCGAACCCGCAGGATCTGAAAGAACGCGCGGCTGCAGCGCGGGCGTTGGGGCGCCCGGATGCAGCTGAAGCGCTGGCCAAGGCCGTGGATGGCCTGGTGACAGGAGCAGTTGTATGAATTTCGCCGCTTTGCCTTTCCCGGTCGGGCCGGTCCATTTTGTCGGTATTGGCGGTATCGGCATGTCCGGTATTGCCGAGGTGATGCTCAATCTGGGCTACAAGGTCCAGGGGTCCGACATCAAGGCCAATCCGAATGTCGAGCGCCTGCGTGAGAAGGGCGCCAAGATCGCCATCGGGCATGCCGGTGAGAATGTGGAAGGTGCCGGCGCCATCGTCGTCTCCTCGGCCATCAAGCCGGACAATCCGGAACTGGTCGCGGCCCGTTCGGCCAAGATCCCGGTTGTGCGCCGGGCCGAGATGCTGGCCGAGCTGATGCGCCTGAAATACTCGATCGCGGTCGGTGGCACGCATGGCAAGACCACGACAACCTCGCTTGTTGCCGTGCTGATGGATGCAGCGGGTGTTGATCCCACCGTGATCAATGGCGGCATCATTTCCGCTTACCAGTCCAACGCCAAGGTCGGCCTGGGTGAGTGGATGGCGGTTGAGGCGGATGAGAGCGATGGCTCTTTCCTCAAGCTGCGATCCACCGTGGCCATCGTCACCAATATCGATCCCGAGCACATGGAGCATTATGGCGACTTTGATGTGCTGCGTGATGCCTTCTACCAGTTCGTTGAGAACCTGCCGTTTTACGGCTTTGCCGTCCTTTGCACCGATCACCCGGAAGTCCAGTCGCTGGCCTCCCGCGTCGAGGATCGCCGGGTCATCACCTATGGCTTCAACCCGCAGGCTGATGTGCGCATCGAGAATATGCGCGCCGAACCGGCAGGCACGACGTTTGATGTCCGCTTCCGCCTGCGCGGCCAGGATGAAGATGTCTGGACCGATGTCTTCCTGCCCATGGTCGGCGAGCACAATGTGCTCAATACCGCTGCAGCCCTGGCGACGGCGCGCGAGCTTGGTCTTACGGTCGAGAAGGCGCGTTCTGGCCTGGCGGATTTTGGCGGTGTGAAACGTCGTTTCACCAAGGCCGGTGCCTGGAAGGGCGCCACGATCATCGATGATTATGGCCACCACCCGGTGGAGATCTCGGCTGTTCTGAAAGCCGCGCGCCAGGCCTCGACGGGCAAGGTGATAGCGATCATGCAGCCGCACCGCTATTCGCGCCTGGCGGATCTGTTCGATGATTTCTCCACCTGTTTCAATGACGCCGACACGGTGATGGTCGCCAATGTCTTTGCCGCTGGTGAAGAGCCGCTGGAAGGTTTCGACCGCGACGGCCTGGTGGAAAGCCTCGCCGCGCATGGCCATCGCGAGGCCCTGGCGATCACCCGCAATGACGTCGCCCGTGAAGTCGCGGCGCGGGCCGGCAAGGGCGATATCGTCATCTTCCTCGGCGCCGGTGACATCACCCAGTGGGCCTACGCACTGCAGGGAGAGCTGGAGGCGCTGGGTTGAACCTCATCGAGCGCCTTCCGACCGTTCGCGGCAAATATCTCGAGCATGCGTCGCTCAAGGACGTCACCTGGCTGCGCGTCGGTGGTCCGGCGGATGTGATGTATCTGCCGGCGGACGAGGCGGACCTGTCGCGTTTCCTCGCTGAAACCCCGGACGATATCCCTGTGCACGTGCTCGGCGCGGGATCGAATACGCTGGTGCGCGATGGCGGTATCCGCGGTGTTGTCATTCGCCTGGCGGGGACGTTTGCGCGCACGGAAGTGCTCGAAGGCAAGCGACTGAAGGCGGGCGCCGGTGCGCTGGACAAGATGGTCGCCAAGGCGGCAGCGAAGGCTGGGCTGGCGGGTATGGAATATCTGGTTGGAGTGCCGGGCACGATTGGCGGCGCGCTGCGCATGAATGCCGGTTGTTATGACCAGGAAACCAAGGATGTTGTCGTCTCTGTGCGTGCGATCGACCGCCTGGGCCGCATCATCGAGGCCAGCCCGGAAGAGCTGAACTATTCCTATCGCCATTGTGAGGCGCCTGAGGACTGGATCTTCACCTCGGCCGTTTTCCAAGGCACGCCGGACGAGCCTGCCGCCATCGAGGCGCGCATGAATGGCATCACCGAACGTCGCGAGGGCACCCAGCCGATCCGTGAGAAGACCTCCGGTTCGACTTTTGCCAATCCGGACGCGCCGGGCACGCCCAATCAGCGCCGCTCCTGGCAATTGATCGACAGTGTCGGCGGGCGTGGCTATCGCGTCGGCGGGGCGTTCTTTTCCGAACAGCACTGTAACTTCCTTATCAATGACGGCACGGCGACCGCGGCAGACCTGGAACAGGTCGGCGAGGATGTGCGCGCCCGTGTGAAGGAAAAACACGGCGTGGATCTGCGCTGGGAAGTGAAACGGGTTGGGGAGCCCCAGGAGTAAGTCATGAGCAAACGTATCGCAGTCCTTCTGGGCGGTTTGTCCCCCGAGCGTGAAGTCTCGCTGGTGTCCGGCAAGGCGGTGGCTGATGGTCTGCGCGAGAAGGGCCATGACGTTGTCGAGATCGATGCCGGGCGGGACCTCTATAACCAGCTGGTCGAGGCTGATCCGGATATCGTCTTCAACGCGCTGCATGGCGAGTGGGGCGAGGATGGAATGGTGCAGGGCGTGCTGGAGCATTTCGGCAAGCCTTATACGCATTCCGGTGTGCTGGCCTCGGCCCTGGCGATGAACAAGCAGATGGCCAAGGACGTGCTGCGCGCGGCGGGAATACCCTGTCCGGAAGGCATGCTGGTCAATCGCTTCGAGGCGGCCAAGACACATGCGATGAAACCGCCCTATGTCGCCAAGCCGAACGCACAGGGTTCGTCAGTTGGTGTGCACATCGTTCTGGAAGGCGCCAATCGTCCTCCGGCCGGGCTGGCTGCGGAGACGGATGATCTGGGTGATGAGGTGCTCGTTGAGCGCTATGTGCCGGGCCGGGAGCTGACCGTTGCGGTGATGGAGGACCGGGCGCTCGCCGTCACCGAGATCATCCCGAACACGACTTTCTATGATTACGAAGCGAAGTACGCGGCTGGCGGATCTGATCATATTTTACCGGCAAAAATTCCGGCAGAGGTCGAGAAGCTGGCCATGGAAATGGCGCTAAAGGCCCATAAAACCTTGGAATGTCGCGGGCTGACACGGTGTGACTTCCGTTACGACGAATCAGCAGAACACCCGCTATGGTTACTCGAAATTAACACCCAGCCGGGCATGACTCCTACGTCTTTAGCGCCAGAACAGGCGCAGTACTGCGGGATCGCGTTTCCAGATCTCGTGGATTGGATGGCGGAGAATGCGTCGTGTCGAAGGTGAGGCGCGGTGGACCGAAAAAACCGGTCCGTCGTAGAACCAGAGCCAAGTCCGCCGCGGTCCCAGCACCGCGGCGTTTGCGTAATTGGGTGGAAGCCCAGGTCCGAAGTGCGCGTTATCGTGTTGCCAATGCTGCTCGTCTGGGCGGGATTGCGCTCGCGGGCGTTGCGGCAGTGACCGTGGCTGGTCTGGCCCTGTTCGGCCAGCTTGATGACGTGCGCCAGTCTGTTGTCACCCATTCCCAGGTTCAGCTCGCCAAGGCCGGATTTGCCGTTGAGACCATTGATGTCTCCGGTGCCCAGGGCGTGATCGCCCACAATATTGTCGAAGCCACCGGTCTTCAGGGCGGATATCCGATTTTCGCCGTTGATCCGGCGGAAATCCGCGCACGCGTCGAGGCCTTGCCGATGGTACGCTCCGCGTCCGTGGCGCGCCTGTGGCCCAATTCTGTCGCCGTGGTTGTGGAAACGCGTGAAGCCTTTGCCCTGTGGCAGGTTGAGGGCCAGCTCAACATTATCGATCGCTATGGCGTGGTCATGGGGCAGGCCGATGTAATGGCCCCGCCGGCCCTTCCGCTGGTTGTAGCCGAAGGCGCCAATGACAGTGTTGTCGAGATCGTCGAGGCGCTCGACCGCCATCCGTCGATCCGCGACGAGGTTGTCGGTGCGGTGCGTGTCGGCGAACGCCGCTGGAATTTGCGTCTGGAAAACGGGGCGGACATCAAGCTGCCCGAAGGCGATGTGAACGCGTCCATGGCGATCCTGGCCCGTCTGCATTCCGAGCGCGGGGTCCTGCGCCTGGCAGCGGAGAGTTTCGACATGCGTGGGCAAGGTGACCTGATTGTTAGAGCTTTGCCCGATCGCGCCGCTGAAGCCGGAATGGCGGAGCGCGACGCATGAGTTTCTTCGGCCTGTTCCAGCGCCAGTCTCCGGCTGCGCCGCAGCCTGCCAAGGGTAATGGCGTCTACGCCGCGCTGGATGTGGGATCGTCCAAGGTTGCCTGTTTTATCGCACGCACGGATGAGACCATTGCCGGGCCGCGCCCACGCATGGTTGGCGTGGGACACCAGTCCAGCCGGGGTGTGAGAGGCGGGGCGATCGTCGACATGGACGGCGCCTCCGATGCTATTCGTGCTGCTGTCGAACAGGCGGAACGCATGGCGGGGACGGCTGTCACGGCGGTCAGCGTCAGCCTGTCCGCGGGCCAGCCCAATTCTACCCGTATCGCCGCAGAAGTTGACCTGCACAATCGCGAGGTTACCGCCAAGGACCTGCGCAAGTTGCTGAACGGTGCGCTGGCCGAATTCCAGGTGGATGATCGCGTCATCCTGCACGCCATCCCGTTGTCCTGGTCCGTGGATGATCATCGCGGCATTCGCGATCCGCGCGGCATGTATGGCCGTACGCTGGGCGTGGAAGTGCACGTCATCACGGCCGCGGTGGGGCCGCTGCGCAATCTGATGAATTGTGTCGAGCGCTGCCATCTCAATCTCAAGGGCGTGGTCGCCACACCTTATGCCTCGGGTCTGTCTGCGCTGGGCGATGACGAGGTCAAGCTCGGTGCGACCCTGATCGACATGGGCGCGGGCGCGTCGACGGCGTCGGTCTTTGCCGATGGCGCACTCCTGCATATCGACAGCGTGCCGCTCGGCGGCACCCATGTGACCTCTGACATTGCGCGCGGCCTGTCGACGCCGATCGCCGCCGCTGAACGTCTCAAGGTCCTGTACGGCTGTGCACTGGATAGTCCGGAGGATGATCAGCAAATGATCGAAGTACCTCCGGTGGTGGGGGAGGAGGGAGCCGGATACGGCACTGCGCCACGCTCTCTCCTCAACTCCATCATCCGTCCGCGGCTGGAAGAGACCTTCGAGCTGATCCGTGATCGCCTGGATGTTGCCGGTGTCATGGAAGCGGGTAGTCGCAGCATGGTCCTGACCGGTGGAGCATCGCAATTGCCGGGCGCGACCGAAGTGGCGGCCCGAATTTTCGGCAAAAAGGTCAGATGTGCAGGGCCCAGCGGTATTACCGGCCTGGGTGATGCGGTCGCGGGTCCGGCTTTTAGCGCGGTCGCGGGTATCGTCCGCCGGGAGACGCGTGGTGCCGCCGAAGCCATCTCTGGTCCACCCCAGATGATGCACCCGCTGCACGACCGCCCCGCACGCCCCGCGGGCGAGGTGAAAGGGCCGGCGGCAATGTGGCGCTGGTTCGCGGAGAGCTTCTGAGAATTGGCGCGTTAAGGCGCGTCAATAAATCCTGCTGATTTCTATGCATTTCTTATCACGTTTAACACTCGCTTAAGGCTCCTAAGCGGAAAATGCCCCGTGAATCGCTGTTAACCTTAATCATCCGTACACGGGGTCGATCATGACGCTCAATCTCTCCATTCCGGAAACGACCGAATTGCGGCCGCGCATCGTCGTCTTTGGTGTCGGTGGCGCTGGGGGCAACGCGGTCAACAACATGATTGAGGCCAGCCTGGAAGGTGTCGACTTCGTTGTCGCGAACACCGACGCCCAGGCCCTGACTCGTTCGCAGACAGACAAGCGCGTGCAGATGGGTGCCGCGATCACCGAGGGACTGGGCGCGGGCGCGCGACCGGAAGTCGGTGCGCAGTCTGCCGAGGAATCCATCGACGAAATCCGTGAGCACCTGGCCGGTGCGCACATGGTGTTCATCACCGCCGGCATGGGCGGTGGCACGGGCACAGGCGCTGCGCCGGTTGTGGCGCGCGCGGCTCGCGACATGGGCATTCTGACGGTTGGCGTTGTCACCAAGCCGTTCCACTTCGAAGGCACACGCCGCATGAAGATGGCCGACAGCGGTATCGACCAGCTCCAGGATCATGTCGATACGCTGATCGTGATCCCGAACCAGAATCTCTTCCGCATCGCGACCGAGAAGACGACCTTTGCCGAAGCCTTTTCCATGGCGGACCAGGTCCTTCATTCCGGTGTCCGGGGGATTACCGACCTGATGGTCATGCCGGGCCTGATCAATCTCGACTTTGCCGACGTTCGCGCCGTCATGAATGAGATGGGCAAGGCGATGATGGGTACGGGTGAGGCCGAGGGCGAGAAACGCGCCGTTGAAGCTGCGCAGGCCGCGATTTCAAATCCGCTTCTGGACGATGTCTCCATGAAAGGCGCGACCGGTGTGCTGATCAATATCACCGGCGGCTATGACATGACCCTCTATGAGGTCGATGAGGCGGCCAATGAGATCCGCGCCGAGGTGGATCCGGATGCCAATATCATCGTGGGCTCGACCTTTGACGAGAACATGGAAGGCTCCATGCGCGTCTCCGTCGTTGCGACCGGTATCGAGGCCGAGGCCATGGCGGCCCCGGACCCGCGTACCCGCACGCGTCCGCTCGAGCGTCAGCCAGCTGTCGCCACACAGGTGGCGTCTGCTAGCAATGCCAATGATGCGATCCTGCCCTGGAAGCGCATGAACACCGATCGTCCCGGCCGTGTGATGGCCGAGCAGCGCCCCGACACGCCAAGTGTTCGCGAAGAGGTCCAGCAAGAACCGGACGTCCAGGCCGAGCCGATGAAAATGGCCGCCGGCGCTGAGGAGCTCGCTGACGCGGTTGCCGAGCAGCGTGAGATCCCGGTATCCGATCCATTTATCGCGCCGGCAGAGCAGGTTGCCCAGGCACCTGTCGAGGCACCGCAGGTCGTGATGGATCGCGAGCGTCTGCAGCGCGAGGCCGAAACGCTGAATGCGCGTTATGAGCAGCGTCGTGCGACCGAAGCGCCTGTTCCAAGCCCGGCGCCGGAAACCAGGGCAGAAGAACCCAAGCGGGGTTTCTCCCTGTTCGGTCGCCGCCGCAAACCCGTTGAAAGTGCGCCAAAAACCGCGCCAGTTGCTGCCACCGCGCCCAGCGTACAGGCGCCGCGTGCGCCGTCCGGTGACCTGTTCGGTGACAGCCTGGATGAAGGTGATCTGGAGATCCCGGCCTTCCTGCGTCGTCAGGCCAACTGACTGAAACACGCGCGTAACAAACCGCAACAAAGCTTTAATTGAAGTCTGGCCGCCCCTATCGTTCTCTGTAAGCGAAGGGGCGGCTGCTTTGCCGCATTGGGTAACCATAAGACGACGGCGAGTTGTTGTGATTAACCGGCAAACATTGGCGGCACCTGTAGTATGTGCAGGCGTAGGGCTCCACAGCGGCGAACATGTTCGCATGGTGATGCAACCCGCTGCGGCCGGAACCGGCATCGTCTTCATCCGTTCCGACATCCAGGATCGCGATAATCGCATCGAGGCCCGTGCCGACGCTGTTACAGCGGTGCGCCTGGGTACAACCATTTCCAACGCGTCTGGCGCCTCTGTAGCGACGGTCGAGCATCTGATGGCCGCGCTGGCGGGTATCGGTGTCGATGACCTGGTTATCGAGATCGACGGTCCGGAACTGCCGGTCATGGATGGCTCATCCGCTCCATTTGTCGAGTTGATCCACAAGGTCGGCCTCAAGGCGCATGCCATGCCGCGCCGCGCGATCCAGGTTCTCAAGCCCGTCGTGGTCGAGACCGAGGGCCGCCGCGCCAGCTTCCTGCCGGCACTGCGTCCGATGATCGAAGTGGATATCTGCTTCGAGCACCAGGCCGTTGGTCGTCAGAGCTGTGTGTTCGACGTCACGCCTGACATCTTCGCAGAAGATATTGCCGGTGCGCGCACCTTCGGCTTCCAAAAGGATTTTGACACGCTGCTGGCTGCAGGCCTGGCGCGTGGGGGATCGATGGAAAACGCTATCGTCCTGGACGAAGACGGCGTGGTGAATCCGGAAGGGCTGCGTTTTGACGATGAGTTCGTTCGTCACAAGGCGCTTGATGCCCTGGGTGATCTTTATCTCGCCGGTGCACCCATCCTGGGTCGCTATTCCGCGAGTCGTCCCGGTCATGCGATCAATAACGAGGCGCTGCGTGCGCTGCTGAATGATCCCACCGCCTGGAAAATGGTTCCGATGCGGAGCGGCGTTGTCGAGGAAGTGGCGCTGGCCAAATCCTGATTTTCCGGCCGGTTACTGACACGGGCCTTTTGCCGCGGCCAATGATCAGCTACAAAGCTTCCCAAGACTGGCCGTTATCGGCTGATTAGCTTTAAGAGTCGTGTTTGATGACTGTTTCGTCGCGCCTGATTATCCCTGTACTGTGTTCTGCCATCGTCGCTTCATGCGCAAGCCGGGCCGATACGTCCGTTGCCTATGTTGAACGGCCGGTAGAGACGATCTACGCGGAAGCGTTTGACACGATGCAGGGGCGTCAATTCCGTCAGGCCGCCGCGCAGTTCGACGAGGTCGAGCGACAGCATCCCTATTCCGAATGGGCCCGTCGTTCGATGCTGATGGCCGCTTTCGCGAACTATCAGGCGCGCAATTACGAAGAGGCGATTTCCGACGCCCAGCGTTTCATCTCGCTGCACCCGGGCAATCGCAACACGGCTTATGCCTACTACCTGATCGCGATTTCCTATTTCGAGCAGATCATGGATGTCGGGCGTGACCAACAGACGACGCAACAGGCCATGGATGCCCTGCAGCAAGTCGTTCGCCGTTTCCCTGACAGCCGTTATGCCACGGATGCGCGTCTCAAGATCGACATGACGCGTGACCACCTGGCCGGCAAGGAAATGGATGTTGGCCGCTGGTATCTGCGCCGCAATTTCCATCTTGCCGCGATCAATCGCTTCCGCAACGTCATCGCGGAATACGAGACCACGTCGCATACGCCGGAAGCACTTCACCGTCTGGTCGAGGCCTATGTAGCGCTGGGTATCGACGAGGAAGCCCGCCAAGTCGCTTCTGTTCTGGGTTACAACTTCCCGGGCAGCGAGTGGTATGAGGCCAGCTATAACCTGCTGACGCGTGAGGGCATCGCCCTCGACAACGCCGTCGCCCAGGACGATCCGAGCTATTTCCAGCGCGCCTGGCGCCGGCTGTTCGGTTAAGCGGCGAGGTTGCTCCACGCCGGATGCTGCAATCACTCTCAATCCGCAATGTGGTCCTGATCGACACGCTTGATGCGGCCTTCGAGAGTGGACTGTGCGCGCTTACCGGTGAGACCGGTGCAGGCAAATCCATTCTTCTCGGTGCTCTCGGGCTGGCGCTCGGTGAACGCGCTGATCGAGCACAGGTGCGGACCGGCGCCAGTGAGGCTCGCGCAACGGCTGAGTTCGCTTTGCCGGGAGGCCACGCCGTCGAGACCATTCTCGCGGATGCCGGCATTGATGTTGAGCCTGATGAACCCGTGGTCTTGCGGCGACGCCTGAGTGAGGATGGCCGTTCCCGCGTCTACATCAATGACCAGGCCGCCAGTGTCGGCCTGCTGCGTCAGCTCGGCGAGGTCCTTGTCGAGATCCATGGCCAGCATGATGGTCGCGGTCTGATGGACCAGAAAACACATCTTGGATATCTCGACGCCTACGCTGATCACGCGGACCTGCTGACGGCCTGCCTCGATGCCTGGAAAGCGGTCTCTGCCGCCCAACAGCGCCTTGACGATTTGATCACATCCAACAATGCCACCGAAAGCGAACAGGACTATCTACGCCATGCTCTGGGTGAGCTGGACACGCTTGATCCGCACGAGGGTGAGGAAGTGGCCCTCGCAGATGAGCGCCAGTTCCTGATGGGCGCAGAGCGGGCGCTGGGTGATCTGCAATCGGCCCAGGACGCTCTGAGAGGTGATGGTGGTGGCCTGGAGAACCGCTTGAACAATGCCCTGCGTGGTCTTGACCGCGTGCGTGAGCAGATCGGTGAAGGCGGCGAGGCCGGCAAGGCGCTGGAGCGCGCCTCTGCCGCTATCGACCGCGCCTTGATCGAATTCGAAGAGGCCAGTGAAGCCCTGGCCGATGCGGGACACGCCTTTGATGTGGAGCCGGGGCGATTGGAGGCGGTTGAGGAGCGCTTGTTCGCGTTGCGCGGGGCGGCCCGCAAGCACGCGGTCCCGGTCAGCGAGCTGAACGACCTGCGCAATCGCTTCTCTGACCAGCTGCAGGCGATCGATGATGCCGGTGAGTTGATTGCGGAGGCGGAAAAGGCCCTGAAGTCGGCGCGTACCGTTTATGACGCGGCTGCGCGCGCTCTGACACAGAGCCGACTGGAGGCCGGCCAGCGGCTGGAACAGCAGGTGGCAGAAGAACTCGTACCGCTGAAGATGGACAAGGCGCGCGTTCGTGTCAGCGTCATCGACGACCCAGAGCGTTCCGGGGCGCGCGGCTGGGACAAGGTCGTGTTCGAAGTCTCGACCAATCCCGGCTCCCCCTTCGGAGCGCTGGACAAGATTGCCTCGGGCGGCGAGCTCTCGCGCTTCGGGCTGGCGCTGAAGGTCGTGCTGGCCGGGCGCGAGCAGGGCCTTGTCATGGTATTCGACGAGGTCGACCAGGGCGTGGGGGGCGCCGTCGCCGATGCCGTCGGCAGGCGACTGAAACGCCTGTCCCGGCACGGGCAGACGCTGGTGGTCACCCACTCACCGCAAGTGGCTGCAGTCGCGGACCATCACTGGAAGATTGAAAAATCCGACAATGCAGATGGTGGTGTCCGCACAACATTGCGCCTGCTGACCGGAGATGAACGCCGTGAGGAGGTCGCCCGCATGCTGTCCGGCGCTGATATTACTGACGCGGCACGCGCACAGGCCGATGCATTGATGGCGGTAGAGGCGTAATCTGGCCCCAGAGTGATTCCGAGGGGGATGCCGTGAGCGCCTTGAAAGATGTTGCTGATCTGAATGAAGCGGAAGCCCGCGATGAGCACGCCCGGCTGGCGCGCGAACTCGGCAAGCACGACAAGGCCTACTACCAGGACGATGCCCCGAAGATTTCCGATGCCGCCTATGACAGCCTGCGTCAGAGAATAGAGGCGATCGAGGCGCGTTTTCCGCAACTGGTTGACCTGTTCTCGCCCACGCAACGGGTTGGCGCTGCGCCGTCCGGCAAGTTCGGCGAAATCACCCACGCCGTTCCGATGCTCTCTCTCGGCAACGCCTTCAATGATGAGGATGTCGAGGATTTTGTTGCGCGAATTCGCCGGTTTCTCGGGCTGGCCGAGGCAGATGATGTGGTCATCACCGCCGAGCCGAAGATTGATGGCTTGTCGGCCAGTCTTCGTTATGAAAACGGACAACTCGTGTCGGGCGCGACACGCGGAGACGGCGCGACCGGGGAGGACGTAACGCGTAATCTCCTGACGCTGAAGGATATTCCCCATGCCCTGCCCGGGAAGAACTGGCCCCGTGTGGTCGAGGTTCGGGGCGAGGTCTACATGTCACATGAGGACTTTGCCGCCTTGAATGAACGGCAGGTCGAGCAGGGCAAGGCCGAATACAAGAACCCGCGCAATGCGGCTGCCGGCTCGTTGCGGCAGATCGATCCCGCGATTACCGCCCAGCGTCCCTTGCGCTTCTTTGCCTATGCCTGGGGCGAGGTATCGGAACCGCTGGCGCAATCGCAATATGCCGCTGTGCATCGTTTCGATGAATGGGGGTTCCAAACAAATTCGTATATGAAGCAGTGCGGATCCGTCGCGGAGATCCTTGCGGTTTATCGCGATATCGAGCGGCAGCGCGCGACACTGGGCTATGATATTGACGGTGTCGTCTACAAGTTAGATCGGCTGGACTGGCAGGAGCGACTGGGCTTTGTCTCCCGAGCGCCGCGCTGGGCCATTGCGCACAAATTCCCCGCGGAACAGGCGACAACAATCCTGGAAGGTATCGACATCCAGGTGGGGCGCACAGGGTCGCTGACCCCTGTTGCCCGGCTCAAGCCAGTCACGGTCGGGGGTGTGGTGGTGTCCAATGTCACCCTTCACAACGAGGATGAGATCCTGCGCAAGGACGTTCGGGTTGGCGATACTGTCGTGGTCCAGAGGGCCGGGGACGTTATTCCGCAGATCGTGCGCGTAGCCGATCCCGAGCGAAGTGATCGCGCGGCGCCCTTTGACTTCCCGCACAACTGCCCGGTCTGTGGCAGTCATGCAGTGCGGGAGCATGATGAGAAGACCGGCAAGCTGGACGCTGTGCGCCGCTGCACCGGTGGCATGATCTGTGATGCCCAGCTGAGCCGTAGTCTCGAGCATTTCGTGTCGCGCAAGGCGTTCGATATCGAGGGCTTCGGGACCAAGCAGGTCGAGGCGTTCCATGCTGAAGGCCTGGTGCGGGAGCCCTCGGAAATCTTCACGCTTCGTGAGCGAAATAAATCCGGGGTCATTCAACCGCCCCTGCAGTCGCGCGAAGGCTGGGGCGAAACCAGTGTCAGCAATCTGTTCAATGCGATCGACGAGCGTCGATCAATTTCACTGGCGCGGGTGTTGAACGCACTGGGCATTCGCCATATCGGTGAGGGCACCGCGCAATTGCTGGCCAGGACCTATGGCAGCTGGGCCCTGTTCTTCGATGCAGCGCGCCAACTGGATGATGAAACAACGCGGGCCGAAATGCTCGCCATTGACGGGATTGGCGAGACGGCGCTTGAAGCGCTCGATCAGTATTTCTCCGAGACGCACAATGTTGAGGCACTGGAGCGGCTGGTCGCGCAGCTGACCATCGAGGACGTGGCGCAGGTTGCCGCCGAAAGTCCCGTGGCGGGCAAGACCGTTGTGTTTACCGGAACGCTCGAGCGCATGACCCGGGACGAAGCCAAGGCGAAGGCGCAAGCGCTGGGCGCGAAAGTTTCCGGCTCAGTGTCGAAGAAGACCGATTATCTGGTCGCGGGGCCGGGGGCTGGCTCAAAGGCCAAGAAAGCTGCCGATCTCGGAGTGGAGACGCTGACCGAGGATGACTGGTTCAAGTTGATTGGTGAAAGCTAGGCCTGTCGTTAGATCTTCAAGTGACGCGTGAAGATCGCAGCACGCCTAGTTGTCATTGCCAAGCAGGTTGTTCACGCGTTGCCAGGGAGTGATGCCGCCGATACCGGCGTGGGGTCTTGA
>JAEPND010000015.1 GCA_017643585.1 Maricaulis sp.
GCTAAGAGGTGGAGTGTTGCAACCCCAATCTCTCAACCCAGCCCCGGGTGAACAACCTTCATAGCTTTGACAACTAGGCGTCCTGCGCCTCCTTCATATTGTTGAGCAGGAAGTCGATCGCCTTGGCCGGATCGGCTTCCAGCACCATGTGGTCAGCAATCGACTGCGGCGAGAACCCCTCGGTGACCGTGTGATTGATCAGCTCGATCAGAGGCTGCCAGAAGCCGTCAATGTCGAGGAATGCGATCGGCTTGTCGTGTAGGCCAAGTTGTTGACGAGAGACGACGTCGAAGACTTCCTCCAGCGTCCCCGTGCCGCCCGGCATGATCAGATAGGCATCCGATTCGGCGATCAGCTGGCTCTTGCGCTCGGACATGGTTTCCACGATCCGGACCTCGACACCGTCGAGATGACCTTCGCGGGCAATGAGAAAACCGGGGATGATGCCCAGCACGTCGCCACCCAGTGCGGCAGCGCTCGATGCGGAAACGCCCATCAGGCCAACATCGCCGCCGCCATAGACGAGCCGGGCGCCGGCCCTGGCGATGGCCTGTCCCACAGCTTCCGCTGCGATTTCATAACTGGCGCGCTCGCCAAGTCGTGAACCGCAAAAGACACCAATCGACCTTACTTTTGCCATCGAAGCACCGTCCATGTTTGCATTCTTCCGAGGGGATGGTATTCGCCGATAGTCGTCGGCGCGAGGCTTGCATCAGATAATTTCCGATCTGATTGCAGTTCCCGCGATTTCCGACGGAAAAATTAGGAGGCCGAACATGACCGCCACGCGGTCGTTCATTATCGCCGCAGTCCTGGCAGTGCTGGCAGTCGTGTCAGCGCTGGCTTTCATCATGTATCGCCCCTCCGCAGACCCTGCCGAGGATCGTGCTCCTGTATCCGAAGACGTCTCCGGAGACACCGCCGAGCTTGTGTCCGAAGCTGACACAGGTCTGCCGCTGGCGCCGCCCGTGTTCGACATTGTGCGTGTCGATCCGAGAGGCTCTGCCGTCATGGCGGGCCGCGGAGAGCCCGGGGCCATTATCCAGGTCCTCGCCGATGAAACGCCGATCAGTTTCCAGCATGACGGTCAGCGCACGACCGAGATGCCCGTCAATGAGCGCGGCGAATGGGTCATCATCGTCGACGAGCCCTTGCCGTCCGGTGCCATCCAGCTGGGCCTGCTGATGCGCACGGCCAATGGCCAGGAATTGCGCTCCGAGCAGGTTGTTGTCGTGTCCATTCCGGAAGTGCCGGGACCGACCCCGCTGGTGATTGTCGGTCGCCCGGGCGAGGCCAGCCGTGTCTGGCAATGCCCGTCTTGTGCCGATGCCGATATGGGCGCCCTGGTGCTGGAGACCATCGATTATGATGAGACCGGCGCGGTGATTTTCTCCGGCCGTGCGGAAACCGGCACGTCGGTACGCATCTTTGCCAATGGCGCCCTGGTTGGTGAGACAGCCGTGGGCGGCGATGGCCGCTGGACGCTGCAGGCCGGCGCTTTGCTGGCACCGGGCATCTATGATCTGCAGATCGACCAGGTGACCTCGGAAGGACTGGTCTCGGCCGTCATTGCCCTGCCGTTCGAGCGCGTGGCGCCCGAAGATCTCGACCTCGGCCCTGACAGCGTGGTTGTCCAGCCGGGTAACTCCCTCTGGCGCTTGGCGCGTCGCCTGTATGGCCAGGGTGTCCAGTACACGGTCATCTACGAAGCCAATCGCGACCAGATCCGCGACCCCAACCTGATCTATCCGGGACAAGTTCTGGAAGCCCCGGCAGACGGGGGCTTTGAGGACGGGTAGAATGCGAAGCCGGCTTGCTAGTCTCGTAGCATCCATCCTTGCCGCGTTGACTGAGCCCTCTGCGGCGCTGGCTCAGGACGACCCGCTCCTGAGGATGCTGAGATCCGGCGATGCGCTGGCCGCTGAGGCCGCCCCGATCGACGAAAGCGAGGCCGGCCAACAGAGTCGCGCGATGTTCCTGGCCATGACCGGCCGGGAGCTTGAAGCGATCGAGACCTTCTCACCCTTCGTGACGAGCACCCGGCCAGCGGGCATGGCTGTCGATCCGGCTGCCGAGTATCGCAACGCACTCGATGAGATCGCCCGGCGCGCAGTCGACCATCGCATAATCGTCATCAATGAAGGTCATCACCTCGAGCAGAACCGCTGGTTTCTCCATGCCCTCGTCGAGCGACTCTATCCACTGGGCTATACCGCACTGACGCTTGAAGCACTCTTCAGTATGGGCGACGGCTATCCCTTCACCGGTCCCGTCAACCATGATTCCGGTCCACTCATGAGCTCGCCCTCGCTCGCCGCCGCGAGCGATCGCATGATCAGCTTGGGCGGCAGAGTTTACCCGCATGAGAGCACCCGGGAGCAAATCGCCGCCGGTCTCGACCGGGAGCAAGCCCAGGCCGAGAATGTCGCGGCCGTGTTTTACGGAAATCCCGACGCGAAGTTCATCGTTTTCGTCGGGTTCGACCATGTAGATGAGGCCGGACACATGATGGCCGGACGTCTCGAAGCGCTGACCGGCGAGGATCCACTCACCGTGGATCAGGTTGATAGCGCGGTTTTA
Organism: Maricaulis sp.; assembly: GCA_017643585.1. Taxonomy (GTDB): domain Bacteria; phylum Pseudomonadota; class Alphaproteobacteria; order Caulobacterales; family Maricaulaceae; genus Maricaulis. The sequence goes on from JAEPND010000015.1 coordinate 2,581, forward strand.
AACCGGTCGTGCGAGCGTCCTGACTACCCGTATGCGACGATCGCGCTCCTGAGCGGCGAAACTTTGCCGCTGGGAACATCCAGGACTGTCGATCTTGTCGTCCAGCATCCACCGACTTGTGGCGTCGAAGGCCGGCCAGGGTGGTTGGAAACGCAATTCGGCAAAACGTGGATCTCGCTGGCTGGAGAGACGCTACCGGTTAATCGGCCGCTCCTGATAGAAGCCTGGACGGCGGACCCGGGCGCTCCGGCGACCGGCGTCCCGGCAGACCGCGTAGTTGTGACCGGCGAGTTTGTACCGGCTCTGGCCCTGTTCGGCGGTGCGTATCACATCACCCTTCGGACTGCAGCTGGGGAATCCGCGTTTCCGCTTGTCGTTTCGACATCGGATTGAGCCTTCCCCTAGCACTTTGTGTCATCGCGCCCTATCTCTGGGCGCGATGAAAGCTTCTACTCCCGATAGCGAAGACGCGACCCAGACCGCCCCGACCGGCAGTCTGGGCATGGCCATGGCACGCCTGTTTGGCTTGCTGGCCTCTCCGGAAATGCAAAAATGGCGCTTGCGCATGGTGGTGGCGCTGGCGCTGACCATTGTCGCCAAGCTGTTTGCCGTCGCGGCGCCGGTCTATTTTGGTAATGGCATCAACCTGATTACCGAGCGCGGAGAGGGTGTTTCCGTGGCCGATGCCGGCTCGCTGTTTGTGGTCGCCTTTTTGGCCTATGCGGGCGCCCGCTTCCTGTCGGTCGGCATGCCGCAATTGCGCGATGCCATGTTCGCGCCGGTCAGCCAGGACGCCCAGCGCCTGACCCAGGTGCGCACCTTCGGACATGTCCAGCGTCTCTCGCTGTCCTATCACCAGACCAAGCGGACGGGGGCGCTGAACCGGATCATCGATCGCGGTGCCCGGGCTGTTGATTTCCTGATGCGCTTCCTGGTCTTCAACATCGCGCCGACCCTGTTCGAACTGGTGCTCGCGGCCGGCGTGCTCAGCCTGAATTATGGCTGGGAATTTGCCGCCATCGCCGTGGTCACGGTCATCACCTATATGGGGCTGACCTGGACGGTCACCGAGTGGCGGGTGAAGATCCGCCGAAAGATGAATGACGCGGACAATGAGGCCAATGCGCGGGCCGTCGACAGCCTGATCAATTTCGAGACGGTGAAGGCCTTTGCGGCGGAGCGTCGCGAGACGGATCTCTACGACAACGCGTTGCAACGCTATGCGGGGGCCGCGGTACGCTCCCAGTCTTCCCTGGCGCTGCTCAATGGTGCCCAGGCCTTCATTATGAATGCGGGTCTGCTGGCGATGGCGCTGACCGCGGGCTGGAAGGCCTGGAACGGTGTCCTGCAGCCGGGCGATGTCGCTGCAGTGACCCTGATCCTGATGAATATCTACCAGCCGCTGAACATTCTCGGCTGGGCCTATCGCGAGATCAAACAGGGCGCGGTGGACATGGAGCGCCTGTTCGACACCCTGGCGATCAAGCCGGACGTGGATGACAAGCCGGGGGCGCCGGACATGGCATTGACGGGTGGGGCGGTGCGTTTTGATGCCGTCAGCTTTGCCCATGAGGGCCGTGAGCGGTCTGTCGACGCGGTTTCGCTGGATGTCCCTGCCGGCAGCTTTGTCGGCCTGTGCGGGCCCTCAGGTGCCGGCAAATCGACCATGCTCAAACTTCTGTTCCGCTTTTACGATCCGGCCGGCGGTGCTGTGTCGATTGACGGCCAGGATCTGCGCGATGTCACCCAGGAGAGCCTGCGCTCGGCGCTGGGGCTGGTTCCCCAGGACGTCGTCCTGTTCAACGACACACTGCGCGCCAATGTGCTTTACGGCCGTCCGGAAGCCAGCGAGGACGAGATCCTGCAGGCGCTGGATCGCGCCCAGCTCGGTCGGTTCGTGCGCGATCTGCCCGACGGGCTCGACACCAAGGTCGGCGAACGCGGGCTGAAACTCTCCGGCGGTGAGAAACAGCGGGTAGGCGTCGCCAGGGCCATTCTCAAGGAGCCGGCGGTGCTGGTCCTGGATGAAGCGACATCAGCGCTCGACAGCCAGACGGAAAAAGAGGTTCAGGCTGCCCTGACCGAAGCCGCTCGTGGCCGCACAACCATCGCTGTCGCCCATCGCCTTTCCACCATCGCCAATGCAGACCGCATCGTGGTCATGAAGGATGGCGGCATTGCCGAGACGGGCATGCATAACGCGTTGTTGGAGCTCGGTGGCATTTATGCCGAAATGTGGGCGCGCCAGAGCGAGGCGGGTGAAGTGTCCGATCCCTCTTCCAGCCTCCAACAGTCCGCGCAATAGGCATTTCGGCCTCCCGCTTGCTTTGATTTTCTCGGCCCAAAACCCTTGTGCATCAACACTTTGGGCTATATTTGACGCAGAAGTGCAGTTTTCGCGTCTCACCGGGCAGACGCTTTTGCAGTTGAAGCGGGGAAAATCGTGGGAAACTGGATCAATTTGCGGTGTATCATCGCAAGCGTGGCCATTTGGCTTGTACCGGGAAACAGCGCAGCTCAAGCTGCGCCAGCACTCCAGGACGATGCCGTCCAGGCCATAAGCAGGCTAGTCGAGGAAATGGTCGAGCCCGGACAGCCTGGCGCCGGTGTCGGCATTGTGCTGGGTGGTGATGTCGTCTTCAGCCATTACGCAGGCTTGGCCAATCTCGATACGCCGACACCGATCGACGCAAGCACGCGCTTTAATATTGCGTCGGTCGCCAAGCAATACACGGCGCTGATGGTGCTGGAGCTCGCGCAATCCGGTCGCGTGGACCTGTCGCAGGACTTCAGGACCTATCTACCCGGTGTGATGGAGGGGATTGATCCGCCAATCTCGGTGGGTCAGTTGATCAATCACACCAGCGGAATTCGTGACGTCTATGACCTCTACTTCATCACCAATGCCACCTGGTATGAAACCGATTTCGATAATCGCACAGCGCTGACATTACTCAACCGTCAGGTCGCGCTCAATTTTGAGCCGGGCACGGATTATCGGTACAGCAATTCCAATTATATCCTGCTGGCCGAACTTGTCTCTGCGGTTGTCGATGAACCGTTTCACGTCTACGCAACCCGCTTCCTCTCCGAGCGTGGACTGGGGGATTCCAGTATTCGGCGGCGTTATGGCGTTGTCATTCCGCGGCTGGCGCGAGCCTATGGCAATTATGGCTCCGGCTGGCTGGAGGATGCGGATATAGCCAATACCCAGGGCGACGGCTTCATGTATGCCTCGCTACCGGATCTGCTGCGCTGGGAAACCCAGATCTGGGGTGCAGACAGAAGCCTGCCTGATGACCTGATCGAGATGAGCCAGCGCCCGATCGAGGGATTGTCCAACCCGGCCTATGGTTACGGATTGGAGTTTGGTTTTTACCGCGGCGCCCGGACCGTCTTCCATGAGGGGGCAACGGGCAGTTACAATACCCATGTCTTGCGGTTTCCCGATTTTCAGGCGTCGATCGTGGTTGTAAGCAATAATCGCAATATCAGCGCGGTCGCGCTGGCCGTGCGCACAGCCGATCTTGCCTTTGACAATGTCTTCACCGATGCAGCGACCTATCCCGCTGGTCCTGACGTGATCAGCGATATCGGCTCCCTAGATGGCTTTCTCGGACTGTACGAACTGGACAGCGGGACATTTGTCCGGCTGGTCTCACGCGATGGAGATCTGTTCCGGGAAATCGAATGGCGCGAGCCGGTCAGGTTGATCCCCGAAGCTGACAATCTTTATCACTACGAGACAAATCCGGATCTCCGGCTCACGCTGACACAGTCTGCCGAGGGGCGGCGAGGGTTCGCGCTCTATGCGCCCAGCCAGAGCCCGCAATTCGCACAGCAAGTCCCGCCAACTCCCGATGAAGAGACCTATCCCGCCAGCATCGAAGGACGTTACTTCAATGCCGAAACGGAAACGGAGATCATTCTTCAACACACGGCGGACGGTGAGTATGTCATGGTCAAGAATGATCGACCCAGAACGCTGCAGCTTGTGGGACGCGATTACCTGACCTGGAATGACTACAGAATCCGGGTGGTGCGGGATGGGCGCGGCCTGTCAACCGGCCTCACCGTCGACCGAAATCGCGTCCGCAACCTCGATTTTCCACGACAGGACTAGGTGCTCGGAGATCGCCTATCGTCCAGCCGCTCTTGCACGCTGGCACAGGTTGCAAGGGCAAAGGACTGGACGGTCAGGGCAATGAGGCGAATGGAGGGCATGATGACCCGGTTTGCCTACGTTGAAGCCTGCCAGCGCGCGCGTCAGTTCGCTCCGGCGTGAAGGTGTTGGGCGATTTCCACGCTCAGACCTGCCAGCTCGCCGTAATCCACGCCATTATTGGAGATCACGATGACGATTTCCTGCGATTGCGGCAACAGGGTGAGCATCGAAACATGGCCGGCAATGCGTCCGTTATAGGTGCGGACCGCGATCATCTCGCTGTCATCGAGTGTCGGAACCTCGGTCAGGATCCAGGTCATGGGCTGGTCTGGGTCGAGCATGACAGCCTGGCTCTCCTGGCTGAGGAAATCACCTCGCATCATGGCCTGCCCCCAGGCCAGTAGGTCGGTGGCTGTTACATGCAGGCTGCCCGTAGCTCGGAAGACCGCCGGGTTTTCTATCTCGACCTGGAAATATCCACCGTCTTCGTCGGGCATGTAGTTGCCTGCCAGGCGAAGCCTCTCGTCCTGTTGGTAAATCTGGCCGGTGGCCGTGAGGCCTGCAGGTTCAAGTAACTGGCTGATCAGCTGTTGTTCATAGGGCTGGTCGCCGACCCGGTCGAGAATCAGGCCGAGCAGATAGAAATTGGCGTTCGAGTAATAATACTCCGTGCCGGGGTCAAAGCGCAGCGGCATGCTGGCGAGCGTGTCCAGCAGGTGTTCGCGGGTATAAGGCAGTTTCCCGCCCGGCTCGAACCAGCCCGGCAGGTCGATATAGTGCGGCAGGCCGCTGCGGTTCTGCAGCATCTGGCGCACCGTGACCGTGTTGGCCCAGGGCGCCACGAACTCCGGCAGGACAGAGGCCAAGCTCGCATCAAGCTCCAGTCGCCCCGCCTCGACCGCTTGCAGGGTGAGCACGGTTGTGAAGGTCTTGGTCAGCGAGGCGACAACAAAGGATGTGTCGGCATCGACAGGGATATTCGCCTCGCGGTTGGCCAAACCGAACGAGGTTTCGAAAATCTGCTCATTCTCCCGCACGACCAGGACATTGCCACTAAACTGAGTTCGCTCCGCCCAGCTGTCGACGATGGGCGCAAAGGCACTGGTTTGCGCCTCGACTTGCTCCACCTCTTCTGTTTGCGCCGTGATCTCAGCGGGCTGCCCACAGGCCACCAGTGCCAGGCACGAAAGAGGAAGGGCGATAAGTGCGGGGAAATTCATGGAGATCTCGTGGTTTGGTCGTCAGGCGAGGCGCAAGGCGCATCGCGTTTCCACGCTGACATTACTACCGTCGGCGTTGAGTGCATCGTCTTGTTTTGAAAAACAATCGCTTGAGAGTGGCTCCCCCGGACGGGCTCGAACCGCCGACCCGGTGATTAACAGTCACCTGCTCTACCAACTGAGCTACAGGGGAATACCGTTCTCACAAGCGAGATCGGGCTTTTATCAGAGCGTTGGGCAAATGCGCAAGCACCCAAATGCGGCAATCGCACCCGTTTGCTGAAAAAAAATCGGGAGCCACGGAGGCTCCCGAAAAGGCATTGGGTGGATGGTGGGGTGTCTTCACGGGAAGACGGGTAGACCATCGCGTTGAATCTCTTAATGCGAGGTTAATTCGACCGCTAGAATTAGGGATTTGGTTTATTGTCCTTGATGAATCCCTAATAGAATCATCAAAATACCGAAGACTCTGAAGACACGCTTTTTACCATGTGCGAGCGCTTCCTTGACCCCGAATCGCTATGCCATACTGATTCGGACAGCGAATCGGGGAGGTTCGAAATGAGAGAATACAAGACGTTTGGCGAGTTCTGGCCGTTTTACCTGCGCGAGCATTCCGACCCGGCGACGCGCGGCTGGCACTATGTCGGATCGACGCTGGCCATTGGTGTGCTGCTCTACGCACTGTTCACCCAGACCTGGCTGTTATTGCTGGCGGTTCCGGTCTCTGGCTATTTTTTCGCCTGGGTCAGCCATGCCTTTGTCGAGCGCAACAAGCCGGCGACCTTTACCTACCCGTTGTGGTCGCTGATCGCAGACTACAAGATGTTCGGCATGTTCCTCATGGGCAAGCTCGGACCGGAACTCGAGCGGGCCGGTGTGACGGCCAAGTCCTCTGCCGCTGAAGCGGAAGGCTAGATCCTAATCCCGGGCGCGCTAGCTCATGCAGTATGGCGAGCTCGGGTCCTGTTCAAATTGTCTGGTTCAAGCGCGACCTGCGGGTCAGCGATCACGCCGCGCTGAGTGCAGCGTCGGCGCTTGGGCCTGTCCTGCCGCTCTACATCATCGAGCCGACCTATTGGCGTCAGAATGATGTCTCTGGCCGCCAGTATGACTTCCTGGTGCAATGCCTTGAGGGGCTGAATACGGATCTGCCGGCGCTGGGCAGCCCGCTCTGTATTCGCGTCGGTGATGCCGTCGACATCCTCGCAGATCTCACCCGCCAGTTTCCCGGCTGCACGCTGTGGTCTCACGAGGAAACCGGCAATGCCTGGACCTATCAACGCGATCTTGCCGTGGCGCGGGCCTTGCGCGATGTATCGGTCGGGTGGAACGAACACAGCCAGGGCGGCGTGGTCCGGCGGCTGCCCTCGCGCGATGGCTGGGCTGGAAACTGGCAACGCCATGTCGCCGCGCCGGTCGCCGGTCGACCGGTCCTGCAGCCAGCGCCGGGTGTCCGACGTGACAGGGTGCCTGAACCGCAGGAGCTGGGCTTGCAGCCCGAGCGGGCCGGTCAAGCCGGAGGGCGCCGTGCCGCCGAGCACGTGCTCGAAGGGTTCCTGATTGAACGCGGTGAATTCTACCGGTCGGCCATGTCGAGCCCGCTGGACGGGGCTGCGGCCTGTTCGCGGCTCTCACCGCATCTGGCGCTCGGGGTGATGAGCGTCCGCGAGGTTTATCATCGTCTGCAGCATCGCCGCGAGGATGTCCCCGCGGGCGCGGCAGGACGCAATTGGCGCGGTTCGCTGCAGAGCTTTCGCTCCCGACTGCAATGGCGCGACCATTTCATGCAGAAGCTGGAAGATCAGCCCTCGATCGAATTCGAGAACCTGCATCCGGGGCTATCAGGGCTCGAGCGCGACGCGGTTGATGACGCGCGCATGGCGGCGTGGCGCGAGGGGCAGACCGGTATTCCCTTTGTTGACGCCTGCATGCGTTCGCTCAACCGGACGGGCTGGCTGAACTTTCGCATGCGGGCCATGCTCGTCTCCTTCGCCAGTTACCACCTCTGGCAGCCCTGGCAGGCGTCAGGGCAGCACCTGGCGCGCATGTTCCTGGACTATGAGCCAGGCATCCACTGGTCCCAGGTCCAGATGCAGTCCGGTACGACGGGGATCAACACGATCCGCATCTACAACCCGGTCAAACAGGGGCACGACCAGGACCCGGACGGTGTCTTCATCCGGCAATGGTGCCCGGAGCTGGCCGATATTCCCGACAGTTTCCTGCATGAGCCCTGGAAGTGGTCCGCGCGCGATGTCGGTGCTCGGGGGGCGTATCCGGCGCCAATTATCGATGTCGCTGCGGCGGCACGGGCGGCGCGTGACCGAATCCACGCGGCGCGCAAGGCGCCGGGCTTTCGCGATGAGGCAGCCAGCATCGTGCGCAAGCATGCCAGCCGGTCCGGTCGCCGACGCTCGACGACACGATCCGGCGGAAAACCGTCCAATCAACTGACGCTGGGGCTTTGAGATGGCCCGTCATTCCTCTCGCCAACCCAAGCCAACCAAGACCTGCCCGGTCTGCCAGCGGCCCTTCGAGTGGCGCAAGAAATGGGAGAAGGTCTGGGACAAGGTGAAATACTGCTCGGAGCGCTGTCGCCGCGCGCGTTAGAGCGAGGCGAGGAACGCTCCGGCACTGTTGCGCAGGGCTGACTGGCGGTCAGCGTCCATGCGGTCCCAGTTGCGATAGACGGGGCCAAGCCGCGGATTGCCGCGCAATGTCGCGTCGTGACGTGCGAGGAAGTCCCAGTAGAGCGCATTGAAAGGGCACGCTGTCGGCCCGGTTTTCTGTTTCACATCGTATTTGCAGTCGGAGCAGTAATCCGACATGCGATCGATATAGGCACCGCTGGCCGCATAGGGTTTCGAGCCCAACAGCCCGCCATCGGCAAACTGGCTCATGCCGATCACATTGGGCGCTTCCACCCACTCATAGGCATCGGTGTAGACGGCCAGGTACCACTCGTGCACCTCGAAGGGGTCGACGTCCGCCAGCATCGCGAACAGGCCGGTCACCATCAGCCGCTGGATGTGATGCGCGTAACCCAGTTCCAGGGTTTGTCCGATGGCCTTGGACAGGCAGGTCATGTCCGTCTCGCCGGTCCAGTAGAAGTCGGGCAGGGGGCGGCGGGCATCCAGCGCGTTGCGGCGGACATAATCCGGGCCTTCGCGCCAATAGATGCCGCGCACATATTCGCGCCAGCCGAGGATCTGGCGGATGAAGCCCTCGACGGCATTGAGCGGAGCGCGGCCTTCGCGATATTCGCGCTCTGCCCGCTGGCACAGATCGAGCGGATCGAGCAGGCCGGCATTGAGCGCTGTCGACAGGTTGGAGTGATAGAGCAGGGGCTCTGCGGCCAGCATGGCGTCCTGGTAATCCCCGAAACCCGGAAGGGCGTGTTGCATGAAATGATCACGCGATTGTTCGGCTTCGGCGCGGGTGACCGGAAGATCGAACCTGTCCAGGCTGCCGGGATGTTCCGCGAACCGGTCTGCGACGAGGTCGAGCACCTCCTGCGTCACCGCATCCACCGGTGTTGCATGACGCGGCGGCATGAACAGGCTGGCTTCGGCGGGCTTGCGATTATCCTTGTCGAAATTCCACTGACCGCCGACAGGTTTGTCGCCGTCCATGAGCAGGCCGGTGCGCTTGCGCATCTCGCGGTAGAAATATTCCATGCGCAGCTGCTTGCGGCCCTCGGCCCAGCGCGCGAAGTCGTCATGGGATGCAAGGAAGCGCCCGTCCTCGGCGACAAGCACCGGCAGGCCGAGCGTGTCGGCCCAGCTGCGCATCTCCTGGTGCAGGCGCCATTCCCCCGCCTCGGTCACAAGAACACGCTTGTAGGAACCGTCCTGCAGGGTGCGGGCAACGGCCTCGCGAAGGCTCGCAAGGCCAGCGTCCAGCGTGAAATAGGTAACGTTCCAGCCCGTTGCGCGCAGCGCGTCGCGGAAATGGCGCATGGCAGAAAAGGTGAAGGCCAGCTTGCGCTTGTGATGGCGAACATAGAACGCCTCATCCGTCACCTCGGCCATGACGATGTGGGCCGTCTGGGGGCTGGCCTGTGACAGGCTGGAGATCTGGGGCGTCAGCTGGTCACCCAGAATGAGAACGAGATCGGTCATGCCTGCCCTTTTCGCTGTACCTGCATGATCTACGTCTGGTGAACGGGGTTGGACCTGTCAGCGGAGCATGATCTTGACGAAAATAGTCATCGGGGCGAGCGGGGCGATTGGCGCGGCAATCGCCGACCGGCTGGAAGAGCAGGGCGATACGGTGTTGCGCGTGGCACGCACAACGACGCCTGCGCTGGACCTGACAGACGAGGCCAGTATCAAAGCCGTCGCCGACCATGTTCGCGAGGCCGGGCAGCCGGTGGAACTGGTGTTTGATGCCACCGGTTTCCTGCACGGTAACGGGTATATGCCCGAACGCAGCTGGCGCGCGCTGGACGCCGAACACATGCTGCTGGATTACCGGCTCAACACGGTTGGACCGGCCTTGTTGATGAAGCATTTCCTGCCCCTGCTGCAGCGTGGTTCGCGCGCGGTTTTCGCCACCTTGTCCGCCCGGGTCGGGTCGATTTCAGACAATCGGCTGGGCGGGTGGCACAGCTATCGCGCATCCAAGGCGGCATTGAACCAGATGGTGCGGACCTGTTCGATCGAGCTGGCGCGCAAGAACCCCGAGGCGATCTGTGTCGCGATCCATCCCGGCACGGTTTCCAGTCGGCTGTCAGAGCCGTTCTCCAAATCCGGGCTGGATGTGCGTTCGCCCGAAGTCGCCGCAGCGGAGATACTGGACGTGCTGCAGGCGCTTGAGCCGGCCGATACGGGTAACCTGTTCGATCACAAGGGAAAGCGGGTGGAGTTCTGACGGCGTGGGTACCAGGAGGGCTCCGAGGGGCACCTCTTCGCGCACTCGCTTCGCTCGTATTCACGCTTCAGGTGGCTCGCCACCCGAAGCGCGAAGCGCGAAGGGTGGAGGCACCGCCCGGAATCGAACCGGGGTTCACGGATTTGCAATCCGCTGCGTAGCCACTCCGCCACGGTGCCGAAAATGCGAGGCGCGATCTATAACCAACCCAGGCGGGTGGGGCAATCGGCCACGACATTATCTACTGAAATTTGCGTCGTGTGCGATGATTTATAATGTCGCGCAGCGTGATGCTTGCCCGCAAGGCGCGGCACAGGATATATCACGCCGCAACTTGCCTTTCCTATCGCTGAGGAGATCTCCGTGAGCGACTTCGACCTGGCCCGACAGCAAATGGTGGATTGCCAGATCCGCCCGTCCGATATCACCGACCGTCGCCTGCTGGGCGCTTTCGAGACGGTTCCGCGTCACGTCTTCACGCCGCGCTCCAAGCTGGCCACGGCCTATGCCGATGGCGAGGTGGCGACCAGCGAAACCCGCCGCATGATGCGCCCGCGCGACATGTCCAAGCTGATCCAGGCCGCCGATATCCAGGCTGATGAGATGGTACTCGATATCGCCTGTGGTCGAGGGTACTCGACGGCGATCCTGGCCAAACTGGCGGAAACGGTTGTCGGCCTGGATGATGACGAGGACGGCCAGGGCCGTGCCAGTGACCTGTTGTCCGAATGCGGTGCTGACAATGCCGTGGTGATCGCTGGCGACCCCAAGTCCGGCAAGGCGGACCAGGGTCCGTACAACGTGATTTTCGTCAATGGTGCTGTCGAAGAGGTCCCGCAGGCCTGGTTCGATCAGCTTGCTGACGGCGGTCGACTGGCTGTCGTCGTGCGCAAGGGCCCGGTGGGCAAGGCGACGATTTTCACGCGATCTGCTGCCGGTATCGGCGAGAAGGTGGTTTTTGACGCCTCTACATCGACCATCCCGGGTTTTGAGCGCGCTGCAACGTTCTCGCTGTAATTTGCAGCGCAGGGCGCGACGGATGGCCGCCGCGCCCTACGTTCAAGCCTGCGTTAGAAGAATTACCAAAATAAAAGAGTGAACGCTGTTCACTTCTGCTATTGGGTACCCTATATGGGCGTAAGACACGCGCTGGTTTCTGGCGCGGGTCACGTTATGATGGGCGCAGACACTTGCTGAGTCTGATGCCGGAAAGAGGACAGAAGTATGGTTCGCATGTCTCGATGGGTCGCGGCCCTGACTGCCGGAGTATCCCTGTTGGCTGTAGCGGCGAATGCCCAGGCCCAGTCGCTGGAAGAAGCGCTGGCTTATGCCTACAACTCCAATCCGACACTTCAGGCCGAGCGGGCACGATTGCGCGCAACCGACGAGAGCTGGGTCCAGGCGCGATCTGCGCGACTGCCTTCGATCTCTGCAGATGCCTCGATCTCCCGCAACAACACCGAGAGCCGCAGTACTTTCGTGCTCGGTAATCAACAGGTGATCTCGGAATCCGAAACGGACTCCACCCCCAAGAATTATTCCATCACCGCGGTCCAATCGATTTATCGCGGCGGCCGGACGTCCGGACAGATCAACCAGGCCAATGCCCAGGTTATGGCCGGCCGGGAAAGCCTGCGCGCGGTTGAGCAAAGCGTTCTCGTCGACGCTGTCACCGCCTTCATGGACGTTCGCCGTGACATGGAGGTTGTCTCCATCCGTCGCAATAATGTCGACGTTCTGACCCAGCACCTGCAGGCCGCGCAGGACCGTTTTGAAGTTGGCGAGATCACTCGTACCGACGTGGCTCAGGCCGAAGCGCGCCTGTCGGGCGCCCAGGCCCAGCTGGCCGGCGCCCAGTCGCAGCTGTCTGTCAGCCGCGCCGCCTATGAGCGTGTCACGGGTGAGCCGGCGGCTACGCTGGAGCAGCCGCCAGCGCTGCCGGATCTGCCTGACAACCTGGCGGACGCCGCGTCTGCAGCCTTCGACAACAGCCCGCAGCTGCGAGCCGCCCAGTATGGCGAAGAGGCTGCGCGCCACGGTATCGAGGTCGCGCGTGGTGCCATGCGTCCGGAGGTTTCCCTGCGCGCTTCGGCTTCGGCGGCGCGTGATAGCAGTTTCTCCGGCGATGAGCGCGACAGCACATCCATCACCGGTACGATCTCCATGCCGATCTTCACCGGTGGTCTGAACCGCTCTCGTGTTCGCGCCGCCGTCGCGTCGGAAGAGCAGGCGCGGTTCCAGGTCAATGAGGCCCGTCGCCAGGTGACCGAGGGCGTGACCAATGCCTGGACCGGCTATGTCGCCTCGCTGGCCGTGATCGAATCAAGCCGCCAGGCGGTGCTGGCCAATGAAATTGCACTCGATGGTGTGGAGCAAGAGGCCTATGTCGGCCTGCGCACGACCCTGGATGTGCTGGATGCCGAGCAGGAATTGCTGGAAAGCCGGCTGACGCTGGTCACATCCGAGCGTGACAGCTATGTCGCCGGCTACCGCCTGTTGCAGGCCATGGGCCTGCTGTCGGCAGACAGTCTGGGGCTGGGTGTTGAACTGTATGATCCCGCAGCTGTGGAAAACTCCCGCTCGCGCTTCAATAACTTTGACTTAACGCCCTGGAATTAGCCTTAAAGGCGAATCCCGGGGGTGGACATCCGCCGTCCGCCCCGGTTTATTCGCGCTAGACGAGAATTGCCGGACAAAGGATCCGCACACATGGCTGATGCTGCTGAAAACGAACCGTCAATGGAAGAAATCCTCTCCTCGATCCGCCGGATCATAAATGAGGACGAGGACGAGGCTCCTGCTGCCGAAGCGGAAGCTGCCCCGGCGGAAGAAGAATCCAACTCCCAGGACGACATCGATTCGATGTTTGACGAGGCGCCCGCTGCTGAGGAAGAGCCGGGCCCCGAGGCGGAGGACGTGCTCGAGCTGACCGACATGGTCGACGAGCCGGATGCAGGCACTGATCCCATGGCGATGGATGATGATCTGATGATCGTCGATCGCGAAGAGGAGGAGCCGGAAGTTGTTGCCGAGCCGGAGCCGGTGGTCGATTTCGACGCTGTCGAGGCCGAAGTTGCCGATGGCATCATGTCCGATGGCGCTGCTGCAGCGGCTATGGGCTCTTTCCACACGCTGGCTGACAGCATCCGCATTTCCGAAGAAGAGGGTCGCACGCTGGAAGGTGTCGTCCGCGCTCTGCTTCGCCCGATGCTAAAGGAATGGCTCGATGCCAACCTGCCGAGCATTGTGGATGAAAAGGTACAGGCCGAGATCGACCGCGTCGCACGCCGTCGTTAATGCCAATGCGGCCTTGCCAGCCCGCGCCCCCGACCCAACCACCCGACAGGGTATCGTGGGGTTGGTTAGGCCGGGGGCGCCGGGCCGGAGCGATGCAGGTCAAACGACGCTAGTCCTTTCGTCGAACACTGAAATCATCTAAGGGCATCGACGAGACCGTCGGTGCCCTTTATTCATGCGCGGATCATGATGGAAAAGACATTCAACCCAGCCCAAGCCGAAACCCGTATCTATGATGCGTGGGAGCAGTCCGGAGCCTTCCAGCCCAAGGATGACCCGAACGCCAAGCCGTTCTGTATCGTCATCCCGCCGCCCAATGTGACGGGCCGTCTGCATATCGGTCACGCGCTGAACAACACGCTGCAGGACGTGCTGAGCCGCTACAAGCGCATGCTGGGTGACAGCGTGCTGTGGCAGCCGGGCACCGACCATGCGGGCATTGCCACGCAGATGGTGGTTGAGCGCCAGCTGGCCGCCAACCAGGATCCGTCCCGCCGCGATATGGGCCGCGAGAAATTCGTGGAACGTGTCTGGGAGTGGAAGGAAGAATCCGGCGGCATGATCCTGCAACAGCTGCGCCGCCTGGGCGCCAGCTGTGACTGGTCGCGCGAGCGTTTCACCCTGGATGAGGGCCTGTCCGAGGCGGTGCTGAACGTCTTCGTCGAGCTCTACAAGCAGGGGCTGATGTATCGCGGCAAGCGCCTGGTGAACTGGGATCCCAAGTTCGAGACGGCGATTTCCGACCTCGAGGTCGAGAATATCGAAGTCGACGGCCACATGTGGCACTTCAAATACCCGCTCGCCGGCGGCAAGACCTATACGTATGTGGAAAAGGACGAGGACGGGAATGTCACGCTCACCGAAGAGCGCGACTATATCTCCATCGCGACGACCCGCCCGGAAACCATGCTCGGCGACGGCGCGGTTGCCGTTCACCCCGATGATGAGCGTTATGCGCCGATCGTCGGTGAGCTGTGCGAAATCCCGGTGGGCCCCAAGGAACACCGCCGCCTGATCCCGATCATCACGGACGAGTACCCGGACCCGGAATTTGGTTCCGGTGCGGTCAAGATCACCGGCGCCCATGATTTCAACGACTATGAAGTCGCCAAGCGCAACAACATCCCGCTCTATCGTCTGATGGACACCCAGGCCGCCATGCGCGCCGATGGGCCGTCCTATGACGAGTGTGCGACCAAGGCCCAGGCGATTGCCAGGGGCGCGGACCTGCCGTCCGAGGCCGAGGTTGATGCGATCAACCTGGTGCCGGATGACTATCGTGGTCTCGACCGGTTCGAGGCACGCGAGAAGATCATCGCCGATATCACGGCGGAAGGTCTCGCTGTCATGGTGACGCCGGAAGCCAAGGACGGGGACGAGGAAGCGCCTCAGCCCATCCCGCTGGTGGAAAACAAGAAAATCCAGCAGCCTTTCGGTGACCGCTCCAATGTCGTCATCGAGCCGATGCTGACAGACCAGTGGTTCGCCAATGCCGGTGAGCTGGCCAAGGAGGCCATTGCCGCCGTCGAGGATGGTCGCACGACCTTCCACCCGAAAAACTGGGAAAAGACCTATTTTGAGTGGATGCGCAACATCCAGCCCTGGTGTGTTTCGCGTCAGCTGTGGTGGGGGCATCGGATTCCCGTTTGGTCGGGTCCAAAACGGCTCGCCTACCTCCTTGAGTCTGAGGAGGAAGGTGCCAGTCATGATTGGGATAGCTGGAAGACAAATCCGGATGAGCGTGTGGAATTCGCAGCGACAAGCCGTGATGACCTTCACCAACAATTGGCGGACTATTACTCAAAAGACCCGCTCGGTCAGAATATTAGCATCGACACTTCTCGTTGTTTCGCTGAAATCACCGGAGAAGAAGACCGGGCTGATGGAGACTTTGGATATCGTCTGGGCGGTGGGCTCCGTGACGAGTTCTTCCAGATTGATGTCAATTGTAATTGGCGAGGTGAAGAAGGTGTTGGTTTTTGCGTGTTGTCTGAGCGCGATACTGACGTCCTCGATACCTGGTTCTCCTCCGCCCTGTGGCCGTTCTCGACCCTGGGCTGGCCGGACAAGACGCCGGAAGTCGCAAAATTCTATCCCAACACCGTCCTTATCACGGCGTTCGACATCATCTTCTTCTGGGTCGCCCGGATGATGATGCAGGGGCTGCACTTCATGAAGGACGAAGACGGCAAGCCGCAGGTGCCGTTCAAGGATGTCTATATCCACGCCCTGGTCCGCGACGAGAAGGGCCAGAAAATGTCCAAGTCCAAGGGCAATGTGATTGACCCGCTGGAACTGGTCGATGAATACGGCGCGGACGCGGTGCGCTTTACCCTGGCGGCCCAGGCCGGGCAGGGGCGGGACATTCGTATGTCCACGCAACGTGTTGAAGGTTATCGTAATTTCGGCACGAAGCTGTGGAATGCCGCGCGCTTCTGCGAGATGAATGAGTGTGCGGTCCCGACCGGTTTCGAGCCGTCCTCCGTCACCCAGACCGTCAATAAATGGATCCTGGCCGAAGCCCAGTCGACCGTTGCTGCGGTCAACAAGGGGCTGGACGAATACCGCTTCAACGAGGCCGCAGCGGCAGCCTATCGTTTCGTCTGGAATATCTTCTGTGACTGGCACCTGGAATTCGCCAAACCGCTGTTTGGCGGCGAGGATGCGGCGGCCAAGGCCGAGACCCAGGCGACGACCGCCTATGTGCTCGATGTCGCGCTGAAGATCCTGCACCCCTTCATGCCGTTCGTGACCGAGGCGCTGTGGGCGGAAACCGCCAAGCGCGACACCCAGCTGATCGTGGCCGACTGGCCGCAGCTGGATGGTCTGGCCAATGCGGATGCCGAGGCGGAGATGAGCTGGCTCATCGACGTCATCACCAATATCCGCAGCCTCAAGGCCGAGATGAATATCGCGCCGGGCAAGCCGCTGAACGCGGTACTGGTCGGCGCGTCGCAAGACATTCTCGACCGCGTCGAGCGTAATCGCCCGCTGTTGGCCCGCATGGCCCGCCTCGAGGAGATCTCGGCTTCTGACAGCGTCCCGCCGGCCTCGGCGCAGACGGTGGTCGGTGAGACGGTCATCGCCCTGCCGCTGGACGGGGTGATCGATCTGGACGCCGAACGTGATCGCCTGGCCAAGGAGCTGAAAAAGCTCGATGGCGAGATCATGCGCCTGGAGAAAAAGCTCGGGAACGCCAAATTCGTCGCCAACGCCCCGGAAGAGGTCGTCGCAGGCGAGAAAACCAAGCTGGCCGACTACACCGCCCAGAAAACCAAGGTCTCCGAGGCGCTTGGCCGGTTGGAGACGGCGTAGACGTGGACGCAAAGTTTCAGGAACTCTGGCAGGAACGCCTCCAGCCCTGGCTGGAAGGGCTGGAGAAGGAGCGCAAGCAGGCGACCGGATCCTTCTGGATCTGGTTGTTTGTGGCCATTGCGATCGTGGTTGTTGGACTGGTTGTCGTCGGCTCCATGAATGACGACAATTTCGGCTTTTTCTTTGTTTTTCTGGTGTTTGCCCTGTTCGCCATCGTGGCGGGCAACAGCAAGCTCAGCAAGCTGCGCAAGCGGGTCAAGGAAGAGCTCAACACCGCTATTGCCGAGGCCTGTGGCATGGCCTATTCGGTGCGGCCGTATTCGCCGGCGCGGTTTTCCACCTTCCGCCAGTATGACTTGCTGCCGGTCTTCAACCGCAAGCATTTCGAGGATCATTTTTCCGGCGAGATCGATGGCTGTGATTTCGAGCTTTACGAAGCGCATCTCGAACAGCGTCGTCGCTCGAAGAACCGCACCTATTACGTCACGGTTTTTCGCGGTGTGCTGATGCGCATTACCTTCCCGCGCAAGGTGGAAGGGGTGACCGTCATCACGCGTGACCAGGGCTGGCTGAACTCCCTGCAAAAGCTGTCGCGGTCCTTTGGCTCGACCAAGCTGGAACGTATCGGTCTCGTCGATCCAAAATTCGAGAAGGCGTTCGAGGTCTATGGCAATGACCAGGTGCTGGCGCGCTACATGCTGACACCCAGCTTCATGGAACGCCTGCTCGACCTGGAAAAGGCCCTGAAGGGCAAGCGTGTGCGGGCCATGTTCGACCAGGACAGCGGCAAGGGCGAGCTGTTGATCGCGGCGGAAACCGGCAATCTCTTCGAAGTGGGCTCCATGTGGAAACCGCTGGCAGACCAGGGCCGCATCAAGTCGATCATCGACGAGCTGAATCTGGTCACCGGCCTGGTAAAAATGCTGGTGGAAAGCAGCACTGAGACCGACGACGTCAAGGCCATGCTGGAGCGAAATCCTGAGATGTAAGAGCATCATGGCGTGGCCCGTCGAAGGGCCCCACCCGCGTCATCCCTGCGAAGGCAGGGACCCAGTTCATAAGGCTCGAGCGTGCTCCAGAACGCGCTTTCGCCTGATACACCTAGCTCGACGAACTGGGCCCTGACCTTCGTCAGGGTGACGATGTTTTTGCGTTGATTTCAGCATTCCATTTCCGTCATCCCGCGGTGGCTGCGGAGCAGACATCCGGGGGACCTCGACTATCCTGCCGACAGGTTAGCTGAGGTCACCCGGATAAGCCGGGTGATGACGGAGGTTATTGGGGTATTGTGAAGCCGTGACGGGAAAGGTCTAAACAGCCTCTTCTGCGCACACCCGATCCGCCAACTCGCTCAGCGCGGTGTCATCCAGGGAAGCGGTTTCCAGTACCCGCTCGGTCCACTCGGCACCGTCACGTTTGCGCGCGCGGTCATAGGCCGGGTCGTAGTGCGCCTCCACAAGCGCGACGGCGAGCGGATGGAAGTCACCGGCCTCGGCCAGGGCGAGCCATCCCGTGATTGTCTCGCCTGACTGGAATTGTCTGAGGCCTTCAATGGCCTGGATCAGCTTGTCGCGATTGGTGGCAAGGTCGGGATAGGCGTGCATGAGATAGCGGGCCCGCTCTTCAACCGGTGCCTGGATGACGAGGCGATCTGCCGCCTGCATGGCCGTCCACAGGCCAATTGGGACACGCCTGCGCCCCACCAGCTTGCTTTCCGCCTCGATATAGGTCGGGCGGGCCGGGTTGAGATCGCGGAGCCGGGTCCAGATCCGGGTTTCGAAGGCTTTCTGACTGGGTTGTGCCTCACCGGCGAAATCGCCGAAGATCGAACCGCGATGATGCGCGAGGCCTTCCAGGTCGATGACCTGTTCACCGCGCTCGGCCAGCACGTGCAAAAGGCGGGTCTTGGCCGTTCCGGTCTGGCCGTCGATCAGGGTGATCCGGTGCGTCTGTTCCGCTTCCAGCGCTTCGCGCACCTGGTCGCGCCAGCGGCGATAACCGCCATGGACGAGCGTCACCTTCCAGCCGACGGCCGAAAGTACAGTCGCCATGGAGGAAGACCGCATGCCCCCGCGCCAGCAATAGATCAGCGGCCGGAAAGCCTTGGGCTTGTCAGCCAGCACCGTCTCGATATGCCGGGCAATATTGCGCGAGGTGAGGGCGGCGCCCATGCGGCGGGCCTCGAAGACCGAGACCTGCTTGTAATGCGTGCCGACGCGCGCGCGTTCCCCATCGTCCAGCACAGGCAGATTGATGGCGCCGGGCAGGTGATCCTCGGCAAACTCGCCCGGCGAACGCACATCGATAATGGCGTCATACTGCACCAGCGCATCGCTGGAGAGGTCTTTTGTGGTGGCGAAGGATTGCATCGGCGATTATGTCTCCTGAAACGACATTAGCCGATCAGACAAGGGTTTGTGGATCATGGATGACACTCAAGCAGTTCGCCTCAGCGCTCTGGCCCATGGCGGCGGCTGTGGCTGCAAGCTCGATCCGGCTGTGCTGAGCGACATTCTCGGCGGTGCACCCGCCATGCCAATGCCGTCGGAACTGCTGGTGGATGCGGCCACGCGCGATGACGCGGCGGTCTGGCGCATCAATGATGAAACGGTTCTTGTCGCCACCACCGACTTTTTTACGCCCATCGTCGATGACCCGGAAGTCTTCGGAAAGATCGCCGCGACCAATGCGCTGTCGGATGTCTACGCCATGGGCGCGACGCCGATCTTCTGCCTCGCCATTGTCGGCATGCCGGTCAACAAGCTGCCGCGCGAGATGGTGCGCGCCATCCTGGCGGGCGGACGTTCTGTCGCAGAGGCTGCAGGCGCACCCATTGCGGGCGGTCACTCGATTGATGCTGCCGAGCCCATCTATGGCCTGGTGGCCCTGGGCACGGCCCATCCCGATTGTCTGAAGACCAATGCCGGCGCCAAGGCCGGCGATGTGCTGGTGCTGGGCAAGTCCATTGGTGTCGGGGTGTTCAGTGCGGCGCTGAAACGCGGCGAGCTCTCGCCGGAGGCCTATGACGCCATGGTCGCTTCCACCACCCTGCTCAACACGCCCGGCGCAGCTTTGAGCCAGCTGGAGGGCGTCCATGCCATCACCGATGTCACCGGCTTCGGCCTGCTGGGCCATCTCTCCGAAATGTGCGAGGGCGCGGGCCTGACCGGTATTGTCGAACGCGCAAAACTCCCGGTCTTTTCCGAAGCGCGCCGCCTGGCCGAGGCCGGGATCAAGACGGGCGCGTCCGGCCGCAACTGGGCGGCTGTCGGTGACAAGGTCACCACGCCCGCCGACTGGTCGGAACTGGACGAAATCCTCTGGTGCGACCCGCAAACCTCTGGCGGCCTGATGGTCTCCTGCAGCGCGGACGCGGTGGACGACGTGCTCGCCTGTTTCCACGCGGCAGGCCACAGCGCCGCCACCGTCATCGGTCGCATGCAAGCCGGCGAACCGGGCGTTCGGGTGGAGTAGAGGAGCGCTCAGCTCCCCCCGTCCTCCGTTTCCGTCAGGAAATCCGCTTCCAGCTCATAGACCGCGCTGGCCAGGTTGAACTCGGTCATGAAATCGCCCATCGAGGCGAAGGTTGCGGTGCGGATGGGGCCGCGGTGATCGTTGAGCCGGACGCGCTCGTCCACGGACGGGCCAAACATGCGCTCCAGCAAGCTGGTCTGGACGCGCGCAGGTTCGTACCAGGCTGACAGATTGGTTTTCAGCGTGTCTCGGTCTGTCGTCTCCCAGGCCGCTGCCGCCAGCACGTCCAGCATGAATTCATTGCAGTTCTGGAAGCGCAGATCGTGCGGGTTGGAGATCAGAGAGTATTCCGGCTGGTGCAGGGTGTTGATGTCGCCGCTGGCAAACAGGCCGAGCAAGCGGCGCTGCATCTCCGGTGAGGGTACGATGATGCCGACCTCTCCGATCACATCGCCCTGGGTGAAGTTGAGCGGCCAGTCCTGGGCGAGGTGCGAGCGGCGACGGTTTTCCTCGCCGTGATAGAGATTGTGCACGGAATAACCGCGAATACGTTCGCCGGTTTCTGTCTGCATCTCCGAATAGACCCAGAAGGCGCCGTGCGTATAGCGAATGCCGTCGGGCAGGTCCTCGCGTGCGCGGCCGGTCCGGAAGACCAGGGCGATACGCGCGCCCTGGCCGGCAAGTTCCCGCTCGATCTGTTTGGCAAAATCAGCGCTGTCCTCGACCGGGAAGGGCGAGATCGGTGTCGCCCCGGAACCGGCTTCCGCCTCTCCCAGGACAAGGGCCAGAGCAGTGGCCGCGAGCAGTTTAGTCGTTGTCATGACGCTGAGCCTCGTAAGGCACGTCCGGCGGCGGGGCGACGACAACTTCATCACTGACGTCGAGCGGTTCCATGCCAAACCCCCAGGCCAGTATGTGCTCGGCGTACTCCGCGCCTTCCTCGATGAAGGCCGGGTCGCCGGTGACCAGGGTTGCGCCGGTGCTCATCACGATGACGGCAGCGCTGGGGGCAATGACGACCGCGCCCGAGGCGAGTGTCGCCGTGACCTCGACAGAGGCTCCGGCGCTCTCGCCCGAGGCGCGGGCAGCGGGTGTCCCGGATTGGGTGGCAAAGGCACCCGGTGTGAGGACGAGAACACTCGCAAGGGTGCTGATGCAGAGTGTTGAGAGAGACCGTTTCATGTCCGCCTCCTTGTTCACGTGGTTTAACCATGTGGGCCCGGATCAGAAGGCTGGCGGTGAATCAAATTCAAACAAGGGGGAAATTTCGATTCACCGCGAAACGCTCTTTGCGTCAGTTGCGCGCATCCATGATGGCCGTGTGCTCGACCTTCCACATGCCGTCCGAGCGGCTGAGCACCAGGTGGAAATGCGTCCGGCGGGCGGTCTCGCCCGCATTGCGGGATTGGCCGCGATTGCCGTCTGTGTAGAGGTGCAGGACGGCGACATCATCGCCGATCAGACGCGTGGAAACACGCCGCATATTGGCGACTTCGGTTCGGGAAACCTGGGCAGCGAAGGCTGGAAACAGGCGTTCTTCCAGGAAGACCGCCAGGCTCTCGTCTGACTGGAACATGCGGGCATAGGCATTGATCCACTCCGTGTCTTCGTGATGGAGCGCGATGAAGCTGTCGGTATCCTGTGCGCCCCAGGCGGCGGTATAGGCGGCGAGGAAATCGTCCAGCTCGGCACTGAGCGCGGCGTTCTGTTCAAAACCGGTTTCGCGGTAGTCGGGGATCTCGCGACGCTCCTGTGCATCGGCAGGGGCGATGTGGCTGATGGCGAGGAAGGCGAGGGGGAGGAGTTTGGTCAGTTTCACGAGGATGGTCCTTTCAGGTTTCGTGTGGCGCCGCGATCTGCAAGCGCTTGATGAGCCAATCGAATTGCGCGAAATCTGATGTGGAACCAGCGGAGTGTCGCCAAATGTCCGAACCTGTCGTGAGTGGTCACAGTCCGTCCGGGCGCTATCGCGCGCCCTGGCACCACAACTGGCGTTTACTGGGCGGGCTTATCCTGTTCATGGGTTTGAACTATGCCTTCTCTGATGCCTTTTCGACCGGGGATCTGCCGCTCTGGCACCGGCTGGGGCTCTGGTGGCTGGTCGCTGCGCTGATGGTCGTCCAGCCCGTCCTCATTGACTGGCAGCTGGCCCGGTTTCTGCCGCGCACGCGGCTGGGCGAGGTCAGCGGGCTGGTCATCGCAGCGACCGTAAGCATCCCCGTCATGGCGTTGGAGTTGGAAGCGCTCAAACGCACGCCGATCCTGCCGAAAGACCCGGATCCCTGGCTTCCATTCCTGGGCTTTCTGACACTCCCGGTCCTGACGGTTGCGGGCTTCGTGCTGTTCTTGCGGCTGGCCTGGGAGGAATTGTATCTCGAGCCGGAGAGCACGGATGCAACGCATGAGGCTTCATCGGACAGCTCGACCGCAAGCGCGTTGGAGCAGGTCCTCTATGTGCGCGCCCAGGACCATTATCTGGAAATCGTCGGGGAGAATCGCCGGCGTTTTGTTCGCGGGCGGTTGGGTGAATTCATCGGTGAAAACGGGGCGCGGATCGGTGCGCGTTGCCATCGATCCTGGTGGGTCTCTGACCGCGCGATCGAGACGGCGACAAGAGACGGGCGAGACTGGAAACTGGTCCTGTCAGACGGCCAGCAAGTGCCCGTCGCGCGGTCGCGTGTTGAAGAGGTTCGTGTGCGGGGCTGGCTGCAGACCGCCTAGTCGGCGGCCGTCGCGGCGGCCTCTCCGCCGAGATAGACGATATCTTCGGCCTGCGAATAGGGCGCGTCGATCTCGAAGATCTGGTCTTCGTCCGCAAGGTCGAACGCCAGCATGAAATCGGCGAGGGAGGAGAAGGTCGCCGTCCGGATGCCATTGCGCTGGTCATCGAAGCGCAGGCGCGGGTCGGCCAGGGGGGCGAAGAAACGCTGGAACGGGTTCAGCTGGACGCGTGTGGGACGGAAATAGGCCTCGATATTGACCTTGATCTGTTCCCGGCTCGCGGTTTGCCAGATGGCCGAGGAGACCACGTCGAGCATGAACTCCGTGCAGTTCTGGAAGCGTCCGTCGGCCGGATTGGACAACAGGGAATAGTCGGGATTGTGCAGGGCCTCGAAATAGGGTGAGGCAATCACGTCGAGGATACGGTTCTGCATTTCCCGGTTGGGAATGATCACGCCAACCTGGCCGACTGTGTCACCGCGCGTGAAATCCAGCGGCCAGTCCTGGTACAGCCCGGACAGGGTGACCGGATCGATCTCGTGGTAGAGATTGTAGACGGCATAGCCATACTGGGTGCCGCCGCCCAGGGTCGGCACCGGCGCATAAACCCAGAACGCCCCGTGGGTGTAGCGAATGTCGCCGGGCAGTTCGGAGCGATCCCGACCTGTCCGGAAGACCATGGCCACATAGGCACCGCGCGAGGCGAGTTCCTGCTCGATCTGTTTGGAGAAATCCGCCATCTCCCGCAGGGAGAAGGCGTCAACGGGCTCGCTGTTACTGTCCGCAAGGACAGGCGCAGGCAGGGCCAGCCCGCCGATCAGGGCCAGACAGACGAGCACAATACGCATGATTAGTTATCCGGGCCGGAGCGACGATTATTATCGACGATGACGGCTTCGCCGAGCGGCAGGGGCGCGTCTTCTTCCTCACCCTGGTCCTGTCGACGCCGGGCGATGCGCTGGGCGTCACGAGCGTAATTACGCGCGCGATCCTGGGTCGAATCATCACGGGCGTAGTTGACGCCGCGCTCGGACAATTCCTCTTCCATCGCATTGGCGGGTTGTTGTTGGTCCTGGGCCAGTGCAGCGCCGCCATAAACGGCGAATGTGCAGGCAGAAACGAGTAGCAGGCGCATGGATTTCCTGTCCCCTTGGTTCGTTAAAAGGACATTAACACACTTCTTGCGTGAACCCAGTGTGAATTTTGCCCGCCGCGGGGGAGCAGGAGCCCGTCTGCTCTAGAGCGAGAACGTGCCCACGATCGGGATATGATCCGAGGCTTTCGGCTCGCCGCGGGTCTTGCGGTGGATGTCGATGGACTCCAGCGCATCTGACGCCTGCGGGGAACAGAGCAGGTGGTCAATGCGAATGCCATTCCCCTTCTGCCAGGCGCCGCCCTGATAGTCGTAGAACGTGTACTGATGCCCACGCCCGTCGAGCTGTTCGAAGGCCTCGGTCAGACCCAGCCAGCGCAGTTTCTTGAAGGCAGCGCGTGTGGCGGGAAGCGCAAGAGCGTCATCGGCCCAGACCGCCATGTCCCAGCAATCGCTGTCGCGCGGAATACAGTTATAGTCGCCTGCCAGGATCAGTGGTTCCTCCAGTTCCAGGAGGCCTTTGGCGTGGCTGTAGAGCCGTTCCATCCAGGCCAGCTTGTAGTCGTATTTGGGGCCGGGCGCCGGATTGCCGTTGGGCAGATAGATGGACGCCACACGCACGGGGCCGGTCTCGGCTGCAATCACCGCCTCGATGTAACGGGCCTGCTCGTCCTCGTCATCGCCAGGCAGGCGGGAGGTGCATTCCTCGATCGGATAACGCGAGAGGATGGCCACGCCATTGTAGGATTTCTGGCCGTGGGTCTCGACATTATAACCGAGATCCTCGATCTCCATGCGCGGGAAACCCTCGTCCACCGTTTTGATTTCCTGCAGGCAGACCACATCCGGCTTGGCCTCGCGCAGCCAGTCCAGCACGTTGGGCAGGCGGGCCTTTACGGAATTGACGTTCCAGGAAGCGACGGTCAGGGTCATGGAAGAATCTCGAGCGGCTGTTGGCCTCAGTGTATGGCGTTCGTCGCGCGAGGAAAGCGGGGGATGTAGATGGGTCTCGTGCTGTTGAAACGGATACCGGAATGCTGAAGCTGCTCCAACTGCTTGCCTGGCTGCTGGCTCTGGTCTGGTTAGGGATCCTCTCGCTCGGTTTGCTGAATCCCCTGCTGTTGTTGGACGTACCTGCCGAGGCCGCGGACAGGCTTTGGGGCCTCCAGCTGCTCTGGATACCGCTGGCCGTGGCGGTTTTGGTCCTGGCGGCAGCACTCACGATCAGGCAGAGGTCTGAGATTGCCTTTGCCTTGGTCGTTTTTGCCCCACTGCTTTGGTATCTTTTCGTTGTGAACCCACAGATCCGGGACGCGGAATATCAGCAATACTTGATTGATTGTGGTGACGTTCGGGGGGGGATGAACGTTAAAACCCGTCAAACACCGCAAACTCCTCCACTTTGACCCGTTCGGAACGCAGTGAATTCACCGGCGCTTCCGGATCGGCGTGGCCTAAAGCAAGGCCGCACCAGATGCGCTGGTCATCGGCCAGGCTCAGGGTGGTGGCGATGGTTTTGTGACGGGTCATCCAGGCCTCCTGGGCACAGGTCGCCAGGCCCTTCTCTTCGGCGGCCAGCATTAAGGCCATGATGAACATGCCCAGATGGCCCCACTGATTGGGGTTCATCTCCTTGTCGAGGCTGAAGAAGATCCCGACCGGCGCCCCGAAGAATTCGAAATTCGACAACAGGTGATTGAGGCGTCCGGCCTTGTCCTCACGCGGGATGCCGATCGTTTTGTACATCTGTTCGCCCAGCTCGAAGCGGCGGGTGCGATAAGGTTCCCAGAGCTTGTTGGGATAGGCGCCGAACTCGTTTTCATCCTCGAAGGGCGCCGCCTGCAGGCGTGCCCGTACGGCGTCGATGACACGCTGGCGCGCTTCACCGGCTACGACGTGCACATTCCATGGCTGAAGATTACCACCGGACGCCGCCCAGCGGGCCGTGTCGAGCAAATCCCGGATCTCGGCCTCGCTGACAGGCGTGTCCAGAAAGGCGCGGGTCGAGATGCGACGACGCATCACGGCGGAAAGGGAGGTGTCAGTGGTCATCAGGCTCAGCTCTGGCGAAGGACGATGGTTTCGAAGCTTCCAAAGATAAGGCGCTGGCCGTCAAAGGGCATGTTATCGGGTGTCATGGCGGACTGCATTTCGTCGGAAAGCGCTGGCATGGCCTTGTCGCGCGCCTCCTTGGAGGGCCATTCCACCCAGGAGAAGACGACCGTTTCGCCGTCCTTGAGCTTTACAGCTGCGGGAAAGGATGTGGTTTCACCCGGTGGGACATCCACGCCCCAGCATTCACGGACCGTGCTGGCGCCATGCTTGATGAAGAGCTCGGCCATGTTATTGGCGACCTTGACGTAATCTTCCTTGTTCGCAGTGGCGACCGGAATGACAAATCCGTCGACATAACTCATGGCATCCTCCCGAGGTTTTTCAGGAGTTTGGACCAGAGCGATTCAACCGTCGAGTGAAATCAGACGGAAAAACTCGTTCCACAGCCACAGGCCGCAGTGGCGTTGGGATTGTTGATCTTGAACGCCGCGCCGATCAGCTCGTCGACATAGTCGATTTCCGAGCCTTCCAGGAAGGGCAGGGAGGCTTCGTCGATCAGCACGCTGGCGCCATCGCGCTCGATGACCAGGTCGTCACCGGCTTTTTCATCCGCCAGGTCGAACGTGTAGGAGAAACCAGAACATCCACCACCGACCACGCCGATGCGCAGGAATTGTGCGCCGGCCTGGGCCGCCATGATGGTATTGATCTGTTTTGCCGCTGAGGCGGAGAGGGTAACGCTGAGGCTCATCGTTTTTGAAAACTGGCTATTTCCGATCGTGTGTCTATAGGTATATGGACCTCTCTGATGCCTTTAGGAAGGCCCCCATCTGATGACAATTGCGGCAACCGACAGGTCACGCGCGTACTATGCCTCTCACCCCTCGCGTTCTCGGGGGCGGTTTCATGGCGAAGCGGACAGTGCCATGCGCAATGCGTTCCAACGTGATCGGGACCGTATCATCCACTCGGCCGCCTTCCGCCGCCTGAAGGAAAAGACCCAGGTTTTTGTCGCGCACGAGGGCGATCAGTACCGCACGCGCCTGACCCATTCGCTCGAAGTCTCGCAGATTGCCCGCACCATGGCGCGCGCGCTCGGGGCGGATGAGGATCTCGCCGAGGCGCTTGCGCTGGCCCATGATCTCGGACACCCACCCTTTGGTCATGAGGGCGAACGCGTTCTGGCCGAGCGCATGAAGGCGTTTGGCGGGTTTGATCACAACGCTCAGACCCTGCGCGTCATCACCAAGCTGGAAGTGCGTTATCCCGAATTTGAGGGGCTCAATCTGACCTGGGAGAGCCTGGAGGGAATCGTCAAGCATAACGGCCCGCTGATCGGTCCCGGTCGAGAGGTGGAAGATCTGGCCTGGGCGTTTACCGACTATCCCCATTGGCGCGAGCTGGAACTGGACACGCATGCGGGGCTGGAGGCCCAGATCGCCGCGATTTCCGATGATATTGCGTACAATAATCACGACATTGATGATGGTATTCGGTCAGGCATTCTTGAGGTTGAGCCGCTGCGCGAAATTCCGCTGATCGGCGGCATATTTGATCGCGTGGAGAAACGCTGGCCCGCCATCGACAAGACCGTGAAGACCCATGAGGTCGTGCGCGAGCTGATCGGGATCATGGTCGGCGATGTGCTGGAGGAAACGCGCCGCCGTCTCGCCGTGCACAAGCCGGACAGCGAAGATGCCTTGCGCCGGCTGCCCGAGCCGGTCGTCACCTTCTCCGAAGACATGATGGAAACGCTGGCCGTATTGCGTCGCCATTTATTTGCCCACATGTACACGCACTACAAGGTGAATCGCATGATGAGCCAGGCGGGTCGCGTTACGCGCGACCTGTTCGATCTCTATCTGTCAGACCCCGGCGTGCTGCCGACCGACGTCCAGGCGCGCATTGACGGACAGGCAGAAGATACGGCCGCCCGGGTGATCTGCGACCACATCGCGGCGATGACCGACCGGTTTGCGATGGAAGAGCATCGCCGTTTGTTTACCGTGCAGGGATATTTTTAGACAGCGCGAGACACGGGCATGCCAGATTTCAAATGCTATCTTCAGGCATCCTTTCCGATTCGCGAAAGCACTGAACAGGCCAGACGAGTATGACGGACGACGACGGATCCCGAATTGGCGCCTATGCGCCCCCGACGGATGAATTCGAGACCTTTGATGCGCGCGACGAGGAAAACCGGCGCGGAACGCTGTTGCTTACTACAGCGGTCGCGGTGCTCGTCCTGTTCGTTGGTGTTGTCTGGAGCGCCTTCAACCAGGGGGTCCGCGAGCGCGATGAGGCGCCGCGCTTGCTGGCCGAGGTCGAGCCCTACCGCGAACGCCCGGCTGACCCGGGCGGCGAAGAGACGCCGGACACCAATCTGGATGTCTACAACCGGCTGACCGGCGACAATGACGATGCCGAGGATGTATCGCCACGCCCGGCCGCTGAAGAACCGCTGGAGGATACTCGACCGTCCCTGCGTATCGAGACCGTTGATGCCGATGCCACGGGGACTTCCCAGCCTGATCCCGGTCAGCAGATCGAGGAAACCCCGCTTGAAGAACCGACTACGGATGTGACACCGCGCCAGGCGCCGGACCGTCCACAGCGTCAACCCGATCCCGAGCCGGAAACGCGTCAGCCCGAACCGCAGGCACGTGAACCGGAGGTCCGTCAGCCGGACCCCGAGCCGGAGCCCGTCCTCCCGGCTGCTGCGCCGGCCGGTGACTGGGTCGTCCAGATTGCCTCCTTCCGATCCGTTGCGGATGCCGAGGGCGCGTGGCTGGCATTCCAGGGGCGTTTTTCGGACATTTCCAGCGGGTTGGGGCCGGATATCGCTTCTGTCGAGATCGCCAATCGCGGCACGTATCACCGGCTTCGGATCGCCGCTTTTGCGACACGCGATGATGCGGTGAGCTTCTGTTCGACCCTGCAAGGGCGCGGACAGGACTGTCTGGTGGCGCGTCGATGACCGCCCGCGCGATGATTTACGGGCTCGCCGGAACCGAGCTCACCAAGGACGAACACGATTTTTTCCGCGATGCTGACCCCTGGGGCTTCATCGTCTTTGCGCGCAATATCGACACACCGAAACAGCTGGCTCGCCTGACCATGAGCCTGCGCGACTGTGTCGGGCGTGATGCTCCGGTCCTGGTTGACCAGGAAGGCGGGCGCGTGCGTCGCCTGCGCCCGCCGAACTGGCGCGAGATGGCGGCGGCGGAAGTCTATGCCAACCTGTTCAAGCGCGAACCGGAAGCCGCCATCGAGGCGGTCTGGCTGAACCATCGCCTGATGGCAGAGGAGATGCGCGCGGTCGGGATTGATGTGGACTGTGTGCCCTGCCTGGATCTGCGCATTCCGGGCGCGGACGCCATTATCGGTGACCGGGCCTTTGGCGATACGCCCGAGCCGATCATCCATCTGGGCCGCGCTGCGATCGAGGGCGTGCAGGCCGGTGGCGTGGCACCGATCATCAAGCATATCCCCGGTCACGGACGGGCGGACGCGGACAGCCATCTCGAACTACCCGTTGTCGAAGAGGAGCATGAGCTGCTCTCGCAAACCGACTTTGAGCCCTTCAGGGCCCTCAACGATGCTGTCATGGCGATGACGGCCCATATCGTCTATCGCGATATCGACCCGGAACGTCCGGCGACGACGTCCGACGTGTTGGTCAACCAGGTCATCCGCGAGGAAATCGGTTTCGACGGTTTGCTGATGACTGATGATCTTTCCATGAAGGCCCTGACGGGCACGTTCAGGGAACGCGGAGAAGCGTCGATCAAGGCCGGATGCGACCTGCTTCTTCACTGCAATGGCGATCCGGAAGAGATGCGGGGCGTCGCCGAGGCCGCGCCGGAGTTTGCCGGAAAGGCGCTCGAACGAGCACTTGCTGCAGAAGCAGTGCGTGAGGAAATCGAGAGTTTTGACGCGTCCGAGGGCGAATCACGGCTGAATAGCCTGCTGGAACTGGTTTCCGCATGAGCAGGATGTGAGCGACGACTTCGAGGAAGACCTCCGCTTTGAGGCGGCAGAAGAGGCCGAGACCGAGTCTCTGGTCGTGGATGTGGACGGATTTGAAGGCCCTCTGCACCTCTTGCTGGCGCTTGCGCGCAAAAAGAAAATCGACCTCGCGAAAATCTCCATTCTTGAACTGGCTGAGCAATATCTGGCCTTCATGGCCGAGGCTCGACGTCTTCGACTGGACCTCGCAGCAGACTATCTGGTGATGGCCGCCTGGCTGGCCTTCCTGAAGTCCAAGCTGCTTCTGCCCAAGCCCAAGAAAGATGACGAGGAGGCCCCGGCCGAGGTGATGGCGGCGGCCCTGGCGTTTCGCCTGCGCCGTCTCGAAGCGATGCGGGCCGCTGGCGAGGCACTCTATGCTCGTCCCATTGCGCAACGCGATGTGATGATGCGGGGCATGCCGGAAGGTGTGCGGTCCACCCGCTCGGTCGTGTATGAGGCAGAGCTCTACGACCTTCTGAAAGCCTATGCGCACCGTCGTTGGCTTCAGGCGCGATCAACCTATCGGCCTTTCGTGCCCAAGGTTTATGGCCTGGAAACTGCAAGAGGACGGCTGGAGGGGCTGATCCCGCAAGTGCGTGATTGGCAGGACTTGGACAGCCTTCTGCCGGAGGCGCAGGAGCTGGGCGAGGACCCGCCGCCGCGCAGGTCGGTGCGGGCGAGCTCAATGCTTGCTGCTCTGGAAATAACAAAAGAAGGTCGCGCGCGTTTGCGACAGCGCGAGGCCTACGCACCGCTCTTTGTCCGGAGCGAGAAGCGGGATGAGGCGAAAGATGAGTGACGACGAGCCGGGCGCACCGGAAGATCCGATTTCCCAGGCGATCGAGGCACTCCGCGAACAGGCGGCTCGCCAGGGACCGGTCGAGAGTGATGAGGAGGTTGCTCAGACACTCGGACTGCGTCTCGCTGTCGATACCGAGCGCAAATACATGCGCATTCTCGAGGCTTTGTTGTTTGCTGCGGCTGAGCCACTGGACGAGGAAACGCTGATCGGTCGCTTGCCGATGGAAGCCAATATCCCGTCCCTGCTGAAAATGCTGCAGGAAGACTATGCCGAACGCGGGGTGCGCTTGGTTGAAGTTGGCGGACGCTGGCGCTTTGAAACCGCTCCGGACCTGGCGGACGTGCTCAACGAGGTGCGCCAGGAGCCGCGCAAGCTGTCACAAGCGGCCCTGGAGACGCTCTCCATCATTGCCTATCACCAGCCTGTGACGCGCGCCGAGATCGAGGAGATTCGCGGCGTTGCCGTGTCCAAGGGCACGCTGGATCTTTTGTTCGAGCTGCGCTGGGTGCGTCCGCGTGGCCGCCGTCGTTCACCGGGGCGCCCGGTCACCTATGGTACGACACCGCTTTTCCTGGAGTATTTCGGGCTCAAGACGATCGGCGACCTGCCGGGGCAGACCGATCTCAAGGCGGCGGGACTGCTGGACCCGCGTGTGCCACCGGACTTCACCGTGCCGGATCCGGAGCGTCATATCGAGGAATCCCTGCTGGAAGACCCGATGGATGAAGAGGAAGCGCATGCCTTCCACATCGACTTCATGGCCGAAGACGAGCCCGTCGAGACAGAAACACCCTGATTGAGGGGTTGGACGCCGCGCCACAACTGCTTTAGACCTGTGTGAAATGGTTTAGACGGAGGGCTTTATGGCTCCGGGTATGTGGCAAATCCTGCTTGTTGTTCTTCTTGCTGCCGTCCTGTTCGGCGGGCGCGGGAAGATCGCTGCCGTGATGGGCGATTTCGCCAAGGGCATCACCAGTTTCCGCAAGGGGCTGAAGGATGATGAGGACGAAACGGCAAGTGACGCCGAAGACACCTCTGCCATTCGCGACGAAAGCCGCGACGACGAAAAAACCGGGAGCTAAGCCATGAGCCCCGGCATCGGCATGCCGGAAATGCTGGTGGTGCTGGTCCTCGCTCTAGTCGTGGTCGGCCCGCAGCAGCTTCCCGTTCTCATGCGCCGTGTGGGTCGCATGGTCGCGCAGGCGCGTAGCATGGCCAAGGAATTCCAGGCCAGTTTTGACGAGATCGGTCGCCAGACCGAGCTCAACGAGCTGCGCAAAGAGATCGAGGCGCTGAAGCAGGCCAACCCGATTGAGGAAATCAGGGGCGAGATCGACCAGGTCGCGCTGGAAGCCCAGAATGACGAGATCCGCAAGCTGAAAATGGCCAAGGCGGATCCATTTCCGCCAGCGCATCCGCGCAAGCCAATGACCAAGCCCGTGTCCAAGCCGGCGTCCAAGCCGCAAATCGCTCCGGAAGACGAAGAATAGCCATGTCCCATATCGAAGAGGACGAGGTTGAGGCCAGCCGCGCGCCGTTGATGGAGCATCTCGTGGAGCTGCGCCAGCGCCTGTTGCTGGTCATCGCCTTTCTGGTCGTCGGCTTTATCGGCTGTTTTGCCTTCTCCACGACCCTGTATGAATGGCTGCTGGTTCCATACCAGGAGGCCGCTGCGGTTACCCGTGGTGTTCCGGTCGAAGAGCTCGATCTGACGGCCAACTTCTTCGCCCCCCTGGAATTCTTCTTCGTCCGGCTCAAGCTGTCACTTGTCGGTGCGATCATGGTCATCTTCCCGATCATCGCCTGGCAGATCTACGAGTTCGTGGCACCGGGGCTGTACAAGAATGAAAAGGGCGCCTTTGCGCCTTTCCTGGTGCTGTCGCCGATCCTGTTCGGTCTGGGCGTCGCCTTTGTCTATTTCATCGTCCTGCCGATGGTTATGCGCTTCTCGCTGGGCCAGGAGCAGGTGGGGGGCGATAGCGGGCTCTCGATCGAGCTTCTGTTGAATGTCTCGGACTATATGAACCTGATCACCACGCTGATGCTGGTGTTCGGGATCTCCTTCCAGATGCCGATCCTGATGATGTTGTTGGCCAAGGCAGGGATTGTTCGTTCCACCACGATGCTCAATGGCTGGCGTTTCGCGGTTGTTGGTATCGCGCTGTTCGCCGCCTTCGCGACGCCGCCCGATCCGATCTCCCAGATCCTGCTCGGCAGCGCTCTCCTGGCGCTTTACTTCCTCTCGATCGGGGCCATGAAATTCATGGAACCCAAGCTCGAGGACGAAGAAGAGACCTCATCCGACAGCTGATCGGTTTACCTGCCCGCCGGGCAGGGTTATAGCCGCCTCACTATTTTCCTCCGTCCGGACCTGAACCCATGCATGATATCAAGCTGATCCGTGAAGAACCTGCCCAATTCGATGCTGGCCTGGCGAAACGCTCGCTTGAGGCCCAGTCCGGTCGCCTGATCGATCTGGACAAGAAGGTGCGCGAGGCCAAGACGCGCCAGCAGGAAGCCGAGACCGAGCGCAATACCCTGTCCAAACAGATCGGCCGTGCGAAAGCCCAGGGCGATGAGGACGAGTTCAATCGTCTGCGCGGCGAGGTCGACCGTCTGAAAACGGTGCTGGAAGAAGCCAGCGAGGAAGCGCGCCATTATGGCGAAGCGCTCAATCAACACCTGGCAGCCCTGCCAAACCTGCCCGAAGACGGTGTGCCGCAAGGCGCGGACGAGGCGAACAACGCCGAGGTGCGTCGCTGGGGCGAGCCGAAGTCCTATGACTTCAAGCCGCGCGATCACGTCGATCTGGGCGAGGGCCTGGGCCAGATGGATTTTGAAAAGGCGGCCGAACTGTCCGGTTCGCGTTTTGTTGCCCTGAAAGGTCCGCTGGCCCGCCTGGAACGTGCGCTCGCGCAATTCATGCTCGATGTGCACACGACCCAGCACGACTATACCGAGGTCAGCCCGCCTTTCCTGGTGCGTGACGAAGCCATGTTCGGTACCGGGCAATTGCCCAAGTTCGCCGAGGACCTCTTCCGCACGACGGATGATCGCTGGCTGATCCCGACGGCAGAAGTGCCGCTGACCAATCTGGCGCGCGACACCATCCATGACGAGACCGCTCTGCCCATGCGCATGACGGCCTTCACGCCGTGTTTCCGCGCTGAGGCCGGTTCGGCGGGCCGCGATACGCGCGGCATGATCCGCATGCACCAGTTCCAGAAGGTCGAGATGGTCTCCATCGTCGCTCCGGAAGAGAGTGAGACGGAGCTCGATCGCATGACTGGCTGTGCGGAGAAGATCCTGCAGCTGCTGGACCTGCCGTATCGCGTCATGCTGCTGTGCACCGGTGATATGGGCTTCTCGGCCAAGCGCACCTACGACCTCGAGGTCTGGCTGCCAAGCCAGGACACTTATCGCGAGATTTCGTCCTGTTCCAACTGCGGGGACTTCCAGGCACGCCGCATGAATGCGCGTTACCGCAAGGAGGGCGAGAAACGTCCGGCCTTCCTGCACACGCTCAACGGCTCCGGTGTCGCTGTCGGCCGGGCCATGCTGGCGGTGATGGAAAACCACCAGAACGCGGATGGCTCGATCACCATCCCTCAAGCCCTGCGCCCCTATATGGGCGGGCTGGACAAGATCGAAGTCTGATCATGGTGGCGGGGCTGGATAACCGGGACAATATTGTTTCGTCCCTGACCCGCTTCATCCTCGAACTCGTCGTCTGGATTGCCGGGCCCTGGGCCGTATTTGCAGTCTATGGCTGGCCGGGCGCCGCGATCGCGCTCGTCTGCCTCGTGGCTCTGCCAGCGGTGTTTTCCACCCCGGGCGACAAGAAACATGTCATCATCCCGACTCCGGGCCCGATCCGCCTGCTGATCGAATTCTTCCTGTTTGCCGTTGCCGGCTATGCCGCCTGGCAGGTCTGGCCAATCGAGGCTGCCTGGGCAGTCTGGGGCGCGATCGGCGTGGGTGTGCTTGCCGGGATGCCGCGCTCGATCTGGTTGCTGCGTGGGGCGCCGGGTGAGTATGAGGGAAGGTCCTGATGGTTATGATTGTCGGGTGGGGCGTGGTTGCTCTGGGTTGCACCTATTATCTGATCGTTTCTCTCTGGTACGAAAAGTTGTTGAGGAGCCAGTTTCCCGAGCACGGAGTCGATATTGGTAGCGGGAGAGTTCGCTATTTTCACCCGCTGCAAATAGGACGTTGGAAGCTGGATGAGTTTACAGAAGAAGAGCGGGAATTCTTGAACACGGCCAGGGGGGCAACCGGACCCGCCATCAATCTCGTCTGGGCAGGAGCTGTCCTGATCGTTTTGGGCGCTTTCCTACCGTTCTAGGAAATCTCGGTCTCACGTTCTTGTCCGACTTCGGGACCGATTGCGAAACGCGCCAATCCACCACCATCGCCACAGCCACGACCTCCACCAGGTCAGTCCCTGCCAGTTGCGTGCCCAGACAGGCCCGTTGAGGCCAGTTCTCCGGGCCGCCGATCCAGTCTCGCCAGACTGCGTCGAAGACCGGCTTGTGGCTCATGTCGGAGAGGTAGACGGTGACCTGCAGGAGCCCTGAGCGATTAGTGCCCGCTTCGTGCAGATGTTTGTCCAGATAGGCCAGACACAGCCGGGTCTGTTCGGCGATGTCCTCGCTGTCCGAGGCGGCCGTGGCCCGGTGTAGACGAGGCCGTTATGGACGACGATGCGAGACCGTCCCGGCGCTGAACCGGGGAAACGCTGGATAGTCATGATCTTTTTCCTCACCTGCCGCCATGGGCGCAGGAGGGGGCGCGTTCACAAGTTAATGTGCGGACAGCTTATTCATACAGAAGAGCCACGTGTACGCGCAGCCAGGGTTCAAGTTTCTCGAAGCTGAATGTGCCGGTTTCGTAGAGGTCGAGAATGAAGGCAATCGTTTCCGACTGACTGGGCTCGAAGCGAGCATCGTTGATACGAAGGATGGTCACCATGCAGGCGAAGCCTGCACGTTTGTTTCCGTCGATAAACGGGTGGTTTTGAGCCAGGCTTTCCCACAACGCTGCTGCTTCGGCGATCAGGTCGGTATAATACCCGCTTTTCAGGCGGGCGACGGCCGCCTCAAGGGCACCAAGATCCCGGATGTCGTGGGCGCCGCCATAAATCTCGATCTGGTTGGCATGGATCGCCAGCACTTCGTCGAGGGTGAGATAGTCAAACCTCATTCGGCGAGCTTTTTATAGACCTTGTCGAAATCCTTGTGGGTGGCCTCATAGGTCGCCATCACGTGATCGCGCACGTTTGGATTTTTCTGCGTCGCAATGAAGGCGGCAATGGCCTCGTCGATGAGGAGTTGTACGTCGCGCCCTTCCGCTTCCGCCAAAGAGCGCAGCTCTGCCAGCAGATTCGCGCTTATCTCACCGGTAAAGCGTTGTCGGGCATCACCCATTGCAGTCTCCTAATTCGCGATATCAGATCTAACACGTAAAAGTGTTCGTGTAATGTTCTATTTTCAGCTGTGGGCTGAAATCTTGGGATGGCGGAGCGGCCGAACTCGACTAGAACCAGTGCCAGACAATCGACGAGGCCGCCATGATCCCTGAAAATCCCCGCATCCTGCTGACCAATGATGATGGTATCCGCGCCCATGGCCTGAAATCGCTGGAAAAGATCGCACGCGAACTTTCCGATGATATCTGGATCGTGGCACCGCATGAGGAGCAGTCCGGGGCAGGGCGCTCGCTGACGCTGCACGACCCGCTGCGAGTGCGCCAGTGGGATGAGAAGCGCTTTTCTGTCACCGGTACTCCGACGGACTGTGTGCTAATGGGTGTCCAGGATATTATCCCTGACCGACAGCCGGACCTGGTCCTGTCAGGCGTTAATCGCGGTCAGAATATTGCCGAGGATGTGACGTTTTCGGGCACGGTGGCCGGGGCCATGCAGGGCATGCAGTTGGGTATTCCCTCGGTAGCCATGAGTCAGGCCTATGGCTTCCAGGTCGATTCAACCATCCACTGGGAAACCGCTGAAACCTATGGTGCGCCAATCCTGCGCCGCCTGTTCGATCTGAAATGGCCGGACGATGTCCTTATCAACGTGAACTTCCCCGACTGCCCGCCCGACGCGGTCAGCGAGATTGAGGTGACGCGGCAGGGACGTCGGGACCAGCACATCCTGCATGCCCAGAAGCGCACCGACCCGCGCGGTGTGGATTATTACTGGCTCGGCTTTCACGGCAAGCTGTCCAACCCGCCGCAGGGGGTGGACCTGAAAGCCATCTATGACGGCAAGATCTCGGTCACGCCGCTTCACATGGACCTGACACACGGCGAGACTCTCGGCAATCTGAAACGCATGCTGGGTGGTGTGCCGCCCAAATCCTGATGCTGAGAAGGCGGGTTGATGTCATTTCCTGATCCCCGGATGATCCAGCTGGTCATGTCGCTGCGCGGAGGCGGGGTGACGGATATGGCTGTGCTGGCGGCGATGGAGCGAACACCGCGCGAGGTCTTCGTTCCTGATCGCTTTGCCGACCAGGCCTTTGATGACCGGGCGCTGCCGATCGATTGCGGCCAGACCATCTCCCAGCCGCTGATCGTTGGTCTGATGACCCAGGCGCTCAAGATCGGTGACCGGGACAAGGTGCTCGAGATCGGCACCGGGTCAGGCTATCAGGCGGCGATCCTCTCCAAGCTGGCGCGCCGCGTGTATTCGGTGGAGCGCTATCGCACGCTCTCCAAGATTGCCGAGGAGCGTTTTCACGGGCAGGGCATCAACAACATTGTCACGCGTATTGGCGATGGCTCGCTGGGGTGGCCGGAACAGGCGCCCTTCGATCGGGTTATCTTGACCGCGTCCGCGCCCAAACGCCCGGATGCGATCCTGGACCAGCTCAAGGATGGCGGCATTGCTGTCGCGCCCGTTGATCGCGGTCACGGGCAAATCCTGGTGCGCTATGACAAACAGGACGGGCAGATCACTGAAACAGACCTGATGACAGTGCGCTTCGTGCCGTTGGTGAAGGGTGTCGCCAAGGCTATGTGAGCGCGGGTGATTCATTATTCGAATCACAGCGCGTTTTCGTGCCTATGGATAACCGCTGGTTAAAACTTCTCTGGCTTGATGGGCGGTAGCTGTTCAAGCGGAGATCCGTCCGAAGCCATGCGTCTGCCTGTTGTCATAAGCCTTTTTGCTGCGCTGAGCGCCAGCTTGTCGGCCTGTGCCTCCTCTGGCATTCGTGAGCCTGCGCGGGTCGAGTATCGCAATGCCTCTCCCTATACGACGGCGCCTGGCGCCGTCATTCGCCGGGATTGCCGCAATGGCTATGAGGTGCGGAACGGCGATACCCTTTCCGAAGTGGCAGAACACTGCGGCATCCCGATGCGCGAACTTGCCGAGGCCAATGGTCTGAACCGTCCCTATACCTTGCGGGTCGGCCAGCGCCTGACCATGCCGCGGCCCCCGGTGCACGTGGTTCAGCGTGGTGAAAATCTCTACCGCATTGGCTTGCGCTACAATATCCCGTTCCAGCAACTGGCGGCGCACAATGGAATTGGCGCCCCCTATGAACTGGAAGTGGGCCAGCAGATCCGTCTGCCCATCGGGGCGCGGGCCTCCACCAATAACAGTGCGAGCGATCGCTCGACCCGCAATACCTCGCGCAATACCCGAAACGCCCGTGTCGAACGGACCGAGCCCGCAGCAAATGCACCGCGGTTCGACTGGCCGGTGCGTGGCCGGGTCCTGACCAGTTTTGGTCGGACGTCCGAAGGCGGTCGCAATGATGGTATCAATATCGAGGTGCGTCACGGTGCCGATATCCGCGCGGCGGCAGCCGGGCAGGTGGTCTATGCCGGCGGCGAGCTGGACGGCTATGGCCAACTGGTGCTGATCCGTCATTCCAATGGCTATGTGACCGCCTATGCGCACAACAGCCAGCTTCTTGTCCGTGAAAGCGACCAGGTCGAGCGCGGCCAGGTCATCGCCCGAGCCGGTTCCACCGGTACCGTAGACAGTCCGCAACTGCATTTCGAGATCCGCCGCGGCGTGAATCCGGAAGACCCGATGGCGCATTTGCGCTGATGAAGGAAAATCAATAACCGCTTGGCCTTGTTGCAAGTGTCCGGGACACCGATATAGTCCCGGCCAACTTCTTTTGGGCCGGATTCTATCCGGTCCCAGGTAAAAGCGGAGATATACGCGCCAATGACACCGGAAATGACGCAAACAATCATCATGTTCGGCCTGATGATTGCGGTCCTGTACTTCTTCATGATCCGTCCGCAGCAGAAGCGCCAGAAGGAACATCAGTCCCTGCTGGAAAGCCTCAAGAAGGGCGATGAAGTCGTCACCCAGGGCGGCATGATCGGCAAGGTCACCAAGGTCGCTGAAGGCGAAGTCACGCTGGATGTTGGCGAAGGCGTCAAGATCAAGGTGGTCAAGCAGACCATTCTCGACGTCCGCAATCGCACCGCTCCGGCTCCTGCGAACGACGCTGCAAAGTCCTGATTTCCCACAATATTGGATAGTCCGCCATGATGCATTTTGGGCGCACGAAACTCATCACGATCTTCATGGTCGTCCTGCTGGGCGTCATGTATTCCGTGCCGAACATGGTCCCGTTTGAACAGCGTTATCAGCTGAACGAAGCGGGGGAATACGAAGCCCAGGGCATCTGGCAGTCTATTCCAAGCCGCACGATCAATCTCGGTCTCGACCTTCAGGGCGGTTCGCACATCGTCTTCCAGGTCGATATGGACGACGTCCGTGAACAGCAATTGCAATCGATCCGGGCCGATGTCGAACAGGCCCTGTCTGTTGATGGTCGCCGGATCCACCGGTCCGTTTCCGTCGTTGGCGAAGAGGTCGTAGCGATCACCGTTCAGGCCGAGGATCGCGAGACCGCGCTTGAACGTATCCAGGACCTGTCCGTCCCGGTTGATCAACAGCCTGGCGATTTCACCATTGCGGAAACCCTGGTGGTAACCAGCGGCGGTACGGACGAGCCGAATGTGGTTCGCGTGCGAGTTTCTGATGAACAGCTGGCCGCCATCGAGACGCGCACGGTTCAGCAATCCATCGAGGTTATTCGCCGCCGTCTCGACGGTATGGGCACAACCGATCCGACTATCGTCCGCCAAGGTGATAGCCGGGTTTTGGTGCAGGTGCCCGGAGCGGACGATCCGGAAGTCATCATCGGACTTGTCGGCGCGTCCGCGGCGATGAGCTTCCACATGGTCGATGAAAGCATTGACCCCGGCATTGACGGCCAGGCGCGCGTGCCCCCGGGACGCGCCATCTTCCCGATGGCATCCAGCGAGGGCGGTGGCTATATCGTCGTTGAAAGCCGGGCCCGCCTGACGGGTGAAAATCTGACCAATGCATCGGTCTCAACCCACCCGAATTATGTCGGTCCGGTCGTCGCCTTCCGCATGGATACACAGGGCTCGCTCATCTTTGGTGAACTGACCAGGGAAAACCGCGGGCGTCGTTTTGCCATCGTCCTGGACGGTGAGGTGATTTCCGCGCCGCGCATCAACGAGCCGATCCTGTCCGGGTCCGGCGTGATTGGTGGCAGCTACACCTACGAGACAGCGACCAACCTGGTCATCCTGCTTAATGCTGGTGCACTGCCGGCCTCGCTGACGCCGGTCGAGCAACGCAATGTGACGCCCAGCCTGGGTTCGGACCAGATCGAGAGCGGCCGCCTGGCGGTTCTGATCGGTTTCGGTCTCGTCATCGTCTTCATGGTCGCGTCCTATGGCGTGCTGGGCATCTTCTCTACCCTGGCTTTGCTGCTCAACGTGGTCCTGATCCTGGGCGGTCTGTCCGGCCTCGGGGCGACACTGACGCTGCCGGGTATTGCCGGTATCATCCTGACCATTGGTATGGCCGTGGACGCCAACGTCCTGATCTATGAGCGTATCCGCGAGGAGGCGCGCCGAGACAAGGTCAAACCGACCATGGCCATCCAGGCCGGCTACGAGCGGGCGCTGGCGGCGATCCTCGATGCCAACATCACCACGCTGATCGCGGCGGCTGTCCTGTTCATGCTGGGCGCCGGTCCGGTACGCGGCTTCGCGGTCACGCTGGGTATCGGCATTATCACCTCGGTCTTCACCGCCTTTGTATTCTCCCGCCTGCTGGCGGTTCTCTGGCTGCGCGCGACCAAGCCGCAAAAACTGCCGCTTTAAGGGGAGGGGTACGACATGTCTTTTGCTCTCGTTAAATACCTGCCGTCCGGAACGACCATTCCCTTCATTCGCGCCCGCATGGCGGCGATGGGGGTCTCCCTGCTGATCGTGCTGGGATCGCTCGGCGTGTTCGGCGTTGTCGGCATCAATTTCGGTATCGACTTCCGTGGCGGCATCCAGGCGGATGTTGAAACCGCCGCGCCGGTGGATGAAGTCCGTGCCCTGGCCAACGGCCTCGGCCTGGGCGAAGCCAAGATCCAGGCCTCGGTCGCGGCGCCGGGGGAAACCCGCTCTGTCCTGGTCACCATGCCCCTGCAAGAGGGAGAGGGGCTGGAAGGCGAGGAGCTGCAGAACGAAGCCCGTCGTGCGCTCGTTGCGGGGCTGGAAGCCGGGCTTGATGATGCCCAGATCCTCGGTACGGCCGTGGTCGGTGGCGCGGTTTCCGGTGAGCTGGTGGTCAAGGGGATTACCGCGATCGTGGTCGCGCTCTTCCTGATGCTGATCTACATCTGGTTCCGCTTTGAGTGGCAGTATTCGGTCGGTGCCATTGTCGCCCTGACCCACGACGTCATCGCCACTATCGGTTTCTTCTCGATCACCCAGATGACTTTCGACCTGGCGACTGTGGCCGCGATCCTGACCATTGTCGGCTATTCGATGAACGATACCGTCGTCGTGTATGACCGCATCCGTGAAAACCTGCGCAAGTACAAGAAGCTGTCGGTCGAGGAAGTGCTCAACCTCTCGATCAATGACACGCTCTCGCGCACGATCCTGACTTCTGTCACCACGCTGCTTGCACTGCTCGCGCTCTACTTCATCGGTGGCTCGACCCTGCAGGGCTTCTCGGCCGCCATGATCTGGGGTGTCCTGATCGGTACCTATTCGTCCATTTTTGTTGCTGCCCCGCTGCTGCTCTTCACCAATGTGAACCGCTCCAGCGAGGAAGACGTCGAAGTGGTCGATTTCTAGGCGATTAGCGTTTCACGCGAATTGTTGTAATTTCCCCTCCTCTTGCAATCGGTTGATTCTCGGGGAGGGGAATTTCATGGCCGCTATTCTGACTAATCTTCGCACAACGGTGCATGTCTCACTGGCGCTGGCGATCCTGTATTATGTTGGCTATGTGCTGGCCGGCGGTGCTGCGCTGAACTACGAGGCGATCGCGCGCTGGACCCATGTTGTGTCCGGCATCATGTGGATCGGCCTGCTGTGGTATTTCAACTTCGTGCAGATCCCCAACATGCCCAATATCCCGGACGAGCAAAAACCGGCGATCGGCAAGGTGATCGCGCCGGCGGCCCTGTTCTGGTTCCGCTGGGGTGCCGCAGCAACCGTGCTGACCGGCCTCATCGTTGCGGCCCTGCGCGGCTATCTGGTTGAAGTCATGAGCCTGGGTCTGCTGGGCGCGGGCTATACGCCGCAATATTCCTTCATCGGTATCGGCATGTGGCTGGCCCTGATCATGGCCTTCAATGTCTGGTTCGTGATCTGGCCGAACCAGAAGATTGCCCTGGGTATTGTCGAGGCTGATGCCGATGCCAAACCGGCGGCAGCTCGCACGGCGATGCTGTTCTCGCGCACCAATACGCTGCTCAGCTTCCCGATGCTGATCGCCATGTCGATGGCCCAGACCCTGTTCGGCTGATCCGACGGACCGCACAAAAGAAGAAGGCCCGCCGGTTGGCGGGCCTTTTTTGTATTCTGCGTTGAAGGCCTACTAGTCCTCAAACACCATCGAGCCATAGACCATCGGCCGGAAGACGTCCGAGGAGCGCGGCTCCGGACGGTGCGGGCCCGGCTGGATCTGGGTCATCAGGACCGCAGATACGCCGGTTGCCGGGCTGGCAAAGAAGTCTGTATCGAACATGCCACCCCAGGAGATGTCGCCAGGCACGCCCTGTGGCTCCTGGCCTTCGAGCGGGGGCAGTACAACGGCGAGGCCAAAGCCATAGGACGCTGCGCCCCAGCCGCCGCCCAGCTGCTCGGTCGTGACCTGGGGACTGCCCATCTGCATCAGGGTTTCCGGCTGAACCAGGCGGACATCACCCAGTGCACCGCCATTGGCCAGCATCATGGCAAAGCGGATGTAGTCGGTGCCGGTGGAGACCAGGCCACCGCCGCCGGACGCCCAGTCCGGATTGCCCTGTTCGAACTCGACCATCTCACCGGTCTCGGTGTGGATGTAGAGCGGGGACATGTCCTCTTCGCTCAGATCCGTATCTTCAAAGAAGAAGCCGGTGGAGTGCATGCCGAGCGGCTCGAAGATCCGCTCTTCCATGAAGTCCTCGAACGGGGTCTCCGATGCCACTTCGACGACGCGCCCGAGCACGTCGTTCGAATAGGAATAGAACCAGCGCTCACCCGGGTCGGAATAGAGGATCAGGCCG
The DNA here is from genome assembly GCA_017643585.1 of Maricaulis sp. Taxonomy (GTDB): domain Bacteria; phylum Pseudomonadota; class Alphaproteobacteria; order Caulobacterales; family Maricaulaceae; genus Maricaulis. The sequence continues at coordinate 46,172 of JAEPND010000015.1, forward strand.
GACAATTGCTCCATGCGTGCTTCCAGATTGCCTTCGCCAACATAGAGCGAATTTTCCAGATAGAGTCGGCCCAGATCGCTTTCCGCTTCGAAGAGATAACCCAGACCGGCCGTGTGGGTCATCAGGTGGCGGACCGTCATCTGCGTGCTGGCCGGACGGGTTTCGATCTGCCCGTCTGCATTGGCCATCGGGGAGACGGCGACCTGCATGTCGGCAAAGGACGGGATGTAGTCGCTGACCGGGTCATCCAGCCCGAGCTCGCCGTTCTCCACCAGCATCATCGCCGCCAGAACGGTGACCGGCTTGGTCATCGAAGCAATGCGGACCGGTGTGTCGATGGTGAAGGGGGTCGCATTTTCCAGGTCAGAGAACCCGGCCTCGGCCGTGAACACGATCTCTTCGCCCCGGGCGATAATCGCGGCATAGCCCGGGCGGTGACCCTGGGCCGCCAGCGCATCCAGCTGGGCGTCCAGCGCGGCAAGTGCGGCGGGATTGAAACCGTCCTCGGACAGCTGCGGTTGCAGCGCCAAGACGGGTGAAACAGACGACAGTGCCAGCGCGGCGGCTGTCACGACTGTACGAGCAAACATGAACTCCCCCTCGGGATATTTTTATCGACCGAGGGGGAGAGTAGGGCGGCGAGCCGCTCTTGGCGAGCGGCTTGTTGCCTTATGCGGCGTCGGCGAGCGCCGCTTGCAGGTTCTGGGCGGCGAAGTCCCAGTTGATAAGCTTGTCGAGGAAGGTGTCGATATAGCTCGGGCGCGCATTGCGGAAATCGATGTAATAGGCGTGTTCCCACACATCCATGGTCAGCAGCGGCGTGACACCATCTTCGGTCAGCGGCGTTTCAGCGTTCAGCGTCTTACGCACTTCCAGCTTGCCATTGGCCAGCACCAGCCAGGCCCAGCCAGACCCGAATTGCGTCGCGCCAGCATCGGCAAAGGCCGTCTTGAACGCGTCCAGGGAACCGAAATCGCGGTCGATCAGCTCGGCCAGCTCACCACTTGGCGCGCCGCCGCCATTCGGCGCCATGGAGTGCCAGTAGAAGGTGTGGTTCCAGATCTGGGCGGCATTGTTGAAAATGCCGGCCTGTGCGGCATCGCCCGCAGAGATCTTGATGATGTCTTCCAGGGATTTATCTGCCAGCTCAGAACTTTCGATCAGGCCGTTGAGCTTGCCGACATAGGCGTTGTGGTGCTTGCCATGGTGGAAATCCAGCGTCTCGGCGGAAATGTGCGGTGCCAGGGCGTCTTTGGCGTACGGCAGGTCGGGGAGGGTGAAAGCCATGAAGGACCTCGTTTCAAGCTTGGGGACTGATATGCGAAGAAAGCCGCAGCGGTGTGCTGCGAAACATTGCTGGTGTGCATATGGGGTGTAACAAGGTTCTGTCCAGCAGGAGCACGCATGTCGGCTGAAGATTTCAACACGCTGTTACAAAAATCCGACCCGGACCGTCGGTTATCCGCGCTTTTTGCCCCGGAGAATGTCCGGGAGGGGTTGTTTGCGCTGTATGCCTTCAACCAGGAAGTCGCGCGTATCGCCGAAGCGACATCGGAAAGCCTGATCGGTGAAATGAAACTGACCTGGTGGCGCGACGCGGTCGAGGATCTCTATCTGGCAACGCCGAAAGTGCGCCGCCACGCAGTGCCGGAGGCGCTCGCCGTGTTGACCGACCGCATCCAGCGTGACGCCTTGCTGGGGCTCGTGGAGGCGCGCTTTGATGATGTGTCGGCACGTCCGTATGCGGATCTGGCCGAGGTAATCGCTTATGTCGACCAGACAGCCGGTGCGCTCATGCAAATGGCGCTCGAAGTCTGTGAAGCGGATCTGCCGGACGACTGGGCCAGGCAGGGGGGGCGCGCCTGGGGGCTGTGTGGCCTTCAGCGGGCCTTTGCTCATCGGGCCAGCATTGGCCGCGCACCGGTGGCGAGCGATGAGCTGGTCAGCGAGGGCGGCAGTGCGGCGATGCTGGCGCAGGGGCTGGGTGAGGACAAGGCTGCGCGTCTGGTCGCGCCCGTTCGGGCTGCCTGCGAGGGCGCTCTCGAGGCCTTCAACGCGCTGGGCCCGATCCCGGCTGACGCCGTGCCGGCGCTGGGCTATGTGCGGCTGGTCCCCGCCTACCTTAAACGCCTGCCGACGAACCCCTACGAGATGGCACCGGAGCCGGCCCTGCTCGGGCGTCAATTGAGGCTGAACTGGCTCGCCCTGACCGGCCGCTAGCTGGACCGCTACAGCAGAAGTCATATTTCAAGGCTGACAGCGCGACGTTTTCGACTAACTTTCGTGACAGATTCGATACAGGAGAGATTTTCATGCCGCACGCTTTGATCACTGGTGCCAATCGCGGATTGGGCCTGGAGCATTGCCGGCAGCTGCTCGAGCGCGGCTGGACGATCTCGGCGGCAGTTCGCGATCCGTCTGCGGCCAGCGAGCTCAAGGCGCTGGATCCCGGCGAGGGGCGCCTCAACCTGTATGCCTATGATGCCAGCGATGTCTCGGCCGCCGTGAAACTGGCCGAACAGGTCACCGGGCCGATCGACCTCCTGTTCGCCAATGCCGGCATGATGTCCCGCGAGACCCGCAATTTCGGCGCCGCCGGCAGCGAGCATTTCATCAGCGAAATGCGCGTCAATGCGCTTGCGCCCCTGGTCCTAGTCGAAGCTTTCGCCGACCAGGTCGCTCAGTCGGAAATGAAAGTCATCGCCCTGCAGTCCAGCCGCATGGGTTCAATCAGCGATAATGACAGCGGCGGTGGCTATGGCTATCGCGCGTCCAAGGCGGCGCTCAATGCCATCGGCAAGTCCCTGAGCCTCGACCTGCAGGATCGCGGTATCGTCACGCTGGTCCTGCATCCGGGGTGGGTGCGCACCGACATGGGTGGTCCCGGTGGTCTGCTGACGGTTGAGGAATCGGTTTCCGGCCAGCTCGATCTGATCGCCCGTGCCTATGACAACCCGGCCATGAATGGCCGTTTCTTCCACGTCAGTGGCGAAGATCTGAGCTGGTAAGGCGACGTTTCCAGACAAGAATAAACGGGCGCGCCGAGAATATCGGGGCGCCCGTTTTCTTTTTCTGTCGGCTATTCGCCGATATGCTCGGCGAGGAAGGTTTCGACGGCCTGGAACCAGGCCATGCGGCTTTCATTGATACGCAGCCAGTGATCGCCCAGTTCCAGTTCGATCAGCTCGACATCCACACCGGCACGGCTCGCTTCGCGTTCAAAGCGGCGGCTCTGGTCAATCGGAACGACCGTATCATGCTCGCCGTGGACCAGAAGCAGAGGAATGGTGATCTGGTCGACATGTTCCATCGGAGAGAGGTCTTCCAGCATGCGTGAACCCGCGCGATTATCCTGGTCAGCCAGGACCCGGTTCCATTGGGTGATCACCCAATGGTGGCGTCCGTAGTTATCCAGGGCATAGCGGTACTGCCGGCGCAGGTCGGCTACCGGCGCAAAGGCCGCTGCACACTGGAATTCGTCAGGCGTGTACACCGAAGCGGCCAGCGCGGCATAGCCGCCATAACTGGCACCGACGACGCACGTCCGGTCCGCGCTGGCGATGCCGGCGTCGATCAGATGGCGGCGAGAGTCGGTCACATCGTGCTGCATGATGCCACGGCCCCAGCCGCCCCGACCCGCGCTTTCCCAGTTCAGACCATAGCCACGACTGCCGCGGAAATTGGGTTGGTAGACGGCGTAACCGCGCGATGCGAGAAAATGCGCCATCGCGTCGAAACCGCCATAATCCCGGCTTGCAGGACCACCATGTGGCATGATCACGGTCGGGAAGGGGCCGTCTCCCGCGGGCGTGGTGAGATAACCCGGGATCGCCGTGCCATCGCGCGCCGTAATGGCATAGGGGCGGCGATTGGGCAGCTCGACGCCGTCCAGGGCCACATATCCGCTGCCCAGCGGAACGAGTTCGGAATGTACCCGGTCATAGATCACATATTGCCGGGGCGCGTTTTCGCTCTCGGTCGTGAACAGAATCCGCTGACGGTCGCGTGACCAGCTTTCGATCACCGGGAAGGTGCCAGCCAGCTCGGCGATCTCGTCGTGGAGCGCCAGTAGGTCCGCATCCAGCCAGTCAATTGCACGGCGTTCATCGCGATACATCACGCCTGCCGGTGCGTTATTCCAAGGGTCACGAATGACCTCATACAGGTCCAGCTCGGAACTTCCGGACAGCAGGGCGGTGAACTGACCATCCTCCATGGACATGGCGTACAAGGACGCACGCGCGTCGGTCTCCGGGTTTTGCAGGCGGGTCTGGACCGCCAGATCGCCATCCGGCAGCAGGCCGACAATGCGATAGCTGAGCACCTGGGCATCCTCGATCTCATCAATGATCGGCCAGGTGTTCTCACCGGTATTGCGACGCAGGCGGGTCCGGTTTCGGGTCTGGGAATAATCGAGGCGGGCGACAGCGCGGCCCTCGGTGTCAATGGCCCAATCCACCGTGTCCTCGCCGCCGAATCCCAGGCGCCGGAAACTCCGGGTGCGCGGATTGATGGCCCTCAATTCGATCTGACCGCTATCCAGTCGGACGGGCGTGATCACATAGCCTGTATCCGGTTCGATCCCCAGCATCTGGCCCGCATTGGGATTGTTGAGTGTCGGCTGGCGGACAAATTCCGGTGCGAGGCCGTTTTCGACGTCGAAGGAGAGGCGGCCGGAGATGTCCACGATACCGACACCGCGGATGTCCGAGTGGAACATGGCTTCCATCATGACAATGGTGTTGGTCGACCACTCGATACCGACCGTGCGCCAGGCATTGGTTCCACGCAATTGAAGCTCGCCGGTCGCCAGGTTGTGCACGACCAGCGCTTCGGCTCCGTTTTCATCCGATGACAGATAGGCCAGATATGTGCCGTCAGGCGACAGGGCAGAGTATTGCCTGTCCTCTCTCTGGGCGAAGGCCTCCAGCGGAGGTTGGGCAAGCGCACTCGTCGGAACAGCGACGGCCAGGCCGATCGCAGCAAACAGTTTGAACACGGTGATACTCCGTTCGGTCAGTTATTCGCCGATGTGTTCGGCAAGGAAGGTTTCCAGGGCCCGCAAGAGGGTGATCTGCATGGTCACGTCATCAAGCGAGTGATCGCCCTCATCCAGTTCGATATATTCCACGTCTCCACCGGCGCGGCGCAGGGCGCGCGCCATGCCCGAGCTCTGGTTGGCATCGACGACATTGTCGTTCTCTCCATGAAGCAGGAGTACGGGGATCTGTATGTTTTCGGCGTGGTGAATGGGAGACAAGGCGCGCAGGGCATCATTGCCGTCCAGATCTGCATCCCCCTGCATCAACTCGCTCCAGTATTCGTAACTCCAGTGGTCGCGGCCGTAGCGCTGTCGCACATAGCTGATGAAGGAAGGCAGGTTGGAGACAGGCGCGATGGCCACCGCGCAGTCGTACAGCTCCGGTGTAAAACTCGCGCCTGCGAGCGCCGCGTAACCGCCATAGCTCCATCCCACGATGCAAACACGGTCAGCATCGACAATGCCCGCCTCGATCATCGCCTGGACGCCGTCGGTCACGTCGTCCTGCATCACGCCGGTACCCCATTCGCCAAACCCAGCACTGCGCCACTCATAGCCATATCCGTCCGAACCCCGGAAATTGGGCTGCAGCACGGCATAGCCGCGGGAGGCAAGGAAGTGGGCCATGGCGTGATATCCACCGGTCTCGCGAAGTGCGGGGCCGCCATGCGGCAGGATCACCGACGGGAAGGGACCGTCACCTTCCGGCGTGGTCAGATAGGCGGGAACAACCGTGCCGTCGCGCGCGGTATATTCGATGTGCCGTCGTGCGGGCAGTTCCGCCATGCCCAGTTCGCCATGGACCGTGCCGATGAAATCGACCCGGCCTGCATTGACGTCGAACAGGTAAAGCGCGGGCGACTGGCGTTCGTTCTCGACATTTATGATAAGCTTGTCGCGCGCCCGTGACCAGCTCGTGATCCGCACAATCTGGTCGGGGAAGGCTGTGTCCAGGGCAGATTGCCAGTCGGCCAGTTGTTCGTCGAACCAGACATGCTGGGTAAATTGGTCCTCATAGGTCACACCGACGACCCCATTGGTATAGGGGTCTGTGATGACGGCCTCCAGATCATAGGTCGGATGGAGAAACACCGTCTCCTCGATGTCTCCGGTTTCAATCGACAGCGCATACAGGCCCCGCAGCGACCGCCCAGCGTCAGTCGTGAATGTTGCGGTTACGCCGATATCGCCACTGGGCAGCAAGCCCCATGCCGTGAAAACGGGCCGCGCTGCGTCTTCGGCCGTGTAAAGCGGTTCCCAGTTTTCCTCGCCCAGTGTTCGCAAAACCTGGCGCCGGTCGTCCGAGGAGTAGTCATTGCGCGCGATCGGCAGACCGCGGGCGTCAATGACCCAGTCCCGGGTCTCCTCCTGTCCCTGTCCCGCGCGGCGCACGCCCCGGCCCATCGGATCGACGGCAAAGAGATCAAACCGCTCATTGCGATCATAGGCCGGAATGAGGGCGTGGCCGGTTTCAGCCTCGATGCCGATAATGTTCCCGAGGTAGAAATTGACGCCCAGCATTCTGTTGTCCTGCAGCAATTGTCGGGCTGCGAGATTGTTCTGGGTGTCGATGGAGAACGTGGCGGACACATCCACGCTGCCTCTCACGCCCACAAAGTTGCGGTTCACCGTGGCCGAAACGAGCAGCATGCGGTCATCGGCCCAGCGCAGGAAGGCGGGCGCGACCGCCGTCATGTCCACGATCTGGACTTCGCCGGTGATCAGCGACCGAACCGCGAGCGCGCGGCCACCTTCGAAATTGGTGAAGAACGCGATCTGATTGCCATCAGGCGACAAGGTTGCCAGTTCGATCGCCGGACGTTCGGCAAATTGCTCCAGCGGCGGCTGGGTATAGCTGGCGGGTGCAGCCACAAGGATGGCAACGGCGACAAGAATGGAACGAATAATCACAATATCCCCCGGTACTCTGACCGGGTGAATTCAGCAGAGTGGTGTCGCCAAATCAATGCAACTTTTGCTGAAGTTGTGAACAATCATAATCAGCTGGCGTCGCGCCAGCTGACGATATCCTCCAGCGCGCGCTTGGCCTGCCAAGGCCAAGGAACTATTCGCCGATGTGTTCGGCGAGGAAGGTTTCCAGGGCCTCGAACCAGGCCAGGGTCGCATCTGCCGACTCGTGACCAGCCCCGACATCATCGAGGATCTCGAGCTGGACACGCGCATTTCTTCGCTGGGCGTGTCTGACGAAATGCCTTGTGTGCACGAAATTGAACCCTTCATCGTCTGTGCCGTGCATGACGAATATCGGTGCAGTTTCAGCGTTTATATATTCCATCGGGGAGAGGCGGCGGATCGCCTCGCGCGAGAAACGGGTATCGGGGCCCAGGAGCTGAAGTTTACGCTGGTGCAAGCCTGCCGAGTCGCGACCCACATAGTCCTCGATCTGACGATACCAACGCTCGGTATCGAGAATGGCCCCGAATACCGCGGCGCAGGCGATTTGATCGGGATGCAAGATTGCTCCCATCACAGATGCATATCCACCGTACCCGCCGCCAACCATGCACACCTTGCCCGGTTCGGCGATGCCGGCCCGGATAAGCGCCTCCGCACTGTCGAGAAGGTCGGTTTGCCTGACGCCGAAACCCCACTCACCATATCCGGCCTCCAGCCATTCAAGACCATATCCCGTACTACCGCGCGCGTTGGGTTGGTAGACGGCGTAACCAAGGCTGGCCAGAAATTGCGCCAGCGGGTCGAAGCCGCCGTTGAAAACGCCATTAGTCCAGGAGTGGGACAGGATAACGGTCGGATGCGGTCCGGGGCTGTCCGGCAGGGTCAGATAGCCGGGAATACTCTGGGTATCGCGGGCCGAGATGTCGTACGGTTCGCGAGCGGGGATACTCCGCTGAGTCAATGCCGGGTGGGTAGAGCCCAGAGGAGTTATCTGGTCGGTGTTCAGGTTCAGAGCAAAATACTCCACCGGCGCCGAACCTTCACGGCGTTCGGCGACTATGACATCGCGATCAATTGACCAGTTCAGCAGAGTGACTGTTGTGTCTGGATAGCGCGCGTCGAGCGTCCGCTGAATTTCGGCGAGGCCTTCATCGAACCAGTCAACATAGGGAGTTTCGTCCTGATAAAACGCACCGACAGGCGTGTTGCCGTGCGTCTCGTAAACAACGCGAGCTATGTCGAGTTCCGGGTGAGTGGAAAGCGTGTCTTGAAGAGAGCCGTCTGTTGGCGAGAGTGCATAAAGTGACTCGGTTCGCAGGCCGGTCTCCGGCATGTTTCGGGTTGCCACAACCAGCCGCCCATCGGGCAGTGTGCCATGACTTTCCAAGTCAAGAAGGGGCCGGTCAGCGAATTCCCGCAAGGTGGGCCAGATGTCATCATCTGTGCGGAGGACAATGCGGTATCGGTTATGCCGGTTGGAATAATCCAGCCGGGCCACAATGTCGCCTTCCGCATCCAGAAACCAGTTTTCGGTGTCCCGGTCACCATAATTGCGCCGACCACAGCCATGTTCGGAATTCGGCGCGCAGCCCAGTAATTCGGCCTGATCCCATCCGCCGTATATGAACCGGATCAAACCGACGCCATCCTCCGGATCAAACCCGGTGAATCGGCCTGAGATTTCGTAATCATAGACCTCCAGCCCAGTCAGCGTCTCGGTCTCGTCGCGGATCAGATTGACCTGAGAGTAAAAAGTGCCTCGTGCCTGTCCCAGGCGCCAAAGGCGTAGCCAATCTGCTCGCTCGACCAGGATGGTCGAGTTGTCAGTCCAGTAGATTCCATCGATGACACTGTCTTCGATTTCCCCGTCAAATCTTTCGCCTGATGCGATATGCAGGACAATGACGCGTGATGCGCCGTCTCTGTCAGAGGCGTAGGCGATGAAATCACCGTTCGGTGAAACTACGGGCTTGGAGATCTCCGGCCGCTGGGCGAACAGCTGAGCGAGCGGCGCATCCTGAGCGACGACAGCAGCTGGTCCGAAAGCAGCCCAACAGGCGGCATACATCAAACGAATGATCACAATATCCCCCGGTACTCTGACCGGGTGAATTCAGCAGAGTGGTGTCGTCAAATCAATGCAACTTTTGCTGAAGTTGTGAATAATCACAATCAGCTGGCGTCGCGCCAGCTGACGATATCCTCCAGCGCACGCTTGGCCATCAGCTTCTTGCGAGCCACGCCCTTGGCCTTGCCACGCAAGCGATTGCCGTCTTCGTCGCGGGACGGTGCAACCATTTCCGGGAACAGGCCGAAATTGACATTCATCGGCTGGAAACTGCCCTTGCCGGCGTCCAGATGGCCGCCCGTGACATGTTCGATCAACGCGCCCATGGCGGTGGTTTCCGGTGGCTGGGCGAGGTCCTGGCCAAGGCGTTCGGCGGCGGCGAAGCGACCGGCCATCAGGCCCATTGCCGCACTCTCGACATAGCCCTCGACCCCGATCAGCTGGCCGGCAAAGCGCAGGCGCGGCTGTGATTTCAGACGCAATTGCTTGTCGAGCAAGCGCGGGGAATTCATGAAAGTGTTGCGGTGAATGCCGCCCAGGCGCGCAAACTGTGCGTCTTCCAGGCCGGGGATCATGCGGAAGACCTCGGTCTGGGCGCCGTATTTCATCTTGGTCTGGAAGCCGACCATGTTGAACAGCGTGCCCAGCGCATTGTCCTGGCGCAGCTGAACGATGGCATGGGCCTTGATGTCCGGCTGATGCGGATTGGTCAGGCCAACCGGTTTCATGGGGCCGTGGCGCAGGGTCTCGCGGCCTCGCTCGGCCATCACCTCGATGGGCAGGCAGCCGTCGAAATAGGGCGTGTCCTCCCACTCCTTGAACTCGGTTTTGGGGGCCGCGATCAGCGCATCGATGAAGGCATTGTACTGGTCTTCATCCATCGGACAGTTGAGATAGGCCGTGCGGTCGGCTTCCGTCTCACCCTTGTCATATCGCGACTGGAACCAGGCCTTGTCCATGTTGATGCTGTCGCGGTGGATGACGGGGGCGATGGCGTCGAAGAAAGCCAACTCGCCTTCGCCGGTCTGGTCTAGGATGGAGGCCGACAGGCTTTCCGAAGTCAGAGGGCCGGTGGCGATGATCGCGCTGTCCCAGTCTTTCGGGGGCAGGGCCGGAATCTCCTCGCGCACGATGGTGACCAGCGGATGCGCTTCCAGGCGAGCGGTGACGGCTTGGGAGAAGGCGTCGCGGTCCACGGCCAGCGCCCCGCCGGCCGGCAGGCGGTTGGCATCGCCTTCCGACATGATGATCGAGTCCAGCAGGCGCATCTCCTGGTGCAGGACGCCGACGGCATTGGTCTCGTGATCGTCCGAGCGGAAGGAGTTCGAGCAAACCAGCTCGGCCAGCCCGTCCGTGCTGTGGGCATCGGTTTCCACCACGCCACGCATTTCATGCAGGATGACAGGCACGCCCAGGCGAGCCATTTGCCAGGTCGCTTCGGAGCCGGCCATGCCGCCGCCGACCACGTGTACGGGTTTGATCGCTGTCTCAGTCATGGGCGCTATTTAGTCCGCCCAGCGCGCTCAGGAAAGAGGCCGCAGCTGTTGCAATAGCGCGTGATCCAGCCCGGCAACACCGCCAGCGCGATTTTGGACAGGGAAATATGATTGCGCTATCATTCTTCGGCCGCGGGGCAGGCGGGTGCGCGGCGAGGGTGAGAGGAGTTCAAGATGCGCCAATTTTCCGTTTTTGGGCTGGTCGTGGCCAGCGTGCTTCTTCTGTCAGCGCCAGGCCAGTCCCAGGGGCTGCCGCCGGCCGTGGCGGAACCCTACCTGCGCTATCAGCAGGCCCAGGAAGCCGGTGATCTGCGCGCGGCCCAGGCTGCGGCGGGCGAGGCCTATAACGCGGCGATGGCGAACGGACTGGACCGCGCCACCCAGGGCGTGCTGGCAGAGGTATACGGCTATCTCGCGGGTCAGAACGGTGATCTTGGCATTGCCTTTGACGTTTTGAGGACAGCTGCGCGCATCGCTGTGGATACCGGCGCACCGGCCTCGGACCGGGCGTGGCGGTGGAGTCTGGCAGCCGATGCAGCCGAAGCGTTCGGGCAGGGCGACAGCGCACTGTCGAGCGCGGACGCGGCCCTTAGCGCACTCGCCGAACGGCCGCAAATCGCCCCGCAGGACCGGCCGATCGCAGCAGACATGCAATATCTTCGCATGCGGATCCTGCGCGGACGCGGAAGTGTTGCGGCTGCCGGCGAAGCGGCAGACAGGGCGGTGATGGCGTTCCGGGCGGATCAACGCGAGCTTGATGGCCGTTATGGCCTGATGTTCTACAGCCTGGGTGAAGCCGATTATGCCGCTGGCCGCTGGGCCCGGGCAGAGGCGCATTATCGCATGGCGCTGGCGCTTCTGACGGTGGCCGATGCCTCCGAGGATACCCTGTGGACCGCCTGGTCCTATGCCGAGATTTCCGGCCTGCTGGCCGCCAGCACCGGCGATGAGCTGCTCGAACATCCTCAGCCGGATATTCATGCCGAACTGGCGTCTCACTACACTGCTGCCGCCAATCGCCTGGAGCGCCGCGATCTCGTTCAGCAACCCGGTTTTCAGGATGTCGAGCTGGTGTCCGCACCGGCGGTCATTTTTCCGGCTGCTGCGGGCGAAGCGGGCGGAATGGTGGTGGTTCGGTTCGATGTCGACCGTTCGGGACAACCAGACAATCTCGATATCGTCTTTGAACAGCCTGGCGGCTTGTTCGCTGTTTCGGCGCGCGAAGCCATTGCCCAGCGCGAGTACGCGCCAGCCCGGTTTGACGGCCAGGCGGTCGCGCGGCCGGGACTTGTTCAGCTGATCATGTTCGCGGATGGCGTCGCCACCGCTGCGGGCGAGACCCAGGCAGGTGACGCCTCAAGCGGTGCCTGCAGGTTGTTGCAGTCGGACTGGCGTTCCAGTGCCGAGCTGGCCCAGGGTGGGGACCAGTCCTGCCTGCGTGGCCAGGGCGACACGTTCCAACGCGGGTATCGCGGCGAGGATGCCTCTAACCAGTGTCCGGACCCCTCGAGCTGTGGCGGACAGTAAGGCGTCTGCGGACGGTTGCGGCAGGCTTCGGGTAGACCCGCGGCGGATCTGTTCCATTCCTGCCCTATTCAGAAGTTTTGTCGTCAGTTGGTGTCAAAATCTCGCCGATGCGTTCGATGACGTTGGCGGACGTTTCGGTTCGCGCTTCGGACTCGGCTCTGCAGACATCTCGTACGGCGAGCCAGGCGGTCTCGCTCATCACAGGCTGTCCGGACCAGCTGAGCGTCTGCGCCGCTGTACGTGCGCGATCGGCGCGGTCTCGGGTGTCCGGGTGCGTGCTGAGGACGGCGTCGAGCCAGGTTGCGTCTGCCTTGTTGCTGGACTGGGGCGTTGTTGTCTCGTCATCGCCAGCCGTGTTCTCGCCGGAGCTCGTCTCATGCGATGCCGCGGACTGGGTTTCGATATAGGCGTTGAGAGTTTCGAAAAAGGACGCCAGCCCTTCAGGGTCAAAATCCAGCTCGTCGAGATAGGCCAGTGCCAGTTCGTCGGCCTCCAGCTCGGCATCGCGCGAGTGGCGGAGGCTTTCAAGTGATGCACCGGCGCGTGCCAATTCCTGTCCTGCTCCGGTACTTCCGCCCAGCAGGAAGTCGAGCATCATGCCGAAGCCCATCTCCCGGAGCTGTGCGGCCATGACATGACGTTGTGCGACATGGGCGCTCTCATGCGCCAGGACGCCGGCCAATTCCTCTGGGGAGCGCATCAATTCGATCAGATCATCAGTGATGACAATCTGTCCGCCCGGCATGGCAAAGGCATTTGGGAAATCGGCATCGATCACGCGCATATCCAGCTCGAACTCCGACCCGGACACCTCGCCAAATGCGGTGGAGAGCGCTGCAAGGGCGGCACGCGCCTCTTCACTGGCCTCACATTCATGAGAGAACATGCCGACAAACGCGTTGGAGCGCTCGCCCAGGCGCGTTTCCACCTCCAGCGGCACCTGCTCGGCAAGCGGGCCGGACAGTGCAGGCAGGCCGATGAACATGAAGCCGACCAGGCTCGCGGCCATGGCCGTCAGGCTGGAGCCAAGCATCCAGGTGCCCCGGCGCCGTCGGCGGCCATCCAGCAGCCCTGGCAACCAGCGCGTCAGGGCCGCGCGATCTTCTGGCGCGATCATGATACGCGCATCCTGCTTGCGCTGGCCGATGATCAGCGGGGAATCGCCACCCTCCGACCAGATGCGCAGCGAACGCACGCGCCAGGTTTCCCGTATACCTTCGCCGGAAATCCGCAGGCTTTTGCCGTCCAGGCTGAGATGTACCGCTGTCAGGCGGGCACTCTGGCCGTCCATGTACTGGGCCGGGATGAGCTGACTATATGACATTGCCGATATCAAACGCGTCCGCGAGGCCCTCGCCGGAGCCGGGACCTTTGTTGGGGTTCTGGTGAACAGCATCGAGGTCGAGCTCGCCAAGCACCTCCATCTTGCTGAAAATATAGCGCCACATGCGCATCTGGGCGATGGGAAGCGCGAGGCCCAGGCTGAACACGATGATCAGCGTATTGCCGGCGACAACCCAGAAATAGCCGAGCAGGCCGGCATGAATGCGAAAGCGCACATCGTCCAGGCCGACCATGGCTGCCTTGCGACGCAGCAGCGCGACCTGATAGGGCAGACCCAGAAGTCCCCAGACCAGCATGCCGACAAAAGCGGCGAAATAGATGCTGAACATCATTCGCAGCGTGATTTCAGCAGGCGCAGTACCGCCTTCGGCCTGCATCAGCGGCATGAGCAGGGAAACGTACACCACGGCAAAGACGATGTAGGCGATAATCCCGCCAAACCAGTAGATCGCGTAGGGACCGAAGAGTGAGCCTGCCAGGTTCTGATTGCTCGCAGGGACATTGAACTTTGTGTCGCCGAACCAGGTATAACGCCACAGCATTTTGGTCAGGCGCATTTCCTTGACTGGTTCAAACCATCCCAAGGTGATCACGCTGAGCAGGCTGTAGCCAATGGTGGCCCAGGCGAATTGAGACATCGAGCCGGTCTGGACAAAGCGGATACCGCGCCAGGAGGTTCGGGAGAACCGATATCGCCGGGCAATCCAGGTCGCCGCCCCCAGCAACCAGGTGAACAAGAGCAGGACCGGGAGATAGGCCAGCCCGAGATACAGCATGAATTCCTCCGGCGGCAGCAACAGCTGACCCGCGAAGAAGCCCAGGTAGAGCGGCAGAAAGAAGCCCAGCATGACAAACAGGAAGGAACGGAAGAGCTCGAACCCGGTCCCGGTATATTCCAGGGGGATGCCATTGATCTGGGTGGTCGACCAGAGATAGCGCCTCACCCGTGTTCTTCCCCAAAAGCGCCACAAGGACAGGGTCAGGATATTGAGCACGGCATTGAGCAGGGTGATGGGCATAATCTCGCGCCACTTGGCCGATTGCAGGACCGTGAATCCGGTCCGGCCATCCGTCGCAGCGACACGCGGTCCTGGAGCAGGACCTTCAACCAACTCATCTGACATGTGTTTCCCCGGGAATAGGCCCCGCTGAAATCGTTAACAAACGCTTGCTTGCGGTCAACCTGAAACGTCCCGGTCCGCCCTGTGATTGACTTGTGCAATCAGGGGTTACATACTTGGGGCATGCGCTGTTTCGGGGGGAGTTATGCGTCAATCACTCGTTTCACTGGCTGTTTGGGTCCTGTTTCCGTTAGTCGCTACTGCAGCCCAGGATCCCTTGCCTGACGAGGTGGCCGAGCTCTATGTCGCCTATCAACAGGCCGAGCAAAGCGGTGACCTGGCCGCGACACTGGAGGCGGCAGACGCTGTCTATCGCGCGGCGCGACGCGCGCGGGTGGATGATGTGACGTTGGGAGCGCTGGCGGAAAACCTTGGTTATTACGCGTCCGCATCCCAGGATTTCGAGCGCGCCTATGACGCATGGCGGGAGGCGGCGGAGCGGGCGGACGATAATGCGATGACGGCGGGCTATCGCTGGCAAAATGCGTCAGTCGCAGCCTACCGGCTGGGCGATCATAATGATGCCCGACGATGCGCGATGAATGCGAGCGAGGATTTCGCCGATGTAGAAGCCCTGCCAGCTGAGGCGATGAATATAGCCATCCAGGCACATGTGTTCGCGGCGCAGCTAAATGCTGAGCGCGGCAGCATCTCAGCGAGCGGTCGTGCTGCACAACGCGCGCTGGACTTGTTCGCTCAAGTCGATCGCCCCTACGACCGTTTTACCGCGCTGAGCTATTTTTATGTCGGGTTGGATGACCTCACGGATGAGGACTTCCTCGAGGCGGCGGTCAAGCTGCATATCGCCCATGATCTGTTCCGCGCTCTGGAGTCCGGTGAAGATGAAATTGGGACGGCTGCAGCCTTGTCCAGCTATTCGCGTCGACGCTTGCTCCGCCAAATCAGTATGAATTCCGAGAATCGTCGATATCAGGCGCGTGCCGAAGAATTTGATGATGAAATGGAAGCCGCACTGGCGGCCAATCCTCTGCATGAGCAGCTGGCGCACTTGAACCCCGATGAGGAAGAGGACGAGATCTTGCCCGATGGTGCAATCGATGCGGTGCCGGCGCGGAGGAATCCACCGCGATACCCGAGCGATGCAGCAAATCGTGGCATCGAGGGTTTTATTGCCCTGCGCTACACCGTTGAAGCGGATGGTAGCACATCCGGTGTCGAGGTGATTTATTCCGCACCGAGTGGGTATTTCGATGAGGCGGCCATCGGTGCGATCACAAACTGGCGCTACGAGCCCGCTACGATTGACGGCGTTGCGGTTCGACGTGAGGGCGTCGAGACACAATTCAACTTCGAACTGGCGAACTAGCTGTCAAAGCTATGAAGGTTGTTCACCCGGGGCTGGGTTGAGAGATTGGGGTTGCAACACTCCACCTCTTAG
>JAEPND010000016.1 GCA_017643585.1 Maricaulis sp.
CGCACTATGCTCTCAACAAACAGCCGCCAGCCAAAAGGCTCAGCCAGCTGAACAACGTCTTGAGAAACGACAACTAGCCGGCCGCGACGGTCTGGATGCGCTTGATC
Source organism: Maricaulis sp. (assembly GCA_017643585.1). Classification (GTDB taxonomy): domain Bacteria; phylum Pseudomonadota; class Alphaproteobacteria; order Caulobacterales; family Maricaulaceae; genus Maricaulis. The sequence continues at coordinate 108 of JAEPND010000016.1, forward strand.
ATGGAGGCGAGGCCGTTCGAGCGTTGCGGTGACAGGTGTTCGGCCAGGCCGATGCGCTGCAGGACTTCGCGGGCATCGATGGAGAGGATGTCCTCACCGCTGCGACCGGAATAAAGGCGGACCAGCAGGGCGGCGAGACCCTTGACGATATGGGCATCGCTTTCGGCGCGGAAGATATGGGTGTCGTTGTCGCTCTCGTGCACCAGCCAGACTTGGCTGACACAGCCCTTCACCTTGGTGATGTCGTTTTTCTCGGACGGATCGAGGGGCGCGAGCGCCTTGCCCATATCGATGAGATATTTGTAGCGCTGTTCCCAATCGTCGAGCAGATCGAATTCCTCGACCAGATCCTCGACTTCGTCCTGAATGCTAGAAGTGCTCATACCCGCGACCTAGAGCGACAGGTCGCGGGGCGCAAGTGCGGAGTGAAGTCGCGCCTTAGCGGGCGCTGTCTTCGTGATCCTCGATCGCCGCTTCAATGCGGGTCACGGCCATGTCAGCCAGGAAGGCGCCCAGTCGCGCGGCCTCCTCGCCGGCGTCGCAAATCTCCTGGCGATCTTCACACCAACTGCCCACAGCGCCTTCCGCGTCGATACGCGTCTCGGCAATTTCCTGCGGCAACATGATCTCGCCACCTGCAAATTCACTGGGAACAAACAGGCTAACAATTGCGAGCCAAAATCCTGCACGAATAAAGAACATGCTCTATCCACCTCTTCGACAGCCTTTGCGGCTGTTCTTCTTCTTTGCAGGATAGAGGCTAGGTGAGCGGGCGCGAAATAGCGAGCGTTTGTGGGGTTTAGCGACAATAACGTGCGAATTTGGAGCACAGGTTTTGTCTAAAATTTATACGCAATTTTATCTTGTCCCGACGCGGGACGCTTTTTGGTAAGGTGTCTTAAAATTACGCCGTATCCGTTAACCTCTCGCTGACGGACTAGTTCGTAGCCGTCGAAGCGCCGATACAGCGGCTGACATCGAGCAGGGCGTGTTCGGCGATACAGAAGCTGTCTTCATACTTGAAATGACCAGCCGCGACACATTGCTGGAGGTCGAGGCGAACCCAGGCCAGGCAGCGCTCAACCACCGGATCAGACAGCAGGGCGTCAATCACTTCGCGGGAGCGGGCCGGATCGGCGGACAGGTCTTCCAGCGCGGCGACGGAAAGAATGCGTCCGATGCGCTGGCGGTCCGGATCAATGGCGGTTTCACCGACGGTCAGGGACAATTGGGGCGCCATGAAGGTGCTGGCCTGATCCCGCGCAGCATTTTCAAACAGCTCGGATGCCGCCACCCCGGATCCGATCCGGTTCTGGACGTCACTGTCCAGGGCGATATTGCGCTCGGCGGCCTGTTCAATGGCGGCAAGGCGGCTTTCCCGGTCGCGGGCGCGGACATTCGCCCAGCGTGCGCTCTGCAGGTCATAGGCGGCATTGCGATAGCGTTCAGCGACTTCGCGGATCTGGGCCGTGTCGCGCTCCAGCGCATCGACGACCGAAGTCTGGGCGTCGCCGGAATTTTCAAAACTGGTGGCAAAGGCCGGATCGAACATCAGGCCTGACATGGCCGCCTCGGGACCATAATAATCCGCCAGCTCGCGCACATCGTCGAGATATTCCGGGTGCTGGGCAGCAATCATGGCAGTGTAGGCGATCCAGGCGCGGACGAGCCGGTCCTCGCTGTAGAAGGAGGACAGCGTGTCCATGGCATTGTCCAGGTCCGCTGCCGAGCCGATCGGGGCGTCGCGCAGGTCGGCGATAACACTGTGATAGGCCGCATAGGACGAGGCTTCGTCGCGCAGGGCGGAGCTGTCCAGGGGCGCCGGGGCTTCGAGCTGGAGAACCGGAGCGTCTTCGGCCGGTGCCGCCGCGGGTTGATCCTGTAGCGACGTGCTGACGAGCAGGCTTGCAACAAGCAGTTTCAACATGGGGGCCTCCGTAACCGAGCTGTGATCAATATGCCTTGCCGGAAGCGTCGCTCCAAGGCTCGAATCATGAATTGTTCAGCGCAGGATTGCTCATTCACAAGCGTAAACGCGCAAAGTTTAAGGTTTAGCTTTTGTTAACCCTTGCGGCGAAGATTAACGAAGACCGCTTGTGCCTGAGTCGCACTGTGAGGACATGAAACAGACCCGCCGAGACATAACCCTCTGGATCGCTGAACGCGGAGGCCCTGTCGTCAACCTGATCTGGTTGGCCACGCTGGGCTGGGCGGCAACGCGTGTCTGGCCGATGGTCGATGCCCCGGTCTGGGCCAAGGTGGTGGGCATCGGTGTCCTGGCGTTGCCCGCTGTCGCCGGCCTTGTCCTTTCGGCGCGCCTCACCAAGGATTTCGATCGCTTCCTGATCGCCATGTTGTGGACTTCGATGGCCGTTGCCGTAACGGCGGCGGGCGGGGGCATTAACGGGCTGGGGGTCATCCTCTTCCCGCTGGCACCGGCCGTGGCTGCCGCTTATGGCGACCGTGAAGCCGTGATCAAGGCCAGCGCCGTCGCGCTGATGGCCTTCGCCGTCACGCTGGCACTGGATATCGCCGGCTTCATCCAGCCGGCGCCTCAAATGGTGGCCTATCACATACCCTTCGTGCTCGGCGCGCTGAGCATGCTGGCCTACGGATTTACCTGTGCCTCCATCCGCGCCATCAAGACTGCGGACCGGATCCGCGAGGAAGCCGAGGCCGGGCGGGTGAGGGCGCGTGCCTTCGACGCTGCACCGGCGCCGCTGATCGCTTGTGATCCCAAGGGCCGTGTCCTGGCTGCCTCGCAAGGCTTGCGGGAACTGTCTCCCGGCCTGCCGCGCTCGATCGAGGACCTGCCGGTCTGCGACCTGGGTTTCGAGGAAGAGGACCGGGTGTTGCTGACCTCGGCAGCGCGCAAGAGTGCCGGTCGCCCGGTTGAGGAATTGCTGGCCATTCGCGGCCTGCGTGGTCGCCCGGAAACGGTCAAGCTGAGTGCGGCGCCGATTTCCGGCGGGTCCGTTGCCTCGCTGGCGGCCGATGACAGCGTGGTGGTGGAAACCGCCCTGCGCGAAGCCGAGGAGTCCCGGCGCGAAGCGATCGAGGATGCGCGTGCCAAGTCGCAATTCCTGGCCTCGGTCAGCCATGAGCTGCGCACGCCGCTCAATGCCATCATCGGTTTCTCCGACGTCATGAAGACCCGGCTCTTCGGTCCCATGCCGGCCCGCTATGCCGAATATGCCGACCTGATCCATGAAAGCGGTCAGCACCTCATGGAGCTGATCGGGGACGTGCTGGACATGTCCAAGATCGAGGCAGACCGTTACGAGCTGGCGCCGGAGGAATTCGACATTGCCGAAGTCCTCTCCGTGACCGCCAAGATGATGCGCCTGCAGGCGGAAGAGGCGGGACTGACCCTGTCCGTGGATCCGCTGGACGATCCGATCAAGGTCACGGCGGACCGCAAGGCCCTGCGTCAGATCCTGCTAAACCTGCTGTCCAACGCCGTGAAGTTCACGCCGGCCGGCGGCGCGGTTGTGGTCATGGCGCGCTCGCTGGGCAGCAATCTCGTGCTGGCCGTCGGTGACAGCGGTGTCGGTCTGGACCCTGAAGAGGCCGCGCGCCTCGGCCAGCCCTATCGCCAGGCCAAGAATGCACGCGATATCGAGAACCGTGGTACCGGGCTGGGCCTGTCCCTGGTTCGCGCCCTGTCCGAGCTGCATGGCGGCACGATGAGCATTGCCAGCCGCAAGGGCGTTGGCACCACGGTCACGGTTACGCTGCCGATCCTGGTGGAAGCCAAGGGTGAAATCCTGTCCGGCACGGATGATATGGGTGTGCGTGCTCAGATCGAACGTGCCCAAGCCGCCTCCAAGACCCTGGCCTCGGCCGGCTAAGCGCACGACGCTGCCAAAAGTCCTGTCGCGCCGGTGTTCACCTGCCCTGCTCTCCTGTAATTCTGCCGCCAGGAACGGGACCGGGCGGTATCAAGCCGAGCGGTCGGAAATATCGGGGAAGTATCGATGAACGCGACGAGCGAAACCATTGCGGCGTTGTTTGACCGCTGGAATAACAGCCTTCAGACAGGTGATCCCAAACAGGTCGTGGCCAATTATGCAGAACAGTCCATCCTGCTGCCGACCGTCTCCAACACACCACGCCTGACACCGGCGGAGAAGGAGGATTATTTCGTCCACTTCCTCCAGAACAAGCCGTCTGGCGAGATCGACCTGCGTCAGATCGAGATCAGTGGTGACATCGCCGTCGACAGCGGCCTCTACACCTTCACCATGCGCGCTTCCGGTGCCGTCGTGAAAGCGCGCTACACCTTCGTCTACAAATGGGATGGCACCAACTGGCTGATCATCTCCCACCATTCTTCCGGCATGCCCGAAGGCTAGGCACTTCCCTTTCATCCGCGATCATTGACCGCTCGTCGCGACCGCGATGGCACTGCACCGCGCGTACTCCTAGTCCTGTCTCGGACCGAAGTCTTGAGCCTGGATATGGAGGAGTGATGATGAAGACGTTTTTCGCAGCAGTGCTGGCCGGTGTAGTAGCCGCACCGGCCTTTGGCCAGATTGGTGATGAACCCTGGGACTGGAATCCCGATATCTCTCCGGATGGACGATATGTGGTCTTCCACAGCGAGCGTTCGCGAACGGATGATGATCTTTATCTCTGGGACATGCACACGCGGACGCTGACCCAGCTGACCGAAACGCCGGACCAGAACGAGAAGTTTCCGCGTTTCAGTCCGGACGGCCACTTCATCGTCTACCAGGTTGGCAATGCGGACGGATCCGTGTGGAGTTTGCGCCGGGTGGCACTCGACGGCTCGCACAATGCCGAGATCGTCACGGCTGGTAATCTGGCGATCAATCCGGACATGTCCCCGAATGGGGAATGGATCGCCTTTGCGGGTCGGGTGTCCGAGGATGCGATCCGCAATGACATTTTCATCGTGCGCCCGGATGGTTCCGACCTGACCAATCTGACGGGCGAGTCCGATGCGATCGGCTATTCCGTTCTGCCGTCCTGGTCTCCGGATGGGCAGACAATCGCTTTTTCCGGTGGTGATATCGACGCCGATACGGCGGAGATCTTTCTGGTTGATGTGCACAGCCGGGACGTCCGGGCCTTCATGGAGATCGAAACCTACAAGGAAATGGGACCGACCTATTCGCCGGACGGGCGTTATCTGGCGGCATCCGTCGGGTTCCAGAATTACGATTTCTACCGGCTGGTGGTCATTGATCTGGAAACCGGCACGGCTCGCCAGCTGGATGCGTCGTCCGAATATCATGCGCGCCCCGCGTGGAGTGCAGACAGCAATTCGCTTTACTATCAGGAGATCGTCCAGGGCGGGGCGCGTATTGCGCGCTATGACCTTGTCGAGGATGAAACCTATAATCTCGGTATTCCCGGCGGCTGGGAAGAAGAGCTGATGCACCGGGCGGTCGCCGCGTATCGCGGTGCACATGAAGGCGGTCACTGATTGAAGCGTGTCACACCGATTGTCGTCCCGGACGGGTAGCCGGGCTTGACCCGGCTGGAGATCCGGGATGACAAGCTGGAATTAAAAAGCGTCCGCTAGCCCGTGCGCCCGGTGTCATCCGGGTTGAGGTGCGCGCGGGATCGCACGAAGGCGATGGCGGCGCCGAGGTCGCCGACTTCGAAGAAATAGGAGGTGATGCGTTCACCGCGGCGGTCCATCAGATCAATGCGGGCCGCCTCGCGCGGGTCGCGTTCGGCAATGCGCTCGGCATCGGCAACCGAGAAGCGGTAAATCTGCCGCGCTTCGGCCGGGTTGAGTTCGGCAGCGGGTGCGCTGTCGACACGACCGCGTGAAAAGACCAGTTGGCGGGCATAATCCGGGGCACTCCAGCGCAGCCAGGGGGCGTGCCGGGGTGCTGGGTAAAGCCCGCCGACTGTCGGATCATAGAGATCCGGTTCGCGGGCCATATCGCGCAGTACGAGGACCGCGGACGTCACACCATCGACCTGGGGCAGGTCGACGACAAATTCCAGCTCACCACTGACCAGGGCCAGGCCGGCAGCGACTGGAGCGGCGTCCTGGCGGGCCAGCCATTCGGTCTGGGACAGGCCGATGGGGGCATTGGCTTCCCAGCTGAACTGATCGGCTGGGAAGCTCATCCGCATCAGGCGTTCAAACCCGGCATAACCTTCATTCACGCGCTGGTAGATCAGCTGTGCGTGTTCGGACTGGCAGCCCTGGTCGGCGGCCGCATCATCCAGGCTTGTCCGGTACTCATCCAGTTCTGCCGCGTTTTCGCCAGCCCGGATCAGGGCGCCGCGTGCCTGCAGGTAGAACACTGAAAGCGCGTCGCGCTGATCGGCCGTGAACAGCTCGCACAGTTCGTCCATGGCCAGTGCATAGCCGCGCTCGGCAAAGACCTCTTCGGCATTCTGGGCTGCTGCTTGTGTCGTTGTAACAGTCAGCCCGGCTGTGATCGCAAGGAGCAATTTACGCATACATAACCCCACTCATCCGAGCGAGGTTATAACAAAGGAGGTTTTACGACGCGTTTACGCGGCGACGACGATGCCACATACCGCGCAGCAGCATGAAGAAGGCGAGGCCGAACAGGATGAAGGCGGCGTCACGGGTGTGGTCCAGCGCAAACTCCTGGGCCCGCTCCTGCAGCGTCGGTGCGGAGACGGAATAGTCCAGCGGCGTGACACCACGCGTGCTCCAGACCGCAGCACGACCTTCCAGTGATCCCCAAAGGTTCGAGCGGGCCAGGCTGCGGCCCGCCGCTTCAAAGGAGGCCTCGGACGGTGCTGTCAGCGTGCCGATCCAGCGACCGGCCTGGGCCCGGTCCTCGAACAGCGAGGCGACACCGATATTCGGCGCGTTCTCATTGCTGTCGGCAGCAGAATTGTCGTCGGCATAGGCCGCAGCCGCCAGGCGCATCATGCCGCTATCACCCTGGGAACGTGCCGCAGCACGAAGGGCGGCGCGCAGCTCGGCCGGAGCATTCTGGTCGATAACGGCGAAATCCGTGCTGTTCGGTCCGATGACGAGCAGGTTGTGATCGCTGGGAACGACCTGCTGGCCGTCTCCATACCAGGCATAGAGCCAGGCTTCGCCGCTGGTCAGCGCCGCGCGGGCGAGGACGGAGAGGGCGCCAAAACGGTCTTCCGCGCCATTGCCTACGATCTGTACTGCGGTGCGTGACCCCTGGTCCGCCGAGAAGGGCAGGCCGGATGTCGCAAATGTGCGCAGGTCGGCTTCGCGGGCCATGTTGCGGGCATCGCGTGCCTGGCGCATGCCAAGACTGCTGGCCGAGATCGCGTCTGCCGCCAGGAAGTGAGACTGATAGCCTTCAAAGGAACGCGCCGCGAGAAGGCGTGCGGCAGCGGTGGTTTCCTCGGCATTACGGCCAGTGATGATCAGTTCCGGGGTGCCATCATTGCGGAAGGCAATCTCCGGTCCGGAAGCGCCCGCCGTATTGCGCAGCGCGGCGCGGTCGTCCTCGGGAAGGGCGTCGAACTCTGCGATATGGACAATCAGGTCCGCATTCTCGACATCATGCGTGAACAGCGGAACGGCGCCGGCACGCAGGGCGATACCCTGGGCGATCAGGCTTTCCGCCGTGGCGCGTTCACTATTGTCTTCCGAAATCAGGGCGACGCGGCGCATGGCGGCAAAATCAGAGGCCAGCGTTTCTTCCAGCTCGTCCAGTGCCGCGATGCGGTCCTCACGCTGCAGGGAGAGGCGCAGCTGCGAACGGCTGGCATCGACAATCCAGCCAGCCGTGGCCATTTCGGTCGAGAACTCGATGTCCAGCGTGTTGGCACCCGCACGAACATCGTCGGAGTACAGTGCAAAGCGTGCTTCCATGGCCCGGGCCTGCGGGCGGATGGTGATCGGATCACCCCCATTGACCGAGACATGGATCAGGCCGGTCGTCGTCTCGCTGGCCGGGCGTGCGGCCAGGCGCAACCAGGCTTCGGTCGCTGCAGCGTTTGGCGGCAGTTCGAAATCGATGCGTTGACGGGTCTGGGACGGAGAGAGGACGAAGGCGTCCATGCCGGACCGAAGGTCGGCCAGACTACGCTCTTCAGTATAGACAGACTCTGGAATAGCTAATTCACTCGCCGAAATAGCAATTTCGGCTTCTGTCTCGACAGCCTGGCTTCCCCCAGCCATAACTGCCACTAAAGCAATAGCGGCGCACGCTACTCGTACCGACATGGAACGCTCCCTCACCCATTTACAGATTATTAAGCAATTGAGCGGCCAGCAACGAAAATGATGCAGGTCAGAGCAGATTTTTGGGTGGATGCCTTGATTAGAAGGGCTGAATCGGGACTCGCGGCCGCTTATGTGATTCGCCGTGGAGACGAACATGCTGGCGCGGTGCTCGTAAAAGTGGTCAAATCCAGGGAAGTCTGTCGGCTTTTTGTCCCGCAACGGGACGAGACGGGCGAGCGAATCTGGGTGCAGCATTCGCGGGAGGCCTGCGACGAGCGCGAGATCGATGAGTATTGCCAGCGTCGGGTCCGTTCCGACCCCGATTTGTGGATTATCGAGATCGAGGATCGCCAGGGTCGGCATTTTTTAACCGAGCCCGTCGAAGAAATTTAACGAATCGCGGGCAGCATGCTTTCATCAAATTGCTCTTATTGGTGTATTGGTGATGTTGTTTCTCTTCAACGATGTCGTCTTCGATCTGGGTGATCTGAGTACTCTTCTCAGAGACGGCACGATTCCACTTCCGGTCTCGCAATTCGAGACCATCACACCGGCCCACCTGACTCAATTGGTCAGGGAGGCTGTCTTTGTTGATCCGAATATTGCCCAAACCAAACCGGACCAGTGCCAGCATTTGTGTGCCCTGATCGCCTATCGTGCGCCGGGAGCGAATGCCTTGCTGGCCGTGCGCCATGACGGCGCGAATGGTCCGGAAGATGTCGGTTTGCGCTTTGCCAACGTCCCCATAACGACGATCGCCTATCTGTGGCGGCGCCAGAATGAGGAACATCTCACAGCGCACGAGATCAATTCGGAAGTCTGGGCCAATGTCACCGGGACCTTGCATAGCGCCCACTGATCAGGCTAACCGGGCGGCTGACATCTTGTGTGAGCCGATCCATGACAACTCCGACCCCCGACCAGCCTGAATGGGCGCGCCGCCGTTCCTACGCCATCGTCTCCCACCCGGACGCCGGTAAAACGACGCTGACCGAGAACCTGCTGTTGTCCGCTGGCGCCATCCGCCTGGCGGGGCAGGTGAGGGCACGGGGCGAAAACCGGCGCACCCAGTCGGACTGGATGAAGATAGAGCAGGAGCGCGGGATCTCGGTGTCCGCATCTGTGATGACCTATGAACACCGGACCTTGTTGTTCAACCTGCTCGACACGCCCGGCCACGAGGATTTCTCCGAAGACACCTATCGCACGCTCACCGCAGCCGACAGCGCCATCATGGTGCTCGATGCGGCCAAGGGCGTGGAGCCGCGCACGCTGAAACTGGTCGAGGTCTGCCGCCTGCGCGATATCCCGATCGTCACCTTCATCAACAAGATGGACCGCGAGGCGCTGGACCCCGTCGAGCTGCTGGAAGACATCCAGGAGAAGCTGGCCCTGGACACGGCGCCGATGCAATGGCCGGTCGGCTCGGGCAATCGTTTCAAGGGCGTGATGGACCTCAAGACTGAAGGCTTCCACATCTATCAGCGCCCGGGCGAGGAACGTTCTCCCGGTGAACCCAGCGAGATTGTCGACATCAATTCCAACATGATCGCCGAGGTCCTCTCCGAAGAAGAGCTGGACGAGGTCAAGGAAGGCGCCGAAGTCGCGCGCGAGCTGTGCCCGCCCTTCAAGATGCAGAGCTTCCTGGAAGGCCATCTGACGCCGGTCTTCTTTGGCTCGGCCTTGCGCGGCTTTGGTGTGCACGAATTGCTGGACGGGCTGGCGGACAATATTCCAGGCCCCGCAGCCGTCGCGGCCGATATCAATGGCAAGCCGGGTGAGATGGAACCGGGCGGCAAGGAAGTCGCGGGCTTTGTGTTCAAGGTCCAGGCCAATATGGATCCGAACCACCGCGACCGCGTCGCCTTCGTGCGCCTATGTTCGGGCAAGTTCAAACGCGGCATGAAACTCAAGACCGAGACGGGCAAACAGCTGACCGTCTCCTCGCCGACGCTGTTTTTTGCCCAGGACCGCGAGATCGCCGACGAGGCTTTTGCCGGTGATGTCATGGGCGTGCCCAATCACGGCACCCTGCGGGTGGGTGACAGCCTGTCCGAGAGCGGCAAGATCCGTTTTTCCGGCATTCCCAATTTCGCCCCGGAAATCCTGCGCCGTGCCCGCCTGGCCGATCCGCTGAAGGCGAAACACCTGAAAAAGGCGCTGGAAAGCCTGGCCGAGGAGGGGGTGACCCAGCTCTTCCGCCCGATCATCGGGGGCGATTTCGTGGTGGGCGCCGTCGGTGCGCTGCAGATCGATGTGATGCGCGAACGCGTGGCCGCCGAATACGGGCTGGAAGTGACCTTCGAACCGGCACCTTATGAGACGGCGCGCTGGCTGACCGGCGATGATGCCAAGATCGAGGCGTTTGCTGACCGTCACAAATCGGCGATGGCCGAGGACATCAATGGTGATCCGGTCTTCCTGGCCAAGAGCGCCTGGGAAGTTTCCTATTCCGAGGAGAAATTCCCGGACCTGACCTTCCACCGGGCCAAGGAGCGCAGCTGATGCGAACGTCTTCCCAGTCAGAAGTCATGAGTGAGCTGGAACGGCTCTGGGCCATCACGGTTGAAGTCTGGAATACGTCCTTTCTGGGCGTCAGCGTCGGACACGGCATTTCTGCCGTCCTGATCCTGTTGCTCGGACTGAGCCTGCGCTCGGCCATTGCCAGCTGGATCATTGCCTCCCTGCGCCGCCTGGCGAAGAAGACCGAGACCCTGATGGACGATGCCGTGGTGGATGCCCTGGCCGGACCGCTCAAACTGGTGCCGGTCATCATCGCGTTGTTCTTCTCGCTCAACACGCTGCAGGCGGGGGCGGCCGAGAATTCCCTGTTCATCGGTGACGGCGAAAACATCATTCGCACGCTGATCACGATCGCCATTTTCTGGGCGCTGCACAATGCGGTCGATCCGGTCATGCACCTGTTCAAGGGCCTGCAGAATACGCTGACGCCGCTGATGCTCGACTGGCTGAACAAGGCGCTGAAGATCATCTTCATCATCGTCGGTGTCGCCGCCATCCTCGAGCTGTGGGGCATTTCCGTCGGCCCGATCATCGCCGGTCTCGGCCTGTTCGGTGTGGCGGTGGGCCTGGGCGCCCAGGACCTGTTCAAGAACCTGATTGCCGGCCTGTTGATCCTGACCGAGAAGCGTTTCCTGCCCGGCGACTGGATCAAGGTGGATGGCGTGGTCGAGGGCACGGTGGAGGAGGTCAATTTCCGCTCCACCCTGGTGCGCCGTTTCGACAAGGGCCCGGTCTATGTGCCCAATGCCAAGCTGGCCGATAATGCCGTCATCAACTTTTCCCGCATGACCCACCGCCGGACCTACTGGATCATCGGCGTGCGGTATGACACCAGCGTGGAACAGCTGCAGCAGATCCGCGACCAGGTGCTGGACTATGTCCTGAGCCATCCCGAATACGCCCACCCACCGGAAGTCTCGACCTTCATGCGCGTGGACAAGTTCTCCGACAGCTCCATCGACTTCATGCTGTATTGCTTCACCAAGACCACAAACTGGGGTGAATGGCTGCGCCTGAAGGAAGACCTGGCCTTCAAGATCAAGGAAATCGTCGAAGGAGCCGGCACCGATTTCGCCTTCCCCTCGACCAGTGTCTATCTCGAACAGGGCGCAGAGGTGTTCAATCCGCCGACGGTGAAGGCGGAGTAGTTTGTTCCCGCCCCGGGGGGAGAGGATAAACTCAACTGGCTCCCCGCACCCGATTGGACACCCCCTCACACGCGAACTAGTCTTCCCTTCAACGCGCGTGGCGTGAAACCGCGCGGGCATGACCTTGGGGAGGGCGATATGCAAAAGTTTCTGATGGCCGGTCTGGCCGCGATGTGTCTGACCGCCCAGCCTGCCATGGCGCAGGACGAGGGCGGGATCGAAACGCTCCAGCTGGAACAATACCTGGAATGGGAACAGGCCGGTTCGCCGCAGATTTCCCCCGACGGTGACACCATCATCTATACGCGGCGGCGCGTGGACCCGGTCAATGACGGGTTTACCAGCGAGCTCTGGATCATGAATGCCGATGGGTCGCGCCATCGCTTTCTGACCCGGGGCGGCGCAGTGACATGGTCGCCGGATGGTCAGCGCATCGCCTTCATGCGCGCCGTTGACGGCAAGCCGCAAATTTTTACGCGCTGGATGGATGCCGAGGGCGCTGAAAGCCAGGTCAGCCATTCCCAGCACCGCATCAGGGCGATCGAATGGTCGCCGGATGGTCAGCGCATCGCTTTCCTGGGCGAGGTGCCGATGTCGCCGGCCATGTCGATTTCGCTGCCCGGTCGCCCGTCCGGTGCGAACTGGACCGCCGATCCGATGGTGACGGATGATCTGAATTACCGGGTCGATCGCCAGGGCCTGAAAACCGGCTTCGACCACTTGTTCGTTATCCCCTCTGATGGCGGAACAGAGCGTCAGCTGACCGAGGGGGAGTGGGATGCGACTCTGCGTTTTTCCGGCGTGGGCTCGGGCAGTTTTTCCTGGACGCCGGATAGCCAGAACATCGTGTTTGACGGCAATCGCGAACCGTCACCCACCGGTGACAGCCGACGCTCGGACATCAATATCGTCAATGTCTCCACCCGGGAGGTGCGTTCACTGACCACGGATGGCGGTTTCTGGGGCAATCCGTCGGTCTCGCCGGACGGGCGGCGCATCGTCTATTCCGGTTTTGCCGAGGATAATGCCAACTACCCGGCCACCCATCTCATGATGATGAATATCGATGGCAGCGGCATTACCACCGTTCGTGCAGACCTGCCTGACGGCGCGGGACAGCCGATCTGGGCCGGCAATAATCGCGGTGTCTACTATTCGATGAACTATCGCGGCTCGACCGAGCTCAACTATACCAGCACGTCCGGCGATACGCGGGTCATCACCGAGGGCATGCACCGCTTTGGCCTGTCATCCATGAGCCGCAATGGGCGTGCCGCGGGAACGATCAGCGCTCCGGACGTGACCCGCAATGTCGGCCTGGTCGGGCGCAATGGCGCTATTGATGTCCTGACCGATCTCAACGGCGACATCCTTGACGGGGTGACGCTGGGCGAGATCGAGGAGATCAATTATGCCTCTGCCGATGGCACCATGGTCCAGGGCTGGGTGATCTATCCGCCGGATTATGACCCCTCGCAGACCTATCCCATGGTCATGCACATCCATGGCGGGCCGCACGCCATGTATGGCGTCAATTTCAACTTCCGTTTCCAGGAGTGGGCGGCGCAGGGCTATATCGTCCTGTTCACCAATCCGCGCGGGTCGACCGGCTATACGCCGGAATTTGCCAACGCCATCGACAATGCCTATCCGGGCCGGGCCGATATGGAAGACCTGCTGGGTGGTGTCGATCACCTGGTCGGGCGTGGCCTGGTCGATGAAGACCGGCTCTATGTGACCGGCTGCTCCGGCGGCGGTGTGCTGACCACCTGGCTGGTCGCCCATACCGACCGGTTCGCGGCAGCGGCCTCGCTGTGCACGGTGTCCAACTGGATCAGCTTTACCGGCCAGGCCGATATCGCGGCGTGGAGTTTCAACCGATTCCGCCCGAACTACTGGGAAGACCCGACCGAGTGGCTGGAGCATTCACCGGTCATGCATGCCCATCGCATCACCACGCCGACCCTGTACATGACAGGGGCTGAAGACCTGCGCACGCCGCTGGCCCAGGCCGAGGAAGTCTATGCCAACCTCGTGCGTCGCGGCGTTCCGTCCATGCTGATTTCGATGAACCGGGAATATCACGGGACCTGGAGCGTGCCGTCCAACCTGCTGCGCACCCAGCTTTATCTGCAGGAATGGTTTGATCGCTATCCGGGTGAGGAGGATGAGGGGCAGGCCGCCGACTAGGCCGCCACATCCCGCCGCATGCGCCAGAAGCGCATGGCACGCTCGCTGTCTTCCAGCGTGATGCGGTTATAGAGCTGACCCAGCTCCTTGGCATCATTGAAGGCTTCGGCATTGGCTGACCCGCGCAGGACAGCGAGGGTGACGAACAAGGCCTTGTCGAAGCCTGCGGCCTTGCAGATCAGGGCCAGCGGGTCGATGCATTCCTGTTCGATGGCGCGCCGCGCGGCGACCAGGTCCACCCCGGTCATCTCGGAAAAGCCGACATAAAAGCGGATGTGTTCCCGTTCGCGCAGCAGGCGGGCGAGCAGGGTGCCATCCAGCTTGCGGCGGACCTGTTGTGAACGGATATACTTGCGCGCTTCCTCGACTTCGCGATCCTCTTCGAGGCGCGCACTCAGGCGCTGGCGCGAGGCTTCCATGGCCTGTTCCAGAACGGCCGGGTCGACTTCATTGAAGCGATCAACAATGCGCTCGCGCAGACGGTTCTCGACCGTCAGCATGAGGTCGGCGAGAATGTCATTGGGCGTATCCGGACGTTCGATCAGTGGTTCCTGCAACACGCTGGACGTTTCCGCGCGTTCTGACACGACCTCGAATGTCTGGTGGGAGATCTGTGCGCCCTCATTGCGGACCAGCGTCGCCACGGTGTGGTCGTCACCGCGCCGGACGATCGTATCGGACAGGCGTTCCGAGACGCTCTCACGCTGGGAGATGGCCTTGAGGTGGGTCTGCTCGCCGGTTTCCGCGATGCTGAGCAGATCCTTCTCATCGAGCACGCTCGACTTGGCGAGGATGGGGGCCGCCACCTCGATGGCATCCTGGGCCAGTTTGAGCACCAGCCCCTTGGGGGCAAGCGGGGCATCGGCAAAACGCTCGGACAGCTCCGCCCGGGCTTCCTGGGCCGTCTGTTCCGCAAGGGCGGAAAGTACATCGTCGAAATGTCGGGAGACTTCAGTGTCGCGACCGGGCGGTTCATCGAAGAACAGATCGGTGACTTCGCGCAGCAAGGTGCGGCGTCGCTCCGAGGATTTCTCCTTGGCCAGCGCAACCAGATTGTTCAACTTGCTGACGACCGCCATTGGTCACTCCTCGACACTCAGTCTCGCACTCTCCCACAGACCTGTAAAAAAACCGTACGGGCGATAGTTCAAATTGTACGTATTCGGGAAATCAGGGGTTGGGGCCGTCATCCACCGCCTGCAGGGCGATGATCTCCCGTGGCGTCGGCGCGCGATCGGAACTGGCTTCGATCTGTCGGGTCAGCCGGGGGCTCAGGCCGGTTGTCCGCCCTGGCGCCAGTCTTGGCGTTGATGGCGAGGAGAGCAGGGCGCACTGGGCGTTTTCGTCGTAATAGCCAGGTCGCGTCCAGACCCAGGCCTGGCAGGCGTGATCGCCGTCGCACAGGGCTTCGCAACGCGCGGCGTCACCCGTCCCGATCGCCAGGCGTTCATAGACCGATCCGGTGCGTTCATAGCCCTGCATCACGCTCTGTGCGCCCAAGGGTGCGGAAAGCTGTGTGAATACAAGCAGGAGGGGCAAAAAACAGCGCATCTGCCGTATTCTTGTCGCAGTGCGCTAATAATTCCTTCAAATCACAGTTGAATTTGTACAATTCCGGGGATAGGGGATGGCGCGCAAGCGAGGGGCAGACATGCAGCGCACTCAGGACAGTTTTACCAATCGACTGACCGCGTTTATCGAAAGCGCGGCCTTCCGGAATTTTGTTCTCGGTCTGATCGTTTTGAATGCGATCACGCTGGGGCTGGAGACCTATCCTTACGAGGGGCTCTGGTTCACCACGGTTCTGCCGATCGTGGATCGCATCGTGGTTTCGGTCTTTGTCTTCGAGATTTTCCTCAAGCTGCTCGCCTATCGCCATCGCTTTTTCATGTCGGGCTGGAACTGGTTCGACCTGATCGTCATCGGCGTCTCGATCATGCCGGATGCGGGCGGATTCGCGGTCCTGCGCTCGCTGCGCATCCTGCGGGCCTTCCGCCTGTTCTCGGTGATGCCGGAAATGCGAAAGGTCGTGGAAGCCCTGCTGCGGGCGATTCCGGGCATGAGTTCGGTGATCGCCGTTCTGGCCCTGATTTTCTACGTCTCCTCGGTGATGGCCGCCAAGCTGTTCGCGGAGAGCAATCCGGAACTGTTCGGAACCCTGGGCGAAAGCGCGATTACCCTGTTCCAGGTTATGACGCTGGAAGGCTGGGCCACCGAGGTCCAGAACCCGGTGCGTGAACACCACCCCTGGGCCTGGTTCTTTTTCCTGGTGTTTATCGTGCTGACCAGTTTCGCGGTGCTGAACCTGTTCATCGCCATCATCGTGGACAGCCTGCAGGCCAAGCATTTCGATGACGAGGATGCGCGCGACGAAGAAGCCCAGGCCGACCGCGCCGAACTGCATCGCGAGATTTCCGAACTGCGCGAAGAGATCCGCCTGCTGGGTGGCATGCTCGAGCGCTCTCTCGCGGCGCGCAAGACTGACGATCGCGAATAGACACGCAACCAAAACTCCACTTGCAAGGCGTCTCGGTCCCGCGCTACGCATTCAGCGGGAGGGCTCTTACCTGTCCTGTGCGAGCAGGACATGATGTGGAGTCGACAATGCGATCCAATCTTCGTGCTCTGATCTGTGCCTGCACCGGCCTGGTTGTGTTTTCCGCCCCGGTACCGGCTCAACCATCTCAGCTTCAGGAATTGCTGTCACAACCGGTCGGTATCGAAAGATCCGCCGCGCGTGTTGATGTGCCCATGGAGGTCCGCTTCGGGAAGCTGTTCATCCAGGCGCAGGTGAATGGTGTGCCAAGGGAGTTCATATTCGACACCGGCTCGCCGACCATTCTCTCCCGGGAGCTGGCTGATTCACTTGAGCTGGAGGTGCTGGGTGAAAACACTGGCCGGGATGCCAACGGGACCGAAGTGAGCATGCTGTTCGTGCGGGTGGCGCGCCTCGAGATCGGCGAGCTTGCCTTCATCGATGTCCCCGCTCTTGTGTTCGATTTTTCCAGTAATGATACGGGCCGCTGCGTCATTGACGGCGGTGTGATCGGCTCGGAAATCCTGCCGGGAAGCCGGTGGCGGCTGGATGCGCAAGCCGCGCAAATCTCTGTGTTTGCACCGGGGACGAGCCGCGTCGAGGAAGCGCTGTTTGCGTCATCGTATCTGCATGATTTTGGCTATCCCCACGCGCCAATCGTCGACTATTCGGTGGGTGAGGTCCGCGACCGGGCTCTGTTTGATACCGGCAGTGCTGGTGAACTCAGCCTGTTTTCTCGTGTGCTGGAAGACGGCAGTGTCCGCAGGCAACTTGCCGGCGACAGCATCACGCGTGGGCACGGGTATGAAGGGGAATCTGCGGGCGGGCTTGGGCCGGTTCGGGAACTCGTGCGGTTCAGGACAGACGGGGTCGCCCTTGGCGGGCAAGCCTTGGGCCGGCTCGACGGGGTCGCCCGGGCCTCTCCACCCAGCCTGTTGGGTGCGGGTTTGTTGGGCCGTTTCAATGTCACGCTTGATTACACGACGTCTCGCTTTGAACTGGTGGAGCGCGATCAACCCGATGCAATGGGAAGCACTCCGGGATATGGCCTGGCGTTCAGTGATGGCCAGCTGATCGTCTCCCAGCTCTATGCAGGCAGTGCCGCAGCGGACTCCGGGTTGCAGCTGAACGATCACGTCCTGGCCGTTAATGAGCGCGCCACGCACGGGCTGGACCCTCAGCAGCGTTGCGAGCTGCTGGACTGGATGTTGGAGGCGCAGCCCACGCGCTCTGATGCGCGCTTGCGTATACTCAGGAACGGGGAAGAACGGGTTTTCGACGTGCCGGCTGGCGACGCGGACTAGTTCCGGCCCTGCCGCCGCACAGGTGGGTTTTCGCCGGGCTCGAGAAGCGTCTCGAAAGCCTCGGTCAATTCCGAATAGAAGGCGGCCAGGCGTTCATCGCGTTCCGAGCGCGTGCGCGGCGCTGCGGCGCTGAGATCGCGCGGCGGCAGGTCGGCATGGACCGCGGTCATGAAGCGCTGCCAGATCTGGGCGGGCAAACCGCCCCCGGTGACGTCCTGCATCGGGCTGTCATTATCATTCCCGACCCAGACCCCGGCTGTGTAATCCTCGGTAAAGCCGATGAACCAGGCATCGCGGAAGGACTGGCTGGTGCCGGTCTTGCCCCCCACCGAACGGTCCGTCAGGGCGGCCCGGCGGCCAGTGCCGGTCAGCACGACATCCTGCATCATGGTCGACATGGCCTGGGCAACATCGCGGGTCACGACCTGCTGGGCCTCGCGTTCGGGATGTTCATACAACACATCGCCGCGGGAATTGGAGATCGACGTCACGAAGTAGGGATCGAAACGCTGGCCATTGCGCGGAAAGACCGAATAGGCCGCCGTCAGTTCCAGCAGGTTGGCTTCGGCTGCGCCCAGCGCGATCGAGGGCAGGGCCGGCAGGTTGGAGCGGATGCCCAGGCGCTGGCCGAGCTCGACAATGCGCTCGATGCCCAGCTCGTCGCCGATCTGGGCGGCAACCGTGTTGATTGACCGCTTGAGCGCTTCCTGCAGGGTGACGAGACCCCGATAGTTTCCGGAAAAATTCTGCGGCGTCCAGCCTTCCAGGTCGACGGGTTCATCCCACACTGCGGTCGATGGTGCGTAGCCCGCTTCCAGGGCGGCAGTGAAGACGATGGGCTTGAAGGCCGAGCCCGGCTGGCGCTGGGCCTGGGTCGCCCGGTTGAACTGGCTTTGCAGATAGTCGCGTCCACCATGCATGGCCCGGACCGCGCCGTCCTGGGCCAACAGGATGATCGCGGCCTCTGACGCCCCCTGGCTGGAGCCATCATTCTCGAGCACCTGCTCTGCTGCCTCACCGGCCGCAAGTGTCAGTTGGGGATCTATCGTCGTACGAATGACCAGGTCGGGAATGTTTTCCGGTCCCAGCAGGCGTTCCGCTTCCAGTACGGCATAATCAAAGGAGTGGCCCCAGGTCACGCCGGCCTGGGGATCGATATCGGGTTCCACCGGGACGGCCGGATTGGCAATCGCGTCATCATGTGCCACCTGGTCGATGAAGCCGGCATCCAGCATGGCGTCGAGCACTGTGGCGGCACGCGCCTGGGCGGCCTCCAGATTGACCGTGGGGTCCAGCCGTGACGGCGCCTTGGGCAGGGCGGCGAGCAAGGCGGCCTCGGCCAGGCTCAGCTCGGTGGCGGACTTGTCGAAATAGCGCTGGCTGGCGGCCTCAACGCCAAAGGCGCGGGCGCCCAGATAGATGCGGTTGAGATAGAGTTCCAGGATCTCGGTCTTGCTGAGATTGCGCTCCAGGGCCATTGCCAGGCGAATTTCCTGCAGCTTGCGGCGCAAGCGGCGCTCGGGCGACAGGATCAGGTTCTTCACCAGCTGCATGGTGATGGTCGAGCCGCCCTGGACATTGCGGCCGGCCAGCAGGTTTACCCAGACCGCGCGCAGCACGCCGCGGCGATCAACACCATCATGCTCGTAAAAGCGCTGGTCCTCGATGGCGAGGAAGGCCTGGGGTACGTGCTGGGGCAAGGTGTCCAGGCCGACGGCCCGGGCATAGAGCGGGCCACGCACGGCCAGCACTTCGCCATTCATGTCCTGCAGGGTGACCGACGGTTCGCGTCGGGTGACCCATAATTCCGAGGCCGTTTCGGGGGCGTCCGGCAGGTCGTGGAACGCCCAATGCCATACGCCGCCAGAGAAAAGCACACCGAACAGGAGGACAAATGCAGTCACGCCGCCTGCGATCAGGCGGTTGCGGCGCTCTCGGCGCTGCCTTTCCATCATGTGATCCGCGCGAAACGGCTCCATGATCATGTTATAGATCCCCGCAAATTCGATGCATTGGTCCTAAGGCCCCGAGAAAGGGGCCAAATTCAGGCGATATCCTATGTCTTTGCCTTTCTGGAAGATGAAAACTCTATCAGAGATGACCCGCGATGAGTGGGAATCTCTTTGCGATGGCTGCGGAAAATGCTGCCTGATCAAGCTGGAAGACGAAGATACGGGCTTGCGCCTGGAGACGGATGTCAGCTGTAAATTGTTCAATCCCTCTACCTGTCGCTGCAAGCAATACGAGCTGCGCAAGACCGTCGTGCCCGATTGTGTGGTGCTGACCCCGACCAGCGTGCACGAACTGCCCTGGATCCCGAAAACCTGTGCCTATCGCCTGCTGGCCGAGGGCAAGGATTTGTATGACTGGCACCCGCTGGTCACCGGTGATCCCGACAGCACCCACAAGGCCGGCATGTCCGTGATCAACCAGGTCCGGTCCGAGGAGAGTTTCTCCGGCGAGATCGACTGGGACAAACACATTGTGGAATGGCCCGGCGAGGGTGATGAGGACGAATAGAGACCACCTCGTTGTATTCGCAACAGGAAGTGTTGGTGCATACTTATATAATACTATTTTGGTGCACTGAATTTTAACTACACTGGCTGGCTATTGTATAAAATTGAATACAAATGAGATATATCTCGGTCTTCGATTGCAGGCGCACGAGACGAATACTGCCTTTGGGGGGCAGGGCTCGTCGCGCCCTACAGGTGAGACACGGGCATGTCGACCAGTCATCAGGCCAGGGAATTGCGCTTCAACTCGCGCCGGGACGGCGATGTCCTGGTGATCGAGCTGCACGGTGAACTCGTCTTCAAGGAGCACCAGGCCTTCAAATCGCTGATCGAAACCATCGAGGCGACCGATGCAGAGCGCGTGCGCCTGGACCTGGCAGAGCTCGGTCGCAGCGATGTCACCACGCTGGGGCTGTTGATGGTGCTGAATGACGCCGTCGCCGATGCTGGACTGGAACTTCAATTCGTCAACGCGTCACGCGCCATGGCCGAGATTTCCAGACTCTCCCAGACTGGCCGCAAGCTGGACCTGGACCCGGCGGCCTGAGGGCGCGCGCCGCGCCGCCAGGCGGGGCAAGTGCGGATAAGGTCGGCCAGATCCCCTCGGGGCCTCGCCGCAAAGACCTGAACCGTCACGATATTCCAGAAAATTGATACGCCTTATCCCGGGCATGCAGCCCCGGGCTATAAATGGGTATGCCCAGAAAAACCGACAGACGCTTCCGCGACAATGCGGACTGGTTCCCCTTTTTCAGGAAGTACCAGGGCGGTGCCTCGCTTGAGGCAGTGGCGCAGGAGGCGGGCCGTTCAAAGAACTGGACCGCCCGCTGCCTGCGCCGCCTGGCCGCCCTGGACGAGGATCAGTTGCGCGCGCTGCGTGAAGTGGCCCTGCAGCGCCTGGTCGCGCGGGCAGATGCCGAGCTCATGCTGGGCTCGCCGGCCGAAGCCGCACGCCTGGCCGCCGGTATTACCGCCATGGCCAAGGCCATCGAGGCTGAAAAACAAAGTCGAGAGACGATGAGTGACAACACCCAAGACGATACAACAGATCCTGGAGACCATCAGGCCCTGCGCCGTGAAGTTCGGCGAAAATATATTGAGCGTGCCCTGGTCTTCCGCCGAGCTGCTCGCCTTGAAAAGGGAGGGGGATGCCAGCCGGTCCGCCCGCCGCATGCTGGAGCTGGACTGGAGCCCGCACGAGAACCAGATCCCCCCGCGCGGGGCGTGGCACACCTGGCTGTTCCTGGGCGGCCGCGGCGCGGGCAAGACCCGGGCGGGGGCTGAATGGGTTCGCGGCCGTATCCTCGAGGGCGCCCGCCGGGTGGCGCTGGTGGGGCCGACCTTCTCTGATGTCCGCGAAGTGATGATCGAGGGCGTCTCCGGCCTGCGCTCCATCGGCCCGCCGGACGAGCGTCCGCGCTATGAAAGCAGCCGCCACCGCCTGGTCTGGCCCAATGGGGCGGAGGCCTTTGCCTTTTCCGCCACCGATCCGGACGGGCTGCGCGGGCCGCAATTCGAGCTCGCCTGGATGGATGAGTTTGCGGCCTGGCCTGAACCACAAAACGCCCTGGACACGCTGCGCATGGGGGTGCGTCTGGGCCGCGACCCCCGCATCGTCATCACCACCACACCGCGGCCCATCGCGGCGCTGAGAGCCCTGATCACGCAGGCCGGTGTGCGCGTGACGCATCAGCCGACCTCGGCCAATGACCGCAATCTCGCACCGGGCTTCGTAGCCGCAATGCAGGCTGCCTATGGCGGAAGCGTGCTGGGGCGCCAGGAGCTGGAAGGTATCTTGATCGATGATCCGCCCGGGGCGTTGTGGACACGCGATGCGTTGGCGGCGGCCATCGGCAATGCGCGGGATGATTTCGACCGTGTGATCGTCGCGGTGGACCCGCCAGTGACCTCGCATGCCCGCTCCGACGAGTGTGGGATTGTGGTGGCGGGCGCTGTGGGCGAGGGCGCTGTCCGTCAGGCCTTCATACTTGCCGATGAGAGTTTCGGTCCCGCCGCACCTGCAGCCTGGGCCGAACGTGTGGTGGCCGCCTATCACGCGCACCAGGCGGATGCGGTGGTGGCGGAAACCAATCAGGGTGGCGAGATGGTGTCCCAGATTATCGCCACGCTTGACCCGAACGTGCCGGTCAAGCGTGTGCATGCCTCGCGCGGCAAACGGGCCCGGGCGGAACCGGTCGCGGCGCTCTACAGCGCCGGGCGCGTGCGCCATCTCGGCCATTTCACGGCGCTGGAAGACCAGATGTGTGCCTTTGGCGCGCCCGGCAGCGCGGTCGCGAGCCCTGACAGGGTTGATGCGCTGGTCTGGGCGGTGAGTGAGTTATTGCTGGCCCATCCGGCCAGGCCGCGATTGCGGCGCCTGTAAATCTGCAAACAAGGGAGGGGCTGATGCCCACATGGATCGACCGCCTGTTGGGGCGGGAGCGCAAGAGTGGTGCGTCTGGCACCCTGTACGAGCTGGCGCGCAGGACTGGCGGCAGCCAGGTGGTGCGCGACGTACAGGGGCTGGTGCGGACCGGCTATGAGCGCAACGCCATTGTGCACCGCTGTGTCCGGCTGATCGCGGAAGCGGCCGCCAGTCGCACCTTCATCGCCACGGGGCCGCCGGGGCGCTTGTTGTCCAGCCCCAATCCCGATCAGTCCGGCCCGGAATTCTGGGAGAATTTCTACGGTCATCTGGTGCTGGCCGGGAATGCCTATGTGGAATTGTCGGCCCTGGAGGGGCAGCCGCGGGAAATGTATGTGCTGCGCCCCGACCGGGTGCGCGCCATTCCGGGAATTCGGGGCTGGCCGCAGACCTATGAATACCGCGCCGGCGAGCACCGGCGGGTGTTCGAGCGCGATGCCGTGAGCCAGCGCAGCGCGCTGTTCCACATGCGGCTCTTCTCACCTGCGGACGATGCCTATGGATATTCGCCGCTGCAGGCGGCAGCTGCTGCGCTGGACCTGCACAATGCCGGCGGGCGCTGGGCCAAATCTCTGCTCGACAACGCCGCCCGGCCGTCCGGTGCACTGGTGCTGGACAATGCCGAGGGGCGTCTGAGCGCAGACCAGTATGACCGGCTCAAGGCCGAGCTGGGCGATGTGCATACCGGCGCTGAAAATGCCGGGCGTCCAATGCTGCTGGAGGGCGGGCTCGACTGGAAGCCCATGTCGCTGACGCCGTCGGACATGGATTTTGTCGAAGCGCGCCGCGAAGCCGCTCGCGAGATCGCCCTGGCGCTAGGCGTTCCGCCGCTTCTGCTCGGGCTTCCCGGGGATAATACGTATGCGAACTATGCCGAGGCCAATGCCTCTTTCTGGCGCCTGACCGTAGAGCCGCTGGTCCGCAAGACCGCAGCTTCCCTCTCGGTCTGGCTGGCGCCCTGGTTCGATACGCCGGGCACGATCACAGTCGCGGAAAGCGAGGCGCATCATGACGGATAGTCCGCACTGGCATCTCCATCGCCAGGTCACGCTGGGTGTTCTGGTCGCCCTGCTGGTCCAGACCTCCGGCGCACTGATCTGGGCGGGACGTGTGGGCGAGCGCCTCGACCATCTTGAACGCGCCAGCCTGCGCTCCTCGCCCTTTGCCGAACGCCTGGCCGGGGTGGAGACGGAAATGCGGCTGGTCCGGCAAAGCCTGGACCGGATTGAACAGCGCATGGAGCAGGATCGGTGAGCGCCCTTGCCATTGAGGGCTTTGCCAGCCTGTTCAATCGCGAGGATCTCGGCGGGGATATTGTCCTGCCCGGCGCCTTTGCCTCGCTGGATACAGCGGTTCGGCCCGTCCCCATGCTCTATCAGCACGAGCCGGGCGAGCCGATCGGTCGCTGGCAAGTCATCGAGCAGCGTCAGGCGGGGCTCTGGGTGGAGGGCGAGATCTTTGACGTCACCGCGCGTGCCCGCTCGGTCCAGGCGCTGGTGCGCCGCGGCGCGCTCAGCGGGCTGTCCATCGGCTTCAAGACCCGTACGGCTCGCCCGCGCCCCCGAGGTGGGCGCTTCCTGGCCGGTATCGAGCTCTGGGAAGTCTCCATCGTCACCTTTCCCATGCTGCCACAAGCGCGGCTGCAACTGGCCGAACCGCAGGAGCGGGCGGCGTGAACCCCAAGGATCTCTCATGAGCAAGGAAGTGAAAATGACCCCTGTTTCCCCGCAAACCCAGGCCGCACTGGCCGAGGTGATGACCGCGTTCGAAGCCTTCAAGTCCGCCAATGACCAGCGGCTGGAAGAGGTCGAGCGCCGCGCCAGCGCCGATATTCTGCTGGAGGAGAAAGTCTCGCGGATCGACGCGGCGCTGGATCAGCAAAAATCGGCCCTCGACCGGCTCTTGCTGGAGGGGCAGCGTCCCGCGGTCGCCCCCTCCACGCACGAGACCCAACCGGGTTGGCAGCGTTATATGCGTCAGGGCGATGTCTCGGCCCTTCAGGAAGCCAAATCCCTCAATGCCGGCACGGCGGGTGAGGGCGGATATGTCGTCCCGCCGGAGACTGAACGCCTGATCGACCGGCAATTGGCCGCCATCTCCCCGGTTCGCGCGATCGCCAGTGTCCGCACCACCTCGGCGGCGGTGTTTCGCAAGCCGGTATCGCGCGGCGGAGCAGCGTCGGGCTGGGTCTCGGAGACAGCGGCCCGGCCGGAAACGGCCAGTCCGGACCTGGGCCTGCTCGATTTTCCCGCTGCGGAACTCTACGCCATGCCGGCAGCCACCCAGCAATTGCTGGATGATGCCATGGTCGATATCGACCAGTGGCTGGCTGACGAGATCCGCGATGTGTTTGCCGCCCAGGAAAGCGCGGCCTTTATCTCCGGTGACGGGGTCAACAAGCCGCGTGGATTGCTGAGCTATGGCACCAATGTGGACGGTCTGCAGAGCTGGGGTGAGTTGGGTTATGTGGCCACCGGTGTGGATGCGGGCTTTGCCACGAGTGACCCGGCCGACGCCCTTATCGACCTGATCTATGCCCCGGCCTCGGCCTACCGCGCGCAGGGGCGTTTCCTGATGAACCGCCGGACGATCTCGGCGGTGCGCCGCTTCAAGGACAGTGATGGCAATTATCTCTGGCAGCCCGGGCTCAGCGAGGCGGGCAGCTCCACCCTGCTGGGCTATCCGGTCAGCGAGGCCGAGGACATGCCCGATATCGGCAGTGACAGCTTTTCGATCGCCTTCGGTGACTTCCGCAAGGGCTATCTGGTGCTGGATCGCCAGGGCGTGGAAGTGCTGCGCGATCCGTTCAGCGCCAAGCCCTATGTGCTGTTCTACACGACCAAGCGGGTTGGCGGCGGAGTGCAGGATTTCAACGCCATCAAACTGCTCAAATTCGGTCTGTCCTAGTCGCGACCGAGCTCGTCGCGCAGGCGATCGGCGAGGGCTTTTTCAACGTCCTCGCCGATCGTATCGCCGTCATCGAGTTTTGTTGTTTCTTCAACGGACTTAAGCCCATAGCCCATGCGTCGGATGAAGTTTTCCAGCGGTCTGAGGGCAAAAAAGGCGCCGACAAAGCCAAAACCGGCCCAAATCGCCCAGAAAACTTCCGGCGATGATTCAGGAAGATTCAGCAAGTCACTGACGGTGCTCAGGAAAAAATAGCCGCTGATCACGGTCGCCAAAGCGCAGATGCCCAAGGCCAGGGCCCAGGCGAAAGCAGCGTTCATGGCGTTGTGGGTCATGGCCAGCTCCCAGCAGGAAAATCACATGTCATTCGAACTCGCAGAGCCGCCGGCCCTGGAGCCGGTCTCGCTTGCCCAGCTCAAGGCGCGCTTGCGCATTTCCCACGACGAGGAGGATGCGCGTCTCAATCAGGTCATATCGGCAAGCCGCCAGCGCGTCGAGGCAGAATGCGGCCTCGCCCTGATCGCCCAGACCTGGATCGAACGTCTGGACGACTGGTCCCAGTTCGGACGGCTGAGTGCTTTCGGCACGCGCTTTCGGCTTGGCCGCGCGCCCGTCATCGCCGTTGAGAGCATTCGCGTTTTCCCGGCCCGGGGCGAAGCCAGTCTGTGGCCGCAAAGCGCGTACGAGATCATCGCCGGTCAGTCTGCGGCTTGGCTGCAGGTCAAGCCGGGCGGGTGTTTTCCCACAGTTGGCAGGTCTGCCAATGGCGTGGAATTACGTTACAGGGCGGGCTTTGGCGCATCGCGGTCCGATGTTCCGCCAGACCTGCTGGAAGCGTGCTGCAGTCTCGCCGAGGCGCTGTATCAGGGTGATGTGGACGCCTTGCCGGGCACGGTGCAGACCTTGTTACAGCCCTGGCGGAGGGTGGTGCTGTGAGCCTACCGGAGACCCACGTTCGCGAGGCGATTACCCACATGCTCGAGGTGTCGGCAGAGGCGCGCAGCCTGTTCGGTTCGCCCCTTCGCCTCGCCGACGCGCCGGGGCAGCGCCTGGCCTTTCCCTATCTCGGCTGGGGCCGGGTGCAGTGCCGCGACCGCGCCGCCCCGGATCTCGACCTGATCGAGGTGCGCCAGGACTTGCTGGTCTGGGACCGGGAGGACCAGATCCATCAGCTGACCGGCCAGCTGCGGCAAATTCTGCGTCGCGGCACGCTGCCCGACCTCTCTCCCTGGGTGATGATGTCGCTGCTGCCGGTCTTTACCGACAGTTTCCAGACCCGTCGCCCGCAGATCCGGCGCGGACTGATCCGGTTTCGCGCCCTTATCGCAAGCCAGGAGGATATCCCCACATGAGTATTGCAGCAGGCCGCGACCTGATCCTGAAACTTGGCGACGGGGCCGAGAGCGAGAGTTTTGCCCCGGTGGCCGGACTGCGCACCCGGTCGCTCTCGCTCAATGCCCGCACGGTCGATGTCACCCATGCCGACAGCCCGGGCGGATGGCGCGAGCTGTTAACGGGCGTCGGACTGAAAACCTGCACGGTTTCAGGCGCGGGCGTGTTTATCGATGATGCGGCGGCCACCCGGATCCGCCAGCTCTTTTTCGACCAGCAGGCGGCCAGCTGGCAGGTCGTCTTGCCCGGGGCCGGACATATCGAGGGCGCTTTCCTGGTGGCCGCGCTGGATTATTCCGGGCGGTTCGATGGGGAAGCGGCCTGGTCGCTCAGCCTGGCCTCGGCAGGCGCGCTGGTCTTCATCGCGTCATGATCGTGAATGCCGCGCGCGGCGAGGTCGCGCTGACGCTGGCCGGGCGCAGCCGCCGCCTCTGCCTGACCTTGGGCGGGCTCGCCCGTCTATCCAGCCTGCAGCCGGATCTGTCTCCGCGACAGCGTCTGGCGGCCTTGCTGGACATCCTCTCGGAGGAAGACATTTCGCTTCCGAATAATCTGGACGGCATCGCGGCCGTTGAAGCGGCGGTCAGCCAGTGTCTACGGGACCTGGTGTGAGTGCGCAGGGCTGGTCACAGGCCTTGCAGCAGGCGGCTACGTTGGGGATCGCCCCGGCTGCGTTCTGGCGTCTCTCGCTGCGCGAATGGCGGGCGTTGACCACTCCGGCGCGCGAGACACCGCTGCGCCGCGCGGAGTTTCTCGACCTGCTGCGTCAACACGAAAAGGACTAATCCATGCAAGCTGATCTCGAAACAGCGGCCGGCGATCTGCAAACGCTGGCCGATGGCCCCGCCCGGGAGGCGGCGGACAGTATCGAACAGGCGTTCGAACGGGCCGGCCAGAGTATCGAGCGTTCGCTCGCTGCGGCGGCCCGGTCGGGCGAGCTCGACTTTTCCCGCATGACCCAGTCGATCCTGGCGGACCTGGCCCGCCTTGCGGTTGATCGCTGGATCGTCGCGCCGGCGATGGCGGCGCTGCCATTTTCGCCGGCTTCCTGGACCGGTGCCCGGGCAGAGGGCGGTCCGCTGGCACCTGGCCAGGCCTATCTGGTCGGGGAGCGGGGTCCGGAAGTCATCACCAGTTCGGGCGCGGCCCGGGTCGACCCGCTGGCCGGTGCGGTGACGGTCAACCTGACCCTCTCGGAAACACCGGACACCGCCGACATCTCCACGACCCGTCTTGCGCGCCAGCTGGCCCGCGCGGTGCAAAAGGGGAGGCGGTTTACATGAGTGCCTTTCACGATGTCCGCCTGCCCTTTGCGATCAGCCTGGGCGCGGTGGGCGGACCGGAGCGACTGACCGAGATCATGCGGCTGACCTCCGGCCGGGAGCATCGCAACACGCCCTGGCAGCACAGTCGCCGGCGCTGGGATATCGGCATCGCTGTCCAGCATCTCGATGATATACAGGCGCTGATCGCGTTTTTCGAAGCCCGCCGCGGGCGACTGCACAGTTTTCGCTTCCGCGATCCGCTGGATCATAAATCCGCTTCGCCGTCGCAGGCGATATCCGCCCTGGACCAGGCGCTGGGTACGGGCGATGGCACACGCGAGCGCTTTGCCCTGTGCAAACACTATGAGAGTGGCGACCAGGCCTGGCGCCGGCCCATCACTCGCCCGATTGCCGAGACGGTCGAGGTCGCGGTCGACGGCACGCTGACCCCGGTCAGCCTGGATGTGATGAGCGGCGAATGCACTTTTGCGGAACCGCCGGCAGCCGGCGCGATCATCACGGCCGGTTTCGAGTTTGATTGTGTGGTGCGTTTCGACACGGACCGCCTGGACATAGCGCTGGATCATGTCCGCGCCGGTCAGGTGCCTGCGATCGCCCTGGTCGAAGTGGACGCCTGAGATGCTCAACCTTCCCCCCGCCCTGAACGACGCCCTGGCCAGCGAGGTCGCGGACCTGTGCTGGTGTTGGCGATTGAGTCGCCGTGACGGGCTGCAACTGGGTTTCACCCAGCATGACGCAGCCCTGACGCTCGACGGGCTGGTTTATCAGCCCGTCGGGACGGCCAGCCTGCCCGATGCGGAAACCCAGGCTGGTCTGGCGCCGGGCAGTGGCTCGCTTCAACTGGCCTTCCAGGACGAGGCCATTTCCCGCGATGATGCGCAGCAGGGGCTGTGGAATGACGCCCGGCTCGACCTGCTTCAGACCCGTTGGCAGAACCCGATCGATTTTGCCCATTTGCAGTCCTGGTGGTTTGGTGAAATCCGGATGTCGCGGCGGGGCTGCGAGGTCGAACTGGTGGAGCGCCAGCACAAGCTGGAACAGGTGATCGGCCGTGTGTTCTCACGCGCCTGCGATGCTTCGCTCGGCGATGCGCGCTGTGGCCTTTCCGTGGACCATCCGGCCTATGCGCTGGGCTGTGACCAGGCCTTTGCCACCTGTCGGGACCGCTTCCAGAACACGCTCAACTTCCGCGGCTTTCCCTATCTGGTCGGCAATGACGTCCTGTTGGCCAGCCCGGGCTCAGAGCCCGTACGCGATGGCGGTTCACGAGGGCTGGGCTGATGCAGGACGAACGCATTGTCAAAGAGGCCCGGCGCTGGATCGGCACGCCCTATCGCCACCAGGGCAGCTGCCGCGGTGCGGGATGCGACTGCCTGGGTCTGGTGCGCGGGGTCTGGCGTGCCGTGCTGGGCGACGAACCGGAAGCCGTGCCGGCCTACACCCCCGACTGGGCTGAGACCGCAGCAGAGCCGGGTGCAGATGCGCTGCTGCTGGCGGCGCGGCGGTATTTCATCGAATGCCCGCCATCCGAGGCGCCCCCAGGCGCGCTTTTGCTGTTTCGGCCCCGGCGCCGGGGAGCGGCCAAACATTGTGCCATTCTGTCGAAACCGGGCCGCATCATCCATGCCTATTGGGGGCGACAAGTGGCTGAAACCGCGCTGACACCCTGGTGGAAAAGCCGCCTGGTAGCTGCGTTTCGCTTCCCTCGGGAAAGGAGCTGACATGGGTCAGATGGTCTTGCGCGCAGGCTCTGGCCTGGCGCGCCGTGTCCTGCCGGGACTGGCACAATCCGCTGTTACCCGCGCGTTTGCGGCTTCGCGTGATGCTCAGGGGCCACGGCGCGAGAGCCTGGATGTGCAGACCTCGGTCTCCGGTGCGCCCATGGCGCGGATCTGGGGGCGTTATCGCCTGGCCGGTGAGGTCATCTGGGCCTCGCGCTATCGCGAACACGAACACAGCCAGGGGGGCAAGGGCGGCGGGCGCAAGACCTATGGCTACACGGTCAGCCTGGCCGTGGGACTGTGCGAGGGCGTTATTGCCGGGCTTGGACGGGTATGGGCGAATGGTGAGCCCGTCGATCTGACGACGCTGGACATGCGCGTCCATGACGGCATGCCGGATCAGCATCCCGACCCGTTGATCGAGGCGATCGAGGGCGCGGATGCACCTGCCTTTCGCGACACCGCCTATGTGGTGCTCGAGGATCTCGATCTCGAACCGTTCGGCGGGCGGATCCCCAGCTTTGCGTTCGAAGTTTTGCGACCGGGCTCGGGCGATGCCCTGGAGCGCGCCGTCCAGGGCGTCAACCTGATCCCGGGCAGTGGTGAGTTTTCCCTGTCCACCGAGCGCGTGAGCCGCGTTCTTGGCCCGGGCCATGAACGCGCCGAGAACCGGCATTCCTGGACCGGCCAGACCGATATCCTGGCCAGTCTGGACCAGTTGCAACGCGACTTGCCGCACTGCCGGTCGGTACAGGTCGTGCTCAGCTGGTTCGGAACCGATCTGCGCTGTGGGCTGTGTGAAATCCGGCCCGGTGTCGAAACCCGCGACAAGCAGACCCGGCCGGTGACCTGGTCCGTTGCCGGACAGGGGCGCAGCCAGGCGCATCTTGTCAGCCGGATCGAGGACCGTCCGGCCTATGGTGGCACACCGGATGATGCCGGTGTGATCGCTTTGATCCGGGAGCTGCGGGCCCGCGGGCTCAGGGTCACGCTCTATCCCTTCATCCTGATGGACATCGCTGCGGATAACGGCCTGCCGGACCCGCATGGCGCAGCAGAGCAGCCGGCCTTTCCCTGGCGCGGGCGTATTGTCCCAGACCCGGCCTCTCAAACCGGTATTGCCTCCCAGGTCGCGCAATTCTTCGGTGATGCCCGGGCGTCGGACTTTTCCATCCAGGCGGACCAGGTCAGCTATTCCGGGCCCCAGGACTGGCGGTTCAACCGGTTCATTCTGCACTGTGCAGCCCTGGCCAAGGCCGCTGGCGGTGTTGACGGGTTTCTGATTGGTTCGGAGATGGTCGCCCTGACAACAGCGCGGGAAGGTCTCGCGTTTCCCGCTGTCGGCCATCTGATCGACCTGTCGGTCCAGGTCCGCGCAATCCTGGGGACGGGATGTCGGCTGTCCTACGCGGCGGACTGGAGTGAATATGCCGGCATCACAGCCGGGCAGGGCGAGCGCCTGTTCCATCTCGATCCCTTGTGGGCGGCCCCGCAGATCGATGCCGTGGCCATCGACTGGTATCCACCGCTGACCGACTGGCGCGAGGGCGAGACGCATCTCGACGCGGCGCTCGCGGCCTTTCTCCATGATCCCGACTACCTGCGGTCCGGCATGACCGGCGGGGAGGGCTATGATTGGTATTATGTCGACGCTGACGCCCGCGCAGCCCAGCAGCGCACGCCGATCACCGACCTGGCTCATGGCGAGGACTGGATCTGGCGGATCAAGGATCTCGCGAACTGGTGGGGCAATTGGCATCATGATCGGCCCGGCGGCACGCGGTCGACCCAGCCCACGGCCTGGGTCCCGCAGTCCAAGCCGATCTGGATCACCGAGCTGGGCTTCCCGGCGGTCGACAAGGGCAGCAACCAGCCCAACCTGTTTTACGACCCCAAGAGTTCAGAGAGCGCCTTTCCGCATTTTTCCACCGGTGCCCGCGATGATGTGCTGCAAAGACAGGCGCTGCTGGCTGCCCTGCGACACTGGGAGGAAGGCGCCGCCGAGGCACCGCTCTCGCCGGTCTATGGCGGCCCGATGGTGGAGCCCGACTGGGTGCATGTCTGGGCCTATGACGCACGCCCCTTTCCCGATTTTCCCGCCCGCGGGGAGGTCTGGTCAGATGGCGAGAACTGGCAGCGCGGGCATTGGTTGAACGGTCGGGTTGGGGCCGTGCCGGCGCGCGACATCATCACCGATATCTGCCACGAGGCCGGTCTGGATGCGGTTCGCACCGACGGCGTGCTTGAGCTTGTGACCGGCTTTGCCCTGCGGGGGCTGGCCAGTGCCCGCGAGGGCCTGGCGCCCTTGCTGTCCGTGCTCGGCATTGATGTCTGGCCGCGCGTCGACGCGCTGTATTTCGTCTCGGCCGGGATGCAGGGCGAGGCGCTGGCCGTTGACGAGCTGGTTGTCCACAAAACGGCGGCAGAGCCGGTCCGGACGCCGGCCGGCTCCGAACTGGCCTATCGTGACGCCAGCATGGCCTTTGTTGATGACGGTCATGACTATCAACCCGGCTGGGTGTGGCGCAGCGGCGCGGGCGAGGGGCGGCACCGTTTGGCCCTGCAAGGCCGGATGGTCATGGATGAGGCGCTGGCACTGCACCTCGCCGAGGACCGTCTGGTCGAGGCCAATCAGCGGCTGGATGGATTGCGTCTGACGCTTCCGCCCGTGGCGCAGGGGGCGCAGATCGGGGATGTCCTGATCATCCAGGGTGAACGCTGGCAGATCGGAGCGCTGGACCACCAGTCGACCGTGCAGGCAGACCTGGCACGTCCGGTCGGGCAAAGCCGGGCAGCCCATCGCGTGTCCATTGCCGGGGGCGGGCAGGAGCTGCCGGAGATTTCTGCACCTGTGCTGGCCGTTCTGGATCGCGGCGAGGAGACGCTCTGGGTTGCTGCCGCCGCCCGGGGAGATGCGCCCGTGACGATCGAAACACGTCCGGCATCGGGGAGCTGGGCAGTGCGCCTGCAGCTTGAACGCCCTTCGGTCATCGGTGTCCTCAATGCCCCGCTCGATGCGGGGGCGCCGGGGCGTTGGGACCGGGCGAACCGGGTGCAGCTGGATCTGGTCCGCGGGGCGGTGTCCAGCCAGTCAGAAACGGGCGTGCTGAATGGACAGAACAGGCTGGCGGTGGCACAGCCGGATGGCGACTGGGAGGTCCTGCAATTCGCGCAGGCAAAGCTGGTCGCGCCCGACCGATATGAATTATCCGGGCTGTTGCGTGGCCAGGCCGGCTCAGCGGTGGCCCAGCGTGTCGAGGCCGGCGCAATGTGTGTCCTGCTCGAGGGTGGACTTGCCGAGCTGCCGCTCGACGCCGCCGACATCGGGCGCAGGCTGGATCTGCGAGCGCGGCAGGCGGGCGCTGAAACCATCGACGCCACCACGGTCTCCCTGACCCCGCGGCGGGGCGGGTTGCGGCCCTATTCGCCCGTGCATCTGCGATTTGACCGGGGCAGGCTGAGCTGGATCCGGCGCACCCGCGTGGACGGGGATCGCTGGGACCTGCACCCGCTGCCGCTGGGCGAGCGGGCCGAGTTGTACCAGATTCGTGTATCGCGGGCCGGGCATGAAGACTGGACGAGGCAGGTCGATCAAACGTCTATCACCTTGTCAGATCTCGACATTCTCGCGCCGTCAGTCGATGGAGACGAGACCTGCATGATCCAGGTGGTACAGCTTTCAGAGCGCGCAGGCACCAGCCTGCCGGCGCAGCTCGTCCTGACGCTGTGAGCAGGCTTTGCGATCCGGCTCGAAGCCCCTTACATGCATAGGCAGGTAACAGTCGGACGAACGCTTTCGCATGGAAGATCCGTACAAGATTCTCGGCGTGTCGAAGACCGCATCCCAGGATGAGATCCGCAAGGCTTATCGCAAGCTGGCCAAGGAGCTGCATCCCGATGCCAATCCGGGCGACAAGGCGGCTGAAGAGCGTTTCAAGAATGTCTCGGCGGCGTTCAACCTGCTGTCCGATGCGGAAAAGCGGGCCGAGTATGACGCCGCTGCCCGGGCCGGGTTCGGGCCCCAGTTTTCCGGCGGTGGCATGGGCGGAGCGCGTCAGCGTGGCCCGTTCAACTTCCGGCAGGGCCGCCAGGGCGGCCGGGGCTTTGATGATATCGGGGATATTTTCTCGGACCTGTTCACCGATTTCGGCGCGGCTGGTGCGGAACAGGCCCAGCCCCGTCGCAAGGGCGAGGATATCCGTCAGAGCCTGAAGCTGGATTTCATGCAGGCGGCGGAAGGCGGCAAACACCGCGTTGTGCTGCCGGGTGGTCGTTCGGTGGATGTGGCCGTGCCGGCCGGTGCCAGCGAGGGACAGGTCCTGCGTCTGCGCGGCCAGGGTCATCCCTCGGCCAATGGCGGTGCGCCTGGCGATTCCCTGGTCGAGATTCGCATCCGCGAGCACAAGTATTTCTCGCGCGACGGCGATAATGTTCAGCTGGATTTGCCCATCACGCTTAAGGAAGCGGTCCTTGGCGCGAAGGTGCGGGTGCCCACGATTGATGGCGATGTGGATGTCCGTATCCCGCCCGGCTCGAACAGTGGTGGGTTGCTGCGCTTGCGTGGCAAGGGGTTTGCAAGTGCCAAAGGTGCGCGCGGCGATCAGATCATCCGGCTGATGATCGCCTTGCCAGAGCGTGACCAGGCCTTGCAGGACTTCCTGGAAACCTGGAGCCCGGCCAACGGGCATGATCCGCGCAAGGGACTGAAGTCCTGAGTGTGAAAAAGTGTTAGCATGTCGTTCAGGCCGCGTTCAGCGGCGGTCCTACAGTGTGTGTCGCATGTTGAAAAAACTCGTAGTCATTATCGGCGTAGCCAGCTCGCTTCTCGCCCCCGTCGCGGTCTCCGCAGAGCCCTTCGGCATGAAAGTCTTCCAGTCGCGTGATCGGTACACGGCAGGGGAGGCACGGGATGCGCGTCGCCAGGGCGATGTCGTGCCGGCTCTTCGGGTGATCAGCCGGGTGCGGCAACGCTACCCTCGGGCCAACGTTCTCGACGCTGAGCTCGAGCGCGGCGCAAATCCGCGTTACATCGTCAAGATCCTCACCGAAGACGGTCGTCGAATTGACGTTGTGGCGGATGCGCGGACTGGCGCTATACTGTTCGAACGCTAAGAGGGAATCATGCGCGCATTAGTCGTAGAAGATGATCCGGATCTGAACCGCCAACTCGGTCGAGCGCTGGAAGACGCAGGTTATGCCGTCGACAGCGCCCTGGATGGCGAAGATGGGCATTTCCTTGGGGATACAGAGCCTTATGATGTTGTCGTCCTGGATCTGGGTTTGCCCAAGCTGGACGGTGTCACGGTTCTTGAGCGCTGGCGCAGTGATGGCCGCGATTTCCCGGTGCTCATCCTGACTGCGCGTGATCGCTGGAGTGAAAAGGTCGCCGGCTTTGACGCCGGGGCCGATGATTACCTGACCAAGCCCTTCCATACCGAGGAATTGCTGGCACGTTTGCGGGCCCTGACCCGTCGCGCGGCCGGTCACACCTCCTCGACGATCGAGTGTGGTGATCTGAGCATTGATACGCGCGGCGCGCGGGTTTTCATCGAAGGTGCACCGGTCAAGGTGACGTCGCACGAATTCCGCATGCTCAGCTATCTCGCCCATCACCAGGACCGTGTGATTTCCCGCACCGAGCTGGTCGAGCATATCTATGACCAGGATTTTGACCGCGACAGCAACACCATCGAGGTGTTTGTCGGTCGCCTGCGCAAGAAGATCGGTCCCGACCGTATCGAGACTGTGCGAGGTCTGGGATATCGCCTGGTCGATCCGGTGGCTCGACCGGTCTCGTGACGTTACCGAGGTCGCTAGCCTTTCGCCTGTTTGCAGGCGCGGCGGCCTGGGCATTCGTCCTGTTGCTGGTGGGCGCCATCGCGCTGACCACGCTCTACCAACGCTCTGTCATCCGCACCCTGGACGGCCGCCTGACCAGTGTCGTCGGTGCCCTGGTGGCCGCGGCCGAAACAGACCCGGCAGGGGATGTCGTGCTGGCGCGCCGTCCGTCCGACCCGGAGTATGCGCGTGTCTTTTCAGGGCGCTATTGGGAAGTTCTCGATGTCGCCGAGGATGGCAATACCCGCATTCTCATCGTCTCGCGCTCGATGTGGGATGAGCAGCTGGCCGCCCCCTATGACCTGATCGAGCGCGCCATGGCGCAGCCCGGTGCGATACTCACCGCCCAGTCCAAGGGGCCGGATCGCGAACCGCTGCGGATTGTTGCCCAGGCTGTGCGTCTACAGAACCGGAGCAATCTGACCCTGATGCTGGCGGCAGAGGATCGCAGCCCAGCCGACCGGGAAGTCCGGAATTTCGCCATCACATCCGGCCTGATGTTCCTGGGTTTCGCCACCGCGATTGCGGCGGGCGTCTTTCTGCAAGTGCGTATCGGTCTGGAGCCTGTCCTGCGCATGCGCCACTCCGTGGCCGAGGTGAGGGAGGGCGAGGCCGAGCGTGTGGATGGCGAGTTTCCCGTTGAATTGCAGCCCCTTGCCGATGAATTGAACGCCACGCTGGATCATTCCCGTGAACTGGTGGAGCGATCACGAACGCATGTGGGCAATCTGGCCCACGCGCTGAAAACGCCGGTTGCGGTGCTGACCAATGAGGCCCGAAGCCGCGACGGGGATTTTGCCGATCTTGTCGGCAAGCAGACCGAGATCATGTCCAAGCAGGTCGATCATCATCTGCGACGCGCACGGGCCGCAGCTCATGCCAAGGCCGTGGGGGCACGGACCGAGACCGGTTCGGTTCTGGCAGACCTGGCCCGCACTCTGGGCAAGATCTATGGCCGCCAAGGCATTGAGGTGCATGCCGAAATCGAACCGGGCCTGGTCTTCCGGGGTGAGCGCCAGGATCTGGAGGAGATGGTTGGCAATCTTATGGACAATGCCTGCAAGTGGGCGCAGAGCGACGTCAAGGTCAGCTCGCGTCGAGCCGGTGAGCGGGAGCTGGAGATCCGCATCGAGGACAATGGGCCGGGCCTGACAGATGAGCAGGCGAAGGCTGCTCTCAAACGGGGCGTTCGCCTGGACGAAAAAGCTCCGGGTTCCGGCCTTGGCCTGTCCATCGTCACCGATCTGGCAAGAGCCTATGAAGGTGAAGTGGAGTTTTCCCGCTCGGAGATGGGCGGGCTTTTGGCAAGTGTAAAACTTCCGGCAACTTCTCGATAAATCTAAATTAACTGTACTTCGGCAAGACTGGGGTCAGATTCGAAGTGGTTTGACTTTTAATGGCCCGTCTTACGCCTAACCAGAAAGCAAAACTCGAGGCGCTCTGGCGCAGTATGCCTGTGCATATGCGCTCGGCACTGGTTGCGTCTGCGAATGCGTCAGCAAGCCAGGACGAGGCTTCCCAGCGGCTGGTCGAAGTCTTCAAGGAATTGCAGGAAGCCGTGCAGGAGCCGGCCGGCGACCTCGCCAAGGCCTATCTGCTTGCGCCGCTCAAGCCGCTGATCGGTGACCCCGAGACAGTTCAGCCCTCGCGCGCGCGGTTCAGCCCCGATCAGATTAGTAAATTGTGGGGGTGGCTCGGCCGCCACCTGGCAAAACAGACGGTCGAGACCGCCAAGAAGTGCAAGAAACCACCCACTGAAGATATCTGGTACGAGTTCCGGGCCCAACTTGGTGATGCCCTGCAAGAGGGCA
The DNA here is from genome assembly GCA_017643585.1 of Maricaulis sp. Lineage (GTDB taxonomy): Bacteria > Pseudomonadota > Alphaproteobacteria > Caulobacterales > Maricaulaceae > Maricaulis. The sequence continues at coordinate 37,884 of JAEPND010000016.1, forward strand.
TTGAGAAAGCTGAGCGTGTGCCCAAGGACATGACCGCGCTGGCCAAGCGCTTTGGCGGGGGTGACGCGGCGGACATGCTTCGCGATGCCGTGGTCCTGTTGCGCAATGCCAAGGCCGTCGATGCCTGTATGAGCCTGGTTCCGGCGCGGGTGTATGATCTGGATGATGATCTCACCCATCGCATCAAGGAAATGCACGAACAGCTGATGGAGGAAGCGCCGGACGGTGCCGTCTGGATGCTGCTTCTGACCATGGGCCGTCTGGAACAGCCCTGGGAAATTTTCCGCGTCATCGAGCGGATCGGCAAGCGTGGCGATGACCTGGTGGTCTCCAAGACCGAGCTGGCTGCCGTTGGCGATGCGGTCCTGGCTGATACCGGCTTCTTCGCCACCAAGCTGAAATCTCCGCCCGCCAATCTGGAAGAGGCGAAGAAGACCTATGAACGTTATGATCGCTTCGTGGCGTATTCCACCGGCATGACCAAGGAATTCGGCATTCGCAAGGCTGGCCGCTGGGGCCAGGCCCTGTTCAGCCTGCGCGCTGAAGCCTCGACCAATACCGAAAAGATATTCGAGAAAGTCCCGCTGGCGCTGGATAGCGGGCTTCCTGAACCGCGTCGTGGCAAGAGCGGCCGGATCATTCCCGCGCAATTGCCCCCGGAAGCGCACGTTGACCGCGCCGAAGGTCTGATCTTCTTCCTGGCCAAGGCCCGCGAGCATGCCAATGCGGCCGCTGTCGCCAGTACCCAGAAACGGATCGCCGATGCCTCGATCAAACGGCTCCAGGATGCGGGTGAGTTGCTCGTTGACCTGGTCGCCAGCAGCGAGGGTCAGAACCGCAATGTTGCCCAGGAAGGCCTGTTGATCACGGCACGCTTGCTGGAAGCCGCAGAAGCCGATGAGGTGGCAGCAACTCTGCGTCGCCGTGGCAATGCCGCGGCTGCGGCCTGATGCGGCGATAAGGCCGCTTGCCGCAACGGGCATTGCTGACTAAGTCCTGTGCCATGAGCACGACCCCGGATCCTGTAACAGCCCTGGAAACCCGCGCCCAGCTGGGTAATCGGCTGAGTTCGCCGAGCGCCGAACGCAATAAGGGTGTGATCGCCGATGTGCTGGAGGCGCATCTGGTCGAAGGTGCGCGCGTGCTGGAAATTGGTTCGGGCACAGGTCAGCACGGCTTTGAACTGACCTGCCGCCGCTCGGATGTGAGATGGCAGCCCAGCGATCCCGATGCCGCGTCCCGTCGCAGTCAGAACGCCTGGGCTCTGGAGGCGGACGGCCGTATCCTGCCGTCGCTGGCGCTTGACCTGCTGCAAGATGATTGGGCGCGGGGCCTGGGGCCGTTTGATGCGCTGGTCTGTATGAATGTCATCCACATATCGCCCTGGACGGTGTGCCAGCAGATCGCCCTGCGGGCGCGGGAGCTGATCACCCCGTCCGGCTTGCTCTTCCTCTATGGGCCATTCAAGGAGGCGGAGCACACAGCACCGTCCAATCTGGACTTTGATCGCTCCCTGCAGTCGCGCAATCCCAGCTGGGGTGTGCGGGACCTCGATCGTGTCATCGCCGAAATGCAATCTGGCGGGCTGAACCTGGATCGCCGGATCCAGATGCCGGCCAATAATCTGTCCCTTCTTTTCAAGTTCGCCGGAGACGACCATGCGTCATCGTAATCGCCGCCTTGCCACCATCGCCGTTGCCGGTGCCGTCCTTGTGGGCGCTATCGCCCTGGCCATGTTCGCGATGAAGGATGCGCTGATCTATTTCTATTCTCCGACCGAGATCGCGGAGGAAGGCGTGGACATCGGCGAGCGTATCCGTGTGGGCGGTCTCGTGGTCGAGGGATCAATACAGCCGGGCGAAGGCCAGTATGTGGCCTTCCGCGTTACCGACACGGCGCATGATATCCTGATCGAGTATGACGGTATTCTGCCGGACCTGTTCCGCGAGGGGCAGGGCGTTGTCGTGGAAGGCGCCTTCCAGACCGCGGATGTCTTTTCAGCGGAAACCGTGCTGGCCAAGCATGACGAGACCTACATGCCCCCCGAAGTTGCTGAAGCGCTGCAGGAAAGTGGTGTTTGGCAGGGCGAGGGTGACAATGGCGAGAGCGAGTACTGACGTTTTTGTCAGCGTAGTTGAGTTGTGATCAGCGCCATGAATACTAGCTCTCTGGTAGACTGCCAGGGAGTTCGCAATGGCCAGAACTGAACGCGTAGAGTTTACCGGATCACAGGGCGACAGGCTTGCTGCCCGCATGGAATGGCCAGCGGGAACACCGCGCGCCTATGCAGTGTTCGCGCACTGCTTCTCCTGCTCCAAGGACATCTTTGCGGCGAACCGCATCGCCCGGCAGCTTGCTGCGCACGGCTATGCCGTTCTGCGCTTTGACTTTACCGGGCTGGGGCATTCGGAAGGCGATTTCGCCAACACCAATTTTTCATCGAATGTGGAAGACCTGCTCGCCGCAGCACGCTTCGTGGAAAGCGAATATGCGCCGCCTGACCTGTTGATCGGTCACAGCCTGGGCGGTGCCGCAGTGATTGCCGCAGCCAGCGCCCTGCCGGGGATACGGGCCGTCGCCACCCTGGGCGCCCCGTCTGATGCGGCGCATGTCGCGCACCAGTTCGGCGATTCTATCGACAAGATCGAAGACGAGGGCATTGCCGAGGTATCGCTGGGTGGTCGTCCGTTCACGATCAAGCGCCAATTCCTCGAGGATATACAGGGGCATACGCTGGAAGACACGCTGGCGAACCTGCGCAAGCCGCTGCTGATCGCGCATTCTCCCACGGATGCGACGGTCGGCATTGACAACGCCTCGCGTCTGTTTCTCGCAGCAAAACACCCCAAGAGTTTTGTCAGCCTGGATGGGGCGGATCACCTGCTCACGCGGGAGGAGGATGCGGTCTTCGCAGCGGATATTATTGCCAGCTGGGCCCAGAAATACGTTGATGCGCCTCGCCGTCGTCCGGCGCCCAAGGCCAAGCCCGGTGTCGTGATTGTTTCGGAAACGGGGGCTGGCAAGTATGAAAACTGGATCGTTGCCAACGGCCATGTCTCCCTGGCTGGTGAGCCTCCCAGCGTCGGCGGCACGGGCAATGGTCCCACACCCTATGACTTGCTGAGTGCGTCGCTGGGGGCCTGCACATCCATGACCTTGCGCATGTATGCGGACCGCAAGGCCTGGCCGATCGATGACATTCTTGTCGAGGTCACCCACGCCAAGGACCATGCCGCCGATTGCGAGGCCTGTGTCGAGGGTCAGGATGTGAAGGTTGATATTTTCGAGCGCACCATTCGCGTGAAGGGCGCGCTGGATGAGGAGCAACGCGGTCGCTTGCTCGAAATCGCTGACAAATGCCCCGTTCACAAGAGCTTGCACAGCCCTGTGGTCGTGCGGACCCGGCTGGCCTGACCGGCCTTACCGGAAAATTACGGTTTGTAATGTAGTTGTAATGTAAGAGACAGCCAACGGATAACTCTCCGCTGGCAATGATGCGTCCATGTTCGAAAAAGAAGGGTCTTTCTTTCTCATGAAGTCTGTAAAACGTCTTGGAATTCTCGGTGGTGTCTCCCTGGCTGTGCTCAGCATGGCTGCAGCAGGTCTGGCTGTAGACTCGTTTGGCGCCTCCGCGCATGCGCAACAATCCCAGCCGCCTTTCGCTTCGGCGGTTCCGGCCGGTGCGCCGATGTCCTTTGCAGATCTGATCGAAAGCGTTAGCCCCTCCGTTGTGACCATACAGGCCAGTGCCTCTGTCGAGGATCTGGAGCTTGATGGTGCTGAAGGTGAGGGCATCCCCCCGCAATTCCGCGAGTGGCTGGAGCGCCAGTTCGGCGGCCAGGGCCCTGCGCAGCCGGCGCCGCGTCCGCGCCAGTCGCTGGGCTCGGGTTTCTTCATCTCTGCCGATGGCCTGGTCGTGACCAATAATCACGTCGTGGCCGGCGCGACAGAAATCGAGATCGGTACGTCCGACGGCGAAACCTATTCCGCTCGCATTATCGGGCTGGACCCGCAGACGGACCTCGCCCTGCTCAAGGTCGATGAGGAGGTTGAGTTTCCCTATGTGACGCTGGATCGTGACCCGGAATACCGGGTGGGTGACTGGGTCGTTGCCGTGGGCAATCCCTTTGGTTTGGGCGGAACGGCGACTGCCGGCATCATTTCCGCGACCGGCCGGGAAATCGGCAACTCGACCTATAATGATTTCATGCAGATCGATGCGCCGATCAATCGCGGCAATTCCGGTGGTCCGACCTTTGATCTCAACGGCAATGTCGTGGGTGTGAACTCCCAGATCTTCTCGCCGACCGGTGGCAATGTCGGCATCGGTTTTGCCATCCCGTCCGACGTGGCGTCGCGCATTATCGACCAGCTTCGAGAAGATGGTCGTGTGTCTCGTGGCTGGCTGGGTGTGCAGATCCAGAATGTGACCGAGGACATTGCCGCCGCCATGGGTATCGAGGGCCGCACCGGTGCGATCGTCAGCTCCATTGTCGCTGGCGGACCGGCCGATGAAGGCGGTTTCGAGCGCGAGGATGTCATCCTTGAAGTTGAAGGAAATGAAGTTGAAAGCTCCCGCGATCTGACTCGCCAGATCGGCGATATCGCCGCGGGCGAGCGCGTCCGCTTCACCATCTGGCGCGATGGTCGCGAACAGACCCTGCGTGTTCGCCTCGGTGATCGCCCGAGCGAAAATGATCTCAACGAGATGCCGAGCACGGAAGAGGAGGCTGTCGAGGTCTCCCGCTATTTCGGCATGAGCCTGACCCCGCTGACAGACGAAGTCCGTGAAGCACGGGGCATTTCAGCCGGGTCTGACGGTCTGGTCGTGGAAGATGTCGAAACCGGAAGTGAAGCCGCTGAAAAGGGTTTCTCGCGCGGTGATGTGATCCTGGAAGCCGGTGGTCAGGCCCTCAGTGGCACAGACACTCTGGCCGCTGTGATCGCCGAAGCCCGTCAAGATGGCCGTTCGGCCATCCTGCTCCTGGTCGAGGGACGTGGCGGACAACGCTATTCGGCACTTCAGCTCGAAGACGAATAAGTACAAGAATAGAGGGACAAGACATGCGTATTCTTATCGTAGAAGATGACCGCGAAGCGGCGAGCTACATCCGCAAGGGCATGCGCGAATCCGGCCATGTGGCAGACCATGCCGTTGACGGCGAAGAAGGTCTGGAAATGGCCCGGGCGGCCGAATACGACGTGCTTGTCGTTGACCGGATGATGCCGCGCATGGACGGCCTGACCATGGTCGAGACCCTGCGCCAGGACGATGATCATACGCCTGTTCTGATCCTCTCCGCCCTGGGCGAAGTCGATGACCGCGTGGAGGGCCTCAAGGCCGGCGGAGATGACTATCTCGTCAAGCCTTACGCCTTCGCCGAGCTGCTGGCTCGCGTTGAGGCCCTGGCCCGCCGCCGTGACCCGGAAACGGTTCGCACCAAGCTGGTGGTCGGCGATCTGGAAATGGACCTGCTTGCCCGCACGGTAAACCGGGGCGAGGAGGAGATCCTGCTGCAGCCGCGCGAATTCCGCCTGCTGGAGTTTCTCATGAAGCATTCCGGCCAGGTCGTGACCCGGACCATGCTGCTGGAGAAAGTCTGGGATTATCATTTCGACCCCCAGACGAATGTCATCGATGTTCACATCTCCCGCCTGCGCTCCAAGATCGACAAGCCCTTCCCGCGTTCGCTCCTGCATACGGTGCGTGGCGCTGGCTATCGCCTGCAGGCGTAATCCGCGGTGAGCGCGCGTAGTCCAGCATTCCTGCGGACGACAGCCTTCCGGCAGACCATGCTGTCGGCGGCGCTGTTTGCCCTGTCCAGTTTTCTCATCCTCGCCTTTGTCTATGTGGCCTCGGCGGGGATGATGCTGCGGCGTGCCGATGCCTCGATCAATGAAGAGGTGACGGCGCTTGAGGCGCGCTTCCAGGCCGGCGGTATCCGGTCGATCAATCGCTATATCCTGCAGCGAACGGTCGGCGGTGGTGCGGACTACCTCTACCTGCTGGTGCATCCCTCGGGGCGCAGCCTGTCAGGCAATCTCTCGGGTCTGCCCGATGTACAGCCGGATGATGAGGGGCGATTGCAATTCTCCTATCGTCGTCCGGTCGTGGCGGGGGCCGAGGAAGAGGACGCTGACAAGGATAATCGCGCGGCGCGGGGCCGACTGGTCGAGCTGCCCAGTGGCTATCAGCTCTTTGTCGGACTGGATGTTGACGAGGAGAACTCGCTCGTCGGCCGGATGCTCAACACGATTTTTGCGGCCTCTGCCCTGGCCCTGGCGCTGGGGGTCGCCGGCGGCATTTTCATCTCGAGGCGCTTTGTTGCCCGACTGGATGCCATCAATAATGTGTCGCGAAGCGTCAAGGCCGGGGATCTCACCCGGCGGGCTCCGCGCAATAATACCGGCGACGAGCTGGACGAGCTGTCCGAGAATTTCAACAATATGCTCGACCGCGTCGAGGCCTTGATGCACCGCATGCGCCATACCGGTGACAGTATCGCCCATGACCTGCGCACGCCGCTGACCCGCATGCGCAACCGCCTGGACGAGGCCCTGCGCGAAGAGGGGGATCTGGATGCCCGAGAGCAGACGCTCGAGCGCGCTGTCAGTGACACCGACGAATTGCTTGGCATTTTCAACTCCATCCTGTCGCTGTCGCGCCTGGAGTCCGGGGAAAGTCGCAAGACGATCAATCGCATGGACCCGGCCGTAGTCGCCGAGGACCTGGCGGAGACCTATGAATATGTCTGCGAGGATGACGGCCTCGAATTCTCCTTCGAAGTCGAACGCGGCATGGAAGTTTTCGCAGATCGCGGGCTCTTGCTGCAGGGCCTGGACAACCTGCTGGGCAATGCCGTGAAATACACGCCCGCCGGCGGTGCGGTGACCCTGCGCCTTCGCCGCAACAGCGAGGGTTGTGCCGAGTTCTCGGTCACCGATACCGGGCCGGGTATCCCCGATGCGGACCGGGAGCGTGTGACTCAGCGTTTCGTGCGCCTGGACAATTCGAGAACCCTGCCGGGCTCGGGGCTTGGCCTGTCACTGGTCCAGGCCATTGTAGATGTCCATAACGGCAAGTTCGACCTGGGCGAGGGCCCTGGACATGTCGCCGGCGGACACGGTCCCGGACTTCGCGCGTCCATGTGTTTCCCGCTCGCACCTGCACCACAAGATGAAGGGGTTTAAGACTCAGTGAGAAGCGTTCAGTTTGGCGGGATGTCGAACACGCGCGCACTTCTTTCTGACTGCACGGCCTTGCCGGCTCCCGATCCGGAGCCGGGCCAGCGCTGTTTCGCGGAATTGCCGGCGGACATCCGTGAGCGCCTGCATCCGCACGAGGCTTTCCTGGTAAGCGTGTTCAGCTGTGCGCCCTATCTGGCCCGGCTGGCACAACGCTATCCCGACGTCCTGCGCGCGGCCGGGCAAGACGTCTTCAGCAGCCTGTTGTCCAAGCAATGTGCAGCTCTGGCCAGGGCCGGAGAGAACGCGGCGGACGTCGCCACGCTTGATCAGCAGATCCGCCAGCTCAAGGCGGCCATGCACCTGACGGTGGGGCTGGCAGACCTGGGTGGTGTTCTCGACGTGGTGGAGGTCACGGCCGCAGTGACCGATTTCGCCGATGCAGCGGTGCAGGCTGTCCTGCACGCCCATGTCCGCTTCGCTGCGCAGCAGGGGCGGTGCTTCCCCGTGGACGATCCCGCCAATCCCCTGCCGGGCCTTGTCATCTTCGCCCTGGGCAAGATGGGCACGCGTGAGCTCAACTATTCCTCTGACATTGATCTGGTGGTGTTTTACGACGCTGAAGGCCTGCGCCTGCCCGAGACCGAGGAGCCGCGTAAACGCCTGCCGCGCCTGGTCCAGGCCATCGTCAAAAGTCTCAATGACATCACGGCAGATGGCTATGTGTTCCGGACCGATCTGCGGCTGCGGCCCGACCCCGGTGCGACCCCCGTCATCATCTCCACGGATGCGGCGCTCAACTATTACGAAGCCATGGGCCTGACCTGGGAGCGTGCGGCCTGGATAAAGGCCCGACCCTGCGCCGGGGACCGGCAGGCGGCGGAACAATTCCTCTCGTATTTGCAGCCCTTTATCTGGCGGCGGGCGCTGGACTACGCGGCGATCGACGATATCCGCAGCCTGGCGACACAGATCCAGACGGTGGGGCGGCGGGCTGAGATCCTGCCGGCCGGGCATGATCTGAAACTGGGGCGCGGCGGAATTCGCGAAATCGAGTTCTTTGCCCAGATCCCGCAACTGGTCTTTGGTGGGCGCAACAAGGCCGTCCGCGTCCCCGGCACACTGGCCGCGCTTGACCGGCTGGCCGACGAGCTTGCGATTGAATCAGGCACAGCGGTCGCTCTCAGCCAGAATTACCGGCGGCTTCGGGCCTGGGAACATCGGGTGCAAATGCGCCAGGACGAGGCCACGCAGGTTCTGCCAGCCCGTGACGAGGACCGGCAGCAAGTGGCAATTATGGCCGGGTTTGACAGCCTGGCGGAGTTCGATCAGGCGGTTGAAGCCGTCCTGCGGCAGGTCCACGGCTATTTCTCCGACCAGTTCGAAGCGGATATCCCGCTATCCTCGCGCGCGGGCAGCCTGGTGCTGACAGGCGTTGAGCCAGAGCCCGATACTCTGGCGACACTGAGCGAGCTGGGGTTCCAGCGCCCGGAATTGACCTGGCGACAGCTCAACGCCTGGGGTGCGGGCCGGGCGCGGGCGGTCCGCTCGACCCGGGCGCGTTCCCTGTTTGCCAAGCTGGCTCCGAAACTGGTCGACATGATCGCCGAGACGGGCGAGGCGGATGATGCGTTTGCACGTTTCGCCTCGTTTTTCGAAAACCTGCCGATGGGGGTTCAACCGCTTTCCCTGTTGATGAATGAGCCGGAACTGGCGGGCGACCTGATCGGCATTATCACCACGGCTCCGAAAATGGCGACAGAGCTGGCGCGGCGTCCCAATCTTCTCGACACCATGCTGGACCAGCGTTTCTCCATTCCGCTTGACCAGGATCCACCCGGGGGCGCGCTGGATTTGCTGGCGCGCGAAATCGGCCCGGATGCCTATTACGAGACAGCGCTGAACACGACCCGGCGGGTCCTGCGCGAGCAGAAATTCCGCATCGGCAGCCAGATCCTGCGTGGCAGTATCGGCGGACAGACCGCCGGTGCAGCGTTTTCCGACCTGGCGGATGCGGCGATCGAGACCCTGTCGCTTGCCGCGCAGGCAGAGACTGAGCGCAAATATGGCGACATGCCCGGACGTTTCGCCGTGCTGGGCATGGGCAAGCTTGGCGGCCGCGAACTCGCCGCGGACAGCGATCTGGACATCACCATTATCTATGACGGTGACGAGATGACCCAGACCTGGTTCTCGCGGTTTACCCAGAGGCTCGTCAGCGCCCTGTCCGTACCGACCGAGGAGGGCGAGCTCTACGAGATCGACATGCAGCTGAGACCGTCGGGCAACTCCGGCCCGGTGGCGGTGCGCTTCTCGCGGCTCGAGCCCTATTACCGCGAGGAAGCGTGGACCTGGGAGATGATGGCCCTGACCCGGGCCCGAACCGTCGCCGGCGATACCACCCTGTGTGCGCAACTGGACGAAACGATTGAGACCCTGCTGTTGCAGCCGCGCGATGCGGCCAAGGTCCTCAATGATGCCGCCGATATGCGTGTGCGCCTGGAAGAGGCCAAGCCCGCCCGGAATGGCTGGGACATAAAGGCCAGGCCCGGCGGGATCCAGGATATCGAGTTTATCGCCCAGGCCCTGCAACTGGTGCACGCCGCCCGGCTTGGCAGTGTCCGCCAGTCAACAACAGCCGCGCTCGCTGCGCTTGGCCATGCCGGCCTGCTCAGCGTTGACGAGGCGCGCTTCCTGATCGAGACCCTGAAACAGCATCTGGGTATCCTGCAGCTTCTGCGAACCACTCATGGCAGTGGTTTCACACCGGAACGGGCCAGCCAGGCTTGCCAGCTGGGCATTGCGAGGTCGGCTGGGCAGCCAAGCCTCGCCGCCCTGGAAGCGGATCTGGACCGGCGCTGTGCACGTGTGCGCGAGCTTTTCCATGGCCATGTGCGAGAAATCTGACCCGGCGCGACGGATTTCCTGACGACCTGCGTTGAACTCACATGCGAGGTCAAACTGACAAGGAAGAAAGTCAATGAAACGCTCGAAAATGGTCATTTTGCTGTGTAGTACCGCGGTGATGATCACTGGTGCTGTGGCCGAGGCCCAGCGCGGACCGCGTGGCGGTCAGGGGCATGACGGCATGCGCGGCGGTGCGGCCCGGACCGTCATGATGATGCGGGCCTCCGATGCCAATGGTGACAACACCATCACGCGTGAGGAAGTCGCTGAATTACAGTCTGAAATGTTCGCCTGGATGGACCGCAATGCGGATGGATATCTGGACGAGGAAGACATGTCCCCCATGAACCGTCGTCTGCGTGAAATGCGCGAGCGGGACGGCGGCGACGATCGTGAACGTCCGCGTCGTCGCGGTCGCCGCGGTGGGCCGGACGGTGGCCCGGACGGGCATCGCCGCGCCGATGCAAACGGGGATGGTCGTGTCTCCCGCGAGGAGTTCATGAGTGTCGAACATCGCTGGTTCGAGCGGCTGGACACCGATGAAAACGGTGCCATCACGCCGGAAGAGCTGGACGCCGCTGCGGAACGCCGTGAAAATCGGCGCTTCTGGTGGCGTGACTGATACGTCGCTGATGTTGGACGGGCGCGGAAGGATTGCTGCAGACATGACCCTCAAGGGCCGGCCGGCCTTCCGCGTAATCTCGTCAAATGGTCCCGTGGCCGACGACGTGCTCATCGAGCGCGTCGGCCGCGGAGACCGTGAGGCTGCGCGTCTCTTGATGGAGCGCATGCTGCCCAAGATCCTGGGCCTGGCCCAGCGGATGCTGAAAGACCCGCTCGAAGCGGAAGACGTCGCCCAGGAGACCTTCATTCGGGTCTGGAAGGCGGCGGACCGGTTCGAAAAGGGGCGCGCCCAGGTGTCGACCTGGATCAGCCGGATCGCCATCAATCTGTGTTACGACCGGCTGCGCAAGCGTCGTGAAGTGCTGACGGATGAAGTGCCCGAGCGGGCCGACGAGGGCATCAGTCAGGAAACAGCCATGGTACGCGATGAAAGCGCCAACCGGATTGTCGACGCGGTGAACAAGCTGCCTGAGCGCCAGCGTATGGCCATGGAGCTCGTTCACTTCCAGGAAATGAGTAATATCAAGGCTGCAGAGATTATGTCAGTGAGTGTAGATGCGCTTGAATCCCTGTTGGCCCGAGGCCGGCGCAAGCTTAAATCCCTGCTCATGCAGGACGCCGGAGACCTGATCAGCGCCTATGAGGGTGAACGTCAGGCACACGAGGAGTTGGACTGATGACAGAGGACAGGGTGATTGCCATCCTCAACGCCTATGGCGCGGACCCGGCCCGTTGGCCGCAGGACGAGCGCGCGGGCGTGCAGGCTTTCCTGGATCTGCACCCGGAACTGATGGCCGAGGTCGATCTGGAGGCCGAGCTGGATGCGCTTCTGGCCATGCCGGATCCGCAACCGAGTGAATTGCTGCAGCATCGCATCCTGCGGGCGATGCCCGCACCGGTACAGCAATGGGGCTGGAAAGCGCCGATTGCCGCTGCCATTGCGCTTGTAGTCGGCGTTACGGTGGGATTTGCCGGCGGGTATGTCTCGCCCGCTCAACAGGATGTCGAGAGCATCTACGCCGATGCTTATGAGAGCCTGGGTGAAGATTGGGTCGATTGGCTCGGAGAAGAGACGTGAGATCAAGCACGCCCTGGATCATTGCCTTGCTTGTCTCCGTTCTGGCGAACGGGGCGATGATCGGTTTTGTGCTGCAGCGTGAAGTCGCGCCTGCCCCGCCAACCGAGCGTGAAGCCCGACTGCAATTGCGCGGAGCCGGAGGGCCCGGAAGATTCGATGTTCGCGGTTTCATCGACGCCTTGCCCGAAGCCCAGCGCGCTGATCTGCGCGAGCGGATGGAAGCGGAAATGGGCATTATGCGCGGCCTGATGCGCGAGGCCCGAGATGCGCGGATCGAAGCTGCGGAAATCCTGCTTGAAGAGCCTTTTGATGCTGCGGCCGTGCAGGCGGCGCTGGAACGTCGGCGGGTCACGCGCGCTGCGATCGAAGCCCATATCGAGCAGGTCATTGTCGAGATTGCTGCAGATCTGGATCCGCAAACGCGCGAGCAGGTCCTGCGAGAGGCACGGCGAGGGCCGCCACGTGGCGAACGTCGCGGGCCACCGCGTTTCGACCGCCGCGGCCCACCGCCAGAGCGTCGCCGCGATAACTAGTCCAGGCGGCGTCTACTCTGCGGCGCGTGGCGGTTCGCCATCAATGAATTCCATATCCTCGCCGAGGAAGCTGTCATCCTCGAGATCGCCGGCCAGGGCCGCTTCCGGATCGATCAACTGTGCCTGGGTGATGGGCAGGACAAAGCTGACCGTGGTGCCTTCACCCAGCTTGGAATCGATGGCGAGCGAGCCGCCATGCAGATCGATCAGCGATTTGGAGAGTGCCAGCCCGAGGCCGGACCCCTGGTAGCTCTTGGCGTGCTGGCTCTCGATCTGTTCGAATGGCCGTCCCAGACGCGGCAGGTCTTCCTTGGCAATGCCGATACCCGTGTCGGTGACTTGGAAGGCGACGCCGGGACCGGAGAGGAAGCCACGAATAGTGACCCGGCCGCCTTCCGGCGTGAATTTCACCGCGTTTGAGACCAGATTGATCATCACCTGTTTGAAGGCCCGCGGATCGACCTCGATCTCCGGCAGGTCTGCAACATCGGCATGGAGTTGCAGCTGTTTCTCCTCGGCGCGACCGCGGACGATGCGCAGGCATTGCTCAACCAGCTCGCCGGCATCGGTTGCCTCGGTCTGCAGGCTCATCTTGCCGGCCTCGATCTTGGACATGTCGAGAATGTCGTTGATCAGTTCCAGCAGATGCTGGCCACTGTCCAAAATATCCTTGGTGTATCCCTTGTAACGCTCGTCCCCGAGCGGGCCGAACATCTCCCGCAACATGATTTCCGAGAAGCCGTTGATGGCGTTGAGCGGCGTGCGTAGCTCGTGGCTCATATTGGCCAGGAACTCGCTCTTGGAGCGGTTGGCTTCCTCGGCGCGGATCTTCTCGACCTCGTATTTCTTGGCGAGATCGGAGATATGCGTCCGGCTGGTTTCCAGGTCATCAACTGAACGGCGCAGCTGGGACTCGTTCTCCGTCAGTGCCGCCTCGTGGCGCTTCAGATCGGTAATGTCCGCGCCAAAACTGACCAGTCCGCCATCGGCGGTCGGGCGTTCTGAGTAATGCAGCCAGCGGCCGTCGGCCAGTTCGATCTCGTAGGCGTCCACGCCGTCGGTCTCGCCGTGCACGGTCTTGATCGCCCGCGCCGCGGTTTTCTCGACCATGGCATAGGACAGTCCCGGCTTGAGATGGCCGTCACCCAGATCAAAGAAATCGCGGAACTTGCGGTTCCACAGAACGAGGCGTCGGCGGGAATCCCAGAGCACGAAACTCTCGGACATGGATTCCAGCGCGGCACGCAGACGGTTCTCTGCTGCCGCAACCCGGGCCTGGGCACCCTTGCGTTCAGTGACATCGATCGCCACGCCCACAATGCGCGCCTCGCCATCCGGGCCGTCGCTGAGCAGGCGGCCACGGATCTGCAGGTAGACGGGCGCAACAGAGGCGAGGACTTCCAGGTCCACCTCCGTCCCCTTGGGGGCGGAGCGCATGGCCGCGCGCAGCCGGTCACGATCGGCGCGACTGAACAGGCGTAGGAAATCCTGGCCGGTGCATTCAATTGCGGATTTCAGGCCGAGGATGCGGGCGAGCGAGTCGGTGACGTAGACGGTGTCTGCATCGGGATTCCAGTCCCAGACGCCGCACCGTGCCCCCTCGATGGCATAGCGGAAGCGCTGTTCGCTGTCGGCCAGCTGTGCACGCGTCGACCGCAGACGACCCATTTGCATGAAGACCAGGGCGACAAGGCCAAGGGCAACAATAATCGGTGCCACGAACATCAGGCCATAGAAGGAAATCGTCCGCATCCAGGCGCTTTGATTAATGCGCGTGGCACTCAGGGCGTAGACCTGGAAGGGCGTGCCACCGACCGGAGCGATGGCAAAGGTCACATCCTCGCCGCCGAAACTGGCATCGGACGTTGCACCGCCGCCACCGGCAGCAAGTTCAGTGACGAAGCGGCGGGTCAGGCCGAAACGTTCGGCCAGCGGCGTGCCGGCAGAGACCCCGTTCATGACCGGGCGAAGGGCGAGCATTTCCCCTTCGCTGTTGGCCAGGGCGACCACGCGGTTATTGCCCCAGTCGGGCAGGGCGTTGATCGCGGGAATGCGTGCTGTCAGTGCGCCGACCGTGCCATCGGACAGGGCGACGGGCTGGGTCAGTGCGAAATAGGCCTGGCCGGCATCGGAAATGCTGGCGATGACGGCGTCATCGGAATTCAGCGCGATCCGCGTCAGTTCACGCATGGTCTGGCCCTGCACGGGCGCACCTGCAGTGAACGTCCGGCCATCTGGCAACAGCAGGCCGATGCCATCCAGCAGTTCAGACTGCATCATCGCCGTCAGCCGCGTTTCCGCGACGCGCTCGATATCGGTATCAGGAAGGGCCGAAAAATCGCTGGAGGCGACGCTCAGCGCGTAGCGGACCTCGCCAAGTCGGGCAGATACCCGCTCGGCCAGATAGCCGGCCGCATTGGCCTGGGAACGCTCAGCTTCGGAGACCAGCGACGCGCGTTCCTGCTGGATCTTGAGCGCAAAAATTCCGCCATATCCGATGGTAAAAATAGCGATGGCGAGAATAATCCAGCCAACGCCGGACCCGCGCGCGTTCGCCTTTGCTGATGAGGACTCATCAGCAGCGTTCCGGGACCGACCCGGCTTACGCGTATGCGACGCATTTTTCGCCATTCGTTTCAAACTAGAGTGCGTCGCGCGCCGATGTCGACCGCTGCGAACGCACTATCCACGGTTAAGCCGCAGATGTTGCATCTCCCCCCTCGGGGGAGACATCCATCCCGTCATCATCATCCGGTGCCGTGACCTTTTTAAAGCCTTTGCGACGCTCGGCACCCTTGTAGTTTGAATCCTCTGTCGCCAAGCGACGTCGATCCGGACCGAAATACGTCTTGTTGCGAATGAAGGGACGGGGTTCATTGATCACTGCAGCGATCTTGGCGAACATTTCCTTCGCAGTGATCGGCTTGCAGCAAAATTCGGTCACACCGGCATCACGCGCTGATTCCACACGGGATTTTTCCGAGTATGCACTGAGCATGATGATCGGGATCAGCGGGTTCGGGCTGTCATCCGCCGTCCGTACGAGACGCACAAAGTCCAGACCGTCCAGAATTTCCATCTGGTAGTCGGTGATGATGATGTCGACGCTGTCCGAGCGTACCATGTCGAACGCGTCTGCCGGGTCTTTGGATTCCAAAATCTGTTTGATGCCAAAGCCGTGCAGGATCGTCCGAAGAATGGTCAGCATGTAGCCATTGTCATCGACAATCAGCACTTTCACGCGGCTCATATCGACGGCCATAACGCTCTGCCTCTTCCTTCTACGCCGCCTTTGTGGCGCGATTCCTTGGGTCCGTGAGCGTTTTTAGCGGAACAGGCTTACCGAAATAGTAACCCTGTCCGTAAGTGATGCCGAAAGATTTCATGAGCTTGGCGTGGCTCTCGTTTTCAATCATTTCGGCGACGGTCTCTGCCCCAAGCTTGGTACACAGATTGACCATGCTCTCCAGGATGACAGTGTCGCGATCAGACTTGGCGACACGCTTGATATAGGACCCGTCAATCTTGATGATGTCGGCCGGGAAATCGCGCAGATAGTGAAAGCCCGCGGCGCCGGCGCCGAAGTCATCGAGACAGACCTTGTGGCCGCGTTCGCGGATTTTCTGGATCACTGCATTGGCGGCTTTGACATTTTTGATCGTGGCTGTCTCGGTCAGCTCGAAGCTCAGCCGCGAGCGGTCGATCTTGATATCCGCCAGCATTTTCAGAAAGCGTTTCGACCAGGTCGTGTTGGCGATCGATTTGCCGGACAGGTTCACGGCCAGGGCCGGGCGGTCGAAATCCTCGCGCAGGAAAGACGCGGCGATTTCGGTCATTGCAAAATCGATCTCGTAGATCAGCCCCGTGCTTTCCGCAAAGCCAACGGCCTCCTGGATGGGCTTGCCTCCGGGCAGGCGGAGCAGGAGTTCATAATGGTGGATGTCGCCGGACTTGAGATCAACGATGGGCTGCGCGTGGGGTTCGATGACCCGGCCGGCAATCGTCGTGCGCAGCTCCTTCATGCGCTGTGTCGTCGCTTCCATCATCTCTGCAGCGGCATCTTTCAGGCTGCGGATGTCCAGGGCGGCGTCGGTGTCTGCGGCCTGGTTCACGGCGTGGATGAAGGCCTGGACGGCGATTTCCGGCTCCAGGTCCTGCGCATCGGGAACCGTGTCGATCTTGACCTCGCTATCGCCAAGCTTGTTGTCGGCGAGAATGGCCTCGACTTCTGACTTGAGCTGGGCAAGGTCGGCAGATGTTTCGTGGATCAGGGCGGTGCGGCTGTTGTCGACATGTTTGGCGACGCCCGTCTCGCCGACGGCAAGCCCGCAGGCTGCGCTGATGGCGTCGTGCACAAGCGTGGCTGCGGCAGGGCCGATCAGGCGGTCGATATCTTCGATGCCTTCAATACGCATGATGGACATGGACAGTGCCGTGCCAGCGCTGCGGGCCGAAGCGATGGCGTCGCTGGCGGACCGCTCGAAGGCCTGCGGATCAACTTCTTCAGGTGCGGTCAGGGCCTCGAAGGAGACTGTCCAGCGGATCTTGTGGTCATCGCCCAGCGTCCATCCGCTCAGCTTCGCCTCGCGCCCGTTCAGGGTCACGCGAACCGGGCCGATCCGGCGACCGGGGCGAACGCTCTTGAGCAGGGCAGCGATGATGGGCCGGGACGTGCGGTCGAAGCGGTCAGCAAGATGGCAGGTCGTGCTTTCAATCGGCGGTTCGCCGAGCGATGCCGTTGCGCCGGATGCGTATTCCGTCGTTCCGCTGAGGTCCGTTTCGATCAGCACATCGGCTGATGCAAACGCAAAGGAAAGAAACCTGTTGCGTTGTTCAATCAAAGACATGGCGTGCCCAATACCATTTTCGAAACACCAGTAGTGTCCGGAAAGTGTTATTGTGCACTTAAGGTCTCGGAATTTGTTTATGCAGCGCGGGCGCTGTCTGTTCGGGAGCTCGGCTCTGGCGTAGCGCTAATATTTCGGATCACTTCGCGCGTTTTCTTGACCAGCTCTGCCCACTCTGCCGGAAGGTCTGTTTCCTCTTCCGTCAGTCGCGCCATGTCTTCGGCAATGCTGAGCAGCTGCGGTGCATGCACGATCAGCCGGGCCTGTGCCTCAAGCTTGCTGGGATCACGGTCATACTCGGCAGCGGGGACCCGCCAGCCGCCCCAGTCCATGCTGTCTGTGACAATGACCGGAAACGTGCCCGGGTGCGGATGTCGCGCACATTCCTCATCGCTTTGCCACTTGTTCTTGGCGCGCAGAAGTCGCCAATGCCCGGTTTCCACGATTTCGGAGTGCTCGGCCGACAGCTCGTCCGCCGAAAAATCCCGGCCCAGCCCGCAATCATAGAAGACCCGAACCGGTTCCTCGACGTCCTTGACCCACTGGGGTTTGACGTCTTCCACGAGGGCCCAGGTGCCCACCGGACGCACAAAAACTCGCTGGTGTTTGTGAAAGATCGCTTTGGCCATGGCATCCTCCCGTGACCAGCAAGATGAACAGACAGGCATTGAAATGTCGTGAACGGAACAGTTCACATTTGATCCAGTCGGGGCACGAGCCCGCTGCAAGGGCCGGCATCCGTGTCCCTCAACAGTCTTCTCCAATTGGCTCCGGCGAGTGCAGGCGCTATTTAGCGCAGCATGAGTGTTGTCGATAAAATTGATCGCCGCCTGAGCGTTGCCCCGATGATGGACTGGACCGACCGTCACTGCCGGGCCTTTCATCGCGTGCTGACCCGTCAGACCCTGCTCTATACCGAGATGGCGGTCGATATGGCGGTCATCCATGGCAATCGTGATTATCTGATCGGTTTTGATCCCGCCGAGCAACCTGTCGCGCTGCAGTTGGGCGGTTCAGACCCGGCCAATCTCGCCAAGGCTGCGAAAATCGCGGTCGGCTATGGCTATGCCGAAATCAATCTCAATGTCGGATGTCCCTCGGACCGGGTTCAGGCTGGGCGTTTTGGAGCCTGCCTGATGCAGGAGCCGGACCTGGTCGCGGACTGTGTGAAGGCGATGCAGGACGCGGTCGACGTCCCGGTGACGGTCAAGAGCCGAATCGGTGTGGATGACCAGGATCCGGAAACCGCGTTGTTCGACTTTGTCGAGGCTGTTGCAGCGGCCGGGGTCACCAGTTTTACCGTTCATGCGCGCAAGGCCTGGCTGAACGGGTTAAGTCCCAAGGAAAACCGCACAATTCCGCCGCTGGATTACGATCTGGTGCGTCGTCTCAAGCGAGAGCGTCCGGAGCTGGAAGTCATCCTCAATGGCGGGCTCGAGGGTCTCGATCACGGCCTGGCCGAAAGCGCGGAGCTGGATGGTTTCATGCTCGGCCGCGCGGCCTATCACACCCCGTGGGTGCTGGCGGAGGCCGACAGCAAGGTGTTTGGCGGCAGCGATCCTGTGAAGACCCGGATCGAGGCCATCGATGCCTATCTGCCCTATATCGAGCGGCGCATGTCCGAGGGCGTGCAGCTGCACGCGATCACCCGGCACATTCTCGGCCTGTTCCACGCCCAGCCGGGCGGTCGCAACTGGCGTCGCATCCTGTCAGAAAAGGGCGGGCGTCACGGGGCGAGTATCGACGTCATCGAAGAGGCCAAGGCGGCCGTATCCCCGCGCGACGAGGCGGCCTGATGGAAGATTATTACGTGTTGATCCTGGCGCTGGCGGCGACCGGCGCCCTGGCGGGACTGATCGCAGGTCTGTTCGGCATTGGCGGCGGCATCGTCATGGTTCCTGCCATGTATTACGTCTTCGGCGCGCTGGGCTATGAGGGCGACCGGGTGATGCATGTCGCCGTGGGCACCTCGCTGGCTGTGATCATCGCGACCTCGCTGCGCAGTGTCAGCGCCCACGCCAGGAACGGCGCGGTGGATTTTCAGGTGCTGAAACAATGGGTGCCTTTCATCGTTATCGGCACGCTGATCGGCACGGTCGTGGCGGACTATATTCCCAGTCGCGGCCTGACCGGACTGTTCGGCGGCATGGCCCTCCTGTTGTCGCTGCAGTTCTTCTTCGGTCGCCCCAGCTGGACACTGGCGGAGGAGATGCCGGGCGGGCTGCCGCGTATCCTGCTAGGCAATACGATCGGTGTGCTCTCGGCGCTGATGGGTATCGGGGGCGGGGTGATGGGCGTCACCCTGATGACGCTGTGTGGCAAGACCATTCACCGCGCGGTGGCGACCGCAGCCGGATTTGGTGTGGCGATCGGTATTCCCGGTGCGCTGGGCTTTATCGTCAATGGATGGGGTTCCAATGAAGTCCCGTTCTCGCTGGGTTATATGAACATGCCCGGTTTTGCCTTGCTCGCGGGATCCGCATTTTTCGTGGCGCCGCTGGGAGCAAAACTCGCGCATTCCCTGCCGGAAAAGAATCTCAAGCGCTTCTTCGCGATCGGTCTCGCGATTGTCGGGGTGATGCTGGTGCGCGAGGCTATCCTGGGGGCCTAGCTGTCGTTTCTCAAGACGTTGTTCAGCTGGCTGAGCCTTTTGGCTGGCGGCTGTTTGTTGAGAGCATAGTGCGGTCTT
>JAEPND010000017.1 GCA_017643585.1 Maricaulis sp.
AAGACCGCACTATGCTCTCAACAAACAGCCGCCAGCCAAAAGGCTCAGCCAGCTGAACAACGTCTTGAGAAACGACACCTAGGTGTAGCCCCGGGCCTGCATGTGTGCGCGCATGGCGGTGATGCGGTTCTCGTCTGACGGGTGAGTCGACATGAACTCGGCGGTGCTGCCGCGATGCAGGGTCGACATGGCGACCCAGAAATCAACGGCCTGACGCGGGTCATAGGATGACCGCGCCATGTAGTCGACGCCGAGACGGTCCGCCTCGTATTCATGCTGGCGGCTGTAGGGCAGGATGACACCGAGCGTGACGCCCATGCCGAGCGCCGCACCGATCTCGTCGGAATATTCAACCGTGCTTTGATTGGCCCCCAGGGCCGAGGTCAGGAGGGATACACCCACCTGCGCGGCGATCTGCTGGCTGGCCCGTTCGGCAGAGTGACGGCCGGCCACGTGTCCGACTTCATGTCCCATCACGGTCGCGAGGTGGTCATCGGTTTCCATGATGTCGAGAATGCCCTTGTAAAAACCGACCTTGCCGTTCGGCAGGACCCAGGCATTGACGGTATCGCTGTCGAAAACCACGAACTCCCAGTCCATGTGGCCCTGGCCGGACGCGTCAACGACACGCTGGCCCACACGGTTGAGGCGGCGCGTATAGCTGGGATCGCGCAGCACGCGCTCGCGCTGCATGCTGTCGCGCCAGGCCTGGTCGGACAATTGCGCCAGCTGGCCATCGGACACCAGCATCAGCTGGGACCGGCCAAGGGCCGCATTGTCAGCACATCCGGACACAAACGGAACAATGGATCCAGCGGCCAGGCCCATAATGACTTCGCGGCGCTGCATCAGGCTCATATTCTTAGACGACGACATGCACGGTCCCCCTTCGATTGTGCGGCTGTCTTTCGTCGACTAACTTAAAGGCGTCCTCGCCATTCGCCAAGAAATGGTCACGAGACAGCGTTAGTTTTCGCGTGCTCGCTATCAGGGAATCCCAAACATGCCTCGCATTTTACGTTATGCATTCCTCGCTCTCCTGGGCCTGGTCATCATCGCCCTGGCCCTGCCCTTCGTGATTCCGGTCGATTCCTACCGCGACCGTATTGCCGAGGAGGCGTCACGCACGCTGCATCGCGATGTGGTTCTGGGCGGTGAGCTCAGCCTGCAGATCCTGCCAAGCCTGCAGATCACGGCGCGCGATGTCAGCCTGGCCAACGCCGAGGGGTTTGGCGACGCCCCCATGGCAGAAATGTCGGAAATGCGCGTGGGTGTGAAACTCATCCCGCTCCTGTCGTCTGACGTGCAGATCACCGAATTTGTCCTTGTCGACCCGGTCATCCGACTGCAGCAGAACCGCCGTGGCAATAACTGGACCTTCCGTGCGCCAGACGCGCCCGAAGTCGCAATGGCCAGCAGCGGGGAAGGTTTTGTCCGTCGCCCGGGCGCCCTGCCCTTCGAGGCCTCCTTCGGTGATGTGCGCATCGAGAACGCCAGCATCTATTTCGATGACGGCCAGCAGGCGCGGGAAATCACCGGACTGACCTTGCAGGTCTCCCTGCCCTCCCTGGACGAGGAAGCGAGCCTGTCCGGCCAGCTCACCGCAGACGGTGAGCGCCTCAGCTTCGACGGCTCGGTCGGCTCCATTCGCGGCGCCTTTGAAGGCGCCCAGACACCGCTTTCGATACGCTTTGGCGGTAATCTCGTCACGGCCAGCTTCGAGGGCATGCTGGCTGAATCCGAGGACTTCGCCCTGACGGGTGATATCGATGCCAATATTCCCTCGCTGCGCAATCTGGCCGCCTTTGCCGGCGCAGAGATGCCGCCCGGTGATCGCATGCAGGCCTTCGCCGCGCGTGGCTCTGTGGACGTCGCGCCGGGTACCATTGACCTGGTCGCATCCAGCATCCGTTTTGATGACATCACCGGCGCGGGCCGCCTGACCATGGCCAGCGGTGGTGCGCGGCCGAACATCACCGGAGCTCTGGACCTGCCCAATCTGGACGTCACGCCCTATCTGCCCGAACAGAGCAGCGGAGGCGATACCAGCAGCGGCGGCGGCATTCCGCCCTGGAGCGAAGACGAAAAAGATCTGGCCGGGCTGAACCTGGTCGATGCCGATATTGATCTCAATGTCGGTCTGTTTGAGTACGGCGATATCGATATCGAGAATGTAGCGCTCGACGTTGTTCTCGATCGCGGTCGCCTGGTCGCGCGCCTGTCGGACTTCCAGCTCTATGACGGACGCGGCTCTGTTCGCGTTGTCGCCAATAATCGCGGTGCCCGCCCATCATTCAGCGTCTCGGCACAACTGGCGGATCTGGATGCCCTGCCCTTCCTGCAGGCTGCGGCCGGGTTTGAGCGGGTGACCGGAACCGGTGGTATCTCGCTGGACCTGCAAGCGGCAGGCGCCAGCCAGGCCGCGATCATGCAATCCCTGTCGGGCAATGGGAGTTTCGGTTTCAACGACGGGGCAATTGTCGGCATCAACCTGGCCGAGACCATTCGCAATGTGAACAGCTTCTTTGGCGCCCAATCCTCGCCCGCGGATGCAGAAACCAGCGAAGAAGACACCGAACAGGTCGAGGCCGGCGCGCAAACCCAGACGGACTTTTCCTCCCTGTCAGGAACGTTCTCGATCACCGGCGGACGCGCGGACAATTCCGACTTCTCCATGCTCAGCCCGCTGCTGCGCGTAGGTGGCACCGGCTATGTCGATCTGCCCTCGCAAACACTCGACTACCGCATGCGGCCGCGTCTTGTGGCCTCGATCGAGGGCCAGGGCGGCAGCTCGAACCTGCGCGGCGTGGAAATCCCTGTGCGCATTCGCGGCGGCTTCAACGATGTCAGCATCGGTGTTGATACATCAGCGGTTGGCCAGTCCCTGCTGTCTGGTGCGCTGAGCAATGCGCTGGGTGGCAACAGCAATGCAACACGCCCCGAGGACGTGCTGCGCGACAGCCTGCTCGACGCGATCGGCCTGGGCGGGGACCAGGCACCGGACGAAAACTCCGACGAGGCAACCGAAGAGGCAGACCCCGCCCAGCAACTTCTCCAGGGCCTGTTCTCGCGCGGTCGGGATCGCGATGATGACGACAGCGGGGACAATAACTGAGGCGAATTGGCGCAAGCCACAGCGAACAGGTTGGGCTTTGACGGATTTGGCGCTATAACTAGTTTCACTTGAAACTAGTTAGGCGGAGTCGTCCCATGCCTGTCCAGGATCCCGTTGTTGCCGAACAGACACCGGCCGAAGACATGACGATCGACCAGAAGTGGGATCGTTATTCCTCGGAAGAGCACGCGATCTGGACCACGCTCTACAAGCGCCAGATGGAGGTACTGAAAGGCCGTGCGGCAGATGAACACTTCAAGGGACTTGAACTGCTCAATCTCAATGAAGGCGGCATTCCCGACTTTCGCCGCGTCAACGAGAAGCTGGAGAAACTCACCGGCTGGACAGTGGTCACGGTTCCGGGCCTCATTGGCGAGAAGGAATTCTATGACCACCTCGCCAATCGCCGCTTTGTCTCCGGACGTTTCATTCGCGATGGCCACAAGCTGGACTATCTGCCCGAGCCTGACATTTTCCACGATGTCTTCGGCCATGTCCCCCTGCTAACCCAGCCAGTCTTTGCCGACTACATGCAGGCTTATGGCAAGGGCGGGCTGCGCTCGCTAGAGTTCGACACCATCACCAATATGGCGCGCCTGTACTGGTACACGGTGGAATTCGGTCTCATCAACACGCCGGAAGGCCGCCGCATCTACGGCGCCGGCATTGTCTCGTCGAAGGCGGAATCGATCTTCAGCCTAGAAGCCCAGTCGCCCAACCGCATCCATTTCGACCTAGAGCGCGTCATGCGCACCGACTACCGGTATGATGACTTCCAGCAGACCTATTTTGTCATCGACAGTTATGACGAGCTGATGGAAGCCACTTACCAGGACTTCGCCCCGCTCTATGAACGATTGCCAAACCTGTCCGAATACAAGCCGTCAGACGTGGCAGAGGGCGACAAGGTCTATTCCCGCGGATCTCAGGAATACGCCATGAAGGGCGGCCTGATCGGCCACGCCGAAGCGGTCTAGCCGCGTCAGACGTCAGGAAATCTGGATGGACAAGGCGTCATCCGGGCCCGACAGGAATGTCACGCCGGCAAGATCCTTCACGGCTTCGACAAGCTTGTCCCGGGTGACCGGTTTGACGATGTAGAAAAGCGCACCCAGCTCGCTGCATCGTGCCGCCATGTCCGGATTGCGCGTACCGGAATAAACGCCCACGGCACCGCCCTTGAGGTAGGGCTGACACTCCTCGATCAGGCGAAGCGCTGCATCATCAGCCAGGCTGAGATCAGTCAGCAACAACACCGGTGTCTCATCCCGGACGCGAAGGTGTTCAAGTGCAATATCCGCCCGGGTAAATGCGAAGAATTCGAACAATACGCCCGCGTCCTTCAAATCCTCTCGGAAAAGAAGGTGCTCATCCGGATCATCGTCGACCAGAACAATATCGACTGTTGTTCCCAAGTACTCGCAGCCCCAATTTCGTGCGCGCGAGACTATGACGTGATTCGTCCGACTTCAACGGCGGACTCGGCGTCTTCTAGTCGCGCTGAAAACTGTAAAAATCCGAACCCAGTTCAAGAATGGAAGTCAGTTCATCGAGGGCCCGCTGGCTCTCGCCGAGTAGCTGCGGGTCCGCCAGGTCAGCCGGCGCCAGACGGTCCCGATAATGGCGTTCGGCCCAGGCAACCAGTCGCGTGTAGAGCGCCTCGCTCATCCAGACCGCAGGGTTGACCGCGGCCCGCTCTGCGTCGGTCAGAACGACGCGCAGGCGCAGGCAGGCAGGGCCGCCGCCATTGCGCATGGATTCACGAACACCCGCGAAACGCACGGCACCGATGGCTGAATTGCCTGCGACAAGTCGCTCGCAGTACGCGGCTGTCGCGGCATTCTCACGGGTTTCTTCAGGCGCCAACAGAACCAGGCGTTCTTCACCAGGCACTTCGAGCAATTGTGAATTGAAGAGATAGGAGGAGACCGCATCCTCCAGGGAGACTTCCGAGGCGGGCACCTCAATCAGGTCGAGGTCAAAACGCCCGCGCGCGGCCCGCTCCAGCTCCTCGAACAACAAGGCTTTGTCCTCGAAGGCGTATTCGTGGAAGAAGAGTGTGCGCAGCGTCCCCACGCAGACCACATCATTGTGGAAGGCGCCCGCATCAATTGCGGCGCGCGATTGCTGGGCGAGAACGGTACGACGCCCCTCTAGCCCATGGCCGCGCCGTATGGCTTCGCAGGCCTGGCGTGTCTGGCGGGCCGGAAACTTGCCGTCATCCGCGATCAGGCCGTCGCGGCCCCAGACCAGGAGCTCGACACCGGGCTCGCCGTGATTGCGCGCGAGACGCACGTGATTGGCCGCCCCCTCGTCGGCAAACAAGCCATGGCCGGGCAGCGGCTCATGCACCTTGAAATGCGTGGGGTCAGCGAACACCCGCTCCAGGGCGCGCTGGGTCTTAGGCCCCTCGATCGCACGGTGCGCTGTTGTGTGCAGGTTGGCCGGCGTGAAGTGCACGCGGCCATCCTGCGTATCAGCCGAGGGCGAAACCGTCGCCGCATTGGCGGCCCACATTGACGAAGCCGAAGACAGGATTTTCAGATAATAAGGCTCTTCCCAGGTGACCTTGGCGAGAATTTCACTGTCACGCCCGCTATATCCAATCGCCCGCAAGGCCGGAATGAAAGGTCGCTCCTGTGGCGGAAGCACACCCTGGGCAAGCCCCAGCTGCGCCAGTTGACGCATCTTGGCCAGTCCCTCCAGGGCGGCGTTTTTGGGTGAGGACACACTGCCCTCATTGCGTGCGCTGGCCAGATTGCCTGGCGAGAGCCCCCCATAATTATGGGTGGGTCCCACCAGACCATCAAAATTGGCTTCCAGCGCTTCGGACATGCCTAGTCGATACCTTTGATCGCCATGCGTTCAGGCTCGCGTGCCGCCTGTGTCGCCACGGGATACGCACAGTAGTCAGCGGCGTAATAGGCACTTGGACGCAGGTTGCCGGACTGTCCGGGCCCACCAAAGGGCATGTTGGAGGCCGCACCGCAGGTCGGACGGTTCCAGTTGACGATACCCGCGCGGCTTTCAACCCAGAAACGCTCCCACAGGCTCTCATCATCCGAGACCAGGCCAGAGGACAGGCCATAAGCGGTGTCATTGGCGACAGCAATCGCTTCATCGAAGCTGGATACCCGGATCACCTGGATCACAGGGCCAAAGATTTCCTCGTCCTCGACCGCAACGCCTGTCACATCAATGATACCTGGACGGATAAAGGCCTCTCCCAGCTCCATCGGTTCGGCAGCACGGATCGCTGTGGCGCCGGCGTCCAGCAAATCGGACTGGGCCTTGAGCACGTGACGCGCCGCCTGGGCCGAAACCAGCGGACCGATGAAAGGCTGATCCTCGTCATCCCACTTGCCGATCGTCAGACGGCCAGCGAAATCGGCGATGTGGTCAACCACGGCCTGGCCGAATTCATCGTCCGGGATGATCAGGCGGCGGGCACAGGAACAGCGCTGGCCAGCCGTGATGTAGGAGGAATTGACGGCGATCCGGGCGGCGGCTTCCGCATCCTTGGCGCCCCAGACCACGAGCGGGTTGTTGCCACCCATCTCCAGCGCCAGCTGTACACCGGTCCGGCCGGCAAACTTCTCGTGGATGAACTTGCCCGTTCCCCACGATCCGGTGAACAAAACGCCGTCGAGTTCGGCATTGTCCAAGGCTGCAGCTCCGGTTTCCCGTGCGCCCTGGACCAGGTTCAGTACGCCCGCCGGGAGCCCGGCCGCCTCCCAGGCCTTGACCATGAATTCGCCAACACCCGGCGTGATCTCGGACGGTTTGAAAACGATCGTATTGCCGGCCAGCAGAGCCGGGATGATGTGGCCATTGGGCAGGTGTCCCGGGAAATTGTACGGCCCGAGCACGAACATCACGCCCAGCGGCTTGTGCGCCATCGCCGCATAGCCAAACGCCGTTTCGTTGGAAAACTCGCCGGTGCGGTCCTTGTAGGCGGCCTTGGAGATATCGACCTTGCCGATCATCGCCGCAGCTTCAGTGATGCTTTCCCAGCGCGGTTTGCCGGTCTCCTTGGCAATCAGATCGCCCAGCTCTTCCTTGTTTGCTTCAAGATGCGCCTTGTAGGCGTCAACCATCGCGACACGTTCCGGGTAGAGACGGCGTCCCCATTCCGCAAAGGCCGCACGCGCAGCGGCGAACGCTGCGTCGACATCGGCCGGAGCGGCGGAACGCCCCTCCCAGACCAGAGCATTATCTGCAGGACAGTGAGACTGAAACAGTTCGCCAGCGCCTTCGCGCCACTCGCCGTTGATAAAGAGCATTGTTTTATCCTTGCTTGCGCCAGAAACGGGCGCGATCTCCGTCAGTCAGATTGAGCGCTTCCATGACGTCGTGAGACAGACCAATCACATCGCCATCCATCACGGCATGCGCCTGGCAGGTGCGGAAGTCTTCGAAACGGTCGGTCGACACAATCCCGGGCACGCCCCCCATGGTTGTTGCCGAACGAACGGTCACCGTGCGGCTCTCGCTCAGGGTGCGAATATTCTCGGTCCAGGCCGAGACCAGAGGGCCGCCATCAAAAATGTCGATATAGCGGTCATAATGGAACCCTTCCCACTCCAACAGCTTGCGCGCACCGCCACCATCGCGATGCGTCTTGCCGATGACATTGCGCGCGGCTTCCGGGAGCAGGTCGACATAGAGGAGGTGTTGAGGCCCCAGGTCGAGGATGAACTGGTTGTCCGTGGCGGCGCTCAACGCGTCAGCCTCGTCAAAGTCCATGCGGAAAAACGGTCTGGAGACGTGGTCAAAGAAGGGCGATGATCCGTCTTCCTCGACCACACCGCGCAACTCGGCCACGACCTTCTCGCCAAAACGTGCGCGACCAGCCGCAATCAGCAAGTAGCGCGATTGCGCGACTAGACGCCCGGCACCGCTGCCGCGCCCCGCCTCGGAGACGAACAGGGTGCCGACTTCCGTCGCCCCGGCAAAATCATTGACCAAGAGCAGCGCATCCATATCGAAGCGGCGATCCGCCTCGGTGGAATGCTGTGCGAGGGTGATGATCTTGAAATCCCAATAGGGTTTGGAGACACCGATCATCGCCTTG
Organism: Maricaulis sp.; assembly: GCA_017643585.1. Lineage (GTDB taxonomy): Bacteria > Pseudomonadota > Alphaproteobacteria > Caulobacterales > Maricaulaceae > Maricaulis. The sequence goes on from JAEPND010000017.1 coordinate 8,190, forward strand.
ACCGCAGAGCAACCGACGATCTGGCCCGTTTCCGTGTCTTCCAGCATCAGCTGATAGACGTCTTCCGTCTGCTCCGCGCCGGGTAGGCCAAAGGCTTTTTCCGACTTGATGAGCTTCTCTTCCAAGGCTTCCGGAGGGAGCGCCAGGCTTGTGAACCCGGTTCCGGCCTCAGCCGCCAATTTGATCAGTGCATCAATGTCGGTCCGTTTGCCGGCGCGTACGATCAGCATGTTTTCCCCTGTGTCAGGCCTAGCTTATTCGTGCCAGTGCTCTTGCTTGTTTGGCGTCAAACTCTCCCTGCGCGAACTTCATCAGCATCACGGCTGAAAGCTTGGCGCGCTCGGTAAAGCTGGACACTTTTACGATCTCGCGGTCGGAATGAATGTCGGCGCCACGCACGCCGAGCGTATCAACATTCGGACAACCGGCCGCCCACAGATTATTGCCTTCACACACACCGCCCGTGTCCTGCCAACGAATGTCCAGTCCGAGGGCGCCACCGGCAGCCTTGGTCCATTCAAACATCTTGGCATTGGCCGGTGACATCGGCTTGGGAGGGCGAGTGAAACCGCCATGCAGCTCCGCCGAAATCCCGTCACGAATACGAATTTCATCGAGCAGGCGTTCCAGCTCGGCCTCGACCCAGGTCCGATCATTCTCTTCGGCAACACGAATATTGAAGCGCACCACGGCATTGTCCGGGACAACATTGGGCGCGCCACCGCCATCAATCTTTGCGACATTAAACGTCACGCCCTCACGGCGACCGTTCAGCTCGTCCAGCGCCAGACCAAACTGGCAAGCCGCGACGATGGCATTGCGACCGAGATGGTGTTCGCGTCCGGCATGCGCCGCCTTGCCCGTCAGCTTCAGGGACCAGTTGCCCGACCCCTTGCGCGCACCGGCCAGGGACCCGTCAGCCAACGCAGGTTCATAGGTCATGCCGATATCGGCACCTGTTGCGAGATCAGCCAGAACAGGTCCGGAACCGAGCGACCCGATTTCCTCATCCGGAGAGATCAGGATGTCGACACCGATCTCGTCCTTCCAGGGGCTGCGCTCCAATCCCAACAGGGCATGCAGCATCACCAGAATGCCGCCCTTCATGTCCGCGACACCGGGACCATTGAGCGTGTCCTCGTCCCAATAGGTGCAAGTCTGGAAATGACTTTCGGCGGGAAAAACCGTGTCATGGTGACCGGTCATGACGATACGGATCGGTGCTTGCGGCCGAATCCGGCAATGAAAGGCTGGCGTGTAGTCTTGCTCGATCACCTGTCCGTCCGGCAGGACGACCGTGGACGGTGTCAGCGGAACTTCGGATATTTCTCCGTCCAGTTCCGAAAACGCCTCGACAAGCTTGCCGCGCATGCGTTCGAGGCCTTCGGGATTGCGGCTACCGGAATTGATCGAGGCCCAGTCCTTGACGGTCTCGATCATGTGTTCAGCGCGGCTTTCGATCCAATCGAGGACCGCGCGTTCTTCAGCGTTGAGTTCGACGTGTTTAAGCATCTAGCTGTGATAGCCGTTTAAACGCGGGCGTCTACCCCCGCGACCGCAAAGCCGCGGGGATAAACTGTATACAATTAGGCGTGCTCAAGTGCCTGCTTGAGATCCGCAATCAGATCGTCCGGGTTCTCGATGCCCACAGAGATACGAACCAGGCCATCGGAGAAGCCCTGGCGACGACGCAGCTCCGGGTCCACACCGCGGTGGGTGGTCGATCCCGGGTGACAGATCAGGGTTTCCGTACCGCCCAGGCTCACCGCCAGCTTCATGACCTGGAGTGCATTGAGCATGCGAAAGGCCGCAGCTTCATCCTCAAGGTCGAACGCGAAGGTGGAACCGGCGAAATCGCACTGCTCGGAATAGACACGCGCATCGCGGCTGCCTTCTTCCTGGAAGCCGAGATAACGGACACGGTCGACCTTGGGGTGATCGCGCAGGAATTCGGCGACCTTGCGGGCCCCCGCGGCCGCAGCCTCCATGCGGATCTTAACCGTCTCCAGCGAACGCAGCAGCATCCAGCAGGTGTGAGCGTCCAGATTGGTGCCCAGATAGCCACGCAGTCCGCGGACCTTGGCCATGGCTTCAGGCTCGCCCAGGGCCGCACCTGCGATCAGGTCACTGTGACCACCGACATATTTGGTCAGGGAATAGACAAGCACATCCGCGCCCAGCGTCAGCGGCGACTTGTTGACCGGACCCAGGAAGGTGTTGTCGACGACGATCTTGGGACGCGTGCCTTGGGCCGCACCGATCATGTCAGCCACGCGGCCCACAGCGCCCAGGTCCACCAGGTCATTGGTCGGATTGGTCGGGGTCTCGCAGTAGATGACCGACACCTCGCCCAGCTTCATGGCCTCCTCGGCCGCCGCGCGCAGTGCGTCTTCCTCGGCGCCGGCATCGAAATCAACGGATTTGATGCCGTAGTTCGGGAGGAATTTGCGGATCAGGCTCTCGGTACCGCCGTAGAGCGGCGTGGATTGAAGGATCACGGATCCCGAATGAGCCAGCGCCATCAGCGTGGTCGAAATCGCGGCCATGCCGGATGCGAACACACAGGCGTCTTCGGCGCCATCGAAAATCGCCAGGCGGTCTTCGAGGACTTCCATGTTCGGGTTGTTGAAACGGGAATACATGAGACCCGCTGCATCCGGGTCACCCTCTTCGGCCTGGCCGAGCGTGACGCGGAAAAAGGCGGCGCCCTCTTCGGCCGTCGCAAATGCGAAGGTCGAGGTCAGGAAGACCGGCGGCTTGATAGACATCTCTGAGAGCTTCGGGTCGAAACCATAGCTCATCATCTGCGTTTCAGGGCTGAGGACGTGTCCAGCGACGTCCTTCTTGCGATATGGTTTGTCCGGCTTGCTCACGGCCACTCCTCCAGTTTGATCGGTCTCCCCAGGGACCGTGATGAGGATTTGAACCGCTGTTTTCCTGCGGTCAAGGCCATACTCAGCAGTGCGAAAAATGTAACTTATTTTGCCAAGATCATCGCCGGTTTCGGCACGTTTATTCCAAAAAAGAACGGCCCAGCGAAATGCCGGGCCGTTCCTGTAGATCTGCGATCGACGATTAGTCGAGCGTGATGACCACTTCCGTACGACGGTTCAGCGGCTCACGAACACCGTCCGCAGTCGGGCGGGCGTTCTGGGTTTCGCCGAGAGCTTCCATGGAAATGGTGCTCGCGCCGATGCCGAGACGAACCAGCTCGTCTCGAACCGCAGTCGCGCGGCGCTCAGAGAGGCGTACGTTGTAGGATGCTGCGCCAGAACGGTCGGTGTAACCCGCCACGTTCACGCGAACGACGTCGCAGTTGGCAGCTTCGTTTGCAGCCTGAGCGATGATCGCACGAGCCTGAGCCGTCAGATCAGCGCGGTCCCACTCGAAGTAGACGCGGAAATCAACGTCTTCACACTCCGGCGGCGGCGGCGGCGGCGGCGGCGGCGGCGGAGGCGGAGGAGGCGGCGGCGGCGGAGGCGGCGGCGGCGGAGGCGGCGGAGGCGGCGGAGCTGCGAAAGAATATCGCAGGCCAACCCAGGCCTCGTGGCCGCTCAGCGAGTCAACGCTTACGCCCGGATCGTAATCCGTGCCAGCAACAGAGAAGTAACGATATTCAGTGTCCAGCGTCAGGCGCTCGGTCAATTCCCAACCGATACCTGCCAGCAGCTGCCACGTGAATGCAGTGTCGCTGTCCTGAGCGATAACGTAATCAGCAGCCGTGTAGTTCGGCGGCGTGGTACCAGCTGTGAAACCAGCCAGGTAACCCGATACGTCCGTCAGACCGATACCGACACCGATATACGGGTGGTAGGAACCATCCGGATTGAAGTCGAAGATGGCGTTCGCCATCGCGGACCACATCTGGAAGTCCGAAGTGCTGTTCTCAAACTGACCAACTGCACCCGTGTCATTGTAACGGTGAGCCAGCTCGGCTTCGAAACGAAGACCGTCTGCCCACTCATAGCCAAGAGCAACTGCTTCGCGCAGCTCGCCTTCGCCATTGATTTCGCCATTGAGACCGCCAGAGACATCGGTGTCGCCCGGGCCGCCATAACCGACAGCACCGCGTACGTACCAGCCTTCGTCAGCGAACGCAGGAGCCGCTGCGAGGATGGCTCCGACGGCGGCCGCCGTGAAAAGCCGTGTTTTCATCATTCCCCCTCCGGAGGCATCGCCTCCTTGGTGTGACTGACCAAATTCGATCCATATCGAATTACTTGGAATCGCCCCCTGCGGACTATTCCTACAATTTCCACTACAGCAATTATTGGGGCGATGCCATAGCTCAGGGCGCCAAAACACGTATTTGGTGCAAAAAAATGCCGCCGTTGCAGGAGAGTTACACTTGGTTGTTTTGCCAACGACCAATGCCCCGGCTCAGGGCACAAAAATCTAGTCGAGCGCGATCTCGAGGCTCTCCTGGAGAGCTACCACGTCCGACGCACGCGGCTGGAAACTGGCGAGAGCGGATTGATACGCGCTCACAAGGTCGGAATCGCGTCCGTAAAGGTCGTTGAGGAAACGGACATCTCCGTTCTCGTCACCCACCACGGTCCAATACGCGATATGAACCCGGATCCGTTCGTCCAGCCAGACGACGGTCGGTGAGTTTCCTGCGGTAACCCGGGCGATCTCTTCGGCGTCATAGCCATCCTGGCCAGCGAGGATCCAGCGCGCCAGCTCCATCGGGTCTTCGACCCGGATACAACCTGCGGAGAAATCCCTGCGGGTACGGACAAACTGGTCACGTTCGGTCGTGTCGTGAATGTACACATTGTGCCGGTTGGGAAAGATGAACTTCACCTCGCCCATCGGATTGGTCGGTCCCGGCGCCTGGGACAGGCGATACGGCCAGGACCGCCCCCATTGCGACCAGTCGATTTCCCACGGCTGGATAGCGCTGCCGGTCGAGTCGAAAATCCGGAAACCGTAATAGTCGACAACATTCGGGTTTCTGCGGATGGAGCGAAAGCGCGACCGGGCCGAACCTGTCGGTACGCCCCACCAAGGGTTGAAAACCAGGTACTCCATCTCGTCGGAAAATTCCGGCGTTGAGCTGGCGGTGCGGCCCACCATGACCTGGTGGGTCCGGACCAGCTCACCATCTTCCCATGCCTCAAGGCGATAATCGGCGATATTCACCCAGATGTGCTTGCGACCCAGATCACGCTCACGCCAACGGCGCTGCTCCAGATTGGCGCGCAATTGGGTCAGGCGCTGTTCCGGGCTGATATTGAGCTGGCGCAGCGTGTTGCGGTCCATGCGCCCGCTGGGCGCCAGATTCACCCGCCCCTGGAAACGACGTACGGCGGTCTCAAGTCTAGCGCCATAGGGCGCCCCCTCTTCCCAATCGCTGTGATACAATCCTTCAGCCGCGAGGCGCGCACGCAATTGCTCGACCCGCGGTCCTGTCGCGCCCGGCTCCAGTGCACCACCCTCGCTGTCGACTTCGGGCCAGATGGGCTGCAAGGCCAGCATGCGCAGCATTTCGCGGCGCAGGATCTCGTAATCACGCACGCGCGGCGTGAAACCTTGCAAAGTTGCCGCCACATCGCCGTCCGCCAGCGCGTCAGTCAATGCCGCAATCAAGATGTTTTGCTCTTCATTGGAAAGCTGGCGGATCGCGTGACTTTCCTGGTCCAGCAAGCCAAACCGTAACCACCCGCCGAACTGCATGAAGGCCTGTTGCGCCAGGGACTGCCGAACGACCAGCTCTTCCTGGGGGTTGGCGATACGGAAAGCCAGGAGGTCCATCGACGGCAGGCCGTGGCTTGGAGCCTCGAACAGCTGAGAGACCAGTAGATCAAGATCGTCCTGGGACCATTGCGACGAGGCCGGCATCGGCAGAAGCGGTATTTCCGGGACCGCTTCCTCGATCACGTCCTCGCCTGGCAAGAGGCCGATGGAATCCGGGTCCTGCTCGGGTTCCTGCGCAAAAACCGCGGCCCCCAGAGCAATGGAAAGCGATATGCCCAGCAGGTGCTTCACCACGCGACTCCGTACGAATTACGCAAACATTAACCAGTCATTTCCGGAACGTGAAGCGCTTTTCGAGCCCGGGGTGAGATAGATTATTCTTTTGATGCAGGCTCTTGATTATACTAGCGTTCTCGCTCTTCCTCATCCTGCGCCATCAGCTCGGCAAATTCGTCGGACCGGCTCTTTGCTCGCGCGATGTAGGTTGGATTCGAAAACACGTCGAGCTCGGCATCCCAGACTTCCATCAGATGCCGCAGACCCGCTGTGTCGTGCTCATCAAATGCACGCGCCTTGCGCTCCGCGTCTTCATCGGAATGCCCCAACTCGACCAGGGCGGATTTCGCCATGGCGACGGAAGACCCGAACATCTCCCGGAACGCAGTGTCGGCACCGGCAGCACACAGGCGGTAGACATGATCGCGGTCCGCGGCGCGGGCTAGGATCTTCACCTGCGGATATCGCCGGTGCACAAAATCGACCAGCTCCACTGCTCGCTCTCGGTCATCGATCGCGACGATGAACAGCTTTGCATTGGCAATACCGGCTGCGACCAGCATGTCCGGACGTACGGCATCGCCATAATAGACGTCGATGCCGAATTTGCGCAGGGAATCGATGTGCTCGGCCGATGAGTCCAGGACGACGGGTTTATACCCCGTCATCACCAGCATGCGTTGCACGATCTGGCCGAAACGGCCCATGCCCGCGATGATGACACTGCCTTCCTCCTTGATCGTGTCATGCCCGCGGTCAGGCGTATCTCCCAACCTCACCCGCGGCGCCACAACATGTTCATAGGTCAGCAAGAGCGCCGGTGTCGCCAACATCGACAAGGCCACCACGAGCGAGGTGAATGCGGCAATATCCGGCGCCAGCACGTGAGAACTGACCGCGAACGTCAGCAAGACGAAGGCGAATTCGCCGGCCTGCGCCAGCGACATGGAGAAGAGCCAGCGCTCACGCTGGCGCAGACCAAACGCGGTGCCCAACAGCCAGAGGATGGCGCCCTTGAGCGCGATCAGCGCCAGCGCTGCGGACACAATCTGGACCGGCTGGGCCATCAGCAGATCGAAATCAATACCGGCACCGACTGTGATGAAGAAGACGCCGAGCAATAACCCCTTGGAGGAGGCCAGGTCGCTTTCCAGCTCATGCCGGTACTCGCTGTCGGCCAGGACGACACCGGCCAGGAAGGTGCCCAGCGCTGGCGACAGGCCGACATAGCTCATCAACATGGCGATCAGGATGACCAGGAGCAATGCAGAGCCCAGGAAGAGCTCCCGCAGCCCGGTTCGGGCGATGATGCGAAAGGCCGGTCGGGTGAGATAGCGCCCGACCAGGATGACGATGGCGACCGCTGACAAGGTCAGGACAGCCTGCGCCCAGGCGGGATAGTCGGCAATCAGGCTGGATGTTGCATGCCCGCTGCCGGACGCGCTCTCGCCCCCGGCACCGATGGCCAGAAAGGGTAACAGCGCCAGGATGGGAATCACGGCGATATCCTGAAACAGCAACACACCGAAGGCGGACTGACCGCCTTCCGTGCGCAACCATTTCTTTTCCCCCAGAGTCTACAGCACGATGGCTGTGGACGAAAGTGCCAGGATCAGGCCCAGGGCAATCGCGACGGGGACGGCCAGCCCCAGCGCCAGCAAGCCGGCGGCAATCACCAGAGCAGTCAGCAGGACCTGCGCACCGCCCAGCCCGAACAGGCGCGAGCGCATCGACCAAAGCAAGCCCGGCTGCAACTCCAGGCCGATGAGTAACAGCATCATGACGACGCCGAACTCGGCGAAATGCTGGACGGTTTCATGATCTGATCCGACACGCTCCAACAGAGGGGCAATCAGGATACCCGCGACCAGGTATCCCAATACCAAGCCAAGACCGAGACGATGCGCCAGCGGCACGGCAACAGCACCCGCTCCGAGATAGATCGCGGCCTGAAGGAGAAAGTCGTTCATGTCGGTGCTGAGTCCATTTCCACCTCTCCTGCCTAGCCCCATTCTGGCGGCCAGTGCCACTGCCCGCCGCGAACCGGGCCAATTGGTCGCATCGTCGTCATGATACGCCCCGCAATTACCTTAAAGAAAGGGAGGCTATTATGGGACGGGAAATCTCGAGTGACGAAATCCTCTGTGAGGACACTTTTCAAAGCCGTCTGCGATCTGAAACCAGCCTGGTCATGCAATGGTTCAAGGAGAACGCCTTCGACCCGGCTGACCCGGCTTCCGGTGGGCTGGAGCTTGAAGCCTGGTTGATGGACGACGATGGTCTGCCATCGGAGCGCAATCTGGAATTTCTCAACCAGCTCAAGGATCCCGCCATGGTGCCGGAGCTCGCTGCGTTCAATTTCGAGTTCAATTCGGAGCCGCACAGGCTCGACTGTCGGTGTTTCAGCGATTTCGAGGAAGAACTCGGTCGCCACTGGCTAAAGGCGCGCAACACCGCAGAGACACTCGGCCTGCGCCCCATGATGATCGGCATTCCTCCGACGCTTCGAGAAAGCCATCTGTCTCTCGACACCATCACACCGTCGGAACGCTATCGCCTGTTGAACGAACGCCTGTTTCAATTGCGCGGAGGCAAGCCCCTCAAATTCGATATCGATGGCCGCGACCGGCTTTCGATGGTTCAGGACCATTTGATGACCGAAGCGGCCTGCACCTCCTTGCAGGTCCACCTGATGACCTCCCAGTCGGACGAGGCACGCACCTACAACGCCATGCAGGCCGCATCGGCCGCAATTATCGCCGTGTCGGCAAACTCACCCTTCCTGTATGGGCGGCGATTGTGGGAGGAAACGCGCATTCCCGCTTTTGAGTCCGCGGTTAACCTGCCGGGCCCCAGGGGGGGTGGATGGTCGACAGGCCTCCCGCGTGACCTTCGGCGATCGCTATCTCAAATCCTCGCTGATGGAATTATTCATCGAGAATCTCGACACCTATCTGCCCTTCCTGCCGATGGTCTCTGACAGTGAGCGCGACGAGCTGGTGCATCTTAAACTCCAGAACGGCACGATCTGGCGCTAGAACCGTCCCATAATTCATGCCGCCGCCGGGCAAACACCTCATTTGCGCATCGAGAACAGGGTCATGGCCGCCGGGCCGACCGTTATCGATGTGATTGCCAATACCGCCTTTGCCATTGGCCTTACCCTGCACCTGGCCAAGCAGGACGGGCGGGAAGAACGTTTGCCGTTCGAACTGGCACGCAGGAATTTCTATGCCTGTGCCAAGCGCGGCCTCGGCGCCTCGATCGTCTGGCTGGATGGCGATGTGCGCGATGCCCAGGAACTGATCCGCAACCAGCTGGCCGAAGCCGCCGAACTTGCCCTGATCGAGGCCGGTGTCAGCGCCCTCGATGCCAGTCACTATATCGGCATTATCCGTGCACGCGCACGCAACGGGCAGACCGGGGCCGCCTGGCAGAGGGCCCATGCCAACTACCACGGTAATGATCACCAGACGCTGGTCCAGGCCTATCTGGACCGCCAGGACGACGGACAACCGGTTCATCGATGGACGCACTGATGCCCAGCCTGCCGGTCCTGAAGCGGATCCCGGACGCGATCCTGCGACTGTCCTCGCAAGAGGTCCGTCAGATCTTTCCCGAACCCTGTCTCATCGAGCTTGAGGGTGCCTCGTCCGAGACCGTGTTCCTGTCCGTCCTGCTGCACGGCAACGAGACAACAGGCTTCAGCGTTTTACAGCGGCTGGCGCGCTGGTTGCGTGACCATCGACTGCCGCGCAACCTGTTGATTTTTGTCGGCAATGTTCATGCGGCTGAAGCGGGACTGCGGCACCTGACCGACCAGCCGGATTTCAACCGGATCTGGAATGGCGGATCCACGCCCGAACACGCGCTGGCGCAAAGCGTTCTGACGGAACTGCGGACATGCGACCTGTTCGCCGCAATCGACATCCATAACAATACCGGTCGCAATCCGCTTTATGGATGCATCAACAGCCTGGCGCCCCAATTTCTGCACCTGGCCGCCCTGTTCAGCCCGACCCTGGTGTATTTCCGCAATCCGCCCAGCGTCATCTCGATGGCGCTGAGTAAGTTGTGTCCGGCGGTGACGGTCGAGGCCGGACGCCCCGGCGAACCGGCCGGCATCGAGCGCGCGTTCGATGTGGTCCACGACACCCTGCACCTCTCACGGTTTCGGACCGCAGGTCATGACCGGGAGCTAACAGTCTATCGAACGGTGGGCCGAATGGAGATCGAGCCGGGTTGGCGCATAGGGTTTTCGCCCTCCTCCGATGCGCCACTGCGTTTTCCGGCAGAGATGGACAGCTGGAATTTCAGCCCCAAACAGGCCGGCATGCACTGGGCCGACATCGCCCGCGCCGGTCGCCCGTTGCGCGTACTGGACGAACAGCGCCGGGACCTGACGGATCAGTTCTTCACCTATGAGGACGGTGCACTCGTGCTGTCCCGCGATGCGACGCCGTCAATGATCACCCTGGAGACCGCGATCATCCAGGATGATTGTTTCGGTTATCTGATGGAGCAGATCGATCTGGTGTCTCAGCACGGTATCCGGGCCGATATCTGATCCGCATCGACCGGATTCCAGCTGGTCAGCTCCGCGGCCACTGCGCAGCGCTGAGCCTCATCCAGACGCGTGTCCGCAACAAGGGCGTCCAGGATTTGCCCGAGGCTCTCCCCACCGGCAATCATCTGCTGTCCACCGGCTTCCGGCGTATCGAACCGCATCAGCGCGCCTTCCGGCGTCCAGGGCTGCCAGCCTGACGCCGGTGCACCGGTATAGGCAAACCGCCCCCAATGGCCGCCCATGGCATCGGCGATGGCCTGTCGGCCGGGCGCGTTCTCGGCGGTGAACAGCAAGCGGTCCAGATCCCCGTAGAAATCAAAGTGGTTGAACACGAAGGGGATTTCCATCGAATGCGCGGCGCCGAACAATTGTCCGCTATCGGTCACCAGGAAGGACCCGCCATCATTCCAGTCAAAGCGATAGGCCCAGACATTCTCATGCCCGCTCGCAACCAGCCGATTAGCCAGTTCATCAACCGCGAGCGCCCGCCAGAAACGGCTCGGATACTCCGCGATGGCTTCGTAGGAATCGGCGTCACGCGGCCATAACAGCAGGCCGAAACGGCGGACCAGGTCAGGGTCCAGCGCCTTGTAGAGCTTCATCTCTTCCAGATTGGTCCCGGTGATCAACGGCAGATCGCCAAATCCGCCGGGTGTAGCGGCGGCGCCAAGGATACCGCCTTCCGGCAGTACGACGCCGTCTTCGATCATGCGCGGCAATTCCATGCTGTAGCCAACGTTATAAGCCTGGAACAAATCCTCGAGCGGGACCGCGCGAAGTGCCTCACCGCTACTCCCTTCCCCGGCAATAGCGCTGGCAATCTCCAGCCCGCCATTCGCCTGCCAGTCCGAGCCGCTCTCTGCGATATCCAGCGGTACGGACCAGACAATACCACTCTGGATGATGCCCGCATGGAACAGCCCCCGCGCCAGCGGGCTGGCCATCAGGCCGGCCACATTGTGTCCGCCGGCGCTCTCACCGAAAATCGTCACCCGGTCCGCATCGCCTCCAAAGGCCGATGCGTTGGCCTGGACCCATTCCAGCGCGGCGATCATGTCCAGCAGGGCGAAACTGGCCGCCGCGTCAGCCTCGGTCTCTGCATCCGCGCGCAAGCCGGGGTGGGCAAACCAGCCAAGCGGTCCCAGCCGGTACTGGATGGCGATCACAATCACATTCTGGTCAAGGGCAAGACGGGACCCGTTGTAGGCGGCCGAGCGTCCCCAGACATTTCCGCCGCCATGGATCCAGACCATGACCGGCAAATCCTCGGCACCTGGCGGCGCATAGATATCCAGTGTCAGGCAATCTTCATCGCCCACCAGCAGATCCGGCGCCAGGCCCTCGGCCTCGTCCAGACCGTTGGTGATCTGCGGACAGCGCGAGCCGTGCACGAGGGCTTCCAAGGGGCTATCGAACATTTCCGCGGGACGCGGAGCACGCCAGCGCAGATCGCCGACCGGCGGGGCCGCATACGGAACTGCGACCCAGGCATGTGCGCCCTGCGCGGTTTCGAAGCCGACGAGCTCTCCCTGGGAAATCTGTCTCCGGGTTTCTTCCAGCGACTCAACTGGTGTGTCGTCCACACCCCCACTGCAGCTCGCCATCATCAGACCGCAGGCCAGGACCAGGCCAATAGAACGCAAGAAACCGTACATCTTATTCTCCCCGCAACATGCCTTTCACACTAGGCGGACCAGGGCGGGTGACAAGCGGATAGCCCAAAATATCGGTTGGAAAGGCGGAATCACACTCGTGCCACAGGCGAGCCTGGGCCACGGCGTTCGCGTCAACCGGGAGTGGAGTACACCATCCTCTGATCAGGTAAGATTATGATTTTAAGAGGAAATGGTGAGCCGACAGGGATTCGAACCCTGGACCGTCTGATTAAAAGTCAGATGCTCTACCAGCTGAGCTATCGGCTCCCGTCCCGAAGGAGCGCGGAACATATGCGCGAGATTCCGCGGGGTCAATCCGCGATTGCTGCGATATTTCAGCATTTTTGATGATCTTTCGTCACATTCTTCAGTATGATGGTTTGCATGAGGGGATCGAATCTCATTTTTCCGTGTGTTCTTGCGGCGTTAGCGGCAACAGCATGCTCGTCTACCCGCCAGCGCGCTGGCGAGGCTACGGACTTTGCACAAAGCGAAACCCGCACTGCAATATCAGATGCCGCGGGCCTGCCCCGACGCCGCCCCGGCCAGATCATGGTTGATGAAGGCGACGACACCGTGCCCACCCCCTATGGCGGCGAAGGCTCGCGCCGGCGCTGCTCCACCGTGGCACGTGATATTGCGCGCCTGACCGTGGTCCTCGGTCCCGACATCGAAGAAGTTCAGCGCCGTGAGGCGGAAGACGCGCCGGACGATGATGGCTGGCTGTCCCGCGGTGCCCACGCGGCCTCGCGCGCTCCGGGAGCCGCGGCCGACGGTGCGCGCAGTCTCTACCGCTCCACCATTGTCGGCCTCAACCCGGTGCGCCCCGTCGTACGTTTCATCGGCGGAGCGGGTCGTATCGAACGGGAGGCTGACCAGCAACGCGACTACGCCCAGCGCCGCCGCAGCTATCTGCGCGGCCTCTATGACGGTTTCGGCTGCCCGCCGGCACAGATGCGCCGGGCATTTGCAGCTTACGGGCTCGTGGAGGAAGAGAGCTAGGACTGGGCCGCGCGCTGCGCCTGCCCCTCTTGCCAGCGTTCGTTGAACTGTTTGCGGAAAGCCGCGAACTCACCCGCCTTGATCGCCTCACGCATGCGCCGCGTCAGGTCCTGGAAGTAGGCGATATTGTGCCAGCTCAGCAGCATGGCGGACAGGTATTCGCCAGAGCGGAAGAGATGATTGAGATACGCCTTTGAATAATCGCGGCTGGCCGGACAGTTGAGCTCCGGCATCAGCGGGCTGTCATCATCGACGAATTCGGCGCGCTTGATATTGATCGGGCCCCAGTCGGACCAGGCCTGCCCATGGCGACCGGAACGGGTCGGCAGGACGCAGTCGAACATGTCGACCCCGCGGGCCACGGATTCGACCAGGTCAATCGGCTTGCCCACGCCCATCAGGTAACGCGGACGCTCGCTCGGCAGATGCGGTGTGGTGTAGTCGAGGACTTCACACATCACTTCAAATCCCTCGCCTACCGCGAGTCCGCCAATGGCGTATCCGTCATAGCCGGTTTCGATAGATCGCTCGGCGCTTTCGCGGCGCAGGTTTTCAAACACCGATCCCTGGACAATGCCGAACAGCGCCTGGGTGTCCCGCGTGCCAAAGGCCTGTTTGGAGCGCGCGCCCCAGCGCAAGGAGAGTTCCATTGAGGCACGCGCCTCTTCTTCCGAACAGCCAAAGGGGGTGCACTCGTCCAGCTGCATGGAAATGTCCGCGCCCAAGAGGTCCGCCTGGATCTCGATCGAGCGTTCCGGCGTCAGATTGTATTCCGACCCGTCGATATGGGAGCGGAACTTCACCCCCTCTTCGGTCATCTTGCGGAGCTTGGAGAGGGACCAGACCTGGAAACCGCCGCTATCGGTGAGCATCGGACCCTGCCAGGTCGAGAATTTGTGCAGGCCGCCGAGGCCCTTCACCCGCTCGGCACCCGGGCGCAACATGAGGTGATAGGTGTTGCCCAGGATGATGTCGGCGCCGGTCGCCTTGACCTGGTCCATATACAGCGCCTTGACCGTGCCTGCCGTGCCCACAGGCATGAAGGCCGGGGTCTGGATGTCGCCGCGCGAGGTGGAAAGCGTGCCACAGCGCGCCGCGCCGTCGGTTGCATGGATGGTGTAGGGAAAAGCCGTCATGTCTGTCGCTCCAATAGGCACGCATCGCCGTAGGAATAGAAACGATACTCCTCGGCGATGGCGTGGGCATAGGCCTTCTGCATGACATCCAGCCCGCTCATCGCGCTGACCAGCATGAACAGCGTGGATTTGGGCAGGTGGAAATTGGTCATCAGTGCGTCGGCGATACGGAACTCATAGCCCGGCGTAATGAAGATATCCGTGTCCCGGCTGCTGGCCGCGACCTGTCCCGGTCCGGTTGCCAGGCTTTCGATCGTGCGCAGGGCCGTCGTTCCCACGGGGATCACGCGGCGCCTCTCTGCCTTGGCCCGGTTGATCTGTGCAGCCGCCGCCTCCGAAATCGTGCACCATTCCGAATGCATGGCGTGGTCGTCCGTGTCATCGGCCTTGACTGGCAGAAAGGTTCCGGCGCCCACATGCAGGGTGACATGCACCATCTCGACACCGCGGTCCTTCAAGGCCTGCAACAGTCGTTCCGTGAAATGCAGCCCCGCAGTGGGAGCCGCCACACTACCTTCTTCGCGTGCGAACAATGTCTGATAATCCTCATTGTCCTGCTCATCAACGCCGCGCTTGCGGGCGATATAAGGCGGCAAAGGCGGTACTCCGGTCGCTGCGATCGCCTCGTCCAGCAAAGCACCGGAATGGTCGAAACGCAGCAGCGTGTCGCCGCCCTCTGACTTGCGCTCAACGCGGGCCGTCAGCTCACCGAACCGGATCGTGTCGCCCTCGCGAATGCGTTTGGCCGGACGGATGAAGGCGCGCCAGGCATCCGCTGCTTCGCGCTTGTGCAAATTGACTTCCAGCGTAACGTCCCCGCCGCCGCCATGGTCCCGCGCCGGTCGCACCCCGTCCAGGGCTGCCGGGATGACCTTGGTGTCGTTGAACACAATCAGATCGCCGGGCTGCAACACATCGGGCAAATCCCGAACGCCCCGGTCAACAAGTGCGCCGTCCGAAGAAACGTGCAACATCCGCGCAGCATCACGAGGACGCGCGGGGCGAAGCGCGATGCGCGCCTCGGGCAGCTCGAAGTCGAAGTCAGTTACTTTCATGCCGCACCGTCTATCTTTCGCCCAACTTGTCGGCAACACGGGAACGCGAATTCTCTGCACATGGAGTGTTGCATGACATGGTTCCGCGCGGCCCTGTTGCTGGCAGGTTCTAGCCTGGTCCTGCTGACCGGCTTGTGTCTTGCGGGAATATTTGGCGCACCGACCGACACGTTCAACCATCTCTGGCCTGTATGGATGGTATTTGCGATCTCGCTACTGGTCGTCACGCTGCTGGCCCGGCAGCTTGCACTGGCTGCCACGACAACCATCTGCATCACCCTGCTGGCGGCAATCGCCATGGATAAGCGCGACATCCCGCACGCGCAGGGCGAGCGCGACATTCGCATTCTCAGTCATAATCTGTGGGGATCCACACGTGCGGCAGGAGGCCTGGTACACCTGGTCGATGCGACCGAGCCGGATGTCATCGCCCTGCAGGAGGCGTTCAACCACCTCAACCCGATCCTTGACCAGCTGGAAAGCGACTATCCCTATTTCAGCCGCTGCCGATGGGAATCCACACGAATCTACAGCCGCTTCCCGATCCACGGCTCCGGTTGCCTGCGCCGTCGCCCAGCGATCAATCCGGTTTTCGGGGTCGCGATCCCCGGCCTCGACATGCCGTCCAGCGCCTGGGCCGAGATCGAGCTGCCCGATGGGGAACGCTTTATGCTGGGCTCGATCCACCTGACCTGGCCCGACCCCCTGTCCTCGCAGAATGAACAGGTCGAGGCTTTGAGCCAGGAGCTGAGGCGCGTAGATCCGGCACAACTGGTACTGGTCGGTGATTTCAATGCGGCGGCCCCGGCCCGGGTGCTGGAGACCATGGCGAACCGCTGGCAGGTGACCCGCCTGACGCGCCACCAGCCTACCTGGCCAGCGACACACCCGATTGTTGGAATTGATCACGCCTTTGCCGGCGAGAACTGGGCGCGGGTGGAGATCGAGGTCGGTCCGCTAACCGGGTCCGATCATCGTCCGCTGATCATCGATCTCGCCCGCAACGAACACGACTAGCCGTGCGACCAGTCATCCGGGCTTGCGCTGTCATTGGGTGACAGGCCGAGTTCCTCGCCCACATGGCTGACGCCGAGCCCCAGAACAGTGCGATTGGCATAGGCGAAGTAGGCCGTGACCTGGTTGATTTCGAGGATTTCACCATCCTGGAAACCGGCCTCGCGCAGGCGCTGGACATCACCCGCGCCCACACTGGGCGGATCCCGCGTGAGTTGGCGTGCATAGATCAGTCCGACCAATTCGCGACCGTCAAAGGCCGCCGCGAGGTCATCCGCGTCCAGCGCCGCACGGATGGTGCTGGCTCGCGCATCATCGTTCAACAGGCGGCGCAGGCCCGCAAAGTGATGCTCCACGCAATAGGCGCACTTGTTCAAGCCACTGACATAGGTCCCGATCGTTTCCAGATAGGCCTTGTCCAGCGTATTGCCGAAATGATGCAGCGTCGCCTTGTAGAGGGCCATATGGCCCTCCAGCGTGTGCGGTCGCAGGCTGTGTGACGCCAGGATATTGTCGATCTGACCGTCCGGCCCGGCGACCCGGTCGTAGATAGACTTGAGGCGGCCATCGGCCGCCTCTCGTGAAACTGTCTTGATCCAGCTCAAGGCCTAGGCCTCGATGACAACAGCTTTGATGATCTTGCCCGGCTCGCGCGGCGGCTCGCCCTTGGGCAGCGCGTCGACATGTTCCATGCCGGATTCAACCTGGCCCCAGACGGTGTACTGATTGTTGAGGTAAGGCACTTCGTCCAGGCAGATGAAGAACTGGCTGGAGGCAGAGTTCGGGTCCGCAGCGCGCGCCATGGACATGGTGCCGCGCACGTGCGGCTCGGCATTGAACTCGGCTTCGATATTGGTGCCGGAACCGCCCATGCCATTGCCGTTCGGACAACCGCCCTGAGCAACAAAACCGTCGATGACACGGTGGAAGGTCAGGCCATCATAAAAGCCGTCTTTGACCAGCTTGGTGATCTGGGCCACGTGTTTCGGGGCCAGGTCCGGACGCAGTCCGATTACGACATCACCGCCATCAAGGGTGAATACGATTTTTTCGTCAGCCATGTCTGTTTAGTCCTTTGTCCTTCAAGATCACCAGTCCAAGCACCAATGTCGCAATCCAGACGATTGCCGCCACCGTGCCAAACGCTATCAGCGTCGCGAACAGGCCTCGATTGTTACCGAATAGAATTCCGGCCAGTTGATCAAAACCAATCCTGCTCCCCCAAACACGACCGTGAATGCGACGGATATAATCGTCGCGTACCTAGCCGCCTGGTGAAGCGATTTCACTACTTATTCCTGCACTCGCGTCGGAATATCAATTTCGCAAACATCCGGCAGGGCGCCGGATGCGTCGCGCAGTGTGTCGAGATAGGCTGCAAACGACGGATGATCCGTGTCGACAACCTGAACCGGGGTGCGTTCGCCTTCATCCAGGTCCGCTTCAACGCGCATGGAGCGGATGACGTCGGGCGTGAAGCCCGGGTCCTGCATGTGCGTACCGACCGAAATCGCGTCTACTGCGTCCTGACCGTGACGGACCCGGCCCCAGACCGTGTAGGTCGCGTTGAGATGCTCGGCATCGCCACGGGTGATGTAAAACTGGCTGCCCGCCGAGTTCGGGTCATTGGTGCGCGCCATCGCGGCCGCGCCCCGACAATGCAGCAACCAGCTCTGGACCTGGCCTGTGGCCGTGATCATCGACTGGGCGATCGGCTGGGTGCCAGCCGGGAATGAATTCCAGAAGCCGGCCTTGCCGATCTGCGGGATGGACGGGCTGACCTGGCGGTCCATGAGCTCGGACAGCTCCAGCTCCGGTCCGCGGCTGAGCGTGAACTCTGACTGCATGTTGGGCAGGTCCGTACCGTGGTTCGGATTGGCCCGGGAACCGCCACCCTGGGCCATGAAACCGTCGATGACGCGATGCCAGATCAGGAAGTCATAGAACTGGTCGCGCGCCAGTGTTTTCATGCGATCGACGTGGATCGGCGCAAATTCCGGTGCCAGTTCGACGACGATGCGGCCGTGATCGGTTTCGATATAGAGCGTGTTTTCCGGATCCAGGTCGCGCCAGGCGTCTTCCGGGAACTCATAGGTCACAACGGGTTCCTGCACGGCGACTTCGGTCGCTGCGGCAACGGCCGTCTCGGTGCTGGTTTCAGCTTCGGTTTCGCTGGCGGCCTCGCGGGCGCAGGCCGCAGTCGTCAGGGCCAGGGCCAGGGCAGTAGACAGAGATAAACGCATGATCACGCAAAACGCTCCTTGAGGCGGGCTTCAATCCGCGCCGGGACAAAAGACGAGATATCGCCGCCCAGGGCCGCGATTTCCTTGACGAGACGCGAGGCGATGGCCTGGTGACGCGGATCGGCCATCAGGAACACGGTCTCGATCTCGTCATTCAGCTGCTGATTCATCGCAACCATCTGGAATTCATATTCAAAATCGGAAACCGCCCGCAGGCCACGGACGATGGACTGGGCGCCCACCTGCTCGGCAAAATGCATCAGCAATCCGTCAAACGGGCGCACTTCGATTTCCGCGGCCTCGGCGAGGTGCGAGACTTCTTCCTCGACGATCCGGACCCGCTCCTCCAGCGAGAAGAGCGGTTTCTTGGCCTCGTTGATCGCCACACCGATGATCAGCTTGTCGACCAGTTTCACCGCCCGCCCGATGATATCGAGATGGCCATTGGTCAGCGGGTCGAAAGTGCCCGGGTAGAGCGCGGTGCGCGGCATGGAAGGCCCGTCCGTATTGCTGATACCGCTGAATGACGGGATGACCCGCCCGGTATCCAAAAATCAGGCGATATCTGTTGCAGATGCAGGCTTGAAGATCAACGGCTTGATGTGTGTGGGCGCGGGAGATCAATCCCGCGCCTCGCACACTATTCGCCCTGCGAAGCCTCGCCGCCCGCATCACCAGAGGCTTCCGGAGCCTCCCCTTCGGTGGCGCCGTCTGCGTCTGCTGCCTCGTCATCTCCGGCATCTTCGATACGCACCACGGCCACGACCTGTTCCTCGCCATTCAGGCGGATCAGGCGGACACCGCGGGTCGAACGACCGGCGATACGCACCCCGTCGATCGGGAAGCGGATCAGCTGGCCACCATCGGTAACGGCCATGATCTGGTCGGCATCCTCGACCGGGAAGCTGGCGGCCAGCATGGCGCCGCGGGACAGGTCCTGCGCAGCGACACCCTGATTGCCCCGTCCCATGACACGGTAGTCATAGGCCGATGAACGCTTGCCCATGCCGTCCGCACCAACCGTCAGCAGGAATTGCTCGGCCGCACCCAGCTCGGCGATGCGTTCCGGCGTCAGAGCCGCCTCATCCCCCTCCTCGGCCGGTTCCGTCGTCGGCAAATCAGCCTCGTCATCGCCCAGCGCACGGCGCATGGCGGTGGCGTGTTTCATGTAGGCGCGGGCCTCGGCCGGCGTCACATCCACATGACGCAGGATGGCCATGGAGATGAGATTGTCATCGGCCCCCATGCGGATACCGCGAACACCGATGGAGTTACGGCCGGCAAAGACACGCACATCGGTGACCGGGAAGCGGATGGCGCGACCGCGGTCAGAGACCAGGAAGACATCATCCTGTTCGGTACAGAGGCGGACATCGATAATGCGCTCCTCCTCACCTTCCAGCTTCATGGCAATCTTGCCATTACGGTTGACCTGGACGAAGTCGGACAGCTTGTTGCGACGCACCGTACCGGACTTGGTCGCGAACATGACGTTGAGATCGGCCCAGGTGCTTTCATCCTCCGGCAGCGCCATGATCGAGGTGATGGTCTCACCCTGGTCCAGCGGCAGGAGGTTCACCAGGGCCTTGCCCTTGGTGTTCGGCGCGCCAAGCGGCAGGCGCCAGGTCTTGGTCTTGTAGACCATGCCCTTGTTGGAGAAGAACAGGAGCGGTGCGTGGGTCGAGGCCACGAACAGGGTCGAGATGAAATCCTCGTCCTTGGTCGCCATGCCGGCGCGGCCCTTGCCGCCCCGACGCTGGGCCCGATAGTCGGAGAGCGCCGTACGCTTGGCGTAACCGCCATGCGTCACGGTGACGACCATTTCCTCGCGCGGGATGAGATCCTCGTCCTCGAAGTCGAGGCCACCATCCATGAATTCGGAGCGGCGCGGCGTCGCGTAATTCTCGCGGACTTCCAGCATTTCCGAGCGGATGATGTCGAGCACGCGGGCACGCGAACGCAGGATATCGAGCAGGTCCTCGATCTCCTCGGCCAGCGTCTTGGCTTCATTGCCCAGCTCGTCGCGACCCAGACCGGTCAGGCGGTTGAGGCGCAGTTCGAGAATGGCGCGGGCCTGTTCCTCGGTGAGGCGCAGCGTGCCGTTCGAGGTCAGCATGGAGCGCGGATCCGCGACCAATTCAACCAGCGGCGCGACATCGGCGGCCGGCCACTCACGGGCCATCAACTGCTCGCGTGCTTCCGTCGGGTTCGGCGCATTGCGGATCAGGGCGATGACCTCGTCGATATTGGCGACAGCCAGGGCCAGGCCAATGATGACGTGTGCACGGTCGCGGGCCTTGTTCAGCTCGAACTTGGCGCGACGGGCAACCACTTCCTCGCGGAAACGCAGGAAGACCTTGATGATCTCACGCGCGCCCAGCAATTGCGGGCGACCATCGACAAGCGACAGCATGTTGGCGCCGAAACTCGTCTGCATGGAGGACCAGCGGAAGAGCTGGTTCAGGACGACATCGCCGTTGGCATCCCGCTTGAGCTCGATGACAACACGGATACCGGAATGGTCACTTTCGTCGCGCAGGTCGGCAATGCCCTCGATCTTCTTGTCGCGGACCAGTTCCGCGATTTTCTCGATCATCGTCGCCTTGTTCACCTGGTAGGGAATTTCCGTGACGATGATGGCCTGGCGACCGCTGCGGACCTCTTCGAAATCGGTCTTGGCGCGCATGACGATGGAGCCCCGGCCGGTCTGGATGGCGCTGCGCGCACCGGCGCGGCCAAGGATCAGGCCACCGGTCGGGAAGTCCGGTCCCGGCAGGATGTCGAGGAATTCCTCTTCCGACAGGTCCGGATTGTCCAACAGGGCCAGCGAGGCGTCGATCACCTCACCGGGATTGTGCGGCGGGATATTCGTTGCCATGCCCACGGCGATACCATTGGCCCCATTGACCAGAAGGTTCGGGAAACGGGCCGGCAGGACGGTCGGTTCCTGGCGCTCGGCGGAATAGTTCTCGACGAAATCCACCGTGTCCTTGTCGATATCGGCCAGCAGCGACTGCGCGACCTTTTCCATCCGGCTCTCGGTGTAACGATAGGCGGCCGGCGGGTCACCATCGATGGAACCGAAATTGCCCTGGCCGTCGATCAACGGCACGCGCATGGACCAGTCCTGCGCCAGGCGCACCAGCGCGTCATAGACGGCCTGGTCACCGTGCGGGTGATAACGACCCATGACGTCACCGACGGCAGTCGCACACTTGCGATAGGCTTTTTCGTGCGTCTGACCGTTCTCGTGCATCGTGTAGAGGATCCGGCGGTGGACCGGCTTGAGACCGTCACGCGAATCCGGAATGGCGCGGCTGACGATCACGCTCATGGCGTAATCGAGATAGGAGCGGCGCATCTCCTCTTCGATGGCGATATTGCCTACACCTTCCGGAAGGCCAGAATCAGATGCTGTCAGGTCGTCGTCGTGATCGCTCAAAGCGGGTCTCTTTCATTGATGCCGAACGAGCCGGAAAGGCCTGTCCTACAAGGAATTCGCCGCCCGTTTCTCGCGCATGCGTACGCGCGCGTGAATCAGGCGGTCTGTCTGTCACCAAGTCTTAACAATTGGCGTGATTCCAAGCAAATGCGCGCTGCCGTTCATGCCTGACCAATTCGTGAGACACGACAGGCAGAATCTCCGCTAGGCTTGGTTCAAAGTGGAGGAGCGGATGATGGTGTTTTCCAGACGGACTTTCATGCTCGGCGCGGCGGGCACCGTTGCGACGATGGCGAGTGGCAACGCTGAGGCGAACACCGCTCGATGCGTCATCGGCCAACAGCGTAATCGTCCACACCCCCAGATCTGGGAAAACCACTCCCAACTTCCGATTGCCATTCAAGAGATCTATGCGGCGGCATTGGATGACAATATTTATCTCGCGGGCGGTCTATATTCAGGAGATGAAGGATTGGGTGTATCAGATCGGGTATTCAAATGGCCCGACTTCGACCCATTGTGCGATTTTGAAATATGGCACGAACTCGCCGCCCTCCCCGAGCCGCGTCACCACCCCAATCTCGTCGGTCACGGCGATGCGCTCTACGCTTTCGGAGGATTCCGTGCCGGCAATGGCGGGGCTTGGAACATGCTGGCCAACACAACGCGTTATGATCCGGCCAGCGACAGCTGGGACGAACGCGCGCCCATGCCGCTGCCCTATGGCGAGACCGTCGCCATGAGCCTGGG
Organism: Maricaulis sp.; assembly: GCA_017643585.1. Lineage (GTDB taxonomy): Bacteria > Pseudomonadota > Alphaproteobacteria > Caulobacterales > Maricaulaceae > Maricaulis. Next base: position 31,030 of record JAEPND010000017.1, read on the forward strand.
CGATCACATCCATGTCGCCACCGGTCGTCAGCCCAATGCTTCGGCCAATGCGAACTGGAATGATCATGGCGATCGCGGCGTGCACTATGTCTATGACCCGGCATCTGACAGCTGGGACACCGCCGCCCCCAATCCGAACCCGCGCAATTCCGCCGCTGGCGGCGTCATTGACGGGCGTTTGCATGTGGTCGGGGGCCGTATGGTCAATGACGGCAATCGCGCTCACCACGAGGCCTATGATCCCGTCGAGGACCGCTGGCATGAACTTGCGCCGCTGCCCCAGGGCCAGGCCGGGCTGTGCGCGGCCGTGCACGGCGGCAAGCTCTATGCGATGGGCGGGGAGTATTTCGCCAATGGCGGCGGTGTTTATCCCGAGTGCTGGATCTATGACCCGCAGACCGACAGCTGGGAGGCCGGCCCGGGCATGCTGACCCCGCGCCACGGTCTGGGCGCGGTGACAATTGGAGACGGTATCGTTATCATTGGCGGGGCAACACAGGCCGGAGGCAATGGCACCTCCGACCTGGTTGAAGTGCTCTATCCCGAGCGGATCTAGACGCGATCGTAGGACATGAATTCCTGGCGGCTGATCCAGCTGTCGGAATTGGTGTCCATATCGTCAAAGATCGCCCGGATGCTCAGCGTCGCGCCTTCCTGGGCGCTGTCCAGGGCACGGGCAATCATGCGCTCGAAGTCAACGGACAGGACCTGTTCCTGGATCAGGGCGCTCTGCGATGTCAGCGACGCCCGGGCCGAGGTCGTGACCTCCTCGATCATCGCTTCTGTCAGCTGACCATCGGCGGTCAGGCCGGCGAATTCGTACAGGGACGAGATCGCGAAACGGCCATCACCGTCCGCATCGAGCTGGGCGAACATGGCTTGTGGATCATTGCGATCACCGATCGCGGACTGGGTGGGCAGGAAAGTGCTGGCCGCGAGGCTGGCGGAGAGTACGGCTACCAGGGAAAAACTCATGACGGGTTCCTTGTTTGGCATGGACATGGTGGCCCAGACCCGCCGGCGTGGCTTCACGGGATATGCCTCGACGAAATCGCGAATGACCTCGCTGGCAGTCAGCCCCTTGTCCTTGCAGGCTTGCATGAAGTCCTGCTTGGCCTGATGGCCCAGGCGGACCTCCAGGCTCTCGGAGCGTTTTTCTCGTCGTGTCATATCCAGTGTCACCGCACGCTTGTTTCACCAGTGGGCAGGACCGTCACAAAGACTTCCCGCCGCACCGTCGCAGATAAACAAAATAGACGTCCCGAAGCAGCAAATTTCCTGTCCGGACACTGAATTCCCTGTAATGACAGGCGCATTCGGGCCGCCACTCACAAACATATGCATTTGCCAGCCCGCTCAACATCTCTAGAAAGGCCTCAATTGGACGATCATTCGAGGGAACACATGTCTGTCCGTACACTTGCAACACCCCTAATTCTGGGCGTGACCAGCATGCTTGCTGGCTGTGCCAGTCTGGAAACGCCGGTCGCTGAAGCGCCTGCCGAGGATCCGATTGTCCTGATGATTGGCCTCGATGGTCTGCGCTATGACGCCATCGATCGACACGCGGCACCCAATCTGAGCGCCCTCGCCGCGCGCGGAACCCGTCCGCAGAGCATGTATCCGGTGATGCCGTCCAAGACGTTCGTGAACTTCTATTCGATTGCCACCGGTCTTTACCCGGAAAACCACGGCATGCTGTCCAACGCGCCTTATGACCGCGAGGCAGACATCATGTTCTCCAACCGCAATGGTGATGCGCAGAACCCGTTCTGGTGGTCCGGCGAGCCGATCTGGCAAACGGCCGAAAACCAGGGCCTGCGGGCCCACGTCATGTTCTGGCTGGGATCGGAGGTCGAGGGGCAGCGTCCGACGGTCTGGCACCCCTATGAACACAACAAGCCGTATGAAGACCGCGTCGAGGAGGTCCTCGCCTGGTTCGATGCCCCCGCGGATGGTCAGCCGGACTTTGCCGCGGTCTATTTCGACCATGTCGACAGTGTCATCCACCGCTCGGGCCCCTTCACCGAGGAAGAGGGCGAGGCCGTCGCCCGGGTCGACAGCCTGGTCGGCGCCCTGGTCGACGGGCTGGAAGCCCGCGGCCTGCTGGAGCGCACGAATATCTTCATCGTCTCCGATCACGGCATGGCCCCCACCTCCACCGACCGGGTCATCATGCTGGACGAGCTGGCCGATCTGAGCGGTCTTTACATGCCGGACTTCCTGGGCCCGTTTGGCGCGGGACTGGAGCCCTATGCCCACACCTATGGCGACGAGGCCGTCGTCGAGCGCGTCTACAATGCGCTCAACGGGGCCCACGAACATCTCAGCGTCTATCGTCGCCAGGACGTGCCGGCGCACTATCATATCGACCATCCGACGCGCGGCCCCGACCTGTTCATTGTCGGCGATCCTGGATGGCATGTCTCCCTGTCCTCGGCCAATCTGGACAACCCATATCTGGCCGGTCTCCAGGGCAATCACGGCTTTGACAATTATTCCGAGGAGATGGGCGCAACCTTCATCGGCGCCGGCCCGATCTTCCCGGCCGGTGCGCGTCCGGACAGCTTCGAGAACGTCAATGTCTATGGCCTGATCGCCTGCGCCCTGGGCATCGAGCCTGCCGCGACCGATGGCGATCCGGCAGAGGTGGCGCGGATTTCCGGCGGGCGCTGTCCGGCGGAGTAGATTGGCGGAAACAGAGGACGCGCGTTGGGCTTACCAGATTGCGGCTATTCACCGGCGTCTTGAGGCCATGTGAAGGTGCGGGCTTGTCCGGGCTGTGCGCGGATGACGCCGTCTTCGAAAACTGGCGCGAACTCCATATCTCTCGTGTAAGATGAGACAGCATCCGCGAAAACCGGTTGGGGGCATCGCTCCGTACGTATGTTCGAAGGATACCCGGCGACATCCACGTCATAGCGCACCGTGCATTCGCCTAGCTCGGCGTCGCGGTAGTTGGCCGGCAAATATGAGATCAGATAGCCGTGTCGTGTCGGTTGTCCCTGTAAAAACGCCTGACCGTCGACCTGTGCCCGACGGCGCAAAAGAGTTTCAAGCTGCGCTCCCCAAAGCGAAGCCGACGCCAGATCATCCTGCGCACTGAAATAGAGTACCAGCTGGCGCAGAAAAAGCGCGTTGCTTTCACCCAAAGCGCCATCAGTAACGGCGATCCACTCCGCGCGCTCCTCCTCGCCCGGAAGCTGTTCCAGCACGTCCCTGATCCGCCACAGGAAACCCCAGTAGGAGGAAGGGTTTTCCGAACTCGCATCGAGCAAGTCTCTCCAAAGGCTCAAGCCATCGCGTGATCGCCCCGAAGCGACATAGGCCATGACCTGCCAGTATTCGTGGCGCCCCCCCCGGCTCAATGGGCGGTTCAGTTCGCCACGAAAACGATCCGTCCATAACGCGGCCTCCAAATACCGCTCGGCACGAACAAGGTGGCGGATGAGAGTTGGCTCCATTAAATTGCGGTAGATCGACGATTCCTCCCACAAGGGGATAGAGGCAGCCAGGTCATCCGCTGCCTCGCTGAAGCTTTCGAGCTGTGCATGGGCGGAAGCTCTTGCACTCAACAAGCTTCCAAGTTCCGCAGATTGAAATCTTGCGCTTTCAATTGCTGCATTCAGGACCCGTATCCTCAGCTCCGGTTCGTCCCGGTGATGTGAGTTAACGGCGAGTGACAGCTCGAACCCGCTATCTGCTAACGCCACGTAGGCTTCAATCTGCTCGTCGGTTTGAGCTTCCGCAACGACGGCGCAGGCAAGTGGCGCGAGCAGCGATTGAAGGACGATAAGGACAAACCTGAACATCGGTATCCTGGAGTGTTGGGTTTACGGATACTGCGAGGGCATCCACTTTCGGCGGAATGGAAACTCCACCACTTCGTTAGAAACGTGATACGGGCGAGAGGCTAACCCAAACTTGTACTCGATCAAAACACCGGCTTGTTGATCATCAGTACGAAAATGCCGATCAGCGCCGTGAAGGCCGGCCAGCCGAGCCAGAACCAGTAGCGCATCAGCGTGTGCGTGGCGTCAGGAATGGCGCCGCCCTCACCCACCTCGGCGAGCTGGTTGCGTACGCGCAGCTGGATCCACACCACCGGCAGCCAGCAGATCCCGATCAGGACATACAGCGCATAACTGGCCAGCAGCCAGGGTTCGAACAGGCTGTATCCCGCGCTCATCGCCAGCATGACGCCGGAGACGGGCTGGACGATGACGGCGGTCGTCGTGAAGAGGAAATCGGCCGTAACGGTGAACCGCGCCGCGAAATAGAACTCGCTCAGCTTGCCCGTTCGCCAGCCGGTCAGCATGAAATAGGCAATCACGGCGCCACCGCCGAACAGGACGCCGGAGGAGAGGATGTGGACCAGGCGAATGAGCGGATAGAGCTCGTTCATCGCTCATCCTCCGTCGCGGCAATCATCAGCGCCATACCGATCAGCGGCACGGATTTCAGAGCAGGTCCAAGCGCGCCCGCCCACAGGCCCGGCAGGCTGATGGTGATCGCGGTCAGATAGGCAATTGTCATGGCCGCCATCAGCCAGGCCGCTGTGCGGACATGGCGTTTGAGCAGCATGGCCGCGCCAACCATCATGTCGAATATCGAGCCGCCCCAGAGCACGAGCTGCTGCATCTCCTGCGAGAACCCGCCCCGTTCCAGGATGAACAGAGCTTCCGATCGCGCGATGGTGAGCGAGAGAATACCCGTGACCAGCCAGAAGGCACCGAGCAGGACACGCGCCAGCGGCCGGGCAAAGCCCAGCCGGGCGAACCAGCGGTCCTGGGCGCCGGCCGGCGAGCCATTGAGAAAATCACTGAAGGCCTGCGGCTGTGCCCCGGTTGCGTCCAGCCAGGGTCCAGGATCGCCCTCGACATCGAAATCGAGCTGTTTGAGCGAGTTCGTCCGCATCGCTGTCTTGATACCGAGCCAGCCCAGCAGGTCACCGAACAGGAAGGCCGGACGCGCCATCCAGCGCGGCACTTTCACCAGGCGTGTCTCGCCAAAGCCCAGCCAGCGCCGATAGGCGGTGATGATTTCAGCGAGGCTGACCCGCTCGGGGCCGCTCAGATCCCAGCGCACGCCACGGGCAGCACCGGGCTGGATGGCGGCGTCCACCGCATCGATCACATCCTCCATCATGATCGGGCGAAAGACCTGCTCGCCGCCCACGACAGGCGTCACCCAGGGCAGACCGGCCAGGGCCCGGATCAGGCTGCTGCCGCCATAGGTATTGCGGGCGATGACAAGTGATGGCCGCAGAACAACGGTGTCCAGCGCGGCCGCGAGGACCAATTGCTCGCCCGCTTCCTTGTCCGCCGCATAGGCCGAGCCCGAAGCGGCTTCGGCCCCGACGGCCGAGATGTGCACAAACCGCCCCACCCCGACCTGCTCGCAGGCACGCAGCAAGGCATCAAGGCCGTCGACATGAACCGCGCGGGAGCTTTCATTGAGACCTTTCTGAAGCACGCCGACACAATTGATGACCGCATCAACACCGCGCAGGCGCGCTGTCCAGCTCGCGACATCATCGCGCGTGAAATCACAACCGATCCACGCCAGCGACGGCAGGCGTTTGCGGGCGCCCTGCCAGGAGCGCGCAGCCGCGACCACCTCGTGTCCGCGCGCCTGCAAGGCGGTGGCGATGTGAGATCCGATGAACCCGGCGGCACCGGCGATAAGAATTTTCATGCCGCCCCCGGTTCAAGCCTATTGTTGCGCGGCCTGCTCCCGCGCCGCCCGCACGAGCAGGATATTGCCGCGGAGATTGTTGCGCACCGTGTCCTGGATCGACGGCCAGACGGTTTCGACCTTGAGCCATTCATTACCGCTCAGCGTGGCACCATTGACGGCGGCGTAATAGGCGGACTGACCGAAGGAACAGGCCCACCACGGCGAAGCGGTCGACGTGAAAACCTCGCCGGAGTCCAGCATGGACTGGAGCACGCCCTCGACCAGGTCGAGCCGCGTGGTCAGGATTTCGGTGATCGCCTCGCCGGCGAATTGCGAAGCCATGTCGACAACATCAACAGACGTGCTGTCGACGCAGCGCGAGGCGTCATAGACAGAGCGGGCCCGGCCCAGGAAATAGGCCTCGACAGCGCGCTCCGGGTCCGTGGCGGCAAAGCGCCGCGCGACCTCGAACAGGAAAACCGGCGGGTTTTCATTCCGCCGCGCCCAGAGTTCGTCCGTGATATTCGGGTTATCGGAAGCCTCTTCGGAGCGCAGGCTCGACAAGGTTGCGAGGATATCGCCCCAGGCCGCATTGCCGACGACAAATTCGGCCCGGACATTTTCCTGCTCGACGACATAGAGCGAAGGTGTCCGCGCATTCGGGTCATCCTGGGCGACCGCAAGGCCGCCACAGGCAAGCGCCATAAATCCAGCCGTCAATACTGCACGCATGTGAAGCTCCGATTTAGCCATCTGCCAGGAAGCTTGCGGCACAAGACGGCGAATTCATGTCCTAGAACGGGATTTCATCATCCAGATCTGCGTTCCGGAAGTCCTCTTTCGGGCCATCCATGGCCGCCGGAGCACTTCTGGACGGAGCCGATTCAAAACTGCTGCCACCTTCACTGCGGCCGTCGAGCATTTGCAATTCGCCGCGGAATTTCTGCAGCACAACCTCGGTGGAGTATTTTTCCTGGCCGTTCTGGTCGGTCCATTTGCGGGTCTGCAGCTGGCCTTCGACATAGACCTTGGAGCCCTTGCGCAGATAGTTCTCGCAGACCTTCACCAGGTTCTCGTTGAAAATGACCACGCGGTGCCATTCCGTCTTCTCGCGCTTCTCGCCGGTCTGGCGGTCACGCCAGCTCTCCGACGTCGCGATGGACAGATTGCAGACCGCATCGCCGGAATTCATGCGACGGACTTCCGGGTCACGGCCCAGATTACCTACCAGAATTACCTTGTTCACACCCGCCATCGCCCTGGTCTCCATTCTCGGCCAGCTTCTCGCCCGCCATTTGTTCACATTCTGTTCCGCGCGTCAAACACGCGATTCTTGCGGCGGAGTGTGGACGGCGAAAAGACGGGATGTCCAGAGCGCAGCGCTGTGCTTCCACAGGCGTATACAGGTGATCCTCCCCCTCGGGGAGGTGGATCCGCCGTAGCCTTGGTGAAGGCGGAGACGGAGGGGCCGGAGGGCGTAGCCCGGGGGAAAGCTCGCTGCGCTCGCCCCCTTCGCCTCCGCTTCGCTCCGGCACTTCCCCGGAGGGGAAGATAGGAGAAACGGCCAATACGATGAGTTTGCTGTGCCGCAATGTCACCGGTCTACTCACCTACCCGGACGTATCGTGCGCTCCATTCAGGGAGAGACGGATCAGCAAAATCACCGCAGTGGCGACAAAGTAAATCCAGTCGTCTTGCCATGACGGGATAGCCAACAGCGAAAGCACAACCGATGCGACGAGCAGATGATCCCAAATCAAAATGAATGTTCTCATCAGTGCTCAAACTCGCGGATTGGACGGGAATTCTCGGGGTTCGGCTCCTTATCGTTGGAGCGTGCCATTCGATCAAAACTTGTGAAGTAGGCACACACTCTTCAGCCGCTGTCCAGCCGGTTTCTCCACCACGCACCAGCCACCTACCCTCCCGAAACCCACAACCTCGTCTGGCGCATAAGCCGCGAGCTCGAACATCCTCCCCCTCGGGGAGGTGGATTAGCGCATGGCGCTGAGACGGAGGGGCCGGAGGGCGAAGCCCGGAGGAAAGCTCGCTGCGCTCGCCCCCTTCGCCTCCGCTTTGCTCCGGCACTTCCCCGGAGGGGAAGATAAATTGCCAAACATCATCCAAGATTGTCATCCCTGACGAAGGCCCGGACGCAAAGCGAGCCGGGCGCAGATCAGGGACCCATGACGACCGAGCCCTGGGTCCCGGCTCTCCGCCCCGATCAAGTCGGGGCATCCGGCCGGGATGACAAATCGCCGAATTATCCTCCCCCTGGGGGAGGTGGATCAGCGCCACTGCTGAGACGAATGGTTGCCGCGGTGTTCCTGCTGCCTACGTTGTGTCAGGAGGAGGCAGGTTTGGCGCTGGACGCCAACGTACCCGTTCTCTAAATGTTCACAGACGTTTTCGACTCATCTGGGCAGGGTTTCCCGACATGGCGCTAGACAAGATCCGCGTGCAGGGCGCACGCGAGCACAATCTCAAGAATGTCTCGGTGGATCTGCCGCGCGACAGCCTGATCGTGTTCACTGGCCTGTCCGGCTCGGGCAAGTCCTCGCTCGCCTTCGACACCATCTATGCCGAGGGTCAGCGCCGTTATGTGGAGAGCCTGTCGGCGTATGCACGCCAGTTCCTGGAGCTGATGGCCAAGCCGGACATGGACTCCATCGAGGGTCTCTCCCCGGCGATCTCGATCGAACAGAAGACGACCTCGAAAAACCCGCGCTCTACCGTCGGCACGGTGACCGAGATCTATGACTATATGCGCCTGTTGTTTGCGCGAGTGGGCACGCCCTACTCGCCAGCGACCGGGCTGCCGATCGAGAGCCAGACCGTCAGCCAGATGGTCGACCGGCTGATGGAGCTGGGTGATGGCGCGCGGCTTTACCTGCTGGCGCCTGTCGTGCGCGGTCGCAAGGGCGAATATCGCAAGGAATTCGCCGAATGGCTGAAGACCGGCTTCCAGCGGGTCAAGGTGGATGGCGAGTTCTATACGCTGGAAGACGCGCCCGAGCTCGACAAGAAGTTCAAACACGATATCGATGTTGTGGTGGACCGCGTGGTCATCAAGGAAGGACTGGAAAGCCGCCTGGCCGACAGCCTGGAAACCGCCCTGCGCCTGACCGATGGCATCGCCGTTGCCGAATTTGCCGATCGCAAGGACGAAAAGGGCAATCCGGAACGCATCATCTTCTCCGAGCGGTTTGCCTGCCCGGTCTCCGGGTTCACCATTCCGGAAATCGAGCCGCGCCTGTTCTCGTTCAACAACCCGTTTGGCGCCTGCCTGACCTGTGACGGCCTCGGCCAGTCACTGAAATTCGACCAGGACCTGGTCGTTCCCGATCGCGACAAATCCCTCAATGACGGCGCCATCGCACCGTGGAGCCGAGCGACGTCCAAGCTTTACATGCAAACCCTTCAGGCCTTGGCCCAGCACGCGGGCGGCGACATGTTCACGCCCTGGCACGACCTGCCGGAAGACTTCCGCAAGCTGGTCCTCTTCGGCACCAAGGAGGATGTCACCTTCATCTATGAGGACGGGCTGCGAAAGTTCGAGACCAAAAAACCCTTCGAAGGCGTCATCCCCAATCTGGAGCGCCGCTGGCGCGAGACCGACAGCAGCTGGGTGCGCGAGGACCTGTCGCGTTTCCAGTCCTCCCAGCCGTGCGAGACCTGTGGCGGTCGGCGCCTCAAGCCGGAAGCCCTGGCGGTGAAGATTGACGGCAAGGACATCTCCCAGACGTCGGAAATGTCGATCCGCAATGCGCGCGACTGGTTTGGCGAGATCGAGGACACGCTCTCACCCAAGAACCGGCAGATCGCCGAGCGCATTCTCAAGGAAATCCGCGAGCGCCTGAAATTCCTGGTCGATGTGGGGCTGGACTATCTGACACTGGATCGCGCCTCAGGCACCCTCTCCGGCGGTGAAAGCCAGCGCATCCGTCTGGCCAGCCAGATCGGTTCGGGCCTGACCGGCGTGCTTTACGTGCTCGACGAACCGTCCATCGGTCTGCACCAGCGCGACAATACCCGCTTGCTGGACAGTCTCCAGGGCCTGCGTGATCTGGGCAATACGGTCATCATCGTCGAGCATGACGAGGAAGCCATCCTGACGGCCGACTATGTCGTCGATCTCGGCCCCGCTGCGGGTGTGCATGGTGGTGAGGTCATCGCTGCGGGCACGCCGGCGGAAGTCCAGGCCAATCCGAACAGCCTGACGGGTCAGTACCTCTCCGGCGCACGCCAGATCGAGGTGCCGGCCAAGCGCCGCAAGGTCGACAAGAAGAAACAGGTCAGCGTCGTCGGCGCGACGGGCAATAATCTCAAGGACGTGACGGCGGACTTCCCACTGAAAGTCCTGACCTGTGTGACCGGTGTGTCCGGCGGTGGTAAGTCGACCCTGACGATCGAGACGTTCTACAAGGCGGCCGCGCGTCGCCTGGCCAAGGCCCAGCAAGTCCCTGCTCCGCACGACCGAATTGAAGGTCTGGACGCGCTGGACAAGGTCATCGACATTGACCAGAGCCCGATCGGCCGCACACCGCGCTCCAACCCGGCGACCTATACCGGTGCGTTCACGCCGATCCGCGAATGGTTTGCCCAGCTACCCGAAGCCAAGACACGCGGCTACAAGCCCGGCCGTTTCTCCTTCAACGTGAAGGGCGGTCGCTGTGAAGCCTGCCAGGGCGATGGTGTGGTGAAGATCGAGATGCACTTTCTGCCGGACGTCTATGTCCCGTGCGATGTGTGTCACGGCAAGCGCTTCAACCGCGAAACGCTGGAGATCCAGTTCAAGGGCAAATCCATCGCCGACGTGCTCGACATGACCGTCGAGGAAGCCGCCGACTTCTTCAAGGCGGTCCCGGCCGTGCGCGACAAGATGGAGACGCTCAAGCGTGTCGGTCTTGGCTATGTGAAGGTCGGCCAGCCCGCGACCCAGTTGTCGGGCGGCGAGGCCCAGCGCGTGAAACTCTCCAAGGAGCTGTCCAAACGCGCGACGGGCAAGACGCTCTACATTCTCGACGAACCGACGACGGGCCTGCATTTCGAGGATGTGCGCAAACTGCTCGAAGTTCTGCACGAGCTGGTCGATGCCGGCAATACGGTCGTTGTGATCGAGCACAATCTCGATGTCATCAAGACAGCCGACTGGCTGATCGATCTGGGCCCCGAGGGCGGTGATGGCGGCGGCATGATCGTCGCAGCCGGCACGCCGGAAGATGTGGCCAAGGTCGAGGCGAGCTGGACCGGACGCTATCTGAAACCGCTGCTGGAGCGGGACAAGGCGCGGGAGAAGGCTGCGGCGGACTAGCTGTCAAAGCTATGAAGGTTGTTCACCCGGGGCTGGGTTGAGAGATTGGGGTTGCAACACTCCACCTCTT
>JAEPND010000018.1 GCA_017643585.1 Maricaulis sp.
GAACCGGTTGGTATCGACGCGGTGACGCTGGACGTGATGAAGTCGATCGACCGGGTGTTCACGAAGTATCCCTTCTTCGGGTCGCGCCAGATCGCTGCGTATCTGCGCCGGGAAGCGATCATCGTTGGACGCCACCGGGTGCGGCGGTTGATGGCGAAGATGGGGCTGGAAGCGATCTACAAGCGGCCGCGAACCGGCCAGCCGCATCCCCACCACCGGGTCTATCCGTATCTGCTCCGGGGCATGGCGGTCGAACGGGCCAACCAGGCCTGGTGTGCCGACATCACCTTCATCCCGGTCCGCCACGGCTTCCTCTATCTGGTGGCGATCATGGACTGGGCGACGCGCAAGGTCCTGAGCTGGCGGCTCTCCAACACGATGCATGCGGACTTCTGCGTCGAGGCACTGCAAGACGCCATCGCCCGCTTCGGCCCACCGCAGATCATGAACACGGATCAGGGCAGCCAGTTCACCGGGGCGGCCTGGATCACCACGCTCAGTGAGGCCGGGGTCCAGATCTCGATGGATGGCCGCGGCCGCTGCATGGACAATACCTTCATCGAGCGACTGTGGCGGTCATTAAAGCAGGAGGCGATCTATCTTGAGGAGCTGAACGATGGCTTCGCTGCGCACCGGACCATCAAAAACTGGATGATCTTCTACAACACAGAGCGGCCTCATTCCGCCCTCTTGCGGCGTATGCCGCAAGAGGCATACTGGGGCTCAAGAGACGAAAAACAGGCGGCATGACAACAATCCCGGATACACCTTAACTCAGCCGCCAAACTGTCCGGAAAACCGGGACCACTTCAAGCCCCAACCCATAAAATGGTTCGGCCTCTTTCGCTAATTGCTTCGGAGGGCGAGCATCCTACTCCCCGGTCAGCCCCTTAATCTCATCCCGCAGTCGCGCCGCTTCCTCAAACTCCAGATCCGCAGCAGCTTCCCGCATCCGCTTCTCCAGGTCCGCCACCACAGCTGCCAGGTTCTCACCCACCAGCTCTGCCTGACCTCCATCGGAGACACCTTCCGGACGACCTGTGGCCCGCTTGCCGCGCCCCTTGGCAGCAACATTCCGTCCCTTGGCCTGGCTTTCCATAACCTCTTCAAGAATATCGCTGATCGCACGCGTGATCGTTTTCGGCGTGATGCCGTGTTCCTCGTTATAGGCGATCTGCTTGGTGCGGCGGCGGCTGGTTTCGTCCATGGCGCGTTGCATGGAGCCGGTGGTGGTGTCGGCGTAGAGGATGACCTTGCTGTCCGCGTTGCGGGCAGCGCGGCCGATGGTCTGGACCAGTGAGGTTTCGGAACGCAGGAAACCTTCCTTGTCAGCGTCGAGAATGGCGACGAGGCCGCATTCGGGGATGTCGAGACCCTCGCGCAGGAGGTTGATGCCGATCAGTACGTCATAGGCGCCCAGGCGCAGGTCGCGGATCAGCTCGATGCGTTCCACCGTGTCGACATCGGAGTGCATGTAGCGGACTTTCAGCCCCTGCTCATGCATGTATTCGGTGAGGTCCTCGGCCATGCGCTTGGTCAGGGTGGTGATCAGGGTGCGATAGCCCTGTTCGGTGGTCTTGCGGACCTCGTCGATGACGTCATCGACCTGGCTGGCGCCATCCTTGGCCACCGGGCGGACTTCCACCGGCGGGTCGATGAGGCCGGTCGGGCGGATGACCTGTTCGGTGAACACGCCGCCGGTCTGGTTGAGCTCCCACGGGCCGGGCGTGGCCGAGACCTCGACGGTTTGCGGGCGCATGGCTTCCCACTCCTCGAATTTGAGCGGACGATTGTCCAGGCAGGAGGGCAGGCGGAAGCCGTGATCGGCCAAGGTTTTCTTGCGGTTATAGTCGCCGCGATACATCGCCCCGAGCTGGGGGATGGAGACATGGCTCTCATCGGCAAAGACGAGGGCGTTTTCCGGCAGGTATTCGAACATGGTGGGCGGCGGCTCGCCCGGTTTGCGGCCGGTGAGATAGCGGGAATAATTCTCGATGCCGGCGCAGGAGCCGGTGGCCTCGAGCATTTCCAGGTCGAACTCGGTGCGCTGTTGCAGGCGCTGGGCCTCGAGCAGCATGCCTTCCTTTTCCATCCAGGCGAGGCGTTCCTTCAGCTCGGCCTTGATCTGGACGATGGCCTGGTTGAGCGTCGGGCGCGGCGTGACGTAGTGGGAATTGGCGTAGAAGCGCACGCTTTTCAGCTGGGTGTGGGTCTTGCCGGTGAGCGGGTCGAACTCGGTGATGTCCTCGACCTCGTCGCCGAAGAAATTGATGCGCCAGGCGCGGTCGTCATAGTGGGCGGGGAAGACTTCCAGATTATCGCCCTTGAGACGGAAGGTGCCGCGGATGAAGGCGGCGTCATTGCGCGTGTATTGCAGGTCGACCAGCTGGCGCATGACGGCGCGCGGGTCCACCGTGTCGCCCGGCTTCACGTCGAACGTCATCGCCGTATAGGTCTCCACCGAACCGATACCGTAAATGCAGGAGACCGAGGCGACGATGATCACATCATCGCGCTCCAGGATGGAGCGGGTGGCCGCGTGGCGCATCCGGTCGATGGCCTCGTTGATGCTGGATTCCTTCTCGATATACGTATCCGTCCGCGGCACATAGGCCTCGGGCATGTAGTAGTCATAATATGATACGAAGTACTCTACAGCATTGTTCGGAAAAAAGGATTTGAACTCGCCATAGAGCTGGGCGGCGAGGGTCTTGTTGGGGGCGAGGATGAGGGCCGGGCGCTGCACGGCCTCGATGATCTTGGCCATGGTGAAGGTCTTGCCGGTGCCGGTGGCGCCGAGCAGGACCTGGTCGCGCTCACCATCCTTGAGGCCTTCCACCAGCTCCTTGATGGCGGCGGGCTGGTCGCCCATCGGCTCGAATTCGGAGACACACTGGAAACGCAGGCCGCCTTCGGCCTTTTCCGGGCGATCGGGGCGGTGCGGGGTCCAGGTGTCCGGCGTCTCGGTCGGCAGCGTGTCGAGCACGAAGTCTTCCGGCGCGGTCAGGGTGTCATCAACGGTAAGCTTGGCCATGCCCGAGATATACGCATGCGCGCCGGGAGCGGCTAGGGGGCTGCTGCCAGGGCTGTGTCAGCAGAGTGCCGGGGCCGCACCGGCCGCTGGGTCATAATCGATGAGCGCTCGGTAGTCCGCCGTTAATTTGCGCCGTTAACCCTGTCGGCATGGATCGGGAGAATGTCCGCATGCCCATACCTCTGGAAGGTTTGAGTGTCCTGTTGATCGACGATAGTCGCGCGGTTCGAAGCGTGATCCGGGTACTGCTGCACGGTTTGGGGGTCACCGATGTGATCGAGAGTGGCGACGGGGAGGAGGCCGTGATTCTGGCCAATACCTGTCGGCCCGATGTGGCATTGGTTGATTATGATCTGGGACAGGCGTCGGGATTGGATGTCGTCCGCGAATTGCGGGACCAGAGCCTGGCAGACGCGTCTGACCTTGTGGTTCTGCTGCTCGCGCCGGTCGATCTGCCTTATCTTGCGGATGGCGCGACGGAAGCGGGGGCAAACGCAATCCTGCCCAAGCCGATCAACGCCTCGACTTTGGGGGCAAGCCTGGAAACCGTCATCCATGCGACGCGATTAACCGAAATTCACGCAATTCGCGCGTTTCATTAAGCGATTGTTCAATGCCCCTTGGCAAATACGGGGTGTAGCAAAAGCTTGTGAGCAAGACCATGCCGACGCAATTGCTTCAAGGATTGAACATTCTGGTGGTGGAGGATGTCGAGTCCATCCGCACCTTAATTGTACGCCTCGTCGAGGGGCTGAGTGCCGAGAATGTGTGCTCCGCCATGGACGTGGACACCGGGTTGACCGCCTTGAAGTCGCAGGTGTTTGACGCCGTTCTGCTCGACTATGAGCTGGGTGGTCGCGATGGCATCGAGATCCTCACAGCCATTCGCAATAACCGGGTGCATCCCAATCACAAGACGCCCGTTGTCCTGCTGACCGGCCATGCGGAGAGCCATGTGGTCAAGGAAGCCGTAATGGCGGGCGCCAACGGCTATCTGGTCAAACCGGTCATGCCGGAAGTGCTCGGCCAGCGTTTGCGCAAGGTCATCGCAGCACATGAAGAGACGCTGGGGGGTAATCCGGCGACCGAAGTCGTCTGGCGTCGTACGATCTAACCCGGAAGACCTGACCGGGGCATGTCTTCAATTGAATTCCATTGTTGCGGCCGGATAAGCCCGTCCGTGTTGAAACCGCGTGCACGCAGTTCAGCGAGTCTGGCCTCTATAAAGGCCTCCCCCGGCTGAGGGTCGCGAGTCAGGATCCACAGATAGCGTCCCTGGGGCTCCGAGACGACGGCCCAGGAATAATCATCGGCCAGGTCGATGATCCAGTAATCGCCGAAAAACGGACCAAAAAAGCTGACTTCAAGCTGTGCATTGGACACCGGATCGACGATGCGTGCGCGGCCTTCCGCGATGTCGAGCGCACCGTCCAGCCCGTTTTCCCAACACCGATTGATGACGCGGATATCGCCATCCGGTCGGCGCTCGTAGAAGGCCGTCACGCCATCGCAACCGCGCTCGAAACTATGGTCCGCGCGAACCACTTCGAACCAGAGGCCAAGATAGCGGTCCGGATCCACGCTGGGGACGGTCTCCAGCTGCGTTCCCGCAGCAAGCCTCGCGGGCGGTGGTGTGCAAGCCGTGAGGCTGATGGCAAGGCATAGAAATCCGAGTGATCGCAGCATGGGTAACCTCCGTCTCGGGTCGGAGATGACACAATCCCACTGGAGTTCAAGCCTTACTGGCTTAAAAGCGCGCGGCTTTGATCATCCGCCGGGAAGAAGAGTTCGAGGCGGAGGTCGCTGATTGTCACATCGAAGGCGGAACTGACCTCCATCACGCTTGAGAACAGGGTCAGTTCAACACCGTCACCCAGTGCATAACGCACGGTCAGGCAAGGCGTGTTCGGCACCAGAGACGGCGTGCCTGGATGGATCAGCCGAGTCAGCCGGGCGGCAAATGCGTCCAGCACAGGATCTCCGCCAGCGTGTCGGGACTCGGCCTGCAGCCGGGTCAGCATGGCCGGAGCCATCTCGTTCCAGTTGAGGATGGGCGCGCGGGCTGCTGGATCAGTCAGCATGATCTCGACCAGATTGGTGTCCGGTCCGGGGGCGCGGCCTTGCAGGAATAGCGCGCCGGTCGCATTGGCATCGAGCACGTTGAAATGCCTGTCCAGCAGGAGAGCGGGGAAGGGGGCGTGCGCATCCATCAACCGCGTCAGGCTGGATTTCAGCGGGGCAAGCTGTTCGCTGTCCCAGCCCGATGCCCGGAAGGCCGGGCTGAAGCCCGCGCTGCCCAGGAAGCTGTTCCTGATTTCCAGCGGCAGTTCCAGACCTTCGGCCAGGCGATGGATCATCTCGCGACTGGGGATCGAGCGCCCGGTTTCCAGAAAGCTGATATGGCGCGCGGACACGTCTGTTTCGAGCGCGAGGGAGAGCTGGCTCATGCGGCGGCGCTGGCGCCAATCCTTGAGCAATTGGCCAAAGGCCGAACGGGCCGTGGGAGCCGTGCTGGTCTGGGTCATCCTGCCAATAGAGCGCAGCCGGTGGCCAAGATCCATTACCTCGCGGGTAATTGATGTGGTGACCCCGGGCGGGCTTCAATCCGTGGCATTGTGATGGAGAGCAATATGCAAGCGAAACACGTTACCCTGCCGGCCTGGACCCTGATCATTTCCGGCCTGCTGACCGCGTTGGCGGTGCTGCCGCCGCTTCGGCCTGTCCTGGTGACATTCGGTGATTTGGCCTTCTGGCCGCTGGATGGGACGCCAGGCACGCTGGACAGTGTCCACCTGCTGGTTGCTGCCGTGGCCGGTGGCCTGATGACGGGCTGGGGCGTGTTCATGCTGGCCCTGTCAAAGGACTGCGACCTGTCCAAGGCGTTGCTCTTGGGCGCGCTGACCTGGTTTGTCGTTGATTCATCCGGTTCCGCGATCGCGGGCGCGCCGATGAATGGCGTCTTCAATCTGGGTTTTCTGGCCCTGATGTTGTGGCCGGTCCTGGCCAGCCGCAAGGCGCAGCCGGCGTAAACGACACCCGCGCCTCCCGGCCCGTGTCGGGAGGCGTTTATCCGTGGCGGGAGAGATCAGGCGTCGTCGTAGACGTCCGCCTCGATCACTGCGTCCAGCCCGATCTCGATATAATCACCCATCAGCGGCGCACCGAGCAGATAGTCTGCTGTCGGCGTGGTCCGTCGCTCGCGAGCGGTATTGACGACACGCGGAAAGTCCCGGCCCTCAAAATCGCCCCGACCGATCCAGTACAGCGCCACGAGTTCGGCCTGGGCCTCCTCATCCAGTCCATCAATCCAGGCTTCGATTTCATCGCGCCCTTCATCGGTCTGGCCTGTCTGCAGGGTTTCCACCGCATCGGTTTCCGCGGTGTCCTGATCGCGTTCGAGATCGTCGATCTGTTCCTTGCCGTCATATCCGCGAGCCCGGACAATCAGGTCCCGCACGGCTTTCTCGGCAATATTCATGGCTTCACCTTCCGTTTACACGCGTCAAACTCAGGCATGATTGCAACACTAACACGATTTCGATGCGCTGTGACCCGCCGCCGCGCGACGGCGCGTCGCGGGGGAAAATGCGTCGGCGAGACTGAGGTGTAACAAACGCCCCTCAACACCGTCACCCCGATGAAGATCGGGGCCCAGTTCGAAGGGTGCAGATGTTTGAGGTGATGTTGCTTTCTGGAGCCAGAACGAGCCATGTGAACTGGGTCCCGGCCTTCGCCGGGATGACGTTGAGGGGGTGGACAAGCGTGGACCAATTCAACCAAGCGTCTTCACCCGGACGTGCCGGGGAATTGCGCGGGGGAGCATCAAGCTTCACCTCCTGCGCAGCCGATCTCCGATGGTCAAGACTTGGTTAAGACCGCTGGGGCAGTATTCGGGTAAGCGTTCTGATTCTTTCATCGCGTCAGCGGGATCCATGTCTGGAAGTTTTGACCGAATTCGAGTTCTGATCGTCGAGGACAATGCGCACATGTCCACGATCCTGCGGACTATTCTTCAGGGTTTTGGTGTACGCACGATCGTCGAGGTGCGTGACGCGGCCGACGCTTTCGAGACGATGCGGGATGTGAACCCGGATTTTGCCCTGGTCGATTATATGCTGGGCGATCTGAACGGGCTGGAGTTCACCCGCCTGGTCCGAACGGCTTCGGACAGTGCCAACAAGTATCTGCCGATCATTATGGTCACGGGTCACACGGACAAGTCCAAGGTGCTCGAGGCGATCAATGCCGGCGTCAACGAATACCTTGCCAAGCCCGTACGCCCGGTAGACCTGTTCCATCGTATCTCCGCCCTGATTGAGCGCCCCCGTCGCTTCGTCAAGGCCGCGACCTATTTTGGTCCGGACCGCCGTCGCCGCCAGGATCCGCGCTATAATGGTCCCTGGCGTCGCTCGACCGATGAAGAACGGGCCGAGGCCAGCTAGGCCGGTTCGATGCGCCGATAGGCATCGAAGGCAATCACCACATCCTTGGCATCCACGACTTTGCGCTTGCGAATGATCGCTGCGAAGTCGGCATTATTGATCAGAAGCTCCGGGCCGATTTGTGTCAGCTCATGCCGCTGGATTAGCGCGCTGTCGCATGCGAGCGGCAATCCGCAACCGGATTGACAGGCGATCGCATCGGCCTCGCCAAGCAGGGCATGCATGGCTTCGGCAGTTGTCCTGTCGAGGACGAGCGTGCGCCCGTAATCATCAAAGCGGACCTGGGATAGATCAAAACGAATTCCACGCGCTGAGGTCATGCTTTCCTCCATTGCACGCATAAAGTGTACTCTTTTTGTTCTACAGCTTCAAGTCCCTTCGTATCGCCTTCAGGGCTGCATCGATCTCGTTGTCGCTTGTGCACCAGCTTGTGACCAGGCGTGCGGACCCGTCCGGCCATTGGTAGAATTGAACGCCTGCCGCACGCATATGCTCGGCCACGTCAGCCGGGATGGTCGCAAAGATTTCATTGCCATCAACGTCGTGCAGGATCTCCACACCGTCAGTGGCGGCCAGCCCGACGGCCAGGCGGCGAGCCTGGCGATTGGCGGTGCCCGCCAGGTCCAGCCACAGATCATCGGCCAGCCAGGCGTCGAACTGGGCGGCGAGATAGCGCATTTTGGGCGCCATGTGGCCCCCGCGCTTCTGGCGCATTTGCAGCTCTTCAAACCGGTCCAGCACGGACGGGAAGAGGATGATCGCCTCCGATCCCATGGCCGCATTCTTGGTCGCACCGAAACACAGCGCATCCACGCCGGCTTTCCAGGTCAACTCTGCCGGCGAGCAGCCCAGCGAAACGAGGGCGTTGGTAAAACGCGCGCCGTCCATGTGAACGAATGCCGGTCGGTCCTTGAGCCGCCCCGCACGTTCCGTCACCTCGGAGACGGTGTAGGCGGTTCCGCTCTCCGTCAGGTTGGACAGGGAGAGGGTGCGGACCGGGCTGGTATGGACAAAGCCTTCCGGGATCTCGTCGAGCGCGCGATCCAGCTCGTCCAGCGAGATTTTTGCATGCGCCCCGCGCAGCGGGATCAGCTTGGCCCCCCCGGTATAGAATTCGGGCGCGCCCCGTTCATCGCGATGAATGTGCGCCTCGTCATGACACAGGATGGCGCCATGGCCGGGACAGAGGGTCGCCAGGGTCAGCGCATTGGCAGCGGTTCCCGAGACGGTGAACAGGACTCTCAGGTCGGTCTCGAAAATCTCCTTCAGCCGCGTTTCGACGCGGGCGCTGATGTCATCCGCGCCATAGCTCATGGCAAAGCCGGCATTGGCGGCCGTCAGGGCTTCAAGCAGTTTCGGGTGGGCGGGCGCGGTCGTATCGGAGAGGAAGTTCATGCCCTCTTTGGAGCGTGAACACTTCGGGGCGTCAATCCCCGAATGCCGGGTCTGGGTGCAGCGGCGGTAGGCTGTCCCGCATACTGTCCGCCGAAGAGGTGTGCTGGGAGTGTTGCGAGGAAACGGTGGGCTGGCCGGCCAGATCCCGAACGGGCAGACCGTCCGTAAACAGGGCCCGGATCTGATCCGGGGACAGGTTCAGACCAAAGGCCGCCTGCAGCGCTGTCAGTTCTTCATCGCTGTAGGAGCGTGCGAACACGCCGCCAGCCGGCCCGGTCTGATCCGGACAGGGCAGGCCTTCGCGATTGAACTGCGAAGTGGTCGAGCAGAACACGCTCTGCAAAACCGACTGCGTCGCTGTCGTGGTATTGGGCAGTGCCATCGGGCCGGTGAAGGCCTGCAGGCTGGTGATTGCCGCTGGCTCGTCTTCGTCGTCCGTCTGCGGTGGCAAAGGCGCTGCAGTGAGTGCGGGAACTTGATTGGGAGCTTCAGCGGGCCGGGTCTCGGGTTGGTCATCCTCGACGTGTTCGTCCGGTGTGACCGTCTCCTCTTGCGTTTCAACAACCGGCTCGGGCAGGGTCACCAGAGTGATCTCGAACGGGGGGAGTTCCCGCGCAGCATGCTCCGGGCGCGGAACGGCAAATACGAGCGCAAGGAGTAGAAGATTGGCGAACACGGCCGTCGCACCCGCGAGAACGCGGCGCGGCACAGGCTCGATCAGGGGCGACAACAACACCTCGCCCATACTTCCTCCCAATCGGCCCCCGCCAGGGCATAGGGGTAACGTGATCGGAGGGGTAGCACCAGATACAAAACCACCTTGTCCGAGAGGAACAGGGTGGTTTCGCTTGCGGGGAGGGGATTGGTATCAGGCGGCGAGCGCCTTGATGGTCGTTTTCGCGGCGGCAAGTTTTTCCTCGGCGACAAAGTTGAGCTGCCCGGCCTCGATCACGGTCACGTCGGTAATACCGATAAAGCCCATCACGTGGCGCATGTAACCGGTCGCGAAATCCATGTCGCTGCCCACCGGGACGCCGCCCGAGGTGACGACCAGATAGGCTTTCTTGCCTTCCAGCAGGCCAACCGGGCCGTTTTCGGTGTAGCGGAAGGTCTCGCGGGCGCGGGCGATCATGTCGATCCAGGCCTTCAGGGCACCGGGAACGGAGAAATTATAGAGCGGGACACCGATCACCAGCGTGTCGGCAGCGCGAACTTCAGCGATCAGCGCGTCTGATGCCGCCAGCGCCGCTTTCTGGTCGTCCGTCCGCTCGGCCGGGTCGGTGAAATTCGCACCGATCCAGGCTTCATTGACGAAGCCGGGCGGGTTGTCGAGCAGGTCGCGCGTGATGATGCGAGTGTCTGCATCAGAGATCTGGTTGATCAGCGTATCGGTCAGGTCGCGGGATACAGAGCCTTCGCGACGCATGCTGGCATCGATGCGCAAAATGGTTCTGGCGGTGGCTGACATTGTTTCTCTCCGGTCCGGCGCCGGTTGGCGCGTTGTCTGGAGTGTTAAATGGGCCATTTCTGCGTGGAGATAATCTCTTCACGTCGAAACTCATTCATTCCAAATTAGCAACAATCAGGATTTGATAGCCAAAATTCGCAGCCAAGCTTTGACGTCGCCTCCAAATTGTCCCAATGCGTGGCAATCAAAGAGGCTCGTGAGCGACGAGGGGACTCCATGCCGGTACTGCACGATGATCAGGTGGAAGCGGAAACACCGCAGGTCAAATTCACGGGCCCGTGGCGCTATATCATCTGGATGGCCCTGTTCACGGCCGCCGTTCTGGCGATTGCCGTCTCCCTGCTGGAGCCGCTGACCGAGGCCTTCCGCGCCAACATGGCCATCAATGGCCTGATCCTCGCGGTGCTGGTGATCGGTGTCCTGTACACGTTTGCGCAGGCACTGGGCATTGGCCCCGCCGCGCGCTGGCTGGTGCGTTTCCGCTCCTCCGAACATCCCGGCAGCCTGCCACCGCCGCCCGCCATGATCGCGCCGATGGCCTCGATGATTGGTTCGGCCGATGGACGGGTCCGGATTTCTGCCGGTTCGGTCCGCACCGTGCTGGACTCGGTCGGCGCCCGCATGTCGGAAGCCGGCGCCTTCACCCGCTATTTCGGCCGCCTGCTGATCTTCCTGGGCCTGCTGGGTACCTTCTGGGGTTTGCTGGAAGTGGTGCAGGATGTTGGCGATGCTGTCGCCACGGTCTCGGCCAACACCACAGGCGATGTCGACGCAGCGGCGCTGATCGGTGCCATCCAGGGACCAATCCAGGGCATGGGCACAGCGTTTGCCTCCTCGCTTTTCGGTCTGGCCGGATCACTGATCATCGGCTTCCTGGATCTCCAGGCGAGCCGTGCCCAGAACCGCTTCTACAACGAGATCGAGGAATGGCTGTCGTCCATGTCGCGTGTCGCGGCCGCCGGTCCGGCCTCGGCGGGTGAGGGCGAGATGTCCTCGGCTTATGTCGGTGCGCTGCTCGAACAGACCGCAGAGACGCTGGACCGTCTGGCCCACACGATGGAACGCCATACCCGCCAGATGGACACCACGCTGCAGCGTTTCGCCGAGGATGCCCGTGTTGGCCAGGAAGAAACCGCCCGTGCGATCCGCGACGAGATCCGGGTTCTCATCCGCGCGCTCGATGCGCGTGACCGGGGGGGCGAATAAGCCATGTCCGCTCCGCGTTTCGGACGCTTCCAGGAGGCCGATAACGGCGATCACTGGCCGGGATTTGTCGATGCCCTGGCAACCCTGTTGCTGGTCATCGTCTTCCTGCTGGCCGTGTTTGTCGTCAGCCAGGTCTCGCTGAGCCAGGCCCTGACGGGGCGCGACGAACAGCTCGCAGCGCTCAATGCGCAACTGGCGGTGCTGGCCGACGAGCTGGCCCTGGCGCGTGACGAGAATGCCGATCTCAACCTGCGCATCACCGGACTGGAGACCGAGATTGCCGGCCTTGAGGACGAGCGCGACGCGCTGACCGGTGCGCTGGGTCTCGCCCAGACGCAGAGCCAGATCCTGCAGGACGAGCTGGATGCGGAACGTGAGCTCTCCGAGGAGAGCATGCGGGCGCTGGCGCTGTTGAACCAGCAGATCTCTGTCCTGCGTGACCAGATCGCGACCCTGAACGCGGCGCTGGATGCTGCCGAGCAACGTGCCGAGGATGCCGAGGCCCAGGTGATCAATCTGGGCGAACGTCTCAATGCGGCCCTGGCGGAACGCGCGGCCGAACTGGCGGTCTATCGCTCCGACTTCTTTGGGCGTTTGCGCGCCATTCTGGGCAATCGCACCGGTGTGCGCATTGTCGGCGACCGCTTTGTCTTCGAGACCGATGTCCTGTTCGCCTCGGGCTCGGCCGCACTGTCGACCGAGGGCCGGGAAAGCCTGCGTCCGATTGCTGATGCCATCCTGCAGCTGACCAATGAAATCCCGGACGATCTGGAATGGGTGATCCGCATTGACGGCCACACCGACCCGGTCCCGATCCGCACGACCTATCAATCCAACTGGCATCTCTCCGCCGCCCGCGCCATCTCGGTGGTCAACTGGATGGAAGATCTCGGCGTCCCGTCTGAACGCCTGGTCGCGGCCGGTTTCGGTGAACACCACCCTCTGGTGGAAGGCCGCAGCGCGGCGGCGAATGCCCAGAACCGCCGGATCGAGCTGAAGCTGACGTCTCGGTGATCTGCAACCCCGACAAGGTGGGCGGACTTGGTGTGGGGAACAATCAGTCTCAAGGCTTCAGCCCGGGTAAACAACCCTATAAACATTCACACCTAGCAACTGGCGGAGAAGCCAAATTGGGAGAGGTGGCTTGTCCGGATTAACTAAGGCAAACGAGTTGAGCGAAAGATTGTTCGGTGTCCGTTTGGGGGCATTGGGATGGATGCTTGCGTACGTTCTGATCGCGACGTTTGCCTATGGCCTACTAGGTGCTGGAATCGCGATTGCGACCGTTCTCGGTGCTTTCCTCTTCACCGCCGCACTCCTGCGCGGGAACTATGTATCCGCATTTGTGCTGGGTATTTTGAGTGTCATCATCCTGTACCTATTGGGTGCGGTTGAGGCCGTGCTCTTATATGTGCCGATCATTTTGTTCCTGTACTTGGTACGGTCGCTTCAAAGGCGATCGACAAAAATGCGGTGACAGGCACGCACCTCCACGCTGGCGACTGCAGCGCTGATGCTAGGTCGGCCTGACCGTCAGACCACGACTGCTCCTATGCCAGGCTCCGCTATCCCCATATCGGAGAGAAACCGCCTTGAGCGGGTGCGACGACCGGTTAGATTCGTTTTTCGTTACTTCCACAAAAACCGTCACCCCGATGAAGATCGGGGCCCAGTTCGAAGGGCGCGGTGTTTCACGGAATGGCGCTTCCTGGAGCGGAACCTGGCCTTATGAACTGGGTCCTGACCTTCGTCAGGATGACGGGGGT
The DNA here is from genome assembly GCA_017643585.1 of Maricaulis sp. Classification (GTDB taxonomy): domain Bacteria; phylum Pseudomonadota; class Alphaproteobacteria; order Caulobacterales; family Maricaulaceae; genus Maricaulis. Next base: position 13,312 of record JAEPND010000018.1, read on the forward strand.
AGAAGGCGCAGTTGTCTTCATCCTCTACCTTGATGGGAAAGGTCCCTCCGTAGCCTTGGCGAAGGAGGGGGATAGGGTGCGGCCTGTAGGGCCCACTTTAAGTCGCGCCTTTGGCGCGCACCCACTCCACCATTGCTCCGCAATGGTCCCCCTCGCCCATCAAGGGCGAGGATGGAGCTGCCCCGCCGCCCCTACTTTTCCGTCATCACCCGGACAAGCCGTGGGATGACGCATGTGAGAGAGATCGAAGTATCACTCCTTGTCATCCCTGCCGAACGCCCCGCGAAAGCGGGGCGCAGAGCGGGGATCCACACGCTCGCGCTATGGGGCCCGGATCTCCGCCCGGCTCAAGGCCGGGCTTCCGTCCGGGATGACAAGTGCTTGGTGTGGGATGCCGCGTTGGCTGCGCATCCAGAGCCGCTCCTATCCCTCGATATCGTCCGCCAGTGTCCGCGAGGCGAGCCAGAAGCAGGGCAGGGCCAGGAGGCCGATGGCGCCGACGGTGATGAGGGAATAGCGCAGGCCTTCGGCGACACCGTGCTGGGTGGCGAAACTGTCGCTGATAATGCCGGCGGCCAACGGGCCTAGGCCCAGGCCGATCAGATTGATCACGAACAGGATCACCGCCGAGGCCGTGGCGCGGGTCCGCGGCTTCACCAGGCTCTGTGCGCAGGCGAAGATCGGGCCATACCAGACCGAGCCGAGCAGGGTGACGATGGCCAGGGCCATCAGCGAGATGACTACCGAGCCGCTCATCATGGCGAGCAGGAAGGGCAGGAAGCTTGCCGCGCCTGCAATGGCAGGCAGATAGGCATAGGCGCGTTTGTCCTTGGCGACCCAGCGGTCGGCGATCTGGCCGCCGGCAAAGGTGCCGATGGCGCCGAAAATGCCGATCAGGATACCCAGGGCGAGGCCGAGAAAGCCCAGCACACCCATCTGTGTGCCCAGCATGTCGTTGACACCCTGGGCCATTGCCGCGAGGCCCTCGGTGTGATTGCGGGCGTAGAAAGAGCCGTAAAAGGCGATGTGTCCGTAGGAGACCATGGCGTTGATCGCCGCGGCCAGTGAAATCCAGAGGAAGGCCGGTTTGAGTAACAGCTCCTCTGTAGCGTCCATCAGCGACGGATGGTCCTTGGCCTCGACCGGTGCCGCATTGCGGCGCGGTTCCGGCAGGGTGAACCAGGCGGCAAGGGCCAGCAGGATGCCGGGTGCACCGGCAACAAAGAAGGCCACACGCCAGCCATAGCTGTCGGCGATCATGCCGCCCAGGGCCATGCCGGCCAGGGATCCCAGCGGGATACCCATGGAATAGAAGGCGATGGCCGATGTGCGTTTCTCCGCCGGCGTGTAATCGGAGATCAGCGAGTGGGCGGGCGGCGTACAACCGGCTTCACCTACGCCGACACCGATACGGGCCAGCAGAAGCTGGACAAAATTGCCAGCCATGCCACAGGCGACGGTAAAGGCACTCCACACGCCCACGGCGATGGAGATGATCTTGACCCGGTCAGCGCGCTCGGCGAGGCGGGCGATGGGCAGGCCCAGAACGGTGTAGAATAGCGCGAAGGCCAGGCCCGTCAGCGCGCCCAGCTGCCAGTCGGCAAGGCCGAGCTCGACCTTGATCGGTTCGGCCAGGATGTTGACGACCTGCCGGTCGAGGAAGTTGAGTACGTAGATGAGCAGCAAGAGTCCCAGCGCATATTTGCGCGGACCTTCCGCCAGGGGTTCGATCCCCGCCGGTGCGCCAGACGGTGCGGCTTGTTCATTCCCGTTATCGACCTTGGCCATGCGTCTCCCCTCGCAGTCCAAATTATTGTGTTGATAGGGATATAGGCAGCAGACCGGGGAGGCAAACAGAACCGGCCCAGGTCGTCAAAAACCCTGGAACAGGAAGTCGATCGCGGCGGTGATCTGGTCGCGGTGTTCGGCGATGTTGCCGACCGGCGGGCCGAGGCCGATGAGCGGGAGCGAGCCGAGGTCGGGCGTCTCCAAGACATAGTCGCCGGTCGAAAGGCGCAGAACCGGTTTGAGGCGGGGTATCAGGCTATCCGGCGCGGTCTCCAGCTGCCTCAGCGGAATGACGATGCGTGAGGACAGCTCATCGAGGTGATCGGCTTGTACATCCACCATCAGCGGAATGCGCCAGCCCTCGACCAGGTAGAGATCAAAGCGGGCCAATTATGCCTCGTCCTCCCCGTCCGGCTCTGCCCACCAAGGTCGAGGTAGATAGACGCCTTCGCGCTCCACCCGCTCGTTGTGGGCCCGGATGGCGTCGCGGTTCTCTTCCTTCCAGCGGCGGCCCTTTTCCTTGCGGATGGCCGCCTCGATGCCGGCTTCAGCGGCGCGGGAGGTGTTGAGGCCAAGCTCGCGCGCCTCTTTCATCACGTCCTCGCGGACGGTCAGGTTGACGCGCTTGCGACGCTCTGCGGGCGGATAGGCAGGTCCGGTCATGGCGGGCTCCAGGGATGTGTATAAGCATACACACTGGGTCGGTGGCGAGCAATGAAAGACCGGACTTTCCGGGCGAACCGCCTTGCCTGCTTGCCCTGACCCGACTCTTCGGGTAATAGCCCCGCTCCTGAGTTTATTGAGCTGCGTGCACGGCAACGTAATCGTGTGGCGCGGCGAAGAAAGAAAGCCGGATCGATGAAAAGCGATATCCATCCCGAGTACCACATCATCAATGTCGTGATGACGGACGGCACCACCTTCCAGACCAAGTCCACCTGGGGCAAGGAAGGCGACACGCTGAACCTGGACATCGACCCGACCTCCCACCCGGCCTGGACCGGTGGTAACCAGCAGCTGATGGACCGCGGCGGCCGCGTGTCTCGCTTCAAGGACAAGTTCAAGGGCTTCGTCTAAGCGATATTCCTGCTGCTGGCAGAGAGAAAAGCGCTCCGGTTTCCGGGGCGCTTTTTCTTTTAATATAATATTAGTCGTACACGAAATGTGGTTAAGCAATCGCAAGGTGGCGGGGCGTAGTTTTGCAAGGCAACTACACTCGGGCGGTCCTCGCGATGCTGAAATTCCCGCGAATCCGATGGATGAAACTCTCGGTCCATGTACGACTGGGAATTTTGATCGGCGTCGCTGCGATCGGTACGCTCGCGGGCCTGTTTTGTTCCTGCAATCGCTGTCGACATCCGCTCAATGGCGATCGGAGTTCGAGGCGCAGGAAAAAATGCTGCTGGTCGAACAGACCCTGCGTGCTGAAATCCTTGAAATCGGACGTCTTGCCGAGCGCTTCCTGATCGAAACGGATGAACGTGTACTGGACGAGGTTGATGCCACCCAGGCGCAGATCGAGATTATCGCGAGCGGGCGGGCCGAAAGCCTCTCTGTCGTGTTGCAGGATGTGCGCCTGTTGCGTTTTCTGATTGATCGTATCGTCGCGGCGCAGATGGCCAGCGGCCTTGATGAGGCGTCCGGCCTGCGAGGCTCGATGCGCGAGGCGGCACATCATTTGGAACAGGAATTTGCCCTGCTTGATGAGGCTGGCGGCGCACCGTTGCTGGTGGAGTTGTTGCAGATGCGACGCCGGGATAAGGACTATATTCTTCGAGACGACCCGCGATACCTGGTCATGGTCAATGACCATAGTGCCCGCCTTGGCCGATTGATTGGCGCCGCCGAGATTGGCAATGTTCAGCGCGAGCGCTGGAGCGCATTATTGCAAAGCTATCGCCGGGACTTCGAGGCCTGGAGCGAGCAGAGTGCCCTGCGCAGCGAGGCCATCAGCGCGTTCCGCTCCGAACTCTCCGATATCCAGCACAGCATGGCAGAGATGAGTGCTCTGCAGGCCGAGCAGGTCGAGAGCGGCCGCCAGGCTTTCGAACTGGCCCGTGCTGAGCAGACACGGTTTGTCATTTTGATGTCGGCCATGACCCTGCTGGGCGTTGTGTTGGCCGGAATTTACGTGTCCAGGTCCATCTCCAATCCGCTGAAGGAGATCTCGGTCGCGATCAAGGACATCAATAATGCGGACGGGATCGAGCGACTGAAATCGCTGGAGGTCAGCGAGGAGCTGGGTGAGATGGCGCGTGCGGCCATCGATTTCCATGCCGGAGAGAAGCAGAAGGAAAGCTTCATCGAACAGGAGCGCGTGAAGCTCGACGCACAGATTGCCCGACACAGGGCGCTGGAAAGCCGAATTGAACAGTTCCGGGATGATATCGCCCGGCAATTGGGCGAAGTGACATCCGTTGCCACAGCCATGCGCGAGGCCTCGACGAGCCTGTCAGGTCAGACGTCCACAGCAAGCGATCGGGCAGGCGATGTCTCCGAGCGGTTTGTCTCCGCCGCAGAGGATGTCCGCACGCTGCAACAGGCCGTGGGAGACCTGGCCGGAGCGATTGACCGGGTGCGCGGGCAGACACGCGAATCCGAGGAGGCCTCCGCATCCGTTACCGGTCAGGTAGAGCGGGCGGGCAGCCAGGTGCATGCATTGCGGTCCGCAGCGCCAGCAATCAGCGAGAGTGCGCTTCTGATTGCCGAGATTTCCGGTCGCACAAACCTGTTGGCGCTGAATGCCACGATCGAGGCCGCGCGGGCCGGCGAGAGCGGTCGGGGCTTCGCTGTTGTCGCGGGCGAGGTCAAGCAATTGTCCGAACAGACCGCGCAGGCGACCACTTCGATCCACAAACAGATTGAACATCTTACCGAGGCGGTGAGCCAGGTGGCCGGCGCGATGGAACGGATCGAGGCGCTGAGTTCGACCTCGAGCGAGTTCGTATCCGCCGTTTCCGACGCGATCGCAGATCAGGCCCGCGCCAGCGAGGCGATCGAGGCGAATTCCCAGTCCGTGTCCGACGGTGCGGTGTCGGCACGTCAGCAAATGTCCAATCTTTCCGACGCCGTTGCGTCATCCAGCAGCGTTGCGGTGCAGACTGACCAGCTCTCGGACGAGCTGGCGGGCTTTGTCGACGCCCTGGCGCGGGCGATTGATACATTCCTGCAGGATGTCGCGCAGGAGACGCCGGACGATGCCAAGGACAGCGCCGAAGCGGATGTGGATCTGTGGGGAGATGACGAGGCCGCCAGTGGTGACCTCAATGTCGAGCTGTTCTAGCGTTCGCTGAAAGCACCGCGCAGCATCGCCATCTGGTCTGCGACCGGATTGGCGTCCGTTTCCGGGGCTTCTTCCGAGTACAGGTTATCATCCAGACGCTTCAGTCGCGCATAGAGTGCACGTGAGCGCGCCACGAGGGCGGACAGGATCTGGGGCGGTGTTTCGCCTTCCGGCCACAGATCATCGGTCGGACGATCAAAACCAAGGCGGTATTTGTTGTCGAGCACATCATCCGGGCTCATTTCACCCTCGGCAACGGCCCGCTGCGCCAGCAGCCAGGAGGCCGCCTGCATCAGGCGTGTTGTCAGCTTCATGCTCTCGGTGGCGTAGGACAAGGCGCCAGCACGGTCGAGAGATTTGGAATCATCACGACCCGGGCCATCCAGATAGCTTGCCGTCTCTTCGACAAGGTCCATGCCTTCGGCAAAGAGCTTCTGAAACATTTCCGAAGCCGCAAAGTCGCGAGTCCGGCTCGCTGCGCCCCCTCCGGCGGGGAAAAGTGTTGGTGCATCCGTCATAACGCGTCCATCTGTCCGTCGTGCCTTGAACGAATCGATGCAAGGCCAGGGCCAGAATCCCCCCAATACGTTGACTAAATCTTGAAAACGGCCTCGGCGGCGTCCAATCCGGCCTTCTTTTTGTCAGTTATTTCATCGATACGCCGGATTTCCGCTTCCAGCAATCGGCGCCGTTCTGCCAGCCCGTCCAGAGAGAAACCGCTCAAGTCTTCGCCCGGACGGATCAGGTTATCGTCCTTGGTGCTTGTACTGGCTTCATCATCATGGAACATCTGACGCCTCCTTCACTGCTATCCCAAAGCATAGCGCTATCTGCGGGAAAGTCCCATGGCACAAAGTCGCACACACCGTATCATTCTTGCCCAACCCCCCGGCGGGCCGGAGGTTTTGACCGTTGAAACGCGTCAGATTCCAGACCTTCAGGCGGACGAGATCCTGATCCAATCCGCGGCCTGTGGCATTAACCGTCCCGATCAGATCGAGCGGTTGGGATTCTATCCGGCACCGGCCTGGGCCCAACCGGGGCTGGGGCTGGAAGTGTCCGGAGTGGTGGTCGCCGTCGGCGCGGAGGTAACCACATTCCGCACGGGAGATGAGGTCTGTGCCCTGGTCTCTGGCGGCGGATATTCCGACTATGTGATCGCCAAGGCTGGCGCGGCCTTGCCCAAACCCGCAGGTCTGGACCTGGAAGATTCAGCAGGTTTGCCTGAAACCGTCTTCACCGTATGGGCGAATGTGTTCGAAAGCGGTGCACTCGCCCCGGGCGAGACGTTTCTGGTTCATGGCGGGACGAGCGGTATTGGAACAACTGCGATCCAGATGGCCAAGGCGCACGGCGCCCGGGTCATCGCGACCGCTGGCACCAAGGATAAATGCTCGCTTTGCCGGGAGCTGGGCGCGGATGTCGCGATCAATTATCGCGAACAGGATTTCGAGACTGTTTGCCAGGACGAGGGCGGTGTCGACGTTGTGCTCGACATGGTGGGTGGGCCCTATGTGCAGAAGAATATCAACATCCTGAAACAGGGCGGTCGCATGGTGTCGATCGCCTTTCTGCAGGGCAGCCGGTGCGAGATCGACCTGATGCGGGTCATGTTGAAACGCCTGACCCTGACGGGGTCTACACTGCGGGCGCGTCCGGACAGTGAGAAGGCGCGTCTGGCCGAGGCCATCCGCGCCCGTGTATGGCCATGGATCGAGGCGGGACGTCTCAAGCCTGTTATCGACAGCCGGTTTGCCCTGGGCGATGTCCGCTCGGCACATCAACGACTGGATGGCGGCGAGCACTCAGGCAAGATCCTGCTGATTCCGTGATAATGTATTCAGCGAAGTGCTTTGCAGGTCTCGCGAGCTGAGCTATATGGGGTGCAAATCGCTTCGCTGGAGCTTGCTCTCGGTGAAGCGTCGGAAGCCCAAGCCCGGCCGCCGTGTCGGGCTTTTTTTATTTTCCAGGGAGCAAAACTGGCATGACTGAAATTCTGATGCCGAAAGCCACAGCGGTATGGCTCGTCGACAATACGTCCCTGACCTTTGATCAGATTGCCGACTTTTGCGGCCTGCACCCGCTGGAAGTCAAAGGTATCGCTGACGGCGACGTCGCGACCGGCGTACGTGGCGCTGACCCGATTTCCAATGGTCAACTGACGCGGGAAGAAATCGCCAAGGCAGAAGACAATTCCGATTACCGGATGTCGGTCGTGAAGCCGAAATATGCTGATCTGCATCAGCCGTCCAAGCGCCGCGGCCCGCGCTATACGCCGCTGTCGCGTCGTCAGAATCGTCCGGACGCCATTGCCTGGCTGGTTCGCAACCACCCGGAACTGGCCGATGCCCAGATTTCCAAACTGATCGGCACGACCAAGACCACCATTCAGGCTGTTCGTGAGCGTACGCACTGGAATGCGGCGAACATCAAGCCGACCGACCCGGTCTCGCTGGGCCTTTGCACGCAAATCGATCTTGATGAGCAGGTGAAGAAGGCCTCGGCCCGTCGCAAGAAGATCGAAGAGGAAAATCCGGAACTGCTGGCCGATACGCTCAAGCCGACGGATGAGCTCGAGACGCCGGAAAATGATGATCTGCCGACCGGCGAGATCAATCTGGAAACCCTGTTCGGTGGGTCCGGTTCCAGCGACGACTAGTCTTCGTTAAATGCAAACAAGAAGGCCGCCCGGTGGGCGGCCTTTTTTGTGTCAGTCCTTAGGGACGGTGTAGTTCATGGCCATCCGGCCACCGTCTGCATAGAGCGTGGTTCCGGTCATGTAACTGGCATCCTTCGACGCCAGGAAAGAGGCGATCGAGGCGATCTCGTCGGGATCGCCGATCCGGCCCAGCGGCGTGCGGGACATGATCTTGTCCATCGCCTCGGGATTGTCATTCACCGCCTTGAGCACATCGGTATTGATACTGCCCGGGCCGATCGCATTGACCCGAATGCCGTATTTCGCCAGCGCCAGCGCCATGGACTTGGTCATCTGGGTCAGTGCGCCCTTGGTGGCGCAATAGGCCAGCTGGTCGGGAATGGCCATGACCGCATTGACCGATGTCATGTTGATGATCGCATAGCGACGACGCACATCATCGGCCCGTTCCTCGTCGGCCTCGATCTGATCAACCATCTGGCGCGCGGCTTCACGGGCGACAAGAAACGCACCCTTGAGGTTCACGCCCATCACCTTGTCGAAATCGGCTTCGGAGAGTGTGAGGATATCGCCTCCGGCCACGACACCGGCATTATTCACCAGGATATCCAGCCGGTCGAAGCTGGAGCGCGTCTCGGAAAGCAGGTTGTTGACGGCCAGCCGATCCGAGACATCACACTGGACGAACAGGGCCTTGCCCTTGTCCGAGCCCAGCTCTTCCGCGAGCGCCTGGCCGGCGTTTGAGTCCATGTCTGCAATCACGACATTACAGCCATCTTCGCTGAGACGGCGGGCACAAGCCTTGCCGATACCATTTGCTCCGCCGGTGATAATCGCGACGCGATCCGTGGCTGCCATGCTTGAGGTCCTCTTGAAGGGGCAAAATCAACGAGCGCGATGAACTGGCACACCCGGGCCGGGAGCGCAATCTCAATTGCGCTCGGGATCAGGGGCGCTGGGTGCGCTCATAGTCGGCGGTGATCTCCGGATCATCCGGTTCCATCCGGTGGGCCTGGGCATAGAGCCGACGCGCACGCCGCGTTTCGCCGGTGGCCTCCAGTGCGGCGGCCAGGGAATGCACGATGTGGCCGCTATCCGGCTCCAGCTCGACAGCCTGTCGGCAAAGCGGGAGCGCTGTTTCCGCGCGATCATCCTGGATCAGCGTCCAGCACAGCATGTTCAGGGTCGACCCGTTTTCGGGTTCGATTTCCACGGCGCGTCTGGCATCCGAGACCGCTTCGCTGATCATGCCGATTTCCAGGAATGCGGCGGACCGGTTCAACCAGGCGCCTGACCAGTCCGGTTCGGTGCGAACCAGCCGGTCATAGATCACAACTGCGTCTTCATGGCGTTCCAGCTGACCGTAGATCCAGCCGATATTGATCAGGGTCAGCGGGTCATCGCCCAGCATGGACTGGGCCCGGTAGAGATCTCTCAAGGCGCGCTCGAAGGCTTGTGTCTGGCCCAGCGCGATACCGCGGTTGCGGTAAATCATCGGGTGAGAAATCTCGGCCCCCTGGGTCTCGGCAATGGCAAAGGTGAAGGCGTAAGCCTGCAAGGCGGCTTCGTAATCCTCTCGCGCCAGGTGGACCGAACCCAGCTCGGCATAGATCATGACCTCCTGGTCGGGCGTAAGCTCCTCACTCGCCAGGCAGGCCTCAAATCCCTCGATCGCCGAATCATATTCGGCATTGTCCGCCGCCTGCAGCGCGGCCATGCAGGTGTCTTCAACCTGTTGAGCCTGTGCTGCTGGTATCAGCCAAACAGAAAAGAGGAGGAGGGTGGCGAGTTGTCTCATTTATATCTCCGGCTTGCGCCCTATGTCTTACAATTGACATCTAACCAAGAAAAAGGGCGACCTGAAAGCCGCCCAATCCTCACTAATTCGCCATGCTAGTTAATTCTGTTCGTCGGAGTGACTCGATCTGCTCCTTTATTCGGAGTTTCTCCTTCTTTAGATTGGCCACCTCTAGCGAGTCCGCGGACGGATGTCGTTTAACCTCGTCGATCTGGGCATCAAGACGCGAATGTCGAGCGTCGAGCTCACGGATGCGGGCGTCGATTGGCATGGAGTTGTCTCCCTCTACTGAAGTGGAACCCGAGTATTGAAAGCAAACTCTGACATTCTGTCTATTCACGAAACGTTTCGCGGTTGAGGAAGAATGAAGACTCAAAGACTTATCGTCGGTGTTTCCGGCGCCTCGGGCATCATATACGGCATGCGGGCGCTTCAGATTCTCCGTGAACTGAATGTTGAAACGCACCTGGTCGCGTCCAAGGCGGCCGAAATGACATTGAATTACGAGACTGATTCCTCGATCGCGGAATTCCGCGGCATGGCGGACCAGGTCTACAAAATGCCGGATGTCGGTGCCTCGATTGCCTCGGGTTCCTTTCGCACGATGGGGATGCTGATCGCCCCCTGTTCGGTTCGCACCATGTCGGAGATCGCCGCCGGCGTGACCTCAAGCTTGCTGACACGGGCAGCGGATGTCGTCCTCAAGGAAAGGCGCCGGCTGGTGTTGATGGTCCGTGAAACCCCCTACCACCTCGGTCACATCCGGACGATGGAAAGATTGACCGAGATGGGGGCGATCATCTGTCCCCCTTTGCCGGCCTTCTATACCAACCCCAAATCCATCGACGACATCGTCGACCAGTCTGTCGGACGCGCGCTCGACCTGTTCGACCTGGACTGGCAGGACACCCGGCGGTGGGGCGAGGACCTCGAGAAGGGTCGCAGGGGGTAGCCGGGCGGCAGTGATATAGAATTCTTTGAATCTTGCTCGCCAGACGTTTATTTGCACCTCGAAACGGGTTAGATTACTAGCTTCCGCCGAACGCTATGCGGACTGAGTTTGCGTTCGCATGCATGGTATCAATTCAACTGAAGAGACCGGTCACGAATGGACGGAGAATCCCTCGACCAGGCAGATCTGCTGGCTCAGCTGGAAACGCTGAAGGAAGAGCACGAGGCGTTGAACGCCGAAGTGGATGCGCTTGCTGAAAACGGCGTCATCGACCAGTTGAAATTTGCGCGCATGAAAAAGGAAAAGCTGAGGCTCAAGGACGAGATCAGCAAGGTCGTCGACCAGATCACGCCTGATATAATCGCCTGATTAACCGACCTGTTTCTGGTCGTCGTCTGATTTTTGAGCCTGTTTGCGCGCATACATGGCGGCGTCGGCCTCGGCCAGTGCCTCGTCAGCATTGCGCCCTGCGACGAGCGGCTGCGTACCCCAGGCCGCGCCCACAGTCAGCGGTCGCCCGGCATATTCGAATGGAGTGCTGTCGATCAGATCGACCAGTTCCTGGGCCTTGGCTTCAGCGCCTTCCGGTCCGGTCAGGGTCAGGACCACACCAAATTCATCACCACCGAGACGACCCACCGAGTCGGTTTCACGCACATGTGCGCTCAACAGGGCAGAGACATGGTGAAGCGCGGCATCGCCGGCGGCATGGCCATAGGTGTCATTGACCGCCTTGAAGCCGTTGAGATCGATAAAGACCAGTGCTGACGGTGCATTATGGCGTTCGGCCAGGGCCAGGGCCCGGCTGACCTCGCGCAGGAAGGCGCGACGGTTGAGGACCGGTAGCATGACGTCGTGATCGGCCAGGCTTTCCAGCTCGCGCACCCGGCCGCGTAGACGTTCCGTCTCCTTGCGCAGCTGATCCACTTCGCCCATCAGCGAGAGCAGGGCGCGCTGGACATTCGGCGTCAGCTCGGCTTCCGGCACACCCATGATGGACGCGGCGTCACGCGGGGCCGCTGCACCGCCTGTCGAGGACGAGGCGGATGAGGCGCTCTTCGTCTTGCTTGTTCGCGTCACCGACTGGGGCGTATTTACCGGTCCAATGCGCATCGCGCGCTCCTGGTGATTCTTTTCCAACATCAGGCTCGGCATTCGAGGTTAAGAAAACCTCAAGCAGGGCAGGATTCCCCGAGTCGAAGACGATACAATCACGACTCTTGACCTTGCCGCCGGTGCAGCTATGGTCGCGCGCTTCCTTTTCAAGGCAGGAAGCAAGATGAGCGACATTTCGCCCGCCAATTCCCAGCACCCCGACGTGGCCATTGTCATGGGCTCGCGCTCCGACTGGCCAACCATGGAAAGAGCCGCTGCTGTGCTCGACGAGCTGGGCGTGGCTTATGCGTCAAAGGTCGTCTCGGCGCACCGCACACCGGATCGCCTGGTTGAGTTTTCCAAGTCCGCGCGGGATGAAGGCATCAAGGTCATCATTGCCGGTGCCGGTGGCGCTGCACACCTGCCGGGAATGGTCGCCTCGATGACGTCTCTGCCGGTATTGGGGGTGCCCGTGAAGTCAAAGGCCCTGAGTGGCAAGGACAGCCTGCTCTCCATCGTTCAGATGCCGGGCGGTATTCCTGTCGGTACGCTGGCGATTGGCGATGCCGGGGCCAAGAATGCCGGTCTGCTGGCCGCCTCCATCCTCTCCCTGTCCGATGCGGATCTTGCCGCACGTCTCGATGCCTGGCGCCAGGCCCAGACGGACAGTGTCGTTGAAAGCGTCAAGGACTAGACACGCATGAGCCACGCGCCTCTCGCTCCCGGATCGGTTATTGGAATTCTTGGCGGGGGGCAGCTGGGCCGCATGCTCGCTGTTGCCGGCGCCGAGCTGGGTTTCGACATCCATATCTTTGATCCCGAACCGGAATGCCCGGCCTCGCGTGTCGCCGCCCGTGCCTGGGCTGCGCCCTGGTCGGATGTAGGCGCCGTTGAGGGCTTTGCCGATCGCTGTGACGCCATCACCTATGAATTCGAAAACGTCCCGGTCTCGGCCGTCGAGATCGCCGCGCGCGTGTCCGGTCTGCGTCCGGGCGCGCGCTCGCTTGAGCTGACCCAGGACCGGGTAATCGAGAAGACCTTCATCAACGAGGCCGGTGTCGCAACTGTGCCATTTGCACCTGTGGGTGATCTGACCGAGCTGATGGAAGCGGTAGCCTTGATCGGTACGCCCTCCGTACTCAAGACCCGGCGTTTCGGTTATGACGGCAAGGGCCAGGCGTGGATCCGCTCTCATGATGATATCGAACACGCTTGGAAAGCGATCGGTGAACAGCCAGCCATTCTGGAAGGCGCGGCCGCCTTTGTGCGTGAGCTTTCCGTCGTTGCCGCCCGCAGCCTGGACGGCGAGGTCCGGGCCTATCCGCTGGGCGAGAATGTGCATGGCGACGGGATCCTGAAGACGACAACGGCTCCGGCGCCGAATCTGCCGGCGGCGACGCTGGCCCGGGCCGAGGAGATCGCCGGCGCCATCGGTGGCGGCCTCGATCATGTCGGCGTGTTCGCTGTCGAGCTTTTCGAGCTGAAAAGCGGAGAGCTTCTGGTCAATGAAATCGCGCCGCGTGTGCACAATACGGGTCACTGGACCCAGGACGCCTGTGCCTGTTCGCAGTTCGAACAGCATATGCGCGCCGTGGCCGGCTGGCCGCTGGGCGATGCCCGCCCGCACTCGTCAGCGGTGATGACCAATCTGATCGGTCATGACGCGGATGACTGGCAGGCGCTCTCTGCAGATCCCGAAGTCCGCCTGCATCTTTATGGCAAGCGCACCACCAAGCCGGGCCGCAAGATGGGCCATATCAATCGGCTGGGGCGGTTGTAGGGGCTAGTCCAGCGCTGCTTCCCGGGGCGGGTGGAAGCGGACTGCAAAGCGGTCATTCACGACTTTCATGACGGTTGCCGGCATGTCGCAAATGGTGACGGTCTCGTCGACCTCGGGCAGGGTGTCGGCCGTGAAACTGGCGCCCTCCACCGTGAGTTTTTGCAGGGTGACTTCAGAGCTCTCGCCATTCTCGCGACTGAGAGTCAGCGTAGGGGCCTGGCCATCCTTGCGCAGGGTGATGTTCATGCGTTCCAGGCTGCGGCGGGTGGACAGCTCGTTGGCGAGTGCCCGTGCCCCGGCAGACGCGGTGAACTGGACGCCGAACTCATTGCCGTCAACCCAGGCGACCTTGCCCACGAACCGGCCGAGAGCCGGGATGTTGAGGCCGATCCGGTCATCCTGGGAGGGTTGGCGCGTGGCGGACAGGCGGACACCACCCGGGGCCAGGTCACAGATCTCACAGGCTGTTGCCCCGATCGCATCGGTCATGAAGCTGCCCAGGATCTGCATCTGGATGCGGGTTCCACCGCGACGTTCTTCCGGATTTGTAGACTCGCTGATCGCCATGAATACAGGACCTCTCACGTATGCGCGGGACAGATATGGCCCGAATTCGTGAACAATCACGTGATGCAACTCACGGTGACCGGTAATATTGTATGACAGCTTCGGGTAACGCTTTGTTAAGCTGACCGGGCAGCGGATGAAACGCGCATTCCCGTGCCACCCGGCGTATAAGAGCGTGATGGCAGACATATCTCCCAACCGGTTTCGAAATGATTGCGGCCCGTTCGACCTGATCGGGGACATTCATGGCTGTGCCGCGGAAACCGAGATGCTGCTGGAAAAACTGGGGTATCGCATCGAGTTCCAGGGTCCAGCGGGCAGCCGCTCCTATGACATCTCCCATCCGCAGCGGCGCAAGCCGGTCTTCCTGGGGGACCTGGTTGATCGCGGCCCGCGATCGCCGGATGTGATGCGCTTGGTCATGGGCATGGTCAAACGCGGCGATGCGCTGGCGGTGGTTGGCAACCATGATGACAAGTTCCGCCGCTGGCTCGATGGCAAGACTGTGCGCATGACCCACGGCATCGAAGAGACAGCGGAGCAGTTCGAGCGGGAAGACGCAGCCTTCAAGGCCGAGTGCCGGGCTTTCATACGGGGGCTGCCAACCCATCTCATTCTGGACGAGGGGGAATTGCTGGTGGCCCATGCTGGTCTGGCCGAGAAGTTCCACGGTCGGTTCAGCGGCGAGGAACGGTCCTTTGCCATGTTCGGCGATGTCGCCAAACAGCGCGACCAGTACGGCCTGCCGGTGCGTCTGAACTGGGCGGCGGAGTATTCAGGCAAGCGCACGGTTGTCCACGGTCATGTTGCCGAGCCGGACGTGCGTGAACTCAACAATGTCTATTGCATCGATACCGGCTGTTGTTTCGGCGGGCATCTGACGGCCATGCGCTGGCCGGAGCGCGAGCTGGTCCAGGTCCAGGCGAAAGAGGCCTATTTCCATTCACCGCGCTGGGCTCAGGCATAGACGACCGGTTCCGGCGGGCTTGAGGCTGCGATGCTCGCATGGCCCCGTAGCTTGTCCCGGAGCACCCTGAGGGGCGGCTGGTCTGGCGTGGCGAGGCCATAACACTCCATGTGATCAAGGGACGAGATCAGGTGGAAGTCGAGATAACGCGGTGTCTCGGCATTGAAGAGATCGATATTGGCGTCGAGCCAGTCGAATCCCTTGGTGAAAACCGCCCGGGCCTTGTCGAAAAACGGCTGGTTCTCGGTGTTCAGCCCCGTCCGGGCGCCCAGTAACAGGCGCGTTTCCGCCGACATCATCCCGTTCAGGACCGTACGGGCATTCAGCTCCCGCACATCAGTGGTCAACACACCATAGCGGTCGGCCGGGTCATGTTTGCGCACCAGATAGGCGGCGATGTGGTCGCTGTCATAGACCGTCAGATCACCGTCATTGAGCACCGGCACCAGCATCAGCGGATTGCCGGCAAACTTGTCCTCGCTGAACTCGGCAACATTGCCGGCATCCACCATGTCATAGGCCAGCCCGTAATGGTCGAGCAGGAGACGCACCTTGCGGGCGAAGTGTGAGGCGGGTGTGGCGACAAGCTGCATGGATATCTCCCCTGGCTGACAGGGGAGATATCGAGATTGCCAGCTCCGGGTTCAAGCCGGGCCGGGATCAAGCCGCGGCGGTTCGCGCCTTGCGGCCCAGCGCGTCGGCAAAGCCGTGATTGACATCGCGGTGTTCGGCCTCGTCGGCGCGCACAGCGATGACGACATCGCGCAGGCGGGCATCCGCCGGCAGGTTCCAGTACTTGATGGCGATATCCGGTGCCGGAACATTGTCGTGGCGGCCGGCATCAATCTCGTTGAGATAGGCGGTGTAGCTGATCACGGCCTCTTCCTCGAAATAGCCGATCACGCGATGGGCGGTGCGCGGGGCGAAGAGGTAGAGGAAGAAATAGGCGTTATAGAAAATCGCCTGCGTGATCATGATGACCAGTCGCTCGAACAGGGTCGGCTTGGCGATCTCGATGAAGGTCATCAGGTGCATGCGCTCATTCTCGGCCTCGTCCAGCAAGGTGCGGATCCAGCCCTCATCATCACGGATCCGGCGCAGTGCTTTGAGATGCTGCAGCAAGCCACCCACCATGCCGGGCACAGCGGCCACCGTCTCCAGCACAACGGCCCGGTGGCCGTAACGCTTGGCGAAAAACGTGTCGGCGAAAAAGCGCAACATCTTCACAAAACCCAGGGCGATATGGTCGCCCAGGCCCTGCGGTTTGAGGTGATAGTCCAGGTCGTGGGTCCGACCCCGGTTTCCGGTCTGCATCTGGCCCTCCTTGTCGGGCAATGTCATGCCGACAATCTAGGAAATCTGGACACAAGAATCCCTATGGCACGCCGTCGCGCGGCGGCTAAGCGCACACTTATTGTAGGGTTGTTTCGGATCAGACCCGCGGGCCGAAACCGTAACGCATCTTGCCGAGGATGGAGCCGAGATCAGGCAGGTTGGCGGTGGCCTTGCGGAACTGCCACTTGGCCTTCTCGAACTGCATCACATTCTCGATGCGATGATCGAGGAATTCCCGTGCGCGCGGTTTTTCCGGGTCGCTCTCGCCCAGCCAGACGCTGAGTGTTGAGCCATAGACACCGGACAGGATGGCGCGTTTGGAATAGAAGTTGAAGTCGGTCGACTGATCGCCGATCGCCCGCCAGACCGTGTCACAGCTGTTCCAGACCAGGCTGGCGCTCTCGATCACGGCGTCCGGCAGCAACAGGCGCGCACGCGCGCGGCGAGCTGCTTCCTCGTTGGAGCCGATGGCTTCCAGACGGGCCAGCACGCAGAACGTCACCCGGTCGCGCACTTTCATGTCCGCGATGTCCTTGTCGAGAATCGCTTTTTCAGCCTCTGCATCCATCTGGTTGGACCAGTGAATGATCAGGTCGAGTTCTTCGCGCGGGCAGGCCAGGTGTGCCAATCCTGCATCGACGCCGGATTCTTTTACAGCGGCCGCGAAACTGTCGGCGGTCCAGCCGTCAAATGCTGCAATCCCCAGTGCAGACTGCAAAATCGCGTCTCTTGTGATATGGTGAAGGTCTGGAGCGGTGTCGGAAGAACGTGTCATGCGCCCTGTCTACGTCATCTTTGCTGCAAGGTCATCCGTCCGAGATGTCACAGCACTGTGGACACAGCGTCGCAGCTCTGCTATCTGCCGCGCCTCTGGCGAACCAGCGATGTGGGGAAGGTCCTCGCATCCTAATTAATGGAGAGAGAGCCATCGTACAGATCGTTGTGCGCGATAATAACGTGGAGCAAGCGCTCCGCGCGCTGAAAAAGAAAATGCAGCGGGAGGGTACCTTCCGTGAGATGAAGCGCCGGAATCATTTTGAGAAGCCGTCGGAGAAAAAAGCTCGCCAGAAGGCTGAAGCTATTCGCCGTGCGCGCAAGCTCGCTCGCAAACGCGCCCAGCGCGAAGGCCTCGTAGGCCGCCGTGGCGGACGTCGCTAGGGTCGCCAGGACCTATAGTAAGTCAAGAAAAGGCCGTTCCCGAAAGGGAGCGGCTTTTTCTTTTTTGATCTTGGTTTTTTATCTCACGGCAGTTCGCTGCACTCACGCCTCCGATGGGGCGGCGCATGGGCGCCGGCGCGCGGTCGCGCTTGCGACGTGGTTTTCGATCTCACGGCAATTCGCTTTGCTCACACCTCCGATGGGGCGGCCTGACCGGCCGACGCGCGGTCGCGCTTGCGCCGCCTTTGGCGTCGGAGGAGCCTCGCTCCTATCCTTTTCCCTTGGGGGGATAAGTTTAGCTCTTTCCGGCCTCCCCCGCCTGCGGGGGAGGTGTCCTTCGTAGCCTTGGCGAAGAAGGACGGAGGGGGACAGAATGTTCCGGAGAAAACACCGACAGCGGCCCCCATCAGCCCGGCCACTCTGTGAGCGCCCGGACAGCTCCCCCGCAAGCGGAGGAGCCCGGAGGATCGGCGACACGCCGGGGTAAGCCCGGAATGGCGGGTTGAAGCGCGTATTTGAGAAGCTTCAGCGGAAGAAAGAACAACGCTACCCGACCCGCTCCGCGATCTCCCATAGCGTGTCCTTGCCGAAATAGAGGTCATCGCCGACGAAGAAGCTGGGAATGCCGAAGACATCGCGGTCGACAGCGGCCTGGGTGCTGTCCATCAGCGCTTTCTTGATGGCCGGTTCCTGGCTGCGTGCCAGGATGTGCGCTCCGTCCAGGCCCGCGTCATTGAAGGCTTTGGCGAAAGTGTCCGGATCATCCATCTTGGTGCCGGCTTCCCAGATGTGGTGGAATCCTGCAGCGAGATACTCGTCCAGATAACCTTCACCGATGGCCACGAAACACCCGCGCATCAACATCAGCGTATTGACCGGGAAATTGGGATTGAACTGGAAGTCCGTAATGCCGTGGCGTGTCTGAAAGCGCTCCATCTCGGTGCCCAGATACCTCATCTTCGCGGGCACACTGCCGAAGGCCAGCATGGGCGGCGTATTGCCTGTCGATTTGAAAATACCGCCCAGCAGGACAGGGGTCGTCTTGATCTCGGCCGTCTTGAACGCCTCCATTGTCTGCATGGCCTTCCAGGCCAGATAAGCGTTGGGGCTGCCGAAATCGAACAGGAATTCTACATCAGACATTACCAGGTCTCTCCATAGGGACGCAGGTCCATTTCAAAGGTCCAGGCGTCACGGCTCTGCTGGTGCAGGGCCCAATAAGCGTTTGCGATTGAGGTCGGATCCATGAGCCGGTCGGCGGGCATGTTGTCGAGCGCCTCCTTGCCGACGGTTGCCTCGATAAGTTCGCGGACAAAGGCCGTGTCGACCCCGGCATCGATCACCAGGTGGGCGACGTGGATATTCTGTGGGCCCAGTTCACGCGCCATGGCCTGGGCCATCAGGCGCAGCCCGCCCTTGGCACTGGCAAAGGCTGCATAACCGGTCCCGCCGCGCATGCTGGCCGTGGCGCCCGTAAAGAAGATCGAGCCGCGCCCGTGCTCCAGCATGATGCGCGCGGCCTCGCGGCCCGTCAGGAAGCCGGATTTGCAGGCCATTTCCCAGACCTTGAAGAAGACCCGCTCGGTCGTGTCGAGCAGGGGATAGTTCACATTGGCGCCGGGGTTGGAGATGACGACCTCCAGCGGTGCAGCTTCATTGGCGGCGTTGAGAAAGTCGGTGACGCTTTTTTCCTCGCGCGCATCCATGGAGACCGGGACCAGCGTGCCGCCTGCCGCCTCGATCTCGGCCCGTAACGGCTCCAGCTTGTCGCCATTGCGGCGGCCGGCAAAGACCGTATAGCCCTCGCTGGCGAATTTTCTGGCAATGGCAGAGCCGATGTAATCACCGGCACCAACGATGGCGCATGAGGCATTTCGTGAGCTCATTTCTCACTCCATCTTAATTTAAGACTAGCTAAGTCTTGAAATGGAACTGGGTCAATGTCAAAAGATCGACATGCGCTGGAATGAACTTCGATCCGAGAAATGCTCGCTGGCCCGGACCTTGTCCGTGATCGGCGATCGCTGGACCCTGCTGGTCCTGCGGGAAGCGTTCTTGCGCGTTCGCCGCTTCGAGGACTTCCAGAAAAACCTGGGCATTGCCCGCCGTGTCCTGACCGAGCGCCTGGCGCATCTGGTCGAGGAGGGGGTGCTTGAAAAACACGCCTATCAGGAACGCCCGGTGCGTCATGAGTATCGCCTGACGCAAAAAGGGCTGGATCTCTATCCAGCCCTCATGGCGATGGTGAATTGGGGCGATCGACATTATGCCGATGCCGAGGGCCCGCCCCTGGTCCACACCCACAAGAGCTGTGGCCATGACTTCCACACCGTCACGACCTGTTCGGAGTGTGGAGAGGTGGTGGACCCGCGAGCCGTGCGGGTCCGACCCAATATCGCCAGCTAGCTCTTCTTGCCGAAGCTGAACCAGCCCTTGATGGTCTCCTGGTTGGCCTGGTTGAGGGAGCCCATCCTGAACAGCACACCGGAGCCCCAGATGACCACCACGGCCGTCACAAGCATCACTGCGGTGGTGCCGATAAGCTCGATCATTGGTGGGTCGTGTGGCAGGCGAGCTAACATAATGAACGGCGTCCAAACCGGGACCCAGCTCGCGATCGAAACAACAGCGGAGTCCGGAGCGTCGGCCGCCACCATCATGATCAACATGGGTGCCATCATGACCAGCATAAGCGGGCTCATCAGTGTCTGCGCATCCTGCAGGGTTTCACACAGGGAGCCGATGGCCAGGAAAATGGCTCCATACATGAGATAGCCGATGATGAAGTATCCCAAGGCTGGCAGCAGTAACGCTGGATCCAGTACGGCGCTGGTGATGTCGTTCACAGGCACATCGGCGCTCGGGATAAACTGCGAGATCAGCAGGGGACCGCTTGAGCCTAGGAAGGTCCAAAATAGCAGCAAGGTGGCCGAAACCGCGGCAACACCTAGGAGCTTGCCGACCAGGATCTCATGGTGACGTGTCGACGCGAGCATCATTTCTAGGACCTTGTTGCCCTTCTCCTCGATCATGGCGGTCAACAGCATGTTGACGACCGAGAAAATGATGATCCAGAGAACAAAACCGACAGCCAATCCAACGATGACGGGCAAGCGGTCGGCCAGCGTGATCTCAGCTGATCCGCCTTCGCGTTCCGGGTTGAGTTCGCGTACGACCGGTCTCAATGCGTCCGCAGCGGCCAAGACCTCGGAAGAGACGCCTTCTTCCAGAAGCCGGGTCGAACGCATATGGGCTGCCAACGCACGTTCGATCAATCCCTTCAGGCCATCATCCGTTACGTTTGCGCTCCAGTATTCGATCTCGATGCCGTCATCGACACTGCCGCGGAGGTATATCGCGGCAAACAATGGCTGCGGTCCTGCTGGAGTTTCGATGTTGGCCTCACCCGTCAGATAAGGGCGCAGCGACTCCAGGTCGGTCGATCCGGGGTTTACGCGTTCATATCCATCATCAGCGAACATGCTGCCAAGGCTGGATTCCAGCATTTGCTGGGCTTGCGGCGGCAGGGTGATCAGCTCCGACGCTTGTTCGAGAACCTCTTCTCTCAAGGCCGCCGGCTGGGCGCTGATACCATTTAGAATGGCGCGTTCAAGATCACCACCGCTCTCGTCCACAAGAACGTAGTGACGTGTGGGTTGTGAGTTTTCAAGGAAGGCCAAGAAGCCAAATCCTACGGCCATGAACAGCGGAACGGAGGCCAGAGAAAGCCAGAACCCCCAGGTGGCGACATAAGACAGGAACTCACGCCGGGCGATCAGATAGATATTACGCATCAGCCGTCTCCTCGATCGTCTGGCCTGCATTCTCGACAAGGTGGACAAAGGCATCGTGCAGATGCGCGCGAACCGGTTCGAAGCGGGTCAGTTTCACGCCTGCATCCACGCAGGCTTTCAGCACGTCCTGGGCATCAGCCTCGGGGGCAAGGTCGAGCGACCAGCAGCGTACACCGGCCTCGCCACCTTCATCGCGGCGGACATCGCCATAGGCATCCAGCAGGGCGACCAGGTCGTGTTCGGACACGGTTTCCAGGAAGATCCGGCGCGGGACTTCGCCGAGCGCCTGTTTGACGGACCCGTCAAAGATCTTGGTGCCATTGGCGATCAGCAGGATCTTGTCGCACAGGCGTTCCGCATGCTCCATCACATGGGTGGAGAACAGGATTGTGCGACCGGCATCGGCCTGGGCGCGTACAATGCGCTCAAGGGATTTCTGGTTGACCGGGTCGAGACCGGAAAACGGCTCGTCCAGGATGATGAATTCCGGCTGGTGCACCAGGGTGGAGATGATCTGGACCTTCTGGGCCATGCCCTTGGAGAGGGTTTTGACCGGCTGTTCCGCGGCGTGCAGAAGCTCGAACTCGTCGAGCATTTTCAGCCCGCGTTTCTTGGCCTCACCGGCTTCAACACCCTTGAGGCGGGCAAAGAAGACGATGACATCAATCACCTTCATGCGGCGATAGATGCCGCGTTCCTCCGGCAGGAAGCCGACACGGTCCAGCGCCTTCGCACCGGGTTTGCTGCCGAACAGGGTCACCTTGCCGCGATCCGGCGTCAGGATGCCCAGCGACATGCGCAGGCTGGTTGTCTTTCCCGCTCCGTTCGGGCCGAGAAAGCCGGTGATCTGGCCGCGTTTAACGGAAAAACTGACGTCGTTGACCGCGGTCTTGCCCTTGAACGTCTTGGTGACGTTGGCAAGCTCTAGAATTGTTTCGGGCATACATCCCCCAATTGTTACAGCGCTTTTGCTAGTCAGTTTGGTCTGCAAGGGCCAGTGGAATTGTGCGCATGCTCAATCCCCCGTTACGGCGTCACTCACAAATCAAGCAGGTAGAAGGGCATATCCAGAATGGGGGCGTCGGCGCCCAGCTGGGTCAGCATGTGATGGCACTGGCCACGGTGATGCGTGGCGTGATTGAACAGGTGCAAAAGGATCAGGCCCTTCTGCAGTTTCAAGGGCTCTCCGGCCATGTTGCGATAGCTGAGCTCCTGCGCCAGACCATCTGCATCATTCTGGTCTACCAGGGCGCTCAGCACTCCATCCTGCTCCCGCCGCGCCTGGTCCAGTGCATCGAAATCGTCGTGCAGCGGCGTTGCCAGGTCGTCATAGGGTTGGGGTTCACCATGCCAGCGCGCCAGCCAGATGCGCTCAGCGACGATGACATGGTCCAGCGTCGCATGCAGGCTCATGAAAAAGCCCTGGCAATCGCGGCGGCGATCGACCTCGGCGAGGGCATAGGCGACATCAAAGATGCGGGCATTGGCCCAGCGATTATATCCGGCAAGATAGAGCAGGTGATCGCGCATGCTTGTGTCTCCGGCGGCAGGGGCAAGCTTGCACAAACGCTGCAGTATGGGAGCGTTATCGCAGCTTGCCACGCCCGCTTTGCGTGATAGGACGGGGGTATGAGCGAGATAGATTTCACACCGATCCCGGGTCGCGAACAACCGCGTTTTGCGGCCATCAAGACCTTTTTCCGCCTGCCGCATGTCGGCATTGATGCGGGTTATGATGTGGCCCTGGCGGGCCTGCCTTATGACGGCGCGCTGAGCTATCGCCCGGGTGCGCGGTTTGCGCCGACAAAAGTACGCGAGCTGTCCTCGATGGGGCGCGGCTATCACATGACGCGCGAGATCAACTTCGTGGAGAAGCTGAAATGCGCCGATATCGGTGACTGCCCGACGGTGCCGATCGACATGGCGCAGACCGGTGAGCGGGTCGAAAAATTCTTCGGTGACATCCTGGCGCGCGACAAGAAGTTCATCGCGGTCGGGGGCGATCATTCCAATACCCTGCCGCTGCTGCGTGCTGTGGCGAAGAAATACGGCCCGGTGAACTTCATCCATTTTGATGCCCACCTGGACACTTATCCGGCCGCCTGGGGCTGTGAGTACCACCACGGGGCCTTCCTGCGTCATGCGCTGGAAGAGGGCTTGGTGAAGCCGCAGAACACCTGGCAGTTCGGCATTCGTGGTCCGCTGGCGGCCAATGATGATCTGGGCGTGGTCGAGAAATTCGGCGTCAATGTCACCACCGTGGATGATGTGCGTATCGGTGGCCTCGAGGCTTTCCTCAAGCGTCTGCCGAAATTCGAGGGGCCGACCTATATGTCCTTCGACATCGACGCACTGGATCCGGCCTATGCGCCGGGGACGGGGACGCCGGTGCCCGGTGGTCTTACCACCTATGAAGCCCAGCGCATCCTGCGCGCGTTCGAGATCGACAATCTGGTTGCGGCCGACATCATGGAAGTCTCGCCACCTTATGATCCGACTGAGATCACGGCCCTGGCCGCTGTCGACGTGATGTTCGAACAGCTCTGTCTGATGGCGTCCAACGTCAAGTAAGCAAGCTGACAGTCCGCTCCAGCTGTCTATACTCGCCTCGAATACAGATTTGAGGGGAGAGATCATGTCTGTCAGCAAGAGCCTTATCGGCGCGAGCGCGCTGCTCGCGGTTGGATCCGCTGCCATGGCCGAAACGCCTGTCCCGATGCGCCCGGTCAATACCTATTCCATCGTCGCGCGTGATGCCGAGACCGGCCAGATGGGGGCGGCGGTGCAGTCGCACTGGTTCTCCGTCGGCTCGATCGTGGTCTGGGCCGAGCCGGGCGTCGGCGCGGTGGCGACACAATCCTTCGTACTGCCGGACTATGGTCCCAATGGTCTCGCCTCCATGCGGGCCGGCATGAGTGCACGTGAAGCGCTGGATGCAGCGCTGGCAACCGATGACGCGACCGCCGTGCGCCAGGTCGGCATGGTCGACGCCCAGGGCAATGTTGCGGCGCATACGGGCGAGAATGCCATTGCTGCCGCCTGCCACATCGAGGGCGACGGCTTCAGCGTCCAGGCCAACATGATGGTCAACGATACGGTCTGCCAGGCCATGTATGACGCCTATCTGGGCGCCGAGGGAGACCTGGCCGAACGCCTGATGGTGGCGCTGGAAGCCGCCGAAGCCGAGGGCGGGGATATCCGCGGCAAGCAGTCGGCGGCCATGCTGGTCGTCTCCGGGGACGCCAGCCAGCCGGCCTGGGGTGGGCGTGTCGTGGATCTGCGTGTGGAAGACGCGCCGGACCCGCTGGCCGAAATGCGGCGCCTTCTGACCATTTCCCGCGTTTACACCCTGATGACCGAGGGTGATGACGCCATGGCCGAGGGCGATATGGAACATGCCGGCCGCGCCTATGCGCAGGCGGGCGAGCTGGCGCCGGACAATCACGAGGTCACTTTCTGGCATGCTTTCGGACTGGCGACCGCCGGTGACATGGAGGGGGCACGCCCGCTGTTCAGCCGCGCATTTGCCGCCTGGCCGCAATGGCGAGACATTATCCCGCGCCTTGTCGACAGCGAGCTTCTGGCTGACGAGCTGGGCGAGGAAATCGCGGCGATTGAATGAGTGATGCCCGGATCCGTGAGACCCTGACAGCGCTGAAGGCCGAGCTGGTGGCGCTGTCGCAGGGTGCGGATGATGATCGCAAACCCGTGGAGCTTGACCAGCAATCGGTTGGCCGATTGTCACGCATGGATTCCCTGCAGGTCCAGGCCATGGCCAAGGCTGCTGATGCCCGCCGTGCCCAGGAGATCCGACGCATCGATGCGGCGCTCCAGCGGCTGGAGGAGGGGGATTACGGCTGGTACGTGGAGTGCGGTGAGGCGATCGAGATCAAACGATTGGAGATTGCCCCGGCGGCGCCACGCTGTTCGGGCTGTGCCTAGGTGTGAGTTCTCATAAGGTTGTTCACCCGGGCTGAAGCCTTGAGACTGGTTGATGCGAAGCAAACAGCGATCA
>JAEPND010000019.1 GCA_017643585.1 Maricaulis sp.
TGGACAGACGCCTACAACACCTCAAGACCCCACGCCGGTATCGGCGGCATCACTCCCTGGCAACGCGTGAACAACCTTCATAGCTTTGACAACTAGGCCGCCATGACCCGTGCGACCTCGTCGACCAGCTCACGCAGGTGGAAGGGCTTGGACAGCACTTTCGCATTGGTCGGCGCGCCGGAGCCCGGATTGAGTGCCACTGCTGCAAAGCCGGTGATGAACATGATCTTGAGTGCCGGATCGACCTCCGTCGCACGGCGTGCCAGCTCGATGCCGTCAACGCCGGGCATGACGATATCCGTCAGCAGCAGGTCAAATTGCGCCGGATTGTCTCCGATCGCGTCCAGGCCTTCTTCGCCATCCGAGCACACTTTTACCTCATGCCCGGCCCGTTTCAGGGCCTTGGCGAGGAAGTCCCGCATCGAGTCGTCATCTTCAGCCAGAAGGATCTTAGCCATGGTTGTATCCCACCCTTGTAAAGTCACGGTTTGGCGAACCCTACACGGCTAAAGTAAAAACCGACTGAACAAGCTGCATCTCTTGACCGGGGGAGTGCAGCCGATCAATCTCCGCACATGGTCGCGACTCCCTCATCATCGCTTGCAATGGCGCCAACGGCAAATCCGCAGATCGGCACGGGTCCGATTACGGTTCAGCCGGCTGTGGGCGGCCAGGCCTATGCCATGCTTGTCAGTTCTCCTCATTCCGGGCGCGATTACGAGACGGGGTTTGGTGGCCAGACGCATTTGGACGTGGCGACGTTGCGCCGTTCGGAGGATGCGTATGTTGACCGGATCATCCGGGACGTACCCAGTTTTGGCATACCGACGATCACGGCGAATTTTCCACGCGTTTTTGTAGATGTGAACCGCGCGCCGACCGAGCTGGACCCCGCCATGTATTCGGATCGTGTCCGCCTGTCGGTAGACAAGGATTCGCGGCGAACGGCGTCCGGCATGGGCGTGATCCCGCGCATCAGCGCGGATGGTCGGCAGCTCTATGGCCGGCGTTTGAAGTTTGCAGAAGCCGAGCGCCGTCTGGAAACATGTTACTGGCCCTATCACAATCGTCTGCAAGCGATGATTGACGAAACGCGCGAGCGCTTCGGTGCCGTGCTTTTGCTCGATGTGCACTCGATGCCACATCAAAGCTCACGCGGGGCGGATATCGTGATCGGGGACCGGTTCGGACGGGCCTGCGGCGCCGTGATCTGCGACACTGTCGAGCACCAGTTTCGAGCCCAGGGATTTGTAACGGTTAGGAACACTCCCTATGCCGGCGGTTTCACCACCGAGAGCTATGGGCGTCCCGAATCGGGCGTTCACGTGGTGCAGATTGAGGTGAATCGCAGCCTCTATCTCAACGAAACTCGGGTGTCACCGACCGAAGGGCTGGATCGCTTCTCGGGTGAATTCTGTCGATTTATCAGCGCTATACGCGAATCTCTGACCCCATATCTCCGCTTGTCATAATCATGCCCATTTCAGGCGAACACTAGGCATAGTCTTCGCCCGGCACGCGCTTTGCTCCCCTGAGAGGTGTGCGTCCCATTGCGGCGCAATTTGATACGCGAAGACGAGGCCGCGAGTAGTTATGACGAATGATATTGATCTGCATGTAGGTAAACGACTGCGCCGCCGGCGCCGTCTGCTGGGACTTACGCAGCAGCAGCTCGCCGAATCCGTAGGGATCCGGTTCCAGCAAATCCAGAAGTATGAGTGCGGCGCCAATCGCGTCAGCGCGAGCCGTCTCTTTGAGCTGGCTGAAGCGCTCGATGTACCGGTGCAGTATTTCTATGAGGGCTTGTCACAACGTGACCAGGCCTCCAATGAAGGTAATAGCCTCGCTGCGGATGTGCTCTCCCAGAAAGAAACCGTGGACCTGATCCGAGCCTATTACCGGCTTGGCGAGCGCCCGCGCAAGCGACTGCTTGAGCTCGCGAAATCGCTCGAGCCTGATGAAGCTGCAAACGACGCTGCATAAGAGTCGCGTCATGGAGTTTCGGGGGACAAGATGCGTCTGGCATGCGGCCTGAGCCCATGCTAGGCGCTTCTTTATGATTACCGATCACGACCGCGCGACCATCGCGGCAGCTGCTGATGCTGCGCGCGAGGCTATCAAACCCTTCTTTCGCACATCTCTGCCGATCGAGAACAAGCTCGATGAGGGCTTTGACCCTGTGACGCAGGCCGACAAGGCCTCCGAACAGGCAATCCGTCGTGTGCTTGCGCAGATGGCTCCGGATGATGCCATTCTGGGCGAGGAGTTCGGTGCGCAATCCAGCACCAATGATCGCCAGTGGGTTATCGATCCGATTGATGGAACGCGGGCCTTTATCGCCGGCCTGCCGACCTGGACCGTTCTGATCGCACTTTCCATCGATGGACAGCCTCAGCTCGGCGTCATCGATCAACCCTATATCGGGGAACGTTTCATCGGATCGCGTGATGCGTCATTCCTGGAGCACCAGGGCGAAGTCCGAGCTCTGGAGACCAGCAAGGTCACGAAGTTCAAGCACTCCATGCTGGCGACGACCGACCCGTATTTGTTCAACAGCGACGAAAAGGCCGCGTTCGACATGATCCGGCATCGCTGCAAGCTGCACCGCTTCGGTTTTGACGCTTATGGATATGCCATGCTCGCGGGTGGTGGTCTCGACCTTGTGATCGAGTCAGGCCTGCAACCGTATGATGTCCAAGCCTTGATCCCGATCATCGAAGGCGCGGGCGGTTACATCACCAACTGGTCGGGCGGTTCTGCCGCACAAGGTGGCCAGGTCGTGGCGACGGGCAGTGAGGAGCTGCACGCATTGGCGCTCAGCTTCCTCAAACACGTCGCCAGCGACTAGGTCAGCCTATTCGCTCGCCGGCTTTCGGAAGAGCAGGGTCATGCGATCACTCTCGCCGATCGCGTCGTAGCCGGCCCGGTCAAAATCGGCGGCCGGTTCCTCGCCACGCGGTGCAGAAAGGCGGCTGGGCGCCAGCGTCCAGACGCCGAACGGATGATCTGCCGTGTCTGCTGGATTGGCATTTACTTCCGAGGAGCTGACCAGTTCGAAGCCGGCCTCTTCAGCAAGCGCGATCACGTAGGCTTCCTGGACATATCCGGAACTGGCCTGCGGATCCTGTTCACGGGTTGAGGGCAGGCGATGGTCGACAACACCCAGCGTGCCCCCTTCGCGCAGGGCCGCGTAGAAGTCGGTGAAGGCCTTTTCTGCGTAATTGCCCATCAGGAAGTTGTGAACATTGCGGAAGGTCAGGATCGTATCAACGCTGCCCGGCTCGACGATCGGGCCGGAATTGTGGTCGAAGCTGGCCAGAGTGTACGCGCCATAACGTTCCTCATTGGAATAGCGTTCCACAAAACGTTCGCGGGAGCGCTGACGGTTCTCGCTCGAACCTTCTTCCGGGAAGTGAGCCGCAATATAAGTGCCGCCATTGCCATTGACCCACGGCATAAGAATGTCGGCATACCAGCCGCCACCCGGCCAGATTTCCATCACGGTACCGCTCGGGTCGACTTGCAGGGCGTCCAGCGTGGCTGCCGGATTGCGCCATTCGTCACGGTCTGCGCGTGAACCGCGCCAGCTTGCGGAAACAGCAGCATCAAGATCCTGGGGCAGGCTATCTGCAATGACTGCGACATCGCTTTCCAGGGTTTCGGTTGCTTCAGGGCCAGCGGCGGCCTCCACCTCTTGTTCAGCGGATCCGCAAGCGGCGAGGGACAGCGCGACCGCGCCGGAAACGAGAAGGTGGAAACGAGACATCGGGTACTCCTGTTCATGTGCTGAGCAATAGGTAGTCGGCCCCCGGGAGCAAGGCAAACAAGTTTTTTGAGCGAGAGGGGTTGCAGGTCGAAAAGCGGCTTCCCATCTCTTTGTCACGGGTCGCCGAAATGGGGCTCGAGACCTGTGCCGCAGCGCCTCGGATGCGCAAAGCATGAAGGCCCAGGGCAGGTCGACTGAAATCCGGCGAATGGGTCGCCGGATGGTCTTATCGCTCAATTGAGGATGAGGAATATGCGTACAGTAGATTTTAGCCCGCTTTATCGTTCCATCGTTGGTTTCGATCGTCTTGCGGATCTGATGGACTCCGCGACCAAGGTCGAGTCCCAAGGGTATCCGCCCTACAATATCCAGCATGTGGCTGAGGATGAGTATCTCATCGAACTCGCCGTTGCTGGTTTCTCTGATGATGATCTGTCTGTTGAGGTCCAGGGCAATGTCCTGACTGTTACGGGACGAATTGCGGAAAAGACCGAGGCCGATACGCGCCGCTTCCTGCATCGCGGGATTGCCGAGCGTGC
The DNA here is from genome assembly GCA_017643585.1 of Maricaulis sp. Lineage (GTDB taxonomy): Bacteria > Pseudomonadota > Alphaproteobacteria > Caulobacterales > Maricaulaceae > Maricaulis. Next base: position 4,306 of record JAEPND010000019.1, read on the forward strand.
GTTTGAGCGCCGCTTCCACCTGGCTGACCACGTCATCGTGTCGGGCGCAGAATTGCGCAATGGCATGCTTTCGGTCCAACTGGTCCGTGAAATTCCAGAGTCTGCAAAGCCGCGCAGTATTGCGATCAATACCGAAGCTGCGCCCAAGGCCAAACTGATCAAGGGCGGTAAAACAGAGGCAGCCTAAGCCCCAGCTGTCAGTCTTACCCTGCAATGACGAAGAAGCGGCAGGCCGAGAGGTCTGCCGTTTTTTTATGCGGCGTCCAGATCGACCGCTCCGTCGACTTCAGCCACTTCCTCCAGGAAAGTTTCGCTGACCGTAGTGCCGGTAAAGCAGGAGCCGCTGAAGCGGGCATCCTTCACATTGGCGCCATCCAGGTGCGAGTAGGAGAAGTCCGCGCCGGTCGCCTTGGCTTGACGCAGATCGGCGCCTCGCAGGTCGACATAGCGCGCTTTCGTGCCGGCCAGAGAGGCGGGCAGAACGCGATTATTCTCGAGCAGTAGCGGACCGAAACGGCAATCCCGCAGATCCGCATTATTCAGGTTCGCTCCGGTCAGGTCAGCGCCGCGCAAATCAGCCCCACGCAGGCAGACCATCCGCAGATCGGCTCGTTCCAGGCGAGCGCCCTGCAATTGCGCGCCTTCCAGGTCCAGCCCGTAAAGCGTCGCGCCGCGAGCGTGGAAGGCCGTCAACGTCTTGCCGGCGAGCGAGTTCAGACCGCGAAGATCGGTGCTATCAAACAGGGACGGCTTCCCCTCGCGACCATCGGTTTCGCACCATTTCACGTGTTCAGCGATCTGCTGAGCGATCGGCTGGTCCATGTCATTGGGGTCGATGCCGACCGGTTCATTGGTCAGAGCACCTTCAGTATTCATGCCGGAGGTCTTGGCCATGACGGTTTTGACGCCGATCATGACACTGTCCTTGAAATCGGTGTCGGTCAGGTCGGCACCCGACAGATCCGCGCCTTCAAGATTGGCTCCCTGGAAAGACGAACCGCGCAAATTGGCGCGGATCATGCGCGCGCCCAGAAGCATGGCATCGGTAAAGTCTGCGGTCTGAGCCGCAATGCCCGCCATTTTCGAGCGGGAGAGGTTGGCGCCCGTGAAGTTCGCCTTGCCGGCATCGTTTTCCTGGGTCTTGTGTTTCAGGATGGCCAGGCCTTTTTCCTTGTCGATCTCGGCGATTGCGCCTTCACGCATATCGGCCTCGGTCAGGTCAGCACCGGTCAGGTTTGCTCCGCGCATGATCGCACCGCGCAGATCGGCGCGACGCAGCGAGGCGCCCTCGAGGCTGGCCTGGCGCATATCGGCGGCAAAGAAGTTCGCGCTATTCAGCGTGCAGCCGGACAGATTGGCATTGCGCAGGACAGCGCCGGAAAAATCCGCATCCGACAAGTCGCGGCCGGACAGGTCCAGGCCTTCGACGACCGTATAGGCAAAGCTTGCACGCGCGCCGCCGGCACGACCTGACCACAGCCGCTCATGCCGTTCGCACATGGCGTCAACGGTCATCTGGTCGAGGCGCGTATGTTCGATCTTGCGGTCGGCCATGAAGAAGGGCTGTCCTGACGAGAATTGAAACTCTCAGGATGGTAAACCAAGATCGTTAACGACAGGTGTTTCAGGGCTCTAGTCGAGGGTTAGCTGGCCCTCTGCCAACAAGGGGTGATCGGGTGAGACGCGGATTCGACTGGCACCGGCCCGTCCCAGGTCCAGAAGGGTACGGTCCAGCTGCGCAGCGTCGACCCGGTCCAGCGTGCCATCAAAACCCTGATCGAACGGGTCTGCGAACAGAGCCGGACGACCGTGTCTCAGACGATGGAAAAACCCGGAATAGAGCGGCGTCGCGAGATCTTCGCCGAGCCCGGTTTGCACAATGATACCCGCCCGCCGAAGCGTATCGACACCCTTTCCCGCGACCCGCTTGTCCTCGTCCATGCAGGCGATGACGACACGGCTGACGCGAGCCTCGACCAGCGCATCTGCGCAGGGCGGGGTTTGGCCATAATGGGCGCAGGGTTCAAGCGTGACGTAGGCGGTCGCGTCTTCAGCCTCATGGCCTGCAAGATCGAGGGCACGGCGTTCGGCATGCGGTCGTCCGCCATCATCGGTTGCCGCAGCGGCAAGCAGTTTGCCATCGCGAACCAGAACGCATCCGACGGCGGGATTGGGAGCCGTTCGTCCAAGCTGGGCCCTGGCAAATGCTATGGCCAGGGACATCCAGCGGAGGTCCTCGATGCGCTGTGTCACGCGGGCAGGGCGGGAAGCGATTGCGCGCGGTCCTGGTCGAGGTAGGCGGCAGCAACCGGTTTGATACCCGTGTCGTCAAGCTCGATCAGGAGCGGATTTCCGGTCGGGATCTCGACACCCATGATGTCGTCGTCAGAGACCGCAAAAAGCAATTTAACGAGTGCGCGCAGGCTGTTGCCATGGGCGGCAACGATAACGTCCTTGCCGGATGTCAGGGCGGGCACGATCATCTCCTGCCAATAGGGCTCAACGCGGGCCAGGGTCGTCTTCAAGGACTCTGTCGCCGGCAGGAGTGCCGGATCGGTGCCCGCATAGCGGCGGTCGTTGAGCGGATGGTATTCATGGCTCTCCTGCAGGGGGGGCGGCGGCGTATCAAAGGAGCGACGCCAGATATGTACCTGTTCCTCGCCATGCTTGGCCCGGGTCTCGTCCTTGTTCAGTCCCGCCAGTCCGCCATAGTGACGTTCGTTCAGGCGCCAGGATTTTTCGACCGGCACCCACAGGCGATCCAGACCCTCAAGAGTGAAATTCAACGTCTTGATCGCCCGCGTGAGAACGGAGGTGAAGGCGAGGTCCGGTTCGAAGCCGGCGGCTTTCAGCAGGTCTCCGGATTTTTTCGCCTGGGCAACACCTTCCTCGGTGAGGTTGACATCCACCCATCCGGTGAAGCGGTTCTGCAGATTCCATTCACTTTGGCCGTGACGGACCAGGACAAGTTTGGGCATCGGATTCTCCGTCAATTTGGCCGAGCGATACCCCTCCCAGCGGCAAACGGCAAGCCGGGAGGTGAGTGGTTGCGTAACAAAAATTTCTGCTACTCATGAGCGCAATTTTGTATTATATGATGGGCTGCTTCGAAGATTTTCGAGCCAATCCGTTTTTCGAAGCAGTGTGGTCCCAAATTACCGGCATTTTCGGCGCGCTACCCCATCTGCGCCGTCGCTGCGGCCATTTCGTCCCCCCAGAGCCGCAGCTTGACTGCCGAACCAGCCGCGCACGTCTCTTCCCCGGACGTGCGCGGTTCTGTTATTGAGCATCGGAACTTTGTGAAAAGGTATTTAGATGCAGGACTTCGACGCTCTGGCGGTTGCCCGACGTGTAATCGCCATCGAACGGGATGGACTCTCGCACCTCGAGGAGATGATCGGTGAGCCTTTCGCGGCGGCCGTCTCGCTCGCTTCGGATCTCAAGGGGCGATTGATTTGCACAGGCGTGGGCAAGTCAGGTCATGTGGCGCGCAAGATCGCGGCGACACTCGCATCCACGGGCACGCCTGCCTATTACGTGCATCCAACCGAGGCCAGCCACGGTGATCTGGGCATGATTACCGGTGACGATGCCGTGCTGGCGCTGTCCAAATCCGGCGAAACGCGAGAGCTTGGTGATCTGATCGCGTATTGCCGTCGGTTTGATGTTCCGCTGATCGGCATGACGGCCAAACCCGACAGTACGCTGGGACGAGCCTGCAATTTCCAGCTTTTCGTGCCTGATGCAGCAGAAGCCTGCGCCGAGACCCGTGCGCCCACGACCTCGACGACCTTGATGATGACCATGGGCGATGCGTTTGCGGTCGCGCTTCTCGAGGCGCGCGGCTTTACCGCAACGGATTTCCGGACCTTCCATCCGGGTGGTGCGCTGGGAGCAGCCCTGGCGAGCGCCGCAGATGTCATGCATGCCGGCGAAGCGATGCCCCTGGTCGGCGGGGATGCCAGCATGAGTGACGTACTGCTGGAAATGACCGCGAAATCTTTCGGCTGCGCCGGCATTGTCGACGCCGACGGCAAGCTCGTCGGCATCATCACCGATGGCGATCTGCGCCGGCATATGGGCACGGACCTGGTGGCGCGCCGGGCTGAGGATGTGATGACCCCTGATCCCAAGGTGGGACGCCCGGGCATGCTCGCGGCCGATGCTTTGCGCGAGATGACAGCAGGCGCACCCAAGATCACCCAGCTTTTCCTGGTCGACGAGACCGGTCGACCGGCAGGATTATTGCACCTTCACGATTTGTTGCGCATTGGCCTCAAGTAAATTGAAGTCGTACGCGCTGTGAAAACGTGCATTTAACAGCCGGGCCGACTAAAATGGGTCAGTGCTGACCGTAGATTGCGTAATCCGGAGTGGGTGATGATCCCAGGAGTGTCCCTAGAGCTGCGTAGCCGCCTCAATCCACACCTGCGTCTGTTGGCCGGGTTCGGGTTCGTGGCGAATGTGCTGCTACTGGTCTCGCCGCTCTATATGCTGCAGATTTATGACCGGGTGCTCAATTCCGGTTCATTTGATACCTTGCTCTGGCTGAGTGTGCTCGCCGTTTTCCTGCTCGCCGTTTATGGCGCAGCTGAGATGGGGCGTCGTCGGGTGTCCGCACTCGCCGCGCAGGAGATCGAGTCATTCTTCTCGCCCAAACTCTTTCAGCGATTTGAGGGTCAGCTTGAAGGGCGACCGGACCTGGCGATGAATCTGGCGCGCCTGTCGCGGGTGCAGACCTTCATTCAGAACGGGTCGTTGCTGCCGTATCTCGATCTGCCCTTTACGCCGTTATTCCTGGTTGTCCTGTTCCTGATACACCCGTTCATCGGCCTGCTGGGGCTGGGCGGAGCTGTCCTGGTATTCGGTGTGGCTTTTCTCGCAGAGATTTCCAGCCGCCAGGGAAGCCAGGCATCCCAGGCCACTCTGGGCAAGGCCGGGCAATTTGCCGCCGATCTCGAGCGGCAGCGTTCAGCCCTGGTCTCCATGGGTTTGCTGGGGCGCGCGTATCAGCGCTGGCAACAGGTTCGCCAGCTCGGTCAGGGGCTGGCGCTGGGGGCGTCCCGCCAGGACGGGAAATTCACGGCCATCTCACGCGCGCTGCGTCAGACGCTGCAGATCCTGGTCCTGGGCGGCGGTGCAGCTCTGGCACTCAGCCAGGAGATTTCACCGGGCTCGATCGTTGCGTCATCGATCATCCTCGCCCGTGTACTCGGCCCGATCGACCAGATCGTCGGCGGGTGGCGCAACAGCGTGCAGACCTGGTCGGGCTGGATGGCTCTGAGCACCGCGACCCAGGACATCGAGGATCGCGCTGATTACACGCCGCTGCCAAGGCCGGCGGGCGATGTTGTGCTCGACCGCACTGCGATTGGCGTGCCCGGCGGGGAAACACCGCTGGTTCAGGCGTTCAATTTCACGGCCAAGCCTGGCGATATCATCGCGCTGACCGGCGGTATTGGCACGGGCAAGACAAGCTTTCTGCAGACGATTGCCGGTGCCTGGCCAGCCCATTCGGGGCAGATCAGCCTGGGTGGGCGCGATATCCAGGAATGGCCGAGCGAAGATCGCGGGCGCTATATCGGCTACATCCCCCAGGATGTGGAACTTCTGCCTGCGACAATCGCTGAAAACATCGCGCGTTTGTCCGGAGCGGACGATCAGCATATCATCGAGGCGGCCAAAGCTGCAGGTGCGCACGAGATGATCCTTGGCCTGCCAGACGGATATGAAACTCCGGTGGGCCCGGGCGGTGTCAATCTGTCCGCCGGGCAGAAGCAATTGGTTGGACTGGCCCGCGCATTGTTCGGAACGCCGGCGCTGCTGGTCCTGGACGAGCCCTCGGCCAATCTGGACAGTGCTTCAACCAGCAATCTCATCAAGTCGATCAAGGCCGTTTCGCAAGCGGGTGCGACCATTTTTGTGTCGACCCACGACCGGCGTCTGATCGAGCAAAGCACGACGGTGCTCCTGTTGCGCAATGGCGCGGTGCTGGCGGCACCGGCTGACCAGTATCTCAAACTGGCTGTCGGGCCGGGCAATGCCGCGCCCAGTGGCGGTCAGGGAGTGGCATGATCATGGCGGTCTTGATGAAGGATCCGACAGTTCGCTTTTCAGCCCTCGCGTGCGCGGCCGGGCTTGGTGGATTCCTGGTCTGGGCCGGGTTTGTCCCATTGTCCGAGGGCGTTCCCGCAAACGGCATGGTCGTCGTCGAGAACAGTCGTCAGGTTGTTCAGCATCTTGAAGGCGGGATTATCGAGGAATTGCTGGTGCGCGATGGCGACCAGGTCGAGGCCGGGCAGCCCCTGATCAGCCTGCAGGCAACGGCCAGTCAGGCCGTGCGGGATGAGATCCTGCAGGAAATCGCCACCTCGCTGGCATCGCTCGCGCGCCTGGAAGCGCTTCGGGATGATGTGGCGATGCCGGATTTCTCGGCCGTGAATGCGTTGGAGCTTGGCGAGGCGGAACGCGCGGCCGTGATTGAGCGACAACAGGATCTATTCGATCAGCAAAGGCAATCCATCGCCGCCGATCTCGGTGTGTTGGAAGCCCGCCGGGACGGTGCCCGCGATTCCATTCGCTTGTATCGCCAACAGATCTCGACCACGGAACGCGCCCTGGCGGCGGCCCAGGACCAGGCTAGCCTGTTGCAAGACCGGGTCGACCGACAAATGGCACGCGTTGACGAGTTGCGCGCCATGGAGCGTGACGTCGCCAATCTGGAAACCCAGATTGCAGGCTTGCGCCGCGATGCGCAGCAAGCCGACACCACTGTCGAGGACCTTGAGGGGCAAATCGCGCAGACACAGGCCAATTTCCTGCGCATCATTTCAACGGAACAACTCGAGGCACGGACGACATTGCAGACGGCTGAAGAGCGTCTGTCGGCCGCGCAGGATGTCCTGAACCGTATCGTGATTGCAGCGCCCCAGGCGGGTGAGGTCCTCAATCTTGCCTTCTCCACGCGGGGCGGTGTTGTCCGTCCGGGCGAAGCTATTCTGGAGATTGTCCCGGAAGTCGAGGAGGTGACAGTCTCCGCACGTATCGGACCGGGCGATCGCGCCGCCGTATTCCAGGGCCAGGCCGTGCGCACGCATTTCACAGCCTACAAGAGCTGGCTCACGCCGCGTCTGGATGGCGAGGTTGTCAGCGTGAGTGCCGATCTGAAGTCTGACCAGGTCACGGGTGAGCCCTATTACGAGGTCCGCATCGTCGTGCCGCCGGACCAGATCGATCGGCTCGATGGGCTCGCGCTCACACCCGGCATGCCGGCCCAGGTATTCATTTTCTCCGGCTCTCGCCGGACCACTCTCGATTACCTACTGGAACCGATTAGCGAGTCCCTGTTCCGCGGGGCGCGGCGAGGGTGAAGATGTCGGTTATGCGTTGGTCTCATTTGCTCTCGGTATGCGTTGTGATGGCGAGTTCGACTGCCGCCGCGCAGGCGCAGTCCTGCATGTCTCTGTCCGAATTGATGCGTGTCGGCATTGGGCAGTCGCCAGAGGTCGCTGTCGCGCAATCCCGTCTGGATCAGGCGGAGGCGGATATCGACGAGGCGCGGTCGCTGCGGCGCCCGCAAGTGACCTCGTTTGGCCGGACCGGCGTGGGTGATACCGGGCTGACATCGTCCCAGATCGAAAACCAGGTGGGCGTTCGAGTGTCCCAACGCGTGTATGATTTTGGCGACGCCCGGCTGGCCATCAACGCGGCGGAGTTCAACAGCGAAAGCCTGGCCTATTCCCTGGCATCCCAGGAGGCGCAAACCGCCTTTACCATTGCATTTGCCTATCTCGCAGGTCTCGAGGCGGAGGAGATGATCGGGGTCATTTCCCAGCGCAGGGATTATTTCGCTCGCCAGGAAGCCGCAGTCACCGAGCTGCTCGCGCGCGGAGGCGCGACGCGGGCAGAGCGGGCGCAGGTATCGGCGCAGCGCGCCGAAGCCGAGGCGGATGTCCTTGAGCTGCAATCCCAACAACAGCAGGCAGAATCCCGATTGCGCGCCTATACTGGACTGCTGGTCAATACATGCGCCGTTGGTCCGGTCACGGGAGAGCTGGAAGGCGGGCTCGCAGGCCTGTCATCGGTCGACCTCCTGTGGGATGCGGTCTTCTCGCGCAATCCCGAAATTGCTGCTGCCCAACGTGCTGTGCGCAGCCTGGACGCCCAGCGTGAACGTGAGCGCCGCGAGCGTTTGCCGGTCATCGATGTCGTGGGGATCTCCTCCTATACCTATGACGATCAGCGGGAAGACTGGGAAGCGCGCGACCGCGTCGGGATAGATGTCTCCGTTCCGCTCTATACGGGCAATGCCATTGGTGCCCGCCGCGACCGAGCGCAAGCGCGTCTGCAGCAAAGCGAAAACGAGCTGCGACAGTTGCAGCGCGATCTCGGTGAGCGTGCAGAAGTCTCCTATCGCCGTGTGCTGGCGCTTGAGGCCCAGCTGAGCCGGCGCCAGGACGTGGCGCAGAACCAACGCGAATATTTCGAGGCCATCGAGGGCGAGTTCGAGTTTGGTCTGGGTACTCTGCCGGATCTGGTCGAGGCTCGACTGGCGTATGAATCCGCCGCGCTGGACGTCGTCAGACTGCAATTCGAGCTGGCGCGGGAGCGGCTGGAATTGCTGCTGCTCGCGGATCGTTTGCCACTTTAGGCACCCGGCGTCTGGTGCAGCTGGCCCTGTTGAGTGGAAGATCCTGCAAAGCAGGTGGCGCGTCGCGCGAGTTTCCCTGGATCAATTCGCCGATAGCGCGAATGAGGTGTCGCATTTCTGCCGCTACCCCGGGGTTTGTGTGCAGTGAATAGCGCATTTGTGAATGAAAATATTCACAAATTGTCGACCTGGTTTACGTCTAGCTTCGCAAAATCAATTTAGCGCTGGACGCGCCTCGCCAACGAAGGGTAGCCTTCGCGGTTATACGCGTGTCTCAGAAAGCGTCTACGGTCGCTCAGAGAGTGCTTGAAGGGGTAGAAAATGTTCACAGATGATACGGCTAAGAAATCCAGCCGCCGCTCGGCCATGGCTGCAACAATCCTTGCGACGGGTGGTGCCGCGCTTCTTGGAGGTCAGGCCAGTGCCCAGGACGGCGCGCCTGACGGATACCGCTCGGTCGGTGATTTCGCCAATGTGGACAGCTACACCATAAACGAGGACGGCACGGTCCGCCTGGTGATGAATGACGGCCAGGTCGTGACGGTTGCCGCGACGGACGCGCAGCTGATCGATGGTGTGCTCTATCTCAACGCGGACGCGATCACTGTGGGCGCTGCGGCGGCTGCAGGCGGTGGCGGTGGTGCGATCCTCGGCGTCGTGGGTGGTCTTGGATTGGCGGGTGCTGCGGCCGGCGGCGGCGGTGGCGGTGGAGGCGGCTCGACACCGCCCCCGACACCGAACACGCCACCGTCCTTCACCAGTGATCCAACGGGCAGTACGACCGAGAATTCTACCTCGACCGGCTATACGGCTGCGGCCTCAGACGCCGATGGCAATTCGCTGACCTATTCCATCAGCGGTGGAGCGGACGCGGCCCTGTTCTCGATCAATGCCTCCACTGGCGAACTCACCTTTAACAACGCACCGGATTTTGAAAATCCGGGCGATGCCAACTCGGACAATGTCTATGAAGTGACGGTCCGCGTTTCGGACGGGCAGGGCGGTGCTGCGACCCAGACCGTGCAGGTGACGGTGACGGATGTTGATGAGGCGCCTGTTTTCTCATCCTCCAGCACGGTCAGTGTCGCGGAAAACCAGACCACGGCGATCGATGTGGATGCGAGCGATCCGGACGGCCAGGCCGTGACTTACTCGCTCAGCGGCGCAGATGCGGCCCTGTTCAACATTGATGCGAACACCGGTGAGGTGACCTTCATCAATGCGCCGGACTTCGAAAATCCGGCAGACGCCAATGGCGATAATGACTACGAGATCACGGTCACCGCAGACGATGGCACGGAACAGTCCAGCCAGGACATCACGATCTCGGTCACCAACCAGAATGACAATTCTCCGGTGATTACCTCTGCGGCTGCCTTCAATGTCGACGAGAACCAGACCACAGCCTTCACGGGAACCGCTACGGATGGTGATGGCGATGCCATTACCTATTCACTGTCCGGAGCGGATGCTGCGCTCTTCAATATAGATGCGAATACGGGCGAGGTCACATTCGTTAATGCGCCGGATCGCGAAAACCCGGCGGATGCGAACAGCGATAATGTCTACGAGATCAACCTGATCGCCAGCGATGGCACTACCCAGGCTGTTCAGGCGGTGACCGTCACGGTCGATGATGTGAACGAAGCGCCGAGCTTCACCTCGGCCTCGACCGCCACGGTCTCCGAGAACCAGACGACCGCGATTGACGCGGACGCCACCGATCCGGAAGGCCAGGCGCTGACCTACACGCTGAGCGGTGCAGATGCGGCGCTCTTCAGCATCGACGCCAATACCGGAGAGGTCACGTTCATCGCCGCGCCGGACTATGAAAACCCGGCGGACGCCAACAGCGACAATGACTACGAGATTACGGTGACGGCCAGCGATGGCTCCAACCAGACGAGCCAGGACATCACCATCTCGGTCACCAACCAGAATGACAATTCTCCGACGATCACATCGGGAGCTGCGTTCTCTGTCGACGAGAACCAGACGACCGCGTTCACCGGGGCCGCGACCGATGCCGATGGTGACGCGATTACCTACTCGCTCACGGGCGCTGATGCGGCGCTGTTCAATATCGACGCCAATACAGGTGAAGTGACCTTCATCAACCCGCCGGATTTCGAGAGCCCGGCGGACGCGAACAGCGACAATGACTATGAAGTCAACCTGGTTGCCAGCGACGGTGTGAATACTGATGTTCAGGCCGTAACGATCACGGTCGACGACGTTTCCGACGTCGCGCCGGTCATCACGTCTTCGGCGACCGCCAATGCCGACGAAAACCAGACTGCGGCTTATACGATTACCGCGACGGATGCCGACAATTCAGGACCGCTGGTCTACTCGATCTCCGGTGCTGATGCGGCCCTGTTCTCCGTTGACAGTGTCACCGGTGAAGTGACCTTCAACGCAGCACCGGATTTCGAGAATCCGGGCGATGCCAACAATGACGGTGTCTATGAAATCACCGTCTCTGTAACGGATGGGGACTTGTCCGACAGCCAGGCTGTGTCCATCACTGTCGACAATGTCAACGAAGCCCCCAGCTTCACCTCTGGCGCCACCGCGTCTGTTGCCGAGAACCAGACCACTGCGATCGATGTCGACGCGACGGACCCCGAGGGGCAGTCGCTGACATATTCTCTCAGCGGTGCCGATGCCGCGCTGTTCAATATCGACGCGAACACCGGTGAGGTGACCTTCATCGCGGCTCCGGATTTCGAGAATCCGGTCGATGCCAATGGCGATAATGACTATGAAATCACCGTCACCGCAGATGACGGAACCGATCAGTCCAGCCAGAACATCACCATCACGGTAACCGACGAAAACGAAGCGCCGGTCATTACGTCAGGCGCCGCGTTCAGCGTCGCAGAAAACCAGACGGCGGCCTTCACAGGTGCCGCGACAGATGATGACGGTGACACGCTCACGTATTCACTGACCGGCACGGATGCCGCACTGTTCAATATTGACGCCAATACCGGTGAAGTGACCTTCATCTCGGCGCCTGACCGGGAAAACCCGGCGGATGGCAATTCCGACAATGTCTACGAGATCAATCTGGTGGTCAGTGACGGAGCGGAGCAGGATGTCCAGGCGGTCACGATCACGGTGACGAATATCGACGAGGCTCCAGTTTTCGCATCGTCAACGGCCTTCAATGTCGTTGAGGGGCAGACGGATGCCTTCACAGCTGATGCAACCGACCCCGAAGGCAATGCGATCACCTATTCGTTGTCCGGGGCCGATGCGGCGCTGTTCAGCATTGATCCGAATACGGGCGAGGTAACCTTCCTCGCAGCGCCGGATTTTGACACGCCGGCCGATGCCGACACGGACAATGTCTACGAACTGACTGTTACCGCCGATGACGGCGCGATCACTACAGACCAGAATGTCAGCGTCACCGTGACTGAATCGACGGGCAATGCGGCTCCGGTCTTCGTCACCGGCACCTCTTCCTCGGTTTCCGAGAACCAGACCTCTGCCTATGCGACGCAATGGACCAATGCGGAAGAGACTGACACCATCACCTTCTCGCTATCGGGCACGGATGCATCGCTGTTCCAGGTCGACAGTACGACGGGCGAAGTCAGCTTCATCAATACGCCGGACTTCGAAGCGCCGGGCGACGGCAATTCGGACAATGTCTATGAATTCACCCTGACCATTAGTGACGGTTTCCAGGATGTCAGCCAGAACATCTCGGTCACGGTGGGTGATGCCAGCGATGGCACCGAAGTGCCGGCGGATGACACCACGACCATCTCCATGGTCTCCGGCGGTAGCTATGTCGGCAATCTGGAAACGCCGGGTGACCAGGACTGGATCAGTATCGAACTGGTCGCGGGCCAGCGCTATGAATTCAACCTGGAGGGCACGGGTGCAAACGATCTCGATGACCCGTACCTGCGCCTGTATGACTCCAGTGGCACGCTGATCGCCGAGAATGACGATATCTCGCTGGGAACCATTCTGGACTCCCGCTTGGGCTTCACCGCGCAAACGTCCGGCACCTATTATATCTCCGCCGGGGCCTATACAAGCGATACACAGCCGGGAACGACGGGTGAGTATACGTTGTCCGTCGAGCATACCGAGCCGTTGGGTGAATGGACGAATGACCAGATTGCCGACTATCTCAATCAGAATGGTTGGAATGGCGCTCAGTGGAACGTTACGGCTGGCGACACGCTGACGGTGGATATCACGGCTCTGACCACAGCGGGCCAGACGCTGGCGCGCGCCGCGCTGGATGCCTGGACCGAGATTACCGGGATTATATTCCAGGAAGTCACGTCCGGTGGCCAGATCGTGTTTGATGACGACGAGGACGGTGCTTTTGCCGGCCCGAGCGGCATCACTGGCGGCTTCTTCACGGGTGCCACGGTCAATGTCGGTACCGACTGGCTCGACACCTATGGCACGAACCTGGACGGCTATTCCTTCCAGACATACATGCACGAGATCGGCCACGCGCTGGGGCTGGGTCATGCCGGACCGTATGATGGTTCTGCGGATTATGCCGTCGATGCGATCTATCTGAACGATAGCTGGCAGACGACGATCATGTCCTACTTCTCGCAGAACGAGAATACGTATCTGAACGCGACATTCGCCTTCCTGATGACGCCGATGATGGCGGACATCATCGCCGCGCAGAACATGTATGGTGGCGCCACGAATACCCGGACGGGTGATACGACCTATGGCTATAACACCAATGCCGGGGCGATCTATGACGCGACTGCGTGGGGCAATAATGTCGCCTACACGATCTTCGACAATGGCGGTACGGACACGCTGGACTTCTCCGGCTATTCCGGTGTTCAGGAGCTGGACCTGCGCGCCGAGGAGTATTCCGATGTTCAGGGCGGTCGCAGCAATGTCGCCATTGCACGCGGTGTCGTCATCGAGAATGCGATCGGTGGTTCCGGCAACGAGGTCTTCATCGGCAACGATGCGGACAATGTGCTGACCGGCAATGCCGGCAATGACTCCTTCTACGCGTCGGGCGGCAATGACACATTCCGTGGCGGCACGGGTAATGACACGGCCTATTTCTCCGGAAGCAGCACCGATTACTCGGTCACGACCAATGGTTCCGGTAATACGGTCGTTACGGACCTGCGCGCGGGCAGCCCGAATGGTGTTGTCGAGCTGATTGATGTTGAAAACATCGTCTATGACACTGAAATCCCGGACTCTACGGAGTTCCCGCTGGGGCAGGAGAATGATGCCGGCGATCTGAGCATCGAGGTTCAGGACCCGGGATGTATCTGCTGTGCTGCCGGCCAGTGCGATACGCATGACCATCATGGACACTCTCACGGCAAGGGTGAGCCGGCTGGCCTGGTCGATCTGCTTGCTGATCTGCGCATTCAGAATATCGACCAGTACGAGCTTCGCGATTTGCTGGAAAGCTATATCGAATGGTCGCCGGAGGGCGGACTTCGGGCGGTCGACGATCTGGATAGTTCGCCTGTAGGCGCTGATGCCATTCTGGCTGCGTTGTCCGTTGCGGCCCAGGCTTCCATCGCCGAGAAAGGGGCTCAGGTTCAGGATACGCTGTCAGACGTGACGGCCAAGGGAACCCAGGTGCAGGACGTCCTCGTTGATGTCACCGCCAAGGCGGCTCCGGTTCAGGATGGCTTTGTGGTCACTCCGAGTGGCAATGCCGTGGAGTGGGGCGATGAAATTTCACCGGAAATGCCGTTCGAGACCGATTTCATCGGCCGTGTGCCGAGCCTGGAAGAGTTCGGTGGTTAATACATTCGGCTGAGAATATCTCTCAGTGCTTCATCAAGAGGGCGATGGGTCAATCCCGTTGCCCTTTTCATTTTCGAGCTGTCTAGGGCGGAAAATTCCGGACGCGGGGCCGGGGCACCATACGCTTCGGCGGTGGTGTCGCAGACCTCGACCGGGCAATTCGCCAAGCTGAATATGCGGCGCGCCAGCTCCGCCCAACTCATCATTTCGGGGCCGGCGAAGTGATAGACACCCCACTTTACAGTTCCGCTCGAGGCTCGGTCAGCCAGGTCGATCAGAGCGGCCGCAAGATCGTGTGTCGATGTCGGTGAGCCGGACTGATCTGCCACAACGGATAACGAGGCTCGGTCTTTCGCGAGTCTCAGCATCGTAGTGAGGAAATTGCCCGGATGCTCGGAGACTAACCAGGCCGTACGAATGATGAGGTGGGATGCACAGGCGTCCATGACGGCGCGTTCGCCTGCCGCCTTGGATTGTCCGTAGACGCCGAGCGGACGCGTGGGTGCATCCTCTGGCAAGGGGCGTCGGGCCGGCCCTGAAAAAACGAAATCGGTCGATATGTGGATCAGCGGGAAAGCCCTGAGCTGACACTGCGCCGCGATAAGGCCCGCCGCCTCGGCATTGACAGCGAACGCGGTCCTGGTGTCGCTTTCCGCCTTGTCGACCTGCGTATAGGCCGCGGTATTGATGATCACCGTCTGCTCGGGTTGGCGGGCCATGAGCCGCTCGATGTCTACTCCTGCCTCAGCCGGTGAGGCGAGGTCCACCACATCGCGTCCGACACATTCACACGTGCGGCCGGTCGCGTGTGCGCGCTCGGCGATCGCCTTGGCGAGCTGACCATTAGCGCCGAAGACCAGGAGTTTACTCAAGCGCGCACACCCAGGCGCTCAAGCTTTTCGGCCTGGCCCACCTTGTCCACAGCCGCCTGGCACCAGTCGAGATTTTCAAGATACCAGACCACGGTATCGCGGAGGCCGGAGCGGAAATCGTGCGCGGGCGTCCAGCCCAGCTCGGCTTCGATCTTGCTGGCATCGATGGCATAGCGAAAATCATGGCCGGGCCGATCGGTGACGAATTTTACTTGCTCTGAATAGCGTGTCTTCGCCGGTTTCAGTTCATCCAGCAGGGTGCAGATCTGCCTGACCAGATCGATGTTCGACACTTCTGTTCCGCCGCCCACAGCGTAAGTCTCACCGGGACGACCCGTGGCCAACATGGTGAAGATGGCGCCCACATGATCGCTGACATGGAGCCAGTCGCGGACGTTTTTACCCCGGCCGTATACCGGGATGTCATGTCCTCGGATGGCGTTGAGGATGACGACCGGGATCAGTTTCTCGGGAAACTGGTAGGGGCCGTAATTGTTCGAGCAATTGCTGATCAGTGTCGGCAGGCCGTAAGTCTTGAACCAGGATCTGACCAGCATGTCCGAAGATGCCTTGCTGGCGGAATAGGGGGAATTGGGCGCATAGGGCGTGTCTTCGGTAAATGCCCCTTCCGGTCCAAGCGCACCGAATACCTCGTCCGTGGAGATATGGAGAAAGCGGAAGCGTTCGCGATCGGCGTCCGGCAACTGGCGCCAATAGGCTTCCACTTCCGACAACATGACAGCCGTCCCGGTGACATTGGTGGTTACAAACTCCAGAGGACCGTCAATCGAGCGATCGACATGTGATTCAGCAGCCGCGTGGATGACGGCCTCGGGTTTGAAGTCGGCGATGAGGGCGCGTACGCCTTGCGCGTCACAGATATTGGTATGGGAGAAGTGATAGTGCTCGGAGTGTTCGACGCGCTCCAGATTGGATGGATTGGCTGAATAGGTCAGCGCATCGATGTTCGCGACATCATGACCGGCGTCGAGGCCGCGTCGAACGATTTCGGAACCGATAAACCCGCAGCCACCCGTGACCAAAATTCTCATACGCTCATCTCCCGGCCGGTCGTGGTGTGGGCCATGCGGAACTGGTTTTTCCTGACAAAATCCCGCCAGCCTTGCGCGTTGCGGTCCTTCTCCGACAGGATCACGTTCTCGGCTTCGCTGGGCCAGTCCAGCGCCAGTTCGGAATCGTTCCAGGCGACAGAGAAATCATGTTCGGGCGAATACTCGCCATCGACCTTGTAATTGACGATGCAGTCGGGTTCGAGCGTGATAAATCCGTGCAGGAATCCGCGCGGCACGAACAGCATGCGTGGCTGTGACGGTGAGAGTTCCACCGCCACCGAATGCCCGAACGAGGGAGAGTCCTGTCGCGCATCGACGATGATGTCGAGTATGCTGCCGGCCACGCAACGTACCAGCTTGGCCTGTTCGAACGGCGGGTGCTGAGCGTGAAGTCCGCGCACCGTAAACGCATCGCGCGAGAAACTTTCATTCTCCTGGACCCATTCCGTCTGTAGCGAGCGGGCGGCAAATTCGGCCTGGTGCGAGGTGACGGAAAAACGCCCGCGATCATCGGCAAATACCGGATGTCTGATCAAGCAAGCGTCCTGCAAGGCGAGTTGTTCGATTTCGAACTTGTACATGTGATCCCGCTCGTTTTGTCGGTTCCGTAAATGTGCGGTAGCAGATATCAATTCGGGTGGGAATACGAAGAGTCCGATCGTTGTTAACTGCGGTCGCCCCAAAGGATCGCAAGACACGTGATGCGCAGCAAGATTGCAGAGATTCAGTATCTGAGAGCACTCGCCGTCCTGCTCGTCATCATTGGCCATACGCATCAGGCGCAGGGCCAGTTCTTTGGTGAGTATTTACTGGGTGACTGGGCGTTTTTCGGATTCGCCGGCGTCGATGTGTTTTTCGTCATCTCCGGCTTTATCATTCATGCGCTGTATGGGGAGCGGCGTCTCAGGCCGGTTCAGTTTATCCTTCACCGGTTCAACCGGATCTTTCCATTGTACTGGTTCGTCACCGCAGTTGCGATGGCCGGGTCACTCTTGCTGCTTGGCAACGAGCTTTCCGCGGTGGTTGATCGCCTTGACGTCGGGACAGTATTGCTCTGGCCAACCGGCGAATTACCCTACCTGGCAGTCGGATGGACGCTGACCCATGAGCTCTATTTCTACGCGGCCTATATCGGTTTTCTGTCTCTTCCCGACCGTGTCCGGTGGTGGGTTGCCGGCGTATGGGCTACCTCCGGCCTCATCCTGCACGTCGTTTCCATAACGCCGGATATGCCGCTGTTGCGGTTGATGTTTAGCCCTTTCAATCTGCTTTTCTTCGCCGGTGTCTCGATCGTGCCCCTGATGCGTCGGCAGACCGCGGCCCGTTGGCGCGTCCTAGCTGTGGCGGTGACGCTGGTCGGCGGCGCCATCGCGATCGCCTATACGGCATCGCACGGACTGGCCGGGCTGACTGACCCAGTCATTCGTGTCAGTGTTTTCGCGCCATTCGCTGTCGGAGTGGTCTTGCTGGCGCTGGAGTTGAAGCCGCGCTTGCCGCAGCTTGCGGCCTGGTTGGGTGACTGGTCCTACAGTGCTTATCTGATCCACTCCCTGGTGGTCACGACACTGGCCATCCTGCTAGCACCTCGAATTGGGCATTTGACGGGAGACGGGGGGCTCTTTTTCCTGGCCGCAATCAGTGCCAGCGTGGGGGCAAGTGCGATTTTGCACCTGATGATCGAGCAACCGGCCCTGAAATGGGGTAAGAGGCTTGTAGATGGCGTGTTGAGCGCGATCCGGTCTGAAGATGTCAACGATAAAAAGGCTGAAGAATGAAGGGCATTATTCTCGCCGGGGGGCGTGGCACAAGGCTGGCGCCGATGACGCTAAGCGTCTCCAAGCAACTTCTGCCGATCTATGACAAGCCGATGATCTATTATCCGTTGTCGGTGCTGATGATTGCCGGCATTCGGGAGATCCTGATCATCACGAACCCGGAGGAGTTGGAACGCTTTCAACATTTGCTCGGTGACGGCAGCCATTTTGGTGTCGACCTTCACTACACGACACAGGCCAGTCCGGATGGCTTGGCCCAGGCCTTCCTTCTGGGTGAGGAATTCTTGGATGGCAGTGCGGCCAGCCTGATCCTGGGCGACAATCTCTATTACGGGCACGGGTTGAGCGATCAGCTGGCTTCTGCGGTGTCCGAGCATCGGCAGGGTGGGCGGGTCTTTGCCTACCGCGTGCATGATCCTGCGCGCTACGGCGTGGTCGAATTGTCGGACGACGGCAAGCCGCTCAGCATCGAGGAAAAGCCGACGCAGCCAAAGTCGAACCTCGCTGTGACAGGTCTGTATATCTATGATGAGCAGATCGTGGATATTGCAAAATCGATCAGGCCCTCAGCGCGTGGTGAGCTGGAAATCACCGACGTCAACAAGGCCTATATGGAGAAGGGCCAGTTGACCGTGGAGGAGTTGGGGCGTGGCGTCGCCTGGCTGGATACCGGCCCGCCGACTCACTGCTCGAGGCATCCGAGTTCGTTCGGTCGCTGCAGCACCGCCAGGGAATGCAGATCGCGTGTCTGGAAGAAATTGCGCTCCGCAATACCTGGATAACCGAGGCTGATATTCCAAAGGCTGTTGATCGATACAAAGGCTCCGAGTATGGCAAGTATCTTCAGCGACTGATCGGCCAGTAGTTGAGATTTCGGTATTAATCGGAGGAAGTTGGCTTGAAAATTCTGGTCACTGGAGCAGCCGGCTTCATCGGGTTTCATACCTCCAAGGCACTTCTCGCTGCAGGGAATGAGGTGATGGGTATTGATAATCTCAACACCTATTATGATCGGCGCCTGAAACAGGCCCGGCTGGATCAGCTGCGGAGCGAGCCTCGTTTCGTGTTTCACAAGCTCGACATTGCCGATACCGATGACGTCCTGGCTGTTGCGGCACCGTGGAAACCGGATGCCATTTGTCACCTCGCCGCACAGGCTGGCGTGCGCTACTCGCTTGAGGCACCCTTCGCGTATGCGCGCTCCAACCTGCTTGGTCATTTGACCATTCTCGAGCTGGCGCGTGGTCTCGGGGATGGATTGCGCCACCTGGTCTATGCGTCATCCAGTTCCGTTTATGGCGAGCAGTCCGAAGTTCCGTTCCGCGAGGAGAACGCCAGCGAGGCACCGGAGTCGCTCTATGCGGCGACCAAGCGCTCTGATGAGCTGATGACAGCAGCCTACAGCAATCTCTACGGGATACCCGCGACCGGGCTGCGCTTCTTCACCGTATACGGGCCCTGGGGGCGTCCGGATATGGCGTATTGGCTGTTCGCAGAGCGGATGATGCGCGGGGAGGCGATCAAGGTCTTCAATCACGGTGAGATGGAGCGCGACTTCACCTATATCGACGATATCGTGCAGCCCCTCCTGCGGATTGTGGATGATGCACCGGAGCGGGGCCGCCACGAGGTCTACAATATTGGTGGATCTTCTCCTGTGAAGCTGATGGACATGATCGCCACCCTCGAGCGCGCTTTTGGCCTGGAGGCAGTCAAAGAGATGCTGCCTATGCAGCCGGGCGATGTCACGCGCACCTATGCCAATGTCGACAAGCTGGTGCGGGATTATAATTATCGCGCAAAATTCGACCTCGAAACCGGGTTGGTTTCGTTCGCTCACTGGTTTAAGACTTGGAGAAGGATGGGTGTCGAAACTTAGGGGCTAATAATGAGGGTTTTGGTTGTCGGCGGTGCTGGATATATCGGTTCTCACGTTTGTCGTGCGCTCGCAGCGCGTGGAGACGAGCCGATCGTTTTTGACAATTTCTGCAGTGGTCACCGTCATGCCGTAAAATGGGGCGAGCTGGTCGAGGGCGATATCCGCAACCCGGCTGACATTGCTCGTGCATTGTCGGTTCACTCACCCGATGCGGTCATGCATTTCGCTGCCAATATTGAAGTGGGTAGTGGGGAAACCCAACCGCTGGACTTCTGGGACAATAACGTGGGGGGCGTGATTAACCTGCTTAAGGAAATGCAGGCGGCAAATTGTCGAACGCTTGTATTCTCTTCCACCTGCGCGACTTACGGTATTCCTGAAACCGTCCCCATGACGGAGGACGAGCCGCAAGCGCCAATCAATGTGTATGGGCGGACAAAGCTTGCGGTTGAAACCATGCTGTCTGATCTTGCCCGATGCGGCCACATTGATTACGCGGCACTGCGCTATTTTAACGCCTGTGGCGCTAGTCCAGACGGCGATATCGGTGAAGAACACGACCCCGAAACCCACCTCATTCCCAATGCTCTAAAAGCGGCAGCGGGCCTGGGTGGAAAGATGAAGCTGTTTGGAACCGATTATCCGACCCGTGACGGAACCTGTATTCGTGATTACATCCATGTCGTTGATCTGGCGGACGTGCATTTGCGTGCTCTGGATCACCTGATAGCCGGACGTGGAAGCTTTGCGTGCAATGTTGGTACGGGAGATGGCTTCACGGTTCGCGAAGTTCTTGACGCGATTGCTCGTGTGACAGGGCGTCCCGTTCCCTTCGAGGAACATCCTCGGCGTGCAGGGGACCCTCCGGTGCTTTCGGCAAATACTGCTCGTGCCAAATCGCTGCTCGGATTTGAGCCGCAGCATTCTTCTATCGACGAGATCGTAGCCGACGCTTGGCGATTTCATCAGAAAGTCTGGGCAGCCGAGCTAGCCGAACTTGCCAATCAAGAGCAGATGGAAATCGCCTAACAGCGAGTCTAGCTAGAGTACCGACTTTATGACGTCTCTGGCTGTATCGCCCAGGGCAAGGTGATGCAGTGCCATGCCAACAGTGGCACGCAAATAGCCGAGCTTGCTTCCGCAATCATACGGTGTTCCATCGAACTCGACGGCGTAGAAGTCCTGTTGTGCCATAAGGCGAGCCATGGCGTCGGTGAGCTGAATCTCGCCGCCCGCACCGGCCGCTTGGTCCTCCAGGAAACGGAAAATCTCGCCCTTGAGAATATAACGTCCGGTGATCGCCAGGTTTGACGGGGCGTTAGCGACTGGCGGTTTCTCGACCATGCCGCGCATCCGGATCATCGCGCCTTGACGTTCAATCGGGTCGATGACGCCATATTTGTTCACCTCGTCGGCCGGAACGGGATCCACGGCAATGACATTGCTGTTCGTCTGCTCGTAAACCTCAACCATTTGGGCGAGACAGCCTGGTTTGCCTTGGATGAGAACGTCGGGAAGCAGGATTGCGAATGGGTCTTCGCCAATAATATCTCGGGCGCACCAGATGGCGTGTCCAAGTCCGAGAGGGGCTTGCTGCCGAACGAAACTCATAGATCCGGCCTTGGGGCAGGTCGCCCGAACCTCTTCCAAGATATCGGCCTTGTTCTTGGCTTCCAAGGTTGCTTCCAACTCATAGGCAGAGTCGAAATAGTCCTCGATGGCTGCCTTGTTGCGCCCGGTCACGAAAACAATGTGTTCGATTCCGGCTTCAAGTGCCTCGTCAACGACATATTGGATGGCTGGACGGTCGAAGACCGGAAGCATTTCCTTGGGGATCGACTTCGTCGCCGGTAGAACACGTGTGCCCAGACCGGCAACGGGAAGAACAGCCTTACGAATCTTGGTCATGCATAACCCCTGTGAATCTACCTAAGCCGTATCCGAGCCCCGCTATGCAGTCCAGCCCAAATCGCGCTTTCCAGCCGGTGTACTGATGGCTATACCTCACTGAAGCAGCAGGGAAACCTCCATGAGCAAGAAATACTTCGGGACTGATGGTGTCCGGGGCCTGACAAATGCCTTCCCGATGACCGCGGAGACAGCTCTGCGTTTGGGCAAGGCGGCCGGGCGCTATTTTTCGCGGCGGAGTGGGCGACATTCGGTGGTTATCGGAAAGGATACACGCTTGTCCGGATACATGATCGAATCCGCGCTGGTGGCCGGTTTCACCTCGGTGGGGATGGATGTTTTCCAGTTTGGCCCCTTGCCGACGCCTGCCGTATCGCAGATGACCCGCTCGCTGCGTGCTGATCTCGGGGTCATGATCACGGCCTCGCACAATCCCTATCATGATAATGGAATCAAGCTGTTCGGCCCTGACGGCAAGAAGCTGGACGATGCGACTGAGCTCGAAATCGAGACGCGCATGGATCGTGACCTGTCAGAGAATCTCGCTGCGCCGTCTGAACTGGGGCGGGCGAAGCGAATTGACGATGCGCAGGCTCGTTACGTGGAGATCGTCAAATCGACTTTTCCTAAGGATCAACGGCTGTCTGGTCTGCGGATTGTTGTCGATTGTGCCAATGGCGCAGCATACAAGGTGGCGCCAACAGTGCTGTGGGAATTGGGGGCGGATATTATCCCCATTGGCGTCGAACCGAATGGTTTTAATGTTAACCAGGACTGTGGTTCGACCGCGCCGTCTAAACTCTCTGAACAAGTCACGAAATATCGCGCCGACCTCGGCATAGCGCTGGACGGTGACGGCGACCGCGTCATCCTGTGTGACGAGAAGGGCCGGGTTATCGACGGCGACCAAATCCTGGGTCTGCTCGCGCGTCACTGGTCGCACAATGGGGAGTTGGCACAGCCGGCCATCGCGGCAACGGTTATGTCCAATCTGGGGCTCGAGCGCTTTCTAGCGGATCTCGATATCAAGCTAGAGCGGACCAAGGTTGGGGATCGCTATGTCGCGGAGCGCATGCAAGCTACGGGTATCAATCTGGGCGGCGAGGCATCCGGGCACATCCTGACCCCTGGATTTGCACCGACCGGCGATGGCCTTATCGCGGCGCTTCAGGTGCTGCGCGTTCTAATTGAGCACGACAAGCCAGCGAGCCAGGTCTTCAACGTGTTCGAACCGGCTCCGCAATTGCTCGAAAATGTCCGCATAAAAAAAGGTGCCAGACCGCTGGAAGCTGAGGGGGTCAAGGCTAAGCTGGAGCAGGCTGAAGAGAAACTATCCGGAATCGGTCGTTTGGTAGTTCGCCCGTCCGGCACTGAGCCATTGATCCGCGTCATGGCCGAGGGTGATGCGCGCCTGATCCGTGAAGTTGTCGATGAAATCATGGAAGCGATCAAGTCTGCTGAGGGAGTAAGCTGACTTTTCGAGCCGACGGTAAGAAAACAAGCCTTGCGTCGTGTTCTTGCATTGGCGATACCGGGCGGAATGGTGAATAAGGAAGAATACTCATGCGCGTCGCAATGATTGGGACCGGATATGTCGGGCTGGTGTCCGGAGCGTGTTTCGCGGATTTCGGACATGATGTGACCTGCGTCGACAAGGACGCGGCAAAGGTCGAAACTCTGCAGTCAGGTGGCATTCCTATTTATGAGCCAGGGCTTGACCTTCTGGTGCAGCGGAATGTGAGAGAAGGGCGATTGCATTTCACCCAGGATCTTACGGACGCCGTTCGGGAAGCCGACGCTGTTTTCATTGCTGTCGGAACGCCGTCCCGTCGCGGCGACGGGTTCGCCGATCTGTCGTTCGTTTACGCCGCGGCCAAGGAAATCGCCGAAGTTATGAACGGCTACACGGTTGTCGTTACCAAATCGACCGTTCCGGTCGGCACTGGCGACGAGGTTGAGCGTATCATTCGTGAAACCCGCCCGGACGCTGATTTCGCTGTAGTGTCGAATCCTGAATTCCTGCGCGAAGGTGCTGCTATCGATGATTTCAAGCGCCCGGACCGCGTGGTGGTTGGCACTGATGACGAGCGTGCGCGCAACGTCATGCACGAGCTTTATCGTCCGCTCTTCCTCAACGAGACGCCGATCGTTTTCACTTCGCGTCGGACATCCGAGCTGATCAAGTACGCTGCCAATGCTTTCCTTGCGCTGAAAATCACCTTCATCAACGAGATGGCGGATCTGTGCGAGAGCGTGGGGGCTAATGTTCAGGAAGTCGCGCGCGGTGTCGGGCTGGATAACCGCATTGGAAGTAAATTCCTCAATGCGGGCCCCGGCTATGGCGGGTCCTGTTTCCCCAAGGATACTCTCGCGCTCGTGCGGACAGCTCAGGATTTCAAGTCGCCCGTGCGGCTGGTCGAAACGGTGGTTGACGTTAACGACAAGCGCAAACGGGCTATGGCGGACAAGGTTATCGCCGCATGTGATGGTGACGTCTCTGGTAAAACCATCGCCGTTCTTGGACTGACGTTCAAGCCGAATACGGATGATATGCGCGAAGCGCCAAGCCTTGAAATCATTCCCGCCCTCCAGGAGGCAGGAGCTGTGATTAAGGCCTTCGATCCTGCGGGAACAGTCGAGGCTGAGCACATGTTCTCTGGCGTAGAGTTTACTTCGGGACCATACTTTTGTGTCGAAGGGGCTGACGCCGTCGTCATTATCACTGAGTGGAACGAATTCCGCGCGCTGGATCTTGAACGTCTGAAAGCGTCTATGAACGCACCGGTATTGGTTGATTTGCGCAATATCTACGTGCCCGACGAAATGCAGGCGGCAGGTTTCAAGTATACCAGTATTGGGCGGCCTTGAGAGCGAATTCGACGATCGTGACATGAATTTTTTTGCACTGCCGAACTAAAGGCATGTGTTCATGTCGATCTGGGGTTGAATCTCCCGCGTGATCCAATATCAAAACCACTGCTATCTAGGAGTGCTCAATGTCTGGACGCCCACATGCTGAACTTGCACCCAATTCCTGGGAGTTCGAAAACGAGGCGCTGATCAAGCCCACCGGTTTTCGGGAATATGATGCGCGCTGGTGGTTCGGGCATTCAGGGTCCGACAGGCCATCGGACCTCAACCTCTATGGCGTCCAGGCGCTGGGCCTTGGCCTTGGAACCTTGATCCATGAGCTGGGTGTCGAGCCGAAGATCGTTGTGGGCCATGATTTCCGCAGCTATTCCCTGTCGGTAAAACAGGCCCTTGAGGTTGGCTTGATGGCCGCCGGCGTGGAAGTGCATGACATTGGCCTGGCGCTGTCGCCGACAGCCTATTTCGCCCAGTTCGATCTGGACATTCCCTGCGTGGCCATGGTAACGGCTTCGCACAACTCCAATGGTTGGACCGGCGTCAAGATGGGTGCCGCGCGTCCGCTGACGTTCGGACCTGACGAAATGAGCCGGCTGAAGGAGATTGTGCTGGGCGGGCTCGGCCAGCATCGTGCCGGCGGCGGCTATGTTCGCGAACAGGGCGTGGCCGAGCGTTTCATCGCTGATGTCGCCGATGGTGTCGATATCAAACGTCCGCTCAAGGTCGTCGCGGCGTGTGGCAATGGCACCGCTGGCGCCTTTGTTCCGCAGGCTTTGCGCGCGATGGGAGTCGAGGTTATCGAGATGGATTGCCATCTCGACCACACCTTCCCGCGCTATAATCCGAACCCGGAAGACATGAAGATGCTGCACGCCATACGCGACGCAGTGCTCGAGCATGGCGCGGATGTCGGGCTGGGCTTTGATGGCGATGGTGACCGTTGCGGCGTAATCGACAATGAGGGTGAAGAGATCTTCGCTGACAAGATCGGTTTGATGCTCGCGCGGGATCTCGCACCGCTCTATCCGGGGGCCAAATTTGTCGTTGACGTGAAGTCGACTGGCTTGTTCGCGATCGATCCGGTGCTTGCCGAGCATGGGTGCGAGACGGATTATTACAAGACGGGCCATTCATACATCAAGCGCCGCTCCAAGGAGTTGGGTGCGTTGGCGGGCTTCGAGAAGTCAGGCCACTTTTTCCTGCAGGACCCGATCGGTCGCGGTTATGATGATGGGATGGTTGCCGCGCGTGCCGTGTTACAGATGCTGGATCGCAACCCGGATAAGTCGATGGCCGACCTGCGCCGCGCACTGCCGGTCAGCTATGGCTCACCGACCATGTCGCCGGCCTGTGCGGACGAAGTGAAGTATGGCGTAATTGACCGCATCGTCGCCGAGTACCAGGCCAAGGCGGATCAGGGTGTGACGGTTGCCGGGCGCAAGATCGCCGCCGTTAACACCGTCAATGGTGTTCGCTTCTCTCTCGATGATGGGGCGTGGGGTTTGGTGCGAGCGTCTTCCAATACGCCCAATCTGGTTGTCGTGGTGGAGAGTCCGAATTCGGCCGATGACGTGACAATGATTTTTAACGAAATCGCGACAATACTCGATGGATATGAGGAAATTGGCGAGTTTGATCAGAAAGTTTGATTGACGGCCTTTAACCGAAATATCGTGTGTCGCCGGGTGGTGGCGAGTAGTATCACGCGCCGGGAGGCATCATGTGCGGTATCGTGGGAATTGTCGGTTCAAAACCGGTTGGAGACAGGCTCCTGGAAGGCCTGAAACGTCTAGAGTATCGCGGCTATGATAGTTCTGGCATCGCGTTGATTGACGCTCAACATCAGCTGCAACTGCGCCGCGCTGCGGGCAAGCTGTCTGCGCTGGAAGCCAAGGTCAGAAATTCGCCGATCGATGGCTTTGCAGGCATTGCCCACACGCGGTGGGCAACACACGGCAAGCCGACTGAGGCCAACGCGCATCCGCATATCTCGGGGCCGGTTGCGATTGTTCACAATGGGATCATCGAGAATTTCCAGAATATCAAAACGCAGCTTGCGGCGAACGGCTCAAACTTTGCTAGCGATACCGACTCTGAGGTCATTGCCCAACTGATCCATCAAGGCCTCCATTCCGGTCAAACCATGACCGAAGCGTTTGCCACTACGCTCGAGCAGTTGCGTGGAGCTTACGCGATTGCCGCTGTCTGCGAGAGCGAGCCGGGTAAGGTCTGGGCGGCCCGCTCAGGCAGCCCACTTGTTGTCGGCCTAGGCAATGGCGAAATGTTTCTCGGCTCCGATGCGCTTGCGCTCGCAGGGTGGACGCAGCGGGTTATCTATCTGGAAGAGGGTGATTGGGTTGTTGGCGGCCCTGAAGGCGCACGCGTCTTTGACCAGGATGGGCGCGATATTGCCCGTCCAATCCAGTTTTCCAACGCCGCGGCTGGCTTGGTGGACAAGGGCGGATATCGCCACTTCATGGAGAAGGAAATCCATGAGCAACCAGAAGCAGTGTCTCGTACGCTGTCAGCCTTCATAGATGCGTCGTCGGGGCAGTTTCTGGAATCCTGTGACCATGACTGGACGAAAATCAGGCGGCTTCTGGCCTCCGCCTGTGGCACGGCAAACTATGCGCTCGCGGTTGCTAAATACTGGTTCGAAGGCCTGGCGCGCCTGCCGCTGGAAGTCGACATCGCTTCTGAGTTTCGCTATCGAAGCCCGGTGGTAACCGACAGGGATGCCGCACTGTTCGTCTCTCAATCGGGGGAGACGGCGGATACGCTGGCAGCGCTGCGCCATTGCAAGGCTGAAGGCGCTCGCACCCTGGGTGTCGTCAATGTTCAGACGTCGACCATCGCCCGTGAAGTGGATAAGGCGATCTTTACCCAGGCGGGCCCTGAGATTGGCGTGGCATCGACGAAGGCCTTTACTGCGCAACTATCGGCGCTTGTCTGCCTTTCCGTCGATGCCGCGCGCGCGCGGGGTAAGCTTGATGACGAACAGTCTGCTGCCATCGCCCAGGCACTGATGGAAACGCCGCGCCTCATCAACGAGGCTCTGGCGCTTGAGCCTCAAATCGAGGCGCTGGCCAACCAGCTCGTTTCGGCAGAGAATGTGCTTTATCTCGGTCGGGGTGTGTTCTATCCGCTCGCGCTTGAGGGAGCGCTCAAGCTTAAGGAAATTAGCTATCTGCACGCTGAAGGCTATGCCGCCGGTGAGCTGAAGCATGGGCCAATTGCGCTTATTGAAAATAGCTCACCTGTGGTGGTCGTGGCGCCCCACGATGAGCTGTTCGAAAAGACCGTGTCGAATATCCTGGAAGTCGCTGCGCGCGGCGCGAGGGTCACCCTGATAACAGACCCTGCCGGCGCGAAGGCGATTGGGAACAGCGTTGAGGACATTCTGGTTCTGCCCGAATGCCACAGGCTGGCCCAGCCGATCGTTGCGGCGATCCCGCTTCAGCTGCTGGCCTATCATGTGGCGTCGCTTAAAGGCACTGATGTCGATCAGCCACGTAATTTGGCCAAATCGGTGACAGTTGAGTAGACGCAGCACGAATCGGAATTGGCCGACGGGATCAAAATGATAAGGCTGCGTTCTGAAGTCGGCTTTCTGTGTCAGTTTGCTCGACTGGTACAGGCGAGGCGACGATCTGTGGGCGCAGCGATGGCGTCACAAGGGCGGCTGCGCCCACAACCAACGCGGTGCTCGTCGCGACCGTCCAAAGCACAGTGCGACGGCGCGGCTCTGATGTCTTGCTGGTAAATCGCAAGCGGGTTTCAACAAGCGCATGGACACCGTAGCCTGCCGCGATAGAGGCGAGCACCAGCGCAAAGGGCGCGAACATGCCCAGATCAAGTTTGTTCTGATTGAAATAGAAGACCATAAGCGGCCAGTGGGCGAGGTAGACTGAGTAGGAAATTTTTCCAACAAACACGGTCGGCGCGGTCGCGAGCAATCGAGTCGCTGCGGATGACCGAATAGACGCTATCACGGCCGCGGTGAGAACGGTCGGCAGGACATGGCTCAGAAGAAGGCCGTCGAATTCGGGCTCAATCAAAACGGCCACGGCGATAAGACCTGCCATTGCTGTGAGGAACAGTCCCGTGCCCGCGAGCCCGCGGATATTGACAAGGGTAATCGCAATCAAGCCACCCGCACAGAACTGATAAATCCTCGCCGGCATCATGTAGAATGCTAAAGAGGGGTTTGAGCTGTCGGCCCAGAAAGCGAAAATCAGCGACGCTGCGCCAAGGACTGCAAAGCCAAAGGGCCATACCCGGCGAGGCGCGCGGAACAACGCAATAATAAAGAGTGGCCAGAACAGATAGAACTGCTCTTCTACCGCCAGGGACCAGGTGTGGAGCATGGGTTTGGCGAGCGAACCGGCGTCAAAATAGCCAGCTTCTGCAAAGAAAAAGAAATTTGAGGCGTAAATCAGGCTGGCAGTGGTCGCGAGGAAAATTCGCTCAAGGTCGCCGCTAGAGAAGAAGAAAGGGCTTGCAAGCAATACAAAAACCGCGACAACCAGCATTGCGGGAACAAGTCTGGCGAACCGGTTTTGCCAGAAGCTGATCAGGTGAACGCCTCCGCCCTCATGATCCTCTGCCAGCTTTAGCGTGATAATAAATCCAGAGATGACAAAGAATATGTCGACGCCAATTCCACCTCCGGAGAAGGCTTCAATTTGCGCATGGAAAAGAAGGACCAGCAGAACGGCCACCGCCCGCAGCCCATCTAGTTCTTTGATCCACTTGGTTTGACTGCCCGTGTTCATTCGTTGCATCTCATTGGAAGGTTGCATGGCTTGTTGCCCGAATGCTGTCTGCCCACATCCTACAGCTTCGCGAAGAGCGTATCGCGGAACCGGCCCATTGACCAAAATCCCACAAGCAGTCGATGTGCAAGAAGGAGAAAAGCGGTTTGGCTGGCCAGAACGCCTTCATAGCCAGGCGGAGCATCATCGTGGAGTATTCGCCAGTGGAATACAACATCACCGGCCGCTCGAAATCGGCGGCGACTTCGCTCATGATGTGGATCGCTTCGACTTCAAGGACGGCAAGGTGGGGCGTAAGTTCAGTTTTTCGCTCACCACGCTCCGGCCCGAAGCGCGGGGCATAAGCCCTAATCGTGTCTGTAATCTGCTCAACCATCCGGCCCCCCCTAGTCGAGAGCTTGCTAGTGCAATCAAGGGCAATAGACAAGGTGTTAAGCGATGCTCACCCACATTCGCTACCAGAACCTGGAGATCAACCAGCTTCGTACCTACCGCTACCATGGGTAGGAGAGACCGTTATATGCCGTAAGTGCCGCCGAAAACTTAGGTGACAATCAATCCCGAGTGCTGTTAAAAACATGTCGATCAACTGGGAACTCAGATATGGCTCGTCGTTCGCGCACCGCAAAGCCAACTTTGCGTGAGAAATTACTTTGCTGTCCAACGCTGTTTGTTACGGAGCGTCTGGCTGAAAGTCTTGAAACTTCAAAGGCTTTCGTTCAGGTCGGGACGCTGAGAGCGTTGGCCGAGCGCCTTGATCAGGGCACGGTTGAACAGGCTTTTGTCGGGTATCGTTCGGCTAGGGCCTATGTGGCCGAGCGAAGCGCGGATGGCCTCTCGCCGGCGACCGCGCTGGGCGAATGGTGTGTGGTTTCGCGCCGCATTGCTGATTTATCCGACCGGCACCCTTCAATCATCAAGCTCCTTGATATCGATCTGATGTGGGCTGCACCATCTGTTTATGCGGCCTATCTGGAGATCCCGGTTGAAACCCTGGAGGCTGTTTTAGTGCCGTCTCGTGATACCTCGCTGGATCTAAGCCTCGCGGCACTGTTTGTTTCTGAGAATGCGGACGGTGCGTCCATTGAGTCTTCACTTAGCGAGCACGTGGTACGCCTTGTGAATGAACCGGACGCTCCTGGGAGCGATGCGGCTGAACTCATTGCGCGGTTCCAGCAGCTGCTGGCGAACGAAGACCGGCTCGAGGGCGCCCAGGCGCAAATCCAGCGTCTTCAAACGCGAATTGAATCGGTTGAGGCGGTCGCACAGTCCGAGCGCAATCAGGCCATGGAGATGCATGAGGCGATCCAGCGCGAGTTGGAAATCTCCCACGCTCAGCAGCGTTCATTGGAGCTTAGGCTTATGTCGCTGGAGCAGGATGAGAACGAGGCAAAACAGCAGGTCCGGGAGGTCGCGGCCCGCGCTGATCAGGCCGAAAACTATGCTCATGAGCTGGCAGGCTGGCGCGAAGGCACCGTTCGCTCATTTTCTTATCGCCTGATGACCCCTCTTAGACGCCTGCGGGCTGCTCTCAAGTAGAGCAAGCGCACTCAGAGCGGGGATGTGAAACCCGCACCGCCAGGTGGCGCAGCTTGTGGAGCTGCACGTTTGCCGGTGATCAGGGCTTCAAGCGCCGGGTGTGGGGGCAGGCCGTTTGACTTGACGTGTGTCAGCATTGTCTCCCCCACTTCACCACGGCGCTTATCATAGGATTCCATGACGTCTGCGATGTGGTTCAACAGGCCCACGGGAGACTCTGAATGCTTGCGCACGAAATCTTCAGGTGTGACCCAGGGGATGCCCATGCGTTCGGCGAGTCCCACGGTCCTTGTATCGTGGGCGATCAAGGCTGAAGGAACACCGGCCTGGAGCGGCACCATTGTGCCGTGGATGCGCATCCCGAAGCTGATGTGGCAGCTGCGGGCAAAGTCCATCCAGCCATCAACGCTTGAAAAATGGAGAAGAGAACGGCGCATAATCTTCGCGAGCTTGCCGGTTTCCTCCTTGAAGGGGTCTGCGTTGGCGTAGAAGGCTGGGATGTCCTCGGACTCTCCCAGCAAAAACGGCAGCAGTGCTGGCGATTGAATGAGATAGAAGCCAGGGTCTGTATCGAGCATTTCTATATGGCTTCTAAGCACACGTGATGAAAAAGGATGGCCTCCAGATGCTTCGGAGATGCAGCTTCTTAAATCCCGCCAGCTTGGCTTCTGGTCTGCCAGCGTACGCGCCATGTCCGAGATCGTCTTGCCCAGAGTTGGATCGGGATTGATGAAGTTCGAAGGGCAGCCCGTGACCACCGCATTTTTTATGCCTGCTGCATAAAGGACGTTGCGGGTCATTTCATCGCGCACGCTTATGGTCACAGCTCGCGAGGACAAAATCCTTGCAAATTCCAGCGTGTTTGGACGCAGGGTTGGCAGCTCATCTGTAAGCTTGGCCTGAACGCCCAGGCCAAAACACGTGGCTTGCCCCTCGACCGATGAGATTGCGCGCGTCCGGTTTTTGTTTGCCGCCTCATCCTGATCGGAAAGTCCAAGCCAGTTAGCGCACGATAGAACGATGTTATCAATTTCTATCTCCTGGGACCGCTCATGCAGTTCACGCCAGCGCATGGTTTGGTAGCCATCGAGCCCATTTACGATGAAACGCAGCGCGTGTCGAAATGCAAAATTACCAAGGTTGTGCCCGGAGCCATCCATCAAACCCGTTGAGTCAAATTTGAAGGCTGCCGGGATATCTGTCGTGTAGGGCAGATCTAGATAGACTTTTGACGCCATTGCATTCCTGTTTCGATATGCGTGTCAGAGCAAGATCGGTGCGTGCTTTGAGACCATTCAATGGGTTTAAGCTATTTCGTAGGCCATGTCCTGTGCAAAATCAGCGATCTTGCCGAAGCGATCAGCGGCAAGGGTTGAATTATGGTCTGACCGTATACGGCGTAAAGCACGCCACACAGTCCCTTCGGTTCGAGCCGTTATCGCCCGCTTGATGGCATCGACAAATGCATCTTCAGCGTAACCCCAGGCGACAACCCCGAAATCAAACGCTTTGACAAATTCTTCGCATCCATGGCCTGGGCCAACAACCGGCATGCAGCCGTAAACGCCTGCTTCCACGAGAATATTCGGCCAGTTGTCCTCGCTTGAGCAAGTCAGGAGCAGGTCGCTAGCCTGCATAACTTCGCTTAAGCGGGCGTGGTCGGAAATCTTGCCATAAAAGGTGTGGTTTGCGCCTGTGCACTCAACGAACTCAACGATCTCAGATGGAGCCTCGCCCACAAGGTGCAAGTCCAGGGTGAAGGGTATCTCGCCGCGCTGCGACGCGCGCACAAGCCGCGCGAGCGTTTTAAGCGCTAGCATCATATTCTTGCGCCGCTCACCTAAGGAGTCGGCGATAAGAAGGACCCGGATCGGGGCACCAGGTTCAAATCGTGGTGCAGCATCCAGGAGCGGTGAATAGGCATTACGCAAAACATGGCCGCGCTCCTTCGGGATCGCTCCAACGCGGACCGCATTGTCGATGATGAAGTGGCTGGGCGCGAGAAGATGCACGTTCGGTCGCGCCAAAATCGTTCGTTTGATCTCAGCATTCCGTCGCACGACAGACATACTGGCGCGTGTGAGGTCCAGCTGAGGGCAAGTTTTGCAGCCCGTTTCAATATTGCGGCAATGTGCTGGGTAGTGGCAGCCCCCGGTGAAATAATTGAAGTCGTGGCACGTCAAAAGAAGGGGCTTGTTCAGCCGACTGAGCGCGTCCAGTTCCCGCAAGGTAATGAGCATTGAAGCCCAGTGAGAATTGATGATGTCGTACTGGCCAAGCATGTCGATGACCCAGCCGCGCGAGGGCCCCGCATGCTCGATTGTGAAATGAGTGTCCGACATGACTCGATTTGTGAAAGAAGTCCGTGGCACGACGCCTTCTGGGAGGAGGCCCCCCAGCGCCGTGGCATCGACGAAATCAGCGTCGAAACGTTCAGACGTGTTCAGCGCTGTGTGCAGCCGGAACGCAGCGATGCCGGCACCACCATTTGGAGCGCTGGAAAGCACGGCGACGCGCGGCTTGCCGCCTTGATTGTTGTGACCCT
>JAEPND010000001.1 GCA_017643585.1 Maricaulis sp.
AAGACCGCACTATGCTCTCAACAAACAGCCGCCAGCCAAAAGGCTCAGCCAGCTGAACAACGTCTTGAGAAACGACATCTAGTCGGCGTGTTGCAGGATCGGCTTTGACCACTTCATCGCCTCGAACGCGTCATCAATCTTCGTTTCGGCGATGTGATTGGTGTAGTTGGACAGCGTCTTGAGGGTCACGCCCGTGACGACATCGAGAATATTGGCCTTGGTGAAGCCGGCCTCCATGAACATCTCAACGTCTGTGTTCTCGACAAGACCGCGCTGGCGCACGACCGCGATGGTGAACCGTCGCAGGGCTTCGAGCCCGACATCATCCTCGATTTCGCGGCCTTCGCGAAGCGCCAGCAGGACCTCCCGGTCCAGGCCCACACTCAAGGCCACTGTAGAGTGCGCAGCCATGCAATAGCTGGAATTGTTCTCGAAGCTGGTCGCCAACAGTACGATCTGCTGCTCGACCGGTGTCAGGCTGGTCTGGCCATAGATTGACGACAGCGTGGTATAGGCTTCAAGCGCGGATGGGGATGCCGCCAGCTCGCCCATGAGATTGGGAATGAAGCCATATTTCGACTTGACCGAACGCAAGGAAGACTTGGCTTCAGCCGGCGCGTTGGTTTCGTCGAAGATCGTGAATTTAGTCATGTGTTTCGCCCTTTCCTGTATCTGCAAGCGGATAATCCGCCTGAACGAGGCGCTCATCGGCGCACGGGCTCAGGGGGTGCCGCGTCGGCAGGGCGATCAGCCATTGCCGAACTCTACGGCAACTCACTCAGGCTACGCTACAAGGGGTCAGGTTGGCTGGAGGGGAGCTCAACTTGTACCGCGACGCAACCATAACACATCGACCACCAGCCACCGAGCCCTGCCAGACTTGAAAAACAAAACCGGAGCTCCCGCATGAGGGGAACTCCGGCTGTCCAACGCGCCTGGCAAAGGCCGGATGTCGTCTCAGATGCTAGCCACCAAAGCGGCGCACATAGGTCAGGCCCAGCACGTTCGCGCTGTCGTCATAGTCAATATAGGTGTAGTCGAATCGCACGGCGTTGCGATCATCGAAATCAAACTCTGCACCCACGCCAGCGGCTAGTGCGCCATCATCACCCTGGGCATTGTATCCGGCCAGGTTCGCCTCGACTTCGGAGTGGTAATAGCCCAGACGGCCAAACAGATTGAAGCCGTCAGTGCCGGTACGGGCCACCGCGAAGGCACCGACACCATAATTGAACTCGACGTTCACCGGTGTGTTGGCAACGGTGACGGTGTCATCATCGATACCGAAATTCAGCTGACCTTCCAGACCGAAATTATCGTTGAAGAAATAACTGCCCCGCAGCACGACCGTATCGAAATCTGCTGTGTCGAAATCGAAACGCTCATAACCACCGGAGAAGTTGAATTCCTGGGCCGAGACGGAGGTGGAAAGGGCCATCAGCGCAGCGCTGGCAGCAAGAAGTGTACGCAACATTTAAGTACTCGCCTGTGTAAGAAAGTCCCTCGCTCTTACCCGGCGAAACTGCCCCCGAAATCACTGACAAGCAACGCTTTTTCGGTTCATCTGCATTACGTTTCTGCGAGATAGATGAGCCCGGGATGAACGCGTTCACCCGACAGGCGAAATCTGGCACAAAAAAGAAAAAGCGGCCCCGATCGGGACCGCTTTTCCAACAGCCTTAAAGTCCGACCTAGCCGCCGAAACGACGGACGTAGGAGAGGCCGTAGAAGTTGGCGCTGTCTTCGTAATCCGCCCAGGTGTAGTCGAAACGCACACCATTGCGATCATCAAAGAAGAATTCGGCACCAACGCCCGCTGCGAACGCACCATCATCTTCGGAAACCGTGATGCCGGCCGCATCGGCTTCCAGCTCGGCGTGCACATAACCAAGACGACCAAACAGGTTCAGGCCCTCATTGGTGTAGAGGTTCGCAAAGGCGAACGCGCCAACGCCATAGTCGAGGCTGACATCCGCCGTCACAACACCGAGTTCGACAGATTCGTCATTGATGCCGAAATTCAGCTGACCTTCAGCACCGAAGCGCTCGTTGAACATGTAACGGCCACGCAGAACGACAGTGTCGAATTCAACACCGTCAAAATCAGCGCGGTCGTAACCGCCAGAGAAAGTGAAATCCTGCGCCTGGGAAACGGACGCGAAGGAGAGCGCAGCCAGAGAGGCTGCCACGATTGAACGTACCATTGGTAATTACCTGTTATCTGGAAACTATTCCGGCGGCTGGGGAGTTTTTCCGCCGAACACCCGACATTTAGGAAGTGTCGAATATCGACACAAGAGCCTCGATCAGTGATTTCTGCAGCGGACTTCACAAGCCTGTGAGCGCCCCGGCAGAAGGGGCGCGGCTACATAACGCATGCAGTTGAACGCGCTAGCCTGTTGCTTCCCCGCTCAGTGCATGTCAAACACGGGCAAATTTCAGCTGTCTAATCAATTGGGGGCGTCCATGGGCGATCTCTTCTGGAACAAGGTTGCGGGCGTACTGATCGGCGGTGTGCTGGTCGTTCTCGTGATCAAGGAACTTGGCCACATTCTCGTACCGTCGCATGCCATCGAGCTCGACGAAGCCCACACGGCTTACCCCGTTGACTGGGCAGCCGTCAGTGGCGAAGGCGGCGGCGAAGTTGTCGTCGAAGAGACCGGTCCGGTCGATTACGGCGTCTTGCTGGCCGCGGCTGACCTGTCCAACGGCGAACGCCAGTTCCGCCGTTGCGCATCCTGTCACTCGGTTGACGAAGGCGGCGCCACGCTGCAGGGCCCGAACCTCTGGGATATCGTTGGTCGTGCGATCGGCGCCGATGCAGGTTTTGGCTATTCCGGTGCGCTGCCGGCTGGCGAGTGGAGCTATGAGGCCCTCGACCAGTTCATCGAGAACCCGCGTGCCTACGCGCCGGGAACCGCGATGAACTTCAACGGCCTGTCCAGCGAATCCTCTCGTATCAACCTGATCGCCTATCTGCGTGAGCAGTCAGGCAATCCGCAGCCGCTGCCGGCACCGCTGGCTGCTGAAGCACCTGTTGAGGAGGCTCCTGCAGAGGAAGCCCCGATGGAGGACGCTCCGGCGACTGACGAGGGCGGTGAGGAGTAAGCATCCACACTCTGCTCACACGAAAACCCCGCTGGCGACAGCGGGGTTTTTCTTGCGTCCCGCTAGAAGGGTGGACGGACGATAGTCCGCACAGGATTCTCCGCTTCCCGGATACGCGCTACCGCCTCCGAAAAGGGTTCCAGTGTCACATCCATGGTGAAGGCATTGGCGTGTAGCAGATGTTCGCTGTCGGTCAGAATACCGACATGGCCGGGCCAGAAGTAGATATCACCGCGGTCACGCTCGTCACTCCACGTCACGTCGTCCCAAATCTCCTTGAGAACCGCTTCCTGCTGGTCGGCGTCACGCGGCACATCGATACCGGCAGCCGCCAGCGCCATCTGGACCAAGCCGGAACAATCCAGTCCCAGACTTTCCTTGCCGCCCCAGAGATAGGGAGCGCCGAGATGGGCTTCCGCCACGGCGACGAAATCCCCGGCGAACTCGCTGAACGGCGCGGTGTGATGGGCCGTAATCCAGCCGGCTCCGCGCGCCTCGACAAACTTGCCCTCGACCTCCCCTGCCAAGAACCGCGCATTCAGGTTCAACAGGGCCAGTGGCGGTTTCTTGAAATCAGGTTCGGGAAACAGATAGGTTCGCAAGGCCGTGATCTTGTGATCGGCCTTGAAGGTTTCACCGCTCAGCGCTCTCGCCTCGACCCAGCCAACATATCCATCCGCACGGGAAAACCCCCAGCACCAGCCATCGCGCTCCTCGAGGACCGCAAACTCCTCTCCATAGAGCACCTGATCGTCCATGCCGGCGCTTGCCGACGCATCGCGGCGAATGGCAGCAGAGGGGGCGATGCAGCGGCGATCCACCGGATCGACGTAACGTTCCGCAGTCACCTTTCCTTTCAGGAAGCTTGCAGCGATGTCGGCTCGGGCAGGCGTAAGGCGGTGATCCATTTCAGACACTTGACGCTTTCCTCCGCGTGGCTGGCGACATTCTCGCCGTAATCGTACAGGAAGACCGCGCCTTTGACAGTGCGGTGGACAGAGACATCACGCTTGTCCGTTCGGTCGCGCTTGCGGCGAACGAAACCATGACTCTCCAACACATCCAGTGCACGCGTAACCGCCGGCTTGGGAAGGTCCAACCGGGTGGATAGATCACGGATGGAATCCGCCTCTGAACGCATGAAGACCGAAAGCAGGACAGCAAACTGGCGGGACGACAGATCCACATCGCCAGCCCGGACAACCTCCGAACTCACGCGATGCAACATCTCCAGCGATATCATGGCCGCTGAAGCCATGCGCCTTCTCCCGTGAACAACCCTGTTCATTGGGATCAGTCTACGAAACGGTCCTTGAGCATTTGGTAAACGGCGCGGGTCGCCTGGATCTCGCCGCCCTTCGGCCGCCCGGGGCGCGGTTTGGGATTCCAGGCAAAGATGTCGAAGTGCACCCACTTGGTGGTGTCGACAAAATTGCGCAGGAAGAGTGCGGCTGTGATGGAGCCAGCAAACCCGCTCCCGTCGGAGTTCACCAGGTCCGAAATCTCGCCGTCAAGATAGCGGTCATAACCGTTCCAGAGCGGCATGCGCCAGAGCGGGTCGTCGACCTTCTGGCCGGCCTTTGAAAGTCCGGCTGCAACCTCGTCATCATCCGTGTAGAAGGGCATGACTTCCGGGCCCAGCGCCACGCGGGCCGCCCCGGTCAGGGTCGCGAAATCGATGACCAGCTCGGGCTGGTCCTCGCAGGCTCGCGTCAATGCGTCCCCAAGTACCAGGCGCCCCTCGGCGTCCGTATTGTCGATCTCGACCTTAAGGCCCTTGCGTGATGACAGCACGTCGCCGGGACGGAAGGCACCGGCGGAGACCGCGTTTTCAACCGCCGGAATCAGCAGATGCAGGCGCACCGGCAGGTCCGTCGCCATGATCATGTGGGCCAGCCCCATGGCGTTGGCCCCACCGCCCATATCCTTCTTCATCAGTCGCATGTATTGCGCGGCCTTGAGATCGAGACCGCCACTGTCGAAGCAGACGCCTTTGCCAATTACGGCCAGCCTGGGATGGTCCGGATTACCCCATTCCAGCTCGAGCAGGCGCGGTGCTTCACCAGCCGCGCGACCAACCGCATGGATCATCGGGTAATTCTCAGTGACCAGCGCCTCACCCTCAGTGACACGGACATCGGCATCAAATTGCCCGGCTAGATCACGGAAGGCCTGCTCCAGCCCGACCGGCCCCATGTCCTGGGCTGGCGTATTGACGAGATTGCGGGTCAGTTCGGCGGCATCGGCGATCGCGCAGACCGTTTCCGCGTCTGCCGCAGCGGGCAGAACGAGATGGGCAGGTTCGCGATCCGCCGGCTTGTATCGGGTGAACCTGTAGGCCCCCATGCACCAGGCCACCGCAGCGAGCTCCGCGTCCCAGCCGTCCGGCAGGTTTTCGATCCGCCAGTCACCTTCAGGCAGGGCAAGCGCCGCCGCGCCGAGCGCGAATTCACTTTTGCCATCGCCAATGCCGAACAGGGCGGACACCTCTCCTGAGGGCAACATGACGATCTCGCCCGGCTTGCCCTTGAAGCGTTCAGCAACCGCGTGCGCCTTCAGGGCCTCGACCACACCATCGCGTTCCGCCTTGCTCACAAGGCGCAGGACACGGGCATTTTCAGATTCGGGTGAGATGGCTGGCATGACGTCCTTCCGGTCGAGAATTCGAAACAAGTTAACCCATTCTTGACCGGCGCGCGGCAAGTTCAAGCTGGACACTCAGCTAAAGGTGAGATGATGCGCGCCGCACTCGTGACATGCCTCGTATCTGCAACAGCCCTCGCGGGGTGTGCAACCACGACCGCACCGACCGAGCAGGAACAGGCCTTGCGGGCCGAACTGGACGCGACGTCCATCGTGCCGGCGACACGCGCTGAACGCGATGCCGTCCGTAGTCAGGACCTGCTCACCCAGGCGGCGTTCTGGGCGGAAGCCTATGAGCTCAACCCGTCCGATCGGGAAGCCTCCCTGGAACTGGCTCGTGTTCTGCGCCGCATCGGCAACCCGGCCCGATCTGCAGAAGTCTCCCGACAAGCCCTGGCGCTCTATCCCGATGACGGCGAGTTACTCTATGTCTACGGCACGGCGAT
The DNA here is from genome assembly GCA_017643585.1 of Maricaulis sp. GTDB lineage: Bacteria > Pseudomonadota > Alphaproteobacteria > Caulobacterales > Maricaulaceae > Maricaulis. The sequence goes on from JAEPND010000001.1 coordinate 6,198, forward strand.
GGCCGCGAATGGACGTGGTGCTGCGGCGATTGAACCGCTGACCCGCGCCAGCCAGTCCAACCCGACAGACTGGCGGACCCTCAACGCACTCGGCGTTGCGCTGGAACAAGCCGGGCAAAGTGAACGCGCGCAATCAACCCTGCGCGAAGCCATGCGATTTGCGCCGGGAGAACCCTCCGTCATATCGAACCTGGCGATGTCCTACGCCCTGTCTGGTGAACCCGGCACGGCCGAACGCCTGCTGCGCGAAGCCATGATCCGCCCGGGCGCGGACTCGACGATCCGCCAGAACCTGGCACTTGTCATGGCCTTGCAGGGCCGCTTCGAGGAAGCCGAGGAAATGGCACGCGTTGATGTCACGCCGGAAATGGCAGAGGCGAACATGGCCTATATCCGCGCCATGCTGACCAGCCAGCGTCGCTATGATGCTGTCGCCGGCAACTAGCCGCGCATCCGCATCGGCCGGAGCGAGCCGAGCGCGTTTATCCAGAACAGAGTGGAGATGGCGATCAGATTGATCGTCATGCCGAAATAGCCGTTGAGCTCTCCACCGAGAAACGGATTGCCGACCAGCATCAGCCAGTCGGTCAAGGACGCTAGAAATACCCCGTATAGGCTTACAGCGCCCATCTGGCCTTGCGTAGCAGATAGTAGAATGCCACGGCAATAAAGGCGACCGCGACGAAGAAGACCACTTCCTGGGCCAGGGAGAGGCTGGCGACATATCCGCAGGCGTCGAAAGACTGCCAATCGCTCGGCCAGGTTCCGGTCCGTACGAGCAGCTCGAGCAAGGCCCATCGCCCGTAGGTAAAGGCGTTATACCCGACCATTAGCAGCGCCACCCAATACAGGAACTTGTCTCGAGGCGTTTGCATGCGACATCCGCTCCAAGCCTCGCTCACGCCTGACGTAGCGCTCTGGCGGCTACAATCCAGTCGAACCCGAGTGTTGGACTAGCCTTCCATGGCTGGAGGGGGTGGGGGCGGCGGCGGCGCAGCTTCGGCCTCGGGGTCGACTTTCTTCAGCGGAAAGTCCTTTCGCAGGATCGGGTCGACCAGGGTGTGGTCGAACCTGAAGTCCTCGACCAGATCCCGCAGAGACGGCGGCGCCTTGCGATCCTTGGACGCTTCACTGGTCCGGTACAAGGCGTACAGGCGGAGATAGTTCTTGTCGTCCTTGGGCAGGGACGTGTCATCCAGGCGGCTGCAAACCGCCACGAACTTGTTGACTGAACTGCGCATGCGTCCGGCGAGCAGATCGACCATGGCGCCGGCCAGACCGACCTTCCAGCCGACATCCGCGAAGTGGGTCTTGGGCGCTTCGGACAGCGCTTTGCGAGCCGCATCGACATCGTCATGATTGATAGCGGTCATCGCTTCGGCGACGGCCAGATGAGCCGCCTCGATCGCTTCGCGACGCTTTTCCGCTGAATTGCGGCCCGAGAACATGGGCTGTGTCCACTTCTGTAACATGACGCAGACTATTCAAATAGCGCGCCAAATCAATTTCGTCACAGACTATTGAAGCGGATGATGGCGGGTCCGAGAATAACCACGAACAGTACAGGCAGGAAAAACACTATCATCGGCACCGTGAGCTTGGCTGGAAGCGATGCGGCTTTCTTCTCAGCTGCCGCGAGACGCATATCCCGGTTTTCCTTGGCCATGACGCGCAAGGCCTGTCCCAGCGGCGTACCATATCGCTCTGCCTGGATCAGCGAGGTACAGACCGCTTTGACACCGGGGTGGTTGGTGCGTTTCGCCAGGTTCTCATAGGCGACACGCCGGTCCTGCAGGTAAGCCAGCTCGGCAGTCGTCAGCGACAACTCCTCGGCCAGTTCGACCGATTGTGTGCCGATCTCGGTCGAGACCTTGTGGAATGCCGCTTCCACAGACATGCCGGATTCCACGCAGATCAGCAACAGGTCGAGGGAATCGGGAAACGCGCCCATGATCGATTGCTGACGTTTGGCCGCCAGGTTCGAGAGATAAAGGTTGGGGGCGTAATAACCCAGCATGCCAAAGCCCAGGGCAAAACAGTATCGCGTGATCGTCGGCAGGCCGAAATCATTGACCATGAACAGATAGAAGAGCGCTCCGCCCAGCATCACGAACGGCATGGTCAGACGGAAGAAATAGAAGGTGACCGTGGGCCGGTTACCGCGCAGGCCGGCCTGGGCCAGCTTGGCCTGTAGCTCGGGGTCCTCGAAGGCCTTTTGCAGGTTCAGTGAATCCACCACCTTGCGCATGAGGCCCTTGGCCTCTTCGCCGCGAATAGACCGGCTTTCATGCTTGGCCCGCGCGTCAGCTTCAAGCTGTTCACGGTTCTTGCGGCGCAGCTCTTCGCGGCGGTGCTGGACACCCTTGATGCGCTTGTCGAGCTTGTCCCCGCTGAACATCGGTGAGGTCAGGGTGACGATCGTGGCGAAGACGAGCAGGCCGGAGACCACCGTCAGCAGCATCTGCGGATCAGTCAGGAAGTCCCGGATTTCTACGAAGCCGATGCCGAACATGTCCCACCTAGATCTTGAAGTTGATCATGCCGCGCATGACCATGATGCCCATGAACATCCAGGTGGCCCCACCCAGCAGCATCAACTGACCGGTCGGGTGGACGAACATGAGATTCATGTAGGAGGGCGTGGTCGCATAGACGATCCCCAGAACGCCTGGCGGCAGGGAACCGATAATCGCAGCAGAGGATTTCGCCTCGGATGACAGGGCGCTGATCTTTTCGCGCATCAACTTGCGCGAACGCAGCACGATAGAGAGATTACCCAGTGTCTCCGCCAGGTTACCACCAGTCTTCTGCTGGATGATCAACACGGTACGGAAGAAGTTCAGCTCGGCCAGGGGCATGCGTTCACACATGCGGTTGAGGTTCTCTTCCAGCGAGACCCCCATGGCGATGCCGTCACAGAGCTGTTTGAACTCGGAGCCAACCGGGTCGGGCGACTCATTGGCGATAATCTTGAGACATTCATTGAGCGGCAGACCGGATTTCACGCCGCGTACAATGACATCAAGCGAGTTGGCAAATTCCTGGGTGAACTTCTTCTGGCGGCTTCCGCGCAGAAAACCCAGCCACCAGCGTGGCAGACCAAGACCGCCGACAATCGTTGCGCCGCCGACAACCAGCAGGCCCTGGCCGGTGAAAAAGGCAATGGCTGCCACGACCAGCGCCGAAACAAGCGATCCGATCCAGAAGGCGGTCGGCGAAAATTCCATCCCTGCTTGCTGAATACGTGATTTCAGCGAGATGCTCTTGGCGCGCTGATCCTTCTGTTTCTGTTCGATATCCTTGAGCGAGTCAGAGATCTGCTTGCGGCGCTGTGCCGCCTGGTCCTGTGGACCGTTTCCGCGTTTGGTGCGCGCAGCCGAGGCACCGCCGACCGCGCGGGTCACGCGCTGCTTGCTCTGGGCATCGCCCATGGCTCCGACGGCGACCCAGCCGACACCGCCAACCGCCACAAAGGCGGCCGCAGCGGCGAGAATGAAGAGGATGTCGCCGTTCATGCCTTACGCCTCCGATGCATCTAGGGCCTGGGCGAGATCGCGCTCCAGACCGAAATAGCGTGCACGATCCCAGAATTTCGGACGGGCAATACCCGTCGACTGGTGCTGGCCGAGGATCTTGCCATCGCCATCCTCGCCCTTCATCTCGTAGACGAAGAGGTCTTGGGTAATGATGACATCGCCTTCCAGGCCAACAACTTCAGTGACATGGGTGATCTTGCGCGAGCCATCGCGCAGGCGGGCGGCCTGGATGATCACGTCGATCGAGCCGACGATCATTTCGCGGATGGTCTTGGCGGGCAGGTTGTACCCGCCCATCGTGATCATGGATTCAATACGGCTGAGCGCTTCTCGCGGCGAGTTGGCGTGCAGCGTGCCCATCGAGCCGTCGTGACCTGTGTTCATGGCCTGCAGCAGGTCAAACGCCTCGGGACCACGCACCTCACCCACGATGATCCGTTCAGGACGCATACGCAGGCAGTTCTTGACCAGGTCACGCATGGTGACCATGCCGGTCCCTTCAAGGTTCGGCGGGCGGGTCTCGAGGCGGACCACGTGCGGCTGTTGCAGCTGCAGCTCCGCGGCGTCCTCACAGGTAATGACGCGCTCATCCTCTTCGATATAACCGGTCATGCAGTTCAACAGCGTCGTCTTGCCCGAACCGGTACCGCCGGAGATCAGTACGTTACAGCGGCTTGCACCAATCACGCCCAGCACTTTCGCCCCGTCCGGCGTGATGGAGTTGAAGTCGACCAGATTGCTCATGGTCAGCTTGTCTTTTTTGAACTTACGAATGGTCAGCGTAGGACCATCCAGCGCCAGCGGCGGAGCGATGACGTTGACACGCGAACCGTCGGCGAGACGGGCGTCACAAATCGGCGAGCTCTCATCAACGCGGCGGCCGACCTGGCTCACAATGCGCTGACAGATATTCATCAGCTGGCCATTGTCGCGGAAGCGGATATTGGTTTTCTCGACCTTGCCGTTGACCTCGATGAAGACGCTGTCGGCGCCATTGACCATGATGTCGGCGATATCGTCGCGGGCCAGCAGGGGCTCCAGCGGGCCATAGCCCAGAACGTCGTTACAAATGTCCTGGAGCAGTTGTTCCTGCTCGGCGATCGACATGGCGACGTTCTTGATGGAGATGATCTCGGTGACGATGTCACGGATCTCTTCCGCCGCTGTATTCTGGTCCAGACGAGCCAGTTGACCCAGGTCAATCGTATCGATCAGCGCGTTGAAGATCGTTGTCTTGATCGCATAATATTCTTCAGAACGGCCGCCATTGTCGGCAGGTTTCTTCGGGACCGCCTTCGGCTTGGGTGCCGGTTTGGGAGCCACCTTCTTTTCCACCTGTTCCACAGGACGACCGGAACCCGCCTCCGGCTGGGGGCGGGCTTCAGGCGCGGGTGCCTGGGTGGTCGGTGCCTTGCGGGCGGGTGCTGCTGGAGGTCCTCCGGCACGTTTGCCGAACATGGCGTGTTAGCCTCCGAATAGATTGGACAGGAACGATTTCTTGCGCGGCGGCGGTGGCGTACGACCGGTCACCAGCGAGGCGAGATGGCCGAAGCCGTCAGCGGCCTTGGACTTGGGATCGAGCTCGTGGATCATCTGGCCGTTGTTGGCGGCCTTGCCGAAGAGCTGGGGCTCGAAGGGTAGAACCAGAACCGGCGGCGTACCCAGAGCGTCAGCGAAATCCTTCAGGGGGATTTCCGGGCGCTTGGCCATGCCCGCCATGTTGACCACGACTTTCGGCGGCTCGTCATTCGGACGTGCACCAGTCACCAGGTCAAACAGGTTCTTGGCATTGCGCAGAGATGCCAGATCCGGCGTGACCGTCAGGACAACTTCATCCGATGACAACAGGGTCTGCTTGACCCAGGGCAGCCAGACATGCGGCAGATCAAGGGCCACGAAGGGCGCCTGGCGACGAACCTTCTCCAGCACATTCTCGTAGTCCTGGGGCGCGAACTCCCAATCCCGGTCGAGGGTTGCGGGGGCAGAAAACAGGCTGAGGCGGTCTGTACAACGGACCAGAAGACGGTCCAGAAGCGCATCATCCAGGCGCTCCGGCTCACTAAGCGCATCCCCCAGCGTCTGGGTCGGATCCTGGTTGAAATCGAGGCCAGCGGTTCCCCAGGACAGGTCCATATCCATCAGGACGGCATCCTGCGCCAGATTCTCGGTCAGAGCCCAGGCACAATTGTGCGCGATGGTCGAGGAACCAACGCCGCCCTTGGAGCCGATAAAGGCAACGGTCTTGCCCGCGAACGGCTGGTCCGGATCGAGAAACAGCTCGGAGATCGTGCGGATCAGGTGCAGCGGCGTCATCGGCGGCACCAGATACTCGCTCACCCCGCGCTTGATCAGCTCGCGGTAGAGAACGATGTCATTGGTCGCACCAACAATCACCACCTTGGTGTCCGGATCGCAGACACCGGCCAGCTCTTCCAGCTGATCGAACAGGCCACGCCCGCGCATGCCAGTCTCGATGATCAGCAGGTTCGGCGTGGTCTCGTCGTGATAACGCTCGATCGCGGCAGGAAGCCCACCCATCTGCACATCAACATGAGCCTTCGACAGGCGACGGTCCTCCGAAGCGACCGATACCAGTGCACCGGTTTCAGAGCGCTCACAGAATGCGCCGATCGTGATACGCGGAACGGGCTGGTCCGGGACATCACTGTCGATCTCGCCATACAGGGACTCGCCCATTGGCGCGGTTTCCAGCTCGGACTGAAGCTCGGCAAAAAGCGGATTATCGACCGCCTCATCACCCATCGGTGCGGAATGCGCGTCCGTCTCGTCGTCCACGAGGAAGGGATCGTCATCATCCAGCTCGACGGCGCTGGCACCGAAGCGATGCCCGGTATCAACGTCGGCCTCCTCAGGCAGGTCGTCAAAGGCGGCTTCGCCCAACATCATCCGCTCGACGTCAGAAGCATCCAGAAACGGATCGTCTTCATCGTAGAAGTCTTCTTTCAGGGCACGATTGTCAGCCATGTTTCGCTCCTTTCGCCCCCTTAGTTTCCGACCTGCGAGACAGCGCCACTTTCATAGTCGCTGCGTTCGCTTGCCGTGGATTGTCCGGCCCGATAGCGATCGAGAACGGTCTGGCGGCGCTCGCCATCCGCCGCTTCCATGGTTCTCGGTGCGATGAGATCGCGCGGATCGGCGATCGTCGCGGCCAGGTTCGCCGCCATGAAACAGCCGAAGCGGTCGGAACGCTGGTTGTCGATTTCCATCGACAGGTTGTTCCAGCCCCGGCAATCCGGTGCGACGGCTTCGTATTGCGTGAAGGAAAAGACCAGGGCGCCGTCCCCGGCCCCCTGCGCATCATAGACTCCACCGCGGATCTGACGCCAATCCAGACCGGCCGCGTAGAGATAATTGCGCGCCTCGGCGATGGCATGCATGGCGGCCTGTTGATTGGCGGCGCCTTGCGGGTAGGAAATCACCAATGGGCCATGGCCACGGGCCTTGTACTGGTCTGCGATCATTTCCAGCTGACCTTGTTGTGCCCAGGTCAGCCCGTTATCGCGCGGATCCACCACAAACTCGCTGCGGAAGGTCTCGGCGCGTGCCGTGGCTTGCGGCAGATCAAGATCCGTCGCGGTTGTTGCACAACCTGCCAGTCCGGCGCTGACCACCAGGGCCATCAGCGAGGCTTTGAAAATCTTCTGCGACACCATCACCAACTCCACTAGTCGAACAAGAACCCGATAGGGCCGCTCCAGCCACGGTCACCCGTGTCGGAACCCGGAACCGAATAGGCACGATTGAGGCGACCAAACAGCAGCGTCTCGGCTTCTGAGGCTGTCTGGAAACCATCCGCCGGGGTTTGCAGATCGTTCGGGTTGGCCGGGTCCACCAGGTACGGCGTAACCAGGACAACCAGCTCGGTTTCTTCATTCTCGAAATCACGCGACCGGAACAGGGCCCCCAGGACCGGCAGGTTCTGAACCCCCGGGACACCGTCCAGGTTCTGGCGTGTCTCTTCCTGGATGAGGCCAGCGAGGACCAGGCTGCCGCCGGAAGGCAGCTCGACCGTCGTCTCGGCCCGATTGACGCTCAGCGCAGGAATGGTGAGCCCTTCCAGGACACCGATCACTTCACCGTTGTCATCCGTGACCTGGCCTTCGTTGAAGCTCAGCGCGCCCTGTGTCGTCAGCTCGGAGACCTCCGTGGAGATGCGCATGGAGATGCGTCCCTCGGAGAGCACGACCGGGGTGAAGCCCAGGCCGACACCAAATGACTTGTACTCGATGATGATATTGCCATCGCGGTCTCGTCCGACCGGGACCGGGAATTCACCACCGGCCAGGAAGTTCGCGCTCTCGCCGGTGATCGCCACCAGGTTCGGCTCGGCCAGCGTCCGCACCAGGCCGACGCGTTCCATGGCCTGCAGCAGACCGGACACATTGTTCACGCCATTGCCCGGATCACCATTGACCCAGTCGAAGGCTGTCTGGGCGCCACGCAGGAACCGCCCAGCCAGAGAAAACTCGTGATCCGTCGCCACGCGGACGTCGAACTCGCCACTCGTCGCACCGGCAGAGAGGTTGATGCCCAGCTGGCGGACAATCGTGCGCTCCATCTCCACAATGCGCACTTTCAGCATGACCTGCTCACGCGCTTCGATTTCCAGCATGGAGAGGATGTGCTCGGGATCCTCGACCCAGCGCTGCGCGATCTGCAAAGCCGTATCGGCGGCCACCGCATTCGGAACCGAACCAGACAGAACGATGTGATCATTCATGGCTTCGACCGAGACGCGCGCATCGGGAAGAAAGCGATCCATGGATTCCTGCAAGGGCGCGAGATCGCGCTCTACCCGCAGGTCCAGATCCAGGATCAGCTGGCCATTGGCATCGAAGAAGAACGCGTTGGTCTGGCCAATGCCCATACCCATCAGATAGGCACGGCGTGGGGTCCGGACGACAGCATCGACAACTTCCGGGTTGGTCACCAGCACATCGGCCACATCAACAGGCAGGTGTACGACCGCAGCCTTGTTAAGAGGCAGGTCGAGATCTTCCGAAACCGGACCTTCACCGGGTTCACGGATGTACACCTGCATGGTGTTTCCGCGTTCAGTGCCGGCGGGCTGAGCCATCGCCGGTGCAACACTGGCAACGGTCAGGAATGAGAGGATGAGTGCACGCAACATGGTTTCAACCTCACTCATCGCCGGCCAGGGCCAGGGTCTGCGCCCGCCCGTATCGGATCAACGTCACCCGGCGCACACTGTCATCGTCATTCGAGACCGGCGCTGCGGCCAGGCTGTCGCCCACGGATACGAGTGATGGGCCTGTTGTGGTGTCTTCAAGAGCGCGCAGGACCAGGGTCACTTCACCCTGGGCCACGGCCAGGGAAACGGCGCGGGCCTGGGCTGCGGTCAGCTCCAGCGTTGCGGTCTCACCGACCACCGTGCCTTCGCCCTCCTCGTCCGCATAGGTTTGGTCAATGGCCAGAACACGGGCATTCTCGACGATCGTCCGGGCCACATACTCCCGGCGGCTTGTTTCCTCGTTTTGCCGCTGGAAGGAGACAATTACATCGACGCGGTCATTAGGTAGGATGAATCCACCCGCGCCCGTCACGGCAGAAGTCGGCACGGCAACAGCGCGCATGCCTGGAGCGAGAACAGCAGACATGAAGCCTGCATCGCCCTGCTGGACCAGGCGACGGCCGGTCACCGGCTCACCCTGACGAATGGCAGCGCGAACGACCGCGCCAGCGAAATCGGACGCGTCCTGCCCGCGATTTTCAACGATATAACCCGCGGAGACGGCCTCCTCTGGCCAGGACTGCCAGTAGAAGTCGCTGGCGCTGACCCGCTCACCGACATTGATGTCGCGGCGTGCAGCGAGGATACGGGGAGCCGGACGCTGCTCAATCTGGACAATCTGCGCAACCTGCGGCTCTTCAACGGTCATTGCCTGGCGCACGAAAAATGCCACGGCGACCGCTGCCACAGCCGCTGCTGCCAGAATGCCTATACGAAGCGCGTTCATGGAACTCCAAACCTCTCGACGCACAAATACGATTGCGATGAGACGCTGAATTCCTCAAGGTGACGTTAATACTAAAACGCGAATGCGTTCTAACATGCGATTTTTCTATACCGCGTTAAAAAGTTGTCAGTAGATCGACCCGCGGAAGCAGGATCAGGCCAGCGATTGCAATCGCGATCCCGTAGGGCACTGGCGCGCCCTGGGCGAGCGCCGTTCCCGGTGTGTGCCGGGCCAGCACAGGGATGGCTGGTAGCAAATGGCGCGAGGCAATCAGGACCAAAACCAGCCCTCCCCCTGCCAACGCGGTGTAGAAGAGGAAATGATATCCAAGCGGCCATCCAAACATGAAGGAGGCAGCCGCAAACATCTTGGCATCGCCACCGCCCCACCAACCGGCCGCAAAAATGGCCATGCCCAGCACAAGCGCTACAAAGCCAGTAGCCAGATGCAGGCCCAGCCCAGTCCATCCTGGGAAATTCACGGCAATGGCGAGCACGAAGGGCAGCAAAAGCGCGCCGCTCAACCAATTGGAAATTTTGTAACGCGAGGCATCACTGACGGCGCCCGCGATCAAGAGGCTGGCAAATACAAGTGCAATAAACTGAGTAATCATTTCGTCCTCGACTGACGTGTCCAGGCGAAGACTGCACGGCAAGACTTAATCTTCCGTTGGCGGATACGAAAAGAGCCGCCCCGATGGGAGCGGCTCGTTCCGAGTATGCTATACACGTCTAACTGTCGAGCGCGTCAGCAACCGACTGCATGTTGTCGGATACGCCAGTTCCAAGAGCAGTTACAGCGCCAATAATGACAACTGCAATGAGGGCTGCGATCAGGCCGTACTCGATAGCCGTTGCACCAGATTCATCTTTAACAAAGCGAGAAATGTATTTCATTTTTTTACTCCCGTTAGGACACCTCACCGCCAGGAGCGGATCTGTCCCGACCCCTCCTGAACGATGCCTACTAAACACGGGAAGAATTTCGATTTAGTAAAAACACGTACTTAACAAAATCTATACGCACAACAACGCGGCCTATAGTTAAAAAACACAAAGCGAATTCTTTCAAGACTATGAACAAACAAAACAGACCTGTTTATGAAAGATTTACGCGCGCGAGGGACACTATCAGCCAGACTTCGATCATCATGAGATTGGAAACCGCCATGATCCGCCCGTTCGCAATCGCCTTAACTCTGGCCTGCACATCACTCAGCCCGGCCATGGCCGATGAAGTGATCCTGGCGGCGGAACATGCCAAGGTGATCCGCCTGCCGGGTACGGCCAGCGCCGTTGTCGTCGGCAATCCGTCCATCGCTGATGCCCTGGTGCATGATGGGCGCACGCTGATCCTGACAGGCCGCCTGCAAGGTCGCACCAATGTCATCGCCATCGACCGCATCGGACGCGTGATCTTCGAAACCGATATCGTCGTAAGCAATCACAACGACAACCAGGTCGCCATGTTCCGCGGGCCAAACCGCTTTACCCTGTCATGTGGGGATGTCTGTGACGAAATCCCGCGCGTCGGCGACGATACCGCACGCACGGATGCGCTGGGGGGGCAGCAACTCGACCGCCTCGCCACGGCTAATGCCGCGCTCGGGGAAGGCGACCCCGGGAACTAGAACGATGTTCAAACGTGTTCGTAACAGCGTGACGGCCAGGCTGCGCCGCTGCCTGCGCAATGAGGACGGGGCGACGGCGGTTGAATTCGCCATGATCGCAGCGCCATTTTTCTTCTTGCTGTTCGCGATGCTGGAAGTTGCTACGGTGTTTTTTATCGGCACAGTGCTTGAGAACGCGGTTCTGGAGACCGCGCGCCAGATCCGCACGGGCCAGGCCCAGACGGGCGGCACGACCCGCGAAACCTTCATGGACGAGATCTGCGACCGCATCGCCGTCATTGGCAATTGTGATCGCCTGTTGCTGGACGTGCAGGTCTTCGAGGATTTCGGCGATGTCGACCAGTCCAGCCCGGTGCAGGAAGACGGCTCGCTGGATACCGCCGGCTTTGGCTGGGACCCGGGTGATGCCGGCGATATTGTTCTGGTACGTGTCTTCTATCGCTGGTCGCTGATGACACCGTCCTTCGGGATCGGCATGGCGAACATGGAAAACAACCAGCGCCTGATCACCTCTGCGACCGTATTCCGAAACGAGCCGTTCGATGACTGATCGTATTCTCGCCTTCCTGCAGCGCTTGCGGCGCGATGATCGCGGTATTTCCGCGGTCGAGTTCGCCATCATCGCCCCGTTGATGCTGATCATCTATCTGGGGTCTGTTGAGGTGTCCCTGGCCCTGTCGATCGACCGCAAAATCACCAGCACCGCCAGCGCAATCGCTGACCTCGTAGCCCAGGACGATGTCATCACCGACGACGAGATCGTCGACATTCTCAATGCAGGTAATGCCATCATCGTGCCCTTCGATTCCGGTCCGCTGCAATTGCGGGTCAGCAGTCTGCTGATGGATGGCGATGGCGATGTCGAGGTCCAGTGGAGTGACGCCTCGGGCATGGCGCCTCTGGCCGAAGGCAGCTCGATCAGTACCCCGGATGGGGTTTTGCAGACCAATCGCTCGGTCATCATGGTCGAGGTCGAATACCGCTACCACACCCTGTTCTCGCAACTCGGCATGAGCCATTTCGATATCAGCGAGATTTTTTATCTGCGCCCGCGCCGCTCGATCGTCGTATCGCGCTCCTAGGTCGTGGACTCATAACTTCTGGCCCAGAGGCGTGTTGATGCGAGGGCCACGGCAGCGAGGAAGTTTCTAGCCAGTTTGTCGAAGCGCGTAGCGCACCGGCGGAAGTGTTTGAGTTTGCAGAAGAAGCGTTCGACCAGATTGCGCTGTCGGTAGATCGGTTTGGACACGGAGCGCTGAACCTTTCGCCGCCTCTGGGTCGGGATGTGGGCTGTCGCACCGATGGCCTCGATGCCTTCGACCAGGGCGCGGGCGTCATATCCGCGATCTGCGACAACATGGCGGGCCCGGGTCAGGCTGGCGATTAGCTCAGCGCCGACACCCTGGTCGGAGGCCTGTCCCTGCGACAGGCCCAGACGGATGGGCAGTCCGCGTTCGTCGACTATGGCGTGGATCTTGGTACTCAGTCCCCCGCGAGAGAGACCGATGGCGTTATCCGGGCCCCCTTTTTTCCACCGGCGGCGTGCTGGTGAGCGCGGATGATCGAGCTGTCGATAAAGGCCATGGATTCGGGCGATCGCTCGGACAACGCCCTGAAAACACTGATCCAGACCCCGGCCTTCGCCCAGCGGTTGAAGCGGTTATAGACCGTCGTGTAAGGGCCGTACCGACCTGGCAGATCCCGCCAAGGCGAACCCGTGCGCAGGATATAGAAAATCCCGTTGAGAACCCGGCGGTCATCCGTGCGCGGCACCCCGCGCGGCTTGTTCGGCAGAAGCGGCGCGATGATCACCCACTCCGCATCGCTCAAATCAAATCGGGCCATGATCCAACTCCTTCAAGGAGCTTGAATCACGACCCGACTGATTTGGGAATCCAGTTTATGGGTACAGAACCTAGGCCAGCGCCTGCTGCAAACGCCGGTGCAAGGCCTCGTCACCACCGATGCTCACGGCGCCGACACGCTCAACCGGCACCACCCCCATCAGGGCATTGGTAATGAAAACGGCGTCTGCACGCTCCAGCTCTGACAGATCCGCCGTGACTTCCTCGATCTCGAACGTGTCGAGCAGATGCGCGCGTGAGGTTCCAGGCAGGGCCGCACATGCCAGCGAGGGCGTTTTCAACTGCCCGCCGGCAGACCAGATCAGACTGGCGCAATCTGCACAGGAGACACGCCCCCTGGCATCCAGCATCAACCCCATATCGAAACCCTGCGCCCGTGCGGCCTGACGCGCCATGACATTGTCGACATAGCTGAGCGTCTTGTGTTGCGTCGTCATTGATGACGCTTCCCGGCGAATATCAACGAGGCCGAGCGAGACCCGCTCCGGTGCGGGTGTCAGCGGGCTGGCATCCAGCAAGATGACAGGGGTAACCGGGTCGGGGCGCAGCAGGCCGCGCGCGCCCTCGCCCACACTCATGGACAGTCGCAGGGCCAGGCGGTCCGTGCCTGCCGACTGTGTCAGCAAGGGCAGTGCCGCCCCGAGATCAAATGCCTCGAGACTCAGACCGAAGGCCCGGCAACTGCGGGTCAGCCGGGCGAGATGCAGGTCCAGACGACGCACCCTCCCCTCGACACAGGCCAGGGTTTCAAACAGTCCGTCACCCAGCAAAAAGCCCCGATCCGCTGGTGGCAGGCCGCGGAGCTCCCTCCATTCACCTGTTTTCCAGATCAGCATTCGCTCGCCCCCAACGCGGCTTTCAGCGCAGAGGCCTTGGCCAGCGTTTCCTCGTACTCCGCAACCGGGTCGCTGTCGGCAACGATACCGCCGCCACTGCGGATTTCCGCCTGCCAGCCCGTCTCACCACGCGCAAGCGACGCCGTTCGGATCATGACATTCAAGTCCATATCCCCATCCGGCGTCATCCAGCCAAGGGCCCCGCAATAAGGACCGCGCGCCTCCCCTTCGAGCTCGGCAATGATTTCCATGGCCCGCACCTTCGGCGCTCCGGTAATCGAGCCGGGCGGGAAGCTGGCCCGCAACAGATCGATCAGATCGCAGTCCTCCCGCAGCCGGCCGGTCACATCCGAGACCAGGTGATGGACATTGGCAAAGCTCTCCACCTCGCACAGACGGGGCACCTCAACCGACCCGGCCTGGCAGACCCGCGAGAGGTCATTGCGCATCAGATCCACAATCATCAGGTTTTCCGCGCGGTCCTTGTGCGAGGCGAGCAAGTCCGTGCGCATCTCCTGGTCCTGCGTTAAATCTGCCATGCGCGGCCGCGTGCCCTTGATGGGGCGGCTCTCCACCAGCCCGCTCTTGACCGAGAGAAAACGCTCCGGCGAGTTGGTCAGGATCACATCATCCTCGGCGAGACGCAGATAGGCGGCATGAGGTGCCGGGCTGGCCGCACACAGACGCTCGAATACTGCATAGGGCGTATCTCCCGCCGGCAGATCGACATTGAAACGCTGGGACAGGTTGACCTGGAAGACATCGCCGGCATGAACGTAGTCGCGTGCCCGACGCGCAGCCGCGAGATAATTCTCCCGCTTCCAGTGCGCCTTCCAGATCGCACGCTGAGCCGGTTGAGGGCGCAAGCCATAGGGTCGCCCCAGCGTGTCCACGAAGTCTTCCACCAAGCTGTCATCAGTGCCGTAGACACGGATTTCCGAGCTCGCGCGGTCCAATTCGGCCCAAACGGGATAGTGCGCCATTGCGATCGCAGGCCAGGCGGGCATGAATTTCGGAAGACGCTCGAAGGCGCCGGCGAGGTCATAGCCCAGCAATCCGGCCCACAAGCCGCTCTCCCGGGCTCGAAACCGTTCGCCAAACCGCTCATAGTCAGTCGCATTGGACCCGATGAGGACCTCATCCGGGCGGGCAAAGATCCGCGCCCGTCCGCTCTGGCCATCATGCAGAAGTAGCGCCTGGGTCTCGGCTTCGAAACCGGAAAATGCCGAAAGCGGATCGCACCAGGGCAAGACCCGGGCAAGCTTCGGCGAACTCTGTGCAGGCATGGTCGGCGTCACCGCTCCAGCCAGCGCTCGCGCAGAGCGTCCCGCTCTGCATCGGTAATGCTCAGCGTCTCGCGCAGATAGCGGTCAACATCGCCGATCGTCGCGAAGGCCTCGTCAAGCAGGGCACCATCGACACCCAGAAACGTCCGAAGCGCCGCTTCATCGATATCCTTGCCCAGCTGATCCTGCATCCTCGCCTGCACTTTCGGCACCAAAGTGTCGTAATCGACCGCGGTATTGGTCAGCTCGTAATCGACACGCGCTGTGTCGTAATCGACGCCCAGTTCGCGCAAGACCAGGGCACAGAATATACCCGTACGATCCTTGCCCGCAGCGCAGTGCACCAGGAACCCGCTGTCCGCCTCGCCCGAGGCCAGCGCCTTGAACGCCTCACGAAAGACAACCTGGTTGCCCTCCTCCATCGGGATGCGGCGATAGGCTGACAGCATGTAGCCCTTCACAGCCTGCGCGGAGAGATCACCCTTGCGCATGAATTGGAGATGCGGCGGCTCGGCATGATCATCATGATCTGAATCAATCACCCGCAAAGCCAGCGCAGCGTCCCAGTTGGACGGCTCCAGCTTGCGTTCGCGAGGCCGACGCAGATCCGCCACCACGGCAATTCCCAGGGATTTGAAAAAGTCCCGGTCCGCCTCGGACGAGCGTGAAAAATGTCCCGAACGGTACAATCCGGTCCGGACACGAGCACCATCCAGACCTTCATAGTCATGGAAATGACGAAAGTTATGCACGCCTTCAAGCGGAGTTACACGAGTCATGGTCTGGACCTAGTCGACGGGTTGATCCGGGGCAAGAGCGGCTCCCCGATTACGCTATTCTGTCACGAACACGCGGCAAAACCGACTGGTAATTGGCAATCAGCGACCGTTCCTGCGCGACCAGCTCCACAAAGGCGAGGCGCATGAAGGACAGCTTTCCTGTGATATCGTGTTCCTCGAAACTCTCTTCGTTGAAAAAGAAAGTCTCCGCAATCATTTGCCAGGTGGTAGCCGTGCCCAGCTCCTGCACGGAGTACAGACGCGCGACATCTGCCATCAGGTCAAAGTCCAGCTGGTCGAGGGCGCCGGTTTGACCCGCATAGGTCCAGGCCACATCGGAGAGAATGGGCGGGCTGATCCCCTGCGGCAGGGACGGCATCACGGTTTCCAGCAAGCCACCCCGCGATGGCAGATCCCCGCTGCGAACCTGTTCTTCCAGTTCTCCCGGCGCCTCGGCGATGGTCGCGTGATACTCCGCCGCCTGTTCCAGCGCCTGCAGATTGGTGTCCAGCTCTTCAACGATGCGTTCAAGAGCAAGCTGGGCGGCCTGATCCTCATGCCGCGCCTCTCGCCATTCATTGACGATGAAGCCCAGCACGACCGCGAACACGATCAAGACAGCTTCGAGTGCCGCGCGCGGCAGCCAGGAGGGCATGTAGAGCTTCATGACACTAGCGGAATGGCGGTTCGTCGAAACTGCGCAACTTGCGCGAATGCAACGCCGAGGCCTCGTCGCGCTTGAGGATCTCGATGGTCTCGATGCCCGCCGCCAGGTGCTCGCTGACGGAGCGCTGGTAGAAGAGATTGGCCGCACCCGGCAGTTTCAGCTCGCCATGCAGCGGCTTGTCGGACACACAGAGTAGCGTGCCATAGGGCACGCGCATGCGCAGGCCATTGGCCGCAATCGTCGCACTTTCCATGTCCACGGCAATAGCGCGCGACTGGTTGATACGGCGGGCCTGGGCGGCGTAGCGCAATTCCCAGTTCCGGTCCGCATAGGTCGCTACGGTTCCTGTCCGCAGACGGGATTTGAGATCTTCCTTGCTGTCTCCGCTGACACTCGCGACAGCGTTTTCCAAAGCGATCTGGATCTCCGCGATCGGCGGGATCGGAACCTCGACCGGAATGTCCTCGTCCAGCACCGCGTCATAACGCAGATAGGCGTGCGCCAGCACATAATCGCCGAGGCGCTGCGAGTGGCGCAGGCCACCACAGTGACCGATCATCAGCCAGCATTGCGGGCGCAGGACAGCCAGGTGGTCGGTGATATTCTTGGCGTTGGACGGACCGACACCGATATTGACCAGCGTGATACCGCGTCCACCCGGTGCCTTCAGGTGGTAGGCCGGCATCTGGAAACGCCGCCAGGGCGCGCCTTCCACCACGGCGTGGGCATTGGGCGTATTGGCATCCACCGTCACGTTGCCGGCCGCTGAGAAGCTCTCATAGTGATTGTCTTCCTTCAGCTGACGAATGGCCCAGCTGGTGAAGGCATCCACATAGCGGTGGTAGTTGGTAAAGAGGATGAATTGCTGAACATCCTCGTACGGCGTGCCGGTATAGTGGCGCAGGCGCTGCAGCGAATAATCGACACGCGGGGCGTCGAACAAGCTCAGAGGGCGAACCTCGCCCGGTGCGCTGGGCTTGAGACCATTGGGACGATCATCATCAATCTTGGACAGGTCCGCATAGGGGAAGTGACGCACCAGCTCGGCAGGGCTGGCCGCATTCATGTCCAGGTCGTCGGCACCATCAAGCACGTAGGAGAAGGGTATCTCCGTATCGGACGGGCCGACCTCGATGGTGACTTCATATCCGTCGTTGAGCAGTTCGAGCTGTTCGATCAGATAATCGCGGAAATGGGCCGGATTGGTGATCGTGCTTTCGTAAATCCCCGGGTCGGTGAACTTGCCAAAAGCGCGGCTGACCGGTGGCGGCGGGCCGTCCGGCAGATAGCTCACGCGCAGGGCCGGATAAACAAAAGCCCCGGAAGCGCGATCATCGGCGCTAGGCGGGGCTCCTCCGTCCAGGAATATCTTCAGTGCCGTTCGAAGACGGTCGACAGACGCCTGATAGAGCGCATTGAGCTGATCTACGGCGTCCTGGGGTGTGGTCGCAGTTTTAAACTCTGTCATCGCGCACCTCATGCACGAAATCGCGGCGGCGGTAAATGGGAGATTGCGCCAACGATCTCATTTTCCTGCCGACTTGGCATCTCGGCCCAATACGCCCAATCTGCGCGCAAACGGGAGTCGATTAAATGAGCCAGAGTTTCAGAGATCGGGTCGAGATCTCGATCGAGAACCACATCGCCCACGTCGAGATGGTCCGCGAGGACAAGCTGAACGCACTGGACAGCGACATGTTCGACGCCCTGATCGAGGCGGCCGACTGGCTGGGCGCACGGACCGATGTCCGGGTGGCGGTCCTGTCCGGACGCGGACGGATGTTCTGCGCCGGCCTGGACTTCATGAGTTTTGCGGCGATGGCGGGCGAGCAGGCGGATCGTGCCTTGCCGCTCGAGGAGCGAACGCACGGTCTTTGCAACAAGCCCCAATTCGCCGCCTATGCCTGGCATGAATTGCCGGTACCCGTCATTGCTGCCATTCGCGGCGGCGCACTCGGTGGCGGCCTCCAGGTCGCGCTCGGTGCAGATATGCGCATCGCGACCGGGGACGCGAGGATCGCCATCGCCGAGACCCAGTGGGGACTGGTCCCGGACATGTCCGGTTTCGCGCTCGCGCGCCGATTGTTGCGCGATGATGTCCTGCGCCAGCTGACCTATACGGCCCAGCGCATCGACGGCGCAGAGGCCTGCTCCCTTGGGCTGATCACTGAAACGGCCGACGATCCGGTAGAACGCGCGTTCGAGATCGCCCGGCAGATTGCTGCTCGCAGCCCGCCTGCCATTCGCGGCTCGAAGCGGTTGATCAATGGCCTGGACGACCAGTCCTCCGGCGAGATCCTGATGGCGGAATCGCGCGAACAGCAGGCCGTGATCGGCACGCCACATCAGGTCGAGGCGGTGATGGCCAATCTTGAAAAGAGAGAGCCCGTTTTCGACTGATCGCGCACTCTGATTGCGCCGTCTCTGAAAATACATGCCGCCATGCGCAAATGTGTGTTGGCGTGATCTCCTGCGGCCTGTATCCACGCCGCTGCCCGATTTTGGCGGGAGAAAGGAGATTACCATGCCCAATTCAAGCAACTGGATCGTTCTCAAATTCGGTGGAACGAGCGTCAAATCCCTCTCTGACTGGCAGGTCATCTCCAAACGGATCAAGAAACTCCGCAAGGCGAAGAAACGGGTGCTTGTAGTACACTCCGCCATTCGCGGTGTGTCCGACGCGCTGGAAGACCTGGTCCGCACCGCCCGTAACGGCGATGGCAGCGAGGCGTTGGCGTTTATCAAGGCCCGGCATATCAAGCTGGCCGACGAGCTGGATCTTGATGGCGAAGCGCTGCTGGCAACCAATTTTGACGAGCTGGACCGGCTCAGCGCCGGCCTGGCCCTGACGGGCGATGCCAGCCCGCGCCTGCACGCGCGCATCCTGTGCCAGGGCGAGTTGATGGCCACGACGCTGGGCGCCGCCTGGCTCAACCAGACGGGACGCGATTGTGAGTGGCTCGACGCCCGCACCGCCCTGACCGCTCGCCCGGCCGGTGGCATCAGCGGCTATATCGATGCTGATTGTGATCACGCCCCCGACAAAACCCTGCAAAAGCGGTTCGACAGTGATGTCGTTCTGACCCAGGGCTTTATCGCCGGACGCGAAGATGGCGATACCGCCCTGCTCGGGCGCGGCGGCTCGGATACTTCGGCAGCCTATTTCGCGGCCAAGCTGCAGGCCGAGCGTCTTGAAATCTGGACCGATGTGCCCGGCTTTTTCTCGGCCGATCCGCGACTGACGGGCTCCGCCCGCCAGATCAAGGCGCTGAGTTATGACGAGGCCCAGGAAATCGCATCCATGGGCGCTTCGGTCCTGCACCCGCGCGCCATCGCCCCGGTCCGCAATGCCGGTATCGAGATGGAGATCCGCTGCACGCACAAGCGCAAGATGCCGGGCACGGTGATCAGCGCCACGCCGTCAGAGGACGCGCCGCGCCTGAAAGCCGTCTCGGTCAAGAATGGCGTTCGCCTGATCACGCTGGATACCAGCGGCATGTGGCGGGCATCCGGCTTCCTGGCCAAGGCGTTCGAGCCCTTCGCGCGGCATGGCGTATCGATCGACCTGGTCTCGACATCGGAAACCAGCGTCACCGTCTCGCTGGATGATGACCCGTCCCTGACGCCAGCCGTTCTGACGGCGCTGGAGGCCGACCTCGCCGAGATCGCTCGCGTCTCGGTGCTGGAAGACTGTGCGGCCGTCAGCCTGGTTGGACGCGGCGTGCGCGCCCTGCTGGCCCAGCTGGCCCCGGCGATGGAGGCGTTCGCACATTATCCGGTGCGCCTGATTTCCCAGGCCGCCAATGATCTCAACTTCACCGTTGTGGTCGATGGCGACCAGGGCAAGCCGCTCTGCCGCAAGCTGCACGACCAGCTGATCCAGCCCAAGCCGCTCGACGAGACCTTCGGCCCGAGCTGGGCAGAGCTCGGCGCGGACCAGACCGCAAAAGCCGATGCGCCAGCCGTCTGGTGGCGCAACAAGCGCGATGCCCTGCTCGAGACCTGCCGCGAGAATGAAGCGGTGTACGTCTATGACCGCGACACGGTTCGTGAGCGTTGCGAGGCGATCGCCGGATTGAAGAATCTCGATCGCGGTTTCTACGCGATGAAGGCCAATGGCCATGCCGATATCATCCGCACCGCGGTTGAAGCAGGACTGGGCATTGAATGCGTCTCCATCAACGAGGTCGAGGCGGCCCGTGCGGCAGCGCCAGAGCTGACCCCGGATCGCATCCTCTTCACGCCGAACTTCGCCCCGCGCGAGGAATATGCCGCCGCGCTGGAAATGGGCATTCACCTGACCCTGGACGGTTTGCACCCGTTGCGGCACTGGCCCGAGCTGTTCAAAGGTGCGGAGATCACCTTGCGCATCAATCCGCAACGCCCGGAAGGCCACCATAAACACGTGCGCACTGCCGGTCCGGAAGCCAAGTTCGGCCTGCACCGTGACGAATTGCCGGAAGCCATCGAGCTAGCCAGGACCGCGGGCGCGAAAATCACCGGCCTGCACGTGCATTCCGGATCCGGCATTTCCGATCCGGAACACTGGCGGCGTGTCGGCATTTTCCTGACAGAGACAGCGCAGGATCTGCCCGATGTGAAAGTGCTCGATCTGGGCGGCGGTCTGGGCGTTGACGAGGCCTCCGGTCCGCGGCGCATCAACACCGACCAACTCGACATCATGCTGGGTGAGCTGAAAACCGCCTATCCCGGGTATGAGTTCTGGCTGGAACCAGGCCGTTATATCAGCGCCGAGGCCGGGGTGTTGCTGGCCCGGGTGACCCAGGTCAAGCAAACACCCGATGCGCGTTTTGTCGGCATCAATACCGGCATGAACTCGCTCATTCGCCCGGCGCTCTATGGTGCCCGCCACGAGATCGTCAATCTCACGCGCCTCGAAGAGGATGCGGGCATGATCGCCGATATCGTCGGGCCGATCTGTGAAAGCGCTGACCGGCTGGGTGCCCAGCGCCTACTGCCAGAGACGCGTGAGGGCGATGTGATCCTGATCGGCAATGGCGGTGCCTATGGCCGCGTCATGGCCTCGCGCTACAACATGCGTGAACCCGCCGGTGAGGTGGTGATCTAGCCCAGACAGCGGATATCGGGGCGGACCGGGATGGTTCGCCCCGATTTCCCCCTCGCCTGTCCTGGCAGAGCGGTGTAAGCCGCGCGCATGTCTGCTGATCCCCTCACCCAATCGCCGCCCGAAGCGATTAGTCACGGCTCGATTTTCAAGCGGTTCTGGCCGCAGATTTCCGGCACGTTTGCGCTGTTGACGGTCGAGAATGTGCTCGGGGTCGCTGAACCACTCGTGCTGGGGATCGCCATCAACCGACTGGTGGAACAGGACTGGACAGGCCTCGCCTGGCTGGCCGCGCTGGAACTCACTTTCATCATCGTGGGCATTGTCCGGCGCATGTATGACACCCGTGTCTATACCCGCATCTACGCCAGGGTCGGCTCTGACCTGGTTGCGCGGGAACAGGCCAAGGGCTCGCCGATCACCCAGGTCAATGCGCGCGCGGACCTGATCAAGGAAGTCGTCGATTTCTTCGAACAGATCCTGCCGCTGTCCCTGACCGCCGGTTTCACCCTGATCGGCTCGCTGGTGATGATCGCCTTTCTGGATTTCCGCGTCTTCGTGGTCGCCACCGTGGCGACCGTGCTGACCGGTCTTGTTTTCTGGATCGCCAGCAAGCGCATCCACACCCTCAACAAGGCGCTCAACAACCAGTATGAACGCCAGATCGAGGTGTTCGAACGCATGCGCGCGTCCAGCCGCAACCGCCACTTCCGGCGGCTGGCCATGTGGCAGGTGCGCCTGTCCGATCTGGAAAGCCTCAATTTCGGCCTGACCTATCTCTTCCTGATCGCCGCCATGCTGTTTGGTATTTATGACGCGGTCACCCGCCTGGATGCGCCGATCGGGACAGTGTTCGCACTAATGACCTATCTCTTCCAGTTCGTGCAGAGCGTTGTGGCCCTGCCGATCACCTACCAGCAAGGCATCCGCACATCGGAGATCACCCAGCGGGTCTCGGACTAGGCATTCCACCACCCGGCAAATCAGCCCATCCTCTGTCGGAGCAGTTCGGAGGGTGCGATGAAGATTGTCACGACTATCCTGGCGCTGACCGTGTCCGTGATCGCGATTGGCGGGGCCGGGACGATTTATCTGGATTATCTGGATGCGAGGAGTTTCGAGCGGATGCGCGAGGCCTGAGCGCCCGGAAGGGTGATTTCCTATCAACGCGAGAGGCTGGGCGGCATGGTCACGGTCAATTGCGACTACCTGGCCGAGTCCGATAGCTGACTTGCGCTCAATCAGCTACAATTCCGTTGTGCCTCGAGAGAGGTAGAACAACAGGTAGACGTGTCCGAAGTAACCAAGGACATGCATCAGATACCAAATGCGAGCACCACTCCATCCTTGCCACCCACGCTGCCTCAGATAGGCATCCACCTCTGACACACTGGACGCCGGCTTGTTCCGGATCTCCTTGTAGAAAACACGGTTCCTCCATGTCTCCGGCACAAGTCGCGCATAAACAGCAAGGGCGTCATCCTCGATCGATTTGCGCCTCAGCCTTGAATGCAAAAAAAGAGCATTCGCGACAAGAAACGGTATCTGGACCAGCGACACGAGAATAATCCCGATAGTGCTCACCTCGGTCAGATCCGCCTCGTGCGGAGAAATCAGCAGAAGCATTGCTGTGACCAGCCCACCCAACCATGCAACAACCATTGTTATAATCGGCCAACGAAGCACTTCCGGGGGGCGAGCGAAAGAAAGCTCCTCGGCGGAAAACTTGCCATCCAGCAGTTCCAGCATGCGAGTGATGAAAACCGGTGGCGCGCCGTTGGTGACAAGACAATCACGCGCCTCCTGCAGAAGCGCACGGCGTACTTCTTCTTCCTCGTTTTCCCGATCGTTACTCAACAGTTTTCTACTTGCTCAAAACTGAACGCAGGATTGTGTAGTTTCCAAAAGAGATCAAGAGATTGAGGGGGAAGCCGAGTTTCCAGACCACGCAGTAAAATGGGCGACCCAGCTCGCTTCTCTCCTCCCCGAAAGTAGATAGCTGGATCGCCCGCAACTCAACGCCGAAGCGGAGTTGATCAGTCTGCCAGAGCTTCTTCGCTCTTCTTGGCTTTCATTTGGTCAAACATGGACCAGACGCCGTCATTACCATGCCAATCGCCCTGTGTCGCGCCTTTTGAGTATTCAGTTGCACGAGCCTCGAAGAAATTGGCGTGTTCGACACCATTGAGGATCTCGGTGAGCCACGGAAGCGGGTGTTCCTTGACGCCATAGATGGGCGGGAGTTTGAGCTGGCCGAGGCGCCAGTCGGCGATATAGCGGATGTATTGCTTGATATCGTCCGGCGTCATGCCCTCGACATCGCCCATTTCGAACGCCAGCTCGATGAACTTGTCCTCGAGGCTGACAACCGTGCGGCAGCACTCGACGATATCGTCCTTGACCTCTTGCGTCAGGGCGCCGGTCTCTTCGGCAAAGGCGTGGAAGAGCTTGATCATACCCTCGCAATGCAGGCTCTCGTCGCGGATCGACCAGGTGACGATCTGGCCCATGCCCTTCATCTTGTTGAAGCGCGGGAAGTTCATCAGCATGGCGAAGGATGCAAACAGCTGCAGGCCTTCGGTGAAGGCACCGAACATGGCGACCGTGCGCAGGATGTCGGCGTCGGTCTCAACACCAAAACGCTGCATGAAGTCGTGTTTGTCCGCCATGGCCTCGTATTCCATGAAAGCGGAGAATTCGCTGTCCGGCATGCCGATGGTTTCCAGCAGCAGCGCATAGGCAGCGATGTGGATCGTCTCCATGTTGGAGAAGGAGGACAGCATCATCTTCACTTCCGTCGGACGGAAGACGCGGCTGTAGCGCTCCATATAGTTGTCGTTCACCTCGACATCGGACTGGGTGAAGAAACGGAAGATCTGCGTCAGCAGATTGCGTTCCTGGTCATTCAGCTTGGTTGCCCAGTCCTTGCAGTCCTCGCCGAGCGGAACTTCTTCCGGCATCCAGTGGACCTGTTGCTGCTTTTTCCAGAAGTCATAAGCCCACGGATAACGGAAAGGCTTGTAGGAATGGCTCGTCGTAAGAAGGCCCGGCAGTTCGGTCGCATCAGTCATGGGAACACCCTCGGTCGGAATCAAAGCGGCTCAGCCACTCAATATCTATATATTGTGGTAAACGCGGGGTTCACGTCTAGCCCTAGTGTGCGCTGGGTGCGGTTTTCCACAGACTGCTCCACAGAAATCGACGTCTAATCAACCTGTGTGACGCGTAATCCAGACTGTGCACGCAAGACCCCCGCCCGCATGACATGGGTCAGCGATCGGAAATTGCGGACATCCTCTCGCGGATCCTCGGACAGGACAATCAGGTCGGCCACGAAACCGGCTTCGATCTGCCCGAACTCGTCCTCCGCGCCCATCGCGACCGCCCCGCCTCGGGTCGACATCTCGATTACGGCCTGCGGGCTGAGCCCAGCCGTCTGCATCATCTCCACCTCGCGATAGATTGACGGACCATGCAAGGTCATCGGATTGCCAGCATCCGTGGCCGTGGCGATCCGACCGCCCGCCTCAAAAACCGCCATCAGGTTTTGCTGCATCAGGGCGATCTCGGCACCATTGCCCTCCAGGCTGCGATAGGCCCAGGCCGGAGAAATCAGGTCGGACGGCATGCGTTCCGGTGCGTTGATGCGCGCCTGGATCGCCTCATCCACACAGCCATTGGGATCATCAATCAGCGCGGACGCGGCGAAGGCCACACTGGCCAGTGCCCGCCCCCAATTCGGTCCCGCCTGCAGCGTGGGAACGTAGACCGCGTCATTGCCGGTCAGCAGGTCGAGGAATTCCTGGTCGACCGGCTGATCCGACACAGAATGCACCAGTATCGCGGCACCGGCCCGCAGCGCCATCTTCGCTTCTCGCAGGGAGGTGGCGTGAACAATCATCGTCAGACCCGCTGCATCCGCTGCCGCACCGATTTCCATCAGCAGCCCATCGAGCCGGTCGCGATCATCCGGACGCGGGGCGAGATACCAGACCTTCACCGCCTGCGCTCCGATCGATTCGAGATAACGGACCTGCTCGCGAACACCCGCAACATCCTCCATCGGCAGGAAGAGCAGCTGGTCAGAAGCGCCTTCGCCGAGGAAAAACCGGTTGCGGGCACTGGCATGGGTAATCAACGGGCCCGCCGCGCGCACATGCGCTCGATCGGAACGGTCGGTATCGGTGGCGTGATCACTGGTCACGGTCCAGGCCTGCCCGCCAACATCGTATACGGCTGTGATGCCCGTACACAGATAGGCGGCATGCCAGCGATCCGGATTGGCACTCAGGGCCGCTGCGGTTTCCGGATAAGGGTAGACATCGGGCGCCTGCATGCCGTCCGGCCGACCATCCAGCCAGCCGGTCTGGGCGAAATGCACATGCGCATCCACAAGTCCCGGGGTGATGTAGTGACCGTCCAGGTCAATAATTTCGGCATCCTCCGGGAAGCTGCAGGCTTCCGGCTCGCCAACACATTCAATCCGGCCATCCCGGACTATGATACTGGCGCTTTCAATCCAGTAATCACCATTGATGACGGTCGCCCCGGTCAGCACGACCGCATCCGTGGCATCAGATTGGGCCAGGACAGGCGGGGTGATGCCCAACGCAAGAACAGCCAGCAGAGAACGTTTCATGACATCCCCTCAAGTCAGATTACGTGTGACTATAGGCCGCCAGACGTGGCGGGACAGGCCTACCAGCGCCAGTTGACCGTGACAGCGCCGAATTCCTCGGCTTCTTCGAACGCGGTCACACCGGCCACATGCTGGTATTCGCGGCGCACATAGGCGACCGACAGGTCGGCATCGCCAAAACGCACGGCCACACCCGCCTGGGCATCACCGATGACCTCGCGGCGCGTCAACGCCATGGCACTGTCGAAATTCGTGCCTTCGACCGGGTTGTAGAGCAGCGCTCGACGATCAGCGCCGGCATACATGTACCAGCGCGGCTCGCCCTCGAGACGATTGCCAAGATGCTGACCGATCCGCAGTTCTGCGCCCGCACCTGCGGCCGTGCCATCATTACCCACGCTGACACCGGCACGCGGGACGAGGCTGACGTCCAGCTCGTCGGTACCGCCATAGGAATCGAAAGAGTGCTGATACGCCACGGCAACCGTCGTGTGATCACGCTCAGGGTCCAGAACCAGCGGGGAATGCGTATCCGCCGTCACCGCGAACAGGTCATAGGCGATGTCCTGCGTGTCATCGTCCAGAACTGCGACCTGCAACTCGCCAGCCGGACCCAGATCGATCGTGGCTGCCCCGTCCAATGTTGACGCCGCGAAGGCATTTTGTCCGCTGATACTGCTGTCCAGCGACAGCGCGGTACGGGCAACATTGGCAGCAGATGCGGAGAGCGGACGAATATCGCCTTCTGCCTCGAGATTGGCTTGAATCATCGCAGAAGAGCTCGCCCACTCATTCGCCCCGCCCGGCGTCATAAGGACATATGACATTCCGGCGAGCGCAATGAGCGTTGCCAAAGTCAGCTCTGACTTTCGTCCCATACGCATCTTCTTCTCTCCCGCCCTTTATGTGGCAAATGACGAGTCTTGATGCACGTCTATTCGCCTCAGACGGGAAAAGGTTAACGCGATTTCGTCGGAGCTGTCCACAAAGAGAAAGGCCCGGATCAAAAAAATCCGGGCCTTCAACTTCAAGACTGCGATGCCGTTACTGGCAAGCGAGGCATTCCTCGTAATCGGTTGGCGCCGCATCCGCCATGGATTGCTCGGCCTCGGACTTGTTCTCGGATCCGGCATAAGCCGCTCGCTGTACGGACTTGGAGCGGCAGTAATAGAGCGACTTGATGCCCTTCTCCCATGCCGACCAGTGCAGCATGTGCAGGTCCCACTTATCGATATCGCCCGGCAGGAAGATATTCAGGGACTGGGACTGGCAGACGAAGGGCGTGCGATCCGCCGCGTGCTCGATGACCCAGCGCTGGTCGATTTCAAAGGCCGTACGGAACAGCGCTTTTTCATGTTCATCCAGCTCATCAATGTGCTGAACCGAGCCCTCATGTTCGAGGATCGTCGCCCACACGCCCGGCGTGTTCAGGCCCTTGGCTTCAAGCACGGCCTCGAGCTGCGGGTTCTTCACGGTCGTGGAGCCGGACAGCGTCTTGTGGGTGTAAACATTGGCCGGGATCGGCTCGATGCCCGCGGAAACACCACCACAGATGATGGAGATCGACGCCGTCGGTGCGATTGCCAGCTTGTGTGAGAAGCGTGCGTTAACACCGCTGGAAGCGGCATCCGGGCACGCACCGCGCTCATCAGCCAACTTGACCGAGGCCGCGTCCGCCTGCTGACGGATATGCTTGAACAGCTTCATGTTCCAGGATTTGGCCATGGCGCTTTCGAAAGGCGCGTTCATCTGCTGCAGGAAAGTGTGCATGCCCATCAGGCCGAGACCGACAGACCGTTCCTGGATTGCGGAATAGACGGCACGATCCATCTCTTTCGGCGCGCGCTGGATGAAATCTTCCAGAACATTGTCGAGGAAGCGGAAAATGTCCTCGATAAAGTCCGGGTCGTCCTTCCACTCCAGATACTTGGCTGCGTTGAGCGAGGACAGGCAGCAAACGGCCGTGCGCTCTTCGCCATTCTGGTCATAGCCGGTCGGCAGCATGATTTCTGCGCACAGGTTGGACTGGCGCACCTTCAGGCCCAGCTTGCGCTGGTGAGCCGGCATCGCGTTGTTCACCGTATCGGAGAAGATGATGTAAGGCTCACCGGTCTGCAGACGCAGCTCGAGGATCTTCTGCCACAGCTTGCGGGCATTGATCGTCTTCACGACCTCACCCGATTTCGGGGACTTCAGCTCGAACTCGCCATCTTCGCGAACCGCTTCCATGAACGCGTCTGAGATATTCAGACCATGGTGGAGGTTGAGAGATTTACGGTTGAAGTCGCCTGACGGCTTGCGGATTTCCAGGAACTCTTCGATTTCCGGGTGGTGGACGTCGAGATACACCGCTGCGGAACCCCGGCGCAGGGACCCCTGGGAGATTGCCAGGGTTAGACTGTCCATCACGCGAATGAAGGGAATGATGCCGGAGGTCTGGCCGACTTCGCCAATCTTCTCGCCGATGGAACGAACATCACCCCAATAGGTGCCGATACCGCCGCCATTGGACGCCAGCCACACATTCTCGGTCCAGGTGCCGACAATATCGTCCAGGCTGTCACCGACAGAGTTCAGGAAGCAGGAGATCGGCAGACCACGGTCCGCACCGCCATTCGAAAGAACAGGCGTCGCCGGCATGAACCAGAGATTGGAGATGTAGTCATAAAGACGCTGGGCGTGCTCGGGGTTGTCGGCATAGGCCGTCGCGACGCGTGCAAACATGTCCTGATAGGACTCACCCGGGAGCAAGTAACGGTCTTCCAGCGTTTTCTTGCCGAAATCCGTCAGCAATGCGTCACGTGACCGGTCCACCTTGACGCTTTCAACCACACGCAGGTGGGAGCCGTCATTGGCCTTCGGTTTGCCACGACGAGAGGATGCCCGTTCTACCGGTTCGACATCAAGAATACGATTGGTGGCCGAATCCAAAGGTGTCATGTCTGTTTTGCTCCCCAAGCCCAGAGTCAAAAATATCCTGTTCGCGCAAATAAGCTTGCGCGGCGTACAAACCCGAATAGGTCGAAAAAATCTGTATAGTGTGTCGCTGTAACCAGCTGACCCAACATATAGTGGCTCAGTGAAAATGGGTGGTCAACGGCAAGAACAGTCTTTGAGCGGATTTTTTGGTTAACAAGTTCTAAACCGCAGCCACCCCCTGTCACACCCCGTTAAGGGGCGTGACAGGCCTGTGTAACAAGGGTTAAGCGGCGTTAACCGAGCCTCACGAGAGGTTAAGAAGTTCCGGGTCGCCACCCTGAGCGGAGATGTTGATCGTCACCGTTTTTTCACCGGCAAACCGGTGCAGATAGTGCGGGCCACCGGCCTTGGGACCCGTGCCAGACAAGCCCTCTCCGCCAAATGGCTGCACACCGACCACGGCCCCGATCATGTTGCGATTCACGTAGACATTGCCCGCAGGAACGATCGACTGAATTTGCCTGTGGAAAGACTCCAGCCGCGAGTGAATCCCCAAGGTCAGCCCGTAACCCTTGGCTGCAAGCTCAGCTGCAATTGCGGGGAGGTCCTTGCGCTTGTAGCGGTAGACATGCAGCACCGGACCAAAGACTTCACGCTCAAGCAGATCCAGGGACGGCAGCTCGACAAGCGCAGGACCGAAGAAACTGCCGTGCTCGCCCGCCAGACCCGTCTCAAGCTGTTTGATGACGGTCGCTTCGCGGGTCATACGCTCCATGTGTGATTCGAGAATGCCCAGGGCTTCTGCATCGATCACCGGACCCACATCTGTTGTGATGTCGGAGGGGTCACCGATCCCCAGCTCATCCATCGCGCCGCACAGCGCTTCGACAAACTCGTCTGCCGTATCGTCAGGCAGGAAGATGATTCGCAGAGCCGAACAGCGCTGACCCGCCGAACCAAAGGCCGACATGATCGCATCGTCGACGACCTGCTCCTTGAGCGCGGTCGTATCCACGAACATCCCATTCAACCCACCGGTCTCGGCAATCAGCGGCGCAATCGCCGTATCCCGGGCCGCCAGGGAACGATTAATCAGACGGGCGACTTCGGTCGACCCGGTGAAGGCAACACCGGCCGTACGATTATCCCGCGTCAGGGCAGCGCCGACCGTTTCTCCCGTCCCTGGCAACAGCTGCAGCACGCCCGCCGGCAAGCCCGCCTCCTGGAAGAGCTTCACAGCTTCACACGCGATGACCGGTGTCTGCTCTGCCGGCTTGGCCAGTACCACATTGCCCGCGGCCAGCGCCGCGGCCACCTGGCCCGCGAAGATCGCCAGCGGGAAATTCCAGGGACTGATACAGACGAAGACGCCGCGCCCCTGTAGCCCGAGATGATTCGTTTCACCGGCCGGCCCCAGCAGACGATCGGCGCCAGCGAACTCTCGTTCGGCCTGGGCACCGTAATACCGGCAGAAGTCGATCGCCTCGCGCACTTCGGCAATGCCATCCGGGATATTCTTGCCCGCCTCTCGCGACATCAGCGCGATCAGCCGGTCCATATTCTGTTCCATGATGTCGGCCATGGCGCGCAGAATGGCTCCGCGTTTCTCGCCACCAGCCGCATTCCAGACCGGGAAGGCGGCGACGGCCGAACGGAAGGCAGTATCGACATCAGCTTCGCTGGCCTGGACGACATTGCCGACATGCTGGCTGCGATCGACCGGACTCATCAAGGCCTCCGGCTCACCGGTCACCAGGCGGCCATCGATCAGGGGCCCGGCGCTCAGAGGCAATTGCGCATCAAGCTCGGCCATGGCGCGAGCCAGGCGTTCCTGCACTGCGCGCTGGCTGATATCCACGCCAACCGAATTCGGCCGCTCATCGCCATACAGATCGTCAGGCATCGGGATCTGCCGATGGCGGTCCAGGCCCTCCGCTTTCTCGAACGGACCTCGCGCGACATCCTCAACCGGAACGGCATCATCCAGGAAGGAATGCACGAAAGATGTATTGGCCCCGTTTTCGAGCAAGCGCCGCACGAGATAAGGCAACAAGTCCTCATGGCTGCCGACAGGGGCATAAACCCGAACAGTGCGTTCGCCATGGGCCTCCTGCGACGCGGCATAGAGCGGTTCGCCCATGCCATGCAGACGCTGGAACTCATATTCATCAACGCCGGCCTGGTGGGCCAGCTCGCGCACCGACGCGAGAGTGTGCGCATTATGAGTTGCAAACTGGGCGTAGATTTCCCTGGGCGCTGCCAGCATGCGTTTGGCACACACAAGATAATGAAGATCGGTCGCGGTCTTGGTGGTCCAGACCGGGAAATCCGGCCACCCCATCTGGTGGCCGAACTTGATCTCGGTGTCCCAGTAAGCGCCCTTCACCAGACGCACCAGGAAACGACGGCCACTTTGCTTTGCCAGTTCGACAAGACCGTCAATGACGGCCCCGGCACGCTTTTGATACGCCTGCACCGCCAGGCCCAACCCGTTCCAGCCGCGCAGGGACGGGTCCCGGGCCAGCCGGTCGAGGATTTTCAGCGAGATGATCAGACGGTCGGATTCCTCGGCATCAATGCAAAAGCCGATATCATGTGCTTTCGCGGCGCGAGCCTGTTCGAGCACCATTGGATAGAGCTCGTCCATGACACGCTCTTCCTTGATCGCCAGATAGCTGGCGTTCAGGGCCGACAACTTGACCGAGACCCCGTGTACTTTCTCGATCGGACCATCGCCGCGCCCGGCTCCGACCGCCTCGATCGCGTCGAGATAACGCTGGTGATAACGCTGGGCATCGGCAGCGGTCCGCGCGCCCTCTCCCAGCATGTCGAAGGAACCGATATCCTTGTGCTTGCCGGCCCGCTTGAGCGCCGCTGAAATCGTCCGGCCGAGCACAAACTGTTCGCCCATGATGCGCATGGCCTGCATGGTCGCGGCGCGAATGACCGGCTCCCCGGCTCGTGCGGTCAACTGTTTCAGGTAAGCGCCGGGATTCTTGCGCGCCTCCGGTTCCACATCGATGATCTTACCTGTCAGCATCAGGCCGAGCGTGGACGCATTCACGAGCCAGTTTTCCGACTTGCCGGCGTGCTCGCCCCATTCACCCGTCGAGATCTTTTCCGCGATCAGCTTGTCGGCGGTGGCCCCGTCGGGCACGCGCAACAGCGCCTCGGCCAGGCACATCAGCGCCAGCCCTTCCTTGTTGGACAGGCCGAATTCCTGGAGGAAGGACTCCATCAATCCGCGGACCCGCGTGGATGCCCGTGCCCGCTTGACCAGGTCAATCGCGTCATCGCGTACCTTGTCGCGCGTCTGGTCGCTGAAACCGATCTGCTCGATCAGCGTCTTTACCAACTCGCTCTCATTGGCGAATTTCAAACGGTCAATCTCATCCCAATCAATGGAATTGCGGGCTTGGACATTCATGGCGCAAACCTTCAGTTGGATCCAAAATTCGCGGCGGAGATTGCTCCCGCAAACGCCACTCCGCAAGCCTAGTGTGCTGTTGCACTTCGCGATTGTGCACGAATGCGCTAAGACGCATGCAGATAGTAAGGATTTTCACCGCCGGGGGCGGCTGAGAAGCAGAGGAAACTGATGAGCAAAACCGCTGACCTCGCGAACAATATCGTCACGACCAACGGCCCGGGCGCGGAAGACAGCAATGAGCGCCCACAGCGCATCATGCTGGTAACCGACGCCTGGGAGCCGCAAATGAATGGCGTTGTTCGCACGCTGTCTCGCACCGTCGCCGAGCTTCGCGATATGGGCCGCGAAGTCGAAGTGATCCATCCAGGTCTGGGCTACAAGACCATGCCCTTGCCCACCTACCCGGAGATCCAGCTGGCCATGGGCGCGCGCAAGGATATTGTCCGCCGCTTCACCGAGTTTGAGCCGGAAGCCATCCATATCGCGACGGAAGGCCCACTTGGCCTTGCGGCGCGCCGCATCTGTGTGAAGTGGAAACTGCCCTTCACGACCAGCTATCACACCAAATTCCCTGAATATGTGAACGCGCGTTTCGGTTTCATTCCGCTCTCTGCGGGTTATGCCTTCATGCGCTGGTTCCACAATGCCGGCGGCCGCATGATGGTGACGACGCCGTCCATGCGCGATGACCTGACCAAGCGCGGCTTCAACAATCTGACGCCCTGGGCACGCGGTGTGGATATCGAGCTGTTCAACCCGGCCAAGCGCATGATGAACGGCGAAGACGTCTTCGCCGGCCTGGAGCGCCCGATCTGGGTCAATGTCGGTCGTGTTGCGGTTGAAAAGAACATCGAGACCTTCCTGGAGACCGACCTGCCCGGGACCAAGGTCATTGTCGGTGACGGCCCGCAGATGGAAGAGCTGAAGGCGAAATATCCCGACGCAGTCTTCACCGGTCCGAAATTCGGTGACGAGCTTGCCCGCCATTTTGCCGATGCGGATGTCTTTGTCTTCCCGAGCTGGACCGACACATTTGGCCTGGTGAACCTGGAAGCCATGGCCTGTGGCACACCGGTTGCGGCCTTCCCCGCCCACGGTCCCAAGGACATCATTCCGGGTTCAGGTGGTGGTTTCATCAATGAAGACCTGCGTCAGGCCTGTCTGGACTGTCTGGAGATCGACCGCGCCGCCCCGCGGGCACACGCAGAGAAACACTCCTGGACACAGTGTGCGATGGACTTCCTGGACAATCTCAAACCGCATCCCAAGCCAGAGCGTCGTCGCTTCTGGCGCCGGCTTCGACGCCAGAAGCCGATCGACAGCTAGACGAGATCAATACGTTCAAATGAAGACAGGCCTGAGATGCTCCGGCCTGTTTTTTTAGTGGCGGGGACGAGTATCCTGTCAGACGAGACGCTTGCGCAACATTTGCGACATGACATCGATCAGGCTGACCGCGATGACGATCACCAGGACGATGGCTGCTGTACGCTGGTAATCAAACGCGCGGACGGCTTCGAACAGGATTTGGCCGATACCGCCTGCGCCGATCAGACCAAGTACGGTTGCGGACCGCGCGTTGGATTCGAAACGGTAGAGGCCGAAGGATGTCCACAAGGGAGCAACCTGGGGAATGATCGCCCAGATCACCTCGTGTAATGGCCGCGCACCGGTCGCGCGAATTCCCTCGACCGGCCCGTCATCAATCGCCTCGACGGCTTCGGAAAACAGTTTGGCCAGAACGCCCGTCGTATGTACGGCCAGCGCCATGACACCAGCCAGAGGTCCCAGTCCGACCGCCGCGATGAAAACCAGGGCGATGATCAACTCGTTGATGGACCGGAAGACATCCATCAGGCGCCGTACAGGTTGCACGATCCAGACAGGAGCCACATTGCGCGCACTGAGCAGACCAAACGGGATCGCCGCGATAACCGAGATGAACGTGCCCCAGATCGCGATCTGCACCGTCACGATCATTTGCGGCATGGCCTCGGAAATCCCGGCAGACAATTCTGACCAGTAATCCGCGCGAGAGGTCGCGTCCATGACATCGGTCGGGAAAAATCCGGCGAGAAACTCACCCATATCCCCGGCGTTTTCCACCAGCAGGTAGGCGCGGTCCATGTCTGCCGATCCGAAGCTCCAGACCAGGACAACCACGATACCGACGGCGATACCGACATTCGCCAGACGTTCGGCCAGCGGTGTGCGGGGACCGGGTCCGCGCGGTGCTGTGGCATAGAGCAGGACCGTCAACAACAGGCCCGTACCCAAGAGTGCTGCCACCGCCTGACCTGATACACTCGGGGCCGAAGCCTCCTCGGACGCTGTGCCGCCGTCATCGGTAAGCGCGTTGACGTCATCCGACAGACTGACCAGTCCGGAATTACCGGCCTCGACCTGCGCGAGGCGCTCTTCGAGTTCCGCAATCCGCGTCGTCCGTTCCTCCTCGGTCAGATCGGGATCCTGGCGCGTTTCGGTCAGATCCCGAACGATTTCCAGCTGCACGATCGGATCAAGATGAGCGTTCGACGAGGGCAGGAAAGTCCCGAAAATCAGCGGCGTCAGCACGTCACGCGCGGCCTGCACCTCTTCCGGTGTCCCCATGCGTCCGTAATTCATGAAGAAGTATTGCAGGCGCCGCTTCGCCTCTTCATCCAGATCTGCGCGCCAGACAATGGGGTCGGTCTGGATCATCGGCGAGCGCCAGATCTCGCGCAGTTGCGCATAGATGTCCGGACGCGAGCGTTGCAGCACGATCATGTTGACGGTGTTGTTCGTCGCCACATCCACCAGCTCATTGGCGACTGCCAGAGCGTTCGCTTCGTGGCTTGCATTACGCACAGAACCAAAACACTCGGCCGGATCGATCCCGCGCGGAGCAAAGATGAAGGCGGACGGTACCAGGAAACCGCTGGTGGAATTGGGGTCACCGAGGCCGAAATCGATTGAACCATCACAGGTCAGGATATCATCCAGCGACTGGATGGGGCTATCGACCGGAACAAGCAGGATCGAGTGATACCCCTCGCCACCATCCGGATAGGTGGCCTTTGCAAACACCTCACCGCCAGCCAGGCGCACCGCCTGCAGACCGGAGAAATTCGAGAACCAGCCGACCTGCACGCTATCATAGCGCATGGCCTGGATCATGCCGGCATAGTCGGACGCATAGAAGGGCTGGACATCATATCCCGTCCACTCCGACATCGCCGCGATAAAGGGGCGCCAATTGGTTTCCCGCGTATTGGTCGATTCGGTCGTGATAATTCCGAAATTGATGGTCCGCCGCTCGCTCTCGGCCGATGACGGGGTGTCCTGTTCGGACGGCGTTTCGCCCACACAGCTGCTGAGCAGCAGGGCGGCGAGAACAAGCAGGGGGGCGAGGATGGACTGGATCCGCATCATGCTTCCTCCTCGGCGCCATAAAACGCGGCTTCATATTCGCTGCCGTAGATTTCGATCAGCTTGTCCTGCGTCAGCGCATCCCGCGGGCCGTCATAGACGATCTGGCCAGCATTCAGGGCGATGATGCGGTCACAATATTCCCGGGCATAGCCGATCTGATGCAGCGTCACGACGACGCTCAGCCCGTCGCGCTCATTGAGCTCCGCCAGCAACTCCATCACCTTGCGCGCAGACACCGGGTCCAGCGAGGCGATCGGTTCGTCGGCGAAGAGCATTTCAGCGCCCTGGACCAGGGCGCGCGCGATCGCGCCCCGCTGTTGCTGTCCGCCGGACAGGTTGGACGCCCTGCGCCCCGCAAACTCACTCATCCCCACCCGCTCCAGCGCATCCATGGCTTTCTGCTTGGTGGAATCGGGAAAAAGTCCCAGCGCGCCACGCCAGAGTGACATCTGCCCCAGCGCGCCCAGCAGGACATTGCGAAACAGGGTCAGTCGCCCGACCAGGTTGAATTGCTGGAAGATGAATCCCAGTGGTGCCCGATACGTGCGCACGGCGGACGCCAGACGCCCACGCTCCTGCATCTTGCGTCCCAACACGTGGACAGGCCCGGAATTGCGGTCCGCCACCTGCAATCCAGCCGCCACGCGCAACAGCGTCGACTTTCCAGACCCCGATGGCCCGATCAGCGCGACCATCTCGCCCGGTTCGATTGTCAAAGACACATCGTCGAGCGCACGCGTCTCGCCGAATGTCATCCGCAGATTTTCCGCCTTGAGGGCCGCTTCCCGGTCCGGCATCCAATCCCCCCCTACATCACACTTCAATTCTGGCGTATGCCTATGATGTTTCGATGACAAGGTCTTTCTATGCTGGTCACCCTTCTCAGCGCTGTCCTGTTGGTGAGCCTGGCCGTGCTGGCGCATACCGATGCCCGCACATTCCGGCTGCCAGATGCTCTGACACTGCCACTGATTCCCGCAGGGCTGATCAGCAATATCCTTATATTTGACCGGCTGTGGCCTGCATTGATCGGTGCTGCCCTGGGTTATCTGGGGCTTGTCGCTCTCGAGCTCGGCTATCGGCGATTGCGGGGCAGAGACGGCCTGGGTCGAGGCGATGCGAAACTGCTCGCGGCAGGTGGTGCCTGGTGTGGCGCCCTGGCCCTGCCCTTCATTCTTCTGGTCGCCAGCCTTGGCGCACTGCTCTTCACCCTCGCCATGGCCGCGATTCGCCGGAAGTTACCCGGAGCCACAACGCGTCTGGCCTTCGGTCCCTGGCTGGCTTTCGGGATCGCGCTGGTCTGGCTGATGCGGGCCTATTGGCCCGATGCGTCGCTGATTTTCTAGCGACAGGCGTAGTGGCCGATCAACGGCACCACCAGGCGCTGGCCATTGGGCTGCTCCACGCGCATGACCACACGTTCGATCCGCTGGCCGGTTGGAAGGCTTTCTCCGACACGGCCCTCAATCTCGATGTCCAGCTCGCGCTCCGGATCGACGAAACTGCGCCGATAGCCGTCGCCGGATATATAGAGCGAGTCTCGCCGCGGCATGTAGAAACCCTGCGCACTCCCATTGATGAAAACCTGGGCATGGCCGCGGGTTTCATTCTCGAACGCAAGGAAGCGGTGATCCGGGTCGGCACTCCAGAAGAATGTGCCGCACTCACCCGCATCCAGGGTCTGCGGCGTCAGCTCGTTCGCAACCACAGCCGGCGCGGTCTGCTCGGCGGGGCGCGCACCGCCCAGCGAGGGCACCGGCAGCGTGCCGCCCGTCGTGGTGCACGCGGACAGCAGGACGGCCAGAACGGCGCTCGACAGGATCTGGACGTTATTGGACGACAAAGGTCTCACTCCCCTGATACCGCCAGATATCGCCGCTTCGTGTCATACCGGCAAGCGCCAGCGCATCGGCAAGTTCGGGTCGCCCGGTGCGAAGCTCCAGATCCCAGGTGTAGGTGGTCTGGTCCATGTGGACTGAGCCGGTGAGCTCCAGATCCGCTCCGGCACCATCCAGCGTGATCACGAGTCGGCCGTCATCACAGGAGAGCACCCCCAACAGCGCGGGCCCCTCGAAGCCGTAGGTCGAGGCAAATTGAACCAGGGCCGTGGTCTGAACACGCCCCTGCACCGACTCGCAACGCCCGTCGCGAAGCGACAGCGCGGTGATATCCATGTCGATCATCTGTGATCGATCCAGCCCGGGAAAACTGCGAAGGCCCAGCCGATCAATCGAGACCAGCAGATCCATATCGCTCACCTGGAACGTGCTGCCGCCGATCGACACATGGCCACGACCACGCGCGCTGTCATCAGACACGCGCCAACGAGCGGCGAGCCGCCCCACCAGAAGCGGCAGCGGATCCGCAGCCATTTCGATCTCGCGGATCGGCACACCTGCCACACGCATGCCATAGACACGACCATCCCAGACACTGCCGTAGACATCCTGGTAACCAAAGGCACCGGCGCCGCCGGCTATCATCATGACCGCCTTGAGCGGAAGCAGAATGATCAGCCAGACGAGGACCAGTCCGGCGAAAAGTCCCAAGCGCGCAAGCATCACGAACCACCTCCACGACGCAGAACGACGGACGCCTGTGTCATGCCTGTTTCGTGCCGGTCCAGTGTCGAAGACGCCACGCGGATACCGTAGCGTTCTTCGAGATTGACCAGCCAGCGCATCACCACAGCGGTATCCGCACGCTCGACCGTCACGGCCAGGCTGCCATCATCACCGGGGATCATGCGCGCAATCGCAATGCCCTCGCCCAGGGCCAGCGACCCGACGATCGAGCGAATGGATTGCTGTGACCCGGCCTGAACCTGGGACCCGGCCCGCAAGTCGCGAACGGTCGCCACGTCCTGCTGAATTGACCGGTAGAGCCGCATGGAAGCGGCATAGTCGGTCTGCGCACGGGCGTGGAAGGATTGCAGCGGCTGGATCACGGCGACACTCAGCAGCAGGACACACAGCAGACCGCCCATCACGGCATACAGGATCTGTTCGCGCGGCGTGCGATCGGTCCAATAGGATTGCAGCATCTGGAGAACCGGGTTCATCGCGCCCTCACCACAAATTCGCCCTGCAGGCCGGTTTCACTCTCGCGCACGCCGCCATCTTCGAGCTCCAGACCCATTTGCTGGGCCCGGCTAGTCAGGGCATCAAAATCCGCGAACTCGGTGAACAGCGCCGAGACGCGCAACTCATCCCGCGTCTGATCGTAACGCAGCGAGTCAATGCGCACACGCTCGTCTTCAGCAACCAGCTCGGTCAATGCCGCGCTGAGCTGGAGGAAGATGGAGCTGTCACCACCGCCCAGATCGCGTAATTCATTGCGTAACAGGCGATCGACTTCCGCCGGGATCGTCGCGCGCGTGAATTGCGGGTTCAGGAAGCGATATTCGGCGATGGCGGCATCGTCGAAACGGTCGGCCTGGTGCTGGAAATAGAAGGCCTCGCCGAGCAACAGCCCGCAATACCCCACCAGGAGCCCCGACGCCAGTACGGCACTGGTGCGCAGGGGGCGCAAAATGTCTGACCAGTCAAAGCTGGATCTCCAGCGCTCGCCGAACAGTGCGGGCAGTCCGCGCAACATCGCATCCGGAAGTCCGGCAGCGAGCCGGTCGGCCTCACCGACCGCACGGTTGTGAAAACGCTCCCCCATCAGGCCGAGGCTTGGGGAGACCGAAACCTGTCCCTCGCCGCTCGCCTGGACCAGGCTGGCAGCAAGATGGGGAAAGATGCCAGGTGGGACAGCGCCACCGATCGACGCCAGGTCCGAGCCGACATTATCGGCATACCAGAACAGGACGTCACCGCGCCGGTCGACCAGGCTGAGCGCGGCATCCGGATCGGCCAGGGCCTGGGCATCCGGCAGGATGTGGACGGGGCGAATGAGGGCCTCGGACAAACGCGCCATCACCGCCTCGGCATAGGTCTTGTCGACCGCATAGATCCAGCGCTTGCCACGGTCGTCGCGCGGACCAATCACAACTTCGGTTTCGTCCAGGCTGGAGGCCAGCTCGTCCTCGATCATGAAGGGAGCCGCCTGGCGCGCTTCGGCCTCGCTGCGCGCTGGCAGCTCGATCCTGCTGGCATGAATGCGCTCGGCTGGCAGCAGGACGAGGGTGCGCTCGACATCCGCGTCGGTCACAGCCGCCAGCACAGCGTCAGCCGCAAACGAACCGCTGTCGCTGCGTTGATGGCTCTCGCGATCCATAACGGACCACTGGCCGCTGCCATCCGGATGGATCAGGAAGACAAGGTCCTGGCTCATGAAAAACTTCCGTATCGTTGGGTAAGGCGACGAACTCCGCCTTGCCACTCGACCAATTCGCTCAAACTGAAGCGCGCACCGGCATAAAGCACGTCTACCTCGATCTGGAAATACTTACTCGTCCGACCGATCGCCTGGCGATGCTCCGTGGAGACCTCTACCGTTTCGAACACTTCCAGCCCCCAGAACAGGTCCATCGTTGCAAACCCGTCCGGCGGACGCTGGATAAGGATGCCGTCGGCGGTGGTTCGCGAGATTTGCCCCTCGAACATGGCCACCAGCAAGGGCGCCTGGTCGAACTGGAGCGTGTTGATGTTCAGTGGGATATTCTCGACCACCGGATGGGCACAGACGAAGGGCTCGATCTGGCCATAAACAAGAGCGGTCATGCTGGCCAGGGCCAGCATCTCCTCGGGCTCTGCCAGCAGCGTATTCCCGGTCCGATAGCCGCGACCTGCACCGATATAGGTATCATCCTCGGCCCCGCTGAGCACCGGTCGCTGATCGCTGTCCAGCCAATCGGTAAGCTCTGCCGCGATGCTGGCCGACTGCTGCACCGGCAGGCCGATGGCCTGAAGCAGGGCTTCGAACCGGCGGCGCTGTTGTGGATTGGCGATCAGCAGGCCATTGGCTTCGGCCGCGACCAGGCTGTTGAGATTGAAACAATTGCTGGCATCACGTACCCGACCGACCAGTTGTCCGTCATTGAGCGGGAAGATGCGCGGCCCGGTCAGCCAGTCGGCATCGGGGCGCAGCGTATCATCGGGAGCCTGCATGGCCCGCTCGATGGAGATTTCGGCAAATTCGCGGGCGCCCAGTGCGTACCAGTAGGCCTGGTCACGGACCTCCAGATTGGCAGATCGCCGCATCGAGAAACGCAGATCCGTCACCAGCGACATGGCCAGCGCGCTCATCACCGCAACCAGCAACAGGGCGCTGACGAGCGAGGCACCGCGTTCGGAGATATCAAAGCGGAAGCGTTTCACAGGCGCGCCTCCGCAGTCAGGACCAGGAACTCTAGATCACCCCATTGCTGGCTGGTCAGTCGAAGCCGAACCGCGCGCGGCAGGCTAGCGCCTTCCTGTCCGGGACGCGTCGCCAGTCTGGATTGCCAGTTCGCACCGACCAGGAAGCCGAGTTCCAGGTCGTCGGCGCCGTCGATCACCACCTGTTCCGCCCAGCGGGTCAGGGGCGAGGCGTCAGGGTGATCGGAAACCCGGCGGATCAGCTGATCGTCCCTGAGGATATACTGCACATGGACCAGCGAGCTGCGCGCCCGGATCAATCCCGGATTGGACCGGCCGCGTCGCGTCATCGACAGGATGATGTCATCACCATCCTCGACGAACCGGTCATCAAGGCCGTTCACGTCACCCGCGAACAGGGCTGGGCGCGTCGTCCCGTCCTGCGCCCGCGAAGCGCGTTGCACGGCCTGGCCGATATCCTCGCGTAGCAGAACCCGGGCACGGTCCAGCGCATTGATGCGTGCCAGCGCTTGGTCATTGACGTCCTGTGCGGTGATCGTCGCCGACAGCAAGGTTACGGAGATGACGCCGACCACGGCAAACACCGCCGTCGCCACGAGAATTTCGATCAGGGAGAAGCCGGCCTCGGCGTGCGTCGTGCTCATGCGCCGCTCCGTCGCCGAAAGGTTTCAATCCTGGCCAGCGTCCTGTCTTCACTGTCCGGATGGATGGTGACCACATAGTGCAGCAGGTCCGCGTCGGTCGTAGGATTGATCGCCAGGCGCCAGTCATAGTCCACGCCAGCCAGCGCATAGCCCCCCGAGCGATTGCCACGATCGACCGCGATCAGCAGCTGTTCATTGAGGATGTTCTCTGCCGCCAGCATGGCGAGCGAGCGATCCTCCAGCGCGGCCGTGTTCCGGGTTGTGGTCTGCAGCATCTGCACGACCGCAATACCGGCCACGGCCAGCACCGCGAGCGCCGCCATCATCTCGATTAGCGAGAAACCGGATTGATGTCCTGACGCCGCACGCATGGCTTACTCAATCACCTCCCAGCCTGTCCGGGCATCGCCCGTCCAGGCCAGCTCGAGCACGGTGTCGGCACTTTCAAGACGCAGGCGGAAGGGCTCGGTCATCCCCGCCGGATCGAACCAGAACGCCGGTATATTGGCTGCCTCGTCATCCTCGCTCCGGGCGACCGCAGAGAGGATGGCATCATCAACCCGCAGGCGAGAGCCGCCGGGTAATTGATGGCCACCCAGCGCATCATTGTCACGGACCGGCCACCAGCGCCGGTCGACATAACGATAAAAGCTGTAGCGTGCGCCGTAATCCTCGACCACGACACCCACGGGCTGGCCGGTGCTGATCGCATCCTGCTCGGCAAAGATCAGGCGCGCGAGCAGGCGGTCTGCCTCGTCGTCCAGCGGGTCCGTGCCCGGCTGGATCGACAACACAACCGCCATCGCGACGACGCCGATAATCGCTACCGCCACCAGCGTCTCGATCAGGGAGACACCCGCTTCACTATGGACAGGCCCGGACATCACCCCTGCCAGTTACCGATATCCGCGTCATTGTCTTCGCCGCCCTCGCGCCCGTCAGCGCCGAGCGAATAGATGTCAAACACGCCATTCTCACCGGGATAGACATACTGGTACGGATTGTCCCAGGGGTCGTTCGGGAGGCGGCGGATATAGCCCCCTTCGCGATAGTTGTCGGCGTCCCGCGGGGCGTTGACCAGGGCATCGAGGCCTTCCTCGACCGTCGGATATCGCCGCATGTCGAGTCGATAGGCATCCAGCGCCTGCTCCAGCGTGGCGATGTCAGCGCGTGCTTTCTGGACTGACGCTTGCTCCCGCAGCGGCAGAACATTGAGCACCACCACAGTTCCCAGGAGCCCCATAATGACCACCGAAATCATGATCTCGGTGAGAGAGAAACCGGCCTCACTGTCGTCCTCGGACTGAACTTCGGGTCTATTTTCAGTGTTCGTCGACACGTTCGCCTCCTTAGCCAAGCGCCATGGTGTTTATCTGAATAATGGGGAGCATAATCGACAGGACGATGGTGACGACGACTACGCCGAGCACCAGGATGATCCCCGGTTCCAGAAGATTCAGCCCGACCGAAATCGTGCGGTCCACATCCTGGTCCAGCTGGTCCGCGCTGCGCCGGAACATCTCGCCCAGCGCGCCGGAGCGCTCGCCCGCGGCGATCATGAACAGGGACAGGGTGGGGAACCAGCCGCGATTGCGCATCGAATCCGAGAGCCCGCGTCCACTCTCTACATCCTGGATGACTTTGCCGAGCTCGTCCTTGAACGCCAGGTTTCCGGCGGCGCGGCGCGCGGCACGCAGCGCATCCGGCAACACACTGCCCGACTCGATGAGAATGCTCATGGTGCGGCAAAAACGGGCGCTTTCCGCCTGTTTGAGAAAGGACCCCAGAGCCGGGATGCGCGCCAGAAAGGCGTCAAAGGATCGTCGCACCGGCTCCTGTCTCAGCAAGACCAGGCTCGCCACCACCACCGCGATCATGCCGACCAGCAGGAAGGGCCACCCGACCTGGAGAAACTCGGAAATCGCGATCATGGCTTGTGTCAGGCCGGGCAGGTCCATGCCCATGCCCACAAATTGCTCCGCAATGCGTGGCACGATGAAAGTCATCAGCAAGGTCACGACACCCAGGGCCACCGTGGTCAGGACCGCCGGATAGATCATGGCGCCGGTCACACGGCTGCGCACGGCCTCGTCCTTCTCAAGATAATCGGCGAGACGGGCGAGCACTTCACCCAGCCCGCCGGTGTTCTCCCCGGCGGCGACCATGGCCCGATAGACCGCCGGAAAGGACCTGGGAAAGCCTTCCATCGCCGTGGAGAGTTTTTCACCCTCTGTCACCCGCGCCCGGACCGCGGTCAGAATGCGCTTTGCGTGATGCTTGCTGCCCTGTTGTGCGATCAGGCCAAGCGTCTCGGCGATCGGCATGCCCGCACCGATCAGGCTGGCCATCTGCCGGGTGATCAGCATCAGCTGGCGATTGGTTAGGTTGGAGGGACCAAGCGCAAACCCGGCCGCGCGGTCAGTCCCGGAATTCGCCCGGCGTTCGGCGCGCTGGTCGGCATGACGGATCGTCAACGGCGCCATGGAGCGGCCACGCAGCTCGCGCCGTGCCGCCACTTCGCTGTCCGCGGTGATCAGGCCCTTGGATTTCTTGCCCTTGGCATCCAGCGCTTCGTATTCAAACGCCGGCATGACGATCTCCATCCTCGCGACAGACGCGCAGGACTTCGGACAGGCTGGTCGCGCCACTCACGACAAGGTCGACGCCGTTCTCGAACAGGGTCTTGCGGACATCGAAGGCGTGTCCGGCCATGTCTGCCTCACGCGCATCATCATGGATCAGGCGCCGCAGTGCATCATCGACCACGACAAGTTCGTAGATACCGGTACGGCCGTCATAACCGGTCTGTTTGCAGTGCGCGCAGCCCACGGGTCGATAGAGCTTGGTATCCGTGTTCGCCGGCAAGCCGAGCAGTTCGAGTTCCGAGGGATCAGGATCATAGTCCTC
This sequence comes from Maricaulis sp., assembly GCA_017643585.1. GTDB lineage: Bacteria > Pseudomonadota > Alphaproteobacteria > Caulobacterales > Maricaulaceae > Maricaulis. The sequence continues at coordinate 51,096 of JAEPND010000001.1, forward strand.
GCGACAATGCGTACACAGGCGACGCACCAGTCGCTGGGCGACAATACCGGTCAGCGTGCTGGCCAGCAGGTAGGATTCCACCCCCATATCCTTGAGACGTGCAATCGCCGCGACGGCGGAATTGGTGTGTACGGTCGACAGGACAAGGTGGCCGGTCAGGCTGGCCTGTACGGCAATCTGCGCGGTCTCCACATCGCGGATCTCGCCCACCATGACCACGTCGGGGTCCTGGCGAAGAATGGCCCGCAGCCCCGCCGCGAACGTCATCCCGACCTTGGCATTGACCTGGGTCTGCCCGATGCCGTCGATGGCATATTCAACCGGGTCCTCGACCGTGAGGATATTGCGGCTGGCATCGTTAAGCAGGTTGAGACCGGCATACAGCGTGGTCGTCTTGCCCGCACCGGTCGGACCGGTCACCAGGATGATGCCGTTGGGCTGGGCCAGGGATTTGCGGAAATCCGCAAGCATCTTTGCCGGCATGCCCAGTTCGTCCAGCCCGTAGCGGGCCTGGGAATTGTCCAGCAGGCGCAGAACCACGCGCTCGCCATAGCGGGCTGGCAGTGTGGACACACGCACATCAACAGCCTTGCCCCCCAGCGTGATGGTCAGGCGACCATCCTGGGGAATTCGTTTCTCGGCAATATCCAGACGCGCCATGACCTTGATGCGCGATACCAGCGGACTGACCAGTTTCGGCGAAACCGCCACCGCTTCCTGCAACACACCATCGATCCGGTAACGGATCGAGACGCGGTCCTCGAAGGGCTCGACATGCACGTCGGAGGCATTGGTCCGCACCGCTTCCGCGATCATGCCGTTGATCAGGCGGATAATCGGGGCATCGGAGGCGCTGTCCAGAAGGTCTTCGGTTTTCGGAATTTCATCGACCAGGCGCGAGAGGCTTTCATCGCCTTCCTCGTCTTCCAGTTCGTCCGCGCCGATACTGTCGAAGGCGTAGATGTCCGACAGGGCCTTGTCATAGGCCTGGGCTTCACATTCGCTGACCGGATAGGAGCGGCCCAGCACACGGCAGAGTTCAAGCAGAGCGCGCTTGTCGGCACCGGCACGCACCAGAAAGCTGCCGCCATTTTCCGGTTGGAAGGCGACGCCCTTCTGGCGCGCAAAACTGTAGGTGATCGGGCTGCGTTCCCCGCCTGCCTCAGCGATGCCCTCTGCCGGCTCAGTCGTCATTCGCTGCCTCTGCCGCCGGAAGGTCGACCATCAGCATGTTCATGATCTCTTCCAGGCTGCTGCTATTGCTCTCGCTGGTCACACGCTGCTGGCCCGCGATGTAGTCATAGCGGTTTTCCGTCAGCGCCTGCATGTCCGCCTCGCTGCGGATAATTGTCGGGCGAATGAAGACCATCAAATTGGTCCGGCGTGTGGTGTCGCTCTCCGAGCGAAACAGACGGCCAACGCCGGGTACGCGGGAAAGCCCGGGGACGCCGTTGACTGTACTCTGGTCATCCTGCTCGATCAGACCGCCCAGAACAATAATCTCGCCATTGTCGGCCAGCACCGTGGTCTGGATGGTGCGCTTGTTGGTGATCAGATCACTGGATCCGGTCGTAACTGCGCCGGCAACACTGGAAACTTCCTGCTCGATATACAGGCGCACCGTGTCACCTTCGGTGATTTGCGGACGCACCGTCAGTTTGACACCGACTTCCTCACGCTCAACGGTGCGGAACGGATTGGAATTATCGGCACTCAGCACTTCGCCAGTGGTGATCGGGATTTCCTGTCCGGAGTGGAAAGAGGCTTCCTCATTGTCCATCGCCAGGATGGACGGGGTCGAGAGCAGATTACTGTCGACGTCGTTTTCGACGGCGTTCAGGACGAGACCGAACAAGGTCCCGTCGGAGTTCTGACCTCCGAACCCCAGCGCGGTTCCCCGCACACCCAGCAAGGACGCTAGGGCTGCGTCACGCAATGTATCGGTGCTGGTATCGGAACTATCGCCGGTCCCTGCCAGTGCACCCGTCAGGGCCAGCAGATCCGGCGTGTTGGAATTGAACCGCGTCATCGCCAGCGGCGAGTCGCTGTTATTGCCACCCGCCAGCAACATCTGAACGCCCAGCTCTTCAGCGATTGAGTCGGAGATCTCGACGACAATACCTTCCACCAGGACCTGGGGGCGACGGATATCGAGCTGGGAGACGACCAGTTCCAGCTCGCGCTGCACGTCCGGCGCGGCATTGATCACCATCGCGTTGGTCGGTGCGTGGTAGGACACGGACGGACGCCGTCCCGTGCCTTCCGCATCGCTAAGCGTTTCGACCACCTGTTCCAGGATCGGCAGCAGGTCCTCGCCGTCTGCATGGTTGAGATAGATGACGCGGAAGCTCTGGTTCGACTGGCTGACGCTGTCGACCTGGCGCACGAGGCGGGCCATCTCTGCCACGGAATTGGCATTTCCGCGCAGGAGCACGGTGTTGGACGCCGGGATGGAGGCAACGGTGACATTGAACACCATATCGTCCTCGGACGCCCGATTGCGGTCACGCACCGTCTCGATGATGCGGACCATCTCGGCTGCGGAGACATTCTGAAGCTCGACCATCTCGAATACGGACGTATCACGGTCCAGATCGGCAATGACCTGGCGGATCCGATTCATGTTTTCCGCATAGTCAACGATAACCAGCGCGTTGCCGGATTCCGTCGCATTGATCGAACCCTGTGGGTTGATGATCGGACGCAGCACGTTAAGCGCGTCGCGCGTGCCCACATGGTTCAGACGAACGACACGGGTCACATACTGATCGCCGCGCAGGTTCTGGTTGACCGGGCTGGTGCTGCGCGCACCGGTCTGGTCCGGCACGATCTGATAGGCACCCGATGCGGTCGGCACGACAGTGTAGCCGTGCACCCGCATGGTCGACAAAAAGACCTGGAAATACTGGTCCGCCGTCAGCGGGGTCTGTGAAGTGATCGTGACCCGACCGCGCACATTGGGGTCGACGATGAACATGTTGCCCGTGACGGAAGAGACGTCATCAATCACCGCCTGGATTTCGGCCTGGTTGAAATTGACCACATGCTCCTGCGCGTAAGCCGTGAATGCAGGCGTGGCTGCAGACAGCACCAGGGCACTGACCAAGGCTCGTGTAACAAGTTTAAACATCAGGGCAATTCCACCGTGAGAGTTAAGGCTATACCGGATCTGACCACGCCGATTTGCACGCCATGGCGACCGCGCAACCGATTGAACAAATCCTCGATTTGATCGGCATCCGCCACCGGCTGGCCAGCGACGTCTACCAGTATGTCATTCATGCGCAGACCGACCGATTCCAGCAGCGACCGGTTTCCCGCGACAAAGGCATAGCCGACAATTGTGTTGTCGATATAACGCGGCTCGACCTGGAACAGACCGTTGATATCGATGCGCTGCCCCGGGCGACCGCGGGCATTGGCGATCTGCCGCGGTGTATAAGTGGTACGCACCTCCGGCTCGCTCTCCGTCGGCGCGGGCGCGACGGCAGTGCTGGCGGCCTCGCGGGCGGCAGCCTCACGGATATACAGCGACTCGATGATGCCGCGGCGGGAAATCAGGACGTAGTCGGGATGCACTTCGCTCAGCTCGACGCCGTCAGTGATTTCCTCACCGACACTGACGAAGGACTGGCCGGCAGACGCGACCTGGATCAGGGCCCGGCCGGATTGCGGGTCCTGGCCCATGCGAATACCGCGCAGAACCAGATTGAGCTGGGTCTCGGGCACTTCCGCGACCTGGACAACAACATTCTCGGCGCGCCGTCGGTCAGCGAACAACTGGGAAAAATCCGCGCTCTCGAGGTCGAATTCAAGCGCGGCGGTACGGCCGTCGCTATTACGCGGATCTATCTGATCCTGGGCGAAATCACCAGCGCTGGCCCCGAAGGCAATCAGCAGGATGAAACGGGCAAGAATATAGGCCAGACCCGCAAACAGCACGACCTCTAGGATCGCGGCGGCACGCTGCGGCACCTGTCCGGTTCTGCGGTTTGCGCTGTTGATCGACAGGATCTGGTTCAAAATCACTACCTGCATCTGGCCGCGCCCGCAAAGGCCCTGCCCAAACGAAATATGGGACACGTTGCGGAAGTACCCGAAATTTCGGCCCCCCGTCAAACGTCTCCCAGCTGCAAGTTACCCTGCAATTAATACCGGGGCGGGCCAAGGCCCGCCCCGATTTATTCTCTTACCACTGGCGAGAGATCGAGAGACTGAAGGACGTACCTACGTCATAGGTATCGACCGGCAGCTCGACCGTGTCGTCAGACTGGGTCGCTTCATAGTCGTCGCCGAGGATGTTGCGGACAGAGAAACCGAAGTCCCAGTCTGCATCGGCAACGGTGACGGTGCGGCTGTAAACCAGGTCAAGCGAGGACGGGACCTGCTCGACGATTTCCGGCAGATTGTCGGAGAGGTTCGCAACAGCACGCGTACGCTCACCCGTATAGTTGTACAGGAGTGCACCGCGTGCGCGGCCGTCATTGGTTTCGAAACCGACCTGGAAGTTGAACAGGTGCTCGGACTGACCCTGCAGCGCACGACCGTCTTCGATGAAGCCGGCAGCGTTGAGAGACAGGGCCTGCGGCTGACCAAAGGCACCCTGGGCAACAATCACATTCCCTTCGGCGGAAACTTCCGACTGAATGTAGGTGTAGTTGGTTTTGAAGAACCATTCACGGTCCGCAAACATCGCACCCTGGAAACGGTTGGAGAGGTCGAAAGTCTTCTCGAATTCGAACTCTGCACCCGTCAGCGTGGCTTCCGGAGCGTTGATGAACGAGGTGTTCAGACCATCACCGATCGGGATGATGAATTCCTCGATCGGGTTTTCCATGATCTTGTGGAACGCACCGATGGTGAAGAACTGATCACGACCGAAATAGTATTCCAGGCGGGCATCGAAGCTTTCGATCTCGGTGTTCACGAGGAACGGGTTACCCTGGAAGCGCTGGTCGGTATCGGTGTTGAAGAATTCTGCAAACGCCAGCTCGCGGAATTGCGGGCGGGCAATCGACTGGGAATAACCGGTCCGCAGCTGGATATTGTCAGCAAACGTCCAGGTCAGGGTCACAGCCGGCAGCGCATATTCTTCAGCGATCGGCGCCGTATCCACACCATTCGGCACGCCCGGAGGGAATGCAAAGGTGTCAACGGACTGCGTGCCGTCTTCGAAGCGGACGCCAACGGCGGCGCGGACGAAGTCGTTCAGCGCAATATCGGTACCAACATAGTAGGCTTCAACGTCAAGCTCGCCCCGATACGCTTCCGGGAAGGTCAGACCACCGGTCTCGACCAGACGGACGCGCTCGTCGACGATGTTCTGCTCGGCAAAGATATAATCGATGCGGGAGAACAGGAGGTCAGCCGGGATACCGACAGAGCCCTGCTCGAAGGAGAAGCGACGCGTGAAGGCTTCACGCTCACGAGATGTGTTGGAGTAACCCGCCTTGAATTCAGCATCGAGACCGAACACAGTCGCCGGGAGAGAGAAGTCGATGCCGTAATCAGACGTCGTGTCTTCAATTTCCGAGAAACGCGTGAAGTTGTCGTTGATGTCGCCTTCATAGCGGTACGCGCCACGAGCGTCGTCAAACTGGTAGTTCACGAAGCGCTGATACGGAGCGTCGCGGGTCGCGGTTGCTTCGGAGATGCGCCAGTCAACAGCCAGGTCATTCAGCTCAGCAAAAACGTGCTCACCACGCAGCTGATTGAAGATAACCTGGCGCTCGAACCACTCGGTGTAGTCGCCACGGACAACAGCGGAGGAACCCGCGTTGAACTGCTCTTCCGTACGACCTTCTTTGGAGGTCGAACGCAGAACCATGCTCAGCAGGTTGATTTCGTGGTCGTTGTACCAGTCCACGCCAAAGGAAACCATCGCAGATACGTCGATCTGGTTTTCGGTGGACGTGAAGTTGTTGATGCCTTCGCCGAGCGGAGCCAGACCGGAACGATCAGCCGTAACCGGGCCGTTCTCGTATTCCAGGCCGTTCGAGCCGATTGCACCCTTACCACGCTGGCCTTCACGCGTTTCCCACTCGTTGGAGTAGGAGAATGCACCTAGAAGGCCGAGAGAGAAGTTGTCGAAGTCGAAACGATCGCCGGCAGAGAGATCGAAGGAGCCATTGGCATCCGTATCCACGTTCTGGAGAACCCACAGCTCGGAGTTCACCAGCGAGCGACCAATCGCCTGCTGCTGTTCAGCCGGCAGGTTGTTACCAACACGCGTGGTGTTGAAGACAGCTGCCAGTTCAGCCGGAATGTCACGCAGGCCATCATCATAGCCCAGCCAGTCCGTATCGGATCCGGCATAGGTCAGACCGCGGTTACCCGTCGTAACCGTGTCAAAGCTTCCGCCGACAGAAACAGACAGGAATCCTTCATTCGGCAGGCCCGCCGTTTCGATACCGATGACACCGCCACCGAACTCGCCCGGGAATTCCGGGGAGAAGGTTTTCTGAACCAGGACATTCGAGAGAATATTGGTCGGGAAAATGTCGAGCGGAGCAGCGCGACGGAAGGGCTCCGGAGACGGCATCGGAGAGCCGTTCAGAAGCGTGTTCGAGTAGCGCTCGTTGAGACCGCGAACAACCGCAAAGCGACCGCCCGTGGTGGAGATACCGGTGATGCGGACCAGAGCGCCAGCGAGATCGCTGTCACCCGTGGTAGCCAGATCATCCAGAGACAGGACTGCGGAGACCTCGGAGGTCACACGACGGTCATCAGGAATGTACTGATAACGGACCGTGATCTGATCATCGATCTGGGTGTCCTGCGCGAAAGCTGCGAAAGGAACCAGAGTCGTAGACGCCAGCAACGCAGCCGAAAGTGCAATTCGATTGGTTTTCATCTTAATCACCATGTGACTGCATTGAACAAAGCATTCCCGACCGGTCGAGACCGGCCGGGATCATGCGGTTGCGTTACTGGGTACGAACGTAGGTCCAGCCCTGGAACCAGGTGTCGTTGGCATCTTCAACAGCACCGGCGTACTGGGCGTCTTCGAACCAGGCGTCGATGGCGTTGATGTCGGTGGCGACAACGGCCTGCTCTTCCGCACCCGGAACCACACCGGTGTTACCCGGGATGAAGGCGAACCCAGACATCGTGCTACCGTCCGTGTCGGATACGTTGTTGACCATCGTGTTCAGGATGAAGTCTTCAACGTCGACCAGGTCGTCAGCGCCATCGTCTTTGAAGTTCGTCGGGCAAGAGAAGTAGATCGACTGGAAGATGATGTCTTCGTCAGCCGGACGGCCGTTGGCTCCGGTGATGCCGTCGAACGTCGCGTCATTGTCGATGTCCAGGCATTCCTCGCCCATGTCGACAACGATGCCGTTGTAGAACTCGCCAGCGGAACCAGCGCGGAGCAGGATACCGTCGTCGGATTCTGCAGCGCCACGCTCACCGATGATGGTGAAGTTGGAGATGCGCGGGTTGGAACGCGGCGTCAGGTCGTTGTTGGAAGAACGGTTGTCGAACTCGAAGCCCTGGTCAGCATCGTCGCCGGACTGGGCCACGATCACGTACTGGGCACGGCCGACCCAGCCGTCGGTGTAATCGAAACTGTCATCAGCATTGCCCGTCAGGACAACGTGGCGAACATCAACAGCGCCACCGAACATCTCGATGCCATCATCGGCGTTGTTATGAACCTGGATGTAGTCAACATCGGTACCGGAACCGATACCCTGGAAGGCGATGCCGTTGAGCTCGTCTTCGTTGTTGATCAGGAAGCCAGCATAACGAACCTGGGTGTAGAAGATGTCACCGCTGTCATCGGTCGGCGTTGCACCACCGAAGAGACCAGAGGACCCTTCACCGGACTTTTCACAATCCGTCGTGCCACCGGTTGCCGTACCATCGATACAGGCGTTAATCGGTGCGCGACCGTTGAGGACAAGACCGCCCCACTGACCACGATCATTAGCGCCAACCGTACCTTCAACGTCGGAGCGGGCGGTCATGATGACCGGTGCAGCAGACGTACCGTTGGAGAAGATCTGGGAGCCACGTGCGACGACGATGTAGTCAGAACCCGCCGTACCGAAGATGGTGACACCCGGGTCGATCGTCAGGCTTGCTTCGATGCCAGACGGCAGCGGAGACGCCGGATCAGCACCGCGGTCAACACCGACGAAGACCGGGCCAACCAGCTCGTAGATGGAACCGCGGGTCAGGCGAACGTCAGAGGTGATGTTACCAGTGATCTGGCAAACACGCTGGCCGTCAATGGTCTGAGCCGATTCCGTCGTGCCGGTCGGGCAGCCCGGGTCCTCGAACAGACCAAAGGTCCAGCCAGCAGCCCAGTTGGACGCCGTCGTGTCAGCGCCGGAGAACGCACCCGCGTAGGACGTAGCGTCAAACCAGGGGTCGATTGCATTGACGTCGGTTGCGACAACAGCCAGCTCCTGCGGCCCCGGCAGAACGCCGGACATGGAGTTGGAAGACGCGTCAACATTGTTGATCATGGTGTTGGTGACAAAGTCAGCAATATCAACCAGGTCATCAGCACCATCGTCTTTGAAGTTGGTCGGGCAGTTGAAGAAGACAGACTGGATGATGATGTCTTCGTCAGCCGGACGACCGTTGGCACCGGTGATGCCGTCGAACGTCGCGTCATTGTCGATGTCCAGGCATTCCTCGCCCATGTCGACAACGATTCCGTTGTAGAGCTCGGCAGCCGTACCCGCGCGCAGCAGGATGCCATCATCGGACTCGGCCGCACCGCGCTCACCGATGATGGTGAAGTTGGCGATGCGCGGGTTGGAACGCGGCGTCAGGTCGTTGTTCGAAGAACGGTTGTCGAACTCGAAGCCCTGGTCCGCGTCGTCGCCGGACTGGCGAACAAGGACATACTGGGCGCGACCGACCCAGCCGTCGGTATAGTCGAAGCTGTCGTCGGCATTGCCCGTCAGGACAACATTGCGAACGTCCACAGCACCACCGAACATCTCGATGCCATCATCGGCATTGTTGTGGACCTGGATGTGGTGCACGTCGGTACCGGAACCAACGCCCTGGAAGGCGATACCGTTCAGCTCGTCTTCATTGTTGATCAGGAAGCCCGCGTAACGAACCTGGACGTAACGCAGCCAGCCGCTGTCGTCGGCCGGATTGTCGCCACCGAAGAGACCGGACGAACCTTCGCCCGACTTTTCACAGTCGGCGGATCCGCCCACAGCCGTACCATCGATACACGCGTTGATCGGTGCGAAACCGTTGATGATCAGGCCACCCCACTGGCCACGGTCGTTTTCACCAACCGTGCCCTCAACATCTTGGCGGGAGGTCATGACGATCGGTGCAGCGGACGTACCGTTGGCTTCGATGCGAGAACCGCGAGCCACAACAATGTAGTCAGAACCAGCGGAGCCAAAGAGTGTCGCGCCTGCGCCGATTTCCAGAGTGACCTGAACACCACCGTCAGAACCGACAAAGGTCGGGCCCGTGACGAGGACGCCGGCGTTCTGGGCGATAACCGTGTCCTGCGTGATATTGCCGGTGATCTCACAGGCGTTGATGGTCACGTCACCATTGACGACCGTTGCTTCGCGCACGGAGCCCGTTCCGCAACCACCGGCCGGAACCAGATCGATCGTGGTCTGGCTGCCGCCACCACCCGTACCGCCACCGCCGCCGGGAGGCGTACCGATGTTCGTGGCACCCGGAGAAGAAACAGACGTATCAGCACACGCCGCGAAGAATGCGCAAGAAGTAGAGACAAGCAGAAGCTTCCGGAAGTTTTGTTTCACCGACATTGAAGACCCCAAAAAGAGACAAAACCAATAAATGTGACGCTCCATTCGGCGGAGCCCCACGCCTTGGGGCGGCGATAAACATCAGCTTTGTAACGCTTGAATGACAGTTCGATTTGGGAATCGTGTCACGCTGGATCTGAGACCGTTGCGCGTCAAAGGGCGGGGCGTCGATTCACCAGTGAAACCCCTGTATTGGATGAGAAAATTTCCCGGGTTGCAGATTCACAACAGGCCCAATTAATCACCTTTGAAATTTTTGTGACAATCCGGAATATTGACGAATCTGGACGTCCAGATTCGGTATCCGCGAGCACGCCTGAAAAAGCGAATCTCGAGGATATTTTCCGTACACAAATATAATGGATTTATGACAGTCACCGCAGGCCCTGACCGTCGGATCCGCGCCGGGTGACAGGTTTCCCGTCGCCCCGCACCGCACGCACACGGAATAGGCGCCTCGGCCGCCCGGGCAGGAAATCAAACAGTTATCCGACGATATCGATTTTCTGACTTTACATCCCGAAAATTTGGCTTTAACAGCGCGCAACCCGGCGGAGGCGACGATGCCGGATTGGGTTAACTGCCAACAGGGGGTCACGTGAATTGTCCACGTACCATACGCCCCTGGACCTGGTCCGCTCACGGCACCTAGAAAACCCGGTCGTTGTACGACGCCCGGAATGTCTGGCCCGAGCTAGCCGCTGGTTCCAGGAGAATTTTCCAGGCGACGTCCTGTACGCCGTAAAAGCCAACCCGAGCGATTGGGTGATCGATGGCTTGTACGAAACAGGTACGCGCTTTTTCGAAGTTGCATCGCTTCCGGAGATCGAGCTTGTGGCTCGTCGCTGTCCGGATGCGCGCATGGCCTACATGCACCCGATCAAGAGCCGCCTCTCGATCCGCAAGGCCTATTTTGATTTCGGGGTCCGTATCTTCGCGCTCGACACTCATGACGAGTTGATGAAGATCCTGGAGGAAACCGACCACGCCGAGGACCTGACCCTCGTCGTGCGCATGGCCGTAGCCAGCGATTTCGCGCTCTTCTCTCTTGCCGGCAAGTTCGGCGTGGCTCACTCGGATGGACCGGATCTGATCCGCGCCACCCGGGAGCATGCCCGCGAACTCGGTGTCAGCTTCCACATCGGCAGCCAGTGCATGGAGCCGATTGCCTACCGGGCCGCCATGCTGGAAGCCTCGCGGCTGATCGTGCAGGCCGGCGTCACCGTGGACATCGTCGATGTCGGCGGTGGGTTCCCCTGCATCTATCCGGGCATGGAACCGCCGCACATGCAGCGCTTCGTGGATGCCATTACGCATGCCTTCGAAGACATGCTCGTGCTGGAGAATGCAAAGCTGTGGTGTGAACCCGGCCGCGCCCTGGTCGCAGAAGCCGAATCCGTCATCGTGCGGGTCGACCTGCGCAAGGACAAGGCGCTGTATATCAATGACGGCTCTTATGGCTGTCTGTTTGATGCGGCCCATGCAGACTGGAAATTCCCGATGCGCCTGTTGCGCGCCAGCGGCATTTCCAGTGCCACCCAGGATGATTTCACCCTGTTCGGCCCGACTTGCGATTCCATCGACACACTGCCGGGCCCCAATCTCCTGCCCGAAGACGTGCGCGAAGGCGATTACGTCGAAATCGGCATGATCGGCGCCTATGGCGCCGCCCTGGCAACACAATTCAACGGCTTTGGCACCTATGAATACGCCGAAGTCGAGGACGCTCCCTTTGCCACCATGTTTGGCACATCTGTTTCTGGTTCTGCGCAAAGCGCATTCATCGAAAAGGATCTGGCTCGATGAACATGATTTCCACGATCGACATCCCGCGTGAAACGGCTGAGGAAGCCGCAGATCACTTCATCATGGTTGACGGCAAGGAAGTGGCCGGCCGTCACCTGATCATCGATCTGATCGACGCCTATGAGCTGAATAATGATACAGTCATTCGTCAGGCCATGCATGACTGTGTGAAAGAATGTGGCGCCACGCTGCTGCACATCCACACGCACGTCTTCGAGCCCAATGGCGGAATTTCCGGCGTCGCGGTTCTGGCGGAAAGCCACATCTCCGTCCACACCTGGCCCGAGCGCAACTATGCCGCGTTCGACGTCTTCATGTGTGGCGATGCACAGCCGCGCAAGGCCGTCGCCATTCTCAAGGCGGCGTTCAATGCAGCAGAGGCACGCGTGACCGAAGTGCTGCGGGGCGAAGGCGCATGATCCCGAAATACTGCTTCAAGGATGATGAGGGCCAGCTCTGGTTCAAGGAAAGCCTGACACCGTCGGTCGGCAACAGCCTGCGTGTGGACGAGCTGATCTATGCCGAGGATTCCGACCTTCAGCACCTGATCCTCTTTGACAACGAGACCCATGGCCGTGTGCTGGCAATTGATGGCTTGGTCCAGGTCTCCATGTCGGACGAGTTCATCTATCACGAGATGGTTACGCACGTGCCGCTGCTGGCGCACGGCTCGGCCAAATCCGTGCTGATTGTGGGCGGTGGCGATGGTGGTGCCATGCGCGAAATCCAGCGCCATCCGGGCGTTGAACGCATCGTTTTGGCCGAGATCGATGGAGACGTCATCACCTTCTCCCGCAAGTGGCTGCCCGAAGTGTCCAAGGGCTCCTTCGATGACAGCCGCGTGGAGATCAAGATTGTCGACGGTGTCGATTACATGAAGACAGGCGACGAATTGTTCGACCTGATCATCATCGACAGCTCCGACCCGGTCGGTCCGAGCGCCGTACTGTTCACCGAGGAATTCTACGCGTCCTGCCACAAGCGGCTGGCCGAAGGCGGCATCCTGGTCACCCAGTCCGGTTTGGCCTCTGTGCATTCCGACGTCGTCGAGAACACCTCCGAGTATTTCTCCCGCATCTTCAAGCACCATGGCTTCTACGCCATCACCGTCCCGACATTTTCCGGCGGCGTGATGACGCTGGGCTTCGCCACGGATGACGAAAGCCGCATCGCCCCGGCCGCCGGGGTGATCGAAGAGCGTTTTGCAGCACTGGACATCGATACGCGCTATTACAGCCCGGCGGTCCATCGCGGTGCTTTCGCCCTGCCGCGCTCGCTGGAAGCGCTGCTAAAACGCTAATACAAAAGCAATCATCCATGCGTTATCGCATGGATGATTTGCGCGTCGATTATAAAATTGTGCGTGACCTTATCCAGTTCCGGCGATATGCGGGCCTTGGAACAGGACACCTACAATGATCGAACTCTTCACCACCGCTTTCGTGACATTCTTCGTCGCCATCGACCCGCCGGGCGTCGCACCGATTTTCGGCGCCCTGACCAATGGTTCGTCGGCAGCCCACCGTAGGGCCATGGCCATCAAGTCCGTCGTCATCGCCACGGGCGTATTGCTGGGCTTTGCGCTGATCGGCGGGTGGCTGTTGGGCGCACTTCACATCAGCCTGGACGCCTTCCGCGCTGCCGGCGGCGTATTGCTGTTCATGATGGCGCTGGACATGATCTTCGAGAAGCGTACCGAGCGACGCGAGGAGCGTGCGGAGAAACTGTCTGAAGAAGACAATACCATCCCGGGCACGCACGAAGATATCTCCGTCTTCCCGATGGCGATCCCGATGCTGGCCGGCCCCGGCTCGATCGCCACCATGATGCTGCTGATGTCTGACCCGCAGAACACCGGCCTCTTGAGCAAGGCCGTTATTTTGGGCAGTGCTGGCATCAATCTGCTGCTGTGTCTCGTGATCTTCCTCGCAATCGGCCCGATCATGCGCTTCATCGGCGACAGCATCGCAGCGATGATCACACGTATTCTGGGCGTGATCCTCGCCGCGCTGGCTGCACAGTTCATCTTTGATGGTATTCGCGGCGGCCTGCTCGAGGGCGGCGCGCATATCGCGGTTTCAGCACTGTCCTAGTCAGCCCCATCCGTGCGGGTGAGCTGCATCGAGAAATTCTGGATGCACTCACCACCGGTCGGGCACCAGGCGCCTGTTTCGATCCAGAGGCCATCTACATGGGAGGCCTCATACTCGACACGGCCGTAATCGCCCATCACCAGCTGCCAGGCAAACCCGTTCTCGGTCACCTCCAGAGGTACGGTCTGGGATTGGCCCTGCATATTCACCGCCTGCATTGTCATGCCGGATTCCGTTCGGGTGACAAAACCCGCTGCGTCATGGACGACCCGGCCTTGCGCCGTGCCAACACCATGGATTTGCAAGACATGGCCATCGGCCGCCGAGCGAACACTTTCCGCAACCGTGAACGTGCGCCGCTGGCCATCACGGCCGATGATCCAGCCCTCGCCTTGCCACTCCCCCTGCATCCAGGCCAGAGCCTCTGCCGGCCGGCCAGCGCTGTCGGTCTGTGCCAGGCTGGCCGGAGCCCCCAGGCCCACACCCAGACACGCAGCGGCGGCGATGAAAGCCAAACTCCTGAAATTATTCCGGTTCATGTTTTCCTCCTTGATTGAACACTGATCCAGAGCATAAACTTTACTTTATAAAGTTCTTTTTCGTAGAGGGGATAAGGAGTCGTTCATCCCCGTGTGCGATAGTCACAAGGCTGAGGGAAGGCACTAACTGAGCGGGGATTAGGAGGACTGGATGGTCGTTCGATTCGCAATCTTGCTCGCCGCAGCGGCACTGGCCGCAACGGGTTTCACGGCATCAGCCCTGGCACTTTCGCAAGGTCAGACCGACCAGGCCATTGCCTTTGCGTGGCCCTCGATTGCTGTCGCCATCCTGCTGGCGATCTCGTTTCCCGGAAACTCGATCTTCGCCCGCTCGACCGATCAGGCCGGCTTGAAATAATCCACGTAGAGGTCCGTTCGGCGATCCCGGAAAAAGCCCCAGGCGGCGCGATCCTGTTCGACATCCGCGCGATTGAATTGCCACACGCGGACCCCTTCTTCTTCTCGATCCATATCGGCCTGCACCTCACCGGTGTGATCACAGATGAACGATGTACCGTAGAAACGCTGCCCGTCCTCGGTCCCGACCCTGTTGGCGGCCGCGACCGGAATGACGTTTGAAACCGCGTGCCCCTGCATGGCGCGCCGCCAGCGCGCAGAGGTCTCGAGATTGGCGTCCTGCGGCTCCGAGCCGATTGCAGTCGGATACAGCAGAAGTTCCGCCCCCTGCAGGGTCATCACACGCGCGGCCTCCGGGAACCATTGATCCCAGCAAATGCCGACACCGACGCGTCCATGCGCGGTTGCCCAGACCTTGAAACCGGTATCGCCGGGCCGGAAGTAGAACTTCTCCTGATAGCCGGGACCATCGGGGATGTGGCTCTTGCGATAGGTGCCGAGCACGCTGCCGTCGGCGTCCAGCATCACCACGGAATTGAAGTAATGCGGCCCGTCCTTCTCGAAAATGGAGACGGGGATCACCACGCCCAATTCCTTCGCCAGCGGCGCCAACGCAGTCACGCAGGGATGGGCGTCAGCCGGCCAAGCCTGCGCGAAGACCGCCTCGTCCTGTGTCTTGCAGAAATACGGCCCCTGGAAGAGCTCCGGCGGCAGGACAAGCTGCGCCCCTTGCGCTGCTGCGACCCGCGTCAGGCGTTCGACGGTTGCGATATTCTGCGCGAGATCTTCACCAAAAGCCGCCTGGATTACGGCGACGGAAATAGAAGCGCCCAATGCCTAGTCCTCATCAAACCGGTCCAGCCAGCGGCTGCCGTCACTCTGGCCCGTCCGCAGATCCATGACTGCCGGCCATAGCCACCAGGCCGGCCGATTGTCGGAATTCCACAGCGCCACGAAAGCGAAGCCGGTCTCCGGCTCCATGACAATCTGCGCGCCATACCCCGATAGATAGCCAGAGTGAAGCACCAAAGTGCGGTCTCCCCAGTCATAAATGCGCCAGCCAAGGCCGTACCAGGTGTCAGAGACACGATCTGACAATTCACCCAACCGCCGCGTTTCGCGACGGGTTTCGGTCAGCCGTGCGTGGGCACGATCGCGCACCGCTTCGGAAAGACCCGGGCGAGACCCCAGATGCGCCTGGGCCCAGGCGATCATGTCCATCAACGACAGGTTCACCCCAGCCGCAGACGGCACATTGTCATAATGGGTTTGCGGACTGCCCGCGCGATTGCCGACGCGTCGCCATCCACGATGCGGCGCCGCCCAGCTTGCTTCGCTCTGGAGCGCTCCAGATCCGATACTTGCCGAGGGCAGGCCTACCCGCTCGAACAGACTGGTATCGACCAGGCTGTCATAGGACTGGCCGGTCGCACGCTCCATGATCTCCTCGACCGAGGCGAAGGCGACATTCTGATAGGTATAACAGCTACCGACCGGGCAGATCAGATCCACCCCTGCGAGCCGATCACGCACATCGTCAATATCGCGGCCCGCTTCCAGGATGTTGTCATAGGCATTGGGCGGCAGTCCGGTGCGGTGACTGAGAACTTCCTCAATCGTTGGCGCCCGAGCACCCTGCAGGCTCATCACGCTGTCGGGAACCGGATCGCCGAGATCCACCTGCCCCTCTGCCTCAAGCAGGGCCATCAGGGTGCCGGTAAACGTCTTGGAGACCGAGGCTGCCCGGAACATGGTCTCCGGCGTAACCGATTGACCACTCCCCGCAGACGCCTCGCCGTGGGTATAGATCAGGACGGGTTCGCCATTCTCGATGATGGCCGCCGCCAGGCCGACGACACGATTGTCGGCCACAGCGCGCGCAAACTGCGCCTCGACCTGCTCAAGATAGTCAAAGCTCGTCGTTGCCGCGTCGTCTGCGACAACGGTCGGCACAAAACTCATGGATGCGACAAGCGCTATGCCTGCTCGAAACACTCCGGACCTCCCGGGACGTGACACGTCACGCAATGAAACGCCCCCCCGCCGGTTAGAATAGCGTCAGATCTGGAACCGACAATCCTGTGATTGCGAAACAGGCCCCGCAAGATGCGCAGCGCCACCGCCTCACTCTGTGTCCCGTAGGTGGGCACAACGATATTTCGCGGCCCGATCACCCAGTTCATATAACTGGCCGGCAGCAGGTCGCCATCCTCATCCTCGAACCGGCCGGGGCCGGGAATGACGTGCACCTGAAGTTTGCGGCCACGGGCATCCGTCATGCTCTGTAATTGTCGCAGGATCGCAGGAAACACCCGTGCCTGTTCATCGTCAGCGCCGAACGGCATCTGGCACACGACGACACCGGGCCGGACAAAGCGGACGATATTGTCGATATGGCCGTCGGTATGGTCCGCGATCATGCCCTCGTCGATCCACAGGACTTTCTCGACCCCCAGCGCCGCCTTCAACCGGTCCTCGACCTGGCGTTCGCTGAGCCCGGGATTGCGGTTGGAATTGAGCAGGCACTGGCGTGTGGTCAGAACCGTGCCCTCGCCGTCGAATTCCAGCGCACCGCCCTCGCCTGTCAGATCAACATGGATGTGTCGTGCACCAGCCAGATCGGCGATCCTGGCGCCGACCTCCTGGTCGCCGGGATAAAGGTATTTGCCGCCCCAGCCATTATGGCGAAACCGAACGGCTTGAAGCTCGCCATTGCGACGCAGGAAGACCGGTCCGGTGTCACGCGTCCACACATCGCCGTAGGGGTGGCGGATAATCTCTGCACGTGTCCCCAGCGTCGTCCGCGCAGAGGCCTCGGCCTCTGCACTGGAGGCGAGCACGGTCAAAGCTAGCTTTCGACCGTTCGCAGCGGGCTCTACCGCGTGTTTGAGAAACGCGGCGTATTCCGGCCAGACCTCTTCCAGCGCGGCGGGCCAATAGTCTCGCGCCGCCGGCCAGCATGTGAACAGGCGGTCCTGGGGCGCGGTTTCGTGAGGCAGATACGTCATGGCGGCGGCATCTATCACGGACCGCTGCAAGAGACGAGCACCAAAAGAAGAAGGGCGACCCGAGGGCCGCCCTTCCACAATTCCGCTTGGTTGCGAGTGCTTAGAACTCGTAACGCAGACCGACGCGAACCTGGTAGACAGATGCAGCCTGGTTCTCGAAGAACAGCTCGCTGCCGTCTGCTTCCGTTTCCATGAAACGGTACAGGTAGGTACAGGTCGTGGTGACACCACAGACTTCTTCACCGCGAGCGCCGCGCAGTTCGTTACCGAACTCGTCAACGAGGCGGGCACGAACCGTGGTTTCACCACCGAACCTCGGACCGTTGACGCGCTGGCCCCAGTCATCATTGAGCAGGTTCATGAAGTTGAAGATGTCGAGCGTCAGCTTGAAGTTATTGTCGCCAACGAAACGCTCTGCAGCACCGATGCCCGGCAGTTCCTGCTCGAGGCTGAAGTCCCAACGCTGGGTCCACGGGCCGTTGTCGCTGAGGACCGGCATGATGGAACCGGCGAAGCCTTCAAGGTTACGGGCCTGAACGAACTGGAACAGTTCGTCGTGGGCAGCCGTCGACGCGAAGTCAACAATCGGATCGTCGAAACCGGTACCAGCAGAGTTGATCAGCGGGATGTAGAGCGGATCATTGTTGCCGTACGGGAATTCGCCGTCAGAAGCGACACCGAACAGGTGACGGAAGCTACGCATGCCGTAACCGAACGGACGACCGGACTGGATCGTACCGAAGAGAGAGACGTTCGTCGTCAGATCGCCGATGAAGTCACGCTCATAGCTCAGGAAGATGTTGAAGGAGTGCTCGATCTCATTGGTAGAGGTGTGAGCAACATCTGCCTGACGATCCGGGCCCAGATTGCCGCGGAAGTTGGAGATGGCACGAGAAGAGGTGTACGGGGACACGTCTTCAGCGCTCGTGTTGGTGTAGGACATGTCGAAGCTGAAGCCATTGTCATAGCGCTTGGCCAGGGCAATGGAGAAGATGTCCGCAGAACCTTCGTCGGTATTCGTCAGAAGGATCGGAGCAGATTCTTCCAGCTCGTTCATGTTCGGGTAGATCACACGACCATCGGGTGCAACACCAACGAACTCCTGCAGGTCAGCACGCTGCCAACCGAGGTTCACGAAGTGCAGCTGGTTGTGAGCTTCCGAGTGAACGTACTGAGCGGTCACACGGTAGTCATCACCCAGACCCCAGCGGTCGAGGTTCAGGTTGTACTCACCAACGAGAGCGAAGCGCCACTGGCCCGGGATCTCGAAGTCCGGTCCGAAGACACCGAAAGCCGGAACAAAACGACCGTTTGCGTTAGCAGCAGCGTCAGAAATTTGCGTCAGAGCGGCAGCCGGAATGGTGTTGCCCTGGATACCTGCAAACGGATCGATGGATCCACGGAAGGTCAGCGGAACGAAGCTGTTGGCCAGGAAGACTGCCGGAGAACCGCCAGAGAACAGGCCAGCACCACCGCGAACGGTCAGGCGGTCATTGACAGACCAGTTGAAGCCAACGCGCGGCAGGATGATGTCAACACCGTCGAGATTGTCACGACCGGAGATGCCGTACAGCTCCTGGAAGGTGCGGCGGTCGCCGTTTTCCAGGATCGTGTCCAGACGTTCCGGAGCCAGATCGTCCTGCGAGATGCGCTCGTAGCGAAGCCCGTAGTTGAGCTCGAAAGTCGGCGAGATCGCCCAGGTGTCTTCTGCGAAGAAGGACCACAGCTCGTAGGAGTAGTTCGTGATGCCGTCCGCAACATTGCCGGAAGCCGGCAGGTCAACGAAGAAATCAGAAGCGAGCTGGTCGGCGTAGTCAGTGATGCTGTCGAAGACTGCAACACCTGCAGAACCCGGAACGAAGACGTTCTGGACAGAATAGTCTTCATAACGCATGCCGAAGGTGAAGTTGTGGTCACCCCAGACATAGTCACCCTGTGCGTACAGCGTGAACAGCTCGTCATCGATGGCGTTCGCTTGGTCGAAACGGTCCGGGCCAAGGAAAACGCTGACCGGAGAAGAACCAACCAGAGCCGCGCCGTCGAGACCGTTCGCAGCGAACCACGGATCGGCACCGTCGATGTCACGGATGTTGAAGCTCATGAAGTCAGAGCCAGACGGGCCACCAGCCTGTCCGAGCGGCGTACGACGCTGTTGCGTCTCTTTCTGGCCGATACGGATCAGGGTGGAAAAGTTGTCCGTCCAATCAGAGATGAACTCTGCAGAGATCTGGTCGGTGGAGATCGTCTCGCTGCGGGTCGCAGACGGGAAATCAAAGGAACCGGTGCTCGCCAGCTGAGCCTCTTCGAGGGTCATGTAGGTGAAGGTCGCACGGTGGTCGTCGTTGATGTTCCAGTCGAACTTCGTCAGCAGGCGCTCGGTCGTCTCAGCGTCGCTGGACAGGGTCTTTTCACCCGGGTCGAAGCTGTAGACGGACTGCGTCAGATCACGGATGGCGTCGAACAGCGCAATATCCGTGTCACCCAGGTTCGGGTTCTGCGGTGCGTTACGCTCGAATTCAGAGTAGTTCACGAAGAAGAACAGGCGGTCTTCGATGATCGGACCACCGACGTTCACGGAGATTTCTTCTTCTTCGAAGTTACCAACGTCGTAATCGCGACCGAAGGCACGGTCGCCAACCAGGTCGCTTTCGGAACGGTAGTAGCCGAGGACACCGTCAAACTCGTTGGAACCGGAACGCGTGACAACGTTGATGGAACCACCCTGGAAGCCGTTGTTCAGGACAGAGAAGTCAGCAACCGTAACGGAGACAGACTCGATCGCGTCCAGATCAACCGGCGGGCGCTGGGACGGGAAGACACCGTCAGAGTTGATGCCGAACTGCTCGCCGATTTCGATACCGTCGAGGTTCAGGGCGTTGAAGTTGGTGCCCACGCCGGCGATGTTCAGCTCGCCATTGCCGTTGGAGTTAACCAGCGGGTCACGGGCCAGGATGTCCGTGAAGTCGCGGTTGACGGTCGGCTGGGTCGCCAGGTCAGCAGCAGAGAATACAGAACCAACGCCGGTGTCGAGCGTCAGGGTATCGAGGCGCTCACCACGAACGGTGATGACCTCGGTAGAACCACCAGAAGCCAGTGCAACACGCAGCGGAGCCTGGGAGCCGATCGCCAGCGTGATGTTCTCCAGAACAGCGGGCTCATAGCCTTCAGCCTGGATGATGACACGGTAAGGGCCACCAACGCGCAGGTTCGTCGCGCTGAATGCGCCGTTGGCGCTGGACGTGACCGTCGTCGTGGACGCGGTCGGCAGGTGAACGATCGTCACGGACGCGTTCGACAGGGAAGCGCCGGTTTCAGACGTCACAGAACCACGAAGCGTGGACGTGGTCTGCTGCGCGTAAACCGCAGCCGGAGCAGCAGCCAGCAGAGCAATAGATGCAGCGCTGAAAGCTAGTTTTTTAGAGAAAGACATTAGGCATGACCCCCAATAGATCGACCAAACGAGGGCACGCGCCCTCAAAAACGAAGCAGGCGCCAAGTACGCTGGACGTTCGAAGATTCCAAGACGTGGGAATGAAGCTTTTATGACCCCCAAAAGGGTGTCACAAACGCGTCACATTTCGAATTTCCCCAAAACATACAAGATATGCCCCAGGGGCCCCACCTCGCACAACATGTTGTGGTCTTCGCGCGAGACGCGATTATTTTGTAACAGTTTTATGAAAGTAGACTTCGCGGCGAAACCGCCTAGGCTGCGGCGAAAATGATACACTCTTAGTCGAGCTCGGTCCGATTATGTCGTCTCACACATCGAATCTGCCAGAATCGCGCTGGTCTCAATACGCTGTGGCTCTCATCGCCTTTGTGGCCATCCTGCGATTAATCGCTCTAGCGCTCAACCCACTTGAGCTGTACGCGGATGAAACCCAGTACTGGGCCTGGTCGCGCAATTTCGACTGGGGTTATTTCTCCAAACCGCCCGTTATTGCGTGGGTAATTGCTATCAGTACGGCGATCTTAGGAGACACGGATTTCGCCGTTCGTCTGCCAGCCCCTCTGCTGAATATCGCCACCGCCAGCTTCATCTTTCTAACGGCGCGGCGCCTGTGGGATGCACGGACGGGTTTTTGGGCTGTGCTGGTCTTCGTCACCATGCCCGCTGTGTGGGTCTCCAATGCCGTGATCTCGACCGATACGCCTATGCTGGTGGCGTGGTCTGCAGCGCTTTACTGCCTGGTCAACCTGCGCCAGGGCGGCGGCTGGGCGTTTTCGGTGGGTATGGGCGCCGCCATCGGTCTCGGCTTCATGTCAAAATACGCAATGATCTATTTCGCCATCGGGACTGGCCTTGCGGTCCTGTTCGATCATGCGACCCGGCAGGCCCTACTGTCCGCCAGGGGCGCGCTGGTTGTCGCCTTGGCATTAGCACTGTGGATGCCGAACCTGTTGTGGAATGCGGCCAACGATTTCGCCACTGTCACACATACGGCCGCGAACGCGAATTGGGGTGGCCCCCTCTTTCATTTTGACGAGCTGGCCGACTTCCTGTCCGCCCAGCTCGGCGTTTTCGGTCCGGCGCTGTTCGCCATCCTGATCGCGATCATTTTTCGGACACTGCGACAGCGCAATGCCGACCATCCGGACGCGCTGTTCCTGCTCGTTTTCATCCTGCCGCCGCTGCTGACAGTCTCGTTCCAGGCCTTCATTTCGCGGGCCCACGCGAACTGGGCTGTCTCCGCCTATGTGGCCGCAACCTTGCTGGTCACTTTCTTCCTGCTGCAAGGACCCCGCTGGCGGCGCACCGTGCTCTATGCCTCCATCGCCTTGCACACCCTGCTCGGAGCCTTTGCGATCGGTGTCGCCTCAAGCCCGTCCTTTACCGAAGCGGTCGGCATGAGCAATTCCACCAAGCGTATCCGGGCCTGGCAGGAGACTGCAGACGCCATCACCCAATACGGCCAGCAGCGCGACTACACGGCCATCGTGTTCGACAACCGCAATATCTTTCACCAGATGCAACGCTATGGCGGCGCAATGGAGCGTCCGCTGGCCATGTGGTTACGCTATTCCGGACCCGTCAATCACGCGGAACAGGAATGGCCGCTGGCGGAGCAGTTCGACGGCGAGATCCTGATCGTGTCCGAGCGGCCGCGCGAAGTTCCCAAGATGCGGGAAGACTTCGCCAGCTTCGAGCATGTCGCGGACATCACCATTCCGCTCGACGGCAACAAGACGCGTGAGTTCACCTTATGGCGCGCCGGGGGCCATCAGCGTATCGTGCGTGATCTGGCCTATGAGGAGCGCTGGACGGCCATCGACGCTACGCGGGAAGGGCGCTAGAGGCCTTCCTCCGGCAACTCCAGGGCCAGACAAAGGTTCTGCATCGCCTGGACGGCCGCTCCCTTGAGCAGGTTGTCGAGAGCGGAAACGATGACGGCGCGACGGCCGTCATCGGCCAGCTGGAAACCGCCCAGCACAACACCGGGGCGGCTCGCCCCGTCGGCGACTTCAGGAACTCCGTCAATCAGCTCGACCAGCGCTTCTCCGGAGTAATAGCGCTCGAAGGCGCTGCGCAGCGCATCCGCACTCATGGCCTCGCGGAAGTCCAGGTGAACCGTGGCGACGATGCCGCGGAAGAAGGCGGCAACATGCGGAGTAAAGCGCACATCCACACCGAGATGTCGGCTCATCTCGCGCTCATGGATATGTCCGGCGAGCGCGTAGGGCATCAGATTGTCCCGCAGCGCATCGAGGTCATTCTTGCGAGAGGGCGTCGTTCCAGCGCCCGAATAACCCGACACGCCGAAGACATGTGCGGCGCCGCTCACGCGGTCGCGTACAGGGGCGATCGCCATCTGCCCGGCCGTCGCGTAACAACCCGGATTGGAGATCCGGCGGGCGCCGCGAAGTGCTTCGCGGCCATACACTTCCGGCATCCCGTAGACCCACTGGTCATCAAAGCGGTAATCAGCGGACAGATCGACGATTACCGGGCTCGGCTCAGCCGCGTCGAGCGCGGCGACAAAACCCGCCGCTGCACCGTTCGGCAGGGCCAGGATGACGGCATCGACGTCCCGCCCGGCAATATCGGCGGGCGCCAGGGCCTCGAACATCACGCCGCCACCCACTTCCGGTGCCATTTCGGCGACAGGCTTGCCTGCAAATTCGCGCGAACTCGCGAAGGCAAGCTCCATGTCCGGGCGACCGGCAATCAAACGCAACAGCTCGCGGCCGGTATGACCCCGCGCCCCGATCAGTCCGATCCGTGCCGTCATGATGACGCCTCCAGCGTGGCCGGCAAGGCAAACGCGGCCTGCAAGACCGGCTGAAGCGCGTCCATCGAGCGCTCGCCGCGCCAGAACATGGTCCATTCATCCTGGCGCACGGCACCCGAGCACTGGTCAAAATAGAACCCGTTGACGGGATTGTCGGTGCGCGAACGCCAGACAAGGTCCGGCGCATAGTCGATCAAACGCTGCCATACGGCACGGCCAAGCCCCTCGCCCCGCGCCTCGTCCAACACCGCAAACTTGTCGAGATAAATGCTCCCCGCGAGGCGCGTCGTGAGCGCTGCGGCACGGTAGTTCTCCGTTACCAGCGCGTGATCGAGCTGCAAGCCGTCCCAATACCCCGGAACGGTCGGTCGACCGAAGGCCCGGGCGACCAGACCATCCAGCCGCTCCAGGTCCAGCTCCGCCTTGCTTCCCAGCGCGAATATGCGCTCGCCGCGACGCACCAGCGTGCCCGCACCGGCATGGGTGAACAGCTCGCTGGCGAGGGCTTTCGGTTTGGTGATCGAAACCGAGCTCGACAGCGGCAGGGTTTCCAGCAGGCGCTTGATCTCGTCGATCTTCAGCTGCATACCGCCGGACACCCAGTCGGCCGCGAAGATATCTTCGTAATCCGTGGCCAGGTTGATCGAGGAAATGATCTCGCCGGCAGCATCGAGAAGCCCGCCCGTGCCCGTCAGGAAAACAACCTTGTAAGGCTGCAGGGCCTGGACCAGCGCGCGCACGGCGCTGTCGGCATTGACATTGACCAGCTTGCCATCCGGCGTCTCGCCCAGACAGGCCAGGATCGGGGCTTGTCCGGCCCGGGCTGCGGCAGCAACAAGATCGAGTCGGATCTGGGTCGGCTCACCGACACGACCCAGCGTGTCCTCGTCGATCAGTTCGGCCTCGAAGACACCAGTGGGAATGGCGGCCGCCTGGCCACCGGCTGCGCGGACACCATCGACAATCGCCAGATTGGCCTTGGTCAGCGTTTCGCGGATCACCGGCACCGCGGTCTCGCGCGTGACGCGCAGCCCATCCACACGCTCGGTGGCAATCCCGGCATCGGCCAGGGCCTCGTCCAGCTGCGGGCCGCCGCCGTGCACGACGATAGGCGACAAGCCCACCGATTGCAGGAAGGCCAGCGAGCCGGAAAGCGCTTCCAGATCATCCCGGATGACGGCGCCGCCGACCTTGATGACCGCGAAACGTTCCTGGTCGAGACCCGAGAACCGGCTGAGATATTCGCGGATCTCCTTGCCATCGCGCATGTGGGACAGCAATTGCACGATCGTCTGGCGGACTTCGGAGAAGTTTTCGCTCATGACGACCCTCCCTGGGTGGCGAGGCTCTCCATGACCGCCTTCTGCACATGCAGGCGGTTACCGGCCTCCTCGATACCGAGGAAGGCCGGGCTGTCGACAACGGCATCGGCGATTTTCACATTACGACGCATCGGCAGGCAGTGACTGACCACACCATTATTGGTCATGGCCATCTTCTCCGGTGTGATCATGAAGTCTGCGCCCTTGGCCCGGAATGGTGCCTCATCGTCCCAGTTGCCATAGAACGGCAGCGCTCCCCAGCTCTTGGCATAGACGACATCGGCGCCGGAATAGGCGGCCTCGACATCCGTGGTCAGCGTCAGGCTGGAACCGGCTTCGCCGACAAACGCCTCGGCCGCCGACATGTAACGCTCGTCAAGGCGATAAACCTCGTCCGGCACGAGCATGCGGACATTCATGCCGAATTTTGACGCGATCAGCAGCGCGGAATTCGCCACCGCTGTGTTGAGCGGCTTGGGGTGCGGCACCCAGGTCAGCAGGAATTCCTTGCCTTCGACAGAGCCCATGCGTTCCTGCAGCGCCAGCATCAGGGCTAGCTCCTGGCACGGGTGCACGATCGTTTCCATGTTGATGACCGGCACCGTGGAGTGCTTGGCAAAAGCCGAGATCATCGGATCTTCGCGCTCGGTACCCCAGTCCTTGAACTCGGGGAAACAGCGAATGGCGATCAGGTCGACATAACTCGACAAGACCCGCGCCGCCTCGCGGACGTGCTCCTCCTCGGAGCCATCCATGACGGTGCCGTCGGAAAACTCCAGCGGCCAGGTCGCCCCCTTGGCATCCAGAACGATGGCGTGACCGCCCAGTTGATGGGCCCCGATATCAAAGCTTGATCGGGTTCGCAGCGACGGGTTGAAAAACAAGAGCGCGATCGACTTCCCTTCGAGCGATCGGCTGACCGTGCCGGACTTGAAGGCAGCTGCTCGGTCGAGCAGGCCCTGCAGTTCGGAACGGGACCAATCAGCTGTCGTCAGGAAGTGGCGCATTTTCTTGCCTTTTCGCGCTTGCAATAAAATCAGCTAACCGCCTTAGGGGGCCAGTCTGAACATGTCCAGACCCTGAACGTTGACGGGCTGACATAGCGGCATTGCCGGGAGGAGTGGAAATCGGCCGCTGGATGTGGAACAAGCCGAAAGCGAAGGAGATCTCCATGTCCGTTCTTGCTGTCATTCCCGCCCGTTACGGCTCGACCCGTTTTCCGGGCAAACCTCTCGCCAAGATCGCCGGCCAGATGATGGTCGAACGCGTCTGGCGCATTGCCGCGGCGGCCGAAGGCGTCGATCGCGTCGTGGTGGCCACGGATGACAAGCGCATCATGGATGCCGTTGCTGCGGCGGGTGGCGAAGCCGTGATGACGGACGAAAACTGCCGCAACGGGACGGAGCGCGCACTGGACGCGCTGAAACGGCTCGAAAGCGATGCAGAGATCATCATCAATGTTCAGGGCGACGCACCCCTGATCCCGCCATGGGTGATCGGCGATGTCGCAACTACTCTGCGAGACCATCCGGATATGCCGATGGCCACGCCCGCTGTCGCCCTGCCGCCGGACACCGAAACCCGCATGCGCGCGGACAAGGCCAAGGGCTCGGCCAGTGGCACGACAGTGGTCTTCGACAAGACCCTGCGTGCCCTGTATTTCTCCAAGAATGTTATCCCGTTCCGCCGCAAGCCGGAGACCGGAGCCCCGGTCTATCAGCATATCGGCCTTTACGGTTATCGCCGCGAGACGCTGCAACAGCTGGTCGATCTCGAGCCGACCGAGCTTGAAATGACGGAAAGCCTGGAGCAGCTGCGCGCACTCGAAAACGGCATCCCGATCCAGGTCGTGCTGACCGATTACCGCGGCCGCTCGGCCTGGTCCGTTGACAGCCCCGAGGACGCCGAACGCGTCGAGGATATCATCCGGCGCGAAGGAGAGCTGGTCTGATGAGCAAGATCCTGCTGGCCCGTCACGGCAATACCTTCGGTCCTGGCGACAGGATTGTCTGGGTCGGGGCCCAGGAAGACCTGCCCCTCGTGGAAAAGGGTGAAGAGCAAGCCCGCGCCCTCGGCAACGCCCTGCGCGATGCGGGCCTGACGCCTGCGCATATTATCTGTGGCCCCCTCAAACGGACCCGGCGCGCGGCCGAGCTCGTCGCCGAGCTGACAGGTTTTGACGGGGAGATTCAGATCGACCAGCGCCTGCGTGAAATCGACTATGGCTCTTGGGGTGGCAAGACCGCCGAAGAACTCGACTCAGAATTTGGCGCCGAGGCCCGCGAGGAATGGGACCTTCATCACCGTCGCCCGGCGGGCGCTGACTGGTCGCCCAGCGAAGCGGTGCTGCGCACCCAGGCACTGGCGTCCATGGCAGGCGCGGCAGAGCGGGACGGCTTGACCGTCTTGATCACTTCCAACGGCATCCTGCGCTACATGTACAATGCGCTGTCAGGACCTGACGCGGACGTGAAGGTCAAGACAGGCAATATGTGTGCGGTAGAGATCAGCGGTAACAGCGGCACCCGTCTGTTCTGGAACGAGAAGCCGGACGCAGTCCTCATCAGGTCCACCCTGGGCTAGAATGCAGAAAAGCCGCCGCCCGCCGGGCAGCGGCTTTCCTTTTTGGTGACAGACCGACTAGCGCAGAGCGCGATAGACACCATCAATCACCTCTTCCAGCGCATTCAGACGGCTGGCCGACTGGCTGCCTCGCTCGGCCCGTGGCAGGTCGCGAGACATGCGGCGCAGGTCGGATGCCAGGGACCGGTTTTCCTCGCCGGCATCCAGCGTCGTGGCGGCCTGCTGCAGGGCCTCTGACAGGCTGGCGGCCGCGTCCGCTGACAGGACATCGTCACGAACGAGCTGGTCGACATAAGCCAGTCCCACGACCGGATGTTCTGGCCAGCTAACCTGGAATTGCTGCTGCGGATTGAAGACTTCACCCTGATTGGCAAGGCCGGCGGCAGCGATCTCGTTATCGGTCAGGAACTCGCTGGCCGACAGCGCGAACACGTCGAGGCCGCGCGCGATCTCGGTGGCGTAGATACGACCATCATACCAGTAGGAAGACCAGTATCCGCCGCTGATCATCACGTCCGGATCAATCGGGCCCCGGTCAAAATAGGCAATCTCGAACGGGTTTTCGGAGTCGGTGAAATCGATGACGGAGATGCCGCCCTGGTACCAGGACTGCACGAAGATATCGCGTCCCGGTACAGGAATGACAGAGCCGTTGTGCGCTACGCAGTTTTCCTCTTCGGTCTGGGCCGAGGGAATCTTGAAATAGCTGGCAAATTCCAGACGACCGTCTTCAATGTCGAAGATCGCATTGGCGCCCCAGTCACTCGGGTCCTGGGCACGACAACGCGGCCGACCACCGCCGCCCCATTCATCGGTAAAGAGGACCTTGGTACCGTCATTGTTGAAGGTCGCGGAGTGCCAGTAGGCAAAACCGCGGTCGACGACAGCATCAATGCGCTGCGGCGCGCGCGGGTCGGTGATGTCGAGGATGATACCGTTGCCCGAGCAGGCACCAGCGGCCAGGTTCAGTGACGGGAAAACCGTGATGTCGTGGCACTGGTCAGTCCGGCGTGTGGACTGGGTGCCATCACCATGGTCACCGCCAGCCCAAAGGCCCGCGATACGTCCGGTTTCATCATCCGCAAAGACCCGGGGGCTGTCGACAATGCGCGAAGCGGCCGGGTTCGCCACCGGGATCTCGATCACATCAATGCTGAACAGGGCTGTTTCGTCATCGCCCGGCAATCCGGCGACACAGCCGTCCAGCTCTTCATCGGAGCGGATGGAACTGGTTCCGGAATTGTAGACGATGATGGCCTCGTCATCCGCGGAGACCACAGAATGGGTGTGCGAGCCGCGGCAGGTCTGGACCAGGCCAACCTGGCGCGGTGCAACCGGGTCGGTGATGTCGAAGATGCGGATGCCGCGGAAGCGCTCTTCGCTGACATCCTCAAGCACGCCCTGGCGACCACAATCGATACGACCGCGCGTATCCTGGACCGACATGATCATCAGATTGCCGACGATGGAGACATCGCCCTGCCCACCCGGACAGACGATGGAGCTCAGCAGACGCGGCTCGTCACCCGTGATGTCATACATGTTGATGCCATGATAGTTGCCGGCAGCCATCAGGTCTCCGGCAAAGGCCATGTCAGTGTTCGAGAAGCTCAGGAAGGGCGAACGGTCACCAAAGCGGCGCTCGATATCCTCGTCGGTGGCGTCCGACGGGATTTCCGGCGGCAGGCCGGCGGGATTCTCTGCGTCGAAGAAGCCGGTCGGCTTGGGCAGGCTGGCAAGATGCACCAGGTTGGAGATTGCTTCCTCGGCATCCCGGAAACCGGCAGCCAGGCCATTGCGCGGATCTTCGGAAAGACCGGACAACAGCGTGTTCATACGGCGGATCTCAGCACGCTGCTCACCACGCACATCATTGACGAAGTCGAACAGGACCGGGTCGTAGGCAGAACCGCGCTGGGAAAGGAGGTGATCCACCATGTCCACGGCACCCTCGTGGTGCGCGATCATCAATTCCAGGAACAGGGCGTCGAAGGCGGTACCACTGGCCGCTTCCAGAGCCTCCATCTGGGCGGGTGTCGCCATGCCGGACATGTTGTGGTGATCGCCATGATGCATGGCGTGCGGATCATTGGCCGGATCAGGTGCCATCTCGCTGCGTTCACGCAGCCAGGATTGCATGAAGGCGATCTCGTCTTCCTGCGAAATATCGATACGGCTGGCGATATCCCCCAGTGACTCATTGCTTGTCCGGTCACCGACCAGCGCGGCCATCTGGACGGCCTGGAAATGGTGCAGGATCATACCCTGCATGAAACGCACATCATCGTCTGAATAACGATTGGCCGCGATCTGTACGGCCTCGTCAGCACTCAGCTGGCGGTTCGCCTCACCCGGCGCGCCCGGCTGAACAATCGGTGCATCCTGGGCGAAACCCGCGCCTGCAACCATACAAATGGCTGCTGAACCCGCGAGTAATTTTGCCTTCCAGGCCATGAACATCCTCCCTCGATTTTACTCGCGAAAAAATTAGTCCGTATCGCGGTGCGGGCAAGCAGAATCAGTGCGTGCGCTGTCGTCAGGACAAACGCCACTCAAAACACGCCGACCCATCGCGATGGATCAATCAACCCGACCCAGGAAATCCTCGATCGCGGACCAGGCTTCCGGTTCCGTCATGAAGGGCGCATGCCCGACATCAGGAACCTCCGCATAGGCCATGTCCCGCTTGCGCGCGCGCATCGCCTCGATCGTGGCTTTGGTCAACAGGTCGGTGATACCGCCCCGAACAACAAGCACAGGGATATCCTTGAAAGGTGCCCAGAAGGGCCACAGATCCGGCAGATCGCCGCCTTCATCGAATTGATCGATTATGGCCTGGTCATAGGCCAGGTCATATCCGCCCGGCACCTCGACCCAGATCTTCTGCGCAAACCAGTCCCAGAAAGCGCGGTCCCCCTTGCGCCGGGGGAAGGCCTCGAGATTGGACGCAATCGTGCGCTCGATCGCTTCGTCCCATGTTTTCACGGCGCCGCGGGCGGATACATTCGACTTGATCCGGTCGATCCCCTCGGGGTTGATCTCAACGCCGATGTCATTGATCACCGCCGCTGCCAACCGTCCCGGCGCCAGTGTGGGCGTGATCAGCGACATCAACCCACCCATGGATGTGCCCACATACACCGCCTGTTCGATGTCGAGATGGTCGAGCAGGGCGACCATGTCCATCGTGTAGGTGGGGGGCTGATAGCGCTCTGGCTGAGGATCCCAGCCCGACTTGCCTCGACCGCGCTGTGAGGCGACGATCACCCGCCGCCCCAGCGCCGCGATCTGTGGCGCCAGCTCCGCGAAATCATTGACGTTGCGCGTCAGCCCATGCAGGCACAGAACCGGCAGCCCTCGCTCTTCACCCACCGCCGGATAGTCCCGAAAATGGATCTTCGGCCCATCGGCGGTCGTGAAGAAATCGTCTGTGAATGCACTGCCCGACATTACGCCTCGCTTTCCCAGTCATTGTCGAGATGCTTTGAGGCCATCAACAATAGGACTGCTGCGACCAGGTAGAAAACAACGCCACACAGGATCGAATAGCGCAGTGATTCTTCACCAAACCGAGATGCCAAGCCATCAGACATTGCTCCGAGTAGCAGATCTCCCAAACCAATGCCGATCAGATTGTTGATCAGCAGGAAAATCGCCGAGGCCGTCGCGCGCATGTTCGAGGGTACAATGTGCTGGAACGCGGAAAGAACCGGGCCGAGCCATGCCAGGGACAGGGCCGTCGGGATAATCATGACAAAGAAAATCAGCATCAACGAGTTTGATACCATGCCGAGGATGAGAAATGGCGCTACAGCCAGGAAGGCGAATGCCGGTACGCGAGCGTAGTTGGCGCGTGACTTAGAACCCATCCCGTCCGCGAGGGCTCCTCCCATCCAGATGCCGATCAGACCGCCGACGAAAACGACAAATCCGTAGAAATAGGCTGCATAGAGCAACGCTGGAGCACCTTGCGGGACCAGAAAGGCTGGAGCCCAGGAGAAAAACTCCGGCAACGCGTCACCAAAGGAACGCACCAGGAAAGCGGGGATCCATGCAAACAGGCCATACCCCATCATTGACGAACAGGCTGCGCCGACCGAGAGGAACCAGAAACTCTTCTTCTTCATCAAAGTCGAGAGAACCGGGCCGAAGCCGACCGGTTTGGGCTGAACCCCCTTGTCAAACTGGCCACGTTTCGGCTCTTGCGTAGTCAGTAGGAAAATTGGGGCAAGTAACAAGCCTAGACCACCCACAATCAGGAAAGCTGTACGCCAGTCCATCAGCGTCGCGATCACGCCACCAAAAACAATGCCGACCGCACTGCCGATCGGAATACCAAAGGAATACACGGCCAGCGCTCGGGCGCGCTGTTCAGGAGGAAAGTAATCCGAGACGATCGAATAGGCTGGAGCAACGCCACCAGCTTCACCAACGCCTACACCCATCCGCGCGAAGAAGAGCTGGACCGGGGTCGCGATCATTCCGCATACCATGGTCATGAGTGACCAGACCGACAAGGCAGCTGTCATGATGCGAACGCGACTGTATCGATCGGCCATCCAAGCAATCGGCACGCCCAGCGTGGAATACAAAAGCGCAAATGACAGGCCACGCATGGCTGCCATCATCGTGTCGGAAACCTGTAGCTCCTCCTGGATCGGAACCGCTAGAATTCCGATGATCTGGCGATCGATGAAATTGAATGTGTAAACAACGATCAGCATAAACAGCACGTAGGCGCGATATCCGCTGCTGATTTTCGGTTCCGTATCGGTCGATCCGGACGTGGTTTCTTCAGACATGAATTCTCCCCTCGGGTGTATCGCCGACTTTGCCGTGTCGATACGATCAGGGCGCAAACATGAATGACCATTCAGGTCTGGTCAAATGGCAAATGCGCCGAAGCGGTGCCAGACGGTGCTTGCGTCCCGAGCCTGCGAATGCAGGATGTGCGGCAGATTGGCTGTAACGGCCTTAATCGCCAAGGGGAACATATGATGAAACATGCGATTTACGCTTTTGCCGCGAGTGCTTTATGCCTTGCGGCCTGCTCTCAGGCTGGCATGGAGGGTACCGTCGAAGAGGAAACTACCACATCGCTGACCAGTTCGGACATCACCGACGCCGATCTGCGCCACCGCATTGCCACGCTGGCAAGCGATGAGTTCGAAGGCCGCGCGCCGGCAACCACTGCCGGCATTGCCGCTAGCCAGTGGATCGCCGACGAGATGCAACGCATTGGCCTGGAACCGGGCAATGGAGACAGCTATTTCCAGCCTGTTTCCCTGCTGGAAGTCACCCTGGACACGGCCAACAGCTCTTTTGACATCGCCCATAATGGCGAAAGCCTCGGCTTCACCATGCCGGAAGATGTGGTCTACTGGACCAAGCGTGCCGACGATGAAGTTGCAATTGAAGACACGGAACTGGTGTTCGTGGGCTATGGCGTTGTCGCGCCCGAATACGGCTGGAATGACTATGAGGGTATCGACGCACGCGGCAAGACCGTCGTCATGCTGGTGAATGATCCCGGCTATGGAGACCCCGAGACCGGCCTCTTCAACGGCAATGCGATGACCTATTACGGTCGCTGGACCTATAAATACGAGGAAGCCGCCCGCCAGGGCGCGGATGGCGTGATCGTCATTCACCAGACCGCTCCGGCGTCCTATGGCTGGAATGTCGTTTCAGGCTCCTGGACCGGTTCGCAGCTGGACCTCGCACGCGAGCCGGGCGAAGGCACATTCGCCGGAGTCGAGAGCTGGATCACC
Source organism: Maricaulis sp. (assembly GCA_017643585.1). Lineage (GTDB taxonomy): Bacteria > Pseudomonadota > Alphaproteobacteria > Caulobacterales > Maricaulaceae > Maricaulis. Next base: position 84,572 of record JAEPND010000001.1, read on the forward strand.
GAAGACGCAGCGCGCCAATTGTTCGAGTTGTCAGGTCTCGACTTTGACGCCCTCACCGCCGCAGCAGCCCAGCCGGGTTTCCAAGCCGTTGAAATGACCGGCCTGACGGCGTCGGGTACGCTGCGCAATTCCACCCGCACGATGGACAGCCGCAATGTCGCGGGCGTCGTCCGCGGCACCGAGCGTCCAGACGAGTTTGTCATCTACACTGCGCACTGGGACCATCTGGGCATCCGTTTCGGTGTTGGCGAGGACGGTATTTTCAATGGCGCCGTTGATAACGCCACGGGTACGGCGGCGATCCTGGAAATCGGCGAATCCTTCGCGGCCAACCCGCCGGAGCGCTCGGTGATGTTCCTGGCCGTGACTGCCGAGGAATCCGGCCTGCTGGGCTCTGCCTATTACGGCGTGAACCCGATCGAGCCGCTCTCGCAAACAGTCGGCGGTATCAATATCGACGCCATTTTGCCCATGGGTCGTTCCCGCGATGTCGTCGTGGTCGGTCACGGTGCGTCCGAGCTGGAAGAGATCCTGACCGAGGAGGCAGCAGGCCAGGACCGCTACATCGTGCCGGATCCGAACCCGGAGGCCGGCTATTTCTACCGCTCCGACCACATCTCCCTCGCCAAGCAGGGCGTCCCGATGCTCTATGCGGACGGTGGATTTGACTTGCGTGACGGCGGCACTGAAGCCGGCGAAGCCGTTGGCGCCGACTATCGCGCCAATCGCTATCACGCTCCCGGCGACGAGTATTCGGCGGACTGGAATATGGAAGGCATGGTCGAGGACGCACAGCTCTTCTACAATGTCGGCAATCGCCTCGCGAACTCCGAAGACTGGCCGAACTGGTATGAAGGCAACGAGTTCCGGGCCCTGCGCGACGCTCAGCGGAGCGAGTAGCGCCCAGACAAAAGCCCGAATGAAAGCAATGAAAAAGGCGGCTCAGCGAGCCGCCTTTTTTGCAAACCATGATGTTGTTCGCCGGATGCACCGCGGCCGATGCAATCAGAATGTCTTGCGGGTCACAAACCGCTCGCCATGGCGTTCTTCCAGACGTCGCGCATAGGCCGCCTCATCGATGACAGCGCCGGAATGCACGCAATAAACTGTACGCGCTTCGGAAATCCGCGGCCAGTGGATGAAATCACACAGCACGTTTTTCATGCCGGACGCGACATTGATCTCGACGGAGCCCAGACTCTGGGCAAAGGCCAGATTGTTCTGAAACATGCCGTGGTCACGCAAGTGGTCCATCGCCGCAGTAAAATCTTCCCCCAGGTATTGGGACGCCCGGCGGCCTTCGATTTCTTCACGCGTGACCCCGAACAAGTCCACAGCGCCGCGCGATACGGCCTTGAACATGCCCAGCGAGTCCGTGACGAACTCAACGGCCGGGTTCAGAGTCACCAGATCCATCCACGTCGGTGCCGGGGCCACGACGAAGGCATCCTGTACCAGCTCGGCCATGCGACGTTTAACGCGCTCTGGCGGGTCTGACTCGCCATTCTCCCAGCGCGAAATCATGGCTTGCGTCACACCCAGATCAGCCGCAAGGGCAGCCTGTTTGAGGCGTTTTGACATCCGGAAATTCCGAATGATCGACGGCCAGTTCACCTTTCCGGATGCAACAGGCAGATTTAGATCTTGTGCCACGGTTCCCCCCGCAGGCCCTAAGCTATGGGCGTTGTACGAATCTGGCTTCCAAACTCAGTCCGCAGGGCCTCGAACTCTTCCTCGCTGACCTGTGCTCCGGTGAACACCCATCGTGGCTTGAGGTCTTCACCCCGCCGCCACCAGTTCATCGAATGCACAAACAGCGTTTCACCCTTCCGAGCCCCATCGCAGAGTACATACTTGTCCACACTTTCAACGGTTTCTATAAGTTCGTCAAAGAATCCGATTGATTTCAGTCGCAAAAAGATCTCGGGCGGCCCCTCGGCAAAGCTTTGGGCCAGCATCCGACCTTCGCTCGCGGTGCGATCCAGGCCGGTCTCCCGGATCATCCCGACGCTTGCGGTTTCGAGAATGCCTTCACAGGAGACAACAGCCGCAAGTGCGGGCATCTCCGCAATGTATTCACGCCATCCAACCATAGGGGCTGACAAGGCTTCCGGTGCGACGAGCTGCAGGATGCGCTCCTGCATCTGCTTTCCCGGCTCGACCAGGTCTGCCTCCCATCGCGACACCATAGCCTGCGTGACACCCAGATCGTCGGCCAAGGCCATCTGCTTCATATTGTTGGTAAAACGGTATTGCTTGAGGACTTCGCCCCAGCTCAGATTGTCCGGTTTTGTCGACCGGTTCATATCTGACGTCATCCGTTCAGAGTGCCTTTCGCACAACCAATTGACCCCCGAGGCGCTCACGCACTTCGCGATATACGCCTTCGCTCACCACGGCAGCAGACATCATGCAAAGAACACGCGGCCCCGGCATCAACACCGGCTTGTGCAGCCCGTGTAGATAGACCTGTTTCCACTCCCCCGATGCGTGGCGGAACTCGAGCGATTCGGCGCTCTCAGCACTGGCAACCCGGCCTTCGAAAAATCCTGTTCGCATAAAGGTGTCAAACAGGTCGAGTACTTCGCCGCGGAACAGATGACGCAAAAACCGCCCGGACAGCTCGTCCTGCTCCATGCCAAAAAGGCGCGCCAGCCCGCGTGATGCCACAGCAAACCGACCCGTTACATCCGCAACACAGATCAGAGCCGGGTTCTGCGCGATGCGCTCTTCCCAGACATCGCGCGAGATTGTCGCACTTTCGGCCCAGTAAAGATCAAACAGCAATTCCTGGATTCGTGGGCTGGGGCGTGCATCACCGGCTTCCCATCGGGAGACCATGGTTTGGGTCACGGCAAGCCTGTCAGCCAACTGCCCCTGGTTGAGACCGGTCGAATGCCGGTAGTGTCGGAGCACCGATGGCCAGTGAAGCTCCGGTAAATCCTGCGCTATCTCAATTGCTGACATGCAACTCTTCCGCCCTTTGAAGAATGCAGCACCCGTTAGGGTTATAATATATAACGCGGTTCGCCAATTGAGGGAAGATGATTTCTTCTTCGCACTGATTTGATTGGAAGAACAGGCCATTTTTGAAACTTCTGTGAAATAGCTGCAGTCACGGCGTTCTTTGATTGATCCCGAACCAACAAATGTCCATCTTCCCGGCCAATTGCAAATCCGTGTGAGAGCATATCATGGGCGATCTGAGTTTACTGGTTTGGACCTTTTCAATCATCGGGTTCCTACTCGCTGCGTATTCCATCGTCGCCAATGACGCGATCCAGACGCTAGGCACCTTCCTCAGCTCCAATGACAAGCGACCCTGGTGGGTGCTCTGGCTCTATGCCTGCTCGATCATTGTTGCGGTCATGGTCTACGGATATTTCGCGCTCAACCAGGATATCGCCTTCGGCCGATTGAACACCCTGCCCTATCCGGAAAACGGGGTGCAGTGGTATCACGCCGTCCCGCCGATTTTCCTGCTCCTGCTGACACGGTTCGGCATTCCGGTGTCCACGACCTTCCTGGTCCTGACCATCTTTGCCCTGACCGGCGGGGCCAGCACTGATGGGGTCCTGCCCCGCATGCTGCTCAAGTCCGGCATGGGCTATGTCGTCGCGCTCGGCGCGGCCTTCGTCGTCTATCTCGCCGTCTCGCGCTTCTTCGAGCGCTGGATCGCCGACACCAAGGATCAGCCGCATTCACCGATCTGGTACGTGCTGCAATGGTGTTCCACCGCCTTCCTGTGGTCCCAGTGGCTGATGCAGGATCTGGCGAATATCTTTGTCTTCCTGCCACGCACCACCGAGCTTGTCCCCGCACTGGACAATGCCGGCAATCCGATCATCGAGAATGGCGTTGCGGTCATGGAGACCCAGGTCCAGTTCTCGCCGATGCTGCTGATCTTCGCGACGCTGGTCATGCTGTTCCTGCACGCCATCATCTTCCGTGCTCGCGGTGGTGAAATCCAGAAAATCGTCCTGTCCAAGACCAATACGACCGACGTTCGCGCCGCCACGCTTGTCGACTTCATCTACGGCCTCATCCTGTTCTATTTCAAGGAACTCAACGATGTGCCGATGTCCACGACCTGGGTCTTCCTGGGCATGCTGGCCGGTCGCGAAATCGCCATTGCCTATATCGGCGGCCTGCGCGGCAAGCTGGAAGCACTCTGGGACGTTGTAAGCGACATCTTCCGCGCCTTCATCGGCCTGGTCATCAGCGTTGTGCTGGCGATCTTCCTGCCAGCGATCGCCCAGGGCCAGCTCGGCGCCGTCCTGTCCGACTTCCCGGGCTATCTGTCGGGCATCCTCGGCCTAGGCTGACGCCTGCGTAAACAAAACGGTTTCAAAAGGCGCGACGAACGCTAAACTCCCCGGAACGAAGAATAATTTACGGGGAGAGCTGCGTGCCGCACGAAATCGATGTGGTTGCGAAGATCTGCGCACATCACAATCACGATCCCGCTGCATTGCTGGAAATCCTGCACGACACGCAGGAAGAGTTTGGCTGTGTCAGCGACGACGCCGCGCGCACGATCGCCGAACGCCTCAACATTTCCCGCGCCGACATTCACGGCGTGCGCAGTTTTTACGGTGACTTCAGCCGCCAGGCTGACAAGCCGAAACTCAAACTCTGCCGCGCCGAAGCTTGCCAGGCTGTCGGCAGTGAAGAGCTGGCCCGCCGTCTCTCTGACAAGGGCATCGCCAGCGAAACAATCTATTGCCTGGGCAATTGCGCGCTGGGCCCCGCCGCGATGATCGGTGAACGCCTGATCGGTCGAGCCAGCGTCGAGCTGCTGGAAGCGGAGCTGGCTGATGACTGATACGCCCCGCCTCTATCTCTCCCGCGATGCTGCTGCACTCTCCGTCGGTGCGGATGCTGTCGCTGCCGCCCTGCCCCGGGATCAGCTGGTACGGACAGGATCGCGCGGCATGCTCTGGCTGGAACCGCTGCTCGAAGTCGAAACTGCGCAGGGCCGGATCGGCTTTGGCCCGCTTTCCGTGATGGATGCAAAACGCCTCGCCGATGCGGGCTTCCCCGAAGATGATGCAACTTGCCTCGGCAAGGTCGAGGACCTACCCTGGATGAAAGTCCAGCGCCGCGTGATCTTTGAACGTTGCGGCCTTATCGATCCGCTGGACCTTGATGCCTTTGAAGCCTCTGGAGGGCTGGACGGCCTATGGTCCGCACTCGGCAAGACACCATCGGACATCGTCGAGACTGTGACCCGCTCCGGACTGCGCGGACGTGGCGGCGCGGGCTTCCCGGCGGGCATAAAGTGGAAAACGGCGTCCGAAGCAGTCGCTGACCAGAAATACATCTGCTGCAACGCGGATGAGGGCGATAGCGGCACCTTCGCCGACCGCATGCTGATGGAGGGCGACCCCGGCCAGCTCATTGCGGGCATGATCATCGCCGGCCTCGCCGTGGGTGCCACAAAGGGCTTCATCTATTGCCGCTCGGAATATCCGCACGCCATTGCTACGCTCAAGGCGGCGATCAGCGCCTGGGAGGCACGTGGCTGGCTGGGCTCGGACATCCTTGGCTCCGGCAAGGCGTTTGAACTCCAGCTTCGGCGCGGCGCCGGGTCCTATGTTTGTGGCGAGGAGAGCGCTATGCTGGAGAGCCTGGAGGGCAAGCGCGGCCAGGTCCGGGTCAAGCCCCCCATACCGGCCATTTCCGGCCTGTTCGGCAAGCCGACCATCGTCAACAATGTTCTGACCCTGGCCAGCGTGCCTTGGATCCTGGCGCATGGCGGCGAGGCCTATGCCGAGATCGGGCATGAACGCTCTCGCGGCACCCAGGCTTATCAACTCGCGGGCAATATTCGCCGGGGCGGCATGCTGGAAGCCGATTTCGGCATTTCCCTGCGTGACCTGATCGAGGATTTTGGCGGTGGCACGCTGAGCGGTCGCCCGCTGAAAGCCGTCCAGGTTGGCGGCCCCCTGGGCGCCTATATCCCGGCCGACGATCTCGACCTCCCGATGGACTACGAAGCTTTCGCCGCTGCAGGCGCGATGCTGGGCCATGGCGGTATCGTCGCCTTCGACAACACGGTCGACATGGCCAAACAGGCTGAATTCGCGATGGAATTCTGTGCCGAGGAAAGCTGTGGCAAGTGCACACCCTGCCGCATCGGTTCGATCCGCGGCGCCGAAACAATCAGCAAGATCCGCGAAGGTGAGAATGTCGAGGCCAATCTCGAACTGGTGGAAGAGCTGTGCACCGTCATGACGGACGGGTCGCTGTGCGCCATGGGCGGACTGACACCAATGCCGGTGATGAGCGCGCTGCGCCATTTCCGTGAGGATTTCATATCCTCGGACCCGAAACTCGAAGACATGGTAGACTAGGACGATGGGAAGCCGCCGCGAGAATGATTTCGGCACGCCGGCCCGCACAAGCGAGACCCGCGTCAGCCTGGAAATTGACGGCCAGACGGTCACCGTACCGGAAGGCACATCCATCATGCGCGCTGCCGCGGAGGTAGAGGCACGCATTCCCAAACTTTGCGCTACGGACCGGCTGGAAGCGTTTGGTTCCTGCCGCATGTGCCTGGTCGAGATCGAGGGCCGCAAGGGCACCCCCGCCTCCTGCACCACACCGGTGGCCGAGGGCATGAAGGTGCAGACCCAGACTCCACGTCTGGAAGCGCTGCGCCGCGGCGTGATGGAGCTCTACATTTCCGATCATCCGCTCGACTGCCTGACCTGTTCCGCCAATGGCGATTGTGAACTCCAGGACACCGCTGGCGAAGTCGGTCTGCGCGAAGTCCGTTACGGTTTCGAGGGCGAGAACCACCTCGATGAAGGCGTGGACGCGTCCAATCCCTATTTCCAGTTTGATGGATCGAAATGCATAGTCTGCTCGCGTTGTGTCCGCGCCTGCGACGAGATCCAGGGCACGCTGGCCCTGACGATCGACGGCCGCGGCTTTGGCTCCAAGGTCTCGGCAGGTCTCGACGAAGGTTTTTTTGACAGCGAATGCGTGTCCTGCGGCGCCTGCGTACAGGCCTGCCCGACCGCCACGCTGATGGAAAAAAGCGTCGTCGAACATGGCCAGCCGCGCCGGGAAGTCGCCACGACCTGTGCCTATTGCGGTGTTGGCTGTTCCTTCATCGCCGAGCTCCAGGGTGATGAAGTCGTCCGCATGACGCCGGACACGTCCGGGGGCGCCAATGAGGGCCATTCCTGCGTCAAGGGACGCTTCGCCTGGGGCTATGCCAGCCATCCTGACCGGGTGATGTCGCCCATGATCCGCGAGGATATCAGCCAGCCCTGGCGCGAGGTCAGCTGGGACGAAGCTATCGGCTTTGCCGCAGACCGTTTCAAGGCCATCCAGTCCGAGCACGGCCGCAGCGCGATCGGTGCTGTCACCTCCTCACGCTGCACCAATGAAGAGGTTTACGTTGTCCAGAAAATGGTCCGCGCGGCCTTTGGCAACAATAATGTCGACACCTGCGCCCGGGTCTGTCACTCGCCGACCGGCTACGGCCTGAAGACAACGTTCGGCACCTCGGCCGGAACCCAGAATTTCAAATCCGTGGAACAGGCCGATGTGATCCTGGTGATCGGCGCCAATCCCACCGATGCCCACCCGGTCTTTGCCTCGCGCATGAAACAGCGCCTGCGGGCCGGAGCCCGCCTGATCGTAGCGGATCCGCGGGCGACCGATCTCGTGCGCTCTCCGCACATCCAGGCTGACCATCATCTGCAACTGCGACCGGGTACGAATGTCGCCATCGTCAACGCCCTGGCCCACGTCATCGTGACCGAGGGCCTGGTCGACGAGACCTTTGTCGCCGAGCGCTGCGAGCGCGAGAGCTTCGATCGTTGGACCGCCTTCATCTCGCAGGAGCAAAACTGCCCCGAGGCCGTCGAGGCGGTCAGCGGTGTGCCCGCAGAAACGATCCGCCAGGCCGCCCGCCTTTATGCGACGGGTGGCAATGCGGCGATCTATTACGGGCTGGGTGTCACCGAACACTCGCAGGGATCGTCCATGGTGATGGGCATGGCGAACCTGGCCATGGCGACCGGCAATATTGGCCGCGAAGGTGTGGGCGTGAACCCGCTGCGCGGCCAGAACAATGTCCAGGGCTCCTGCGATATGGGATCATTCCCGCACGAGTTTCCCGGCTATCGCCACGTGTCCGATGTGGAGACCCGCACCCTGTTCGAGACCAGCTGGGGCCAGTCACTGAGCGACGAGCCGGGCCTGCGCATTCCGAACATGTTCTCGGCCGCGCTGGACGGCAGCTTCAAGGGCATGTTCATCCAGGGAGAGGACCTCGCCCAGTCGGATCCGGACACCCAGAATGTCATCGCCGCGCTGCGGTCGATGGATTGTGTCGTGGTGCAGGACCTGTTCCTCAACGAAACGGCCTCCTTTGCCCATGTCTTCCTGCCGGGCACCTCTTTCCTGGAAAAGGACGGCACCTTCATCAATGCCGAGCGGCGCATCAATCGCGTGCGCCCGGCCTTTGCGGAAAAACAGGGCCTGTCGGAATGGGAGACCGTCTGCCGACTGGCCGAAGCCCTTGGCTATCCCATGCGCTACGCAGCGGCCTCGGAGATCATGGATGAGATTGCAGCGCTGACACCCACGTTCGCCGGCGTGAGCTTTGACCGCCTCGACCGCGGAGGATCGGTACAATGGCCTTGCAATGATGCCGCGCCGGAAGGCACGCCCACCATGCATGTCGACGGTTTTGTACGCGGCAAGGGCCAGTTCATGCTGACCCAGTTCATCCCGACGGAGGAACGCACCTCCCGCGCCTTCCCGCTCTTGCTGACCACCGGCCGCATTCTCAGCCAGTACAATGTCGGCGCCCAGACCCGCCGGACCGAGAATTCCCGCTGGCATGACGAGGATGTGCTCGAGATCCACCCGTCTGACGCTGATGCGCGCGGGCTTGCGCACGGTGACATGGTCTCGCTGTCCAGCCGCAAGGGCGCCATTACCGTTCGTGCCGTATTGTCCGAGCGGCTGCCGCCGGGCGTGGTCTATACGACCTTCCACCATCCGGAATCCGGGGCCAATGTCGTCACCACCGAACTGTCGGACTGGGCGACCAATTGCCCCGAATACAAGGTCACGGCTGTACAGGTCGCGCCATCCAACATGCCATCGGACTGGCAGGCCGAGCGCGGTCGTCGCCGGGCCCGGATCGATATCGTCCCCGCTGCGGAGTGACCGGATTGAAACTGCCGCAGGCCTCGCTTGATGTCGTCATTGCCTCTGCAGACACACAGGGCATGCAATGGTCTATCGCCACGGAACACCCGGTCGAGATTGGCTTCAACGGCCAGGCCTGGACGGTGATGATGGCCAGCCCCAGCGATCTGGAAGACCTCGCCTATGGCCTCGCGCTGTCAGAAGGCGTGCTCCGTCCCGGCACCCAACCGGACGCGATCAACATCGCGACCTTTCCGGAAGGCTCGACGGTGGACGTCCGGATCGCCGATGACCGGATCGCGCGTGACCGCCTGAAACGGCGCAGCCTGGACGGTCACAGCGGCTGCGGGCTGTGTGGCATCGAAAGCCTGGCTGAACTACACCCGCCAAGGACCGCCCGGAACGCGGCACACCGAATTGCCGATGATGCCATGGAAGCGGCCTTCGCCGCACTGGGTCGGCATCAGCCCCTGAACCAGCGGACCCACAGCGTTCACGCTGCAGCCTGGTGTGCTCCGACCGGCGAGATCGAGTTTGTACGCGAGGATGTTGGCCGGCATAACGCACTGGACAAGCTCATTGGCTTGCTCGCCACGGCGGGCAAGCTGCAGGCGGATGGCTTTATCCTGATGTCCAGCCGCTGCAGTTTCGAACTGGTCTATAAATGCGCGGTCACCCGGGCCTCGGCCCTGGCTACACTGTCGGCGCCAACATCCCTGGCGCTGGACCTGGCCAGGCTCATCAATCTTGAAATTCTGACGCGTGGCCCCGGCGGGCATGTCGTCCGGCTGGGAGAGTGACGCGCATGGATCGTCAACGCCTGATTGCCATGGCCAACCAGATTGCGGCCTTTTTCGAACCCTATTCCGAGGCGGAAGCCATCGATGGGGTCGAACAACACATCCGGAGCTTCTGGGAGCCGCGCATGCGAGAGCAATTACAAGCCGTGCTCGCCGAGCACCCGGACCGCTTGCTGCCCGTCGTCCGCAAGGCGGCGCACCGGCTGGCCTGACCTATGACCTCAAGGGGGAGAGAGACCTTGAACAGCGATATCGATATTGCCCGCGCAGCCGACATGCTGCCCATCACGGACGTCGCCGAGAAACTCGGCATTCCAGCCACGGCTCTGGCCCAGTACGGCGATGACAAGGCCAAGCTCACGGCGGACTATATCAAGTCTCTCCAGGGGGATGAGGACGGCAATCTGATCCTGGTGACGGCGGTCAACCCGACCCCGGCCGGTGAAGGCAAGACAACCACTACAGTGGGCCTCGGCGATGCGCTCAACCGCATTGGCAAGCGCGCCACCATCTGTATCCGCGAACCCTCGCTGGGACCATGTTTCGGCATGAAGGGCGGCGCTGCGGGCGGTGGCCATGCCCAGGTCGTGCCGATGGAAGACATCAACCTCCACTTCACCGGCGATTTCCACGCGATCACGTCTGCTCACAACCTGCTCTCGGCAATGATCGACAACCATATCTACTGGGGCAACAGCCTGGAGATCGATCAGCGCCGCGTGGTCTGGCGCCGTGTTCTGGACATGAATGACCGCGCGCTGCGCGAGATTGTCGGCTCGCTGGGTGGCGTCGCCAACGGCTTCCCCGGCCAGTCTGGCTTCGACATCACTGTTGCCTCGGAAATCATGGCCATTCTCTGCCTGTCCGAGGACCTGGAGGACCTGCAGAGACGCCTCGGCAATATCATTATCGGCTATCGGCGCGACAAAAGCGCGGTCACCTGCCGCGACATCAAGGCGGACGGCGCCATGACGGTCCTGCTGAAAACCGCCATGCAGCCCAATCTGGTGCAGTCCCTCGAAAACAATCCAGCCTTCATCCATGGCGGCCCGTTCGCCAATATTGCCCATGGCTGCAACTCGGTGATTGCCACCAAGACAGCCCTGAAACTCGCCGATTATGTGGTCACCGAGGCTGGCTTTGGCGCCGACCTGGGCGCCGAGAAATTCTTCGATATCAAGTGTCGCAAGGCGGGGCTTTCGCCCAAGGCCGTTGTCATCGTCGCCACCATCCGGGCCCTCAAGTCCAATGGCGGTGTCGCCAAGACCGACCTCAACTCAGAAAACCTGGAGGCCTTGAAAAAGGGCTGTGCCAATCTCGGCCGCCATATCGAGAATGTGCGCAAATACGGCGTACCTGCTGTCGTCGCGATCAATCACTTCTCCTCCGACACGGATGCCGAAGTCGCCCTGGTGGAAGAATACGCTGCTTCAATGGGCAGCGAGGCCATCCTTTGCCGCCACTGGGCTGACGGTTCGGCCGGCACGGAGAACCTGGCCAAGCGTGTGGTCGAGATCATTGATGGCGGCATCGTTCAATTTGCCCCGATCTATGGCGATGAGCTGAGCCTGTTCGAAAAGATCGAGCGTGTTGCCAAGACGATTTACCGAGCGGACGAAGTCCTGGCCGACAAGAAAATCCGCGACCAGCTGCGCGAGTGGGAGGATGCCGGCTTCGGTCATCTGCCGGTCTGCATGGCCAAGACCCAGTACAGTTTTTCTACCGATCCCAACCTGCGCGGCGCGCCAAGCAATCATTCCGTCCCGGTCCGGGAGGTCCGCCTGTCGGCTGGGGCTGGCTTTGTCGTTGTCATCTGCGGGACCATCATGACCATGCCGGGCCTGCCCCGACAGCCCGCCGCCGAACAGATCGGCCTGGACGAGGACGGCCAGGTCGTCGGTCTCTTCTGAGGCGAATTCCGATATCGAAATTCAAGTCAATGAAATAATCTGGGTATTCATATTCTATGAGTGCCCGGATTTTTTGTACGGTCGTAAGACTTCATTCCTTTTAGAAACGAGCGTTTGAAGTCGAATAATGGATTGGGCCCGGACCGTACGGTCGCTTAGACAAAGACTGCGCCTGAAACAGGGTGCTTTCGCGCAGATGGTTGGCACCAGCCAGACCACGGTCTCTCGTATCGAAGGGGGGCTTGCCGACCCAACTCCCGAAATCATTGCGGCGCTGGAGAAACTGCGCAAGAACCCCGCCATTCGCAGCACGTTCGACGACTTTGTCGCCTCGATCGAGCACAGCCCTTATCACTGCCTCCTGCTGGATACAGATAACGAGACCCTGCCGATCGAGACGATGAGCGAACCGATGCGTGCGCGCATCGGCGATGCGCGTGCTCTGGCCAATGTCCGTTCGGGCGAGGAGGTCACTCAGCACATTACTGCACTGATTGATCGCGGCTTCTCCAACGGGCGTATCGAGAGTGCGGTGGGAAGCTGGAAGGATGCTGGCAACCCGCCGCAATTCTGGCAGGTAGTCTACTCGCCCATGCGCGATGGAATCGGCTCCTGGTACGTCTATGCCACGCTGACACAGATCAGCGAGACCGAGTATGAGGCCCATCGTGGCGAACACGATGGCGGCCTCATCATCACCAGCTACACACCCGACTAGCGGTAACGGGCCTGGAGTTTGGCCAGCGCCTCGCTGCCCGGGCAAAGCACATCCTGGGAAATCGCATTGAGCGGCGTCGCCGGCAGGCTGTTGGCCGCATGCATATCCCCCATATCCTCGTTGAGATAGAGCAGGCCCGTGCGGATTTCGCCGGTGTCTGACGGCGTCATCAGCGTTTCGATCGCCTGGGCGCGGTCGCGCGGATCGTAATCGCTTTCGGTCTGGCGCAGGCGCAGCACGCCCCCGTCATGCAGGGTCACGCTCAACAGGCCATCCGCATCCGGCGCACCGGTGATCTCGTCAGCCTGGGCGACAAAATCCGTGTGCACCAGCGGATGGTAATACTTGTAGGTATGCGCATAGCTCTTGGTCGAGCCGGCGTGGTCATTGAACGTCACACAAGGCGAGATCACATCAATCAGCGCAAAACCCTTGTGCATCAGGCCGGCCTTGATCAGCGGGACCAGCTGGGACTTGTCGCCAGAAAAACCGCGGGCCACGAAACCCGCGCCCAGCGTCAGCGCCTGGATGCACGGATCGATCGGGGTCTGCTCGTTGGCGATCCCCTTCTTGGACTTGGTGCCGATATCTGCGGACGCCGAGAACTGGCCTTTGGTCAGACCGTAAACGCCGTTATTTTCGATCATGTAGAGCATGTTGAGATTGCGGCGGATGGCGTGGGCAAACTGGCCAAACCCGATTGACAGCGAGTCACCATCACCGGAGATGCCGATATAGTGCAGATCACCGTTCACGGCATTGGCGCCGGTCGCTACGGACGGCATGCGCCCGTGCACCGTATTGATGCCGTGCGACTGGCCCATGAAATAGGCCGTTGTCTTGGACGAACAGCCAATGCCGGAGACCTTGGCCGCACTTTCCGGCGCGAGGTCGAGCTCCCAGAAGGCCTGGACCAGTGCAGCGGTCACGGAGTCGTGGCCACAGCCTGCACAGAGGGTCGACATCACGCCCTCATAATGGCGGATGGTCAGCCCCAGCTTGTTGGTGGGCAGGTGTTTGGAGATTTTCGGTTTCGGCATCGAGGTCATGACTACGCCTCCTCCGTCTCGCAATGCGCCGTGATGGCGTCGTAGATGAATTCCGGATTGGCCGGCATGCCCGCGTAATCGAGGATCGGAACCAGCTTGGTCTTGTCGACTGCTGTTTCGTTGATCAACAGCGTGCGCAGCTGGGCGTCGCGGTTCTGTTCGACGACAAAGATCTCGTCATGGGCATCCATGAAGGCCTCGATCTCGGAATTGAACGGGAAACCCCGGACGCGCAGGTAATTCAAGGGCTGGTCGGCCGCATTGAACCGGTCCAGCGCCTCGCGCACGGCACCGTCACAGCCACCGATCGAGATGATGGCCCGGCGGGTCGGCTTGCCACATTCCACGATCACCGGGCCCGGTACGGCGTCGGCCGCGCTCTCCCACTTGCGGGTGAGACGATCGAGCACTTCCTTGTACTCATCGCTGTCCTCGGTATAGCCGCCCTTCCAGTTATGGCCGGACCCCCGGGTGAAATATGCGCCCTTGGGGTGCACGCCCGGAATGGTGCGATAGGGAATATGATCGCCATCGCGATCCTCGTAGCGATAGTATTTGTCCATCGCCTCGAGATCCTCGGCGCTCAGCACCTTGCCGCGATCCGGGACATAGCTGTCATCCCAGTCCAACTCCTCGACCATCCAGTCATTCATGCCGATATCGAGATCGGTCATGAAGAAGACCGGCGCCTGGAAACGTTCGGCCAGATCAAAAGACAGGACGGACATCTCGAAGCACTCGCGCGGATCGGCCGGGTAGACACAGATATGCTTGGTGTCGCCGTGGCTGGCATAGGCAGCCAGCGTCAGGTCGCACTGCTGGGTCCGGGTCGGCAAACCGGTTGACGGACCGGCCCGCTGCACGTCGAACAACACCACCGGAACCTCGCCGTAATAGGCAAAGCCGATGAATTCGCTCATCAGAGAGATGCCCGGGCCGGAGGTCGGCGTGAAGGCACGCGCCCCGTTCCAGCCGGCACCGATGGCCATGCCGATGGAGGCCAGCTCGTCCTCGGCCTGGATGATACAGAAATTCTTCTCGCCGGTTTCGGGGTCCACGCGGAACTTTTCGCAAAAGGCCTTGTAGCCATCCATCAGCGAGGTCGACGGCGTGATCGGATACCAGGCCCCGAACGTCGCGCCGGCATAGACAGCACCCAGACCGGCTGCAGTATTGCCGTCGATCATGATGTGACCTGCAGTCTTGTCCATCGGCTCGACACGCAGGTTCAGCGGCTCCGCATGTTTTTCGCGAATATAATCGAGACCCAGCTGGATCGCTCTCATATTGGCTTCGATCAGGTGCGCCTTGGTGCCGAACATTTCCTCGACAAGGCCCCGGATGACCTCGACATCGATCCCGGTCAGCGCAGCGACCGCACCGACATAGGCCATGTTCTTCATCAGCACGCGGGTGCGCGCATTATCGAACTCGGCATTGCACATGCGCGCCAGGGGCACGCCGATCGCAGTGATATCCTCACGCGCGTGCATTTCTGGCCGGGGCCAGGTGTCGTCATAGAGCAGCACGCCGCCGGGCGAGACCTCGGCCAGGTCCTGGTCATAGGTCTCCGCATTCATGGCGACCATGAACTCCGTCGTCCCCGCGCGGGACTTGTAGCCGTCCTTGGTCAGGCGGATTTCATACCAGGTCGGCAGGCCCTGGATGTTGGACGGGAACAGGTTCTTGCCCACAACAGGCACGCCCATGCGGAAAATGGCTTTCATCAGAAGGCCATTGGCAGAGGCGGAGCCAGTCCCGTTCACATTGGCGATCTTCAGAACGAAGTCGTTGACCCGCACGTCGGGCTGGATCTTGGCTACAGCATTCATTCTGCGGCAACTCCTTCGGCTTCCTCGATGGCATGAGGAATGAAAATATCAGCGTCCTGCATGTCCCAGGCAGAGGTGGGGCAGCGCTCGGCGCACAAACCACAGTGAAGGCAAAGGTCCTCGTCCTTCACCATGACCCGGCCGGTATCCTTGAGCGGTTCGGAAACATAAACAGCCTGTTCGGCATTGTTCGCCGGCACGCGCAGGGTCTGGCGCAGATCCGCCTCTTCCGCGACCGGGACGATCGACAGGCAGTCCACCGGGCAAATGTCGAGACAGGCGTCACACTCCTTGCAGAGCGGGGCATCGAATACCGTCTGGACATCACAGTTCAAACAGCGCTGCACCTCGGTGATGATCTGTTCGTCCGTAAAGCCGACCTCGACTTCCTTGCGACGATCCGCCAGACGCTGTTTCAGCTCGACCAGCGGCATTTCACGGCGGTCAGAAGCGTCAAAAGAGTTGGAGTACATCCACTCATTCACGCCCATCTTCGCAGACGTGAGATTGAGTCCGCGCGGCATGCGCTCGGCAACGTTCTCGCCCTGGCAATGCTTGTGGATCGAGATCGCGGCCTGGTGGCCATGCTCGACGGCCCAGATGATATTCTTGGGCCCGAAGGCGCTGTCGCCACCAAAGAACACCCCCTTGACGGTGGATTCATGGGTCGTCTCGTCAACGATCGGCACGCCCCACTTGTCGAACTCGATACCGGCATCGCGCTCGATCCACGGGAAGGCGTTTTCCTGTCCGATAGCCAGGATGACATCGTCACACGGGATGATCTTGGAACCGGCAATCTTGGTATCCGTGATGCGTCCGTTTTCGTCGAGTTGATATTCCATCAGCTCGAATTCCATTCCGGTCAGCTTGCCATTCTCGATGACAAAACGTTTTGGCGAATGATTGACCAGGATTTCGACATTCTCGTCCTCGGCGTCTTCCAGCTCCCACGGGGACGCCTTGAAGAATTCGCGCGGCTTGCGGGCCATGACCTTCACATCATCCGCGCCCAGGCGCAGCGAAGTCCGGCAACAGTCCATCGCGGTATTGCCGACACCGATGATCAGAACCTTCTTGCCGATCGCCTTGGTGTGCTCGAACGCAACATTCTCCAGCCATTCGATACCGATATGGATATTGGCGGCCGCCTCGTCGCGCCCCTCGATCTTGAGGTCCTTGCCCTTGGGTGCACCCGAGCCGATGAAGACCGCGTCATAGCCTTCATCAAGCAGGCTTTTCAGGCTTTCAACGCGATGGTTGAGCTTGATCTCGACACCCATGTTCTCGATATAGCCAATCTCCTCGTCCAGCACCTCTTCCGGCAGGCGGAAGGCGGGGATATTGGAAATCATCAGACCACCCGGGCGGTGCATGGCCTCAAACACCGTGCACTCATAACCCAGCGGGGCGAGATCATTGGCCACCGTCAGCGAGGCCGGACCGGCCCCCACCAGGGCGATCTTCTTGCCGTTGGTGGTTTCCGGCTTCTGTGGCAGCAGGTGCGAGACCTCGTCGCGATGGTCTGCAGCAACACGCTTGAGACGACAGATGGCGACCGGTTCCTCCTCGACCCGTCCGCGACGGCAGGCCGGCTCGCAAGGGCGGTCGCAAACGCGTCCCAGAATGCCCGGAAAGACATTGGAGCGGCGATTGACCAGGTAGGCTTCGGTGAATTTGCCCTGGGCGATCAGCCGGATGTATTCCGGCACGGGCGTGTGTGCGGGACAGGCCCACTGACAGTCCACGACTTTATGGAAATAGTCTGGATCCTTCACATCGGTCGGCTTCAAGATCCCCTCCCCCGGCGCTGAGACATCAGCCAAAAAGCTGATTGCGTATCCATTCGAGAGGCATACTCACAACCAGCCCCCCCGTCGGGTCAAGGGGATTTCACCGGGCAACCAAAGTTTAGTTTGCGCTTGCGAGGCGGTCGCAACGCGCCGGGATGCGATGTGATCGTTAACAGCTCAGCCAGGCTCCTGGCGCAGATAGAGGCCTCCGCCAATCAGGATCATCGCCAGCATGACGACACCACCGCCCGCAAGGATCATGTCAGACGCCTTGTTGAGGGTGTTCTCACGTCCCGCAAATGAGAAGAGGAGGAAACTCAGAGGGAAGGCGAGATAACCGAACAGGACCAGGCGGCCACCGAGATCACTCATCCGGGCGCGCAATTTCATCGCGACGGCCAGAAACAAGAGGAAGCCAACGCCGGTCAGCAGGGAGAAAACGGGTTCGAGCAATTCTTTCATGACAATCTCCTGATCCGGCGATGACATTAGCGCGAGCCGACCGGATCTGCCTTCCCCTGATCGGGGGAGAGGGGCTGTGTCCCAAGCCTCCGCGTCACGAATCCCGTCGCCTGGGCCGCCGCTCTGGTCGGCATTCGTGAGCCTTGCTCACAATCATGAAAGCTCACATGCACTTGATGAAACCGCGCGTTTGTGTGTCGAAGAGTGAGGTTTTTCTTCCGGTTAGCTGATTTGAATGTGATCTTGATCGCGCCCCCTTCTTGGGCCGCGCACCAAGCGCCATACCGAAAGAGGGATCGACATGAACAACCAAATCTCCACCGCCCTGCTGATCGCCATCGGCACACTAGGCATCTCCTCCACCAGCTTTGCGCAGGACGGCTTCTACGTCTCCGGCGGGCTCAACAACACGACGATCGAACAGGGCCTGACCCGAAATACAGGCAGTAATGGCCCGACCACGGGACCGGCCGACGGCCCCAGCCTCAGCTCCAGCGATCGCGATACC
This sequence comes from Maricaulis sp., assembly GCA_017643585.1. Classification (GTDB taxonomy): domain Bacteria; phylum Pseudomonadota; class Alphaproteobacteria; order Caulobacterales; family Maricaulaceae; genus Maricaulis. The sequence goes on from JAEPND010000001.1 coordinate 102,821, forward strand.
GGTGCCGGCATCTTCCTGGGCCTGGGTTACAAATGGGAGCTGGACAACGACTATTTCACCGCCATCGAGATCTTCTATGCCGATGAAACGGCGGAGACGACGAACATCAACAATGTGCTGATCTCCAATGTCGAACTGGACCGCTCCTACGGCATCGATTTCCGCACAGGCCTGAGCGTCACCGACCGCTTCGGCGTCTATGGCTTGGTCGGTGCCACGAACTACCGGTTCGACAGCAATCTCGCCTACACGTTCGCTCCGCCGACGGATTTTGTTGAACAGGACGAATGGGCCCTGGTCTACGGTGCCGGCGCCGAGATTACGCTGACCGACCGCATTACCGGCTTCGGCGAATACCGCATCAGCACGGATTTCGAATTCGATACCCCGCGCGACAAGGGCGGTATTGTCAGCGACAATGAGCTGGATTTCGGCGGCCTGCGCACGGGCATCCGCTACCGGTTCTAGCGAGTGGTGAGCCCGGTCGCATCCGCGGTCGGGCGCCCCACCCTAAAGCTCGTCCAGCGAGTGTTCATGGTCATGGGCCTCGGCGACGAGCCAGTCGATAAAACGCTGCGCATGCAGGTCCAGAGGCCGGTTGCGAGCGGTGACAATGTGATAGGCAGAACGCAGCGGAACCGTACCATCCGCGAACAGGGCGACCAGTCGCCCCGCCGCCAGGTCATTCTGAGCCAGGGCCCGTTTGGCCAGCGCGACCCCGCGACCGGCAACGGCCGCATCAATGACCAGCGCGGACTGGTTGAACCGGACCCCGCCTTCCGCTCGCCCGCCCCTCACGCCGCGCGCCCGAAACCATGAGGCCCAGTCTGCACCATCGACATCACTCTCCGGAGAGGCATCATGCAGCAGCGTCTGCCGCACCAGATCGGCTGGTGTCCGGACCGCCGAACCATCGCCTAGCAATTGCGGCGAACAGACGGGCAGGACTTCCTCGGTCAGCAATCGCTGTTCACTGAGACTGGCATCGCCCCCCGGCCCATAGCGGATGCCCAGATCCGCCGCGCCGCCGGACAGGTCGACCCGCTCGCGGTCGGCCGAAATCCACACTTCGATATCCGGATAGAGTTCCTGGAAACGAAACAGCCTCGGCGCCAGCCATTTTCCGGCAAAGGATGGCGCAACAGAGACGGTCAGACTGCGTCGCTGGGTGGGACTCCTCATGGCCCGCACAGTGTCGGACAGACGCGCAAACGCTTCGCTGGCCAGTTCCGCCCCCGCCAGCCCGGCTTCGGTAAGCACCATGACGCGCCCCTGGCGCTCAAACAGCGCCTGGCCGATATGATCCTCCAGCAAACGAATCTGCTGGCTGATGGCCCCCGGTGTCACCGCGAGCTCTTCCGCAGCCTTGGAGAAACTCTGCAGGCGGGCGGCGACTTCAAACGCGCGCAGGGCGTTGAGCGGAGGGAGACGATCAGTCGACATCACTCCCATATAGTTTTTCTAAACTGAAAAGCCAATATTCCTCGTTTGTATTCACTATGCGCAATAGAAATATTGATCCGGTCGCGCCACGAATGCGCAGGATCGGATAGTAAGATGCGTACATTTCCAGCTTCCATGCCCTTGGAGGGAAAAACGGTGATCGTCTCGGGCTTTGGCCTGATGGCGGAGCCGAAAGTGCGCCTTTTCAAGGCTTCCCCATGCCGATTGAAGTGGTTCATCGGCGATGCCACAGATCCTGTTCCCTCGGATATCGCCCAATACGCCGAGATCATCCGCCGTGAGCCGACACGGAAGGATTTTCGTGGCGCGGCATTGGTTTTCATCGCCGGGGGCGAGGATGAAGCGATCGAGCGTCAGGCCGATGCGGCTCGCAAGGCTGGTGCCCAGGTCAATATCGTTGACAGTCCCGCCGCATCCGATTTCCAGACGCCTGCGATCGTGGATCGCGACGGCATCGTCATTTCCATCGCCTCGGGCGGCGCCGCGCCGGTTCTCTCGGTCGATTTGCGTGCCGCCATCGAGCAACTCATTCCCGCGCGTGTCGGCGTCATCGCCGATCTGGCGCGTGAACTGCGATCGACGGTCAAAACCGTCTTCGAACGGTTTGATGATCGTCGCGCCTACTGGGAACGCGCCCTGCGCGGCAAGGCCCGCGACCTGGCACTGGCCGGTGACAAGTCCGGCGCGCGCCGAGAGATGTTGCGACAGCTCAATGCCCCTGCGCCGGAGCGCGCGGGTATTGTCCACCTGGTCGGGGCTGGCCCGGGCAATCCGGAATTGCTGACACTGAAAGCAGCACGCCTGCTGCGTGAAGCCGATGTGATCGTTCATGACCGGCTGGTCAGTGAAGAGGTACTGGATCTGGCACGCCGCGATGCTGCGCGCATCGATGTCGGCAAGAAACAGGGCCACCATCCGATCCCGCAGGAGCGTATCGAGGACATTCTCATTCGCGAGGCCCGCAAGGGGCAGCGCGTTGTCCGCCTCAAGGGGGGCGACCCCTTTGTCTTTGGTCGTGGTGGCGAAGAGCTTGAAACCGTGCGCGCCGCAGGGATTGATGTCGAGGTGACCCCCGGAATTTCCGCAGCCGTCGCGTGCGCCGCATCCGCGGGCATTCCGCTGACCCACCGCGATCACGCCCAGAGCGTGACCTTTGCCTCCGGTGTGGTCAAACAGGACGGCCCCGACGCCGACTACCGCATGCTGGCCGCGCCCAATACGACCGGCGTTTTCTATATGGGCGTAGGCGCCTCGGCCCAGATCGAGAGCAAGCTTCTGCTGGCCGGACGCGATCCGTCCACGCCGATCGCCATCGTCGAGAACGGCACCCACGCCAATGAGCGCCGCCTGACCGGCACGCTGGGCGACCTCTCTGCCCTGGTCCAGCGCGAAACCGTCACCGGGCCGTCCATCATTTTTGTCGGCGAGACCGCCGCCTTCGCCAATCGCGCAGCCCAACCTGCGCTGGAGTACTCCGCATGAAAGTCATCACCGCAAACCGCCTGACCGATGGTCGCGTGATTTACCGCACATCCGACGGGCAGTGGTCCCCCCATCTGGCCGAGGCGCAACCGCTGGAAAACGAAGCCGCGGAAAACGCGCTCGCCATCGCCGAGGGCGAATTCGGCATCGCCGTTGGCCCATATCTGATCGATTACACCGAAGGCGAGCCCGGCGGCCAGAAATGGCGCCGCGAAGGCATCCGCCTGGCCGGTCCGACGGCTGGCACGACGCGCACGCTGGGAGCGGCCTGATGTATCGTTATGACGAGTTCGATGCCCGATTGGTGCGCGAACGCATCGCCGAGTTTCGCGACCAGGTCGAGCGCCGTATCGACGGGCGCCTGACCGAGGACCAGTTCAAGCCGCTGCGCCTGATGAATGGTGTCTATCTGCAGCTGCACGCCTACATGCTGCGCGTGGCCATCCCGTATGGCGCCCTTCGCGCGGAACAGATGCGCATGCTGGCGACGATCTCCGAGAAATATGATCGCGGCTACGGGCATTTCACTACGCGCCAGAACATCCAGTATAACTGGCCGTCCCTGGTTGATATCCCGGATATTCTTGAAGAGCTGGCCGCGGTCGAGATGCATGCCATCCAGACCTCCGGCAATTGCATCCGCAATGTCACCGCAGACCCGTTTGCCGGTGCAGCCGCGGACGAGCTGGAAGACAGCCGCCCCTGGGCCGAGATCATTCGCCAGTGGTCGACCCTGCACCCGGAATTCACCTTCCTGCCGCGCAAGTTCAAGATTGCGATCAATGGCGCCGCCGAGGATCGGGCAGGCATTCGTGTACATGATATTGGCCTGCAGATCGTCGAGAATGAAGCCGGCGCGCGCGGGTTTGAAGTCTGGGTCGGTGGTGGTCAGGGCCGTACGCCGCGACTGGCACGCCTGGTCAAGGATTTTGTCGAACCGCGTGACCTGCTGAGCTATCTGACCGCCATCCTGCGCGTCTACAACCAGCACGGCCGCCGCGACAATCTCTACAAGGCCCGGATCAAGATCCTGGTTGATGCGCTGGGCGTAGAGGCGTTTGCAGGAGAGGTCGAGGAAGAGTGGTCCTATATCCGTGAGGGCGAGCTGCGCCTGCCCGAGAGCGAGATCCTGCGCATTCGCAGCTTCTTCTCCTCTCCGTCGATCACAGATGTGTCGCCGGTTCCCGAAGCCGGCCCCGCCGCTTTCCGCCACTGGCTCAAGCACAATCGCCGTGACCACCAGACCGCCGGCCTGTCCAGCGTCGTCATCTCCCTCAAACCCATCGGGGGCACCCCGGGTGACGCCACGGCTGGCCAGATGCAGGTCGTCGCCGACCTGACGGAGCGCTATGGCTTTGACGAAGTGCGCGTGACACCGGACCAGAACCTGGTCCTGCCGCATGTGCGCAATGAAGACCTGTTCGCGGTGTGGACCGCCCTGGTTGATGCCAAGCTGGCAACCGCCAATGCTGGCCTGGCGACGGATATCGTGGCCTGCCCGGGCCTGGACTACTGCAACCTCGCCAATGCGCGTTCCATCCCGGTCTCCCAGGCCATCTCCAGCACGCTGGAGGCCGAGGGCCTGTCCGAGGCGGCTGGCGAGGTGACGATCAAGATTTCCGGCTGCATCAATGCCTGTGGTCACCACCATGTTGCGGCGATTGGTGTTCTCGGCGTCGATAAACGCGGCGAGGAATTCTATCAGATCACCCTGGGCGGTGCCTTTGGCGCCGATGCCTCGATCGGCGAGATCGTCGGCAAGGGCCTGGCCGCGGAAGACGTGCCGGGCGCTATCGCCCGCATCCTCAAATCCTATCTCGCCCAACGCCAGGGCGATGAACGTTTAATCGACACGCTGCGCCGCCTGGGGAGCGACGCTTTCAAGGAGGCTATCTATGCTGACCTCGCAGCTTGATCACCAGACCCGCACCCTCACTGACGCCCAGCTGGCGGCCGGAGGCGGCGATATCGTCACCCTGAATGGCGCGGACTACTGGCGCGATGTTCAAGACCGTATCGAAGGCGCGATCCAGGTCGATATCGAATTCGACAGTTTCAAGGATGGCCGCGGTTTCACCCTGGCCAACCAGCTGCGCCAGCGTCTGGGTTATGCCGGTCGCCTGCGCGCAACCGGTGACATCATCCCGGACCAGGCCGGCTTTCTCAAACGTGTGGGTTTTGACGCCATCGCGCCCAATCGCGGCGATCTGGCGGCGGACTGGGCAAAGGCGGAAGCGCAATTCTCCCTGGCCTATCAACCGGCTAATGATCGCTCGGCCACGATTGTCAGCCTGCGTGAGCGTGCGGGCGCCGATCTGACCCAGCTTAATGCGAAATACCGCGAGCAGGACGCGCTGGAGGTCCTGCGCGACGCGATTGAAAACACCTGGAAGGGTCGCATTGCGATCCTGTCCTCCTTTGGCGCCGAAGCCGCGATCGGTCTGCACCTGGTCTCACGCGTGGCGCCGGACACCCCGGTCCTTTTCCTCGATACCGGCCGTCTGTTTGCCCAGACAGAGCAATACCAGCGCGAACTGACCGACAGGCTCGGCCTGACCAATGTGCGCGTCATCCGCCCCAGCGAAATCGAAATTTCGGCAGAAGATGCCGACGGCAAGCTGTGGAGCCGTAATGCCGATGCCTGCTGCGATCTGCGCAAGGTCCGGCCGCTTGAAGGCGTCCTCGGCGAGTACGATGCTCTGATTACCGGTCGCAAACGCTTTCATGGCGGTGATCGGCTGAGCCTGCCCCTGGTCGAGCGCATCAATGGCCGCATCCGCGTCAATCCGCTGTCCAACTGGTCAGCCGAAGAGATCAACGCCTATTTCAAACGCTACGATTTGCCGCGACATCCGCTGACGGAAATGGGTTATGCCTCCATCGGCTGCTGGACCTGTACCGCGCCAGCGAGTGATGACGATGTCCGCTCCGGTCGCTGGTCTGGCCAGGACAAGTCGGAATGTGGCATTCACCGCCCGAGCCCGCTAGAAGCTCCGGTAGCAGCGGAATAAAGACGAAAGGGCACGCCTCGTGTCTTCACAACATGTTCTGGACCTGATCGGCAACACGCCGCTGATCAGGCTCGACGGGCCGTCGGAAGCGACGGGCTGCGAAATTCTCGGCAAGGCCGAATTCCTCAATCCGGGCGGTTCGGTCAAGGACCGCGCCGCGCTCAATATCGTGCGTGAAGCGGAGGCCGCAGGCACGCTGCGCCCGGGCGGATCCATCGTGGAAGGCACGGCCGGCAATACCGGCATCGGCCTCGCCCTGGTCGGCGGCGCGTTGGGCTACGACGTCACCATCGTCATGCCGCGCACCCAGTCGGAAGAGAAAAAGAACACGGTCCGCTCATTTGGCGCACGCCTGATCGAGGTTGATGCCGCGCCGTTTTCGAGCCCGAACCATTTTGTACATTTCTCCAAACGCCTGGCCGAAGAGCTCAATGAGAGCAATCCGGCCGGCGCGATCTGGGCCAACCAGTTCGACAATCTGGCCAATCGCCGGGCCCACGAGAAAACCACTGCACCGGAGATCTGGGAACAAACCGGCGGCAAGATCGATGGTTTCATCTGTGCGGCCGGGACCGGTGGCACGATTGCCGGGGTCGCCGCAGGCCTGCGCTCCTTCAGCAAGGACGTGAGGATCGGTGTGGCCGATCCGGCCGGTGCAGCGCTCTACCGCTATTACACGACCGGCGAGCTGAAGGGCGAAGGCTCCTCCATCACCGAAGGCATTGGTGTCGGCCGGATCACCGGCAATCTGGAAGGCCTCGAGGTCGATAATATCTATCGAATCGAAGACGCGGAAATGCTGCCCATCCTCTATGACCTGATCAAACAGGAAGGCTTGTCCCTGGGCGGATCCGCCGGTGTGAACATCGCCGGCGCCATGCGCCTGGCCCGCGATCTGGGGCCGGGCAAGACCATCGTCACCATGCTGTGTGATGCCGGTGCGCGTTATGCCGGCAAACTGTTCAATCCTGAATTCCTTATGAGCCGGGGCTTGCCCGTTCCCTCGTGGACGATTACCGAAGCGCCCGGGGAAGACGCCTAGGCGTCTGACCGACCGACGAGTTACGAAATGAATGTCATGACCACTGAGCCTGCGCGCGAAAAGAACAAGATCTCGGCCAAGCCTGGCCCGTATACGATCGAGACCGTCCTGTCGGTCAAACACTATACGGATCGCCTCTTCCATTTCCGGATCACGCGTCCGGCTGCTTTCCGTTTCCGGTCTGGTGAATTCATCATGATCGGCCTGCCGAAAGAAGACGGCAAACCCCTGCTGCGTGCCTATTCGGTCGCCAGCCCGTTCTGGGATGAAGCGCTCGATTTCTATTCGATCAAGGTTCCCGATGGTCCGCTGACCTCCCGCCTCCAGCACATCCAGGAAGGCGATGAAATCCTGCTCGGCAAGAAGCCCGTCGGCACGCTGGTGCTCGACGCTCTGAAACCGGGCAAGCGTCTCTACATGGTGTCGACCGGCACGGGCATCGCGCCCTTCGCCAGCCTGATCCGGGACCCGGAGACCTATGAGAAATTCGACGAGGTCATCCTCACCCACACCTGCCGCGAGCTGGCGGAACTCAAATACGGCGAAGAGCTGGTCGCCGCGACCAAGGAAGACGAGCTGATCGGCGAGATGGCGCGCGAGAAACTCGTACACTTCACGTCTGTCACCCGCGATGACGGCCCGGTGAAGGGTCGCGTCACCGACATGATCAATTCCGGCGAGCTGTTCGATCACCTCGGTGTTCCGGCCTTCGACCCGGCGGTAGATCGGGTGATGATTTGCGGATCCGAAGGCTTGCTCAAGGATACCCGCCAGATCTGTCTGGAACGGGGTTTTGTCGAGGGCTCCAACGCAGCTCCGGCAGATTTCGTGGTCGAGAAGGCTTTCGTCGCGACGGATTAAGGTCGAAGCGCGAATAACTTAATCGTGCACCCCATTGGTCCGAGCGCCGAGCAGCGCTAGCTTTCCCCCAAACAGATTCGGGGGACTTCATGCGCATTCTCATCGCAATCCTGGCGGCCACCTTCGCCTTTAGCGGCCGCGGCGCGGCCGAGCCGATCAGCTTCTTCCAGGTCGAGGGCGTTGAATACGACGACACGATCACCGTGCCGGAGGACGTGCTGGGCTTCGGTGTCGGCGAACATCCGGTCCGCCATGACCTGATGGTGCGCTATCTCACCGAGATCGCCGGACAGTCCGACCGCATCCATGTCGAGACGATCGGCTATTCGCACGAACGCCGACCGATCCAGTTCTTTGTCGTCACATCACCGGACAACCATGCCCGCATCGACGAGATCCGCGAGGCGCACCTCGCCCAGCTCGACCCGGGTAGCCAGCCTGGTGACGGACCCGCGATCATCTGGATGAATTACGGCGTGCATGGTGCGGAGTCTGCCGGCATGGATGCCGCTATCCCGCTGCTTTATCACTATGCGGCCGCGCAAGGTGAGGAGATCGAACAGACCCTGAATGATGCGGTCATCCTGATCACGGCGATCTTCAATCCGGACGGGCACGCGCGTCGCGTCAATCATGTCGAGACCTTCGGGGCCACGACCCGCGTCACCAATCCGGAACACGAACAGCACAATCTGTGGACCGAGGCGAGGACCAATCACTACTGGTTCGACCTTAACCGCCAGTGGCTGCTGCAAACCCAGCCGGAAAGTATCGCCTGGATGGAGCAGTGGCATCGCTGGAAGCCGCAGGTCTCCGCCGATTTCCACGAGATGGGCACGGAAAGCACATTCTATTTCCACCCGGGTGAGCCGCTGCGCCGCAATCCGCTGATCCCCGAGCGGGCGCGCGAACTGACCCAGGGCATCGCCACCCACCATATCGACTTCCTCGACGGTGAAGGCCGCCTCTATACGACCGAGGAAGGTTTCGACAATTTCTATGTTGGCAAGGGTTCCACCTATCCGCAGGTCAATGGTTCGCTGGGCATTCTGTTCGAGATTGGTGCGGCCCGCGGCGGCCTGATCGAGGCGGATCGCGGCATTGTCAGCCATGCTGACAATGTGCGGACGCATTTCCGTACCTCGCTGACGACCGTTTCCGGTTCTCTCGCTCAACGCGATGATATCGCCGCCTATCAGCGCCAGTTCTTTGCGGACAGCCTAGCAGCAGCCCGAGACGACGCCGTTCGTGGTTATGTCTTCTCGGCCGAGGACGACCCGGCCCGCCTGAACATGTTCGTCGACCTGATGAACCGACACGATATTGATGTGTACGAAGCCGGTCGTGAGATTGTGGCTGACGGGCGCACCTATGCGCCGGGCGAGGCCTATGTCATCCCGGTCGAACAAGCCCAGTACACCATGCTCCGCGCGGCATTCGATCAGCCGACCGAGTTCGAGGAAAATATCTTCTATGATGTTTCCGGCTGGACCTTGCCACTGGCCTATGACCTCGAATTCGCACCTCTCAACACGATGAATGCCGGCATGCTGGGAGACCCTGTCATGGCAGGCCCGCTGGCCCAGCCCGCCCCGCCGGAGTCCAGCTATGGCTATATTCTGCGCTGGTCGGACTATTATGCGCCGCGCTCGCTCTATCGCCTGCTGGATGAGGATCTGCGTGTTCGCGTCGCAACCCAGGCCACGACGATCAATACGCATGAAGGCCTAGTCGAATTTGGACCGGGCACTGTTTTCGTGCCCTTCCAGGGCCAGGATGCGAGCCGCGAACACATCCACCAGCTGGTCAGCACGATCGCCGAGGAAGACGGCGTCGCGGTGTATTCCGCAGCGTCCGGCTCCACGCCCGACAATACCCCTGACCTGGGCGATGGCGCCGGTTTCCGCGCTGTCGACCGGCCCGAGGTTCTTGTGCTCTTCGAGGACGGGCTTTCGCGCTATGACACCGGAGAAGTCTGGCACCAGCTCGATCATCGCATGCACATGCCTGTCACCCTGCGCCGCAAGAGTGATCTGGGTGGTATTGACTGGTCCCGCTACACCCATCTGATCATCGTCGGCGGCAATGCCGATCTGGGCAGCGCCCAGGAGCGTGTCGAACAGTGGGTGCGTGAAGAAGGCGGCACGATCATCGCCATGCGCTCCTCTGCCCGTCGCGTTCAGCGCGACTTCCTGATGGGCGACGGCGCACGCGCTAGCGTGTCAGGCAATGATCGCAATGCCGCGCCGGACCGTCGCGATTATTCGCGGATGGCGACGGATGATGCGGAACATGTGATCGGCGGCGCGATTTTCGAGGGCGATCTCGATGTGTCCCACCCGATCGGTTTTGGCTATTCGGACCGTTTCATTCCCCTGCATCGCAACACCACGCTGACGCTCGAGCGTCCGACGCTGGATCCGTTCGCTGTCGTGGTGGAATATGCGGACGACCCGCTGCTGGCCGGTTACGCCTCGCAACGGCGCCAGGACGAGATTGGCGGCACCCCCGCCGTGATCGCCCAGCGCCTTGGGCGCGGCAGCGTGATCCTCTTCGCGGACAATCCGACTTTCCGAGCGACGTTCCGCGGCACCGAACGCATGTTCATGAATGCCGTATTCTTCTCGGGTCTGATCAATCGCTCGTTCGGGGACTATTGACGTCCCCGAAACGACGGTTTTCCATGAGCGTGGCGGATCGTCACCCGTCCCAGTTCAGGAGCCTTCCATGTCCGTACATCGGATAGTCTATGTGTCGATGGCGGCGCCCGATATCGATCAGGCGACCCTGGACGCCATCCTGGAGACGGCGCGCACCAAGAACAAATCGCGCGGGATCACCGGCTTCCTGTTAATGCTCGATGGCCATTTCATGCAATTGCTGGAGGGACCGCCGGAGGCCGTACAACTGGCTTATCAGGAAATCTGCGCCGACCCGCGTCACAGCAATCCGGTGATCGTCCTGCAGACCGAGGGCAAGCATCGATGTTTCCCGGAATGGCGCATGGGCTGTCATGTCGGACAGAGCGACGAGATCGACGAAACATGGTTGGACGGCAGCGCCAGCAGTGTTGCCGGCGTTTTGCCCGGCAGTGTCACTGCTGATGTCCGTTCGCTCTTTCTGGGCTTCAGGGGAACTCCCGGAGTGGAAATCGGCGTCCAATAGGCCCGGATTAACCAAGCGCTAAGGGTTTCGCCGCTCTCTCGCCCTATTCCCTTGGCACTACGCCCGGGTGTCCTGTTTTGGAGAGTTTCATGCGTCGCGCCCTGACTGCCCTTGCCGCCATCAGCCTCCTGGCCCTGCCCGTGCTGGCCCAGGATCCCGAATATGGCCAGCCCAGCGAATATTCGGAACCGATCGACACCTATTCCCAGGATGAAGTCGTCGACGCGGTCGCTGACTTCTTTGGCGTTACGGCCGAGGCTGCCGCAAGTGTTCTGGAACGTGTCTTTTCCGACCTCGGACGTCCGGTCGGCTATGTCGCCGGTGAAGAAGTGGCAGGCGCTGTCGGCGTAGGGCTGCGTTACGGCGAAGGCTATCTCACCCTGAAGTCCGGCGAACGCGAAAAAGTCTACTGGCGCGGTCCATCCATCGGCTGGGATGCCGGCGGCAATGCCAGCCGCGTCTTTGTCCTGGTCTATAACCTGGATGATGTGGACCGCCTCTATCAGCGCTTCCCTGGCGTTGAGGGCTCGGCCTATTTCATCGCAGGACTGGGCGTGAACTATCAGCGCGCAGACGAGATCACGCTCGCCCCGATCCGTTCAGGTGTCGGCCTGCGCGCGGGTGCGAATGTTGGCTATCTGGCCTATTCGCGCAATCGCCGCTGGCTGCCGTTCTAGGCATGCAGATCCGGCCCTTTGAAGACGACGACACTGACGGCGTTCGGCATTTGCTGGACGCCGCTTTTGATGGCGTTGAAGAAAGCCGCATCGTGCGGGCCTTGCGGGCCGCCGATGCAGATGTGCTGGAACTGGTGGCGGTCGATCATGGCCGGGTCGTTGGCGAGATCATGTTTTCACCTGTGATCGGTCAGACAGCCGCCGGGACAGAGATCTACGGCATCGGGCTGGGCCCGGTCGCCGTCGCCGAAGATGTGCGCCAGCGCGGCATCGCCAGCGCTCTGATCGAACACGGCCTGACCTATTTACGACAACTCGGCGTTCCCTTCTGCGTCCTGCTTGGCGAACCGGGCTTCTACAAACGCTTCGGATTTGAACCGGCACGCGCCAGGCATTGGTTCTGGGAGGCAGACCCGGACGCAAAATATGGCGACGCTTTCCAGCTGCTCAGCCTGTCTGACAGCCCGCTGGACGTTTCCAATGTCACGATTTCCTACCACGCAGCCTTCGCACCCGAGAGCGATTAGGTAACGCGGAAAAAGGGGACTATGCCGCAGCGTTTCCCCTTCGTCCTGGCCACACAAAATGCGATACTTCCTGCAAGATGTGTTGGTTGAAAGTGGGAAATGATCATGGCGAACGGACTTATTCTCCTCGCGGGTATTGGCTTGCTGATCCTGCTGGTCCTCGCGCGGCAGATCCCTTTGCAATTGCTGGCACGCATTGTCGCTCCCGTCTTTCGCCCGGTCATGCGCATCTTCAGGATCAAGCCCAGTGGCAATGCCTCGGCGGGGACGGTGAAGGCCGCGCATAGCGGGACCAGCGCGTGGGCAGCCCTGTCACGCGCCTCGCGCCCCCAGACCGAGACTGAACGCGCACTGGGAGAGACCTTCGATCACGAAGACAAGCACATCACGCGACACGGCGTTTTGTTCAACTGGCTGAGCGTCGTCGTCGGCTATATCCAGGTCCCCAACGAGCTGAGCGATGAAGTCGCCGAGCGTTATCATTCAGAAGGCACCCGATTTCTCAATGGACGCGTGCCGATCTCGGCGGACTGCCAGAATTTGTATGAGGACGAGGAAGGCGCAATCATCGCCCGCAACTTTCCGGAAGATGCCGGCTGCCTGTACCTGCTCAATCGCATGCGCAAGGAAATCAACGGCAATGTCCGCAAGCTGACGGTGATTTTCTCGGCGATCATCTCCTCCATCCTGATCATCAACCTGATCTATAATGACGGCGCGGCGCTGGGTCTCGCGACGTTGATGGGGTTGAGCGAGGGCCTGAGCCTCGGCCCGCTCAGCATGGATATCGAAGATATCAACCGCGCGGGCTTTGCAGCCCTGACCACGCTGGGCGGCGCCTTTGCGATGTGGATTGCCTATTATGTCGAGTACGCGCCCTATCAGCGCAATAATTTCCGCGAACTCTCGAACTTCATCACGCGCTATCTGGCACGGCTGAACGACCATTTCCGCACAGCAGAGGGCCAGGCCAAATCCGTGACAGTCGGGCAGGAGAAAGATGCCGCGGAATTCTCGAAACAGGCGCGCAAATGGCATACGACGGTCTTGTGGATCGCCTGGCGCATCTTCTTTATCGAGAGCTTTGTTCGCGGGGTCATGTTTCAGATCCTGCGCAATTCCGGGTATTATCTGGTGATGGTGCCGGCCCTCTTCCTGGTCGTGCTCGCGGGTGTGAACAGCCTGTTCGCTGACAGCCTGGCCTTCGATCTGTGGACACGGATCGCTGATCTGGGCCTGGTCTTCGGCTTTCTCTTCGTGGCGCTGATCGGGGTCTATGTGATCTTCCTGCGTCATTCGATGACGAGCATTGATGAGATCAACCAGGATGAGTGGATCGGTTTTGACAGCCTGCTGCTGGACAATGTTCTGGGCGAAATGGTGGGTAAATACGCCGAAGATGTCGGCTATTGGAAAAACCGGATCGGCGGCAGTTTCTAGACACTGACCGGCAGATACAAAAACGGGGCCCTGTGAGGCCCCGTTCTCGTTCAGCATATTCCGTCTGCATCAGTCACCCGTGCTGGGCTGGCCATTGCCCGCCGAAAACGGACCGTAATAGCTGTCCGGCGCGTCCTCGCGGCGGCGCTCGCCGACATAGTCGCCATAGTGACCGCGCTCCCGCTCATCGCGGGCATCATGCCCACGATAATGCGCCGGCATGCAATCACCGCAAGACTGGGCTACTTCCGCACGAACATCCGCCATGCGTTCTGCCAGCTGGTGGAAACGGACCTGGCTGTCAGACCACTGCCCCTGGATCCGATTACAATCACTCTCCGTGTAATCATTCTGGATCATGCACTGATTATAGGCGCGGCACGTCTGCACGACCGCGTCATAAGACCCGTCCAGTTCCGCCTCGAACTGCGAGATCAGATAGATGACATCGGCAACGGCCGGCTCGTGATTATTGTAAGCACTGGGCGATCGCGGACTTTGGTCCGGGCGGCCTTCCGGCAAGGTCACGCCGCCGATTTCGGGGCCCTGCATGATCCCCAGACCCCGACGCATCTCGCGGACACCGGTCAGATAGATATTGCGGTCCTGTTCATAGGAGGTCGCGGAACAAATGCTACGCGCCTCAAGGTCGGTATCAACCGCCGGAACGATACCCGCGTGGAACATGTGTTCATGCGAGCCGGCGTGCTGGCATCCAGCCAGTGCGAACAGGGCAAGTCCAAGTCCGAGTTTCTTCATCTTTCCACTCCCTCCGGGCACCCGATCTAAGGTGCCGGGTCCTCTTCAGCAGCGGCGGCACGTTCCGCAACCGCTGTCAGATAACATCCAGGCTGAATGGCCCGGTAGGCTGCATCAGCTTCGGCCTCATCCAGACGGGCCTGCCAGGCTTCCCAGAACGGATCGCGGGCCTGTGCAGCCTCGCTGCCCAGGCGAGCCGCAATATTGTCCCAGCGCGTCACCGCATCCTGACGGAAGCCTTCATTGTCCCGGATAAAGCGGGCACGGCCATGTTCGAGCTCGGCCGCCCGACGCAGATAGCTGTCCGCGCGCTCCGGGCTCTCCACTACGCCACACATGCGATAGCTGCCCTGGATCGTGCCCGTTCCATAGATCAGGGCCAGGTTGAAATTCGCTTCCGGATGACCGCGGGTCGCGGCGATCTCAAGCCATTCGATCGCCATATCGACATTCAGCTCTACGCCAAGGCCGGTGGCGAACATGATGCCGAGCAGATTCTGGGCACCCGGGTCGCGCGCAGTGATCGCGGCATGACAGATCAGGTCGACCGTCTCGCGCGGATTGAGTGCACCGGTCTGGTCAAAACCCATATCCGCCTGGAAGTCGCGAACCGCGCGGCGCGTGTTCGGGCCATAGGAGCCATCCACCTCGTCGGCATAATAGCCCAGCGCCGCAAGCGATTGCTGGCGCAGCTGAAGGTCAATGATACCGCCGCCCTCGACTTCGCCGAGACGGTGGCCACGGGAAATACGCTCGAGGCTCTCATAGGTCGTGCGGCAGGCCTGGGCGAGCGTGGCAGCCTGCATGCGCTGCTGCGCCACAAGTGAAGCCTGGGCGCCACGATAGGCCCCGATTTCCAGGGAACGATCCCAGGCGCGGCGAGCAAAATCGAGTTGTCCGATCGACTGATAGGCATCACCGATCCGCAGCCAGCAACGGGCCAGATCGGCATCGGTGACCGGGCCTTCGTAATCATTGCAGATATCGTCGCCCGGCGTCGGGTAATATTCGTCATAGGTGCCGCGACGACCCGCTGAACTTCCCGGACGGCGAGATGATCCGGTAATGGCGCGTGTGCCGGAGACGCTATCGGAAACCGGTAGGTCCTCGTCATCATTCGCACTGCCAGGGCGCGCAGAGAGATTCGGCGGCGGGTCGGGAACCGGCTGCGCGCTTGAAGCTGCAGGATTCACCGACTGGGCGTTCGGCAGCGCGGCGGTCGCAGGGATCAGTCCACTGTCATTCTGCACAGGATAAATGACGGGGTCGCTCGTCTGTTGCGGCAGGGCTTCAGCGATCTCGCAGGCGTTGTTAGCACAGAAGCCGGCGCGATAGCTGCGCATGTGCGTGAAGCCGAGCAGCACAACGAGGCCGATCAGTACAAGCACCGTTGCAGCCGCTTGCGCGAGAAAGGCAGTCCACCGCTCCAGCATTCGTATATTCCCCCCGAAACCACTTACGGATACGAAGCGATTCGCACCGTAAAGCCCCCATATCGCTCAGGTCTTTGATCGAGCCCTAGCAATCGAGAGCGTAACGCTCCGTTAACCATATTAGCCGGGCTGACCCATACAGGCCATACGCGGGGTACGATTTTTCGTAAAAAAGTGATCAACTCTCAGTGGAATAGACAATATTCCCCAATGGGTTGAATTTATGATTTCATTTTCCCGCTGAGCGCTAGCCCAACGCGCACAAAGCGGAGCTCGTGCCAGAGTCGGGATTGTTCATCGCACTTGGCATTCCACCCATCCGCGCCGGACAAGTCGGGCGCAGGCCGGACATGCAGGCTCAGCAAGTCTTCAAAACCGAATGGTGCGTGCAAGGACGGCTGCCCCGATTTGTCGAGATAAAGGCCAATGGCATGCGTACGCGACGCGAAGTGCTCGACAGCCTGGAACGAGGATGACAATGCCTGCCTTTGCGTCCCGAATACCGCGTTGAACCAGATGTGAACCCGTGCCTGGTTACAGGCCTCGACGATGATAGGGCTCTGCGCGAACGCTCGGCCGATCTCGGCCTGGACCTGTGCTTCCCGGGCTGCGGACAGATCCGCCGGATCGAAATAGGCAAGGTCGTAATCATTCACACCATAATCCGGCGCCCGCCCCGTCAACGCATTCCAGACCGCCTTGTAGACCGAGCCGGCCATCAGGAAGGGCTGAGGCAGGGCGCGGACGCGCGCATCCTGAAGAATGGCGAGATGGTGCGGATTGGCCAGGACAGCATCCAGAACGAACCGGGACTGCACGTCCCGGTTTGCCTCTCGGATCTCGCCCAGGTCGACGACCATGCCGGACTAGCTGCGCAGGCTGCCGCCCGTGGCACCGGTCACCTTGGAGACGATTTTGCCAGCGACCGCTTCGATCTCCTCGTCTGTGAGCGTCTTCTCGCGGGGCTGAAGCGTCACTTCCAGGGCCAGCGAAACCTGGCCTTCCGGAACACCCTTGCCTTCATAGACATCGAAGACAGAGACACCCGTGATCAGCTGTTTGTCCGCGCCTTTGGCCGCACGGATCGCCGCATCGGCGGCCACGCCCTTGTCGACCAGGAAGGCGAAGTCGCGGCGCACCGGCGTCAGATCTGCCTTGTCCAGCTGGCTGCGGGCTTTCAGGCCGGATGCCTTTTTCGGCATCGGGATATTGTCCAGAACGATCTCGAACGCAAGAACCCGACCGTCAATATCCAGCGCCTTGAGTACGCGCGGATGGATTTCGCCAAACTCGGCCATGACGTTTTTCGGCCCCAGGCGCATGACGCCAGAACGACCCGGATGCCACCACTCACGCGCCTCGGCCACGGTCTGCAGCGAGGCGACCGGCGCACCGGCCGCTTCCAGTGCGGCCATGACATCGGCTTTGACGTCGAACACATCGGGCTCGCGCTGACCGGTCCAGTGACGGTCCGCCTGCACAGGCATGACGCCGGTTGCGACAAGGCGCTGGCCGTCAGGCGCATCAGACAGATAGATCGGGCCAACCTCGAACAGGGCTGCACCGGCCTGGCCGCGATCCGCATTGGCCTGCATGGCGGTCAGCAAATGGACCAGCGCCGTCGGACGCATGACGTCTAGCTCGGATGAAATCGGATTGTCCAGCGCCAGGCCTTCGCCATGACCGCCAAACAGCGCCGCCTGGGAGGTCTCACAGAAGGACCACGTCACGGCCTCGCTGTAACCCCGACTGGCCAGTGCACGACGGGCATAGCGCGCGCGCAATTGCATCGGCGTGGCCGGCGCTTCGCGGCGGCCCGGCAGGCGCGGCAGGGACAGGGCTTCGAGATTGTCGAAACCGTGGATCCGGGCGACTTCCTCGACCAGATCGGCTTTCTGCGAACAATCCAGCCGCCAGCTAGGCACACCCACGCTCAGCACATCGCCCTCGCCAACCGGTTCGAAACCGAGCGTCTCCAGAATGCGCACAATCTCTTCACGCGGAAGGTCCAGCCCGGTCAGGCGCTTGACCTCGGTGACCGGGAATTCGATGTCCGCCGGCTTGGACGGAACTTCGCCCGCGACCAGAACCTCGGAGGCTTCGCCCCCGCAGATATCCAGGATCAGGCGGGTGGCGTATTCGATGCCGTCACGGCAGGACGCCGGGTCGACACCGCGCTCGTAACGATATTTCGCATCGCTATCGATGCCGGTGGCCTTGGCGGTCGCGCGGGTAATCAGCGGATCGAACCAGGCAGCCTCGATGAAGACGTCCGTCGTATCGCTCTCACAACCGGAATAAACACCACCCATGACGCCGCCAAAACCGAGCGCGCGCGCCTCGTCGGCGATGACACACATGCTGTCAGCCGGGACATATTCCTTGTTGTCCAGCGCCTCGAACCGGTCCGTCTCGCCAGCACCCTTGCGCGCATGAATGGCGCCGGTCAGCTTGCTGGCGTCATAGACGTGCAGTGGGCGGCAACGGTCATAGGAAATCAGATTGGTAATGTCGGCCAGGGCGTTGATCGGGCGCAGACCGATGGAGGTCAGCGCCTTTTTCAGCCAGTCCGGGCTCTCCACATTCTTCACGCCCCGCACGACACGGCCCATGAAGACCGGGCAGGCTTCCGGCCAGTCCAGCTTGATCTCGACCGGGCACGGGAAAGAGCCCTCGATCTCGTTGACCGGAACATCTTTCAGTGTGCCGATACCGGTCGCGGCCAGATCACGGGCAATGCCGCGCACGCCCAGCCAGTCGGGACGGTTCGGGGTGACCTCGAAGTCGATGACCGGATCGTCCTGGCCCAGGGCGGTAACAGCCGGGGTTCCGACCTCCCACTCGCCATCCAGGTCGATGATGCCGTCATGATCCTCGCCGAGCTCGAGCTCCTTGGCGGAACACATCATGCCATGGCTTTCCACGCCACGGATCTTGCGCGGCTTCTTGTCCAGCGCAAAGTCGAGACCGGGGATATAGGTCCCCAGCGGCGCGTAGACGGCATACATACCGGCACGGGCATTGGGCGCACCACACACGATCTGTTTCTCGCCATCCCTGGTGTCGACCGTGCACACACGCAGCTTGTCCGCATCGGGATGTTTCACCGCGTCCTTGACGTAGCAGACCGTAAACTCACCAAACTTCTCGGCCGGATTGTCGATATCCTCGATCTCCAGACCAGCCATGGTCATGGCATCAGCGATCTCGGCCAGAGATGCGTCGGTCTCGAGGTGATATTTCAGCCAGGAAAGAGGGAATTTCATAGCAATCTTCCTTAGCTAAGGCCGGTGGCCAGATTGGCCTGAAGCAGCGGGCTGAAGCCGTAATGGGCCAGCCAGCGCTTATCGGAGTTGAAGAAGTCCCGCAGGTCCGGCGCGCCGTATTTCAACATCGCCAGGCGATCCACGCCCATGCCGAAGGCAAAGCCCTGGTATTCGTCCGGATCGAGACCGCAATTGCGGATAACATTCGGGTGGACCATGCCGCAGCCCAGGATTTCCATCCATTTATCGCCCTGGCCGACTTTCACAGCCTGGCCGACCCGCTCGTACTTCACATCCATCTCTGCAGACGGCTCGGTGAACGGGAAGTGGTGCGGACGGAATTGCGCCTCGACCTTGTCGGTCTCGAAGAAGGCGGCGATGAAATCCAGCAACACACCCTTGAGGTGGCCCATATGGGTGTCCTTGTCGATGACCAGGCCTTCGACCTGGTGGAACATCGGCGTATGGGTCTGGTCCCAGTCACAGCGATAGACGCGACCCGGCGCGATAATGCGGATCGGCGGCTTCTGCTCGAGCATGGTGCGGATCTGGACCGGCGAGGTGTGCGTGCGCAAAACCTTGCGATTGCCGTCCGCATCCGGCTGCATGAAGAAGGTGTCCTGGGTGTCGCGGGCGGGGTGACCTTCCGGGAAGTTCAGCGCGGTGAAGTTATGGAAATCGTCCTCGACATCGGGACCTTCCGCCACGGCAAAACCCATATCCGCAAAGATCACGGCCAGCTCTTCCATCACCTGGGTGATCGGGTGCAGCGAGCCTTGCGGCTGCGGACGCACCGGCAGAGAGATATCCACCGTCTCGCTGGCCAGGGCCGCATCAAGCGCCGCATTTTCCAGCGTGTCCTTGCGCGCCGTGATGGCGTCATTGAGCCGGGTCTTCAGGCCGTTCAGGGCCGGGCCCATGACCTGGCGCTCTTCCGGGCTCATCTTGCCCAGCTCGCGCATCATCAGGCTCACCGAACCCTTCTTGCCGAGCGCGGAAACGCGGATTTCATCGAGGCCCGCCTCATTACCGGCAGCTTCGATCTGGGAGAGGACATCGCGCTCAAGCGTGTCGAGATTGGACGTGTCTGTCATGCTGTGACCCTTACCTGTCCTGCAGGGTTTAACCGGTGATTTTTCAGGTGTCGACCGGGAGGCGCGGTCATTCTTTTGTCTGGCGGCTTCGCAGCCGCACCCTATCCGACCCGCAGCTGCGCTGCGGCCCACCTTTCCCATCAAGGGAAAGGATATTTCCTCCTCGCCCTTGATGGGCGAGGTCCCGCGAAGCGGGGGAGTGGGTGCGGCGCCTAAGGCGCCAAAGAAAAGGCCCGCGGGCGGTGCGCCTGCGGGCCTGTTCCGGAATTCTTTTCAGCCGGGTTTAGCCCAGCGCAGCGCGCGCCTGGTCGACCAGGGCCTTGAACGCTTCCGGCTCGCGGATGGCGATGTCGGAGAGGACCTTGCGGTCAACTTCGATGCCAGCCTTGGACAGGCCGTTCATAAAGACCGAATAGGTCATGCCGTGCAGACGGGCGCCGGCATTGATGCGCTGGATCCACAGGCTGCGGAAGTTGCGCTTCTTGGCGCGGCGGTCACGGTAAGCGTACTGACCTGCCTTCTCCACTGCCTGGACAGCCGTGCGGAACTGCTTGCGGCGTGCGCCGTAATAGCCCTTGGCTTTCTTGATGACTTTCTTGTGGCGGGATGCGGTCGCCGGTCCGGATGTAACTCGAGACATATCTGTGTGCTCCTAACTCGGTGCCAGCGGCCTAGAGGCCGTTCGGGATGTACTTTTTGACGATCCGTGCGTCCTGGGCAGACAGGGTCGTCTGGCCGCGCTTATTACGGATCTGCTTGGGGGTACGCTTGATCATGCCGTGGCGCTTGCCAGCTTGTCCGGCCTTGACCTTGCCCGTGGCGGTGAGCTTGAAGCGCTTTTTCGCGCCGCTCTTGGTCTTCATCTTCGACATTTACATCTCCTTTTCAGGACCGGTTTGAGCCGGTCCGTTCGATGGGTTCAACGCACGGGCATGTCGATCGGGCCCAATACGCCATTTCTCAAAGAGCGGGCGTTATACGCGGATCTTCAGTGATTGCAAGCGCGGATGGGAGTCTAGCCCCCCGATTGCGCACCCTCATCGCACAGGCCGCAATCGCGTGCATGCACATGGCCGCGGCGGCGGCGCTGATTATAGTTCAGCGCATGAGCGATGGCGACGACGCTGACCCCGGCCAGCGTCAGCACACTTTCGACCAGCTCGCTGAACATGTGGGAGGCGCCCAGCGCCATCAGGGCAAGGCCCAGGATGCCTGCAGCCAGCAGCCGCCAGCTGCCGTCCGAGATCTTTACACCCCAGCCCAGGGCGATGATCGAGACTGGGGCCGCAATGGCCAGCAAGACCAGGTGCCACTCGTGGGCCAGGCCAAGGCTTTCGGCTACACCCGGCGCGAGCAGGGGCGCAGCAACAGCGGCGGCCGGGAAGACGAGGCAGTGCACAACGCAAACCAGGGACAGGGCGATTCCGCCAATATCGAGATGATTGTTGGGCATGCCGTCCCGGACTCCGCACTCGCAAGGAAGTGATGATATAGTATAACGCCTCATCGATGCCAACCATCCCGACACCTGCAGGCATAAAAAAGGAGCGGCCACCGCAGTAGCCGCCCCAATTTCTCAGATCGCCCAGCTGTGATCAGTCGCGGAGCTCGTCAAAGCCGATTTCCGAAATCTGCAATTCGGCCTGGAAGGAATCATCCTCGAGATAGGTGCCCACCCAGATGTCGTAGACACCACTTTCCGGATTATCGAAGACAATCCCCGGATTGAAGCCGATCTCGTCATCATTGCAGACCCACTCACCGCTCGGCGTATTGATCACCAGTGTCGGGTCGCCGCCGGCATAGGCGGAAATGAAGAGCGGCAGCTCACCGGCCGTATAGGTCAGTTCATAATCAGGCGCTGCAGAGACATAGCCCCGGCAGGACCGGTCCGCGCCGGATGCGGCTTCAACCGGACCACCCGCCAGCAACTCCAGACGATGCGGATCCGGCATGAAACCGGCCTCCAGCTCGACCGAGCCGTAATTGGCGTCCAGGCTGTAATCGAGTGTCTGGTCCATGCCGTATTCGTCGCCAAACGCCAGTTCGGAGATATGCAGGGTCGCCGGCAGCGGATCGCGCTCTGAATAAGTGCCGACCCAGATCGCATAGCGACCGGATTGCGGCTCGTCGAAATACAGACCCGGATTGAGATCACCGGCGCCGTCATCATCACAATACCAGGTGCCGTCAGGGCCCATCACCAACATGGTGATATTGCTCTCTGATGTGGCCGACAGGTACAGGTCGAGCGCACCCGCGGTGTAGTCGAGATTATAATCCGGTGCCCGGCTGGCATGGCCGCGGCAGTTCTGCCCCAGCGCGTCATAGACATCCTGGTCGCCACCCGCGAAGACGGAAACATTGTGCGGGTCCGGCGCAAAACCGGCCGTCAGTCGCGTGCCGCCATAATTCGGCTCGGCCATCGGATCGAGTTGCGGCGGGCCGGAAGTGTCACCTCGGAAGCCCAGCTCGGAAACGAACAGCGTGGCATCGAGACCGAGGCCGCCGCCATAACGACCGGCCCATACGGCATAGCGGCCCGATTGCGGGTCGCGGATACGAATGCCCGGATTGAGTTCGCCGGCACTGTCATCATCACAATACCATTCACCATTCGGCCCGGAGACCGCCAGCGTGGTGTCGAAATCCGCTTCCATCGAGACAAACAGGTCAAAATCGGAGTTGGCATCATAATCGATCCACACATCCGGAGCCTGGGTAATCGAGCCGTAACACATGCCGTCTGTTGCGCGGGACCCGTCGATATCGCCGCCGGCCTGCACGGTCATTGTCCGCGGGTCATCGGCAAAGCCGGCGCGCAGGTTCAGACTGCCTGCCAGGGGTCGCATATTGCGATCCGCCGGACGTGAAAAACGGTTGGTGGTGTTGAAACCGATTTCGGAGATGTGCAGCTCGCCCGGCATGAAGCCTTCGCCATAGCCCAGCGATCCGACCCAGATATCATACTCGCCTGAAATCGGCGCCTCGATCGCGACACCCGGGTTCAGACCATGGCCAATCGCGTCGTCATTACAATGGAAACTGCCATCAGGTGCTCGCACGACCATAATACCGTCCGTATCGGAACCCGCCGCAAAGAAGAGCGAGAAGGCCCCGGCCTCGTAATCCAGCGAATAGCTCGGCTGGTGCGTGATGTATCCATAACACTGCGGCGCGAGATTCTCGGCCGGGATTGCGCCGCCTGCCTGGATGGCAATGGAGTGCGGATCATCGGCAAAGCCGGCTTCAAGTCGCGCCGAACCATAAGCCGGTGCGGCGTTCCAGTCCTGCGCCATGCCGGCGCCGGACATTCCCATCATTACCGTGGTGGCAAGGACCCAGTGACGTAACTTCATATGCTCATCTCCCCTGATAGAGCGACATGGATTACCGGGCGATCTCTGAAACCTTGAGAACCGCCGGCGCTTGTGTATTGGCCGCATAACTGCCCACCCAGATCAGGTAGCTGCCGGAATGCGGACGATTGAATTCGATGCGAGGATTGGTGCCGTGGCCGCTGTCATCATCGCAGTGCCAGACATTGTCCGGCCCAAGTATGACAAGCGTGGCATCAATGCCGGAAAAGGCGCTGAAAATCAGCGGGAATGAACCGGCATTGTAATAGATCTCGACGCTGGGTTCGTCGGTGATATTGCCCGGACAGGAACTGCGAACAGCCCGGCCGGAATGCACCGGCCCTCCGGCGACGAGATCGAACTCATACGGGTCTGGGGTGAATCCGGCGGAGAGGTAGACACCGCCCCACAAGGGTGCACGTTCCGCGTCCTGTGCAATGCCAGGCGCGCTACAGACGATCGAGGCCAAGGCCAGCGATGTCAGGCGTGCAATCATGAATCCCCCTAGGACACTAATCTGAACATGCTTGCTACCCGTGTGCAATCAACACACACGTGTCAGCAAGGTGAATTCTTGTCGCAGGGTACTGAATTCATCCTGAACATGAACGCCCTCAAAGGGGCCATATTCGGTCAGGAAATGGGCGTGTTTAAGGGTGGGAGGCCTTATTCGGCCTCGCCCATGGCCCGCAAGGCCGTCAGGGAATTGTCGACATGCGGATACGGGTTTCCGTCGGCATAGTGGTAGGCAATCGTGGAATCCTGGTCGATCACATAGGTGATCCGCCCCGTCCAGCTTCCGCCCGGGCGCAGACGGGCATCATAATCGCCGATCATCTCGTCACTGACCGCGAACACCGGGAATGCATCCGCACAGTGCTGGGTCGAGAATTCGGACAGCCGGTCCACATTGCCTGCGGTCAGGCCGATGACCTGGGCGCCAAGCGCTTCGAACTGTTCGATATTCTCTGCAAAATTGGCCGCCTGGGCTTCACAGCCTGAGGTAAAGGCCGCCGGGAAGAAAAAGGCAACGACCGGACCATTTGCCAGCGCTTCAGACAGGGTGAAGGACTGGGCCTCGCCCGCCTGGAATCCTTCAACGGTGAAATCCGGAGCCGCATCGCCTGCCTCCAGGTCCGCAAGAGCGGCAGAAGCGGTCAGCACGGCGGCAGCAGAAGCAATCAGAAAACGGCGCATGGAAATCCCCTTGTATGCGAGCTGCAACCAATGTGGCGCAGGCCGGGGAAAAGGCAAGGGGTCTTACTTCTGGCCATTTCTGAAGTCTTTGTTCAAAATGACTCTCTGGTTTCAGGACATCATCGGCATGGTCCGTCGCAAGCTTTCTGTCTGTTTTTGCCTTGGTTCTATTATTTGCGCCGTCAGCCTAATCGGTTGCGCTGAACGAACCACAATCCCCGGTGAGACTTACTGGTCCAACGGAAGGTGCGCTTTGAGATCAGAGTTTGAGACTGGGTTTCAGTCAACCATAGGACATCTGATCTTTGAGTGCCCCTCGGCGGACGTCAGAGAACAAGTTCTTTGGAGTTATCAGGACCGCCACTTCCGAGTTCATGTAAGCAACCAAGAGCCCGCCACCTACATTCAGATCGAGTATTGTTACCCGGGCGCTCCCATGATCGCCCCGGTCGACGTGCAAGCGCAGCTATCGCGCATCTCTAGGCTTGAGGAGAGCCCGTCTTTTGAACTGCTCATTCTGGATACGGGATGCGGAGACTAGTCGACCCATCCGCGTGCTTTGGCCTGTCTTATCAGGCTCGCTGACACACTCCCCTCATCCCGGGCTAGCCCCGGGATCCAGGATACGGTTGCGGTCAAAGTGAAACCGGGCACGCAAGCGTGGCGGACAAACTGAGCCATGGGTCCTGACTTTCGTCAGGATGAGGGAAGCACTATCGGAAACAAAAATTCACCCTCGACGCCAAAGGCGTCGCAAGCGCGACTGCGCGCCGGGCGGCTAGCCCGCCCCATCGGAGCCGCGAGCGCAGCGAGTTGGCGTGAGATCAAAAAGCCGTGAGATAAAACTAGTTATCGTCCATCTTCAGGGCAGCGATGAAGGCTTCCTGCGGGATGTCGACCTTGCCGAACTGACGCATCTTCTTCTTACCGGCCTTCTGCTTGTCCAGCAGTTTGCGTTTCCGGGTGGCGTCACCACCGTAACACTTGGCCGTCACGTCCTTGCGCATCGCTGCGAGGGTTTCACGGGCAATGATGCGTCCGCCCAGGGCGGCCTGGATCGGGATCTTGAACATGTGGCGCGGGATCAGGTCCTTGAGCTTTTCGCACATGGACCGGCCGCGGGCCTCGGCGCGGGCGCGGTGTACGACCATCGACAGCGCATCAACCGGCTCGTCATTGACCAGGATGGACATCTTCACCAGCTCGCCGACACGATCATCAATCCACTGATAGTCAAAAGAGGCATAACCCTTGGTGACCGATTTCAGACGGTCATAGAAGTCGAAGACAACCTCGTTGAGCGGCAGCTCATAGATCAGCATGGCGCGATTGCCGGCATAGGTCAGTTCAACCTGGACGCCGCGGCGATCCTGACACAGCTTCA
Source organism: Maricaulis sp. (assembly GCA_017643585.1). GTDB lineage: Bacteria > Pseudomonadota > Alphaproteobacteria > Caulobacterales > Maricaulaceae > Maricaulis. Next base: position 128,982 of record JAEPND010000001.1, read on the forward strand.
GCACGCCACCGAGATATTCATCCGGCACCAGGATGGTGGCCTTGATCCACGGCTCGGCGATCGTATCGACCTTCACCGGATCGGGCATGTCCGCCGGATTGTGCAGATCGATCTCGGTACCGTCCGTCATGGTCAGCTTGTAGACCACCGACGGAGCCGTCGTGATCAGCTCGATATCGTATTCGCGCTCGAGGCGCTCGCGGATGACTTCCAGGTGCAACAGGCCCAGGAAACCACAGCGGAAACCGAAGCCCAGCGCCGCCGATGTTTCCATCTCATAGGAGAAGGAGGCATCATTGAGAGCGAGTTTCTCGATGGCGTCGCGCAGATCTTCAAACTCGGCACTGTCGACCGGGAAGAGGCCACAGAAAACCACCGGCTGGGCCGGCTTGTATCCTGTCAGCGCCTGGTCGGTCGGGCGTTTGTCATCAGTGACCGTGTCACCCACACGCGCATCACGAACCTGTTTGATCGAGGCATTCAGAAAACCGATCTCACCCGGGTATAGCGCATCGAAATTCTCTTTTTTCGGGCGGAAGACACCCACGCCATCCACCGGATAGGCTGCGCCGGTTCCCATCAGGCGCACGCGCATGCCCTTTTTCAGCGTACCCTCAACGATCCGCACCAGGCAGATCACGCCCAGATACGGGTCATACCAGCTGTCCACCAGCATCGCCTTGAGCGGCTTGTTCGGATCACCGGCTTCCGGCGCCGGCAGGCGCTGGACCACGGCCTCGAGAACCTGGTCGATATTCAGGCCCGTCTTGGCGGAAATCTCGACAGCCTCGGAAGCATCCAGGCCGATCACGTCCTCGATCTGGTCCTTGATCCGCTCCGGCTCGGCAGCCGGCAGGTCGATCTTGTTGAGTACCGGAACGATCTCGTGATCGACCTCGATGGCCTGATAGACATTGGCAAGGGTCTGGGCCTCGACACCCTGGGAGGCGTCAACGACCAGCAACGAGCCTTCGCAGGCGGCCAGCGAGCGGTTCACCTCATAGGCGAAATCCACGTGGCCGGGCGTGTCGATCAGGTTGAGCGTATAGGTCTGCCCGTCCTTGGCGGTATAATCCAGGCGCACGGTCTGCGCCTTGATCGTGATGCCGCGCTCACGCTCGAGCTCCATATTGTCGAGCACCTGTTCCTTCATCTCGCGATCACTCAGTCCACCCGTGAACTGGATCAGGCGGTCAGCCAGGGTCGACTTGCCGTGGTCGATGTGGGCCACGATCGAAAAATTGCGGATAAGGGACGGATCTCTGCTCATGAGGCGCGAAGTAGCACTCACGAGGCCTTTGGCCAAGCACAAGGCGCTGTTGCTCATTCGCAGCCAGGCAAACAGGCCTTTGTGGAGACGCAAATCACGGTGCCTGAGGCAGAGCGTCGCGGGCCATTACGCCGCATGGGTCCACGCCGCATGCAGGCCTCATCTGCGCTTGTGGGACACAGGAGACACGCATGAATCACAAACACCGCAAGATCTTGCACGCTCTTTTCGCGCATCCCGAACCGGCCAATCTGGCACCGGCGGATGTTGAACACGTGCTCAGCGATCTGGGCGCGGAATTGCACGAGCGCAGTGGCGCCAAGTTTTCGGTCACGCTCAATGGGCATACGGTGAATTTCCATCACGCCCAACACAGCCTGCCCAAGGACGAGGTCCATTGCGTCCGCAAATTCCTCTAGACAGCCGGTGTCGATCCCGCTCGGGATTACCCGCTCTAGAGTCAGACCAGATTGCCCTTGCCAATAGCGGCGCGCTCTTCCCGGCGCGCCGTTTTCCTTTGTGGTTTCGGGCTTTACGCGATGAAGATGAGGATGTTCTGATTCAGCGCTTGACTCTTTTTTCTCAAATGAGAACATAAAGAGAACATCGATTATGGATTGGAACATGCGATCTGCGTCTTCACGCCGAAAAGGGCGGCCGCAGCTGGACCAGCTGCGCGCCAAAATCCGGGATATTGCACCCGGTGCCCTGCCTGCCCTGCCCGCCCCTCCGGGTGTGCAGGGGCAGGCTTCGGGAGAGGTGTGCGAGCTGCTCGATCTGCAAGCGGGACTGCACGAGGTCTGTCCACAGGACTATCTCGACACGCCTTCAGCACTGGCAGTGCAGACCGGTTTTTTCTCCCAGGCCCTGCGTCGTCAGGACCGTGCCTGTCCCATCGTCTGGGTGCGGCGCACGGGCGGACGCAGCCAGGATTTTGGCCAGCCCTATCCATTGGCGCTGAGGCAATGGGGTCTGGCTCCGGATCGCATTCTCCTGGTCGAGGCCAGCGAGACTGTCGACACGCTCTGGGCCATGGAAGAGGCCCTCAATGCCGGGGCCTGGCTGATGGGCGAGATCGGGTCGGAGCACCGCTATGACCTAACCGCATCGAAACGATTGCACATGGCCGCACAGGCACACGGGGCATTGGCCCTGATCCTGCGGTCACACGACCGGGTCCAGCCCAGCGCGGCACTGACCCGGTGGCGAATATCCGCCCGGCCCTCACCGGCTGAGGCCTGGCGGGGGGCGACAGGTTTGCCCGGCATGGGAGCTCCATGTTTCCGGGCACAATTGGAACGGGCTCGGGGCGGCCCGCCGAGAAGCTTTGATATCGAGTGGAAACATGCGGCGTTTCATGTCCTTGAGCCTGCCCCGCTGGCCAACAGACCGGCGACAGACCTCCCCCCTGCACCAGCGCAGCGTCAGATCGCCTGACACCCCTTATGCGCTGGTACACACCACCACAGGCGGCGAACGCCTTTACGCACTCAATGCAGCGGCCAGCGCGGCCGGGTTGAGGCGTGGGCAAGCCGTCGCCGACGCCAAATCCCTGGAACCGGGCCTGCAGGTGGAAAGCGCCTCCCCGGCGTTGGACAAACGCCTCCTGCAAGCCCTGGCCCGGGCCTGTGGCCGCTGGTCCCCCTGGACGGCCCCGGACCCGGGCCTGCCCGGTGAAGACGGCATCGTGCTCGACATCACCGGCTGCGCCCGCCTGTTTGGCGGCGAGGAAAAACTGGTCACCGCTACGCTCGAAGCCGTTCGGGAACAGGGTTACGTCGTCCACGCGGCGGCGGCCCCGACCCTCGGTCTGGCCTGGGGGCTGGCCCGTTATGCGGCCCGCCAGGAGAGCTCCGGTTTCATCATCACCGATACCGTCAGTGAACCGCTCAACGCCCTGCCGGTCGAGGCCCTGCGCATCGGCCCGGTGGCCGAACAGCTCCGGCGTTTCGGCCTGAAACGGGTCGGAGATCTGGCCGGCTTGCCGCGAGCAAGCCTGGCCCGGCGTTTCGGGCGCGAGCTGGTCGCCCGCCTCGACCAGGCTCGCGGGCTCGACGAGGAAGTCCTCAACCCTCTGCAACCCCGAACGCATTATCGCGCCCGCCTGCGCTTCCCCGAGGCCCTGCTCCTGCTCGACAGTATCAAACAGACCGTGCGCGAAACCGCCAATACGCTGTGCGAACAACTCGACGCCCATGGCCAGGGCCTGCGCCGGGCGGAACTCAACCTCTACCGAGTGGACGGGAAAGTCCTGCTGGTCAGCCTGGGCACGGCGGCCCCGGCCCGCGACCCGGCGCATATCACCCGTCTGTTCAGTGAAAAGCTCGACCGGGCCGAGATCGATATCGGCTTTGGTATTGATGTGGTGGAATTGCGGGCCAGCGAGACGGCGCCGCTCAATACGCAGCAGTCCGGCCTTCTCGACCGCGATGACATGGCGCCGGACACAATGGCACGCCTGACCGACCGCCTCGTCGTGCGCCTGGGGGATGACCAGGTCCGGCGCGCTGCCCGGCGGGAAAGCCATATTCCGGAACGCGCGGCGGGGTGGCGCCGGAATAATGGCAACGGCACGGCACTCGCCGTGCGCGACAGTGCGCCTGCACCACCGCTTGTGGCCCCGCAGGCTGAAATCGATCCGGATCGCCCCCTGCTCATCCTCGCCCGGCCGGAACCGGCCCAGGCCGTGGCCGAAATCCCTGACGGCCCGCCGCGCAGCTTCATCTGGCGCCGCGTCCGCCACCTTGTCCACCGCGCCGAGGGGCCGGAGCGGCTGGCCCCGGAATGGTGGCGCGATCAGCTCTCTCCGCGTTCGCGCGATTATTTCCGTGTTGAAACCCGCGAAGGTCGCCGTTTCTGGCTCTACCGCGAAGGCCTGTTCGGCCTGGAAACCACCACACCGGAATGGTTCGTCCACGGAGCGTCGTGATGCGAGACAACAGACTCGTATCCACCCAACGCGCCCGCAAGCTCAGAGCCAATATGACAAAAGCAGAGATCCGTCTTTGGCTACGCCTGCGCACCCGGCAACTCCTCGGTTACAAGTTTCGCCGACAACATCCGATCGGCCCCTATATCGTCGATTTTGCTTGCCTGAGCCTGCGACTGATCATCGAGGTAGATGGTGCCACACATTCGACAGACCTCCAGATCGCCCACGACAAACGCCGAACCCGATATTTTACCGCCCGGGGTTGGCGAATCTTGCGCTTCTTCAACACCGATATCTACGACGACCTCGATTCCACCATCGACAGAATAGCCGAGGAAACCCGCAATATTTCGGCCTCCTCCGCTTGCGGGGGAGGTGTCCTTCGCAGCCTTGGCGAAGAAGGACGGAGGGGGACAGAATGTTCCGGAGAAAACACCAACAGCGCCCCCCCTCAGTCCGGCCACCCTGCGAGCGCCCGGACAGCTCCCCCGCAAGCGGAGGAGCCCGGGAATGCTCTCTTTTTACAGAGCCCCGTGGCGGAGCGTCGTGATGCCTGACGCTGCCGAAATCCTGGCCTGCACCAACTTCACCTTCCTGACCGGGGCCTCGCATGCCGAGGAAATGGTCGCCCAGGCTGCCGCCCTGGGGCTCAGCGCCATTGGTATTGCCGACCGCAACAGTTTCGCCGGTATTGTGCGGGCCCATCTGGCCGCGCGGGAGGCCGGCATCAAGCTCCTCGTCGGCGTGCGCCTGGTCACCGTGTGCGGGTTTGAAGCCGTCGCCTATCCGCGTGACCGTGAGGCCTATGGGCGTCTGACCCGCATGCTGACCGATGCCAATTTCCGCTCGGTGAAGGGGCAGTGTGACCTCTGGCTGGACGATATTGTCCGTGTCTCCGATGGCCAGGTCCTGCTGATCATTCCTCCGCGCGAAGCCGATCTGGACTGGCAAGCGAAAACCACCACCGTCCTCGCCGCTCTCCAGGACCGCGCCGCCCTGGCGTTGACCCGGTGGTTTGACGGGCAGGACGGCCGGCGCCTGTTTGAGCTGACAAGCCTCGCCCGCGACTGGGACATCCCCACCATCGCGACAACGGATGCCCGTTTTCATGCCCCCGGCCGCAAACCCCTGGCTGACGTCGTCACTTGTATCCGCGAACACCTTCCCATCAAGCGGGCCGGCTTCCACCTGGCGGCCAATGCAGAACGCCATCTCAAACCCCCGCATGAACTCTACCGGATTTTCCAGGGCCATGAAGACGCTGTCGCCCGCAGCCTCGCCCTGGCCGAGGAGATCAATTTCTCGCTCGACGAGCTGGTCTATCAATATCCCGAAGAGGTGATTGGCGCCGGCGAAACTCCCATGCAGACGCTTCGGCGGTTGACCCGGGACGGGATGGAAATGCGCTACCCGGCCGGGCCGCCGACGCGGATTGCCGACGCCGTCCGACAGGAACTCTCCCTGATCGAACAGCTCGATTACGCACCCTATTTCCTTACGGTTTACGACATTGTCCGCTTTGCGCGCAGCCAGGGCATTCTATGCCAGGGACGCGGTTCGGCTGCCAATTCCGCCGTCTGCTACATTATCGGCATTACCGAGGTCGATCCGGCGCGCATTGACTTGCTTTTCGAACGCTTTGTCTCGGCCGAACGGGGTGAACCGCCCGATATCGATGTCGATTTCGAGCACGAGCGGCGCGAGGAGGTCATTCAATACGTCTATGAAAAATACGGTCGGCGCCGGGCCGCCATGACGGCGACCGTGAATTGTTATCGACCCCGTGGCGCCATTCGCGAAGTGGGCAAGGTCTTCGGCCTGTCCGGCGATATCATCTCGGCCCTCTCCAAGACCCTATGGGGCTGGCACAGCGATGACCTCACCGATGAGCGCATTCGCGACGAGCTGGGGCTCGACCCCAATGCTGACGAGATCCGCCAGACCCTGCGCTATGCGCGCGAGCTCATGGGCTTTCCGCGCCACCTCTCCCAGCATCCCGGCGGGTTTGTCATGACCCAGGGGCGGCTGGACGAGATCGTGCCCCTGCACAACGCGGCCATGCCCGACCGTACGGTGCTGGAATGGGACAAGGAAGATATCGACGCCCTGGGCCTGATGAAGGTGGATGTGCTGGGACTGGGCATGCTGACCTGCGTCGCCCGCGCCATGGACATGATCCGCACGGTTTATAAACGCCCCATGCAGGTCAGCGACATCCCGCCGGAAGATGCAGCAGTCTATGACATGATCTGCAAGGCGGACACGGTTGGCGTCTTCCAGATCGAGAGCCGCGCCCAGATGACCATGCTGCCGCGGCTCAAACCCCGCAATTTCTACGATCTGGTGATCGAAGTCGCCATTGTCCGCCCCGGCCCCATCCAGGGCGATATGGTCCACCCCTATCTCCGCCGCCGCGACGAGCTGGAAGCCGTCGAATTCCCCTCGGACGAGCTGGAACAGGTGCTGGGCAAGACCCTGGGCGTCCCACTCTTCCAGGAACAGGCCATGCGTATCGCCATCGTGGCCGCGGGCTTCACGCCCGCCGAATCCGACAAGCTCCGCCGCTCCATGGCCGCCTTCCGGCGGTCTGGAACAATCCACGAAATGGGCCGCAAACTGGTCTCCGGCATGATCGCCAACGGGTATGAGGCGGATTTCGCCGAACGCTGCTTCAAGCAACTGGAAGGTTTTGGAGAATATGGCTTTCCGGAAAGCCATGCCGCCAGTTTCGCCCTCATTGTCTATGTCTCGTGCTGGCTGAAGCGGTATTTCCCCGACGTCTTCCTGGCCGCGCTTCTCAACGCCCAGCCCATGGGGTTTTACGCCCCGGCACAGCTGGTGCGGGATGCCCGCGAACACGGGGTTGAGGTGCGCCCTCCCGACATCAATCACTCTGACTGGGACTGTACTCTGGAAGCCTGCGATCCCCCCTCGCATCATCGCCGCCTGCCCTTTGCCTTGCCGACGGAAGAGGGTGGCGGGCGCTTCGCCGTCCGCCTGGGCCTGCGCCAGATCAAGGGGTTGAAGGAACCCATGGCCGCACGTCTCGTCGCGGCACGCCAGGACGGTGGCCGGTTTGACAGTGTCGCCGACCTGACCCGCCGGGCCCGGCTTGATCGCGGCACGATCGACCGGCTGGCCCAGGCCGATGCCTTCGGCTCCCTGGCTCTCGACCGCCGCAAGGCCAGCTGGTCCGCGCTGGCCCAGGCCGGAAAGCCCCTGCCGCTGTTCGAACAGGCGGATGATTATGGCGCCGAAAACCCGGTGCACCTGCCCCAGCTCTCTCTCGGCGAGAATGTCGCCCAGGACTATTCAAGCCTGCGCCTCTCCCTGAAAGCCCACCCGATCAGCTTTTTCCGCCCGGAACTTGCGGAAAAGGGGTATCTGCGCGCCGAACAACTCTCTGACATGCGCGATGGCAGCTGGGTCAGCATTGCCGGCCTGGTCCTGGTGCGCCAGCGTCCGGGCTCGGCCAGCGGGGTCATCTTCGCCACGCTGGAGGACGAGACAGGCGTTGCCAATGTCATTGTCTGGCCCAAGACATTTGAACGTCACCGCAAGACCGTCATGGCCGCCAAGCTGATGACCGTGACCGGGCGCTTGCAGAAGGAAGGACAGGTCATCCATCTCGTCTCGCACAGGCTCGAGGACCAGAGCTGGCGGCTCGCAGCCCTGGCCGAGGACGGCGAGTTTGCCGAAAGCCTGGCCCATGCTGACGAAATCAACCGCCCGCAAGCCGATCCCCGGACCGTTGCGCTTTATCGACGGGTCATGCGGGGAGAACGTCTCGAGGATATTCTCCCCAAGAGCCGGGACTTCCATTAGCCTGGCCACGGGTTCAGGAACGGGGCCGGATGCTTCCGAACTGGCGCGTCAGGCGCAGGCCGATCACGTCAGCGACCGCCTGCCACCTCGCGCGATGACCGTTTCAACCCCGCGGGATCGTAACGTTCAGGCGGCGTTGTCCTCGCCGCTGGCCGATCCCTTTTTCGGGAACCAGGGAATGAAGCCTCGCGTGCGCTGGATATAGTCGAGATATCCCGGCCGGGACCGTTTGAGATTTTTCTCGAGCAGGGCCGCTCCGGACCATTTCACCAGGGTGAAGGTCAGGAAAGCCGGACCGATCGCGGTCCAGTAGCCTGCACCGCCGTCAATCGTGACCAGCCAGATCCCCCAGAACACGCAAGCATCGCCGAAATAGTTTGGATGCCGGGTATATCGCCAGAGCCCCTTGTCCATGACCTGGCCTTCATTGGCCGGATCCGCCTTGAATTTTGAAAGCTGCCAGTCGCCGACGGTCTCGAACACAAAGCCCAGGGCGAACAGGCCGAGACCGATCATGGCCAGCGCACCCAGTGCCGCTTCCGGTGCCGCCATGGCATGCTGGATGGGCAGTGAAACCAGCCACAGCAGGATGCCTTGCATCAGGAACACATAGATAAGAACGAAGAGGTGCACATTGATTTTCGCGCGCGCCTTGATCGCTTCATAACGCTTGTCAGCGCCTTCCCGCAGCCAGCGTGTGAACAGGTGCAGACCCAGACGGCCACCCCAGAGCAGCGTCATCCAGAAGGCCGGTTGCTGCAGGGCGGTGCCGGCGAACATGCCGGCGGAAACCGCCATGATGATGAAACCGATCGGCCAGATGGAGTCGATATAGGAAGGGTCATCGCGCACGATGGAGATCGGCCACAGGGCCACCATGACCGCCAGCATGACACCCAGATTGCTCAGGTAAAACAGATAGTCCACGGAACGTCCTTCCCCGTTGAAGCCTCCCAGACATAGAGCGCTTGGAGCAAATTGACCAATATTTGCCGTGCGTTGTGCTGACTGCAAACGCCCAAATCGTTAACCGGCCCCGCTATTGCAAAGGTTTTGTTAATCCTGTTCCATTGTCCAGCAATGGGTCGTTTAGTCGTCAGTACGGAGTCCGCGATGTCTGCCAATCTCCTCACAAACCGCGAAAATGAAGCGATGCGTGTGATCTGGGACAAGGGCAGTGTTTCGGTCAATGAACTGGCCGTGGCGACACGGCAGGGTGCCAGCCAGACACTGAATACGCTGCGCTCTCTGGTCCGCAAGGGCGCCGTCGACCGCCGCCAACAGGGACGCCAAGTCACCTATCGCCCGCTGCTCAACCGCTCGACCGCCCAGACACATGCCCTGGGCCGACTGCTCAATGGCGAAAGCCCGGCCGGTGGCACCGGTGTCGTTGTTCTGCGGGAATGTGATGTCGACCCCCAGGACTGGGCCGACCTCCAGGCCGAGATTGAAGCGCGCCGCGCCAAGCGCGCGCAGGGCTAGTCCGCCAGAAACGCCCGCACGACGGCCAGGCTCTCTAACGGGGCTTCTTCGTGCACGACATGGCCGAGGCCGGAGAGAACCTCCAGCTGCGCAGACGGCATGGCCTCGACAAATCGCGGGCCATGATCGGCCGGGATCATGCGGTCGAGCTCACCCCACAAGATAAGTGTGTCAGCCTCGACCCGGGCCAGATCCGCTTCCGGGGCAGGCAGAGTGAAAACTTCGAGGCGCTCGACCAGGGCCTGGCCCACGCCGGGCTGGCGCATCAGCGCGTGAACGCGGGAAGGCAAGTCAGGCGGCATGCGCGTGGGGTCACCGAACAGGCCGGTGGACGCGGCACCGATCATCGCTTCCGGAGCGGATGTCATGAAAAAGGCCACAGGTGCCGGCACCGCGACGGGTTCCTCGGTCACGCCATTGATGGAGAAACCACCCGGCGCCAACAGGACCAGCCTGGAGACACGCTCCGGCTGCTCGGCCGCCAGACGCCAGGACACCAGCCCGCCCAGCGAGTTACCGACCAGGGTGACATCATCCAGCGCGAGCGCATCCAGCAATGCTGCCGTCAGCGCCACGGTCTCGTCCACCGAATAGCGCTGCAGTGGGTCCGGCCCGGTCAGGGCATGGCCCGGCAAATCAAAGCGCACCACGCGATAGTCTGCAGCCAGGGCGTCAGCCCAGGCGTCAAAGCTTTCCAGGGAATAGGAAAAACCGTGGATGAGCACGATGACCGGGCCATCCGCCACGCCTTGCTCGCGGACGCGGAACGTCATGCCGTCGGCATCCACCCAGCTGTCGTTTTCACTCCAATAGGGCGATGAAGGAATGGGTCGTTCCGAGGCCGGACGCAGGTCCGCTGCCGGTTGAGGCTTGAAGAGCATCCAGCCCACCAGCGCCAGCACAATGGCCACCAGGGCCAGGATCCATTTTATCATCGCTCACTCTCCTGAACTCACAAAAGAGAACGGCGGGCCAGGCCCGCCGTCCAACCCCCAGCCTAGTAGCGCCAGGCCACGGTCGCCGTGACCGTGCGCGGCGGGCCGTAATAGCCGATGAGCGTGCCTTCAAGGCCAAGCTCAGGTGCCAGCGTGTCATTATTGACGAAGTCATAGCCGGACACCCGGTATTCCTCGTCGGTCAGGTTACGACCATGCAGACCGAACTGCCACTGGCCATCGCCGGATTCCCATACAGCAGACGCATTCCACAGCGTGTAGGCATCCTGGTCGAGTTCCGGGAACGGGAATTCGAACTGGCTGCTGTCACCGCGATGGCTGATCGTGTTGATGACGCTCAGATCGCCATCTGCCACCGGCGCGACATAGGTCAGCGTGAAGGATGCGGTGATATCCGGGGTGTTCTGGATGACGACATCATCAGAGACATCCACACCGAAGGCGTTGATGAACTCGTCGTATTCGCCGTCCAGGAGGCCCACAGCCCATCCCAGGGTCAGCATGTCACCGCCGGTCATGACATCGACGCCGATATCCAGCATGCCCTCATATTCCAGACCGCGGATCGTGGCGGCACCGGCATTGGTGGTGACACCGGTAAAGGTGTCATTGACGCCGTCATTGTCGGTATCGATACCCACCGAACCAGGCACCTGGATGTCGGTATAGTCCATGTGGAACGCGGCCAGGCTGTGACGATAGCCATTGCCCTCGAACTTCCAGCCGATCTCGTAGCTGTCCACCGTTTCCGGTTCAAACGACATGAACTGGTAGATCTCGCTGGAGGTCACATTGCCGTCCTGGTCGAAATCCGGAGCGCCGGTCGTCTGGGCGCGCGGATCGAAACCGCCGCCTTTGAAACCCTGGCTGAAGGTGAAGTAGAAATTGTTGGCCGCATCCGGCTGATAGGCCAGCGACACGGTCGGGGAGAAATCCGACCAGCTATTGGTGCCGCTGAAGTCAGAGGTGGTGGCGATCGGGAAACCGCTGCCGCCGAAGAACTCGGAGAAACCACCCAGATAGGTACGCCGCAGGACGCGGGAGGTACGCTCGTCATCGGTGTAGCGACCACCGAGGGTCAGGCTCAGCTCGTCGCTGATATCATAGGTGAAGTTGGCGAAGACGGACCAGGTTTCCGTCTCGACCTGACCAAAGGTCTGCGCATTGAGGCCCGCCAGAAGATTGTCCAGCAGAACATCGAAGACCGTCAGGGCGTCGGCGTCGAGATAGTAGAAGCCCATCATGCCGTTAAGGCGATCACCGGAATAGATCAGCTGGAATTCCTCGGAGAACTGCTCGTTCTCGTAGATCGCCGGAACGTCCAGGTCTCCACTCGGCAGATTGTCGAAATCGATCGGTGTCACCGAACGGTCCTCGCGATCGGCCAGGATGTTGCGAACGGTCCAGTTGTCGCTGAGTTCGAATTCCGCCGTCAGGGCCAGGCCCTCGGACGTGACCTCCTGATCAACAACATCGAGACCGGCACGCGTGTCATGGACGTTGGACAGCACCGGCGCACCGGACAGGGCGCCCGGGATCAGGCGGTGGCCACCGCGCGGGTTGGACGTGTCCTCGATATTGTCATAGGCCAGGCGGAAGAAGATCCGGTCTGTCGGCTCCCACTCTGCGGAGACGCGATAGCCGAAAATGACCTTGTTATAGTTGTCGATGCCGAGGTTCAGGTTTTCACCAAAACCGTCACGCTCGAGATTGGCGACCGTCGCCCCGACGCGGAAGCTATCGCTCAGCGGTACGGAACCGGAGACGATCTGGTCCAGCTGGCCGTAATTGCCGACATTCAGGCGGACATCCAGCGACGGATCTTCAGTGTCGAGACGGCGCGTGACGTATTTCACGGCACCACCGATGGTGTTGCGACCGTAAAGCGTACCCTGCGGTCCGCGCAGGACTTCGACACGCTCGACATCGATGAGATCAAGAACGGCGCCCTGCGGACGGTTGAGATAGACGTCATCAACATAGATGCCAACGCCGGCCTCAAAGCCTGCGACGGGATCCTGCTGACCCACACCGCGAATAAAGGCCGACAGGGTGGAGCTGGTGCCACGCGACACTTCCAGCGTCACGTTCGGAGACACATCGGCGATCGCGATAATGTCGACAGCACCGGTGCGTTCCAGCTCCTCGCCGCTGACAGCGGATACGGACAGCGGAACGTCCTGCAGGCTCTCTTCACGACGACGCGCAGTGACCGTGATGATTTCCTCGCTGGCGCCAGTGTCCTGTGCCAGGGCCGGTGCGGTGCCAGCAAGGCCACCGACCATGGTGCTCGCCATCAACAGCGAGCGTGTAAGTTTAGTCGACAGTTTCATGGAGTACTCCCCTCATAATTACGATCAGCGTCGCCGTCCGTCTGCACACGGTGGGCGAACGCGATAACTGCTTCCGAGAACTCTTCCGGTTCTTCCAGATGCGGTGCATGGCCCGAATGCGGAAAGCCCTTCCGCTCCGCATTCGGCAAAGAATCAACGAGATACCGGCTCGTTTCCGGCCCGTAGGCGTCACTGCGCTCGCCATAGGCCACCAGGGTCGGCAGCTTCACGGCGGGCAGGTCAGCCCGAAAGTCTTCCCGCACCATCGCGCTCCACAGCGCCGCCATGGATTGCGGTTCACGGGACTGGATCTCTTCGCAAATGCGCGAGACCAGTTCCGGGTCACGGATTGCGCGATCCCGTGAAAGCATTTTGGGTGTGAAAGCTTCGGCATAGGCTGGCCAGTCGCGATGCATGGCCCGCATGGCCCGCGCACTCGCAGCCGCATCCAGACCGTTTGCCATCCCCAGCTCCCACCCAACACTGTTGAGCACGCGCGGGGTCATGTCCTCGACGACATGTCCTGCAAGACGGTCCGAACCAAACTCAAGATAATGGCGCCAGGTCACAAGCGCGCCCATCGACCAGCCCAGGACGACCGCATTGTGCAGGTCGAGCTGTTCCAACAATTCAGCCAGATCCGCTGCAAGCGTCCCCATATCCAGCGGGAGGTCACCGGCGGGCGTCAGGCCGTGGGCGCGCAAGTCCGGTCGGATAACGCGAAACCGCGAAGAAAGATGCAATGCGAGGGTGTCGAAATACTCTGCCGTGACCGCCCAGCCATGCACAAGGACGACAGGATCACCGGCACCCTCGTCGAGAAAGGACATCATAGTCCCGTCCCTCAGACGAAGGCTGGAGCGGCGGCCGGTTTCATCCGGCTGGTGGGCCCGAGCATCGAGCACTGTGGCTTTTCTCCCCTCGCGCATCGTGACGGCGCGAATTGTGTCATATTGATTTAACGTCAATCTTGTGAAAACTGAATCATATGTCAACTTGTGAAAATACAACCCTGAGCTCCAAGAGCCCGAAAACCGCCCGGGGACAGCGGACTCGGAACAAGCTTCTCGAAGCGGCCGAGCTGGCCTTCGGCGAAGATGGATTCCATGCGACTTCGATCGGCGACATCACCCGCCGGGCCAGCGTCGCGCTGGGCACATTCTATGTCTATTTCGACTCAAAAGATGAGATATTCCGGGCACTTGTTGCCCATATGGGACATATGGTGCGGGCCTGGATTGCGGAGCGCGTCGACGGGGCGACGGACCGGATCGATGCCGAGCGAAAAGGCCTGATCGCCTACATCGAATTCGCCCGCGCCCATCAAAATCTCTACCGCATCATCGAGGAATCACAATTCGTCGCGCCTGATGCATACAAGGCACACTATCAACGCTTCGCCGAGGGTTATAAGCGCAATCTGGGTGAGGCCGCTGAACGCGGCGAGATCTCGTCCGGCGATCTTTCCACCCGTGCCTGGGCACTCATCGGAATGAGTGTTTTCCTTGGCCTGCGGTTTGGCATCTGGGGCACAGAACGTCCCGCCGAGGAGATTGCGGATGCCGCGATCGCCATGATCGCCGAGGGTATTCGCCCGTGACGACCACGCTTGCCGATAACCCGGTCCTGACCCGGCTTGACGGTGATTGCCTGACGCTGACGCTCAACCGTCCGCATCGTGGCAATGCCCTGACCCCGGAATTGCTGGACGGCATTTGCCGGGCCCTGGACACGCATCGGCAAGCCGGAACGATTGTCTTGACCGGAACCGGTTCGGCCTTTTCCTGTGGTGGCGACATTCGTGAATTCTACGACCGCTCGAAGGAGCGGGGTGAGTTGCTCAGCTTCGCCCGCAATATCGTCGGAACGCTCAACGAGACACTTCTCAGGATTGTCGACCAGAATGCCCTTCTCGTTTGCGCGCTCAACGGCCCCATCACGGGTGGGTCGATCGGCCTGATGCTGGCCTGCGACCATGTCATCGCCAGTGAAACAGCCTTTGCCCAGCCCTATTATGCGCGCATGGGCTTTGCCCCGGACGGTGGCTGGACAGCAATGATGCCGGGCCGCGCCGGCCTTGGTTACACACGCAACTGGCTCAGCATCGACAAGCGCCTTGATGCCCGGGAAATGGGTCACAGAGGCATTGTCGATGATGTTTGCGCACCCGGGGCGCTGGCAGAACATGTCGAGCGCACCATTCAACAAAATACCGGCCTTGATCGGGCCAGCATTCATTCCGCACGCCTGCTCGCCCTGGGCGGACGCGCACGACTGGCCAGCGCGCTCGACCGCGAGCTCGAGGCCTTCCTTGACCTGATCGACCGCGAAGAAACCGTGCAGCGCATGCACGACTTCCTGAACCCTCAAACCCTTCCGAGCCGGGAGACCTAGATGTTTTTCTTGCCCGACATCACTCGCCAACGCGCCAAGCTGACGCCGGATGCGACAGCCTTTCACGTCATCGAGACCGGAGAGGAAATCACTTATCACCTGCTGGAATCGCGGTCGGCCCGGGCAGCAAGCTGGTTGGCCGAACAAGGCATCACAGCCGGGGACCGCGTGTCTGTTTTGTGCCGGAACCGCGTCGAGTTTTTCGAACTCCTGTTTGCGTGCGGCAAGCTGGGCGCAATCCTTGTTCCCCTCAACTGGCGCATGCCCGGCAAGGAGCTCACCGTCCTTATCGACGACAGCAAACCCAAGCTGTTGCTGACCGGTACCGAGGATGCCGAGGCAGCGGCAGAGGCCGGTGGCCTGACCGGTCTCGAGCCGCTTCACATTGACAGCGACTACTGTGCGGGACGAGATCGCTGCGACCCTCATCCGGGTCGCGCTACCTGGCCGGGGGACGAGCCCTGGTATCTGATCTACACCTCAGGCACTACGGGTCGTCCGAAGGGCGTGATCCAGACCTATCAGATGGCACTGGTGAACTATATCAATATCGGCCAGGCTATCGGTCTGCGCCCCGGCGACGCGACCTTGAACTTCCTGCCGCTCTTCCATACCGCCGGCGTCAATCTGCACACCCTGCCCGTCCTGATGAGCGGGGGCCTTGTGCATGTCCTGCCAGGGTTCGAACCCGGCCCCATGCTCAAGCTGATCGACCAGGGCACGCTGGATGTCTTCATCGGTGTCCCGGCCTGTTATCGCGGCCTCGCCCTGCACGGGGATTTCGAGAAAACTGATCTCACACGCCTTCGACACTGGTCTTGTGGCGGCGCCCCGCTGGCGGATGTGCTGGTGGAAACCTTCGCGCGGCATGGAGCCACGGTCTGTAATGGCTTCGGCATGACCGAGACCGGCCCCACCGCCTTTCTGGTTGATGCGGAAAATGCCCTCGACAAGATCGGCTCAGTCGGTCGCGCCCAGCAAATGGTGGAAGCGCGCATTGCGAGCCCTGACAACACACCCCTCGCGGCAGGCGAGACCGGTGAGATCCAGTTCCGCGGACCCGGCCTGACGCCGGGATACTGGCAGCGACCGGATGAAACCGAGAAGCTGTTCACCGAGGATGGCTGGCTCAGGAGCGGTGATCTGGGACGGTTCGACGAAGATGGCTATTGCTTCATCGCCGGCCGGATCAAGGAGATGTACATTTCCGGTGGCGAAAACGTTTATCCGGCCGAGGTCGAGAATATTCTTGACGAACACCCGGCCGTCCAGGAAAGCGCCGTCGCCGGTGTTGAGGATGAAAAATGGGGTGAAGTGGGCTGTGCGCACATCATTCTGCGCGCCAATCAATCTGCCAGCGAGGATGAACTGCGCGCCTGGTGCCGCGAGCGCCTGGCCGCCTACAAGGTGCCCAAATATTTCCGCTTCACCCATGATCTCCCGCGGACCGCTGCCGGTAAGGTACAAAAACATCTGCTTCCGACACCGGAGACGACGCCATGAGCCGGGTCGTCCGCGATCTCTCTTTCACCCAGGCTGACTTCGACGCCTTTGCCCGCCTGTCCGGCGACGACAACCCGATCCATGTGGATCCGGATTTCTCGGCGCGCACGCGATTTGGCAAGACGGTGGCGCATGGCACCCTGCTGTGTTCCGTGCTGAGAGGCCTGATCGAGGAACTGGCCCCCGGCGCCCGTCAACTCCGGCAATCGACCATGTATCCAGCGCCGTCACCAGCCGGCATGCCGCTTCGTTTCGAAGCCGAAACAATCAGTCAAACCCCTGAAAAAATGACGATCTCCCTCAAGGTCACGCGTCTGGATGATGGTGAGACGACGTGTGTCGGAGAAACGGAGATCGCGCGATGAATGCAGCCTTGAGGAGCGGCCAGGCCGTGGAGACACGGCGTGTTTTTGCCAGCACGGACGGGGATGATCTGACCCGCCTGTCCGGTGCGCCCGCCTCCCCGCACGCCGTGCCGGAAGCGCTGATCAATGCCATGTTCTCCTATCTTCTGGGAGTCGACCTGCCCGGCCAGGGCACAAATTACCTGAAGCAGGAAACCGAATTTGTGAGCGATGCAGCCTATGGCGAGCCGCTTTCGGCGCGCGTAGAGATCACCCGCCTGCGTCCTGACAAACATTTGGTCGACCTGGAGACCACCTGCCGCGCAGAAGACGGTCGCCTGATCGCTCGCGGGCGCGCACTGGTGCTCGCGCGTGACGTCGCCGGTGCATGGGACTGAGCATTGCCCGCTGCGACGGGCTGTGAAAACAATCCCGCATGGAACAGATGACCGCGCCACTGCCGGCGCCTGAACAAGACATTCTGATCATTGGTGGCGGCCATAACGGGCTCGTATGCGCCGCCTATCTTGCTGCGGCCGGGTTGAGCGTAACGGTCCTTGAAGCCCGCGACCTGGTCGGCGGGGCTGCCGTTACCGAGGAGTTCCACCCCGGCTTTCGCAACTCGGTTGCAAGTTACACGGTCTCCCTTCTGAATCCGAAAGTGATCAACGATCTTGAACTGGCCCGCCATGGCCTCCGGGTCGTTGAGCGCAGGATTGGCAATTTCCTTCCCCTGGAGGACGGATACCTGCTCGCCGGTGATGGGCTGACAAAAGCAGAAACGGCGAAATTCTCGCAGCGCGATGCGGACCGCCTGGATGAATTCAACAATCGCCTCGAGGCGATCGCCGACGTGCTGCGCGACCTCGTCCTTGAAACCCCACCCAACCTGCCCGAAGGCGGTTTGTTCAGAGCCCTGCCGGAGATGCTCCGCGCTCTCGATGTCGGCGGCAAGCTCAACACGCTCGATCTGACCGCGAAACGCGACCTGCTGGACCTGTTCTCCAAATCAGCAGGCGACTGGCTGGATGGGTGGTTTGAAAGCGCACCCATCAAGGCCTTGCTGGGTTTTGATGGCGTGGTTGGCAATTACGCCAGTCCCTATACGCCAGGCAGTGCCTATGTCCTGCTGCACCATGTGTTCGGCGAGGTAAACGGCAAGAAGGGTGCGTGGGGACACGCCATCGGCGGCATGGGCGCCATCACCCAGGCCATGGCCCGCTGTTGTGAAGAACGTGGTGTCAACATCGTGACCGGCGCCAAGGTCGAAGAAGTCCTGGTCCGCAACGGATTTGCCGCCGGCGCCCGCACCGCGGACGGGCAGGTTTTCACCGCCAGACACGTCGTTTCCAACCTTAATCCAAGCCTGCTGTTCAATCAGCTGATCGCGGCTCGTGAACTGCCCGAAGACTTCCGCGACCGCATGCAGCGCTACCGCAATGGTTCTGGCACGTTCCGCATGAATGTTGCGCTCTCACAATTGCCCAGCTTCACCTGCCTGCCGGGCGATGGCGATCACCTGACCGCCGGGATCATCATCGCGCCCACCCTTCAATACATGGAAGAGGCCTATTTCGATGCCCGCCGCACGGGATGGTCGAAAGACCCCATCGTCGAGATGCTCATCCCCTCTACGCTCGATGACAGCCTCGCACCAGCCGGCCAGCACGTCGCCAGCCTGTTCTGTCAGCATGTCGAACCGGAATTACCTGATGGCCGCTCCTGGGATGACCATCGCGAGGAGGTTGCCGATCTGATGATCGAAACGGTCGACAAATGGGCGCCCGGCTTCAAGGCGTCCGTCCTCGGCCGCCAGATCCACAGCCCGCTCGACCTGGAACGCAAGTTCGGCCTGATTGGTGGCGACATTTTCCATGGCGCGCTGAGCCTCGACCAGCTCTTCTCGGCCCGACCGGTATTGGGGCATGGTGACTACAGAACGCCGATCAAGGCGCTCTATCAATGTGGGTCCGGCACCCATCCGGGCGGCGGCGTCACCGGCGCGCCGGGCCACAATGCGGCGCGTGAAATCCTGCGGGACCTTCGCCGGGGCTAGAGCCGACGCAGGCTAAATCGTCGTCACCCAGCCAACAAAAAGACCCGCCGGCCATCGCCAGCGGGTCCATATTCTTTGCAGGCGCGAAGCCGGCCTATTTCTGGGCGCGTTCGATCGATTCCTGGATCAGCTGGCGTGCCTTCTCGGCGTCATCCCAGCCCTGCACCTTCACCCACTTGTTCGGCTCGAGATCCTTGTAGTGCTCGAAGAAATGGCCGATGCGCGCGATCAGTGTCTTCTGGACATCGGTGTAGTCCTGGATGTCGTCATACATGGACGAGATCTTCTGGTGCGGCACAGCGAGAATTTTCTCGTCCAGCCCACTCTCATCTTCCATCAGCAGCACACCGACCGGACGGGCGCGCACAACGCAACCCGGCACCAGCGTCGTCTGACCCAGAACCATGACATCGATCGGATCTCCGTCATCGGACAGGGTATGCGGCATGAAGCCGTAATTGCTCGGATAACGCATCGGCGTGTGCAGGAAGCGATCGACAAAAACCGTCCCGCTATCCTTGTCCAACTCGTATTTGACCGGCTGACCGCCGACCGGGACCTCGATGATGACATTGATGTCTTCAGGCGGATTGATACCAGCGGAGATTTTGTCGATGCGCATTTTCTTTTTCCCAGCAGAGAAGCGATTTTCCTGTCCTCATACGCCTATCGCAGCAAACCGCCAATGGGTTCGCTGCGGCGCAATATGAAGTTTCAGCATCAGGCCGATCGAGCGTCTGTCTCTTTTCCGCTCTCGGTTGCTTCGCGTGCTACCACTTCCTGACCCCGCAAATGTACCCAGTGAGCGCGCTCACCGGCCCAGTTGGACAGGATCCGGGCTGCAACGCGGGACCCGGTCAGGTCGAGATGGGTCTCTATCAGGCGGCGACAACGACGCTCGGCTTCAGCACTCAGCGGCAGCTCCACGACAGTTTCTCGATTGAGTCGGGATTCCAGTCGCTTGTTCGGGTCATAGACGAACACGTCACCGCCGGTCATGCCGGCAGCAAAATTGTCTCCGACAGGTCCAAGGATCACGGCTGCACCGCCGGTCATGTACTCACACCCATTGGTGCCACAGCCCTCGACTACGGTCTCGGCGCCCGAATTGCGGACGGCAAACCGCTGACCGGCCTTGCCTGCCGCAAACAATCGCCCGGACGTCGCGCCATAAAGACAGGTATTGCCGATAATGACGTCATGCGCGCCACGGTCCTCGAACGGCCGGATGATAACCTCGCCGCCCGACAGGCCCTTGCCGACATAATCATTCGCGTCGCCGGAAAGATTGATACGCAGCCCCTTGGCCGCGAACGCTCCCAGAGACTGTCCGGCAGACCCCTGCAGTTTCAGTGTCAGCTTGCCGCCGTCCAGACCCTCAGGGCCAAAGGTCCGCACGATACGCGAGGACGTCTTCGTTCCAACAGCCCGGTCCGTATTCTTGACCACATAATCGAGTTGCATCTTTTCGCCGCGATCAAAGACGGGCTGAGCATCTTCAATGATCTGCTCGTCAAGGCTGGAGGCAACCGCATTACGTTGTTTGCGGGAGGAGCGAGCGGGGCGATCTGCGGCATCGGCACGGATCATGATCGCACTGAGATCGAGATCATCCAGCGCCTCTGATCCGCGGGACACCTGGTCGAGCAAATCGGACCGACCAATGACATCCTCCAGCGATTGAGCGCCCAGGCCAGACAGGATTTCGCGCACATCCTCCGCGAGGTAGGTCATCAAGTTGACGACATGGTCCGGCGCACCACCAAAGCGCGCCCGCAAATCATCATCTTGGGTGCAGACCCCGACCGGACAGGTGTTGGAATGACACTGACGCACCATCAAACAACCCAGAGCCAGAAGCGCAGCCGTACCAATACCGAATTCCTCGGCTCCCAGCATGGCAGCGATGACAATGTCACGGCCAGTTCGGATACCACCATCCGCGCGCAGGGTTACACGATCACGCAGGCCGTTGAGCGACAGCATCTGGTGGGCTTCGGCCAGCCCCAGCTCCAGCGGACCGCCGGCGAATTTGACAGACGACAGGGCAGCAGCCCCTGTTCCTCCGATGGAGCCGGAAATATTGATGATATCCGCATTGGCCTTGGCGACCCCGGCAGCCACAGCGCCTACGCCCGAGGACGCGACCAGCTTTACCCCGACCCGGGCTTCCGGATTGATCTGCTTGAGATCATAGATCAGCTGGGCCAGATCCTCGATGGAATAGATATCGTGGTGTGGCGGCGGCGAAATCAGCGAAACGCCCGGGGTCGACAATCGCATGCGGGCAATGAAGTCGGTCACCTTGAATCCCGGCAGCTGACCACCTTCGCCGGGCTTGGCCCCCTGGGCGACCTTGATCTCGATTTCACGGCACTGGTTGAGATATTCCGCCGTCACACCGAAGCGACCGGAGGCTACCTGTTTGACCGCCGAATTCATGTTGTCGCCATTGGGCAGAGCGACATAACGCGCGGGGTCTTCGCCACCCTCGCCGGAGACGGACTTGGCGCCGATCCGGTTCATCGCCACGTTGAGCGCGGCATGGGCCTCGGGCGACAACGCACCCAGGGACATGCCCGGCGTCACAAAGCGCTTGCGGATCCCATTGACGGACTCAACCTGTTCCAGACCGATCTCTGGCCCGACAGGGCGCATGTCCAGCAGGTCGCGCAATTGCGTTGGACCTTCACTCGCCAGCGCCTCGCGATACGCGCCCCAGGCCTCGCGGTCCTCATAGCGAACAGCTTTTTGCAGGGCGGAAATGGCCTGCGCGGAGAGGGCGTGGCGCTCGCCGCTGGAGCGGCGCGTATAGAATCCGCCGACCGCCAGCGCCTCCTGTTTTTGCCATGCGCGTGTGTGCAGATCCACTGCGATCGCCTCGAGGCCGGGCAGGCCGATACCCGAGATGCGGCTGACAACGCCGGGCAGATAGGCCTCAACCAGGGCACGCGAAAGCCCCAGAACCTCGAAATTGCAGCCGCCGCGATAGGAAGAGATAATCGAGATGCCCATCTTGGACAGGATTTTCAGCAATGCTCCGTCCAGAGCGTCCTTGAGATGCCGTGCCCGTTCACAGGCCCAGTCATCCCCACCCACCGCTGGGCGGTCTGCCGTCACCGTGTTGAAGGCCAGATAGGGATTGACCGTCGTCGCACCGAGGCCAATGAGCACCGCCGCGTAATGCCCGTCAAAACACTCCGCAGTGCGCACATTGATCGAACAGGCATTGCGCAGCCCCTGCTTGGTCAGATGCGCATGCACAGCTCCCGCAACCAGGATCATGGGCAAGGGCAGGCGCGCCTCATCCTGGGCCATGTCAGACAGGACAAGATGGCCGGCGCCGCCGCGAATGGCCTCGCTGGCCTGTTCCATGACCGAAGTCAGGGCATCGCGCATGGCCTGCCCGTCGCCAGCCGCGTCTTCCGCCGCGAACGTGCAGTCGATCTCGTGCACCGTCCGCCCCAGATGCGCGCGCAAACGATCAAAGGCGCCATTGGTCAGGATCGGACTGTCCAGCACCATCACGTTATACTGGCGCTCGCCGAAACCCAGAATATTGCCAAGATTGCGGAACCGCGTTTTCAGCCCCATGACCCGGCCTTCCCGCAAGGGGTCGATCGGCGGATTGGTGACCTGTGAAAAAGTTTGTCGGAAGAAATGACTGAGCGGGCGATAGCGATCCGACAGCACGGCAAGTGCCGTATCATCGCCCATGGACCCCACGGCCTCCTTGCCCGCCTTGGCCATTTCCTTGAGCACAAGCTCAATGGACTCGAATGAAAAACCTGCTGCGGCCTGACGCGTCCGGCGCTCGTCCGCATCAAACATTTCCGGTTCGGCGCCCGGACCAACGACGGGTTCGATATCCTCAACGCTCTCCAGCCAGCGCTCGTAGGGGCCAGACTTGGCCAGCTCGTCGAGGATTTCCGGTTCCCGATAGAAACGACCTTCTTCCAGATCCAGTGCAATCAAGCGACCCGGCGTCACCGAACCACGCTCTGCAATTCTCTCGGCCTCAACAGGCGCCATGCCCGTTTCCGACCCCACGATCAAAAGGCCATCATGGGTCAGTGAGTACCGCATCGGCCGAAGGCCATTGCGATCGAGCCCGGCAATGGCCCAGCGACCATCGAAGGCCGCGATCGCCGCGGGCCCGTCCCACGGCTCCATCACGGCGTTACAATAGCCGTACAATGCCTGCCAACGCTCCGGCATCACGTCCGTACGTTTCGACCAGGCTTCCGGGATCAAAAGCGTTTTGGCCATCGGGGCCGTGCGCCCCGCCCGGACCAGCACCTCGAAGGTCTGGTCCAGTGCCGCAGAATCCGACGCGCCGGGCTGGATCACCGGCAGCACGTCTGCCGTCTCGGACAGGAAAGCCTTCTCGGCGATGTGGCGCTCGTGCGAACGCATCCAGTTGGTATTGCCGCGGATCGTATTGATCTCGCCATTGTGGGCCAGCATACGGAAGGGCTGAGCCAGGCGCCATTCCGGGAAGGTGTTGGTCGAATACCGCTGGTGGAAGATCGCGAAGGGCGACACAAAATCCGGGTGCTTGAGGTCCAGGTAGAAGGCGTCGATATCCTGAGCCCGGAACAAGCCCTTGTAGATGATGTCCTTAGGCGAGAGCGAGCAGACATAAAGCTCCCGCAGGTTTTCCTCGCGGGCACGGCGTTCGATGCGACGACGAATCAGATAAAGGCAGCGCGACAGGGTTTCAGGATGGCGGCTTGCCGGATCACGGAACAAGACCTGCTCGATCTCGGGCAAGGTCGCCCGCGCTTTCTCACCCAGCACCGAGGTATCGATCGGAGGCTGCCTCCAACCATAGAAGGCGAGCCCTTCGCGCAGGATCTCGGCTTCGATAATCGCGCGGGCCCGTTCACGGGCGGCGAAATCCGTGCGCGGCAGGAAGACCATGCCCACGATCACATCACCCGCCTCCGGTTTGTGTCCCGTGCGCGCAACCTCGTTCTTGAAGAATTCCTGGGGCACACCGACACGAAGTCCGGCACCATCTCCGGTCAGCCCGTCAGCATCCACCGCCCCGCGGTGCCAGACCGCTTTCAGGGCCGCAATGCCGAGCTCGACGATCTCGCGCCGTGGCTTGCCGTTGACGTCCGCGATAAGGCCGACACCGCAAGCGTCTTTCTCATGTTCGGGATGATGAAGTCCGGCGTCCTGCAGGACACGCAACTGGTCCTGGATAGCTTGGGTCATTCTGCGGCTCCCAGAACGGCGTAGCGATTGTCCAGATAGGTCTGGATCGATTGGGCAGCATCCAGCCCGTCCTTGATGGCCCAGACCACAAGGGACGCGCCGCGATAAATATCACCGGCGACAAAAACACCCTCCAGGCTGGTCATTCGGGTATCGCGATCAGCTGCGACATTGCCCCAGCGGTCGCGCGCAAGATCGGCATTGGCAAACGCCTTGGGAAGGTCTTCCGCTTCAAAGCCAAGCGCTGCGATGACGAGTTCCGCACCCAGGTCAAAGACATCGCCGTCTACGGGTTCCGGCGAACGTCGCCCGGACGCATCCGGCGCGCCCAGGCGCATGCGCTGGACCCGGACCGTCTGGCTGCCGTCTTCATGGTCATTGATCGCAAGCGGGTTGGCCAGCCATTCAAACTGGACGCCCTCTTCCTCTGCATTACGAACCTCTCGCGCAGAGCCAGGCATATTGGCCTTGTCACGCCGGTAGAGGCAGGTCACGGACTCGGCACCCTGGCGGATCGCCGTGCGCACACAATCCATCGCGGTATCGCCACCCCCGACGACCACGACACGCTTGCCCCTGGCATCCAGGTGCCCGCTAGTGTCAGCGGCGTCGCCCAGATCATCGCGATTGGACCGCGTCAGGTAATCAAGCGCAGGGATGATTTGCTCGCCGGAGCCGGGACAGGTCAACTGTCGCGCCGCGTAAACGCCGGTCGCAATCAGAATGGCACTATGGCGCGCACGCAGCTCTGCAAAGGACAGGTCCTTGCCGATCTCGCAACCCAATTCGAACGTAATCCCGCCGCCCTCAAGTCGTTTCAGGCGCCGCTCGACAACGCTTTTCTCCAGCTTGAAGCCCGGAATGCCATACATCAGCAGGCCGCCTGCCCGGTCATTGCGTTCATAGATCGTCACATCATGGCCGGCCTCTCTCAGGCGCTCGGCAGCCGCCAAGCCCGCGGGGCCCGAACCGATCACGCCTACACTGGCACCGGTGGACGGCCCGGGTTGCACAGGCTCGACCCAGCCTTCCTGCCATGCGGTATCGGTGATGAACTTCTCGATACTGCCGATCGTGACCGCGCCGTGGCCGGACTGTTCGATCACGCAGCTACCCTCGCAGAGCCGGTCCTGGGGACAGATGCGGCCACAGATCTCCGGCATGGTCGAGGTGGCCGAGGAGGCCAGATAGGCATCATGAAGACGGTCATTGCCGGCCAGCATCAGCCAGTCCGGAATGTTGTTGCCCAAAGGACAACCAGACTGACAGAAGGGCACGCCGCATTGCGAACACCGGGACGCCTGCCCCGTCGCGGCACCCGACGGCCAGTCCGCATAGATTTCCTGGAAATCCTGCTTCCTGTCCTGGGCGTCGCGCGCAGCGGGAAATTTCTGATCCAGGTTTACAAATCGCAGCAAGGTACCGGCCTCAAGGTTTCGAAAGTTCCGCAGCGCAGCATAAATCTCGCACATGCACAAGATTGACGCTGTCACATTTTGTGGCGCATTCTTTCGTGATAGCGATAACTTATATACATATATGGCAAATTTTCTTGATCTTGACCTATAGGTTAGAATGTTCATCCGCCAACACGCCCATACTGCTATGCAATATGTTTGGGCGACGCCCGCGAGCCTTAACGGAAACGGCCCGGGATGCGGTCGTATTGAACCGGCCGGAGCGGTGCGCTAGGTCTTTTGCATACAAACGACCGCAGAATACAAAAATCAGGTTCCTCCTTGCCCAGATCACCCCAACGCTTTTCCGATCCGATCCAGAAGACCAGCGTCGTCGACACCCTCGCCACAAAGCTGCGCGAACGTATTCTCAGGAATGAGCTGCGTGCGGGTGAACCTCTGCGGCAGGAGGCGCTCGCCGAGGCGTACGGGGTCAGCCGGATGCCCATTCGCGAGGCGTTCAGACAGCTCGAGGCTGAGGGTCTCGTGGAGTTCCATCCGCATCGCGGAGCTGTTGTCAGCGCCATGTCGATTGAAGAGGCCGAGGAATTATTCGACCTTCGCCTGCTGATCGAAACGGATCTGATTGCCCGCGCAATCGAGAACGCCAGCGATGCGGACCGGGCGACAGCGCGTGCGGCCTTCGAGGCCGTGCAACATGCCTATTCCACCGGTGATGAGGAACGCTGGGGCGCTCTGAACTGGGAGTTCCACAAATCGCTCTACACGGCGTCCAACCGCCCGCGCTCTCTCAGCCTGCTGGACGGTTTGAATGCCAATATCGATCGTTATGTCCGCTTGCAGCTTTCGCTGGAGAATTCCGCCCCGGACCGCGCAAATTCCGAGCACAAACAATTGCTCGAGGCCTTCGTGGGCGGCGACGGAGCGACGGCAAAGAGCATTCTGCAGATGCATATTCGCGATGCCCGCACCTCGCTCCTAAAGGCACTTCGCGAACGCCAGGATATGGCCGTCGACTGATCAGGCCACGACGAAACCGTGTTTATAGGGGTCGCGATCATCGACGAAGATCGTGTTGACGCCGGTCTGGACAGCCCAGCCCTGAACACTCGGCATGATGGCCGATTTCGAGCCGACCCTGGTTTCGCTTTCCACGCGCCCCTTGAACCTCGAGCCAATAAGGCTCTCGTGCACAAAGTCCTCGCCGACATTCAGACGCCCGCGCGCGGCGAGCTGGGCCATGCGCGCGCTGGTCCCCGTGCCGCAGGGTGACCGGTCAATCGCCCGCTCGCCATAGAAGACGGCATTGCGTGCATGCGCTCCGTCAGATTTCGCGGCATCGGCCCACAGGATATGGTGGAAACCACTGATGTCCGGGCGCTCGGCATGCTCACAGAGCAGTTGCGCATTGGCAGCGGCCCGGACTTGCAGACTTCTGGACAGCAGCCAATCGACACCCACCTCATCAAGTCCGGGATAGTTTTTCTGCGGCTCCACGATCACATAGAAGTTTCCGCCATAGGCGATATCGACCACCAGCTCGCCCAGACCTTCAACGTGCAGGCTGACATCTGCCTGGTCGAGATAGCTGGCCACATTGAAAATGCGGACGCCCGCCACATGCTCACCGTCCCATTCGATCTCGGCTCGGACGAGGCCCGCCGGCGCGTCCAGCACCACCCGATTGCGGTCCTTCGGCGTGATATAGCCGTTTTCCAGCGCCATAGTGATCGTGCCGATCGTTCCGTGCCCGCACATGGGGAGACAACCGGATGTCTCGACAAAGATGATGGACGCATCCGCCTCGTCACTGATGGGCGGATACAGGATCGATCCGGACATCATGTCATGGCCCCGAGGCTCGAACATGAGCGCGGTTCGGATCCAGTCATGATTGGCCTGGAAGTCCAGCCGGCGCTCCGCCATGGTCGCCCCCTCGAGGGCTGGGACAGCACCGGTGATCACTCGAACAGGATTGCCGCAAGTGTGCCCGTCCAGGCACAGAAATGTGTGGCGCATGGATGAGCCCCGCGGGTCTGACTATTGAGCCGGGATGGCATCACGCTGGATGACGGGCCGTGTATCACGGGCGTCTTCCACCATTTTGACGACCTGGGCCCGGCGCTCGCCGGTCAGCTCCATACGCGGCATGCGCACTCGTTCGGACCCACGCCCCATGACGGCTTCGGCAAGCTTGATGGACTGGACCAGGTCATGCTCGGCATCGAGATGCAGCAACGGCATGAACCACCGATAGATCTCGCGCGCCCGAGCCAGGTCTCCGGCCTCGAAGGCATCCCACAGGGCGATGGATTCCTGGGGGAAGGCATTGGTTAGCCCCGAGACCCACCCTTCAGCGCCCAGAAGCAGTTCTTCCAGCGCCACATCGTCCAGTCCGGCGAAGACGGTATAGCGTTCGCCACACGCATTGATCATGTCAGTGATGCGCCTCGGATCGGGCGCCGACTCCTTGATGGCCGCCAGGTTGGGAACATCGGACAGGCGCCGCAGTGTCTCGATCGAGATCGACACCCGGTAGGCGGGAGGATTGTTATAGAGCATGATAGGCAAGCGCGTCGCGGCGGCGACCCGTCGGACATGCTCCTCCAGTTCGGCTTCGGACGGCACATAGACCATGGCCGGCAACAGCATCAGACCATCGGCACCAATTTGCTCGGCCGCTTTGGCGTAATCCGCCGCCAGCTCGGTCGTCAGCTCGGACACACCCGTAATAACCGGCACCCGTCCCGCCACAACCTCGACAATGGCTACCAGAACCTCACGCTTCTCCTCGGCGCGAAGGGAGTTGTTCTCCCCGACAGTCCCCATCGCGATAATGCCGTGCACACCGTCTCGCACAAGATTGTCGACGACCCGCTTAGTCGCCTCAAAATCAATCGAACGGTCCTCCGCGAATTGCGTGGTTGCCGCGGGAAATACGCCTCGCCAGCCGATCTTTTGCATCTGCGCGCCCTTCTTCAAACTCTGCCGGAATCGAACATGATTTCTCCTACTACAGAAATTGGATCCAATATACAGTTCTTTCAGCTAACCGCTTTGTGTGATGACATCGACCGGCGAGAACGATAGCGTTCGCGCCAAGAGGGGAGATCAATATGTCCAAGAGTTTCACCAGCCTGGCGGCTGTCCTTGTGATGGCAGCGAGCTCTGCAAGCCACGCACAGGAAAGCATTTCCGAAGCCGTGGAAGGCCTGACTTCACACCAGGGTTTCCTGACCAGCCATGTCGACAGCTCGGATGGGCGTGTCCTGATCGAGCTCGCCCCGCAGGATGATGGTTCGCTTGGCCGCATGATCTACACCGCGCGCCTCACCTCGGGCCTCGGTTCCAACCCGGTCGGCCTGGATCGTGGCCTGGGATCGAGCTCCGAGATCTTGCGGTTCACCCGGGTCAATGACCAGGTCTTCGCGGAATTCGAGAACACCGGCTATGTCGCCCTGGGCGCGGGACCAGAAGAAGCGGATGCCACGCGTCAATCCTTCGCCCGCTCAGTTGTCTGGCAAACGGATATCCTTGCGCAAACCGACGATCGGGTGCTGATCGATATTTCCGGCTTCCTGGAACGCGACCAGGTCGGCACGACGACGACCCTTTCGCGGTCGGGCCAGGGGTCGTTTTCAGTGGATGCTGGCCGAAGCACCCCGTTGACCGACAGTGTTCTCGTCTTCCCCGAGAATGTTGAAATCGATGCGCTCTTGACCCTGCAGTCTTCCTCGCCGGGCTCCGAAGTGCGCGCAGTCGCGCCATCGCCAAATTCGGTGACACTCACCGTGCACCACTCCTTTGTGGCGCTTCCCGATGCTGGCTACACGCCGCGTGTGGCGGATGACCGGGCCGGCAGCATCATCACAAGCGTCTATGACATGGCCGCGCCGCTCGACGAGCCGGTGCGCCGCTCCTTTGCCCTGCGCCATCGTCTGGAAAGGCTGGACCCGGCACAGCCCTCCGGACCGGTCGTTGAACCCATCGTCTATTATGTCGATCGCGGCGCTCCGGCGGTTATCCGCGATGCTTTGATCGAAGGTGGAAACTGGTGGGGCCAGGCATTCGAAGCGGCCGGCTTCCAGGACGCCTACCGCGTCGAGCTCCTGCCTGAGGGCGCTCACCCGGCAGATGTGCGCTACAACATGATCCAATGGGTGCATCGCCAGACCCGGGGCTGGTCCTATGGCGGGTCGGTCATCGATCCGCGCACGGGCGAGATCATCAAGGGGCATGTGATCCTGGGCAGCCAGCGTGTCCGCCAGGACCGGATGATTTTCGAGGGATTGCTGGGCGTGGATGGCACCGGCAGCGGCGCTGCAGACGATCCCATGGAGCTGGCACTGGCGCGCATCCGCCAACTGTCTGCCCACGAGATCGGCCACACAATTGGCCTGGCACACAACTTCGCCGCCAGCATCAATGATCGCGCCTCGGTGATGGATTATCCCGCCCCCTGGGTCCGCATGAATGCGGGCGCGGTCGACGTCTCAAACGCCTATGACACCGATATCGGCGAGTGGGATATCACGGCCGTATCCTGGCTGTACGGACAGGCCGAGACTGCCGAGACGGAAGCAGAGTTGATCGAAGGCGTGCTCGACGACGCCCGTGACCAGGGTCAGCTCTACATCACAGATCTGCACGCGCGCGGCACCAACGCCGCACACCCGCTCGCCAATCTCTGGGACAATGGCGCTGACCCGGTCGCCGAATTGCGCGAGGTCATGGCCGTCCGCAACACGGCCCTCGCCAATTTCGGCCAGCATGTGATGGCCGCGGATCAACCCCTCAGTGCGCTGCGCGGCGTCTTCCCGCCCATCTATCTGTATCACCGTTACCAGGCCGAGGCCGCGGCAAAGACCTTGGGCGGCGTCTATTTCTCCTACGAGACCAATGCCGGTGGTGCATCCGGTCTCGAACCCGCGCCTGCCAGCGATCAGCGCGATGCCCTCGCCGCCCTGCTGGAAACGCTCGATCCGGAATTCCTTGATATCCGTGACGAGACCCTGGCGCTGCTATCCCCCGCCCCGTTCGCAGATTACGACGCGGCTGCGACCCGGGAGTTGTTCAATTCATCGCTATACCCGGCCTTCAGTCGACGCGATGCAGCGGCAGCGGCAAGTCGCATCACCCTTGCAGCAGCCCTGTCCTCCGGACGCGTGTCGCGCATGGCCGACCAGGTCTCACGCGACGAAGACCAGCTGGGTCCCGACGAACTCTTCTCCACCGTCGAGGCGGCGATTTTCAGCGCCCCTCGGGGTGAAGCCGGCCGCCTGTCACCCATCCGGGAAGCGGTTCAGACCGAATATGTCGACCAGCTGCTGCGCCTTGCCAGCGCGGATAATCCGGTCGTGGCGGCCCTGGCGTCCGCACGCCTGTCCGGCCTCGAGCGATACCTGTCTCGAGGCTCGAACGCCCATCGCAACTGGCTCGGCCGACGCATCGAGAATGGCATGTCCCGACTGGGTGATGGCAATGACCTCGCCGATAGCGACACGGCGATCCCGCCGGGCAGCCCGATCGGGGCGGATACGTGCTGGCATTGCGACAGTGCCGCGCTGGTCTACGGCTCTCGTTGATCTCCGACCTTCTCTCTCGGCCCGCTGGGCCGAGAGAGAATGAAGGCCGCCGATGCGCTGAGCACGACCGCCTGGGTCAGCAGAATTTGCCACCCCAGCCCCATGAACCAGCTGAGCCCGAGCGCCAAGACCATGACGATCAACGCCATGATCTTGGAGCCACGGTCGATCGCACCATGATCTCTCCAGTTCCGGATCAGCGGTCCGAATTGCCGGTGGTTCAGGAGCCAATTATGCAAACGCCTAGAGCTGCGAGCAAAACCATAGGCGGCGAGCAGCAGGAAGGGTGTGGTCGGGAGCAGGGGCAGGACCGCGCCTGCGATGGCCAGGCCGGTCATCAGCAAACCGAAGATCAGCCATAGACCGCGACGGATCATTCATCCGTCTCCTGCGGCAGGTTCGCCAGGAAGAAGCGGATCGCGTTTTCACCCATGATGCTGGCAACCTCGTCAGGCGTCAGACCCAGACGCAGCAGTTCGTGGGTCAGGACTGACAGCTCGGCGCCGTCAAACGATGCGGTGATGGTGCCATCATAGTCCGATCCCAGCGCTACATGATCGATACCGACAAGCTCCACCGCCGAAAGAAGGGCGCGGGCCACCCCCGCCGGGCTGTCATCACAGGTCACGTCCGCCCAGAATCCGATCCCGATCAGACCGCCCTCTGCCGCGATGGTCTGCATCAGCTCGTCGGGCAGGTTCCGTCGCGTCTGGCAATGCCCGTAAATGCCGGTGTGAGAGACGATGACCGGTTTGTCCGAGAGCGCCAGCACGTCTCGTACGACCTGGTGCGAGGAATGCGCCACGTCGATCACCATGCCCATCTCCACGGCCTGCAACACTACCTGTTCGCCAAAGGGCGTCAGACCATGTCCGCCCAGGCCGTGCAGGGACCCACCCAGTTCATTATCGAAGAAATGGTGCAGCCCGAGAACGCGATAGCCTTCATCATAAAGGCCCTGCAAATGCTCGATTTGCCCCTCCAGGGAGTGTGCACCTTCGGTCGCCAGAAGCGCCACCATGGGGCCATCCGGATCTTCCAGTGCGCGTTCCAGATCGGTGGCATTGCGCCCGATCACCAAGCGATCAGCGGCCCCCTCCAGCCTCTGCAGGCGGCGGGCATGAAAGCGTGCTCGGGCGTATAAAGACGTCCAGGTATCCACGGGCCAGCGCTGCACCATCGCCAGCGCGGTGATATTATCGGTGTCTGCTGTATTGCTGTCATAGTTCTGGCCGGCGGGGGTCTTGGTCACGCTGGCAAAAACCTGCAGGCGAACATTGCTGTGCGCCAGACGCGGGATATCGGTATGGCCGCGATTGTTCCAGCGCCGCGGATCGCGCATCCACAACAACATGTCGGAGTGGAGATCCGCGACACGCAGCTCGGCGTGCAATTGCGCCGCGTCTTCAGAGATCTGGTAGGGCGCGTGCGGACGCACAACATTCATGTCATTGTCGATATACGCCGGCAAAATCCTGAAAACGCCGATCAGTACTGCCGCCATAACCACGACCAGGATCGTCAGAAGTGTGCGCATATTGTCCTCCGCTGGGGACAGAGTGCAGGGGTTCGGCGCACAAAAAAAGAGGCCGCCCGGATCGGGCAGCCTCCCCAATGTCCGTCGTGCGGAACACTACTCGCTGTAGAGCTCGGAAATCGACAGGGTCGCTTCTGCATTCCCACCCGCGGAATAGGAGCCGATCCAGATGTCATACGTGCCAGACATCGGATTGTGGAAGCTGATAGCCGGATTGAGACCGGCATTGCCGCCGTCATCATTGCAGTGCCAGTTGCCATTTGGATCATTGATCAGAAGCGTGGTGTCCGAATTGGACGCGGCCGAGATGATCAGCGGCAGGCTGCCCGCACTGAAGCTCAGTTCAAAATCCGGTGCCGCTGCGACATAGCCGCGACAGCCTGACTGCGTATCGGAGGCCGCGAAGGGGCCACCGGAAACAACATCGATGCGGTACGGATCCGGTTGGAAACCGCTCGTCAGGCTGGCAGATCCGAACAAGGACGGCAGGGTATAATCCGGTCCAGTCGCTTGCGGGGCATCCACGTGAGGCGCCACAATTCCGACCTCGGAAATGGACAGGGTCGAATTGGCGTACTCGTCACGAGAATAGGCTCCGACCCAGATGTCATAACGGCCGGAGAGCGGATTATCGAAGCGGAGCAGCGGGTTGAGACCCTCGCCACCATCGTCATTACAGAACCAGTTGCCGTTCGGATCATTGACGACAAGCGTCGTATCGCTGCCTGAATCCACGCCAATCGTCAGATCGAATGTCGAGCCCGCGCTGTAGGACACGGAATAGTCGGGCGCGTTGGCAATCCAGCCGCGACAGCTTGAGCCCACATTCGAGGCGGAAATCGTACCACCGGATATGATCTGCGCCGTGTGAGGGTCCGGTGCATAACCGGCCTGCAGCGAGACGCTGCCCGCCGTGGCGGGTTGTGAATAGTCCTGGGCGTAGGCGGCGCTTCCCAGAGCGACAACACTCGCCGAGATCGCAAGAGCAAATTTCATCAAGGCCCCCTTTTCTCCCAATGCGAGGCACGCGGTGCCTCGCTTTCCCTAGATGGGGGATATTAGGGGAGGGATGGCCTGAACCCTAGCTGAATGTTCGATCTAGTCGCGAGATTCCTCGTCGATCTCCCATCCCAGAGCCGCGGTCATGAGGTGAAAAATCGTGTTTTGTTCCATCGAACCGCTGAAATAATGGGAGCGGGCGCCGGTCGCATACAAGGCCACATCAGCCCCGGAATGCGTCTCGGACGGCATACGCACAGCCGCCTCCTGGCGGTAATTGGTATCCGTAACCTCTTCCTCGGTCAGAGCGTCGCCATCCTGATCTCGCGTATTGGGACCATTGGCATAGCCGATCGTGGTGTAAGGGCGACCACCGGCGTCAAAGGACAGGCTGGTTGAGCCGTCTTCATTCGCCTCGCGCACCAGCCCCAGAATAGGATTGCCGCGCGCCGGATAGCCGGAAATGGTCATGGTGTGACCGTGGTCAGCAGTGACAACAATCAGCGTATCGTCCAGGTCAACAATGTCGACGGCGGCGGCGATCGCGTCGGCAAAGGCCTGCATGTCGGTAAAGGCACGATACGCATTCGTTCCGTGGTGGGCATGATCGACGCGCCCGGCTTCAACGACCAGCACGTATCCACCCTCGTCCTGCGCCAGTCGACGAAGAGCGAACGACGTCAGCTCGGCCAGCGACGGTTCGTCAGCAGCATCGCGATCCGCTTCGAAGGACAGATGACTTCCCGTGAAGAGGCCGAGAACAGGGGCATCCGAGGCGACATCCAGAGCATGGAATTCATCGGCCGTGGTCAGAGAGACCCCTCCACGATCGCTCCATTCCTGCATCAGATTGCGGCCGTCACCGCGACGCCCGCCGTCGCTGTCCGGCAGGAAGGCCTGGCGCCCCCCACCCAGCACGACCTCGATGCCATCGCCGTGATCGAAAGACAGCAATTGCGCTGCGATATCCTCACAGCCGGCCTCGACCGCCTCTGGCGGCAGCGCGGCATCGACTTCCCAGGACCGGGAAACGGAGTGCGCATAGGTCGAAGCCGGGGTCGCATGGGTGATGCGCGCCGAGGAAATAATGCCCGTGGCCAGGCCACGGTTTTCCGCCAGTTCAATCAGCGTTGCGGGCGGTGTCGCCGTGCCGTCGCACACATCCAGATGCTGGTCTGCCAGCACGCTGATGGCGCCGTTGCGCGTTTTATAGCCGGTGACCATGGCCGAGGCCGTGTTGGCGGAATCTGGGACCTGGGCGTCCGTACTGTAGGTGCGGACCAGTGCCGCATCGGGAAAATGCTCAAAGCTGAGCAGGTTCTCGACATCATCCGTGCCGGCACCATTCTGCTGGCCGTCGAAAATACGCGCCGCGGTGATTGTTGGCACGCTCATCCCGTCTGCCACAAAGAGAATGACATTGCGCGCTTGCTGCGGGCGGATTTGTCGCTCGATGCGTGCCCGCGCCTCTCCCTGTGCGCGAGCCCAGGTTTCATCATCAATCGGTTGATGGGTATCGACGGATTGGGCAGAGCAAGCTGACGACCAGACTGCCAGAGCGACAGAAGCCGCATGTAATGAGAGACGCACCGAATTACCTCCACAATTCTGTACCGGCCCGCCTAGCCGAGCTGGCCTGAGAAATCCAGTGAAGTGTTGGAGACGAAGGGATCAGTTCTGCAGCAGGATCGTCGCTTCAACCAGATTTCCCCGCCCCAGATAGGTCAGACTGGAGAAAGACAAATCTCTCGCCATGGCAATACCACGCCCACGATAACCCTCTGACGGGACGTCACTTTCGGCATAATTGTCGAACTCGAACCCGTCACCATCATCCTGGATTGTGATGGAGATCATCCGCTCACCACGTCGGAAATTCACCAGAACAACTCGCCCCGCATAATCCGGGCTGGCCAGTCGGCGCTCCACCTCGTCGCGCCATTTGCCCTCGATGATCAACTGCTGTTTCTCGTCAGAAGTGATTTCCAGATTGCCATGCTCAACCGCATTGATCAGCAATTCCTGCAGTCCAATCGCGACCAGGTCAGAGTTGGGGCAAGCCAATGCCAGCATAGTGGCAAGGTTCCGGGCCTCGTCCAGGCTGGAAAGCACGAACTGGCCGTGATTGATGGTACCGACCGCGGATTGTCGGCTGGCCACGTCACGTCGCAGGCTCGCTACCTGGCTGCGATACTCGCTGGCCGCGAGATAGACGGATTTCAAGATCTGGGCGTCGACATCCGCCGGCAGGACAAAATCGGCACGCCCCGGCGATGCATCAACCGAAATCAGGATTGTCTGGATAATCGCGTCCGTTTGTGCCTTGGCCGCCGCCAGGATGTCCGCATGCGCATCATCCACGATTACGATGCCGATCTGCTCGAAATCCGGATCTTCGTCATGAGCGATGGTCGCGTCGAGATCTTCACCGAGCACATCAGGAATAAGGCGCGCCAGACGTGCGTCCTTGAAGCGGGCCCACACCTTGCCGCTGCCGGAGGTCGCAAGCTCTGCCAGCATCACTTCACCTCCAACCGCAAGATGGTCAGATCATCAGGCATGGAGTCGGGGAAGTGGCCCAGGATGCTGCGCACCAGCGCATCCGCAAATCCCGCCGCCTCCCGCTGTTCCAAGCCGGTTCGGATATGCCCGACGAGATCGCCGACCTCAAGCGACTGGGTCGGATCATCAAAGTCCTCGTAGAGTGCGTCACTGTAGAGACAGAGCTGATCGCAGGGTTGCAACTGGATACTGCGGGTCTCGTATTCGGCGCTCGGCAAACAGCCCATGATCACGCCGCTGCCGTCCAGCTCGATGGCCTCGTCACCCCGGATCAGCACAGGCGTGGGAGCACCGGCCCCGGCATAGGTCAGGGTGCGGTCGCGCCGGTCGAATATCCCGTAAAAGCCGGTCGAGAAATGTTCCACGGGCAGCATGCGATAAAGATCATTGGACACCTGGGCCAGCCAGGCCGCCGGATCCTTGCGCAGCTTCTTGTAGGAGTTGATCAGCATGTGCAGGCGGAAGGCATTGATCGCGGCGTTAACCCCGTGGCCCGACAAGTCGAACATCAACAGGCCGAAACGGTCCTCGTCGACTTCGAACGCCTCCCACAGATCGCCACCGAGCTTGTGTGATGCCCGATAGAAGGCCTCCACCTCAGCCCCGCGCGGCGCGGTCAGCTCGGCCAGTTCTTCCGGCGTCTTCAAAAGTGACATCTGCATGGATTCAGCCGCGTGAAGCTCTTCCTCCATGCGATGCTGATAACGCTGCAAACGGTCGATCATTCGGCGACGTTCGATGTGCAGTCTGAGGCGCGAAACCAGCTCCGCCGCATTAATCGGCTTCGAAACCAGGTCACTAGCACCTTCATCGAAGGCCCGCACCCGCTGGTTGCCTTCCTGGACCCCGGACTGGATCAGTATCGGCACATCGCTTTTGAGCGTGTTGCGGATTTCGTGGCAGACTTCGAACCCGTCCATCCTTGGCATGACGATATCGAGCACGACGACATCCGGCTCGTTGTCTCGAAAGCGCTCGAGCGCGTCCAGACCATCAACGGCGTAGTCCAGATTGGTGAAACCAGCCGCCTTGAGCACACTACCGATGAGCATGCGCGAAGACCGCAGGTCATCAACGATCAAGACACGGGCGTCATTCGCCTGGATTGGCGCAGACGCATCGCCTGCGACCGGCTTCGGATTGGCGCTCATCACAGCCCCTTATGAGATCGGGATAATCTGATCGACCTTGGACAGTTCAATCACCTTGGCGACATGGCCGGTCACACCCGTCAGGTTCAGTTTCTTGGATTCCTTGACGGCCTTGTCATTGGCCAGGAGCAACATGCCGATACCCGCGGAATCGATCATTTTTATCTGCCCCAGATCCAGTGTGATCTCACTCTCCTCGCCCTTGGCGATGAGATTGACGATCGACTTGAAACGTTCGTGATCATCGAATGTCAGTACACCGGAAATTTTTACACGAAGCGTGTCTCCGGAACGATCAGCGGTATATTCCATGCCTTCCCCCTAGAAGAGTTCGATGTCGAGATCATAATCGCCGGGCGGCGATGCGTTGGTCACCTGGTCCACCAGACCGAAACGCTGACCGAATTCACGGCGCACGTCCGAGAGCGTGATGGAATCAAGGATAGTCTGTTTCAGCGTATCACATCCGCTCTCATCGGAGACGAGATCGGGATGATTCTCGAGGAATTGTGCAACTACGTCGAAGGTCTTCACGACCGCGTCGGTGCGCTGTTTCATTCGATCCTGGAACTGCATGGTCATGACGACCTCGCGGATCTCGTCAGAGATACGGCGCGCAGTTTCCGTGGAATGGCCCAGCTCGCCCTGGATCTCGTCATTGCGCTCGACCAGCGCATTGAGCAGGATTTCCAGGTGCTCCTTGGCGTCGATCTGATGGGTCAGGTCCATCGCGCCAATTTCACTGAGTTCTGCATACTCGGTGCGGATCGAGGAGATGACCTCCTTGATCGAACGCGTCACGATGGCCGTACTGCCGCGCATCTTTTCCGAAAGCGCATCAATGCGCTTTGAAAGCGTGTGCATCTCGGTGGAAACCACCTGGAAACCCGCACCGCCCTCGCCGGCTCGACCTGCTTCGATCTGCGCATTGAGCGAGAGCAGGCGGGTCTGGCGATTGATCGCTTCAATCTCGGTGATACACGATTGCAGCTCGTCGATTTCCTCGAGAATTTCGTCGAGCGAATAGATCAGAGACACGCCCTGCTTGGACAGAACGAGAATACGTTCGGTGACCTCTTCGAGGGATTCCTCCAGGATCCGCGGCAAGGCGACAAGATCGACCTGGCCGCCATCATATTCCACCGAGGCGATCTGGCTCACGAGTTCCGACAGCCGGTCAGTCTGCTCGGTCGAACTGTCGGTGAGTGAGGTGAACAGGGCGCTCAGTCGATGGGCCTGGCTTTCCACATCAACGGTCGTCTCATTGAGAATGAGATTTGCGGATTCGATTGTTCCAAGCAGCAAGCGCGCGACCGGGCTTTTGGGAACCCGTCCGTCATGCGTCTCTGCCTCAATGTCTACGGCCTGTACCATACAGTGAACTCGTCCAGCTCGGCGCCCCAAAACGCCTGGTTAAATACGCAACACCCCGCCGCTTTCGGACACGATCCGAAGTATGACTGATGGAATCTTATCTTCTGGTAACTGTGTCTCGACAGCACCGGCATCAAACGCCGCCTTGGGCATGCCGTAGACAAGACTGGTCGCCTCATCCTGCCCGATCGTCCGGCACCCTGCATCGCGCATGGTCTTGAGACCATCAGCACCGTCCCGACCCATCCCGGTCAGGATCACACCAATGGCCTGAGCACCACACGCCTTCGCGACCGAGTTGAACAGGACATCGACAGAGGGACGGTGCCCGCTCACTGGCGGTTCTTCTGTTAGGCGACAGACATAGTCCGCTCCTGATCGACGCACTTCCAGGTGACGATCACCCGGCGCAATCCATGCCGTACCAGGGCGGATGCGTTGTCCTTGCTCGGCTTCAGCAACCTGCACCGCACAATGCTTGTTGATCCGCTCGGCAAACTGCTTGGTGAACTGGGCCGGCATGTGCTGGGCAATGACGATACCCGGTGCATTCGGGGGAAGCGCGCCGAGCAGTCGGCCCAGTGTTTCCACCCCACCCGTCGAGGCGCCGAGCGCAACGAGGGCCTCGGTCGTGTCGAAACTCACGGGCGCCGCCGCTTTCACCTCGACCTTGCGCGTATGGCTGCGCACTTTGGAAACGGCCGCAGCGCGAACTTTCTCAATCAATTCGTCCGCCAATAAAGGCATGTTCTTTTCAAGATCGAGCGTCGGCTTGCCGATAAAATCGATCGCCCCGAGCTCCAGAGCCTTGAGGGTCACGTCCGCGCCTTTTTGCGTCAGCGACGACACCATCACGACCGGGGTTGGACGCAGGGTCATGATCTTGTGCAGGAAGGAGATGCCATCCATTTTGGGCATCTCGACATCCAGTGTGATCACATCAGGATTGAGTTCCTTGATCATTTCGCGCGCCGCGAACGGGTTCGAGGCCGCGCCCACGACCTCGATATGCGGCGAACGCTGGAGCATGGACGGGATCAACATCCGCATCAGCGCACTGTCATCAACCACCAATGTGCGTATCTTGCGCGCCATCAAATCCCCTAGAAAAGCTCGATATCGACCGGCTTCTTGCGAAGCGGCGGAGCCTTGTGCATCGAGGACTCGACCTCGGTAACTTCACCCAGAGCAGACGAGCTCAGGAATTTTCGCCAAACCTTGCCGCTTTCCGATTCGAACATGATCCGGCGGCCGCGGTCTCCGCCCAGGTCCCAGGCCAGCACGTTCAGCCCTTCAGCCTCTGCATAGCGACGGGCGAAATCGGCGTTCTGATCGCCGACCCCACGCATGCGCTGAATGACATTGCCGCCTCCGAAGAACTTGACCTGCAAGCGCCGCTTGTCTGCACCCGCCTTGAGCAACTCGTTGACAAGGCTCTCCATGGCGTGATTGCCGTAGCGCATGGCCAGGCTGGCTCCGCCCCAGACCCCTGCATCATCATGCGGCAGCATGAAATGATTCATCCCGCCCAGCCCCATGACCGGATCCCAGATGCACGCCGAGACACACGAGCCCAGCACAGTCGAAATGAGCTCGCTTCCATCGGCATCTTCGGTGACGTGGTAGCCGCCGGGCAGAACTTTCACGACCCACTTATCGGCGGATTTGTCGTGATATCGCCTTGATCCGGGAACTTCACGCTTCCGAGCGGTCGCGCGTCTAGACATTGTGCACCCCTCCCCGGAAGGCGTAGATCGTCCGACCGACGGGAGACATGTCGACCTTCCCACCCAGCAAGCTCTCGGAATGACCGAGGAACAGGCAGGCATCCGGCTTCAGCAAGGTCGCAAAGCGCTCGATCAGACGCTGTTTCGACGGGCCGTCGAAATAGATGGTGACATTGCGACAGAATATTGCGTCGAACTTGGTTTTGATGGGCCAGGATGCGTGCAGGTTCAACCGATTGAATACCATGTGCGATTTGAGCACGGGAGACATCACGAAACGGTTCGCTCCGTCCCGGCGGTCACGCTCGCAATAGGATCTGTATCCCTTCGGAATCCCGCTGATCGCGGTCGCGGGATAGCTGCCCTCGCGGCAGTGCTTGAGCACATTCGTATCGATATCCGTGGCGAGAATCTTCCACTTCCAGCCCGGATCGCTCTTCAGCGCGGCATCCAGCGTCATCGCCAGCGTATAGGACTCTTCGCCTGTCGAACTCCCCGCCGACCAGATTTTCAGGGTCTTGTCGCCTGTCTTGGCCGCGCGTGTCTTCCAGTGCGGCACCAGGACATCCTTGATGTAGTCGAAATGATGCGGTTCACGAAAGAAATTGGTGTGATTGGTCGTCAGGGCATTGATCAGGTGATTGCGTTCGCCGTCACCATTCGGTCCGTCCAGGCGCGCCAGATAGGCCGTGAAGTCTCGCAAACCCAGCTGACGCAATCGCCGGGCGAGGCGCGAATAGACAAGCTCCTTCTTGTGATCACCGATCACAATGCCTGCATGATCGTAGATCGCATCGGCGATGACGCGGAAATCCGCGTCACGCATTGCGAACTCACGCTCACCTTCGGCACGTCTGGAGGAGGCTGTCGCCATCGTGTCTACTCGTCCTGCACCAAGACCGTCCGACTAGAATTCGGACCAGTCGTCCTCGTCATCCGCGACGCTTTCCGCGAGTGCAGCCTGCAGGCCGCGCGCGCCGGCACCACCGCCAGCCGCTACCGCCTGCGGTCGCGCTGCGGGTGCAGACTGTGCCTCGAAACCACCTGTGTCCTGACCTGCATTGAAGAAGCTCATGCGCTGACGCATGCGGCTGGCCTGGTCATTCATGGTCTTGGCGGCTGCAGCATTCTCTTCCACGAGGGCGGAGTTCTGCTGCGTCATCTCATCCATCTGGGTGACGGCAGTGTTGATCTCGTCGGCTCCGGTCGCCTGCTCACGGGATGCGGCAGAGATTTCGGCGACGATGTCGGCCACTTTCTTGATGCTGTCGACGATCTCGTTGAGCGCCTCGCCGGTCTCGTTGACCAGCTCCACGCCGCCCTGGACCTGTTCGGTCGAGTCGACGATGAGATCCTTGATATCCTTTGCGGCCTGTGCGGACCGCTGAGCCAGGGAGCGAACCTCCGAAGCAACAACCGCGAAGCCCCGACCGGCATCGCCGGCGCGGGCGGCTTCGACCGCCGCATTCAGTGCCAGGAGGTTGGTCTGGAAAGCGATCTCGTCGATGACACCGATGATATCGGAGATGCGACGCGAGGAATCCTCAATCTTGCCCATCGCATCGACGGCGTTGGAAACGACATTTCCACCCTTCTCGGCACTGTCACGCGCGGTGACCGCCAACTGACTGGCCTGGGTTGAGTTGTCCGCATTCTGTTTGATTGTGGAGGCCATTTCCTCCATCGAAGCAGCGGTCTCTTCAAGATTGGCCGCCTGTTGCTCGGTCCGCTGGGACAGATCGGAGGCACCGGTAGAGATTTGCTCGGCGCCCGAGGAAACTTCCTCGGAAGCCATGGAGATCGCCTTGACGGTCTCCTGAAGCGTCGAAGCCATGGAGTTGGCGTTCTCTTTCAACTCGCCATAGACGCCTTGATAGTCTTCGTTGATCCGCTGGGTCAGATCGCCCTGTGAAAGCGACCCCAGCATGGTACCGAATGACTGGAGCACCCCGTCCACTGTCGAGGACAAGCTGTTGACGCCTTCGGACAGGGCGCGCAGGAAGCCTTCCTTGCCCTCTAGCGGCAATGTCTTGGTGAAATCACCCGCCGAAACAGCAGACACCACTTCAGCGATCTCGGCTTCGACAGCTTTCTCGGCAGTCTCATCTCTCCATTCAACAACGGTTCCCGCGCGCTGTCCGTCGTCATCCATGACCGGGCTTGCGATCAGGTGGAAGCTGCGGCCACCGACCTTGATATCCGTCTCATAGGCGCTGGTCAGGCGCGCCAGCATTCCACGCTGGTGAGCCGGGTTCTTGTGGAAGACATCGATATTCTGGCCTAGCAAGTTATTACTGTCGAAATTTGGAAGGTCCTTGCGGAGGTCGCTCTCGGCGGTCCTCATCATCTCGCGCTGGGACTCATTCATATAGACGATGTTGAGATCAGCATCGGCGACCATGACGTTCGTCGTTGTCGTGTCCAGAGCGGCCTTGATGCGGGCATTCTCAGCGGCTTCCTCGGCAGCCGCTTTTTCCGCAGCAACTCGCTCGGTGCGATCATCCCACTCGACAACGATCCCCTGACGATTCCCGTCCGAATCCAGCACCGGCGTGGCAATCAAGCCAAAGATACGTCCAGCCACAGTGATTTCGGTGCGATGCGGAGCCGTGAGGCGCTCGAGCATCTGGCGTTGGTGGGCGGGGTTCTTGTGGAAGACATCGATATTCTTGCCGACCAGCTCGTCTGCATTGAAATTGCGAAGCTCGGTCCGAAGCGCGTCCTCATTGGACTTCATCATCTCATGCTGGGAATGGTTCATGTAGACAATGTTGAAGTCACTGTCGGCGACCATGACATTGGTGGTCGTGCTGTCGAGCGCTGCCCGGATGCGGGACATCTCCTGCATGCGCGCTGACGAGGTCAGATCAGTCGCGTATTTCACGACCTTGTACGGCTTGCCGTCAGCATTGAAGATCGGATTGTAGGACGCCTGGATGATGATTTGCCTGCCGCCGCGTCCGACACGCTCGTACTCGCCACTGTCAAACTCGCCGCGACCGAGCTTCGCCCAGAAATCCTTGTATTCCTGGCTTCCGGCAAAGTCGGCATCCACGAACATGGAATGGTGTCGGCCCCGGATTTCCTCAACCGAATAGCCGACGGTTGCGCAGAAATTCTCATTCGCCGTGATGATCGTGCCATCGAGTTCAAACTCGATGACGGCCTGTGACTTGCTGATTGCTTCGATCTGGCTGGACATGTCCGCGTTGCGGATTTTCTGCTCGGTAACGTCGGTCGCGAACTTCACCACTTTGTAGGGCCGCCCGTTTTCATCCAGGACCGGGTTGTAGGACGCCTGGATCCAGATTTCGCGACCGCCCTTGGCGAGGCGCTTGAACTCGCCGGTCTCGAACTCGCCGCGACGCAGTTTGTCCCAGAACGCCCGGTATTCCGGGCTGGCAGCGTATTCAGGTTCGGCGAACATGGAATGGTGGCGACCCTGGATTTCACCCAGCGAATATCCCATCGCCGCGCAGAAATTCTCGTTCGCCGTCAGGATGGTGCCGTCCAGCTCGAACTCGATGATCGCCTGTACGCGATCCAGCGCTTCGACCTTGGCCTGGATCTCCGAAGCTGAGGCACCGCCGGACGACGCATCGCCGCGGAAATAGTTATAGGCCCCGAAGATCGCGGCAAGCGGTATGCCCGCCAGCAATGCGGTGATCGGCCCGGCGCCGGCCGCGGTCCAGGCGACTGCAGCAAAGGCCGCTGCCGCACCGCCGAAAATCGCGGCGGAGTTCATGAGTTGAGTGCGGCGACCAGCGTCGCCGGAGGAGCGGCTATTTGAGATATTGGAAGCATAAGTCATGGCAGTGAGTCCTCTGGTCGCTTTCACTGAACGGGAGTGTCTTCGGATTGGGATTGGTCGAGAATCTCGGCGCTCAGGAGGCGCTCGAGATCCAGCATCGCGACCATCTGATCTTCATCGGTCAGGAAACCGGAGAAGACACGTGCGTCTTCCCGTGAATTGG
This sequence comes from Maricaulis sp., assembly GCA_017643585.1. Taxonomy (GTDB): domain Bacteria; phylum Pseudomonadota; class Alphaproteobacteria; order Caulobacterales; family Maricaulaceae; genus Maricaulis. The sequence continues at coordinate 173,627 of JAEPND010000001.1, forward strand.
TCTCCGGAACCGGTTGGATCTTGTCGTCGGATACATCGAGAATGTCGGATACAGCGTCGACCAGCAGTCCCACCTGCCGGTCTTCGATCGCCACAATCACGATGACGTGGCGCTGGGTCGTTTCCGTCAACCCCCCTCCAAGTCGGCACTGCAAATCGATGATCGGCAATACCGCTCCGCGCAGATTCAGTACTCCGCGCACGTGCTCGGGCTGGTTTGGAAGACTTGTGACTTCCGTCCACCCCTTGATTTCCCTGACGGACATGATGTCCACCGCGTATTGTTCGGCACCCGCGGTGAAACTCACATACTGTTTCTGGCCCGGTGCGGTCTCCCGCCCGTTGGCTATGGCCTCGGCTGTGGCCAGTACGGCTTCCTCAGCTGTCATACACTTTGCCCTCCTGAGGCGACGCGGTTGGTGTCAGATGGCGATTTCGTTTGCAGGCCTGCATCGTGGCGCGGCACATCCATGGACGACAGGCCGTCGATATCGAGGATCAACCGGACGCGGCCATCGCCGAGAATGGCGGTACCGGCGACGCCGGGAATATTGCGATAATTGGCTTCCAGGCTCTTGATGACGACTTGTTGCTGGCCCAGCAATTCATCGACAACCAGGCCGATACGTCGGCCAAATTCGGTTTCGACAATCACGGCGAGCTTGCGCAGAGGTTCTGGCTGGCCGGATCGGTCAATGCTCATTGCGCCACAAACATCGATCAGCCGAATGGTTTCGCCGCGGATGGACATCACCGAACCACCATCGGGTAATTGGCGGATCGCGCTTGGATCCGGGCATACGGTTTCAACGATCGTGGACAAGGGAACGACAAAGCGTTCACCGGCCACCGAGATCAGCATGCCGTCCAGGACGGCCAGGGTCAGTGGCAGTGCCAATGTAAAGGTCGAGCCCTTGCCCTCATCGGATTCAACGGTGACGCGACCGCCAAGCTTCTGGATGTTGCGGCGGACGACGTCCATGCCGACGCCACGTCCGGAGACATCGGAGATTTCAGAGGCCGTGGAAAAGCCCGGCATGAAGATCAGGGCCTCGATCTCTTCCTTGCTGAGTTCCGCACTCTCGTCGATCAAACCATTGTCGATGGCTTTCTGGCGCACCTTCGTCAGGCTCAACCCGCGTCCGTCATCGGCAACCCGAATGAGAATTCGTCCATTGCGGTGCTCGGCAGAAAGCTTGACCACACCTTGTTCCGGCTTGCCGGACTCTGTGCGTTCAACCGGCGTTTCCAGACCGTGGTCCATGCAGTTGCGGATCATGTGAGTCAGCGGATCGCTGAGCTCTTCAATAATCGTCTTGTCGACTTCAGTGGCCTCGCCCTCGAGTTCCAGACGCACATTCTTCTCGAGCTTCTTGGAGAGGTCGCGGACAACGCGGGGGAAGCGGCTGAACAAGGCTTTCAGCGGCTGCATGCGCACAGCCATGACGCCTTCCTGGAGCTGGCGCGTACGCATCGTCAGATCTTCCAGCGCCTGCAACTGGTTGACGTGGCGGATGTCGACCAGCTCGGACAGGCTGTCCAGGGCCATGGCTTGTGCGATGACCAACTCGCCAACCATGTCCACAAGTCGGTCAATCCGCTCCAGATCAACCCGGATCGAGGTGCTCTGGGTCGCCGCTGCGACCGTCTTGGCGTCCGCAGCCGGAGCGTTTCCGGGGACGATTGCGGGCTCGATTTCTGCGGCTTGAGACTCGACAGGAGCGCTGTCAGCCTCGTCAACACCGGCGTCGAGGGCAGAAATCTCGAGGTCACAATCGCCGTCGACGAATTCGAAGACCTCGCGCACGCTGTCCTCGGCAATTCCCTCGCCGCGCAGCTCGATGGACCAGGCCAGATAGCCCTCAAGCGGATCAAGTTTGATCAGATCGGGTAGCGCTTGAAGATCCGTCGATACCGTCATTTCGCCCAGGCTTGCGAGCGCATGCAGAAGGAGCTGGGGTTCGTTGGCGGTCTCGTACATGGCCCGGTGGGGCCGGAATTTGATGGAGAAACCTGACGTCGTGACTGCAGAAACTTCTGCGGTATCGTCACTGCCACCTTGCGACTGGGGCGCACCGGTCTTGTTGCGTAAGATCTCGAGGATATCGTCTTCCAGCGCCGCCTCGGCCTCTACACCTACGCGCGCCGCATTGACCAGGTCCTGCAGGATATCGCCCGCCTGGACAACAAGGTCGGGATCGCCTTCGACAAGCTGAAGCTTGCCGCCACGCACCAGGTCCATGTAGTTCTCGAACTCATGGCAATAGGTCGCAAGGCGCTGGAATTTGAACGCGCCGGCACCGGCCTTGATCGAATGAACCGTGCGGAAGATGTCATCGAGGACTTCCGCATCATTTGCGCCCGCAACCAATGTCACAGCGACTTCCTCGAAGCGCTGCAACAGCTCGTCACATTCCTCGAAGAAAGTTTGCTTGAATTGTTCGAGCTCGTTCACTCGTCGTCTCCAGTTAAGGGGTTAGCGGCAAACGCGACGCACAACATTCACCAGCTGATCCGGATCGAACGGCTTGACGATCCAGCCCGTGGCGCCGGCGGCCTTGCCCGCTGCCTTCTTGCTCTGATCTGCTTCTGTCGTGAGGATCAGGATCGGCGTTGCGCGGAATTTCGGGTTTTCGCGGAGTTTGCCGACTAGGGTGATGCCGTCCATGCGCGGCATGTTCACGTCCGAAATCACCAGGTCGTAGTCGCCGGTTGTGGAGGCCTCAATGGCGGCCACACCATCTTCAGCCTCGACAACATCGAAGCCTTCACGCTTGAGCGTGAACGCAACCATGTCTCGCATGGTCTTGGAATCATCGACGGCTAGTACGCGTTTACTCATGGCTTCCCCTCCAGGTGGCAAGTTCCTCGTCCAGTCCCATCAGCGCCATCGCTTCTTGGATCGCTGCACTGGGCTCGGTCATCTTGAATTCGTGATTGCGTGACGCCTGGTCCCGCGCGGCGCTCATCAGGATCTGGATCGCCGGCGTATCGATTAACCCCACGCCACTCCCATCAATGACCAGGTCTGAATCGCGCCCACGGCGCTCAAGCAGATCCGCGAGAAGAGGCTCAGCCGCTGGCACGTCCAGCCGGGTGGGCAGTTCCAGATGATTATCCGGGGCGTCGGTCATCAGGCAGCAGCCTCCAGGCGATCGACCGAAACTGCGAAGACGGCGCCGAGATGATCGACTTCGCTTGTGTCGCCGGCTTCCAACGCCGCTGCGAGCGCGCCCAATTGCTTGAGTCCGATGTTCACAGCAGCGCCTTTCAGCGCGTGGGCGGTCTGGCGCGCGGCTTCACTGTCCTGGCTGGCGTGCGCAGCCTCATAAGCTGAGTAAAGAGAACGCAGATCTTCGACAAATTGGACCTTCATGGCCGCAAAGGCATCCTTGCCCACCGACGAGACCAGGGTGTTGACCACATCGGGGTCCATTTCGGGAGCATTGCGCCAGTCAGACATCAGAGCCTCGTTAGAATCGTAACAACCACAGAATCACGCATAAGGTGTCATGTGCACAGAACACACACCTTGGTTAATTTCGACGATTCTTCTAACCAAACCCTAATGAAGCTGGGGGAATTCACGTACCCCGCAAGACCTCATTATATGTTTATAATCAATATCTTATGGTCATTTTTTCTGGAATAATCATATTCCAGAATTCGTTAACAATGGCACCAAGTCATTGTTTTTAAATGCAAATTTGCGCATTAAAACCATGGGACCGAACCAGGATCCTAACCCTTGTTTGTAATAATATATTACGCTTCAGGTCTTTCCGGCAGGGCTGCGCACCCTACGTCCGCGAAGGCGCTGTGGATCCACGCACGATCAACTCACACGGGATCAATCGGGTCTCAGGGTCACCCGCATCATCGCCCTTTTCGAGCATGCGCGTCAGCATGTCGATGGAAGCTGCGGCCATCTCGGCAATGGGTTGCCGGACCGTTGTCAATTGAGGCCACAGGGTCGTCGCGGTCTGCGTATCATCGAACCCGGCAATGGACAGTTCGCCCGGAACGTCGAGACCCAGGCGGTTCGCAACAGCCACAACAGCGGCAGCCATATCGTCATTGGATGCGAAGATCGCGGTCGGCCGGTCGCCTGAGTTCAACAGGTTTTCCGCGGCGACCAGACCCGAGCGATAGGTATAGCGGCCCGGCTGAACCCATGCGTCGCGCAGCTCGATACCGGCCTGCTGAAGTGCTTCACGAAAACCTGCCTCGCGCTGCCGGCTCGACCCGTGCTCGGGATCGCCCTTGATAAAGCCGATGCGGGTATGCCCCAGCTCCAGCAGGTATCGGGTCATGCGCTGCGCGGCTTCCCGATCGTCGGTGACAACACTGGGCACGGATGCGCGGTCATTCTCCGGTGCGATCCTGACATAGGGAATGTCCATGTCCGTGAGTGCCGCCCGGACCGACGGAAAATCACTGACCGGTGGGGGCAGGATGACGCCGTCGAAATTCGAGGTCCGGAGCACGGCGTCAATCGCCTTGGCCCAGTGCGAATCCGTTGCCCCGCTATCCTCGATGGCCAGATGATATCCGGCCTGTCGACAACGATTCATCATGCCGATCAGCAACTCGCTCACATAGCCAGGATTCGGGTTGTTGTAGAGAAGGCCCAGAAAGAAGCTGCGCGCCTTGGCCAGGCTGCGCGCGGAAATATTGGGCCGATAATCCAGCGCCTTCATCGCCTCGAGCACCCGCTCGCGGGTCTCGTCGCGAACCCGAGACTCGCCGTTCAGGACCCGCGAAACCGTCATCGCGGATACACCCGCCCGCTCCGCAACATCCTTGATCGTCGCGCCGCTTTGTTTATTGGCCCTGGTCCGCAAACCTGTCCCCTCGAATGCTATCGCTAACGCTGGATAACATACGTGCGGTCAAGTTTCGAGAAAACTGCAGCAATCGGCCGGATCAGAGCCCGGTGAAGACCTGGAATAGCTTAAGAACCGGGTTGTCATAACGAAGCTTGCCGCGAGTCAGAGCAAGACAGATGCACTCGCCCTGCTCATCAATACGAATGTCATGCTCGTGGTCTTCACACGCATATTCGACATCACCGGGGCAGAATTGCTGATCCCCATCCCAGAAACTGCCTTTGAGTACCAGGGTGAGCTCGGAGCCATTGTGACCGTGATGAGGAATGGCCACACCCGGCTGCGCTTTCAGCAACCAGAGCTTCTCGCCATCATCTCCCGTCCACAGCATCGCCTTTTTCAGGCCGGGGCCCAGGAACTCCCACCGCACGCTCTTTCCGCGCCGCTGCAGGAATTGGGCAAGCGCCTCGGGAACGAAATCCTCTTGCGGCGGCTCGGCCGACAGCGGAACCACGACCTCTTCATCTGCCATTGCCAGAAGGTCTTGCGCACTGAAAGGCAGAGCTTCGTTGGCGGGCGCCATCATCAAGATCGCCGCACCGATATTCTCTAACTCGTTCACACGTTCCCGAGCGCCCTCGGACAGCTCGACATGCGAGGCCATCAGGACGTCTTCACCTTCGCTTTTCATCGTGCCAGCCGCGTAGTCCATGTACCACGCATCTTCCAGCATCTCGCCGCGCCGGGTCATTCTCTTTCTCCAAGTACTTCGCGAAGCTTGTTCATCGCGAGTCGTATTCTTGATTTTACCGTTCCAAGAGGGAGTGACAGCCGGTCAGCGACGCTGGCGTGTGACAAACCCTCGGTGAAAGCAAGCTCCAGCACCAGACGTTGTTCGTCTGGAAGGACTGACAAGGCCTCGCTTACAGTTTCTACATCCTCACTGCGCGAAACCAAATCATCCGGCTGGGGTTCAGCCGCCGGTTTCAGGTAAGGGTCATGCTCGTCGAGCCGGCTGGATCTCGCGGCCTTGCGGAAATGATCAATGTGCAGATTGCGCGCGATCGTGAAGATCCAAGTCGAGGCCGCGGCCTTTGACGCGTCGAATTTCTCCGCTCTGCGCCATACCGTGAGCATGGCCTCCTGGGTGACATCATCTGCCAGAGCCGGCGACACATTCCGTCGGCGCAGAAAGGCTTTCACCTTTGGTGCAAAATGATCAAACAAAAGCGCAAAGGCCTGGCGGTCCCGGTGACAGGCTATCCGGTCGATCAGTTGAACGAGCTGTGTGTTCGTCAATTGCGCACTCGACTTCGCAGTCTTAGCGACTGCCCCGCCCTCTAGGCCGCGCGAAGAGACGCCCAATCGCCCCTCGCTCTGCGTATCCAGTGCAACGTACATAGAGTTAGTTACGTCACCAAGCGCAGATTGGATCACACATTTTTTTTGGTGATCCAAGTTCTCCCCTTCGACGTAGACCCCACTAGCAATGCGGGGATTACTCATGGCGTCCGAACACCAATCGAAAATTGCCGTCATCGGTTCCGGGATTTCCGGCCTCTCCGCGGCTTGGCACTTGTCCCGGACCCACGACGTCGATCTCTACGAAAGCGCAGACCGACTCGGCGGACACGCCCACACGCGCACGGTGGACGTTGCGGGCCAGTCGGTCGATGTCGACACCGGATTTATCGTCTTCAACCCGCGCAACTACCCCAATTTCACCGCACTCCTTGACCATCTCGGCGTCGAGTCCGCGCCGAGCGACATGTCATTTGCGGCCTCACTGGACAGCGGTGGTTTCGAGTATTCCTCCAACCCGGCAGGCCTGTTCGCCCAGAAGCGCAACCTGCTGCGCCCGCGCATGTGGCAGATGCTGCTGGACCTGCTTCGACTGTATCGTCGGGCCGAGGACCAGGGCTTGCTCGAAGATACGCGAACCCTGGACGAATTCCTGCGCGATGAGGGCTATTCGACAAGTTTCCGCGAGGACCACATTCTGCCCATGTGCGCCGCGATCTGGTCGTCGCCGTCTGATCAGATGCGGCATTATCCCGCCCGCACCTTCTTCCGCTTCTTCAACAATCATGGCCTTTTGCAGCTGACCGAGCGCCCCGCCTGGCGCACCATCCGAGGCGGCAGCCATAATTATGTGCGGGCTCTGCACGGGGCCTTCCGCGGCAACACTCATTTGTCCACCCCGGTTCGGGCCGTCGAACGGTCGGCGATCGGAGTTGAACTGCAGCTGTCTGACGGCACCCGACCTCGTTACGACGAGGTGGTGTTCGCCACGCACAGCGATCAGGCCCTCAAACTCCTGAACGATCCGAGCCGCCAGGAATCCGATATCCTCGACCGCATCCGCTATCGCGCCAACACGGCAGTTCTGCACACCGATACCCGCTTGATGCCGAAAAAGCGCGAAGCCTGGGCCAGCTGGAACTATCTGCAATCCCGCGCCGGTGAAGACGGTCAGTCGGACATCAGCCTGACCTATTGGATGAATGCCCTTCAGCCCCTGCCGACATCTCAGCCTGTCCTGGTGACGCTGAACCCTCAGCAAGAGATCCGGGAGGATGCGATCCTCGGTGTGGATGAGTATGACCATCCGCTGTTTGACCAGGCTGCTGTCCAGGCGCAGGAAGATCTGGTCCAGATCCAGGGCGAGGGTGGCATCTGGTATGCCGGCGCCTGGATGGGGTCCGGATTCCACGAGGACGGGCTGCAGGCCGGCCTGGCCGTCGCCGAAGCCATCGGCGCGCCCGTGCGCAGCTGGGGCCTGGACGGGGCGACAGACCGCATTGCCTGGCCTGCCCATCTGACACATCGCGCTGACCGTCGCCCCGCCGTGGCCGCGGAATGAGACCGCTTCCTGCCTCTCTCTGCGACGGCATAGTCGGCCACACCCGGCATGGCCCCAAGCGCCACAGCCTGCGCTATTCCATGCTGTCCGTCATGATCGATTTCGAGGCCGCGGCCCAAGATCGCAGACATGGCCTGCTTTGGGCTGTCGATGCGCCCGCGCTGATCTCGGTACAGACCAGTGACTATGGCAGTGGCCGGGGGGCGTTGCGTGACTGGGTTCAGGACCGGCTTTCCGCCGCAGGTCTGGACGCCGAAATTGGCAGGATTGAACTGCTGACTGCACCGCGGGTGTTGGGCATCAAATTCAACCCGCTTTCCGTCTTTTTCGCCTTCGGGATCGATGAAAGGCTTGTCGGTCTGGTGTTCGAAGTCTCCAATTTTCACGGGGGTCGCCAGGCCTATGCGTTCCCGGTCAGCGATGATGCCGGACCGGATTATCGACTAACCTGTCCGAAATCCTTCTTTGTCAGCCCGTTTAACGCACCGGACGAAGGCGAATATCACTTCCGTCTGCGGCGAGACCAGCAGCGCCTTTGCCTGAGCATCCAGCTCTACAGAGGAGGCGAGCGCATATTGTCTGCCGTCCATTCGGCACACCTCACCCGGCTGACTCCGAAAAATCTGCGCGGCGCTCTGCTGCGTCATCCCTTCAACACGATCAAGATTGTCGGCGGCATCCTGATCGAGGCCTTGCGCCTCGGTCTCAAGGGCCTGCCGCTGCACGCCCCGCGCCGGGGCACTGTCGACACGCGCCCAAGGAGTGCCTGATGGACCTGTCCAATTCCCGCCTGAACGCCCTGTCTGCCGATGCGGATGCCGGTGCGATTGATCGCATGGCCGCGCGCTGGATCCGCAAGGCCCTCTCACAAGCGGAGGATCTCAATCTCCTCGTCGAACTCCCCAGCGGATATCGCTTCATGGCGGCGCGGCGCTCCACATCCCCGTTGATCGAATGGCGCCTCAACAGCTGGAACGCCCTGCTTCGTGTCGCGGTTAGCGGACCGCTGGGATTTGCCGAGGGCTATATCAATGACGAGTGGGAAAGCGACAGTCTTTCAGCCCTGATGACCAAGCTGGCCGGCGCGCTGGACCAGACCAGCCTGGCCCAGGCCAAGGCAGGACCGAGCCGCCTGCTCGCACGCCTTCGTCACCTTCGCAACGCCAATTCCCGGCGCGGCAGTCGTCGCAATATTTCCTTCCACTACGATCTCGGCAATGCCTTCTACAGTGAGTGGCTGGACCCAAGCATGACCTATTCCTCTGCCCTGTTTGAGGAATTCGATGAAGACCTGCAGCAAGCACAGGATCGCAAATACCGACGCATCTGTGAGCAACTCCAGCTCAAACCGGGCCAGCATGTGCTTGAAATCGGATGCGGCTGGGGCGGGTTCGCTGAAGTCGCCGCGCGTGATTTCGGCTGTCGGGTCACCGGTGTCACCCTGTCACAGGAACAGCTCGATTTTGCACGGGATCGCATGCACCGGCTCGGACTCGACGACCAGGTTGATCTGCGCCTTCAGGATTATCGCGACATCGAGGAGAGCTTTGATGCGGTTGCCTCGATCGAGATGTTCGAAGCTGTCGGCGCCGAGCACTGGGATGCCTATTTCGACAAGCTCGACCAGGTCATGAAACCTGGTGCCCGCGCGTCATTGCAGGTCATCACCATTCGCGATCGTGATTTCGATGGTTATCTCAAATCGGTGGATTTCATTCAGAAATACGTCTTCCCCGGCGGCATGCTGCCCACCAATAACCATCTGCACGAGCTGGGCGAAAAATACGCCCTCAAGCCGATCAACACACATCTGTTCGGTCGCAGTTACGCCGAGACCCTCCGGCGTTGGCACGACAGCTATACAGAGGCACGTCCGCGCATCGAACCGATGGGCTTTGACCACCGGTTCGACCGGATCTGGCGCTTCTACCTCGCCTATTGTGAAGCCGGTTTCGATACGGACCGGATCGACGTGGGCCAGTTCACCTTCGTCAAACCGGACTGAACCTAGGACGGCATTCTCATAACAAATGACCAGCCGGACCACCGGCGTGTCAGCGGACAGCGGACGCAATGACAGAGTTTTTACGACTTTGTGTCAGCCTGGGTCTTCGAGAAGTACCGGGTAGACTATGCGTAATCCTTTGGAACGACGCCTTGGGCTGTACATCAGCTCGGCCGCACTGATTTCCTTGATCGCGTCGATTTTGACGATCTATTTCTTCGTCGGGGCGCTCAATCGCAATGCGCTCGAAACGGACCAAAGGCTGTTGACCTCGGGCATCCAGGCCGCCGCGATCCGTAATGAGGATTGGGCCACCGACTACGGCTGGTGGTAGGAACTGGTCTATATTTTCGAAGCCGGCGACACGGCCTTGCTCGCGGAATCCATGGCGAGCCCGTTTGAGGATCATGGGGCCTTTGACTTCGTCGTACTGACCCAGGAAAATGTCGGCCAGACCTATTCCTGGCACCGCGAATCCGGCGCGAAAGTGCTCTCCGAGCTGTTGAGCGCAACCATGCTTGCAGATGTCCGCGCGGACCTGCTCGAGGCCCAGGGCGAACGCGAGTGGCGCGCGACCCATATGGCAGAGCTTGACGGGCACCTCTATCTGATGTCCGCGACGGCAATCGGCGAACATGAGGATCGCGCCACCCTCGACATCGCAACCGTACCGCTGATCATCATCGGCAACCGCATGGACAAGTATTTCTTCGACGCGCTGGAAACGAATTACCTGATCGAGAATATCAGGCCGGGACCGCCAGCGTGGAAGGCTCTGTGCCGCTTTTGGACGGCTCCGGACATGTCGTCGGTGAGTTGGTCTGGCGCCCGTCCCAGCCTAGCATTCAATCCTTGCGCTTCGCCTTGATCCCCCTGATGGCCTACGTCGCACTCTTCTTGGTCGCGTTCCAGTTCCTTCGGCTGCATGTGCGCCGCCTCGGCCGCCGGGCGGCCAATAACGAGCGACGCGCTCGCCTCGCGGCCAGACGGGACAGCCTGTCTGGTCTCGCCAATCGTCAGGGTTTCAATGATTTCATTGAAAGTTCCGCGGCTGAGGACGCCGCGAGCAGGGGGCAGGCGGCGATCATCTATATCGATCTCAATGGCTTCAAGGCCGTCAACGACAAGGCCGGTCACCATGCCGGAGATGCGGTCATCCGGGCGGTGGCGCAACGGTTCCGCGCCGTTATTCCATCAGACGTCCTGCTCGCCCGGATCGGAGGCGATGAATTCGCGTGTGTCATGATCGGTGAGGAAGCCGCCAACGCGGCGCTCAACATCGCCCGCAGGCTGTCCGCCAGCCTGGAGCATCCGGTCGAACATGATGGCCGAGTTTATGATATCGGCGGCGCCATCGGTATCAGCTGGTCAACCGAACAAACACCGAAGAGTTTCGACAAGCTGGTCGAGGAGGCCGATCTGGCAATGTATCGCGCCAAGGCCCAACAACTGGATCAGCCGCTGACCTATGACAACAGTCTGGGTCTTGAACATGAACACCGGCGCAATCTGGAAGCGGCGATCGAAGATGGTTTGGCCAAGAATGAATTCTACGTCGCCTACCAGCCGATCATGGATGCCAACACCAACCAGGTGGTTTCTGTTGAAGCGCTTCTGCGCTGGGAGAATGAGGAACGTGGCGCAGTGCCTCCGGATGTCTTCATTCCGATCGCCGAGCGCTCGAAATTGATCCAGAAACTGGGTGATTTTGTCATTGATACGGTCTGCCAGGATTTCGACGAAACCACGCCGCATACGGTGTCGATCAACCTGTCACCTTCCCAGCTCAATGCCGCCAATATCTGCCATCACTATGTCGACAAGCTGATGGATGCCGGGCTCAAGCCGAACCAGATCGAGATCGAGCTGACCGAAGCGGTTCTGGTCGAGGATTTCGAACGCGCTCGGGAACGCCTGGTGTCTTTCTCGGAAGCCGGCTTCAAGCTCAATCTGGATGATTTTGGTACCGGTTTCGCAGGCATGGGCTACCTGCACCAGATCCCGTTCAACAAGATCAAGATCGACAAGAGCTTCGTGCGGTCGATCGGCAAGGGAGACGGGTCCAACAAAATGCTCCAGGCGATGTCCTTGCTGGGCGATGCGCTCAAGAAAGACCTCGTCGCCGAGGGCGTGGAAACCGAGAGCCAGGCCTCGATGCTTAAACTCCTTGGCTTCCGCTTCATGCAGGGCTGGAATTTTGGCCGACCGATGACGATCAACGCTCTGCGCCAGCATCTGGACAACCACCGCCGCGCCGCGTGACCCGAACAAACGCGGCAAATTGAAGCTGCGCGCAAAGGGCACATTTATATTGGAGTCAAAAAACGAACAGCGTGCGCCTGAACTGCTCAGGAATGCGCCGACATGACCCCTCGTTTTCTGCCAAAATACGCACTTGAGACTGTGCCGCGCTACACGTCCTACCCGCCTGCGACGGGCTTCGGCGAGGTCAACGGGGAGAGCCTGTGGGCAGACTGGATGCGCGCCCTGCCCGCCACACCCAAGGTGTCGCTCTATCTCCACATCCCGTTCTGCAAGACGATGTGCTGGTATTGCGGCTGCAACACGACCATTCCCAACAAGTCGGAGCGTATCGAGCGTTATCTGGACGCACTGAAAGACGTGATGCGCCATCGGGCCGCGTCGCTGCCGGCAGATGCTCAGATCCACCATATCCATTTCGGAGGCGGTTCACCGGACATGCTGAGCCCGGTCCAGTTCAGCGACCTCATGCAGGAAATCCGCGATGCCTTCCCCCTGGCAATCAACGCCGAGATTGCCGCCGAGCTTGACCCGCGAGGAGTAACCCGGGCACTGGCGACGCGATTGGGAGAGCTGGGCTTCAATCGTGCCAGCCTGGGAGTCCAGGACCTGTCCGACGAGGTTCAAAAACTCATCCACCGCATCCAGCCGCTGAGTGTTGTCCGCCAGGCCGTCCAGAATTTGCGCGAGGCGGGCATCACCGCGATCAATACCGACATCATGTATGGCCTGCCGGCCCAGACGGTCGACCGTGTCGAGATGACGGCGCATGCGGTCACAGAGCTGTCGCCCGACCGCATTGCCGTGTTCGGTTATGCGCACGTGCCCTGGTTCAAGAAACACCAAAAAGCCATTCCGGAAGATCGCTTGCCCGGTGCCCAGGAGCGCTTCGAACAGATGCTCGCGGCCTCGTCAGTGCTGGAAACCCATGGTTATCAGCCCGTGGGCTTCGACCATTTCGCCAAGCCCGGTGACTCGATGGCGATACGCACTCGTGAAGGCCGGTTATGCCGGAACTTCCAGGGCTATACGGATGATGATTACGACGTTCTGATGGGACTGGGCGCCTCCTCGATCAGCGAGGCCCCTGGCGGCTATCTGCAAAACCAGCCGGATCCCGCCCGCTACGCGGAAAGCCGCGAAACGTGTCTCACCAGCTACGTGCGTGGCCTTCAGCGCGGCAGCGAAGAGCGCAGGATCGCCGCGCGCATCGACCCGAACTTCATCGTCCGCGACCAACAACACAGCCGCGCGATCTGATCTGCAGTCGCGTTTTCCATTCTGGTCAATCTGTGCTAAGGCCCGCGCCCTGCCTGCGGGCAGACCCAAGAATGCTGCGATGGGCTAGACGCAGCCAGGGGCGCCAGACGCGCCGGATCGGATTGACCAGACAATGACCCATACCGCGAATATCGTGCCCTCACTGGCGCGCGCGCTCGAGATCAAGGGCTATGAAGAGCTCACTGAAGTTCAGAGCGCTGTGCTGACAGATGAAGCGGCCGGCCGGGACATGCTGGTCTCTGCCCAGACGGGTTCGGGCAAGACGGTCGCCTTTGGCCTTGCCATGGCGCCGCAACTCCTGGACGGCAAGGACCAGTTTGATTTCGCCGGTTCGCCACTGGCTCTGGTGATCGCCCCGACGCGTGAGCTGGCCCTGCAGGTCCAGCGCGAACTGCAATGGCTGTACGGCGAAGCCAAGGCCCGCATTGCCTCCTGTGTCGGCGGCATGGATCCGCGTTCGGAACGCAAGGCGCTGGAGCGCGGCTGTCACATCGTCGTGGGAACGCCGGGCCGTCTGCGCGACCATATCGAGCGCGGCGCCCTGGACCTGTCCGACGCCCGTGCGGTTGTCCTCGACGAAGCCGATGAGATGCTCGATTTCGGCTTCGAGGAAGACCTGGAATTCATCCTCAACCAGTCTCCCGATGGCCGCCGGACCCTGCTTTTCTCGGCCACCGTCCCGCACGGCATCGCCCGTCTTGCCAAGAAGTACCAGAACGACGCCATGCGTCTGGAAACCGCTGGCGAGAAGGAACAGCACGGCGACATTTCCTACCAGGTGATGACGGTCCAGGCGCCCGATCGCGAGAACGCCATCGTCAACATCCTGCGCTTCAACGACGCCCAGCGTGCCATCGTTTTCTGCGCGACACGCGAAGGTGTCAGTCGTCTGGCCAGCAAGCTGGGCAATCGCGGATTTTCCGCTGTCGCCCTGTCTGGTGAGCTAAGCCAGAAAGAGCGCAGCCACGCCCTTCAGGCCATGCGTGACGGCCGGGCGCGGGTGTGTATCGCCACCGATGTTGCCGCGCGGGGCATCGACCTGCCGGGCCTTGAACTGGTGATCCACGCAGATCTGCCGACCAATGCCGAAACCCTGAAACACCGCTCCGGTCGCACCGGACGCGCGGGCAACAAAGGCATTTGCGCCCTGATCGTACCGTACAGCCGGACCGGTCGCGCACGCGCCCTGCTGCGCAATGGCGGCATCGAAGCCGACTGGATCGCACCGCCGAGTGCCGAGGCCATCCTGGAAAAGGATCGCGCACGTATCCTGGCGGATGCCGCCCTGACCGACGAGGTCGAGCCTGAACTGCACGAGGATGCCAAACAGCTGCTTGAGAGCTTCGGCGCCGAACAGATCGCTGCCGCCTTCATCCGCTCGCAGATGAAGGGCATGCCGGCTCCCGAAGAGCTGATGGCTGCGCCGCAGCCCAAGACCAAGTCCGAACGCGACAACTTCCAGCACGGCGGCTGGTTCAAGCTGAACACCGGTCGCAAGCATGGCGCGGAACCGCGCTGGCTGTTGCCGCTGGTCTGCCGCGCCGGTGATGTCACCAAGCGCGAAATCGGCTCGATCCGTATTCGTGAGGAAGACAGCTGGGTCGAGATTTCCGCCAAGGGGCTGGACCAGTTCAAGGCTGGTCTGGAAGCCTCTGGCGGCGGCGAAAAGAACGTCCGCATCGTGCAGACCGATGAAGAGCCTCCGGCGCGCGAGAAGCGCCCCTTCCAGGAGCGCCCGCGCCGGGACCGCGACGGTGATGGCGAACGCCGCGAGCGCGGCGACCGCCCGCATCGCGAGAGCAGGGACCGTGGCGAACGCGGAAACCGGGATCGCGATGACCGCAACCGGGGTGAACGCGATGATCGCCGGCCGGACAATCGCGACCGCAAGGACTGGAATGATCGTCCGCGCCGCCCGCGCGACGAGGAGCGCTCCTTCGACAAGCCCCGCAAGCCACGCCCTCTCAGGGATGACCGCCCGCGTGACAAAGATCGTGGCGAACGCCGTCCCGCCGACGAAAATGTCTCGCTGGATGAGCTGCTGGGTGACCAGGATAATCGTCCGGCCTGGAAGGACCGCGACAACCGCAAGCCACGCCGCGACAACCGTCCGACCGACGGCAAGAAACGAGACTTCAAACGCCGCGATGATCGTGAGTTCAACTCGGATGATCGTTCCGATGAGCCGCGTCGCAAGATGAAGGATCCGCGCACACCCAAGGGGAAGAAGCCCTTCGGCGCCAAGGGCGGATCAAAAGGTCCGACCGGCGGATTCAAGAAAAAGCGTGATTTCCGCGATGGAGCCCCCGGACCCGAAGATCGTCCGCGCCGACGCTCCACGACCAGCTCCGGCAAGCCGGGAGCAAAAGGCGGGCCCAAGGGTGCCAGCCTCCGCAAGGCCCCGCGCAAACCGCGCAGCTAACGCTTCAACAGGAACCGGTCATGCCGGTTCCTGTCCCGCCTCCTCGGCGAGCCACTCACCGACCTGCCACAGCCGGTCCTGACCGAAACACATGCGTGTGCCGACTCGGAAGGACGGCACGCCCCAATGGCCACCGGCGAACATGTCCTGGCGATTGGTCTCAACCACTTCGCGCCAATCCTGGGTCGCGATGACCGCTTCGGCGTGTTTCCAGTCGATGCCCGCGCGCTTGCAGATCTTGTAGAACCTGGCCGGTCTGGACGCATCCAGGCCCTCGCTCCACACACCGCGCATGAAGCTCTGGACGAACACCTCACCGCGACCGGCATTGATCTCGTCGACCAGGATGGCGAGCCCGTTTTCGACCCCTTTGCCCAGCGGATCACAGATGTTGCCGAATTCGAGCCCGAAACGTTCGGCCTCCCTCGCGCAGTCGCGCACAATGTAGAAACGTTTCTCCCGTGGCACGGGCAAGGCGCGCATGACCATCGGCAAGACCGGACGCAGCTTGATTTCTGCGCCCCAGCGACGGGCAAGATCGAACACGCGCATCAGGGCGATATAGCTGTAGGGACTGCGCAGCGAGAAGAACATCTCGAAGCTGCCACCGGTCCTCGCACCTGTCTCCGCAGGCGGCTCGAACAGCGCCTGCCTGGGCACGGCGCCCAGCCGACGCTCCAGATGTACCAGACGGTCGACACCCCAATACCACTCGCCCTCAAACCAGATCATTCCGGACGCGTAATGACCCAGCTTGCGGCGCAGGTCCGCTCCAGCCTGCGCCTCACCCCCGATATCGCTGACAACACCTTTCACACCGGCCAGGCCGTGCGCGTGGGCCAGCGCCTCTGCATCCAGACTGGACCAGTTCGCCAGCATCTCAGGTTCCGGCGCAGCAGACCTCTCCGGTGCACCAACGCAGTGTCTTACGACATCCAGCCCATAGGTCTCCTGAAGCCTGGGAAGCGCCTGTATCAGCAATTCCGAATAGGGCTCACCCGGCTCCAGAAACGCGTGCAGCGTCGCGGTCTTGCCGCCCAGCCTGCGCCCCAGCAGGTGCCACAGGCGCACGGTATTGCGCAGGGTCGAACTGGTCAGGACTTGAGGCGCGAGGGTTTTCAAGCTCATGCCACTGCCGTGTCCTCACCGAAACACGGAATGAGGAGCTGGCCTTCCAGACCCGCCTTGCGGTGGACGGCAATCTCCTGGAATTGAGGTGTCATCGAGATTTCGAGCAGGGTTTTGATGGATGGATAGGTGATGATCGCGACCATATCCCAGGGCATTTCCATCTCACCGACCAGCAGTGCGGAGGGAACGGAGGAAAACTTCAGGCTACCACCGGCCTTCATCACCATATCAATCATCGGCGCGCCATACCGATGCAGATAGGCATCGCGCCCGGGCATGTCCGCGTCCCGCCCGTCCTCATAGGCAGCGAACTCGCGGAATTTCAGCAGGTTGAGCATGTGGACTTCGCCGCCCTTGCCGGTCGCCAGAATGGCGTTGAGCTGAGCTTCTGTGGGCTCCAGCGCGTGTTCGATCTTCATCAAGCTCTCCCCCGATTTTGATCCGAACACCGTAGGCCGGGTAAACAGTGTTTGCCAAGCGCCGGGAAAATGATCCAAGCTCCCGTCACGACACTGATTTGGGGGCCTCATGACCAAGATCCAACTGGGCGACCCGCTCGCTTTGCCCTGCGGCGCCACCCTGCCGAACCGTCTTTGCAAATCCGCGATGACGGAAGGCCTGGCCGATGATCATAATCGCGCCACCGACAAACACGCCCGGCTGTACCAGGCCTGGGCGGAAGGCGGGCTGGGCCTCTCTGTCACCGGCAATGTCATGGTCGACAAGCGTTATCTCGAGCGCGCCGCCAATATCGTCATCGATGGGGAGCAATCCGACGAACAGATGCACGGTCTCAGCAAGATGGCCGAGGCCGGACGCTCCGGAGGCGGGCATATCTGGATGCAGATCTCCCATGCCGGCCGCCAGTCTCCCAAGGCCATTGCTACCGAGCCTGTGGCACCATCGGCTATTGGCGAAGTCGCCTTGCCCGGTGGTTTGTTCGCCAAGCCTCGCGCCTTGAGCACGGATGAGATCAAGGATGTCATCGCCCGTTTCGCGCACACCGCCAGCGTCGCCAAAACCGCCGGGTTTACAGGGGTCCAGGTTCACTCGGCGCACGGCTATCTGTTGTCGGAATTCCTCAACCCGCTGATCAATCAACGCGAGGATGAATGGGGCGGTTCGCTGGAAAACCGGGCCCGCCTGTTGCTGGAGATCATTGCCGCCGTCCGCGCAGCGGTCGGATCGGACTATCCGATCGGGGTCAAACTCAACTCCTCTGACTTCCAGAAGGGCGGCTTTGCGCTGGATGAATGCATCAGCGTTGTCGGCATGCTGGAACAGGCTGGCGTAGACCTGGTCGAAATTTCCGGCGGCAATTACGAACAGCCCGCCCTGCTTGGCATTGAAGGCCTGGAACCGGTCTACAAGGACGAGACGGCGGTGAAGGCGTCAACGCGCGCCCGCGAAGCCTATTTCCTGAACTATGCGACCGCGATCCGCGAGAATTGCAATGTCCCGCTGATGGTCACTGGTGGCTTCCGTTCCCGCGAGGCCATGCTGGCGGCCCTCAATGAAGACGACATCCAGGTCATCGGCCTCGCCCGACCACTCTGCGTTGATACCGATCTGCCGGAGCGACTGATCGAAGGGGCAATGGACCGGCTGACCTCCTGGGAAGACACGCTGGCGCTGGGCCCGGGCATTTTCGGGCCGCAGAGCTCGAATCCCACGCTGCGGGCCATGAACGGCTTTGCCAACATGGCCTTCTTCTACCGCAATATCCTGCGCCTCGGCGAAGGGCGCCCGACCAAACGCAAGATGAATCTGTTGTTTGCGTTCATCAAACACCAGATGACCGACGCGCAGGACGCGAAGAACCTCAAGCGCTAGGCGCGCGGCGTGAAACGGCGGATGGAGCCGGAATAACTCATCACCGGGCGGTCATCGGAATAGATCATCCCGCGCACGAATATGGTGGACTTACCCATACGGGTGACCTCGCCTCGGCTGGTCACCAGCGCGCCCTCGCGTGCGCCCTCGAGGAATTCTGTGTTCATGGTCATGGTGACCCCCATGCTGCCATCCTCGAACGCATCCCAGGCGATGGAGAACAGCATGAAGTCGGCAAAGCTCATCAGGCAGCCGCCATGCACCACACCGCCTGCATTCATGTGTTTGTGTTCAGCGCGAAAGGCACCGATCACGCCCTCTTGGTCGACCGTGCGGTAAAACGGACCGACATGGCTCTCAAACGGCTCTTCAGGCCAGTATTGCCAGCCCTTGAACTCGCCCTCGCTCTGGATTTGCGGTGTCACACTCAGCCCTTCCTGTCTTCACGCCAGCGGATCAGGCCTTCCTGCGTCGCCGAGGCGATCAGCTTGCCATCCCGCGTGAACAGGTGCCCGCGGTTGAAACCGCGCGACCCGCCTGACCACGGGCTGTCGCAGGCATAGAGCAGCCAGTCATCCATGCGCACATCATCATGGAACCACAGCGCATGATCGAGGCTTGCCGTCTGCATTTGCGGCATCAACCAGTTCACACCGTGCGGCTTCATGCTGGTACCCAGCAGTGTCATATCCGAGGCATAGGCCAGGATCGCACGGTGCATGATCGGATCATCACCGACCGGACCTGAGGTGCGGATCCAGGTCTGGCGCAGACCGTTGCGAACCTCGTTTTCCGGGTCCAGCCAGCTTTCAACGGGGCGCAGTTCTATGGCCCGGGGCCGGGTCATGAAATCGACGAAGGCCTTGGGGAAACGATCGCGATAGCGCTCGGCGATTTCCGCTTCTGTCTCCAGCTCCTCCGGTTGCGGCACATCCGGCATCTCGGCCTGATGCTCGAGACCCTTTTCCTGTCGCTGGAAGGAGGCTGTCATATTGAGGATCGGCTTGCCACGCTGAATGGCAATAACGCGCCGGTTGGAAAAACTCCCCCCGTCATAATCACGTTCAACACGGAAGATGATCGGCAGTTTCTCGTCGCCCGGCCGCATGAAATAGGCGTGCAGCGAATGGGCGACGCGCCCTTCATCCACCGACCCGACCGCCGACATCAATGCTTGGGCGATCACCTGACCGCCAAACACCCGGCCCTGACCGCCCGGATTGCGCTTGCCGCGATACAGGTCGGTATCGATTTCCTCGACCGTCAACAGGTCAACCAGCGCGCCGGGCGCCTCTTCCTGCGTCGGGCGTCTTTCTTCTGTCTCTTGCATTTTTTCGGACCAGCCGTCAGTGTTTGTTTTTTGCCATTTTGGGTGCGCCTGCAAAAAAAGCCAGCCCGAACCTGCAATCCTCTGTTCAGGTGTTGTCTGGCAAATAACCCTCAGTATTCTGTCGCTGATTTTGATTGGGGGATTTTCATGAAACGCCTTGCTCTCTCCGCAGCAGCAATCGCGACCGCCCTGGCGGGTTGCGCCACCACAGTAACCACCGAGAACGTCTACAGCTTCTCCGACCTGCAACTTTGCCGTATCCAGGCCAATCCGGGCAGCCGCGAGGTCGAGGAAACCAGCCTGGTCAATGCCGAACTGGGTCGGCGGGAAACCGACTGTCCGGCCGTGTTTGACGAAGAGCGCCGCCGGGTCGAGGAAATACGCCGTCGCCAGGAAGAGGAACGCCGGATCGCCGAAGAAGAACAGCGTATCTTCACGGAACGCCAGATCGACCGCATCGCCATGGCGCAAGCAGCCTGGGAACGACCGGGATCATGGCGCAACCGGGAAATCCCGCGCAATGTCAGCGGTGTCGACCTCAATGCGTGCCTGCGTGATGACAGCACGGGCGAAGCGTACCCGGCCGATATCGAACCCATCATGGGTGATGCGCTGAACGTCGCGCTGCGCACTCATGAATTCAGTGCCTATCGACAATATGCCGTCGTCTTCCTGCGCAGCGGTGAGCTGATGATTCTGCAGATGCAGAACGCTTTCCACCAGAACGAACTGCCCCGCGGCTACACGGCGGGTACGGATGAACAGGGACTGACCTGGGATGTGAAGGATTATCGCGGCATGCGCTGCTGATCCTGTGAAGGGGCAGGCCCGGCTTGCCCCTTGCACTTTGTGACGGTCATGCTATCCGCCCCGCAACACAGCGGGAGATCCTCATGTCAGACAAGATCATCGTCACCGGCGCCCTCGGCATTCTGGGCCAGGCCGTCGTCGCTCACCTGGTCAAGACCGGCGCAACCGTCACCGCGATCGATCTGGCTGCCGACAATGGCTCCAGCGCAGCGCAGCACGTCATCGGCGGTGTCGATCTGACCAATGAGGCGGCGGTCCAGACCGCCTTCGCCGCTGCGAAGGAAAAGATGGAGGGCCTGACCGGCATCGCCAATATCGCCGGCGGTTTCATCTGGCAGACGGTGGCTGACGGTGAAATCGACGGTTTCGACAAGATGTTCCGCATCAATCTGAAAACCGCCGCGATCGCCTCGCGCACGGCGTTCTCCCTGTTCGAAGGCGATGCGGCGATCGTCAATATCGGCGCTTCTGCGGTGAAAGCCCCGGGTCTGGGCATGGCCGCCTACACGGCCTCGAAGGCCGGTGTGCACGCACTCACCGAAAGCCTGGCGGAGGAAGGCGCGAGCGCCGGCGTGCGCGTCAACGCAGTCCTGCCGACCATCCTCGATACCCCCACCAACCGCGCTGACATGCCCGATGCGGACACGTCCAGCTGGGTGAAACCGGAAGCGGCGGCAGAGGTGATCGGTTTTCTTCTGTCCGGCAGCAGCCGCGCCATCACCGGCGCGCTGGTCCCGGTCAATCGCGGCGGTTAGGCCGCAGCCAGTCTCATCGCGATCAGTCCACCGACCAGCACGACCGACAGTGCGATCCGGCGTTTGCCGAAACCTTCCTTGAGCACGACAGCGGCGAGGATTGCGCCGATGACGACCGAGGTCTCGCGCAGGGCCGACATGGGCCCCACGGCGGCATTGGCGTAGGCGAACAACGCAAAACCATAGCTGCCCAGTCCGAACAGCGACGCGATAGCGCCGGATTTGAACTCCTGGCGCATCAGTCCCGGCAGGTCACGCCCCCTGCGGATCAGGGCGGTCAGCAGGATCGGCACCGCCGTCACCACCGCAAACCAGGCCAGATAGACAAAGGGACTGCTGGCCGCGCGCGCGCCCGACGCATCATTGACAGAATAGAGCGCTGTCATGCCGGCCGCGAGGAAAGCAAATCCGATCGCCTGAACCTTGGGACGCCCACCCTTTTCCGGCCAACCGAAACCCAGAACCGCCAGCGAGGCCACGACCAGGCCGGCAACCTCCCAGATCGACAAAACCTCGCCCAGTACCAGAAAGGCCACGAGCCCCGCCAGCAGCGGCGCGCCGCCGCGCATGATCGGATAGACCAGCCCCATATCGCCGTGTTCGAACGCACGGATCATCGCCATCTGGAAAGCCCAATGCAGGGCCGCGCCCAGCAACAGGAAGCGCCAGACGCTCCACTCCGGGACGGGATTGCTCAGCAGGATGGGCAGGACATAGACCGCGCCGATCGACATCATCGTGGCGCGAAAGACCAGGCGGTCACCCGCCTGTTTGGTCAGCAGCCCCATGAAGGCATGCAGGCTCGCCGAGCACAGCATGGCCAGGCTGGCGAGCGGGAGGGCTTCGAGCAAGCCTTACGCCTCCAGGCCCGCAATGGCGCGGGCAAAACCCAGCGCGCTGAACGGCTGGAGATCCTCTTCGCCTTCACCGATACCGATATAGTGGATCGGCAACTGGAATTTCTCCGCCACCTGGACCAGGGCACCGCCCTTGGCCGTGCCGTCCAGCTTGGTCATGATCACGCCGGTCACATCGGACGCTTCCAGGAAGGCTTCAGCCTGTGACACCGCGTTGGAGCCAACCGTGCCATCAAGCACCAGCAACACCTCATGCGGCGCGTCAGGGATTTTCTTGCGAATGACTCGAACGATCTTGCGGAGCTCTTCCATCAGCTCGGACTTGTTCTGCAGACGTCCGGCCGTGTCGATCAGCACCACATCATGACCGCCACGCTCGGCTTCTTCGAGCGCATCGAACGCCAGCCCGGCCGCATCGGCGCCGATATCACGCTTGACGACCGGTGCCTTGGCCCGCTCGCCCCAGACAGAGACCTGTTCGATGGCGGCCGCACGGAAGGTGTCGCCCGCCGCCAGAACCGGATTGCGCCCCTCGCGCTTGAGCTTGACCGCAATCTTGCCGAGCGTTGTCGTTTTGCCGGAGCCGTTGACGCCCACAAACAGCACCACGCGCGGCCCACCGCCGGTCAGGTCGAGCGGTTTTTCCAGCGGTTCCAGCGTCTCCGCGACCACCGAGGCGAGCACTTCACGCACTTCCTCGTCGCTGACTTCCTTGTCGAAACGGTCCTTGGCGAGGCGCTCGGTCACACGCATCGCGGCAGCGGCGCCGAGATCCGCGGCGATGAGCGTGTCTTCCAGCTCCTCGATCGCCTCATTGTCCAGCTTGCGCTTGGTGAAGATCGCAGTGACGGACTCGCCCAGCTTGGACGAGGTGCGTTTCAGACCCGCAGCCAGTCGGGAAAAGAAGCCCGGCTTTTTCTCACTCATTCGACGAGATTCCCCTGCAATTCACGCCCGTCATGACCCGAAACCTCGATATTCACAAGCGCGCCGGGCCGCGGCGCCGTGTCGGAGGGGTAGCGAATGGCGGCAAAGTTTCCGGCGCGGGCAAATCCCGGCTTCTCGACCAGTGCCGCATCAACCCGCCCGATCATGCTGTAGAGATGGCGAGTGAGCGCTTGTTCAGCCTTGGCGCGCAATCGTGCAGCGCGCGCCTTGATCACGGCTCGATCCAGTTGCGGCATGCGTGCGGCCGGCGTGCCTGGACGCGGCGAGAACGGGAAAACGTGCAGATAGGCCAGCTGGCACTCGTCCACGAGTTTGAGCGAGTTCTCGAACATCGCCTCGGTCTCGGTCGGGAAACCGGCGATTAGATCCGCGCCGAAGGCGATCTCCGGCCGCGCCTCTTTCAGGCGCGTGCACAAGGCGATGGCATCATCGCGCAGGTGGCGACGCTTCATGCGCTTGAGGATCATGTCGTCCCCGGCCTGGAGTGACAGGTGGAGATAGGGCGCGACCCGCGCTTCGCCGGTAATGGCCTCGAACAGGGGTTCGTCGATCTCGATCGCATCGATGGAAGAAAGGCGCAGGCGTGGCAGGTCCGGCACCTGTTTCAGGATCGCCTGGACCAGACGCCCCAGCTGCGGCGTTCCCGGCAGGTCGCCGCCCCAGGAGGTGAGATCCACGCCCGTCAGCACGACCTCGCTGTGCCCCTTGTCGACAAGCGTCTTGATCTGGTCGACCACTTCGCCCGCCGGCACGGATCGCGAATTGCCGCGACCGAAGGGGATGATGCAGAAGGTGCAGCGGTGATCACAGCCATTCTGGACCTGGACATAGGCCCGGGCGCGGCCTTCCATGCCCTCGACCAGGTGACCGGCGGTCTCGCGCACGCTCATGATGTCATTGACGCGCACCTTCTCGGTGCCGCCCAGTAACAGATCCGGCTGGAAGGTCTCCGCCTTCAACTTCTCGTCATTGCCGACAACGCGGTCGACTTCCGGCATCTGAGCGAACATGTCCGGGTCCACCTGGGCCGCACAGCCGGTGACAATGATTTTCGCGTCCGGATTCTCCCGGCGGGCGCGGCGGATCTGCTGGCGGGCCTGACGCACCGCTTCATTGGTCACCGCGCAGGTATTGACCAGGATGGCGTTGGACAGCCCTGCATCCTGCGCATGCTTGCGCATGACTTCGCTCTCCCAGCCATTGAGGCGGCAGCCGAATGTCATGATGTCCAGGCCCGGCCGAGCCTCGGGGGCCTGCTCGGAGGGCCGGTCCGCGCCCGAGGCGGCAGGATTGTCGTCGTGATCGCTCATTGGGCTTGGATAAGGGGAAGCGACCGGGGAAAGTCAAGCGGTGTGGTGCGCGTGCAACGCTGAGGGGAAAATGGCACCTCCTTGTTCCGTGAAACACGAATATTGCTCGAACACCCCCAAAGCTTGTGGCAATTTGGAATCATTCCAACAAAAACGCCCCCGGGGAGAGACAAAATGAAACAGTCTGGAGTACTCGCTTCAACTGCATTGGCCACGGTGCTTGCCGCATCACTGGCCGTTCCGGCCTTTGCGCAGGATCCGGAAATCATCGTCGTAACGGCGACCAAGCGCGAGCAATCGCTGCAGGAAGTGCCGTTCTCGATCAATGCCCAGACCGCGGAAGACATTCGGACGACCGGCGCCGGTTCCATCGAGGACATCGCCCGCAACGTCGCCGGTCTCAACATCCAGAACCTCGGCCCCGGCCAGAGCCAGGTCTCGATCCGCGGCGTCTCGGCCGGCCAGATCGTGCGCGACCAGCCGGGTGTCAAGGAACAGGTTGGTGTCTATCTCGACGAATCCGTGATCTCGCTCTCGCTGTTCACACCGGATTTCGATCTCTACGACCTGAATCGCGTCGAAACCCTGCGTGGCCCGCAGGGTACGCTGTTTGGTTCCGGGTCGATTGGCGGCACCATTCGCTACATCACCAACCAGCCCCAGATCGGCGAGTATGAAGCGGAAGCGGAATTCGAGCTCAACAGCGTCGCAGACGGTGAAATGGGCGGCCACCTGAAAGGCATGGTCAACTTCCCGCTGGGCGACAATGCTGCCCTGCGCATCGCGGGTTACCACACCGATTATGCCGGCTTCATCGATGCCCTTGGCGAAGGCGGCTCGCGCACCGAGGACGTCAATGGCGGCAATCGCACAGGTATCCGTGCAGCCCTCGCAGTGGATCTGAACGACAACATCCGCGTCACTCCACGCTTTGTGTACCAAGAGATCGAGGCCGATGGCTTTAACCGCCAGGAACGCTTCAACCTGTTCGCCAACCCGTTCACCACTACCCGCCCAGCCATCAGCATGGGCGAGCGTGAACAATATCTGCTGCTGCGCGAGGGTTTCGAAGACGAGACCATGCTGGCCGACATGACGGTTGAAGTTGATTTCGACGGCTTCGCCCTGACCTCGGTCACCAGCTTCATGGACCGCGCCATTCTCGTCAGCCGTGATGCTTCCGCACTCACCGGGTCCGTCTCAGTCGATCTGGGCTATCCGGACGCAGCCGTGCTGATCCCTTCCAACCTGCGCGATACGACGGATCTGCGTCAGTTCACACAGGAAATCCGCCTGGCTTCGACCACTGATGGCGCCTTCGACTGGATCGTTGGCGGTTTCTTCTCCGACGTAGAGCGCAACTACAAACAGCGCTTGCCCACAGCCGGCTATGACGCGGTGACAGATACGGTGCTGGGTGCTGGCACCTCGGCCGCGGTCGCCAATGGCTTCCCGGCAGACAGCCCCTACAGTGCCGATCTGGACTATAATATCGACCAGTTCGCGATCTTCGGTGAAGCCACCTGGCACGCCTCAGAGCGCACCCGCTTCACCTTTGGTGGCCGCTGGTATGACTTCGAGGAAAACCGCACGATTTCCCAGGGCGGTCTGTTCTCGTCCGGCTTCTCCAATGTGGAAGACGACACGGCTTCGGATGGCTTCAACACCCGCTTCATCCTCAGCCATGACCTCAACGACACCTTCACCTTCAACGCCCAGGCGGCCCAGGGCTTCCGTCTCGGCGGCGTCAACGATCCGCTGAACTCCACCCTGTGTACGCCAGAGGACGAGGCGATCTTCGGCGGCTTCCAGGATTATGACGACGAGACGTCCTGGAACTATGAAGCGGGCATCAAGGGCCAGGCCAATGGCTGGACCCTGAACGCAGCCGTCTTCCACAATGACATTGAAAACCTGCAGGTGACGCTGGATGCGGGCTCTTGCTCCTCCCGCGTCAGCTTTAATGTCGACGAAGCCCATACGACCGGTGTCGAATTCGAATTCTCCAACCAGCTGACGGACAACCTGTTCGTCTCCTTCGCGGGCACCGTGCTGGAAGCCGAGTTCGACTCGACCGTCGTGGATGGCACCAATGCCGTTCTCGCGGGTATCCGCAGCGGCAACCGCCTGGCCTCCACTCCGGAAGTCATGTTCTCCCTCAGCGGTGTCTACACGTTTGACGCGTCCTGGGCGGGCAATAATGCGGAAGGCTTCCTGACCGCGTCCTACCAGCATGTCGGCAGCCAGTACACGCAGCCGAGTGACCAGGAAGCGGGTGCAGGCAACTTCTCCTCCGGTCTGCCATTCGGCGGCGCTACGGGTGCGGAAACCACCTCGATCGATCTGGAACTCGACCCGTACAGCATCGGCTATCTGTCCGGTGGCATCGACTGGGGCAATACCCAGCTGACCGTGTTCGTCGACAATGTGATGGACGAGAATGCGAACCTGTCCTTTGACCGCGAACGCGGTGGCCGGGCGCGTCTCTCTTTCCGCACGAACCAGCCGCGCACCATCGGCGTGACGCTGCGTCGTCAGTACTGATAAAGCCTCGCGACTAATGATTAAGGGCGGCCCTCCGGCCGCCCTTTTTTATGCCTGCCAATTTCCCAGCTTTAGGCACATTGGCGCCGCCTTTGCGCGCATGCTCTGCCACACAGCATCCGAGCGGCTCGAAAGGGAGTAATATGCGAAACCGTATCTTGGGATTGGCAGCCGGTCTCACCACCCTGGGGCTCGCAGGGTGCGACAGTCCGGAACAGGTCTACCACGCGGGCCAGGATCACGCGCTCTACGACATGTCCCGAAGCGCGCTTCCATACAGCCCCCCGGCGGAGCCTGCGCCTGCTCCCCCTCCTCTCGATCAAGAACGCACGCAGGAAATCGCGCCAGACACGCCCGCGACTGGAGCGCAATACATCGCCTACACTCACCTTTACGGGTTGAGTTTCCAACCTGGCGGCGCGGAGGCAGCTATGGATACCCATCGCGAACGTTGCCGAGAGGCGGGCCCGGCCGTGTGTCAAATCAGGTCGGCGAATGCACGCACAGACAGAAACCAGTATTTCAGTGCCACACTTCAACTCCGTGCCGTCCCTAGCTGGATCGCGAGCTTTCGAGCAGACCTCCAGGGTGAGACGGAAGCGGGAGGCGGGCGCATAACGACCCAAACTTCGAACGCGACCGATCTGACCAGCCCCATCCTGGACACCGAGGCGCGTCTGACTGCAAAACGGCAGTTGCGCGACCGCCTAACCGCCCTGCTGGAACACGAAAACGCCAGCGTCGAGGAACTGGTCCAGCTGGAACGGGAATTATCGCGTGTCCAAGGTGATATCGAGTCCAGCGAGGCCCAGCTCGAGGCCATGCGCGCGCGGGTATCAATGTCGACACTGAATCTGAATTATTCTACCGAACGCCCGCCCGTCTCAAACGGGGCCTTTGCCCCGGTCGGTGAAGCATTGAGCAACTCAGTCCGTAACTTCTCCAGCGCGCTGGGCGATGTGATTACCTTTCTGGTCTTTCTCATTCCCTGGCTCGTCGTGATCATTCCAGGCGGCTGGCTGGCTCTTCAAGCGCTGCGCAGAATTTTTCGTAGACGCACCAAATAGCAATAGGCGGAAGGCTCAGGCGGCTACAGAACGCCTGTGCCACCTCTCTACTCCGGAGCGGCGGCTTCCTGTTCATCAATCCAGTTGCGCATTTTCGCTTCCAGGGCCGACAGCGGCATGGCGCCATCTTCCAGAAGGGTGTCGTGGAAATCGCGTATGTCGAACTCAGCGCCGAGGCGTTCTTCGGCTTCCGCGCGCAGGTCCCGCATCAGGAGCTCGCCGGTCTTGTAGGCCAGGGCCTGGCCGGGCCAGGCGATATAGCGCAGCACCTCGGTCCGCACATTGTGCGGGGCCAGGGCCGAATTCTCGAGCAGACAGGCCTCCGCCTCTTCCCGCGTCCAGCCCATGTAATGCATGCCGGTATCCACCACGAGGCGACAGGCCCGCCACATCTCATAGGTCAAACGGCCGAAATTCTCGTAAGGCGTGCGGTAAAGCCCCATGTCGATCGCGAGATTCTCGGTGTACAGCCCCCATCCCTCACCGAAAGCAGTGATGTAGGAATTGCGCCGGAAGTCCGGGACATGTTCAAGCTCCTGCGCAATAGCGATCTGGTGGTGATGCCCCGGCACGGCTTCGTGCACGCTCAGCGCCGGCAGGACATAGAGCGGCCGCTGGGCGAGGTTATAGGTGTTGACCATGTAACCTCCGGCGACCCCGGTATCGATATTGCCCGGCCAGTAGCGTCCCGTCGTATAGGTCGGCGCCATGGTGGCCGGCACAGCGCGCACGCCATAAGGCAGGCGCGGCAGATTGCCGAAGAAACGCGGCATTGCGTCATCGGCACGCTTTGAAATCCAGGCCGCGTGCATCAGCAATTCTTCTTCGGTCTCGGCATAGAATTGCGGGTCCGTGCGCAGGAATTCGAGGAATTGGGCAAACGTGCCGTCAAATCCGGTCTCCGCGATGACCTCTTCCATCTCTGCACGGATGCGCGCCACTTCAGACAGGCCCCGCTGGTGCACCTCTTCCGGCGAGGTATCGAGGGTCGTGTGATAGCGCACCAGTGACTGATAGTATTCGCGGCCACCCGGCACCTCGGAAATGCCGATACTGTCGCGCGACCCCGGCATGTATTCCTCGTTGAAGAAATCCAGCACCCGCTGGTAGGCCGGGACTGCATGCCCGCGGATAGCCGCCAGGGTCTCGGCCCGGAGACGTTCGCGATCGGCCTCATCCATGGCGGGCGGCAAGTTGTCGATCGGCATGATCAGGATGCCTTCCAGCACGCCGTCCTCCAACAGGCCTTCCAACTGTGAGATCGCCCCTTGGGCAATAATACGCGGCTGGGTGAAGCCGTCGCCAACTCCCTGGCGCATCCATTCGAGGTTCTGCTCGAAATATCCGTCGATCGCCTCTACCCGACGGACCCAGGCCTCGCCCTCTTCCACCGTACGCGGCCGGGTCGAGGACGCTGAATAGGATGGCGTGAAGAAGAAACCGCTGTCCGACAGGAACGGAATGCGGCTGGTGTCATACTGTGCAAGCTCGACGGAGAAGCGCAGCAGATAGTCCAGAACAGCGTGACTAACCTGTTCCGACGCTGTCAGCTCGCTGGCATCAATCGCCTCGAGGCGCTCGAGAAACGCAATATTCGCGGCATTGTTTTCGGCCTGCACATCGGCGGAGATATCTTCCCACGAGGCAAGAGCCTCCAGATCTCCATCCTGACCACGGCGATAGTTGGAATTCGCTTCCTGGTGAGATTCATAATCCGTGATCAGCTGGGCAAAGGCCAAACTGGCTTCGCTGGCACTTTCAGCCAGCGCTTCAGCAGCCGGGCTGCTGGTTTCTGCCGTGTCGCTGGCGACATCGCTGGTGGCCGGCGCGTCAGCGGACGGCGAACAGGCCGCCAGGGCCAACGCCATGACCGCGCTACCCGTCATCCAGAATTTTGTGCTGATCATCTCACCCCTCCATTGGATCCAATTCGCCGCAGACTTGCGCGAACCGGACCCAAAGGGCAAGGGCGATGTGATTACCGGCCGGCCAGAACGCGTGTGCAGGCCTGCCAATCCACATCATCGGCGACGATGATCTGTTGCAGGGGGAAGGTCTCGCCATTGGTCGGCAGATAGCCGATTTCGCGAATTTCACCCTCATGCTCGACCCGTAAGACGCTTTCCTGGCTGGCATCGCCATAGGCACCGCCCACACGCTCGATCAGGAACATGCCCGGCAGAAAGCCCGCACGTTCGGCATTGGTCCCGGATTCCACAGCTTCGAGGGGACGGCGACCATCCTCAAGCGGATCGCCCCATGTCAGCCCGTATTCAAAGACCGGTTGATCCAGGGTCACAACCTCGCCACAAGCGCCAAACGCGTCAGCCGGGATATCCACCAGATTGCCCTGGTTGATATAGTGCTCGATCTGTGCGCTCAGATCGATACCCGCAACCGCCTGTACCGCGGGCAGGAAAGCCTGGGGGGCGGTGACGCCCTCTTCGACATTCAGCATGTGCTGGAAAACATCATCCAGATCGCGTTGCCCCTGCGTGGCCTCGCGGATGAGCGCCTCGGCCCGGGCGGCAAACATCATTCCACGCAGATACGGCAGGCGCTGATAGTCCCGCTCGGCCCAGAACCCCGTGGTGATGGCGGAATTGGGCTGGTCGTTGACCGGCGAGGTCCAGTATTCCTGCAAGGCACCATTCCAGGAGGCAATGGACTCCTCCGCGGTCCACAGGCCGCCATTGACGCCGACACGTTGGGTCAGGAACTCCGTAAAGCCTTCAGAGAGCCAGTATTCAGACGGCTGTTCATCACCATCAATCAGCCCACCCAGACGCAAGGGCATCCAGGTATGCGTGTGCTCGTGCGTCAGGATCTCGGTGAGCATGGACGGATCCAGATTGCGCGTGGCGAAGAAGGCGAAACTGTCTCCCAGATTGGTTCCGCCCAGGCTCTGCCAGTTCTCCGGCGCATCGACCGGCATGATCGAGACAAAATACGGTTCCGCAGGCGTGTTCCAATAGGCATGACTGGCGGCAACCACACGCGCAACTTCGTCCGCAAACGCCTGCTCGCTCATCGGCCAGCCCTCGCCGCGAATGCCGGTGCGAATGGCAGCGCCGTCCAGTTCCGTGGTGAAAACCTGATAATCCCCGGCGACCAGGACGCTGGACATGATGTCATCCATCGTCGAAACGCCATGATCCATGTCACTGGCCAGGGTCCAGCCTTCCGGCGCCTGCAGATCCATGGTCACCGCCTTGTCCGACCCGAGGTCCGGCTCGGCGATCCACGTCTTGCCGATCAGGTGAAGAAAACCGGGCTGCAGGATGGGGCGATAATTGCTTTGCTCGGCATTGGGCACACCCTGCCAGTCCTGCACAAGCTGATAACGTACGGTCAACGCGGCACCGGGCGCGTGGGTCAGCACGCGCACACGGGCCTCATCGCCCTGCGAAACATCTGCGTCCTCGACCACCAGCGACTCGATGCCGTTCCACAATTCAGACTCGCCGCCCCAGTTGTCGGGTAAGTACAGGTCCGTGGACCCGTCTGTTTCGCCATCGAAACGAAGTTCCACCGTCACCACCGGGCGCGTATCCGCGCCTTCTTCGATCGACAATTGATAGTGAACTTGCGGCGCCGTTTGCAGCGCCATAACCAGAGCAGCCGCGCTGCTCGCCATCATCAAGGACATTTTTGTTCGGTTCCCTCAGCCTGAGCCACACGCCACAGGAGGATTGGTCCGAACATTACGAAATCACGGCCTATTTCCGAACCCTGTGTAATCCGAGGCGTTTGGCCACGATCTCATCCACCTTGCGCGCGGGCAACATGCGCGGCAGCGACCAGTTCATGAAGCGCTGCGGAACGATGGCATAGCGGAAGCGCGGTTTGGCATCGGTGAAGGCGCGGAAGACGCGGTCGGCGATCTTGGACGGCGGGAAGCCTTCAGGGCCGGACTTGGACATGTAATTGCGCAAGCGCACCAGCGCGTCATAGAAGATCGAGCTCTCATAGGCCGAGACATCCACCTCGTCGGACTTGGCCCAGATCGGCGTCGCCACCGCACCGGGGCCGATAACCACAACCTGGATCCCGAACACATTGAGTTCGCGACGCAGGGATTTCGAGATCCCCTCCAAAGCATGTTTCGAGGCGGCATAAGGCGCGAGGAAGGGCGCCCCCATTTCCCCGGCCATGGAGGACATCATGACGATCCGTCCCGGCTCACCCTTCAGGTCCAGGTCTGCGCCGAGCAACGGCCCGAAAGCCTGCGTCACGCGCACCTGGCCGGTGACATTAATGGCCATCTGGCGCTCGAAATCCTCGATCGGCAGCTCCAGCAACGGCCCCGCAACAGCCACGCCGGCATTATTGACCAGACCGTTGAGCGTGCGTCCGTTGAGCGCCTTGCGCACCTTGACGGCGGCCGCATCGATCGCCGCCTGATCCGTCACATCCATCATCAGGGGCGTAACCTTGTCACCAAAGGCGTCCGTCAGGCGCTTGGCGTCCTCATCCTCGCGGACGGCGGCAAACACCTGCCAGCCCTTGCCAGTCAGTTTTTCAACGCAGGCATAGCCGATCCCGGTCGAAGCTCCGGTGACGACGGCGGTTTTTGGCTGTTTGGACATGGCGTTCTCCCTTTGCGGGCAAGCTAGTGTGTTTCCGGGCGAAAGCTATAGCGCTCTAGTCTTCGACAATCCCGGTGCGCTTGGCGATCATGCGATCAATCCATTTTTCCGGCAGGAGCTTGGGTAGGGTCCAGTTGGCGAAGCGCTGAGGCACAACCGCATAACGCAAGCGCGGCGCGGCCTCGGTCAGGGCCTTGTAAATCCGGTCCGCGATCACCTCCGGCTCCAGCCCATTGGCGCCGATATGGCTGAGATAATCACGAAACCCGACCATCGGCTTGTAGAGCGGGGAGTTGTGATAGGGCGTGGCGTCTACCTCCTGGGCCTTTTCCCAGATCGGCGTGCGCACCGGCCCCGGCCCGATCATGACGACATCAATCCCGTAGTGCTGAAGCTCGATCCGCAGGGATTTGGACAATCCTTCAACGGCGTGTTTCGACGCCACATAGGGCGCCATGAAAGGAGCACCGAGCTGGCCGGCCACCGAGGACAGCATGATGATCCGGCCCGGCTTTCCCTGGCGTTCAGTATCCATGCCTAGCAAGCCGCCAAAGGCCTGGGTCACCCGCATCACACCGATCACATTGACCTCCATCTGTTGCTGGAAATCAGAGATCGGGATCTCCATGCTCGGCCCGCCAAGTGCAATCCCGGCATTATTGACCAGCCCCGCAAGGCGCTGTTCGCCCAGGGCTGCCGTGACCGTGCGCGCTGTCTCGGCCACGGACGCCTCATCGGTGACATCCATGATCAGCGCCGTGACGCTGTCACCAAAGGCGGCGCTGACATCATCTGCCTCGGCCTGGTCGAGCACGGTCGCAAACACATGCCAGCCTTCGTTCACCAACCGCGCCGTGGTGGCACGGCCGATGCCGCTGACGGCTCCGGTGATGACGGCATTAAGATTGGGTTGTGTCATGCTGCACCCCTCACTGCATCGCCTACCTAACCGCGATTTGAGGGCGAGCTCAATCTGCGACCCATTCGCAACAAAATGAGCGTTTTCCTAATTCTGTCGGTATGTTGTCAGCGGCTTGCTGCGCTTGCGTTGACCCTGACATAAAGCGGCCTATTGTGCGCCTCAGACCCCTCTTAAACCGCAACGGGGCTTTGCGGTTACGTAAGCGGAACACTGAAGAAAGGCTGCCACATGTCTTCCGACTGGTCCGATCCGAGACCGATGTCGCCACACCTGCAGGTCTGGCGCTGGCATGCGACCATGGCGTCGTCCATCCTCCACCGCGCAACCGGTATCGCCAATTATGTTGGTGCTGTCGCGATTGCCATCTGGTTCATCCTGCTGGCGCTCGGCGCCGAGGGCGCTGTCGCCTTCCTGTTCGAGGGCTGGATGGCCTGGGTGACGCGCTTTGGCCTGATCGCCCTGACCTATTCGGTCAGCTATCACTGGCTCAATGGCCTGCGTCACCTGTTCTGGGATATCGGCAAGGGTTTTGATCCTAAAGGGTCGAACCGCCGCTCTGTCATGATCCTGCTCGGCGCGGTCATCCCGACCGCGCTGCTGTGGCTCAACCTGGGGAATTGATGATGTCTGATTATCGCACCCCGACTTCGAAAGTGCGCGGCCTCGGCGCCTCCGGCCACGGCGCCGGACACTGGATCGCCCACCGCGTTTCCTCTGTCGCCATGTTCCTGCTGGCGCCGGTCTTCGTATGGATGCTGGCCATGTCCGGCGCGCCGGAACCGGCTGCGACCCGGGAATTCCTGGCCTCGCCCGCCGGCGCCATTGTCACCCTGCTGACGTTGACTGCGGCTTTCTACCACATGCGTATGGGTATGCAGGTGGTGATCGAGGACTACATCCATAAAGCTGGCATGAAATTCACCCTGCTGATCGGCAATACGCTGCTGACGGCGGGACTGTGGCTCGCCACGGTTTTCTGCCTCGTCAAGATTGCGCTGTAACGGACAACACACATGGCCGAATACAACTGGATTGATCACACCTATGACGTCGTGGTCGTTGGCGCTGGCGGCTCCGGCCTGCGCGCCGCTCTCGGTGCTTCCCAGGCCGGTCTGAAGACCGCCTGTATCACCAAGGTTTTCCCGACCCGCTCCCACACGGTCGCAGCCCAGGGCGGCATTTCCGCCTCGCTTGGCAATATGGGTGAGGATGACTGGCGCTGGCACATGTACGACACCGTAAAGGGTTCGGACTGGCTGGGTGACCAGGACTCCATCGAATATCTCTGCCGTAACGCGCCGGACGCGGTCTACGAGCTGGAGCACTGGGGTGTGCCCTTCTCGCGCACCGAGGACGGCAAGATCTATCAGCGTGCCTTTGGCGGCATGACGCGCAATTTCGGCGAAGGCCCGGTCCAGCGGACCTGTGCAGCGGCAGACCGGACCGGTCACGCCATCCTGCACACGCTGTACGGCCAATCCGTGCGCAATGAGACGGAATTCTTCATCGAGTATTTCGCCCTCGACCTGATCATGGACGATGACGGTGTCTGCCGCGGCATCACCGCCTGGAAGCTGGACGATGGAACGCTGCACCGTTTCCGCGCCCAGAAAGTGATCCTGGCGACCGGTGGTTATGGCCGTGCCTATTTCTCCGCGACTTCGGCGCACACCTGTACGGGTGATGGCAATGCCATGGTCCTTCGCGCTGGCCTGCCCCTGCAGGACATGGAGTTCGTGCAATTCCACCCGACCGGCATTTACGGCGCCGGCGTCCTCATCACCGAGGGGGCCCGCGGTGAAGGCGGCTATCTGACCAATTCCAATGGCGAACGCTTCATGGAGCGTTATGCCCCGTCCGCGAAAGATCTCGCCTCCCGCGATGTTGTCTCACGCTCGATGACGGTGGAGATCCGCGAAGGTCGCGGTGTGGGCGCCAATGGCGATCACATCCACCTGCACCTGGATCACCTTGACCCGGCCATCCTGGCCGAGCGCCTGCCGGGCATCTCGGAAAGCGCCAAGGTCTTTGCCGGCGTTGATGTGACCAAGGCACCGATCCCGGTCCTGCCGACGGTTCACTACAATATGGGCGGCATCCCGACCAATTATCACGGCGAGGTGCTGACCAAGAAGGGCGATGACCCGGATGCGGTCGTTCCGGGCCTGATGGCTGTCGGTGAAGCGGCCTGTGTCTCTGTCCATGGTGCCAACCGCCTGGGCTCCAACTCGCTGATCGACCTCGTGGTCTTCGGTCGTGCGGCAGGCCTGCGGGTCGGTGAGACCGTGACAGCGGGCGCGACCCAGCCGGAATTCAAGGCTTCTGAAGGCCAGAACACGCTGGATCGCCTCGACCGCTTCCGTAACGCCAAGGGCTCGACCCAGACGGCGAAGATCCGCCTGGAAATGCAGCGTTCGATGCAGACCAATTGTGCCGTCTTCCGCACCGGCGAGGTCCTCGATGAGGGCGTTGAGGCGATGAAGACCATCTATTCCGGCATGCCGGACATTGGCATCAATGACCGCAGCATGGTCTGGAACACGGATCTGATGGAAACGCTTGAGCTGGACAATCTGATCAGCCAGGCAGCCGTCACCGTCAACGGTGCGGCCAACCGTGAAGAAAGCCGCGGCGCACACGCCCGCGAGGACTTCCCGGATCGCAATGATGATGAGTGGATGAAACACACGCTCGCCTGGTGTGACGAGAACGGCAAGGTCACCATCGACTACCGCCCGGTCCACACCTACACGATGTCCAACGACATTGCCTATATCGAGCCCAAGGCTCGGGTTTACTAGGGGAAGATCACCATGGTTCAGCTCACACTTCCCAAAGGCTCCCAGCCCAAGAAGGGCAAGTCCTGGCCCAAGCCGGACGGTGCCAAGAACACCCGCACTTTCCGGGTTTATCGATACGACCCGGAAAGCGAACAGGGCCCGTCCTGGGACACCTACAAGGTGGACATGGATGATTGCGGCCCGATGGTTCTCGATGCCCTGTTGTGGATCAAGAACAATGTCGATTCGACCCTGGCCTTCCGCCGCTCCTGTCGTGAGGGCGTGTGTGGCTCCTGTTCGATGAATATCGGCGGCCGCAACACCATCGCCTGCACCTCAGGCATCGAGGACTATAACGGCACGATCACTGTCTCGCCGTTGCCGCACCAGCCGGTGGTTCGCGACCTGGTTCCGGATCTGACGCAATTCTACGCCCAGCACGCTGCGGTGAAGCCGTATCTGAAGACGGATACGCCTGCACCGGAGAAGGAGTGGAAACAGTCCCCCGAGGATCGTGAAAAGCTGGACGGTCTTTACGAGTGCATCATGTGCGCCTCGTGCTCAACCTCCTGCCCGTCCTATTGGTGGAATGGCGACAAATACATGGGCCCGGCAGCCCTGTTACAGGCCTACCGCTGGCTCGCGGACAGCCGCGATGAAGCCACCGGCGAGCGCCTGGACGATCTCAATGACCCGTTCAAGCTCTATCGCTGCCACACCATCATGAACTGCGCCCAGGTCTGCCCGAAGGGTCTCAACCCGGCAGAGGCGATCGGCGAGATCAAGCAGATGATGGTCGAGCGGGAAAGCTAGGCCTCTTCGCATTCCCTGATAAGAAAACCCCGCAGTGTCCGCTGCGGGGTTTTTGCTGTGTGCCCTTTATTCCCAGGCGATACGTTCACAAATATCGCGGAGCATGAGTGTCAGTTCGGCGTCAGTCCCGCCGTGCTCCGCGACATCGACAGGCTTTGCAAAGTCCAGTCGATACTTCGCGCCCTTCTTGCCCATCAGACCGTGGAAGATGGTCATGTCCTTTAGCTCCTCGTTTATCTGGGCAAGCAGGTAATAGAGGAAGGGCATGCGCTGGCGAACGGCGAGAGGGATAATCGGGGCCTTGAACTTGCGCGCCATGCTGACGGCCGTCGGGTGCCAGACCTTGTCCTTGAGCCGCCGCTCTTTCCAGTTCCACTCGGACATGCGTCCCGACGGAAAGATCACCACGCACTTGCCCGCCTTGAACTCGGCGAATGAACGCTTGAGCAATTCGCGTGACTGGGAGCGGTTTCGTTCATTGTCACGCCATTCGACCGGAATGATGCGCTCTTCCAGCCCGTGACAGACCTTGAGGGCATCGCGATTGGCGAAATAGACAGCATCCGGTCTCCGGGCCCTGATCGCGTCCCAGAGTGCCAACCCATCTGCAATCCCGCCGGGGTGATTAGCGACGATCACACATGCCCCCTCCTTGGGAATGTGCTCGAGCCCCGTCACATCCGTGTCCAGCGCGAGGAATTGGGACATCCAGTCCAGGCATTGCGTGCCGGTCAGCCCGGCAATTTGATCCGCCATCCATACCGCACGCCGGTATCCAAGCATGGGATAGCCCACCGCCTTGATCATCGGCCAGAACGGCGTGTGGATCAGTTTCGGTGCGCGGTCCTCGATCAGCTCATCTACGATATGCTGGTCGGAAAGAGTGACGGAATCAGTGGTTTCCATGCGTTGAAGAAACTCCCAGCACCGATTTCGCGCAAGCGAGAAATGCGCAATGGGCCTCAAAGGTTAACGCCCTGTTTACGAACTGGCCCGCCGCTTGCGTGTAAACAGGCAGGATTAACCGAGTGTTCACCATCGGAACGAGCCATGACCAAGACGCATAACCTGCCCGCCGGAAGCTTAAGAAAACTTCCAACGCGCCGTGAAAACGTCCGCGACGACCTGGTTGCGGATTATGTCGGACTGCTAACCAGCAATTCCACGCGGGTCATGCAATTGGGGCAAAGCTGGATCGCTGCCGAGTGCGAGCGCCGCGGGGCCCGGCTCGAGAGCACAGACGATCGGGCATCCACTGAGCTGGACCTGCTGGTGCTGGGCGAGGGTCTTGGTTTCTCGCTGATGGCCGAACATTGGAGTAGCGCAAGCGCGCGCCTGAAAATCGGTGGTGTCCTGCTGATCGCAGCCTCCTCTCAGGGCGCCGCAGCCCGGTTGGCCGACACACTTTTCATTGATCCCAACTGGGCCTTTGAAGACATGATCGGTGGGGAAGTTGCGGTTTTCCGCCGTATCCGCAAGTCGAAACAAGCAACCGAAACGCCTGCGGTCGCAACCCGCCCTGCAGAGCCGTCAAAGCCGCAACCAACCGGACTGATGGCCGGCGTCATGCGGACCTTGTTCAAGGACCGCTCTGCCCCGCTGAACCGGACGCGCTAGACGCCATTGCGCGTTGTCGCAAAACTTTCACGCAAATCCAATCGAACGGTCATGCTTTCACCGTAACAGGCGGGCATGACTAACCGCTTGAGTATATCCGGTTTCTCGGCGCTATCGCACCCGGTTCGACTGGCCCTGTTCCAGACGCTGTGCCAGCGCGCGCCCGACACCGTTTCGGCAGGCGAGCTCGCAAGCGGGTTCGACATTCCTCCTTCGACGATGACCGGTCATCTCCAGGCCCTTGAACGCGCCGGCTTGATCCGCTCGCAGCGTCGCTCGCGCTTCATGCTCTATTCTCTGGATCACGAAGGAACCCGCCAATTCCTCAAATTCCTGATCCAGGATTGCTGTGGCGACCAGCCTCAACTGGTACAGGGCATTGTCGGCGCTGCCGAGAGCGCACTCCAGGAAGCCTCATGACATCGCGTCCTCTCTCGGTGCTGATCCTGTGCACCGGCAATTCTGCGCGCTCAATCCTCGCCGAAGCCTTGCTGAACAAAATCGGAGGCGATCGCTTTCTCGCGCTGTCGGCCGGCTCGCAGCCCAAGGGCGAGGTGCACCCTGCTGCGCTGGAGCTGCTGGCAGAGCGGGGTTTCGAGACAGGACATTTCCGCTCCAAGAGCTGGGACGAGTTCGACGACAACAGTTTCGGTGGGCAGCTCGATTTCATTTTCACGGTCTGTGACAGCGCCGCAGCCGAAACCTGCCCCGTCTGGCCTGGCCACCCGATGACCGTGCACTGGGGCATTCCCGACCCGGCTGCGGTTGAAACGCCCGGCCCGCAACAGCGCAGGGCTTTCGAAATCGCGTTTGATCAGCTTAAACAGCGTATCGAGGCCTTCGCGGCGATCGACAATCTCGATCCGCGACGCGACGGGCTCAAGGCCGAGCTCCAGGCGATCGGCCGCCTCTAGGGGACGTTGTTGAGATGTTTGCGCGTGCACTTGCCGAAACCATCGGGACATTCTTCCTGCTCGTGGCCGTCATTGGCAGTGGCATCATGGCCGAGAGCCTGACGAATGATACCGCCCTTGCCCTGCTTGCGAATGCCATCGCGACCGGGGCCGCCCTCGTGGTGTTGATCACGACACTGGGGCCCGTCTCGGGTGCACATTTCAACCCCGCGGTCTCGATCGTCATGTTCCTGCGCGGCGCTCTGAAGCCGGCCGAGCTGGTCCTGTTCATCGCCTGCCAGGTTCTGGCAGGCCTTGTCGCAGTCATGGCGACGCATTTCATGTTCGAACAGAGCCTGATCCAGATCTCGACGACCTCTCGGACAGGTTTGGCGCAATACGGATCGGAATTCCTGGCGACATTTGGCCTGGTCTTCTTCATCCTGCTGGGCATCCGTCACAATGCCGGTGCCGTGCCCTGGATTGTCGGCCTCTACATCACCGGGGCGTACTGGTTCACTTCGTCAACCAGCT
This sequence comes from Maricaulis sp., assembly GCA_017643585.1. GTDB lineage: Bacteria > Pseudomonadota > Alphaproteobacteria > Caulobacterales > Maricaulaceae > Maricaulis. Next base: position 214,021 of record JAEPND010000001.1, read on the forward strand.
TTGCCAACCCGGCTGTCACCATTGCGCGCAGCTTCACGGACACGTTTTCCGGCATCAATCCGAGCCATATGCCGATGTTCATCATCACGCAGCTGCTCGGGGCCGTCGTCGCCTGGCTGATCGCCAAACCACTGACCCGCTAGTCGATTTCGGTCCCTAGACCCGGAAACTGACCGCCAATGCCGCGACCGCCGCCCGGACCGCGACCCTGACCGCGCTGCCCGCCGGCATTACGCACGCGACGTTCCTGGACCAATCGGGAACATTCCGGCGTCAGCGGGCGCGCCTGCAAGGGTTCGAGGGCGAAGCGTGTCGCCTCCGCCTGAACATGTTCGCGGACATCCCGGCTGACGGCTGCTTCGAGTTGCGCCTCCAGCGCATCCGGGATGCGGTCGATGCCGTAGGCGCGATCGCGGGTATTTCGAGTGTAGACGCTGGCCCAGAACATCCCGCGCTCTATGGCCTCGCTTGACCCGACCGTCCAGTAAGCCTGGACAAGTTCGGCCTGGGCCGCGCCCCATCCTGCAGCCGCCGCGCTCTCGAGACGCTCGAAGCCCTCGGTGCGATATTCAGGGCGAAGGATGTCGGGGGTGGCGGGGTGATCGGCCAGCTGCAACAGGCTGTAGCCGGCGAGCTATTGCGCGATTTCATAGCCATGACCCTGATCAGCGACACAACGCAGGATCGGCAGGGCTGTCTCGTAGCGCCCTTCATCCACAAGACGGGCAGCGAGGGTGAAACCACTCGCCGGGCCAGCCGAGCCCTGGCCCGGCCCGCCCCCGCACGCTCGGCGCGACGCTGATCGGGTCCAGGCGTAGCGCAAGCGGCCACTACGAGAAGGCTGGCGATGACTGAGAATTGTCGCAACACGTGAGTCTCCAGAACCAAGCCCCGGAGTTCAACGTGGCGACATGTGTTTTCCATCGCGCAAAAAAGAACACCCGGCCGATGGGCCGGGTGTTCCTCAAAGCGTTGTTGGTTCGATTAGAACGGGACGCTGACGCCAACAGAGACGCCCGTGCGGTCGATCACTTCGCGACCCTCTTCGGTGAAGGCACCGAGGCTGAGGGTTGCGCCCGTTTCGAACTCACGTTCGATGCTGACAGAGATCTCGTACCAGACCTCATCAACGTCGATCGACTCAGTCGTGCCGAAGCTGACATTCGGCGCGCCCTGGAACGAGGCGGAATAGGCTTCCGACTCAGCACCAAAGTCAGACGCCACACCGAGATAGAGCACCGGACGCAGGCCGGCGATATTCGTCTCGGCGCTGAAGTGCGCGCCCATGCGAGCGATCAGGCTGTCCGAGGAACGGGCATCGATATTGGCACCCGGGATCGCCTGTGCAGTCGTCGCATCGTAATCGAACTCGGTCGATACGAGGCTGGCCGTCGGCACGATCTGGTAGGCCGCACCGGCATCGGTCAGACGATAGTCCGCAACCACGCCAAGGCTGGTGGCGTCGCCCTCGAGATCAGACGCGATTACAGATGACATGCCGCCCATCACAACCGTGCGCTGCGCGTCCGTTTCGCTGCTTGCGAAGCTGTAGAAGCCGGAGACACCGAAACGCTCGGTCTGATAACCGCCGAAGAGGCTGAACTGCGTCGTCGAGGTTTCGCTGGAGATCGAGTTGAGGATGCTCGGGCTGTCCATGTCCGTGCTGGCCATACCGACAGCAGCACCAACGGACCAACCGGAGTCGAAGGTGGCTTCAAGACCGAACAGCGAGAACTCGCCATCCAGATCCGTGGAGCCCGTACCGTAGGTCAGGTCGACATCACCGCTGACATAACCCACTTCACCGAAGGCGCGCAGACCCGGCTGCGACGCTTCCATGTCACCACCATGATTGTGGCGGAACAGCATCTTGGCACCGGAAGCTGCCAGCGGGCTGGCAACACCGTCAGCCTGCAGTTCTGCAGACTGCACTGCAACCGCGATCTCGGCTGCGCTGGAACCGCCGCTATTGCGAATCTGGCCCATCAGGGCTGCATTCAGTGTGTCCGTGTGAGAACGCAGAGAGCGATCGAACATCACGGATTCGAACGGCGTCAGTGACGTCAACGCATCCGCCAGATCATCACCCGACAACAGGTCGAGCGGACCGAAAATATCGGCCAGTGCGGCGTAGTCGGTGTCACGTGCATTGTCCAGTGCATTGCCGAGGCTGGCCTGGAACAGGTTGGTATAGGTGGTCTGGGTCGAGAACGATTCCGCCGTCAGCTCCAGCGTCGCCTGACCACCTGCCAGCGTCACGACCGGACGCAGAACACCCGGAAGATCCATCACGCTGGCAAAACCACCAATGATCGAGTTGGCGTTCAGGAAGACATAGCTGTCGCCATAGCGCGGCAGGTATCCAGCCAGCGGGTTGAACACCAGCAAACCATCCAGCGACGCATCGCCGGTGATATTGAGCATGGACGAACCAGCCCCATCAACATTGATGACCAGCGAACCTGCGCTGGACTGAACGTAGTCACCCCAGAGATCAAGCGTGCCGGTTGCCGTTTCGGAACCCGGCAGGACCGCACCACCGATATTCCACATCGTCATGGTGTTGAGGGTGCCGGTACCCATCAGCATGCCGCCCGTCATCATGTATTCGCGGGCATTCACGCGACCGTTCAGGTCTACGATGCCTGCAGACTGATTGAATGAAATCAGCGTGTTGAATGTCCAATCAGCGCCAATATCGAAACGAGCCTCGGCATTTGCAACGGACATCGTGTCGAGTTCGACATTCATGTCCAGGGTGGTTGTACCCGCATTCGAAAGGGTGACATTGAAGAAGCGCGCGACGCTGGAGCTCGGATCATTGAATGTACCGAATGTTCCGTAGTGGTTGTTCGGAACCCAGGTCCCCGGATCCAGGTTGGACGCAACACCGGTGACACCGTCCTGGGAGACCGTAACGCCACCGAAATTGGCTGCGAGGTCGACATCTTGGACCTGGACATCGGTCAGCTTAGAGCCCGCATCACCGTTAGGTGAAACGCTGCCATCCTGGACCTGGACATTGGTGCCCTTGCCGGTCTGGCCCGGCAGGTCGATCGTGCCGCGGAAATCGATATCCATCAGCGTGGCCGCCGTGGACAGTTCTTCGGCTGTGGACTCCTGCGGAGCAGCCGTAGCGCGATGCGCATTGACCTCGGTGTCGAAAATGGTTCCGAACGCACCGTCCGTGGTCGTCATCGCGTCCAGCGCGCTTGTCGGCGCCGTCGTTGACAGGCCATTGACCGCATTGCCGTTCTCATCAAGTACGAAATAGTTCGGATCCAACGTCTGTTGCCAGCGCGACGCGTCAGACCAGACACCATCACCTTCGGCGGCAGAAGCGTAGACGTACGGGTTCTGGGCAACGATCCAGTTCTGATACAGGAAAAGCGGGTTGTAATAGCTCAGATCACCGTAACCACCGTTCGGGCTGGTAAAGGTCCAACCACCTGACAACACGCCCAGGATCAGGTTCTGACCTCCAAAGTTGGAGAACAGAGCGCCGCCAGAGTCACCACCAGCCGTGCCGGCCTCGCGATCGGTCGCATCTCCCGGGAACCAGTCCATATGGTCGCCGACAGAGATCGCCGAGGTGAAATCGAACGTGATCGGATTCGTGAAAGGAGGTGTCGTACATGTGATGTCGCTGGCACCCAGGAATGCCGGCCCACGAGTACAATCGTTCGGATTGCGATCCGGGCGGTCGAAGTCTGTGTGGTACATCATCTGCGAGCCTGAAGGCCCGACAAGCCCAGACCACGAGCCAGGCGCGATACCGAAGGTCGCCGTAAGGAAATCATCCTGGGAAATCAGTGCGTCAACCATGTTCTCGCCCGCACGGCGCTTCCAGTCGATGCCACCAATCGGGCCGGTAGAACCGGTACCGTTGCCGCCATAACCGACCATGTCCACGTGACGCGCTTCGGTGATTGCGGAGAACAGCATACCATAGGTCGGCAGGCCGATTGCCGGCGTGTCTAGGGTCGCCATGGCGACGTCTGCACCCGGGAAGGAAAAACCAGTGTCCAAGACAGTCTGATATTGCAGGACATTATAAACATGCATGTCCGGATTGGACTGGAAGCTGTTGGCAAACCAGTTCTGGAATCCCGGCAAAGCGTCGACGCCGAAGCTGAATGCCATCGGGATTGATCCGAAAGTGCCATACTGATCATTCGGCGCATTATCCGCGCAGTGCGCCGCGAAGATCACTGTGCGGGCATTAACCAGCTGTCCGGTACAGACAAAACCACCCGCGAACATCATGCCGACACCGGACCAGGTGTTTTCGGTATCAACCATACCGTCTGTACCAACATCATCACGCCCCGGCAGGGCATGAGCCGCGCTCGCCGCCATGGCCAGGATCGCGGCGGATGCTGTAACATTGAGTGCGCGCTTGAATGCACGCCCGAAATTCTTCTGAGACATGGATCTCCCCCTTGTAAGAACCGGTGTTGGACGAAGTCTTAGTCCATTTCGCAGTCGCTGTAGAACTGATTTTTCAAATGCCGCAACTGGAAATTGATGCATATCGATATTTCCAAACACGTAGCACTGCGGCGCATTCGTCAACCCTTGCGGGCGGCTTGTCACACATCTCCTCGCAAACCGTTGTCCCAAAGCAACGGTCCGTCAGTGAGACGGCATGACAAGCTTGCAAGATGCCGCGCCACCGCCTCGACACAGGCTGCCAGCCGTATTAAGTGACCCGCAAATATCTTGCCCAATCCGGGCCAAGCTTAGAACATCAGGGGAGAGACGCGCATGAGCCGCGAAATTCATCACTTTGTGAATGGCAAATCCCATACCGGCAATTCCGGCCGCTATGGCGATGTCTTCAATCCCAGCACCGGCGAAATCCAGGCGCGAGTCCAACTGGCCACGACCGACGAAGTCGCGTCCGCCGTTGAAGGCGCCAAGAAAGGCCAGGCCGTCTGGGCCGCGATGAACCCGCAGCGTCGTGCCCGCGTCCTGATGAAATACAAAATGCTCGTTGAGGCCGAGATGGACAGCCTTGCGGAACTGCTGTCCTCCGAGCACGGCAAGGTCATCGCCGACGCCAAGGGTGATCTGATCCGCGGGCTTGAAGTCATCGAGTTCGCCATGGGCGTCCCGCACCTGCTGAAGGGCGAATATACCGAGAGCGCCGGCACCGGCATTGACGTCTATTCCATGCGCCAGCCGCTCGGCGTCGTCGCCGGCATCTCGCCATTCAACTTCCCGGCCATGATCCCGATGTGGTTCATGGGCATGGCGCTGTCCACGGGCAACGCGCTGGTCCTCAAACCGTCGGAAAAAGATCCGTCAGTCCCGGTTCGCCTGGCTGAATTGTGGATGGAAGCTGGCCTGCCCGAGGGTGTTCTGCAAATCGTCCATGGCGACAAGGAAGCGGTCGACGCCCTGCTGCACCATGACGATATCAAGGCCGTCAGCTTTGTCGGCTCGTCCAACATCGCCCAGTACATTGCCGCGACCTGTGCTGCCAATGGCAAGCGCTTCCAGGCCATGGGTGGCGCCAAGAACCACGGCATCATCATGCCGGACGCCGATATGGACCAGGTGGTCAAGGATTTCCTCGGCGCCGCCTATGGCTCTGCCGGCGAGCGCTGCATGGCGCTGCCGGTCGCGGTTCCGGTTGGCAAGGACACGGCGGACAAGTTTGTGGCTCGCATGAAAGAGGAAGCGCAGAAGCTGAGCGTCGGCGTCTCCAACGATCCGGACGCCCATTACGGACCGGTTGTCAGCGCGGCTCACAAGGCCAGCATCGAGAACTGGATTGGCAAGGGCGTCGAGGAGGGCGCAGACCTGCTGCTCGACGGTCGCGGCTTCTCCCTGCAGGGCCACGAGAAGGGCTTTTTCATCGGCCCGAGCCTGTTCGATAATGTCACCACCGAAATGACCTCCTATCAGGAAGAGATCTTCGGACCGGTTCTGCAGGTGGTTCGCGCCAATGATCTGGAAGAAGCTGCGGCCCTGCCCAGCCAGCACCAGTACGGCAATGGCGTCGCCATCTTCACCCGCAACGGCCTGGCGGCGCGCGAGTTTGCCGCCAAGGTCAATGTCGGCATGGTCGGCATCAATGTGCCGATTCCGGTCCCGGTGGCCTACCACTCCTTTGGTGGCTGGAAGCGATCGGCCTTCACCGACACCAACCAGTACGGCACCGATGGCATCCGTTTCTTCACCAAGATCAAGACGGTGACCCAGCGCTGGCCGTCCGGCGAGATTGGCGACCAGGCCTTCGTCATCCCGACGATGCAGTAGGCACCACCAAGGAAGCCGCTCCTAGTGAGCGGCTTTTTTTCTGTCCGATTGTGGTGTGCGATCCGATGGCTCGGTGGCAATTCTCAGCCAGTCCAGAGCCGCTTCCCGCGCCTTGAAGACCTCGACCCAGATATCGAGCTCAGGCACCAGTGACCAGACGCGCTCAAAATGCGCCTCTGACCATCCCAGCGGCGGCAGGAAGGCAATCGGCAGGGAACGCTCAAGCGCAAAGATGAAATTCTCGACGATTTCAGCTGAATAGGCAGGAGTGCTTGTGATCTCGGTGTCACGTACATCGACAAGAATACCGATCGCGTTCGCGGCGACCACATGCTCGCGAACTGTCTCGTGTGCCCAGCCGGTCTCCTGACGACTGAGAACACCCCAGCAGATCATGGAGACAAAAAGACCATCCTCGAGAAGTTCGACCTTCACCGGCATACGCATCACCACACACGATTTTTCTTGTTATTCACCCACTCGGGATGATGCAGACGTATCGCAAGTGCCCCGCTGCGGCCAGTATTTGAAAATTCGATTCACCTACCAGAGCAAGCAGATCCGGCTAGCTGCACTTCTTTCGCGAGCGCGCAATCGTGGCCAGCAACCAGTCAGGCCCTGCCACTTCCCCGGTGCGTTGCCCGGGCTGGTCTACAAGCAGGATGCCGGTCTTGACATCTTACTCCAGCAAGGCAATCAGCGACTCTTGGCCACCTGGGAGACCCAGTCGAAAGCGTCTTCAGGGGTCGGGAAAACACCCACCGGTGTGCCGTTGTTAAAGCCCGTCAGTTCCAGCAGCATCGACTGGTCCGGCGTAACCGCACCATCGATGACATAGGCAGTCGGAACATGTGTGCCGATCTTATCGAAATACTGGGCAATCAGATCGATCTAGGCATCCATTGGTATGTCGACCGTATCTGCACGGGTGTCGATCACCACGCCGCGCGGACTGTTGGCCCGCACAGCGTCACGGGTATCATCAATGGCTCTGTCGATCTCGGCGGGACCCACATCTCCGCTTCCGGTTTGCAGCACGATCCGGGGCTCTGGCAGATAGCTGACGGCAATAGGCATACAATCTCCGCGAGAACGAACGCTCGCCCTACAATAATTGCAAGAATTTCGCGTTCAAGGCGCTTGCAGAGAAAACCGGCTTTCGCCAGTTTGAAACCGGGAGGACCAGATGGCTGCATATGATTTCAGAACGGTACCGCACATTCATGTCGGCCGTGGAGCCACCGCTCAGCTGAGCCGCGTGTGCGCGTCACTCATCGGCAATGCCAGGCGCATCTTTCTGGTAACCGATGCCGGCGTCCGGAAGCTGGGCCTGATCGATGCCGCTGTTAAAAGCCTCGAAGCTGCCGAGCTGGACGTTCAAATCTTTGATCAGGTCGTCGCCGACCCACCCAAGGATGTGGTGTTGATGGCCGAGGACCAGGCACGGGCCTTTGGCGCAGAAATTGTTATCGGACTGGGCGGCGGCAGCTCGATGGACACAGCCAAGCTGATCGCCCTGCTCCTGGGCTCGGATCAGGCCCTGGAAGATATGTACGGCGTCAACAATGCTACCGGCCCGCGTCTGCCACTTGTGCTCATCCCCACCACCGCAGGAACCGGCTCCGAGGTCACGCCAATCTCGGTGATCACCATCGGCGAGAGCACGAAAATGGGCGTGAACGCTCCGCCTCTCTATGCGGACATCGCCGTTCTGGACGCCGAGCTGACGCTGGGCTTGCCGCGCGCCGTAACAGCAGCCACCGGCATTGATGCGATGGTGCACGCCATCGAAGGCTACACGTCCAGGATTGAGAAAAATCCGATCTCCGACAGCCTCGCCCTGGCGGGATTGAGGAAGCTGCACGGTGCGATCGAACGCGCCTGCCTGGTCGGTGACGATGTCCAGGCTCGAGAGGACATGCTGACCGGCGCACTGTTGGCGGGTCAGGCGTTCGCCAATGCGCCTGTGGGTGCGGTGCATGCGCTCGCCTATCCGCTCGGTGGCGTATTCCACATCCCGCACGGCCTCTCCAACTCCCTGATGCTCCCCCCGGTGCTGCGCTACAACGCCGAGGCTGCTGAGCCTCTCTACGCGGAACTCGCCAGCCATCTTGGCCTGCACGCCTCCACGGACGGGCTGGTCGAAGAGATGGAGCGCATCGCGGATGTCGTCGGAATTGAAACCCGCCTGTCCCAGCTCGGGATCAGTCATAATGATCTGCCGCGTCTGGCCGAAGAGGCGATGGACGTGAAACGCCTGCTGGTCAACAATCCGCGAGACATGACCCTGGATGCCGCGCTGGCGTGTTACGAGGCCGTACTGTGATGGAAAAGCGACTTCGAGAGGATTATCGCCACTGGCTCGTTCAACCGACACGCTGGGCCGATAATGATATCTACGGCCACGTCAACAACGCCGCCTATTACGGGTTTTTCGACACGGTTGTGAATTGCTTCCTGATTGAACAGGCCGGACTGGATATCCATGCCGGCTCGGTCATTGGCCTGGTTGTCGAGACGGGCTGCAACTATTTCGCGCCTCTCGCCTACCCCCAAGCGATCGAGAGCGGCTTGCGCGTTGCGCGTATCGGGTCGTCTTCCGTGCAATACGAACTTGGTCTGTTCGCCGAGGGCGAAAGCGAACCGGCAGCTCAAGGCCGTTTCGTGCATGTCTATGTCGACCGGCAAACCCGCCGCCCCGTTCCCCTGCCAGCCCCCATGCGCTCTGCCCTGGAGGCAATCCATGCGTGAGATCCGGCGCCCGGGACTGCTGGCCGGCATTTGCCTGCTAGCGCTGTCACTGATCATTTTTGCAGTTTTCCGGCACTGGCCCGGTTGAAGCGCATCTGTGTGATTGACCTGCACCCCAGACAGCGGCATGAGGCCTGACATGGCAACGCCTCTTGAACAATGGAAAGCCCGGGTCGCAGCCGGAGAGCTTTCTCCCGACCCTGCCCAGGAACATGCGGCGGAAATCCTGACCATGCTGAGCGTCCAGCTCGCAAGCTGGAAATCCGGACGCAAACCGCTGTTCGGGCGCGCTCAAGCGGCCCCGCGTGGCCTGTATCTGTGGGGAGGTGTAGGCCGCGGCAAGTCGATGCTGATGGACCTGTTCTTCAAGCATGCGCCCGTCGAGAAAAAGCGCCGCGTCCACTTTCACGAATTCATGCTGGATGTGCACGCCCGCATCGCCGAATGGCGCAAACTGAAGCCGGGCCAGCGCAAGCGTCGCTCAGAATTTGTCAAATCGGCAGGTGATGATCCGATCCCGCCGGTGGCGCGTGCCCTGGTCCGCGACGCAAAACTGCTTTGCTTCGATGAATTCCAGGTCACCGATATCGCCGATGCGATGATCCTGGGGCGCCTGTTCGAAGCCATGTTCGATGAAGGCATCGTGGTCGTCTCGACGTCCAACCGGCATCCGGACACGCTGTACAAGGACGGGATCAACCGGCAGCTCTTCCTGCCTTTCATCGCCTTCCTCCAACAGCGTCTGGATGTGCACGAGATTGGGGGCGATACAGACCACCGCCTGCGCCAGCTTGAAGCCGCACCCGTTTATTATTGCCCGCTTGATGCAGAGGCAGATCTGGCCATGGATGACGCCTGGGACCGCCTGACCCAGGGCGCCGCCCCGCAATCCTGTCAGATCGATGTCAACGGGCGGACACTCAAGGTCCAGCGTGAAGCGGCCGGCGTTGCCCGCTTCACCTTCGAGGAATTGTGTGCCCAGCCGCTCGGACCCGCGGACTATCTGGCCATAGCCTCGCGCTTCCATACCGTCCTGCTCGACCGGACGCCACGTCTCAGCCCGGACAAGCGCAATGAAGCCAAGCGCTTTGTCACGCTCATCGACGCCCTCTACGAAGCCCGCACGAAGCTGGTCATGAGCGCCGATGCCGAGCCCGAAGACCTGTACCCGGCCGGCGATGGCGCGTTCGAGTTCGAACGCACCGCCTCGCGACTGATCGAAATGCGCACGCACGACTATCTAGCCGCAGAGCGTCAGATCACTGAACAAACCTAGTCACAGCCACACGCGGAGCCCTTTATGTCTCGCTCTATTGGTCTTGATGAAACCCTGACCGCCTATGTCCGCAACGCCAATCGGCAAGAGCACCCGGCACTCGCCGCCTGCCGGGAATTCACCGCGAATATGGGCCAGATCGCCCGCATGCAGATTTCTCCGGAACAGGGCGCGTTCCTGCAGCTCTGCGCACGCATGGTGAATGCAAGAACAGTGGTCGAGATCGGCGTGTTCACCGGCTATTCCTCGCTGACCACCCTGCTGGTCATGCAGGAGTTGCACGGCGATGCTGCCCGGCTTTATGCCTGTGACATCAATGCGGATTACTTCCGCCAGTCCAAACGCTTCTGGGACCAGGCGGGCGTGACGGATCTGATCGAAATGCGCCAGGGCGACGCCGTGGAGACGGTTCACGCGCTGGTCGAGGACATTCCCGGCGAGGCCGACATGATGTTCATCGACGCCGACAAGGCCAATTACGACACATATTACGAGGCGGGCCTCCAGCTCCTTCGCCCGGGGGGGCTGATGCTGCTGGACAATGTGTTGTGGTCCGGAGATGTCACGGATGCACGCAAACGCGAAGGGGATCGCGACACCCGTGCGCTCTATGAAATTGCCGAGAAAATCCGGGATGATAGCCGCGTCGACATGGCCTTTACGGCGATCGGCGACGGTATTCTCATGGCCATCAAGCGCTGACGAGGCGACCTTCCAGAAGGTCGCGGCGGGCCCGCAACCCGTCCGCCAGGAAGTTGAACAGGCTCCGGATCCGCGGCGATGTCAGGAGATCCTTGTGCGTGAGCACCCAGACATCCCGGCTCGGCCAGGTCTGGTCCGGAATGATGCGCGCCAGATCCGGTTGTGTGTCCGCCAGCGGGCAAGGCAGTATCGCCATGCCCAGACCACGGCGCACCAAGGCAACCTGGCCCTCCATGCTTTCGGTCTTCCAGATGCGTGAATGCACAGGCAATCCCCGCTCTCGCGCCCAGGCTTCGAGCTCGCCTGGCTCGCCCCAGCCAATCCATGGCAGGTCCATGGCCTGGTCAACCAGGTCTTTGCGCGCATAGAGCGTCATGTGATACGTGCCGGCGCGCCGCCCGATCAGGTGATCCGGCGGCGTATTGGAACCCCGGACAGCAATGTCGGCTTCCCGCTTGGTCAGATTGGCCTCGGTCATCGAGATGTCGATATCGAGATGCACTTCCGGATGAACCTCGTGATACTCTGCCAGGATCTCGCCGAGAAAGCCGCTGAGCATATAGGGCGGAACCGTCAGGCGAACCTCGCCTTCAAGTTCCTCTCCACCCCCAACCAGGCGGCGCTCCAGGGAATGCACGTCGGTTTCGACCTTGCGGGCCGTGTCCAGCATCTGCTCGCCGGCCGGAGTCAGGATCAATCCGGTTGGCAATCGCTCGAACAGCCGGTGGCCGAGACGTTTCTCAAACGATGCAATACGTCGTGATATCGTGCTCTGATCAAGGCCCAGATCAGCTGAAGCTGCCTGAGTGGATCCTGCTTCCGCGGTGACGAGGAAGGTTTGAAGGTCTCTCCAGTCCATGGGCGCACCCTACCCGATGCCTCAGCGCATAACCACCCTGATTACTTGCCGATTGCAGATGCGTATTTGCATGCACACAGTGCGGCTCATCAAGCAGGAGACATGGTGATGACCACAGAATTATGGATGCTCATGGCCGGAGTCGGCATCCTCGCCGCAGGTATCGTTTCGCAGGGTATAGCCGGGCTCATCGCCTTCGGGCCCCTGCGCCAGGCGGGCGCCCGCGACGAGCCACGCGAACCCGACAAGCTGATGGGGCGCACAACCCGGGCTGTGCAGAACCAGATCGAAAGTCTGGCCCTGTTCACACCCATCGTCCTGATCGCACACATGCTGGATGCGAACACCGCCACCTCCGCGTTCGGCGCGACGCTCTATGCAATGTCCCGCGTGATCTACATGCCGGTCTATTGGCTGGGCGTACCCTTCGTGCGCACGCTCCTGTTCACCGGCGGCCTGGTGGGCACAGTGATGGTGGCCTTGCCGATTTTCTCGTCCTGAAGCTCTTGAGGATTTGCACGCCGCGGTCCAAAAGACCGGGCATGCAAACGCGCTTGGTCTTTTCTCATCAGCCGGGTTTTCCGAGCCCGGAGACCCTGGCGGACTTTGTTCGCCAGGGCGCACGCGGCGGCCTGACCAATCGTGATGCGGCCCTGTTTGCCAATGCCATGGAGCAAGGCGCCCTGATTGCCGTTCTGGACAGCGCCGACCAGCTCATCGCGATGGCCGGGATACTGCCGTTGCTGGATGACGAATTCGAACTGGGCGGCGCCCTCGTCCGCGCCGACATGACCGGATTCGGACTGCAAAAATACATGGTCCAGGCACGACTTGCCGTGTTCGAGGCGCGCCAGATCGCGGCCTGGAGCGATCTGTATACCGGCGCAGCACACGCCGATTACGGCGCCGGCTCGCGCAAGGCGCTGGCGCAGGCCGGCTTTGTCCCGATCGCCTATGAAGCAGGCCCGCGGGAGCTTCGGGAGGAGTGCGCGACCTGCACAAAACCCGTCCCGGACGGCAAGACCTGTTGTTACCAGTTTTTCCAGGCGCCGCAGGACGGACTGCCGGTTAGCTATACACCGGGGTCCATCAGCATCCGCAATAGTCGGGATGACCGGGTCATGGAACTCGACCTGCCTCCGATCGACTAGGTGTCAATCGTCACGCCAAAATCCACCTGTTGGCCGTCCGGACGGTAGAATTTACCAATGGTGAAGGCCTCGGCGCTCGGCCCGTTCCTGTCGAGCTGCTCCAGCCTCGCCCGCGCTTCCGCCAGATCGGGCTGGTGACCGGCCGGCACCCACCACAACACCAGGTGATGGCTCTCCATCGCCGCGAACCATTCCTTGCGCCGGTTCATCACCCGGGCATGGACGGTTTTGTTGACGAAGGTCAGCAGGCTGTCGAGATCCTCCCAGACACTCAGATTGACCAGCAGTCGCGGATCATCGAACGCCTTGATATCCATGGTGCCAACACCGTCATCGTCGACGAGGCGCCAGACATAGCCCGGCATGCGTTCCGCCATCTGGTTCACAGGCTCGATCATGTCGACGAAATCCTTGAATCGCGGATCGTCATTTTCATAGCGCGCGCGGGCTATATTGAGCTCGGCAAGGTGGTATTCGCTCGACATTCATCTCTCCTCCGGTTCGTCCAACATGTGGGATACAGAGCCCCTGTGCACAATGGCGGGGTCGATGGCGGGACCACGCGACGTCATGTGCACTTGCAGCATGGTGAAAGCGGCGCTAGACCGCGCACAGAATAATTTCACTACGTGATCCATCCGCTCAAGGAGTCCCCTCAATGGCCCGTAACAAGATCGCCCTTATTGGTTCTGGCATGATCGGCGGCACGCTCGCCCACATCGCAGCGCGCGAAGAACTCGGCGACGTTGTTCTGTTCGACATCGCGGAAGGCATTGCCAAGGGCAAGGCGCTCGACATCGCAGAAGCCAGCCCGGTATTCGGCAAGGACAGCAAGCTGGCCGGTGCTGATGACTATGCTGCCATTGCCGGCGCTGATGTCTGCATCGTCACCGCTGGTGTTCCGCGCAAGCCGGGCATGAGCCGCGATGACCTGCTTGGCATTAATCTGAAAGTCATGAAGGCTGTTGGCGAGGGCATTGCCAAACACGCTCCGGACGCCTTCGTGATCTGCATCACCAACCCGCTCGACGCCATGGTCTGGGCGCTGCGCGAATTTTCCGGCCTGCCGCACAACAAGGTCGTTGGCATGGCTGGCGTCCTGGACAGCGCGCGTTTCCGCCACTTCCTGGCTGACGAGTTTGAAGCTTCCGTCGAAGACGTCACGGCCTTCGTCATGGGCGGCCATGGCGATTCGATGGTGCCGCTGCTTCGCTACTCCACCGTTGCCGGCATCCCGGTCCCGGACCTGATCGAAATGGGTTGGTCCACACAGGAGAAAATGGACGCCATCGTTGACCGCACCCGCAAGGGCGGTGGCGAGATTGTCGCCCTGCTGGGCAATGGCTCTGCCTATTACGCGCCGGCGGAAAGCGCCATCGAGATGGCTGTCTCCTACCTGCGTGACAAGAAGCGCATCCTGCCGTGTGCCGCGCACCTGACCGGCCAGTTCGGCCAGGACGACCTCTATGTCGGTGTCCCGGTGGTGATCGGCAAGGACGGCGTCGAGAAGGTCGTCGAGATTTCCCTCAACGCCGACGAGCAGGCCATGTTCGATCACTCGGTCGACGCGGTTAAGGGTCTGGTTGAAGCGTGCAAGGGCCTTGAGCCAAGCCTCGACTAAGCCAAAATGAAGTGCCCAAACAGAAAAGCCGCTCATCGAGGGATGGGCGGCTTTTTATTTCCCTACACAAATAGAAATTTGCGAAACCGCCTCTCATCGCGTCCGGCACACATAATAGCTGCAACCCGCTGAGGGGCCGCAGAAATAGACACAAAATTAAGCACCGGCGAAAACAGCGCCTGCTTTAGATCCGATCTTCTGTTAATATGATAAAACTGAGACCGATAGCGGGAACACATTAGACACGGCGAATGTCCGGGGGCGGAGACATAAAATCACTCAACACGCACGTTGAGGTGACGTTGAGCGGGGATATTGATCCGCGTCGATTACTGATGCTTGCTCGCCTGATCAACCAGCACGACACCTGGAACGCCCAGCAATCCCTGATGATCGATGCCAGCGAATGCGACTTTCACCGTTCGCTTCGCGATCTCGATATTCCTGGAGGGGAGTTCGGGTCAGAAGCCCCCGACGCGCCTCGAACCGTGTGGATCTGCAAGTCTGATCACTGCAGTATTGCCGCCCAAACGCTTGAAATGCTGCTCAGCCGCTCGGGCGGGTCTCACATCAGCTTTGCGCCGAACAAACACGCCGGGCGCACGATGTTCGTGGAACCGCTGGACGCCTGAAGACCTGGCCTAAAGTCCGCCAACAAGGCCGGCATTGAGCCGCATCAACTCGAAACTCACCGTCAGATTGAACGTATGCCAGGCAAACACCGGCCAGAAGAGGTAGCCGGCTGCGCGGGAGCATCGCCCCACAATGCCGGTCACAAACAGCAGGTAAACCCAGCTTCCCAGTTGCGCGAGGAAGCCCAGCGAGACGTCACGGACACCGAAGAAGAACAGCATGTGCCCCACCAGGGCGGCCAGGGCGCCGGCGATCAGCAGCGAACACAGCATGCGCAGCCCGTCGCGGCCACTGCGCTGACAGAGCCACAACGCGATCGCCATGGGCGGGATCATCAGAACATCGATAAGGACAGAAAGATTGAACCCCAGCGTCCAGTCCGGTGCGTCCAGGTCCGCAGCCCAGTCGCCACCGCCCGTGGACTGAACCCAGCCCGCCAGACCACCAGCCAGACCAGCTGCTGCGATCAGATAGATCAAAAACCGTATCACTCCGGGACGGTTTGCTTCGTCCATGGTGTGTACAACCCCACTTACTTACCCCTGCGCCTGCCCAAGCAAGACACGCGCCACAGGGGCTACCCCAATGCCCTCATTTCGTATTCAATCGCTTTGCAGATCCACTGTGCCACTCATATAGCATGAGCGGCAAGACCACCTCCCGCGATCCGACGCCGCGCAGATAGAAAGCAGGCCATCATGGACCATCCTCGAATTGAGACAGAACGCCTGCTGCTTCGCTACCCCGAGGAACAGGACTTCGAACCCCTGGCGGAGATGATGCAGGATGAAGATGTGGCACGCTTTATTGGCGGGGTGCAGGATCCCGCGATCACCTGGCGCGCCTTCTGCAGCCTTCTGGGGCACTGGCAATTGCGGGGCTACGGGTTCTTCTCCGTTGTCGACAAGGCGTCCGGCGAATGGCTGGGACGAATTGGACCCTGGTATCCCCATCTCTGGCCACAGCCGGAAGTCGGCTGGACCATCAAGCGCGCCGCGTGGGGCAAGGGTTATGCGCCGGAAGCGGCCGCGGCCTGCCTGGACTTCGTGTTCGACACCCTGGACTGGCCCTCTGTCATCCACCTGATCGACCAGAAGAACACACCGAGCCAGGCCGTTGCCCGCAAACTCGGCTCCACGGATTCCGGACAGGAAGTCGAGGTTCCCGGCTTTGGCATCAAGGTCAATGTCTGGGGTCAGACCGCCGACGAATGGCGCGCCAAACGAGCCACGCTGCGCTGATCAGGCGCCGGCCGGTGGATCATCCCGCAGCCATCCCGTGACCTGGAAACGGCCCGCACCTGCGAAAGGTGAGACCGGGCTGACCGCGTGAATCTTGCGTCCGTCGAAAATCGACAACACGTTGAACCGCGGCACAAAGGCCTGGCTGACATCCTGGTTCTCGTCGAGGAACATCAACAGACCGCCCCAGTCGGTCTGCCACCCTTTGGTGAAGCCAAAGGTCAGGGCCGCGCGACGTTCATTATCCATCCCCTTGTCCACGTGCCGGGTCAGGAAATGACCGCGCGCGTACAGGGTCGCCTGGACATCTGCCTTGGTGATGCCCGGCACGCCGATAACCTGACCGCCGAATTCCAGGAATTCGGGTGAATTCAGGAACTCGGTCAATCGGTGGATGGGATGGCCGGCATCCCATTGTTCGACATAGGCGCGGATCATCGGATAGGACGAATACAGGAAGCCGATATTGCGCTGGGCCCGCTGCATCACGCCCTGGATTTTCTCGCGGATACCATCGGCACCCAGATCATCAATCTGTGCCTGGGTCAGGCTTTCCACCTGTCCATCACCCATGTCCGTGCTGGGGAAAACCAGCCTCCAATTCATGGTCTTGGACAAGATTTCATGGATCGCCTCGGCCGTATCCGGCTCGAAAATGTCCGGAATGCGGACCAAGGGATCGCGTTGATAGGCCTCTGCGTAAGCCTGGACATCGATATTTGGATTGAGCTTCAGCTCCATCTGACCCTCCCCAAGGACAGGCATTGCTTTGCGGACAGTCTTTCCTGTGCGCGCGGGTGAGGCAAGGACCCTGACGCAGTCAACGCGCGCCTGCGACGTGAAGCCCCATTTAAATTGTGGGATTTACGGTCCACATTTGGGAAAAGCGGAGGAGAAAACCATGAAACTGCGTCGTGTGATTTCTGTTCTCAGTGGCAGCGAAGAAGATACCCCGCTCCTCAACTCGTCCTATTCCCTGTGTGCCGATTATGGCGCACGCTTGGACTCGCTGTTTGTCCGTCGCAATGCCGCCTCCGGCGGAGACCTTCTGGGGGATGCCTTCTCGACCTATGGCATGGAGGCGGTGCTGGAAGCCCTGGATGACGCAGCGGTGCTGGCCGCGCGCAAGGCCCGCGCGAGTTATGAAGCACTGGCAGATGATGCCGAACGTGATCACCTGGGCCGGTTCATCGAATTCATCGGATTGCCACGCAGCGCGATGAGCCAGGAAGGTCGGTTGTGCGATCTGCTGATCATGCCCAAACCCTCTCGCCAGGACTTGCGCAACAAGCTCAACTCGATCGAGACCGCCGCGTTCGAGTCCGGTCGACCGGTCCTTGTCTTGCCGCTTGATGGCCAGGCCAGCGAGCGCTTCAACGATATCGTCATTGCCTGGGATGGTTCACTCGAAGCCATGCACGCCGCAGTCGGCTCGATGCCGTTTCTGCAGGACGCCGAACACGTGACCATCACCCATGCCGGCACGGACAGCGAGGCCGCCAACCAGCTGGCGGACCTGTCCGACTATCTCGAACTGCACGGCATCAAATCCGCGACCCGGTCTGTTGAGCTGTCAGGGAGAAGCATCGCCCGGGCGTTGATTGAAAGCTCGGACCAGAATGGTGCCGACCTGTTGGTCATGGGCGGCTTCGGAGCCTCTGGCTGGCAACGATCCCTGGGCCGTGACGAGACGACCTGCCTGATCAAGGACCTTCCCTTCGCCATTCTGCTGGCGCACTAGAAGGGTCCGCTTCCCTTCTCAGTACCAGCCAGCGTCTCGCAGTCTGGGCGCGAATGTCCGGCTGACCGGTGCGGTGATGCTGTTCTTGAGCGTGAGCTGGGCACGCCCCTGGCCACGCTCAACCTTGAGAACTGCATCCTTGGCAACCCACCAGGAACGATGGGTTTGCTCTCCCGCCGCGTCCGGCAGCGCCGCGATTGCGTCCCGCAATCGCATGAGGATGAGCGCATCTCCCGCCTCGCAATGCACACGCAGATAATGGTCTTCAGACTCCAGGGCGAGGATTGGTGAGCTGCGCAAGCCTGGCGGCAATTGATCGAGAAGCGCCGGTGATGCGACTGCGGCATCGGTCTCCTTGTCCTGCTGTTCGCCATGACGGCTGGTGAGCCAGCCGATCACACTCACACCAATGGAAATCACCCACACAAATCCGAAGACGACCGGGATTGCCTGTAGCGGGAAACCCGGCCCCCAGGCGCTCTGTACAAGCAAAACGCCAATCGTCACGGGCACGCTGACAGACAGCGACAGGCACAGGAGGTAGGCCCAGACCGGAATATCGGGTGCCCAGCGCGCGATAATCGGCTGGATCACGGCTGCAGACCCCCACCCCACAGCCATCAATCCGGTCCAGTAGATATAGCGCAGCCAGATCGGCAGCCGGTCAGTGTCATAGGGAGCCAGGACGGTCATGAACGCACCAATTGCGATGACCGAGATGACCTCTGAACGATATTTCTGCAGCCAGTTCATGTGCCACTCGCGATACGTGAAACGACATCTAGCGCGTTTCACGAAGCAAGGCAGCCCCTTCGCGCAATTGCACTCGCAGGGCGCCGAAACTTGCGGCACTCCGATCCCAGATCCCGGCGGATCACCATAATAGATTGGAGTAAGACAATGAAAAACATCACCACTGCCCTGTTCGCTCTTGGCCTGTTCACCGCCCCGAACAGTACGGCTCTTGCCGATGATACCGAGCTGGTCTTGACCGTGTCATCCATCAATGATCATCAGGGCACCCTCATGGTCGCCGTATTCGACAACGAGGCTGACTGGAATGGTGGATCGCCTGTTACCGGCGCTCGCATCGATGTCACCAGCGACACCGCATCAGCATCGCTGGGACTCCTGCCGCAGGGCGAGTACGCCATCCGCCTGTTCCACGACGTCAACGGCAATGGCGAGCTGGACACCAACATGATGGGCATCCCCAGCGAACCGTTCGCCTTCTCCAATAACGCACGCGGCAGTTTCGGTCCGGCGTCGTGGGCAGACGCCGCCTTCGAACTGTCGGCAGACTCTGGCGCCCACGCCGTGCGCCTGGACTAGGAGGCCTGCTGATGTCCCCCAATCGTCGCGACACGCTGAAACTCATGATGGCTGGCCCCTGCATGGCGGGTGTGAGCTCGCCCCTTTTCGCCCAGTCAATCGACCCGGTTTATGCCGCCTACGAAGCCGCCAGCGCCCACGACCCCTGGACCTTGATCACCCGGGACGCGCCCGCAGAGGGTTTTGACAGCGCGGCGCGTCGCCTGCACGGATCGCTGCCTGACGGCCTCCGCGGCACCCTGTTTCGCAATGGCCCGGGACGCTTCAGCCGACAGGAGTGGCGCTATCGCCACTGGTTCGATGGCGACGGGTTCATCCAGTCCTGGACCATTGGGGACGAGGGCGTTCGACATCGTGGCCGCTTTGTCCAGACAGACAAATGGCGCAATGAAGAGGCTGCGGGCCGCTTCCTGGTACCGGCGCTGGGGTCTGTGCCTCCCAATCCCGGCGGGCTGACTGGTCCTGACGACATGAATGTCGCCAACACGTCGGTGATGATGCTGGGCGATGAGCTTCTGGCCTTGTGGGAAGGTGGCTCTGCCTGGTCGCTCGACCCGGACACGCTCGCCAGCAATGGTGCCCGCCGTTGGGGCCAGGGCCTGGACGGCGTCCCCTTCTCGGCTCACCCCAAACGCGAACCAGGGATCGGCATTGTCTGGAATTTCGGCCAGGACGCGATGAATGACCGCATCATTCTCTGGAAGATCTCTCCCGAAGGCGAATTGCTTCAGGCCGGACTGGTTCCGGGTATTCCGGGCGGCATGATCCATGATTTCGTCATCACAGAACGCTCACTCGTCTTCCTGGTCGGCAGTTTTCGCTTCGACCAGATGCGCCTGCCTTTCATCGACAGCTTCAGCTTCCGTCCGGATGTGCCGATGATTGCCATCGCCATCGACAAAAACGACTGGACGCAAAAACGGGTCTGGGAAATGGAGCCGGGCTTCCTCTTTCACTTCGGCGGCGCCTGGGAAGATGCGGACGGCACTATTCGCCTCGACGCGGCGCTGTCACAGGATGCCCGTTTCGCCGATGGCGGCGCCTATGCGGTCATGCGCGGCGAACCGGTCGCGGAAAGCGACAGCCAGACGCGCCATAGCCTTGTCACGCTGCGCAATGGTCGCGCCCCGGACGTTCAGGTGTTCAGCACTGACTTCGCCGAATTCCCGCAGGTCGACATGCGCTTCACCGGGCGTCAACGCAACCGGACCTGGACGATCGCCTGGCGCCCCGAGCAGATCCGCAGCGCGACGCGCATCGAGAGCCGGGACCTGCACACCGGCCAACTCGACAGTTTCGACCATGGCGATGGCATTTATGTCGAGGAGCCTCTCTTCATCCCGGCTCCCGACAGCCGCAATGAAGGTGAGGGGTGGATCATCCATACCGCACTGAACACGCATGAGCGGCGCACGGAGCTGCATGCGTTCAATGCGCTCAAACTGTCCGATGGTCCGGTTGTGTCCTGGCAACTCGACCACGCCGCACCGTTTGGCTTCCACGGCTGCTGGCGCCAGGCTTAGGGAGTTCTCAACATGGATCTTCACGTCTTCCTCGCCGCGCCCCTGGTGATCCAGGTTCATGCGCTCGCAGCCCTGTCTGCTCTGGTCATCGGCGTGGTGCAGTTCGTGGGCCCCAAGGGCAGCTTGCCCCACCGGACGCTGGGCACCGCCTTTGTCTTGCTGATGGTGGTGACGGCCACAACGGCCATCTTCATCCGCCAAATCAATGATGGCAGTTTTTCTCCAATCCATCTGTTCGTACCTTTGACCTTTGCCGGTCTGTACGGGCTGGTCCGCCACGCCCGGGCGGGGCGCGGAGGCAAACACGGAAAGGACGCAAAGGGGCTTCTGTTCGGCGCTTTGCTCATCCCCGGCATCCTGGCCTTCATTCCCGGTCGCTTGATGTGGGCCGTGATCGCCGGTTGATCTCATCCCCCGGAGGTTGCAAGTTTCAGGCAATCGCCCGGGGGATTTCATGACGCGTTTTCTTTGCCTGCTCGCTCTTTTGTACACATCGGCTGCCGCACACGCCCAGGCCCCGCGGGACGTGTTGCTGAACATCTGCAATGACACCCGCTTCACAGTCGCTTCGGCAGCGGCCTACCGCACCTCTCCACAGTCGGGACAGACCTTGCGCGCCTGGTTCCTCATCCAGCCCGGCGAGTGCCTGAATGGCGCCCTGAGCGGCGTGGCCGGAGAAACCCTCGACCTGCACGTTATGTCAGGGAGTTTCCGGTGGCCGGCAGCAGATGGCGACAGCGCATTCTGTGTTCCGGCAGCGGGTGGGCTGCAGTACGCGTCCTTCCCACCCTGCGGGGGCGGGCAGGAAGCCCGGGATTTTCGCACCCAGAGGATTGAACGCTCCAATCGGCGCGGATCAGGGGGCCGCTATCTCGGCCGGGTGTCGTGGCGCATTTCCTGTAGTGACCTCAGCGCCCAGGACGCTGCACTGTGCCTGCAAGCCCCGCGGGATGAACGTGGTCTCGCCCAGCTCGCTCGCACACTCGAAGTCTGCAACACCGGGGGCCGAAGTGTAGAGGTCCTGGCCCTGATCCCGCGCCCGGACGACACCTATGAGACTGGTGAACCTCAATCTCTGCCCGCCGGAACCTGCGCGCCGATCTATCGGGGTTTCCCGCCGGACAGCCAGGTCTTAGCGGCCGCGACTCTCACGCAGAGACGGGGTGGTTTTGAACCCTTGTGCTGGTTCACCGACGGCAATGCGGTGATCAACTCGACAGATGGAAGCTGCCCGGAAAATGCACGACCGCTTGCGGCCCAACTGGCGGCCTACGGTCCCTTCACCGACAGCTATACAGTCTATTTCGAAGCCTATTGAAGGCATTTACTGTCCACGATTTAAGTAGGCAGGTCAGTACCGCCCGCTATTCTTCTCCCGAGTGCGGCATCATATGGGGGAAGTCCATGTTCAGTAGTCTTCTGTCCGCCTGTGCGGCATTCATCTGGTTCTCATCAGCTCACGCGCAAGAGGTCGACTATCTCGACCGTATCGACCGGGAACGCCTGGCCAGTGGTGAGATTCATCTTGGCTTGTTTCTCAACGGCCAACGCGATGGTTCCTTCCATCTTGGCTGGCAGCTTGACGGCGATGACATCCACGCCTTTGACCGCTCAATGCTGGCGTCGCAGGAAATCTACGAGACAATGGATGTGCGGCTTGCGGCAAACGATCTGAGCCCGCGCTCTGCTGACATACGCTTCCATGCCGGCCTCGATATTTTCGAGTTCGACGTAGACTTCGAACCGAATTCGGTCAGCAATACGATCACGACCACCCGGCCTCGTGGCGAGGACAGCACCCAGACGCTGAGTGCACCGCTGCCGGACGGTACGCTGGCGCGCGTGACCGCCTTCATCCTGCCAGCGATCATGCACCTGGAGGTCGGCGAGAGCATGCGCTTTGACTGGTATGCGCTGCTCTCGCACGGCGTGGCCCAAATCACCCTGTCCGCTGTCGAACGCGTCGAGATCGAGACCCCGGCAGGGCCCTTTACGACCACGCGCATCGAATTGCGCGGCGGCGCACCGGAAAACGATATCTTCGTGGACACGGAAAGCGGTGATATCGTGCGTATCGACGTGCTTGGCCAGGACATGTCCTTTCTGAAGCTTGCTGACGACTAGCGTTCCAACATCTACCTGTCATAGAAACGTTCTAAGCCCGGTCGCGAACACAGGGAGAATTTCATGCGCGCCTATCTGATTGCAGCATCCACGCTTGCCGTTGCTGCCTGCCAACAAGACCAACACGTTGCGCCGACCAATGTTGTCGATGCCTTGACCCCGTATTACGCGCAGCTGGAAGTCGAACGACCCCAAGCGCCAGTCGGGGCTGGCGAGCCGACAGCGGACGCGTTGCTGGAAACCGTGTTCTTCGGCTCCTGCCATAGCGGCGACCGCCCGCTCGGCATTCTTGATACGATCTCCGCTCAGCAGGGCGACCTGTTCATCTATACGGGCGACAACGTCTATGGCGATGCCTATTCGTGGGATGCCACCCTGCCGGAATTACGCGAAGCCTACGCAACGCTCGCGGCCGCTGAGCCCTTCCAGAATCTGCGCCAGTCCACCCCGATGCTCGCGACATGGGATGACCACGATTACGGAATGAATGATTTTGGTCGCGAATTTCCGTTCAAGGGCTTTGCCGAAGAGCTGTTTCTGGAATTCTGGGGCGTTTCTGATGATGATGAGCGCCGCTCTCGACCTGGGATCTACACCAGTCGGACCTATGGTCCGGACGGACAGCGTGTACAGGTGATCCTGCTGGACACGCGTTACTTCCGCGGCGCCCTGGCCCGGACACCTGAACGCAACGCGGTGGGCATGGAGCGCTACGTTCCGACGGAGGACACCCGGGTATCCATGCTGGGTGAAGACCAGTGGGCCTGGCTTGCCGAGGTTTTGCAGGAACCCGCAGACCTACGCCTGGTCATCTCATCAATCCAGGTCCTTGCCGACGGTCATGGCTGGGAGGCCTGGCGCACCATGCCGCACGAACGACAGCGTTTCTATGACACGATTACCGAGTCTGGCGCTGAAGGCGTGGTATTGGTGTCCGGCGATCGGCATTCCGCTGGTCTCTATGTGCGTGAAGACGTGATCGATTATCCGTTGTACGAGATCACATCATCTGCCCTGAACATGTCCTATCGCGACGAGAATAATGAGCCCGGCCCCAACCGGATCGGCGATATGTACGCGCCCGCCAATTTTGGCGCCATCTCGGTCGACTGGGACAATCGGAGCCTGTCCCTGGAAATCCGTGATGATGCAGGGCAGACCGTGCGCCAGCAGCGCGTCGAACTGGACGACCTCACGCGCAACTGACGCGAGGCTGACATTCGATAACGCGATGGTGACGCAGCGTCGGGGGGACGTTACTGGAATTTTATCTTCTGCACAGCGTAATAGATCGGTGTCAGGTCGGGCTCTCCTGTCCCCCCGCTCGACCTCTCAACAAGGAGACACTGAGAGATGAAAACCGAAACCAAACTCGCTGCCGTCGCGTCGACCGCCCTGGCCCTCTCCCTCGCATCGGCCGCTGCCCATGCAGCCACCACGTCTGCCGAGGAAATGGAACAGTGCTACGGCGTTTCACTGGCCGGCGAAAACGACTGTGCTGCGGGTCCGGGTACGTCCTGCGCGGGCACCTCGACCGTCGATTATCAGGGCAATGCCTGGACTTATGTTCCGGAAGGCACCTGCGAAAGCATCCAGACCCCGTACGGCACAGGCTCCCTCGAGCCAGTTGAACGTCCGTAAAGTGTCTCAGCCCTGGCGCGCATCCCCCCATCGCGCCAGGGTCCCTGCCTGATGCAAAGACTCCCCGACACCGCCGGACTGGGCCTCAAGCCCGAGCATTTCAGGCAAGCCCTGGACTGTGCCAAGGACGGTATCTGGTTTGAAGTGCATCCTGAAAACTACATGGCCGAAGGCGGCCCGCGATTGCAGTGGCTGGACGCATTTGCGGAGCGCTTCCCGCTTTCCCTGCACGGCGTTGGCCTGTCACTGGGTGGCCTCGAGCCGCCCGACCGCGAACATCTGAAGCGCTGGAAACAGCTGATCACGCGCTACCGGCCTGACGCGATTTCCGAACACCTCGCCTGGACGAGCCATCAGGGCACGCACTTCAACGACCTGCTGCCCGTGCCGGCAACCCAGGCGGCCCTTGATCGCTTTGTTGAGCATGTGACCATCATGCAGGACACGCTGGATCGGCAGGTTCTGATTGAAAACCCGTCGGTTTACGTGGCTCTCAAGTCAGACATGACCGAAATCGACTTCCTGCGAGAAACCGTTGCCAGAACCGGATGCGGCTTGTTGCTGGACGTCAATAATGTCCATGTCAGCTGCCACAATCTGGGGCTCGATCCGATCGCCTATCTGGATGCAGTGCCCCATGACGCAGTGGGCGAAATTCATATTGCCGGCCATGAAGAAGACGCTGCACTGGGGGGCGAACTGCTGATCGACACCCATGGCGCGCCGATCGTCGAGACGGTCTGGTCATTGCTCGATTATGCCCTGGCGCTGACCGGGCCCCGACCTGTTCTGATCGAACGTGATACCAATATCCCCGCCTTTGACGATTTGCTCGACGATCGACGGCGCGCGCAGACCTGTATTGATGCTGCGCCAGCCCGGAGGGCCGCTCATGTCTGCTGAATTCAACCAGGCGTTCGCAGACACACTTCTGGGACGCGACGACCGGAATCTACTGGCGCACCTCGCCAACCCTGATCACGCCCGGCGTCTCAACGTCTATCGCAACAATGTGACCCGAGCCGCCATCGAGGCATTGCGCGCGGCTTACCCGGCCGTGAACCGGATAGCCGGCGCCAACTTCTTTTCACCCATGGCGCGGCAATACTGGCTCAACCATCCGCCATCCAGCGCGTCCCTGACGCTGTACGGGCACGATTTCGCGGGTCATGTGGCCCGGTACGATCCGGCGCGCGCCCTGCCCTATCTTCCTGCAATTGCCCAACTCGACCGGGCCTGGCTGGAAGCACATCATTCAGCAAATGATCCTGTCCTGACCGCGACCGACATCGCCAGCTTCGAACCTGAAAGCTTGCCGTCCCTCGCCCCGGGCCTGTCCGCCAGCGTTCGTCTGGTCCAGCTGGATGTCGCCGTGCACGCCGTCTGGCAGGCCAATCGCCAGGCTGAACCTGACCCGCAACCGCGGATCGAGCCTGGCCCTCAATCAGTCCTGGTCTGGCGCCACCAGGGCGTTGTGCAATCCATGCCGCTCCCGCCCCAGCACTTTGCCTTTCTGGACCAGCTTGAACGCGGAGCCTCTTTGCAGGCCGCCATTGAAGCAGCCACCATCCCTGATCCCGCCGCCATTGATCCGGCGCAGTTTTTCTCCCACGGTCTCAGCCACGGCGTATTTGCCGCGAGCCGCTAAGAAGAAAGCCACATCATGTCTTCATTCCTTGTCCGGGCTCACGGCCTTTATGTCAGCGTTTTCAACGCGGTTGAAAAAACCCTGGGAGGCGACCTGCTGGCCCTGCTGGCGCGCTTCACCCTGGCCGGAGTGTTCTGGCGCTCGCTCCTGACCAAGGTCGAAACGGTCAAGCTTTTCAAATACACCGAGTACATCAATGACTTCCCGGTCGAGCGCGCGCATGTCCGCCTGCCCGCCTTCCCCCTCGAGATCCGCCCCGCCACCTATCATCAGTTCAACGGGGATTTTGCCTTGCCGCTGCTGTCGGGCGAGTTCGCAGCGCTGCTGGCGACATTGGGAGAGTTCATCCTGCCGCTCTTGCTGGTGTTTGGCGTTTTGACCCGTTTCGCCGCTGCGGCACTGCTGGTGATGACGCTGGTCATCCAGATTTTCGTTTATCCCGAAGCCTGGTGGGGCACACATGCCCTGTGGGCCGTGATGTGTCTCTATCTCATGTCCAAAGGGCCGGGACGCCTGTCTTTCGACCACATGCTGAGAAATAGATTCGCCTCATAGGCTTAAGCGGTTGCGCCTTACCGCCCGAGGCGCCATTTTGTTCCCTGCGGATGGGGATCCGGGGGGGGTAATGATGAACAAGGTCTCGGTCGTGAAGACCCAGATTGCAAGCAAACCTGAGCGTTTCATGCCGGACTGGGTTCTGGGACTGATCGTCCGCCTGTCTGTTGTTCCGGGTCTGTGGAGCTGGGGTCGCGCCAATGCCGGTGATGACTGGCTGGACGTGTCTCCAGAGATCATCTCCGCTGTTGGATACTGGCAGATCCCGCTGCTTCCGGACGCCCTGATCGCCCAGATCGCAGTCTGGGGCGCACACCTGACAGCCTTGACCCTTTTGCTCGGATTTCTCAGCCGGATTGTCGGCTTCGTTCTGGTGCTGGCTGGCGGGGTTTACATCTTCTGGGTCGCACCGGGCGCCTGGCAATCCGCAATCGTGTTCGAGGCGGTCGCCTTCTATCTCTTTGCCCGCGGCAGCGGCGCACTCTCGATCGACGGTGCCCTGGCGGCAACCGCTCGCTAGACAGCGACCAGCGACCGCGCAATCGCGTTTGCGAATTACTGTTTCTCAACCAATGCCGTTAAAGGCTATGAATTAGCCCCTCGCGCAAGGTCAGGAGAGCGTCGGCCGCATGTCGCCCGATCTCAAACAGAAACTCAAAAAGGCCCTCGCCGGCAAAGCGGCCGTCGAGATGGGTCAGTTCCAGTTCGTGAACCTGGACGAGATTCGTTCCCAGGCCGGGGATGAGTGGCCGGAAATCCGTGACAAGACGTATGAGGTCTCTGGCCATTTCATTGAAAAACGCCTCGCCGATGACGACGTGCTCATTCGTTGCCAGGGCGGGTTCCTGATCATTTTCTCGCAGATGGGCGGGGTCGAGGCCGAAGCTCATGTCGAGGAAATCAACGATGAGCTGAACGAGTTTTTCCTCGGAAAGGACTGGTTGGAAAAACTGCGCTCCGAAGCCGAAGCGCGGCGGGTCCCGACCGATGAATTCCTGAGCATCGTCGCTCGCACACAGGCCGAGGACAGCGTGGAAACGCGCCAGGCCCGCCCCGAACCGGAGCAGACCAAGGAAGCGGCCGAAGAAGCCGCGGCCGGCTGGGAGAAAAAGACCGAGACCACGGACGGACCCAAGGGCCCCAAGGGAGGGCGCTGGGAGAAAACAACGCACGCAAAAGCCCGATCCGGTGATGAGGGCGCGCTGGACTGGCCCGAGGAAGCCTATGAGGCGAAGGCCTGGGATGACATCATTTTCCAGCCCGTCTGGGATAGCCGCAACAACGCCGTGCTGCACCATGTCTGCCAGGCCCGCCGATCGGTGGGTGATCGCCATGTCTACGGGCGCGACACACTGATGGGTATCGACGAGGCCGAGGCCTTGCGCGGACTTGATCGCGAGGTCGCGCTTGCCGCGCAACGCGGATTCCAGACTGTGTTTGCCCAGGGCGGCAAGTGCGCAATCACCATTCCGGTCCACTACGAGACCTTGTCGGCCGTATCACACCGAATGGAATATTTCTCGATCCTGCAGGCCGTACCCAAACCGATCCGGAAATATTTCCAGATCCGCGTCGACTCGGTGCCCTCGGGAGCACCCGTGACCCAGATGCAGGAAGTTTTCCGCTCGATGCGCCACTTCGGGTCCGACATCCTCGCCGAGATCGGCTACACCACCAAATGGGACCTGACACGTTTTGAAGGGTGCGGGATCAGCGTTTTCGGCTCGGCCCTGCCCCAGACAGCAAGCTTGCGGGAACCTGACGATGATGCGGTGATGGGCTTCATGCAGCTCGTCACGCAGGCCCGGGCGCTGCAGGGCGAAGCCTTCCTGAACAATCTGGGCAATCCGGAATTGCTGAACGCCGCCATTTCAGCAGGGATACGGCTGTTTTCCGGGCCGACAATCGCGGCGGACGAAGACGAACCCCAACCGGCACGCGCGCTCGATTTCGCCGGTATCGCCAATCGTCTGCACAAACCCGACCCGGATCCAGACATCCGTGTAATCGACTGATCACATATCTTTTAAACCCTCACAGTGCTTGCCGTTGCGCTGTGGGCAACCAGTGTTATAAGGCGGACTCCACCTGGATTTCCTCCGCTGATTCCTCCCGCGAGGCCCATTACATGAATATCCACGAGCATCAGGCTAAAGCTGTCCTGAAATCCTTCGGCGCGCCCGTCGCAGAAGGCGTTGCCATTTTCTCTGCAGACGACGCAGCCGCCGCTGCGGATCAACTTCCCGGCCCGCTTTGGGTGGTGAAGTCCCAGATCCATGCCGGCGGTCGCGGCAAGGGCCAGTTCAAGGAACTTGGTCCCGACGCCAAGGGCGGTGTCCGCCTCGCCTTTTCCAAGGACGAGGTCATTTCCCACGCCAAGGAAATGCTGGGCAATACACTGGTCACACACCAGACCGGCCCGGACGGCAAACAGGTCAACCGCCTCTATATCGAGGACGGTGCTGACATCGAGACCGAGCTCTATTGCTCGCTGCTCGTCAATCGCGAAACCGGCCGCGTTTCCTTTGTCGTCTCCACCGAGGGCGGCATGGACATCGAGGCGGTCGCCGAAGAGACCCCGGAGAAAATCCACACGATCGATATCGATCCGGAAACCGGCGTAACCCCGGCTGATGCGGCCAAGATCGCCGACGCTTTCGAGCTGTCCGGCACGGCACGCGACGACATGCTGTCGCTGGCCGGCATCCTCTACAAGGCCTTCACCGAGAAGGACATGGCCCTTTTGGAAGTGAACCCGCTGATCGTCATGAAAGACGGCCATATGCGTGTTCTCGACGCCAAGGTCTCCTTCGACGGCAATGCTCTCTTCCGCCATGACGACATCATGGAACTGCGCGACGAGACCGAGGAAGACGCCAAGGAAATCGAAGCGTCCAAATACGACCTCGCCTATGTCGCGCTGGACGGCAATATCGGCTGTATGGTCAATGGCGCTGGCCTGGCCATGGCGACGATGGACATCATCAAGCTGTACGGTGCCGAGCCGGCCAACTTCCTCGATGTGGGTGGTGGCGCGACCAAGGAAAAAGTCACCGCAGCCTTCAAGATCATCACCGCTGACGAGAACGTCAAAGGCATTCTGGTCAATATCTTCGGCGGCATCATGCGCTGTGACATCATCGCCGAAGGCGTGGTTGCCGCGGTGAAAGAGGTCGGCCTCCAGGTCCCGCTGGTGGTTCGCCTGGAAGGCACCAATGTCCAGCTGGGCAAGGACATCATCAATAATTCCGGCCTCAACGTGATCGCTGCTGACGATCTCGATGATGCCGCACAGAAGATCGTCGCCGCTGTGAAGGGGGCTGAATAATGTCTGTGATCGTCAATAAAGACACCAAGATCATCGTTCAGGGCCTGACCGGTAAAACCGGCACCTTCCACACGGAACAGGCGCTGGAATATTTCGGCACCAAGATGGTCGCCGGCGTACACCCGAAAAAGGGCGGCACGACCTGGTCATCCGGTCTGGAAAGCTCGGCTGAGCTGCCGATCTATACCTCGGTGGGTGAGGCAAAAGACGCCACCGGCGCCGACGCGTCCGTGATCTATGTCCCGCCGGCAGGCGCGGGCGCGGCGATCATCGAGGCTATCGATGCCGAAATCCCGTTCATCGTCTGCATCACGGAAGGCATTCCGGTCATGGACATGGTCAAGGTGAAGGCCAAGCTGGAAAAATCCAGCTCCATGCTGCTGGGCCCGAACTGCCCGGGCATCCTGACGCCGGAAGAGTGCAAGATCGGCATCATGCCGGGCTCCATCTTCAAGAAGGGCTCTGTTGGCGTGGTCTCGCGCTCCGGCACGTTGACCTATGAAGCGGTTTACCAGACCTCCCAGGTTGGCCTCGGCCAGACCACCGCGGTCGGTATCGGCGGTGACCCGGTCAAGGGCACGGAATTCATCGACGTGCTGGAGAAATTCCTCGCCGACGACGAGACCGAGTCCATCATCATGATCGGTGAGATCGGCGGTTCTGCCGAGGAAGACGCCGCACAATTCCTGGCTGACGAAGCCAAGAAGGGCCGCTCCAAGCCGACCGTCGGCTTCATCGCCGGCCGCACGGCACCTCCGGGCCGCACGATGGGCCATGCCGGCGCCATCGTCTCCGGCGGCAAGGGCGGCGCAGAAGACAAGATCGCAGCCATGGAAGCCGCGGGCATCCGCGTCTCCCCGTCTCCGGCACGCCTCGGCGTCACGCTGGAAGAACTGCTCAAGGGCTAAGGGTCGTTCCAGACCTGATTGAAAAGCCGCGCTCCGGGAGATCGGGGCGCGGTTTTTTTTGTTGTGAATCAACTAAACATTGCCTTGTCTGGGGTGCCCGCTTACCGAGAACAGATGATCGCACGCATTGTTTCCTTTCTCGATGACTATGGCGAACTCGCATTTGACTCCCTGGTCTGGTTCGTTTGGCTGAACTCGATGAGCGGAGTTTCGCTTATTGGCTTCGTTATTCTTCTACTGGTCGGTGCTGTTGGACCTATGCGGCGAGGTCGGGTGGTTTCACTACTTTTCGGCGCTGTCGCCGTCATCATTCTCGCGGCGCTGGTTCAGCCTCTTTCCGTTTTGATTGCCGAGACCCGCAATCTGGGCTTCGTTCCGATGCCCCCGCATACGCCGTGGATAGAAATACTTCCGTGGAAGCTGCCGGTCCTACTCATTTGGCTGGCCCTTGTTCTCAAACTCGTCCGTGACTACACGGCGAGGCTGGGCCGGGGGTGGGCACGCATAGCCTGGCTTGGATGGGTGCTGTTGGCCGGCGGTGTTGCCGCCTATTTCGTGCGGATAAATTCCTGGCTCTACATCTGATCGAGTTTTAATTTCGGAGCTCAGCTTTAAAAAGCTTTTTCGATTATGCAATGTCACCTTCTTGTCAGCAGACCGGCGCGCAAACCTTCTGTTTGTTGCAAAAGGGGCATATCTCCTTTTTTAACAATATGGGCTTTCGCCCACTCCAGACACCCTCCTGACTCAGGTCTTCCCCCCAATGTCTGACAACAACCGATCTTCCGAAAACCAGGCATTCCTGGACACGTCATTCCTGCAGGGCGCCAACGCGCTCTATCTCGAACAGATGGCCGCCGCCTACTCCAAGGACCCGTTCTCGGTTCCGGAAAGCTGGCGCAATTTCTTCGCGGCCATGGGCGATGCACCTGCCGAGACTGCACATGCAGCCACCGGCCCGGCCTGGAAACGCTCCGACTGGCCGCGCGAGGCCAATGGCGAGATGGTCAGCGCGCTGGGCGATATCGGCCCGGACGAAGCGGCCATGGTCGACAAGGTCGCCGCTCACGTCGAGAAAACGAAGCCGGAAGCAGCGCCCGAAGATGTTCGCGCTGCCACCCAGGCCTCGATCCGCGCCATCATGATGATCCGCGCCTATCGCATGCGCGGCCACCTGGCCGCGGACATGGACCCGCTCGGCCTGACCGATTTCGGCCCGCAGCCGGAACTGGACCCGGCCACCTATGGCTTTGCCGGTGCGGCCCTGGACGAAGACGTCTTCATTGACGGCTATCTGGGTCTGGAAACGGCGACGCCGCGCCAGATGCTGGATATTCTCAAGCGCACCTATTGCGGACCGGTGGGCGTGGAGTTCATGCATATCTCCAATCCGCAGGAGAAAGCCTGGCTGCAGGAACGCTTCGAGGGCCCGGACAAGGACATTTCCTTTACCGCCGAAGGCAAGAAGGCGATCCTGTCCAAGCTGATCGAGACCGAGCGTTTCGAGCAATTCCTGCACAAGCGCTATCCGGGCACCAAGCGATTTGGAGCCGACGGTGCCGAAGCCATGGTTCCGGCGCTGGAACAGGTTATCAAGCGCGGTGGCGCGATGGGTGTCGAGGACATCATCATTGGCATGCCGCACCGTGGTCGTCTGAACATTCTCGCTGCCGTGATGGGCAAGCCGTACCACCAGATTTTCCATGAATTCCAGGGTGGCAATACCCAGGGCGAGGACGAGTTCGGTTCCGGCGATGTGAAATATCACCTGGGCGCCTCTTCCGACCGAGAATTTGATGGCAATACCGTTCACCTGTCGCTGACCGCCAACCCGTCTCACCTGGAGGCCGTCGATCCGGTTGTCCTGGGCAAGGCGCGCGCCAAGCAGGAAGAGAATTGCCGCAAGGAACCGGGCACACCGCGCATGAATGTTCTGCCGCTTTTGCTGCATGGCGATGCGGCCTTTGCCGGCCAGGGCATCGTGACCGAATGTCTGGGCCTGTCCGGACTGCGCGGACACAAGACGGGTGGCGCCATCCACTTCATCGTCAACAACCAGATCGGTTTCACAACCGATCCCAAGGACAGTCGCTCCAGCCCCTATCCGTCCGATGTGGCGTTGATGGTGCAGGCGCCGATTTTCCACGTGAACGGAGACGATCCGGAAGCCGTGGTCCACGCGACCAAGATCGCCACGGAATATCGCCAGCTGTTCGGCAAGGACGTGGTCATCGACATGATCTGTTATCGCCGCTACGGCCATAACGAAGGCGATGATCCGACATTCACCCAGCCGATCATGTACCGGATCATCAAGGACCTGCCGCCGGTCAAGAAGAAGTATCAGGACCGCCTTATCGCCGAGGGCACCATCAGCGCTGCGGAAGCAGAAGCGATGGAAAACGAGTTTGATACCTTCCTCGACAGGGAATTCGAGGCCGGCAAGGAATTCGAACCCAAGAGCGCGGACTGGCTGGATGGTCGCTGGTCGGGCCTGGGCCTGCCGGAAGGTGATGACCGCCGCGGCGAGACCAGTGCCACGACCGAGAGCCTCACCGCCGTTGGCATGGCCATGACCGAGATCCCGGACGGCGTGAATATCCACCGCACGCTCAAGCGCGTCATCGATAATCGTCGCAAGATGATCGAGACCGGCAAGGGGATTGACTGGGCCACGGCCGAACACCTCGCCTTTGGCACGCTTGTCACCGAGGGCTTCCCGGTGCGCCTGTCGGGCCAGGATTGTGGTCGCGGGACGTTCTCGCAGCGCCATTCCCACATCATCGATCAGCAGACCGAAGAGCGCTACACGCCGCTCAACCATCTGGCGGAAGATCAGAAGAAGTATGAAGTCATCGACTCCATGCTGTCCGAGGAAGCCGTGCTCGGTTTCGAGTATGGCTACTCGCTGTCTGCTCCGAACACGCTGACCATGTGGGAGGCACAATTTGGTGACTTCACCAATGGCGCCCAGGTCATCATCGACCAGTTCATTTCCTCCGGTGAGCGCAAATGGCTGCGCATGTCCGGCCTGGTGATGCTGTTGCCGCATGGCTATGAGGGTCAGGGACCGGAACACTCCTCCGCGCGCCCGGAGCGCTTCCTGCAGCTGTGTGCCGAAGACAATATGCAGGTCGCGAACTGTTCGACCCCGGCCAATTACTTCCACATCCTGCGTCGTCAGATTCACCGCAATTTCCGCAAGCCGCTCGTCATCATGACGCCGAAGAGCCTGCTGCGTCACAAGCGCTGCGTCTCTTCGCTCAAGGCCATGGGGCCGGGCTCTACCTTCCACCGCGTGCTGTGGGATGATGCGGATCCGGTGAAGAAGAACCAGGGCGAAATCTCGCACACCGAGATGACGCTGAAGCCGGATGACCAGATCCGCCGCGTCGTCCTGTGTACGGGCAAGGTCTATTACGACCTGCTCGAGCGCCGCGAGGAAAACGGCGTCGACGACGTCTACATCCTGCGCACCGAACAGCTCTACCCGTTCCCGTTCAAGGCGCTGCTGGAAGAAATGGCGCGTTTCCCGAACGCGGAAGTCGTCTGGTGCCAGGAAGAGCCCCGCAATATGGGCTACTGGACCTTCATGGAGCCGAATATCGAATTCGTGCTGACCAAGGTCGCCGGCGAAACCAAGCGCCCGTCCTATGTCGGCCGGCCGCCGACCGCATCAACCGCCACCGGCATCGCCTCGAAACACAAAGAACAGCAAGACGCGCTCGTCGAAGAAGCGCTGTCCTAACGCCCGAAGATCAACAGGAAAAATATACTCATGACCGACATCATCGTTCCCGTACTCGGTGAGTCCGTAACCGAAGCCACCGTTGGCGGCTGGATGGTCAAGGCTGGCGACAGCGTCTCCAAGGATGACGTTCTGGTCGAGCTTGAAACCGACAAGGTTGCCGTGGAAGTCCGCGCCGAAGCAGACGGCGTCATCACGGCCATCGTGGCCGAGGAAGGCGACACCGTCGAGATTGGCGCCAAGCTGGCCGAGATGGGCGGCGCTGGCGCCGCTGCAGCCGAGGCTCCGGCCGCGGAAGCCCCGGCACCGGCAGCACAGGGCGCAGCTCCGGCCGCTGCTCCGTCAGGAGCCGTGACGGATGCGACGGTGCCGCAGATGGGCGAGAGCGTGACCGAAGGCACGATCGGCAGCTGGCTCGTCGGTGTCGGTGACACGGTCGAGGTCGACCAGGCGCTGGTTGAAATCGAGACCGACAAGGTCGCCGTTGAAGTTCCGTCTCCGGTCGCCGGCACAGTCACCGAGCTGCTGGTCGGTGAGGGTGACAGCGTTGCTCCGGGTGACGCGGTCGCTCGCATTTCCGAAGGGGCTGGCGCAGCGGCGCCCGCTTCTGCACCCGCCGGTGCATCGCCGGACACGGCGTCGGCCTCGACGGGGGGTATCGCCATGCCATCTGCCGCGCGCATCATCGAGGAGAATAACCTGGATGCGGGCGCCATCGCCGGCACCGGCAAGGATGGCCGCATCACCAAGGCAGATGCCAAAGCGGCTGCCGACGCGCCTGCTCCTGTCGCGGCCAAGTCCACGGCAGCACCGGCGGCATTGCCGGTGACAAGCGCCCCGACCCCGTCTGCCGCTCCTGCCGCACCGCGTGAAACCGGTCCGCGCGAGGAACGTGTCCGCATGACACGTCTGCGCCAGACGATCGCCAAGCGCCTGAAGGATGCACAGAATTCCGCAGCGATCCTGACGACTTACAACGAAGCCGACATGTCCGCGATCATGAAGGCGCGCAAGGCACACCAGGAAGCCTTCGTGGCCAAGCACGGTGTGAAGCTCGGCTTCATGTCCTTCTTCGTAAAGGCCTGCGTCAACGCGCTGAAAGAGATCCCGGCCGTCAATGCCGAGATCGATGGCACGGACATCATCTACAAGAACTATTATGACATGGGCGTTGCCGTTGGCACGGACCGTGGCCTCGTGGTTCCAGTCGTGCGCGATGCCGACCAGATGTCACTCGCAGACATCGAGAAGGAGATTATCTCCCTCGGCAAGAAGGCCCGCGACGGCAAGCTGACCATCGAGGACATGCAGGGCGCCACATTCACCCTGTCCAATGGCGGCGTCTATGGATCCCTGATGTCCATGCCAATCCTCAATGCGCCACAATCCGGCATTCTGGGCATGCACAAGATCCAGGAACGTCCGGTCGCTGAAAACGGCCAGGTCGTCATCAAGCCGATGATGTATCTCGCCCTGTCCTATGATCACCGCATCGTCGACGGCAAGGAAGCCGTGACCTTCCTCGTACGCGTCAAGGAAAACCTCGAAGATCCGCAGCGCATGCTGTTTGATCTCTAGCGCTCGCGCACAGGGATGCCTGAGCTCGGCCAGCCTGCGCTGGCCGAGACCGTCAGCGCCCCTCGAGAGAACGGCGTTCAAGACGGCGGCGCCTTTTACCTGGTGACCACTACGTTGGCGAAATCTCGCTAAGGGCT
This sequence comes from Maricaulis sp., assembly GCA_017643585.1. Lineage (GTDB taxonomy): Bacteria > Pseudomonadota > Alphaproteobacteria > Caulobacterales > Maricaulaceae > Maricaulis. The sequence goes on from JAEPND010000001.1 coordinate 250,785, forward strand.
TTGTATCGACCTCTGAATATGTTTATGCTGGCCTCATGGTCGTGCTCGGTAAGACCCTGACTCTACGCTGGTTCATGCTTCTCGCAATCGCGGGTTGGGCATCCGTGCAAGCAACGTCTGCCATTACGATTTTTCTCGTAATGTTAGGACAGGGCACAACCATCGGGCTGGACCCGAACAGGATCGTCGTCCTGACCGCCCTGCACACCTGGGAAATCGCCGCCGCCTATATCAATGCTGCAGCCTACTGGGCCGCTGTCATCGGTCTCTATCTGCGTCGCAAATGGGCCTTCTATGCGTATGGCGTTGCCGTCTTCGTGGATCTCGCTGTGTGGCTCTCCTATTCGGCCGACCCGTCCTATGACCAGATTGCCGGAGGGCAGAATGTCTGGCTCGATTGGCTAGTCAATATCGCCCTTCTGTCGGGCATTCTGGGCTTCATCTTCCTGCACGGTCGCAAACCGCAGCGCTGGTAGCGCAATCCCGCCTTGCACAGCTGGGACATATTGGCCCTTACCTTGTCTTCATATCCCGGGCATATAGGGGGCTGGTCTTTCCTTCCCCAATCATGAGGCAAACATGTCGGATAGCTTTGATGTCGTCATCATCGGTGGTGGCCCCGGCGGATATAATTGCGCCATTCGCGCTGGGCAGCTGGGCCTCAAGGTGGCCTGTGTTGAAATGCGCGGCACCCTGGGTGGCACCTGCCTCAATGTCGGCTGCATCCCGTCCAAGGCCCTCCTGCATGCATCTGAACTGTATGAGGCGGCCAATACCGAGTTTGCCAAGATGGGGATCAAGACCTCTGGCGTGGAGGTCGACCTTCCGACCATGCTGTCCCAGAAGGACGAGGCCGTCGACGGACTGACAAAAGGCGTAGAATTCCTCTTCAAGAAGAATGGCGTCGAATACATCAAGGGCAAGGGGCGTATTGCCGGCGCTGGCCAGGTCGATGTCGACCTTGCAGACGGCGGCAGCCAGTCGCTCAGCGCCAAACATATCGTCATCGCCACCGGCTCCGAGGTGACCCCGCTTCCGGGTGTCGACATCGATGAAAAACGCGTTGTGTCATCCACTGGCGCGCTCTCTCTCGAAAAAATCCCGGGCAAGCTCATCCTCATCGGCGCCGGCGTGATCGGCCTCGAGCTCGGCTCGGTCTGGCGGCGTCTGGGCGCTGAAGTCACCGTGGTGGAGTATCTCGACCGTATCCTTCCTGGAATGGATAGCGAGCTGGCCAAGACCGCTCAGCGCACGCTCAAGAAACAGGGCATGGAGTTCAAGCTTGGCACCAAGGTCACCGGTATCGACAACTCTGATCCGGATACGCTGAAAGTTTCCATCGAGCCCGCTGCAGGTGGCGATGCAGAAACGATCGAGGCCGACACTGTGCTCGTTTGCATCGGCCGCCGTCCCTACACTGAGGGGCTGGGGCTGGAAAGCGTTGGCATCGAACCGGATGCCCGCGGCTTCATCTCCAACAGCCACTTCCAGACGTCAGCGGAAAACGTCTGGGTCATTGGTGATTGCACGCATGGTCCCATGCTTGCCCACAAGGCCGAGGATGAAGGCGTGGCCTGTGCCGAGCGCATCGCCGGCAAGGCCGGGCATGTCAATTACGGCGTTATTCCCGGCGTGGTCTATACCGCGCCCGAGATTGCATCCGTTGGACTGACAGAGGACGAACTCAAGGAGAGCGGCCGGAAATACAAAAAGGGGAAATTCCCCTTCCAGGCGAATTCCCGCGCGCGCACCAATCACACGACAGACGGCTTCGTGAAGATCCTGGCAGACGCCGAGACGGATGAAATTCTCGGCGCCCACATGATCGGGGCAAATGTCGGCGAGATGATCGGCGAGGTTTGTGTGGCCATGGAGTTCCGGGCAGCGTCTGAAGATCTGGCGCGAACCTGTCATCCGCATCCGACTTTGACTGAGGCCGTTCGCCAGGCCGCCATGGGTGTCGAAGGCTGGACGATGCAGGCCTAACGTCGTCCACAAAGCCTGCCTGTGGCGTCCTGTGTTCACAGGCAAAATCGAGAAAATTCGATTGTGACACGAAATTGAGCGGACAAGCCGTGCCGGATCGGGCATATAGCTGATCCGGTGAGTGCCCGGCGCGGGCACCCTCGGCTTTGGGGGCCACAGGACCGGTATTATGACGCTCGAGATTGCATCTTCACGCCTGCGACTGATCGCACTCGACGCCGAGCTGGCACGCTTGCAGCTCGAAGATCGCCTGGCCTTTTTCAAGGCCCTGGGCGTCGAGATTGAGCCGAGCTGGCCGCCGGAACTTATGGACAAGAATGCACTGCACTGGGCAGCAGACCGCCTCGCGGCAGAACCGGACAAGCTGGGCTGGCATGCGTGGGTCTACGTTTCACCGGTGCTCAACCGACTGGTTGGCTGTGGGGGCTATAAGGGACCGCCGGACGCTGAGGGTCGCGTTGAGATTGGCTACTCAATGCTCCAATCCTATCGCGAACAAGGCTTGGCGACCGAGGGCGTACTGGCGCTATTGGAATGGGCCTACGGCCATGATGCGGTGAAATCTGTTTCTGCCGTGACGCGCGCTGACCGTGACGCCTCGCACCGCGTGCTGGAAAAGGCCGGCTTCCAGTTTTTGCGCTCACGTTTTGACGCGGCTGAAGATTGCGATGTCGTCGAGTGGGAACACCACCCCGCCAAGGAAGCAGCTGCCTGATCTACTCGCCCAGCAGGGTCCGGATGTGGTCGAGATAGGCCTGCCAGGCCTTGCGCCCGGCTGGAGTCAAAGAGGCGCGGGTATGGGGCTTGCGATCCACGAATTGCTTTTCGATCCCGACATAGCCCGCATCCTCCAGCTTCCTCAGATGGACTGACAGATTGCCGTCGCTTGCGCCGGTCTTGTCCTTCAGCTCGTTGAAACTGGCGCTCTCCACAGAGGAGAGGTAGGCCATCAGGCCCAGTCTCAATTTGCCGTGGATGACATCATCCAGGCCGGACGCGTCGAACTTGTCTGCCATTCTCAGCTCTCTGCTGCGGGTTCAGCGCGCAACAAAAGCACACCCGGCACGACCGCGACCAGCAGAACACTCACCACACAGAACAGGTATAATTCTGCCGTTCCGATGAAGCTGGTTCCAATCGCGCACAAGATCCAGCTCACCCAGGCCATCACACGCATCCAGCGCGGCCCGCCAAGTGCGGCGACTGTGGTGAAGGCCACGCCATAGGATGCCAGCGAGAAGAGCGGGATCGTATCGAACAGCGTCTGCTCGATGCGCCCCAGCGAGAGGGCGGCGACCAGACCCAGCGTATAGGCGACAATCGAGATGAACATCGCGTGCCAGACGGCTCGGTCGCCGCGATTGGCTGCCGAGCCCGCACCGGGCTTCACCTTCATGCCCTTGCGCAACACACCCGATCCGATGGTTCCAACAACCCCGAAAGCCAGCCAGACAAGGCCGACCTGTTCAATGGGCATGCCCGCACGCCCGGTCAGGATGAACCAGTGTCCCAGCAAAGCCAGCGAGGCGAGGCTTCCCCACCAGACAAAGAAGCGCCCGGACAAGATCGGCGCCCGCTCTCCCGCTTCTGCCATCTCACGCAAATAGGACAGGTCGGCATCACTGCTCATAGCATCACTCCAAGTACTTTATTATTTAAAGTACCAAGCCGCAGAGAGACTGTCAAACATGAAATCACCGACCATGCGCAGATCCGGGTTCAGCCCTGACCGCGTGGATGGGCCTTGTCGTAGAGCTTGAGCAGGTTGTCGGTATCGACCTCGGCATAGACTTGTGTCGTGGACAGGCTGGCATGGCCCAGCAACTCCTGGATCGCGCGCAGGTCGCCACCATGCGCAAGGAGGTGCGTGGCAAAAGCGTGGCGTAGCGCGTGCGGTGTCGCGCTCGGTGCGAGACCCAGTGCAAGGCGCATCTCCTCGACCAGTTTCTGGACCGGTCGCGGCCCCAGCGCGCCACCGCGAACACCTCGAAACAACGCAGCTTCGGGCGCGAGGTCGAAGGGGGCGAGCGCGACGTATTTCTCCACGGCTGCGGCGACATTGGGCAGCACGGGTACCAGCCGGATCTTTCCCCCCTTGCCCGTGACCCGCAATGCGTCGCCCAATACCCGGTCTCGACCGGTCAGAGACAACGCTTCAGAGATCCGCAGCCCGCACCCGTAAAGCAGCAGCAACACCGCCACATCCCGCGCCGCGACCCAGTCGGGCACATCACGCTCACCGACCTGTTCCATCAAGTCGCGCGCGGCGGCCTCGCTGACAGGCTTGGGTTTGGAGCGCGGAACCTTGGGCAGTTCGACAAGCAGAAGCGCAGAATTCGAGACACCCCAGCGACGTTCCAGATAGGTGTAGAAGGATCGCAGGGCGGACATTTCCCGGGCCAGCGACCGGGCAGCCAGGCCCGTCTTGCGCCGAGCCGCCATGAAAGCGCGGAAATCACGCGCACCGACCTCGCCCAGCGTCCGCACGGATACCGCCTCACCGAGATGCCCGGCGAGGAAGCCCAGAAAGCCGGAAATATCGCGTTGATAGGCGTCCACCGTCTTCAGGCTCAGCCGACGCTCGCCCGTGAGATGCTGAAGAAAGGTCTGCAGCGCGTCGCCCGCGCTCGTTTTCAGCGCTGATGCATCCATTGCACGATCAGTCGCTCGGTTACGCGGGCGAGGAAGTTGAGCAGCTCCGTCCCCTGCCCGAACTGGAACAGGTGCGGATCCCGCGCCGCCAGTGCGAACAGGCCGTCATGACCATGAAAGTCCAGGCGGACGATAGCCTGTGACCGCATGCGCGCACCTTGCTGACCGTAGATTTCATGCGCCCGCTCGGCATCTACCGGCCCGAGCAATTCCACCCGTTCGCCCATGACACTCGACACCATGCCCTCGGACGCGCCCAGAATGGACTCCGCCGACTTGAGCGGCGCATGCCCCTCGATCAGCACGCGGCAGACATCCACCCCCAGCGCGCCTGTCAGGCGGCTGGAGATTTTCCGATCCAGCCCTGCAAGACTATCGACTTCAAGCAGGCCCAGCACAGCCGCATGGATCTGCGACTGGATTGCCAGATTGGCGCGGGCCGTCTCGACGATGCCCTCGTTCAGCGCCTTGTACTGACGGAGCTCACCGACCAGCTTTTCGCGCGCGGCATTGCCGATATCGATCACACCCTCGGTCGACGGGCTCTCGGTGACACGGGCAAAGAGCTCGGCGTCCTCGCGGACGAAATCCGGATTGCGCATCAGGAACTCCCGGATCGTCTCGATATCGAGCTGGCCGGACCGGGTTTCGTCAGTGGTCGTGGACATAGGCTTTGCCTCTTCTGGCGCTGACGGGCAATTTGAGGGCCCGTACAAACCGAATCATTTCTGACATTCTGCCCTGTGACCGAGCCGAAAGTGAAATCGCAAAGCCGAGCCGCGGTACTTTTTCCGATGCCGCTGCCGGAGGCGTTTGACTATTGGGTGCCCGATGGACTGGAGCTCCACCCGGGTGATCATGTGATTGCCCCGCTCGGTCAGCGCCGCGCCCACGGCGTGGTCTGGGCCATCAAGGACGGCCCCGGCGAACGGGAATTGAAGAGCGTAGAAAGCCGCATGGATGGCGCACCCATCCCCGAAGGCACACGCAATCTCGTCGACTGGGCCGCAAAATACCTGGTCCAGCCACCCGGAATCCTCCTGCGTTCGGTCCTGCGCAGCCAGGACGCCCTGAAACCCTCGCCGACCGAGACACTCTATGTCCGCGGCGATGCGGAGCCTCCGCGCATGACCGCTGCGCGCGAAAAAGTGCTCGATGCCGTAGACAGTCTGACAGAGGCCAGCGCCGCCGATATCGCCCGCGAAGCCGGGGTGAGCTCTGGTGTTGTAAAGGGCCTGGCCGAGACCGGGGCCCTGCACTCGATCACCAAGCTGGTGGACCCACCCTTCGACAAGCCGGATCCGGAGCTGGAGGGCCTGCCGCTGACACAGCTCCAGGCCGAAGCGGCGGGTGTGCTCCGACGCCTGGTCAAGACAGGCGGTTTCCAGTCTGCCCTGCTGGACGGTGTCACCGGTTCGGGCAAGACGGAAGTCTATTTCGAGGCCATCGCCGAGATCCTGCGCCAGGACGAGCGGGCCCAGATCCTGATCATGCTGCCGGAGATCGCGCTGACCGAGGCCGTGCTCAGCCGGTTCGAGAAACGCTTCGGCGCGCAGCCGGCCCTCTGGCATTCCGGTGCCGGGCCGAAGAACCGCCGCCGCGCCTGGCGCGAAATCGCGGAAGGTCGCGCCCGTATCGTTGTCGGCGCGCGATCCGCGCTGTTCCTGCCCTTCCCCAATCTCAAGATGATCATCGTCGATGAGGAGCATGACCCCACCTACAAACAGGGAGAGGGGCTGCATTACCAGGCGCGTGATCTGGCCGTGGTCCGGGCCAAGCTGGAAGGTGCCAATGTCATCCTGGCTTCGGCGACGCCGTCGCTGGAGAGCCTGACCAATGCCCAGGCCGGGCGATATGTGCATGTGCGCCTGCCGGCCCGTCCGGGAGCAGCCATTCTGCCGGCGGTCGATACGATCGATCTTCGCGAGACCCCGGCCGAGGACGGTCGCTGGCTCTCCCCGCCGCTGATCGAGGCCATGCGCGATACGCTGGAGCGCGGTGAACAGAGCCTGCTCTATCTCAACCGCCGCGGTTACGCGCCGCTGGTTCTGTGCCGCAAGTGCGGGCACCGCATGGTCTCGCCGGACACCCAGTCCTATCTGGTCGAGCACCGCTATACCGGCCGCCTGGTCTGTCACGTCACCGGCTTTTCCATGCCCAAACCCAAGCTGTGCCCGAACTGCAAGGCCGAGGACAGCCTGACCTCTGTAGGGCCCGGCGTGGAACGGGTCGCCGAGGAAGCGCGCCATCTCTTCCCCGAAGCCCGGGTCGAGATCTATTCCTCCGACAGCTCTTCCGGTGCCGACATCGTCGAGCGTATGGAAAACAGCGAGATCGATATCCTGGTCGGCACCCAGATTGCCGCCAAGGGCCATAACTTCCCCAACCTGACCCTGGTCGGCGTGATCGACGCGGATCTGGGCCTGGCCGGCGGTGATCCACGTGCAGGCGAGCGCACCTATCAGACCCTGGTCCAGGTGGCGGGCCGGGCCGGTCGCGCCGAACGCCCGGGACGCGCTCTCCTGCAAACCCACCAGCCCGAACACGAAGCCATCCAGGCCCTTGTCGCCGGGGACCGGGACGCCTTCCTGGAAACCGAGATCATGGCGCGTGAGATGCTGGGCCTGCCACCGTTCGGGCGCATGGCCTCGATCGGGTTCATGGCCATGAACCCCAAGGCGGTCGAGGACGCGGCGGCCAATTTCGCTGCCGCGGCGCCGGTCACTGATGGTGTGGAAATCTGGGGCCCGGCCGAACCCCCGCTCGCCATTGTCCGCGGCTGGCACCGCCGACGCGTTCTCGTGCGCGCTGACAAGACCATCGACATGTCCGCCTATGTCCGCGCCTGGCGCAAACGCATCAAGACGCCGCCCTCGGTACGGGTGTCGGTGGATATCGATCCCTACAGCTTTCTCTAGGACGCTCGCCAAAGTTTCAGCGAAGGCCAGACCGAGATCGCGGATGACATCACACACACAGCGCGTTAGGAGTGCCAGACCCGCTTGCAACCGGACCGACCATACATGATCGAATTTCTCACCTCGCCTGCCGTCTGGATGTCCTTGCTGACGCTGACCTTCCTGGAAGTCGTGCTGGGTGTAGACAATGCGGCAAGGTCTCTTCCATGTTCATCGTGGTCGCCCAGATGACCGCCATCAACATGGTCTTCTCGCTGGACAGTGTGCTGACCGCCGTGGGCATGACCCGCGATCTGGGCGGTGATGGCGCCGAAGGCATCCGCCTGGCCGTCATGGTCCTGGCCGTGGTCATCTCGACCATCATCATGGTCGCCTCGGCCAAGTCGGTTGCCGGCTTCCTGGAGAAATACGCCACCGCGAAAATGCTGGCCCTGTGCTTCATCCTGCTGGTCGGCATGGCCCTGGTCGCCGACGGCCTCGGCTTCCACATCCCGCGCGGCTATCTCTACTTCGCCATCGCCTTCTCCCTCTTCGTGGAGACGCTGAACATCCTGGCCCGCAACAAGCGCGAGGCGGACAAGGCGGCGGAGGAGTGAATGGGTCAATCTAACCTCGATTTACCTGAATGGTTTCAAGAGACCTTGGCTGCGCTCCCGGCCGGGGAGACAATTTCAACACCTGAAGGCGAGATACGATCGCGAGACGGCGAAGCCGTCACACATCACGGGCACCATCGGGTATATTGGCTTCGGACGTTGAGCGGACGATGCGCCCCCGTTCCGGATGCGGCGACTTGCGTTCACGCCTCGACTGGCGTCGAAGGGTTTGCCAGCGGTTTTAGAACCGGGGTCTTATATTGGAATCAGCCTGGCAAGCTGAAAAACCCCGGCACTCTTAGAATTTCTGAGAAAGCCGCTGTATTCGAAGAATGCTCGGCAGAGGAAGAGTATCCAGTGCCGGACTCACCGCACCTTCTGCGACAACTCTATCATAGCCCTAAGTTTCGAAGCTTGGTGGCAGACATAAACTTTGCACACGTCGCCTACGGCAACCTGCTCAACAACTTTGTCCATGATGAACATTATCTCGGTGGAGCTGACGCAATGATCGACGCCGGAGATTTGATAGCCAAGACGCGAAATGTCGGTGAAAATCCACGTGCTTGGGAATACGGGAATTTCGAGAGCTCCTTCAAAGCAACATCTGCGGAGCGAGCAGCACTAGAGGAAGAATTCTTGACCCTCATTCGCGAACTTGGGTGGAGACCAGTCGACCATCGGGATGTGGAGCGTATTCGCGCCGACATAGCAGCCTTCGAGGACGCGCGCGTCGGCGCAAGCTCAAGCGCCTAAACGAAATATATTTGAATGCCCTTCGGCGTCAACGCGGCGACTACTCTCCCACAAAATACCCCAGCAACCCCGTGCTCTTTTCCAGATCCTCGCGGTCTTCCAGCTGGTCGGGATTGAAGCTCCAGAGCTCAGCCACGCGCAGGTGATCATCCTCGGCCGGGGTCAGGTCCTGCATCTCTTCCGGATCACGTCCGGTGAGGTCGCCAAAGCCCAGTTCGATCTCTTCCGGCGTGGTCTTTCCGAAATTGTCGAGGAAACCATCGCCCTGGCCCACATAGGTGAGGCCGCGGGTCAGCTTGCCGTCGCGGGCGCGATACCAGGCGATGTAGCCTGCACCGGGAAAGCCGCCGAAATACTGCGCCTCGCCGAAGTTTGCGGAGAGCTTTTCGAGCACCTCTTCCACCTCGACAACAGACAATTCGTCGACCGGGCCGAGATGCCGGGTCGTCACCATGACCCAGCCATCAATCACCGGCGTCACAAAGGCTGCCGGATTGATCGCCAGCTTGCCAAAACCCGCCGCACTCATCTCCTGTGTCATCTTGAGGCCCGAGGCCCAGTTGCTGGCCTGGACATCTTCCAGACCCAGCGCATCGACCACGGCCTGCGGATCATCAGCGCGCACGGCGAGCCAGTTGGACCGGCGCCCGAACTTCGCGGGCCGGTCAGGGCGGTCGGAGACCGGGTGCGCCAGGCGCACGAATTGCGGCGCGGTGTTCTCACCCGCGCCCTGCGCACCCCCGAACAATCGCGCCAGAAATTCTACCAGCATGTCGGATCCCTTCTCGAACTGGCGGCAGCATGCATGTCTGGAGGGGAAGGTCCAGCGGGTGGTGGACACAGAGAGTGGGGTTAAATCACTCACCCGCCGTCATCATCCGGACAAGCCGGGTGATGACGGTTAAAGATATGGCCAGGTCCTATCTGACCTCACCCTCCGTCATCCCTGCGAAGGCAGGGACCCAGTTCGTAAGGCTGGGGCCTGCTCCAGAAGGCGCCCTTCTCTGAAACACCCTCGCTCGACGAACTGAGCCCCGATCCTCATCGGGGTGATGGTGAGTTTGAGCGGCGGTTATTCGCTCAGGAAACAGGCGGAGGGCTCGACGCGCTGACGTGGCCGTTCAAAGATCGGCATGCCGTAAGCCTCAACTTGCTCGGATGTGACATCTGCCTCGAATTGATCGAGTTGATGGCACACCGCCTCTGCTGAGCTATCTGCTGAAATAGAGGCCGCGTAACACTGAAAGAGCATCCAGTTGTGAGTGGCCGTTGGACCAATGTATTCCGGCAAATCCTCACCGAATGGATTATCTGCACCAATTGGCAGCGTCTCCACGACCATGCGTGCCTCGTCACACCTGCCGAGTTGTTCCAGATGATTGATTGTACGTGTCAGCGCCGGCTCTATGTCCCAGTTCGGATATCTGGCGTCCGGATCGGACAGCCGAGAGATGTTACCCTCAACAACCGGGCGCCAGTATGCCAGCGCAGCTTCGAGACGCGCTCGATCATCTAACGCCTCCCCGAGCACAGAATTCATCGCGGCGTGATGCTCAGTAAGATCGAACCGCCCCGACACGAAAGGCTCTTGCGCATAGAGGTCGTCCAAAACCTCCACGGCCTCTTCGGCTCGACCTACCTCGACAAGATTGATCACAAGCTTTTCAGCCAGGCTCAAACGCGGACGCGTCCAGTTGGATATTTCAATGCCTTCAACGATTTGAGCTGTTGGATCATCAGGAGCCCGATGGACCTGAACCCACTCTCGCTCGTCCACCGCCGTGGCAACACGACGAGCAAATTCCGGCGAACTCAATACAGCCAAGCCCTCGCGAGCGATCTGGATGGCCAACTCATGGTCACCCATTCGCTGCGCGCTCCAGACGGCACTCTCCCACGCCTCGGCATTATCGGTATTCCCGCGCCAGATCGAGAACGACAGGTCGTCTGACCGCACGATCTGCAGCCATCCCTCCTGGGCCTCTGCATCGCGCCCTGCAAAGTTCAGATACAACAACCAGTGTTGGTGAATGCCTCTTTCTAAGTCGTCAAACGGGGCCGGGATCGTTCTGGCCACACTCAGACAAGAGTGCGCGCGTTCCAGACGCTCTGAGCCCCCTTTGAGATAATAGCCCTCGCCGTAATAGCGGCGTTGCTCCCTTGCGCAGTCATCCGCCCATAGAGCGATCAAATTGGCCGGATGCAGCTGTATCGCGATGCCCAACGGTCCGTTCTGCATGCGTTTTGGCACAAAATACGCGCCCACCAGCCAGACCAGCAACAGGACCAGAAATCCGCGGAACAAGAGCTTCATGACTTCCCCCAACGCAACTCCTGCGCACGCTAGCAGCTGGCGCACGTGATGTCTGTGGTGAAAACGGCGGGCGCTGTCCCTCTTCACCCTCCGTCATCCCTGCGAAGGCAGGGACCCAGTTCGTAAGGCTGGGGCCTGCTCCAGAAGGCGCTCTTCTCTGAAACACCCTCGCTCGACGAACTGAGCCCCGATCTCCATCGGGGTGACGGTGTTTGTGATCACTTTAGCCATTTGCTGCGTCACCCGACAGTGGCTGCGCAGCGGGCTTCCGGGCAATGACAGGGTGGGGTGACGCGATGGGTTTGAGCCCCCCCTTTCCCCCTTAAACCTCATGCCGAGAGGGGGCCTTGCAGGGTTAAGCTCCTGCCCCTCCCCGCCGGGGAGGTGATCTGGGACGCGGGGATCGGCTCGCTACGCTCGTCCCCTTCGACCTCACCTTCGCCAAGGTTCCGGCGAGCCCACTTCCCCAGAGGGGAAGATAAATTCCCTCCCGCCACCACACTGTCAGCAATCTCAGCAGCTCGGCATTCTCCCGGCAGGCGAGGCACGCTAGTGTTTGGCGACTCAGACGAGGGGAAGCGGAATGGCCATCACGAAACCGGTCGACGAGAACAGTCATGTCTATCTGATCGACGGGTCAGGCTATATCTTCCGCGCCTATCACGCCCTGCCGCCGCTGACCCGGTCAGACGGTACGCCGGTGGGGGCCGTGCAGGGCTTCTGCAACATGTTGTGGAAGCTGCTGGAGGACCTCAAGGGAGAGGACCAGCCCTCGCACCTGGCGGTGATCTTTGACCATTCCGGCAAGTCCTTCCGCAATGACATGTACCCGCAATACAAGGCCCACCGCCCGCCGGCGCCGGAGGACCTGGTGCCGCAATTCTCCATCATCCGCGATGCGACGCGCGCCTTTGGCACGCCCTCGATCGAGAAAGAAGGCTTTGAGGCGGATGACCTGATCGCGACCTATGCCCGCCAGGCCGAGGCCAAGGGCGCGGACGTCACCATCGTCTCCTCGGACAAGGATCTGATGCAGCTGGTCTCGGACAAGATCACCATGTTCGACGCCATGAAAAACAAGCGCATCCAGGCCCCAGAGGTGCACGAGAAATTCGGCGTCGGTCCGGACAAGGTGATCGATATCCAGTCCCTGGCCGGCGACAGTGTCGACAATGTCCCGGGCGTCCCCGGCATCGGTGTGAAGACTGCGGCCCTGTTGATCAATGAATATGGCGATCTCGATACGCTGCTGGCCCGGGCCGAGGAGATCAAGCAGAAGGGCCGGCGCGAGAAACTGCTCAACCATGCCGATGATGCGCGCATTTCCCGTGACCTGGTGACGCTGAAGGTCGACACGCCCATCGATACGCCGCTGGAAGAGTTCGGAATGTCCGACCCGGATCCGGAAACCCTGGTCGGCTTCCTCAAGGGCATGGAATTCCGCACATTCACCCGCAAGGTCGAGGAAGCGCTGGGCGGCCCGGTTGCCGACGAGACGGGTGACGCCACCGCACCAATTGATCGCTCCAAGTATGAGTGCGTGACCACGATGGCCGATCTGGAACGCTGGATCGCACGCTGTGAAGAGGTGGGCATTGTCGCGGTGGATTGTGAGACGGACGCGCTCTCGGCCACCGCCTCCGGCCTGGTCGGTGTCAGCCTGGCCACTGCGCCGGGCGAAGCCTGTTACATCCCGCTCGCCCACGTCGACCCACAGGGCTCGGGCGACATGTTCGATACCGGTGCGGCGCCGGAACAGATCGACATGCAGGCCGCCCTCGATGTGCTGCGCCCGATGCTGGAAAACCCGGCCATCCTGAAAGTCGGCCAGAACTTCAAATACGACCTCGCCGTCTTTGGTCGTTATGACATCACCGTCGCGCCCTATGACGACACGATGCTGATTTCCTATGTCATGGCCGCGGGGCTGGAAAAACATGGCATGGATGCCATGGCCGAGCGCCATCTGGGCCATACCTGCCTGTCCTTCAAGGATGTCTGCGGCACGGGCAAATCCCAGATCTCGTTCGACAAGGTCGCCCTCGACAAGGCCACGGAATACGCGGCGGAAGACGCGGATGTGACCCTGCGCCTGTGGGAGATCCTGAAACCGGCCATGGTCGCCAAGAAGAAGGCGACGGTTTATGAGGCGCTGGAACGGCCCATGCCGCAGGTACTGTCCGACATGGAACGCGCGGGCATCAAGGTCGATCCGGACCAGCTGCACCGCCTCTCTTCCGACTTCGCCCAGAAGATGATGGCTGCCGAGGCCACCGCCCACGAAGCGGCAGGCCGCGAATTCAATCTGGGTTCTCCCAAACAGATCGGGGAGATCCTGTTTGGCGAGATGGGCCTGCCGGGGGGCAAGAAAACCAAGACGGGCGCCTGGTCCACCGATGCCGCCGTGCTCGACAGCCTGGCCGCCGAGGGGCATGCCCTGCCGGTCGCTCTGCTGGAATATCGCCAGTTCCAGAAGCTCAAATCCACCTATGCCGACGCGCTGATCTCGCACATCAATCCGCTGACCAAGCGGGTGCACGGTTCGTTCTCGCTGGCCTCGACCACGACGGGACGCCTGTCCTCAACCGATCCGAACCTGCAGAACATCCCGATCCGCACCGAGGAAGGCCGCAAGATCCGCGAAGTCTTCATCGCCGAACCGGGCAATGTCCTGGTCGCCGCCGACTATTCCCAGGTCGAGCTGCGCCTGCTTGCACATATCGCCGGTGTGGATGCCCTGAAAGACGCCTTCCGGAATGGTGTCGACATCCATGCCATGACGGCGTCGGAAGTCTTTGACACGCCCATTGAGGGCATGGACCCGATGGTCCGCCGCAAGGCCAAGGCAATCAATTTCGGTGTCATCTATGGCATTTCCGCCTTTGGCCTGGCCAATCAGATCGATGTCTCGCGTGAGGAAGCCAAGGCCTTCATCGATGCCTATTTCGAGAAATTCCCGGGCATTGCCGACTATATGGACCGCATGAAAACCGAGGCCAAGGAGACCGGCTATGTCGAGACGATCTTTGGCCGCCGCGCCCATTTCCCGTCCATCCGCGACAAGAATCCCAACATGCGCATGTTCGCCGAGCGCCAGGCCATCAACGCTCCGATCCAGGGCTCGGCCGCCGATGTCATCCGCCGCGCCATGATCCGCATGCCCGATGCCATCAATCGCGCCAATCTGGATGCCCGCATGCTGTTGCAGGTGCATGACGAACTGGTCTTCGAGGTCCCGGAAAACCAGGCCGATGACCTCATCGCCCTGACCAAGACCGTCATGTCACAAGCCTGCCGCCCGGTGCTGCAACTCTCCGTCCCGCTGGAGGTCGACGCCAAAGCCGGCGCGACCTGGGGCGAGGCGCACTGATGCTGCTGGCGCTGGCACTTCTGGCTCAAGCTGGTGATCTGCCGGAATGTCCGGAGCCACTCTTGTGGATCGATCCGCACATTCCCACTCCTTCATCTAGTGACGCAGTACGCCGATGGCCGGACGAGATTGTGGTGGTGAATGTCGTGCTATCAATAGTGGATGGCGGCGTTAAAGAAATTTCTGTTCCGGAACCTTCCCAACTACAACACCCCATTCACTTGCGAGCGACAATCCGAACGGCGGAACGCCTGCGCTTCGACACATCTGCCTCGACACAATGCAGCCTTGAATTCCGATTAGACTTTCCGGCGTTGAAACAAGAAATTTTGGGGAGCGAGTATTGATTGGCCTGATCGTAGCTTTATCCTACTCACTCGCGTTGGATGCAGGCCTCCAAAGTTGCCGCGTTCAACTTCCTCAGCCTGTCGAGCAATCGCTGCCAGAGCTGGTTTGCAGCTACGCTCGATGCCCGGAATTGCCAACCGAGATTGCTGCCCGCTGGGACATCAACCTCGCGGGTGAGG
Organism: Maricaulis sp.; assembly: GCA_017643585.1. Classification (GTDB taxonomy): domain Bacteria; phylum Pseudomonadota; class Alphaproteobacteria; order Caulobacterales; family Maricaulaceae; genus Maricaulis. The sequence continues at coordinate 265,904 of JAEPND010000001.1, forward strand.
CTGAGAACATTGAGGTATCTGGTGGGGACGAATTGCTCCATCGGACAGTTCATCGGGCTTTGCAGGGCTGGCGCTGGAATCCGGAGCAAGCTTGTCGTGGCGCATCCCACGTTTTTGCCCTGGATTGGGATAGCTAGAGCTGCTCCGTCACCCTGATGACGATCAGGGCCCAGTTCGTCGGGCGTGATGTTTCACGCGAAAGCGCTTTCCGGACCCAGCCTTATGAACTGGGTCCCTGCCTTCGCAGGGATGACGAGGGTTAGGGCGCAAATGTGTTTATCCTTTCCCTTGATGGGAAAGGTGCCCGCGAAGCGGGTGGATAGGGTGCGGCCCGACAGGGCCCACTTATAGCCGCGCCTGCGGCGCGCACCCACTCCACCATTGCTGCGCAATGGTCCCCCTCGCCCATCAAGGGCGAGGATGATGACCGGGCCTTCAATATCTCTTCGTCATCACCCGGATGTGCGCTTCAAGGCCACCGTGTAATGACGTGTGTGGGAGAATGAAATCTCAGATCTTGTTTCGGCTGCAACCTACAACGCCTCGCAGCCAAACTGCCTGCGGTGAGCGTCAGCATCCTCGATGGTGACGCCACCCGAAAGCACGCGCCGCAACAACACCAGCCCGGTCGATGTCGGAGCCAGCACGCTCTCGGCGTAATCGGCATAACCCGGGTCGGGATGGGTATGATCCGGCGCAGGGCCATGCAGCAGGATCTCGGCTGCCGCGCCACCGAAATCACGATTATTGAAAGCCGCGAAATTATTCGTCCGGGCGTCAAAGAAGCTGACCGAGACATAGCTCTCGCCGTCCAGCGCCGGCAGTGTGATCGCGACCGGGCCGTTGGAAACATCATACATGCAACCGGAATAGATGATGTCCGGGCTGGGCCGAACGACAGTGCGGGCCGCCTCGTCGATGGGCGGGAAATGTCCGGCAAGATTGGGCTCGCCGCCCAGCGTCTCGAACCGCTCCATCGCCTTGCCCATGATAAAGCCCGGCAAGATGCCCAGCATTGCCTGGAAACCCAGAACGAGGCCCACGAGACCGGCGCCCAACGGGATCAGGATCTGTCTCATGACGCACCCCCACAGGCCAGGCGCTCGACGACGGGCAGGACCGCGCGCGAGGGATCCTCGACAATGGCAACCGCCGGGTTGTAGAGCCGCAGGGTGAGATTGAAATTCCCCGCATTTTCAGGACTTAACCAATGACCGATCGCCGGTCGTTGCGATACCGAAACGACAAACCCGGCCTCACCGTCACTGATATCATCGGCCGAAACCGAATAGGCACCGGGCCCGCCCACCGGCAGGAAGTCATCCTCGGCATACAGCGTCAGGCTCCACCAGCGGGCATCCGGGCGATCGGTAAACAGGACGCGGTAATCGCACCCGGCCTCAAGCGCGCGACCCTCGCTGTCGGCATCGGCCGAGAAATAGATCGTCTCCGACCGGTTCAGCGCCAGCAGCCCGCGGCGCGCCACCACAGCTCGGACAAGACCGGGCGCATCCGGCGATCCGATATGAATATTGGTCCGCCACGGTCCGACACTGACACCGCCAAAATCAGCCGGCCCGAACACCAGGAACACAGCACCCGCAGCGCCCAGCACCAGACCGCCCACGCCAGCAATAAGAGATCGAATAATCATGCGCGGAGTGTAGGCGGGTGGCCCGTTAGAAGGAAGTCCGCTTTCGCCTCTCAGCCCTAACTACAAGTCAGGGATTCGCGGCGCTGTGGACGCAAACGCGGGAGCGGCGAATGGACACCTGGACTGTCCACAAAGTCAGCGCGCGCCTGATCCCACATCGCATCACGTCGAGAACAGAAGTGTTCGGCACTCGCGATGCCATGAAAGCTGGCATTTTCACAGACGGAGTGAAGCGTTTCCCAGTCCGTAACGTCGGGAAGCTCTTCACTGTTCAACCAGTTCAGGGTTGGCGCCGCCAATCGATCAAACGCCTCACAATCGCCGAGCCGGGCATAAAGCCCCATCGTGACGGGCGGCGCCGATGGCCCCCAGTCCAGCTCGGAGGCAGTAAAACTCCACCAACCGTTGTCGGCTTGCCACTGTGCGAGAGGTGCCAGAAACATCCCCATCTGCTCTAGATCCGATCGGGCAACCTGCGCACCGTCAGCCATGGCTGCGGCAGCTGCCAGCGTAGAGCGGATCTGCCCCGAACCGTATATCCGCTCGGCCGACACCAGCGCCAGCGCTTGGTCCGGATAGCCGTGTTTGAGCAGGGTATGAACGTAGAGCCAGCGAACGGCGTAATCCCCACCGCTGCTCCAATAGGCTTCGGAATGCCACTCCGGAAACCGCTCGGCCACATAAGGCTCACCCTCATAGGCATCAAATCCGAGCGTTGCTTGCCATTCAACGATGCGCCCCCGGTTCGACGCCATCATCGCCTCTGCAGTGGGCAATTCGGCTATCGCTATCTCCGGGCCATGCAGGATAAGCCGAGCTTCAAAGACGAGCCTCAAATCATCCGCAAGACGGTCCTCGAAGACGATGACAACCTGACCTGCGAGCGCTTCCGCCTCGGCAAACTCCTGAAGTGCGCGTTCGTATTCCCCCAGCACCATTGACGCCCGGGCGGACATGCTGTGCAGGTTCCATTCGATCAGGGGATCGGGCGCTCCAACGGTCAAGAGAACGTCCCAGACTTCACGGTGTCGCCGCGCTCGCACCTCCGCGCCGAGGCTGTCATACGCTCCCACACCCAGTCCGCCTTCGCGCTCATCATACCATTGAAGGAAATGCCCCATCGCCGCATTCCGGGGCAGCCAGCGCGCATCCCCAAACCCCAGAGGACGCGCGAAGGCGTCCATCATTCCGATGGTCAGGAGAAGGAGAACAAGAAAACGACGCATGCCAGCACCCCCAGTCAGGGCGATGCTGGCATGTGCTATCGGGCGCTAATAGCGGGACACAGCACGCCTTGATCCTCCCCCGAAGGGGAGGAAAATCCTTAAGCGTCGACCTCGGCGTCGAGGGCGTTTTCGGTGATGAAGTCGCGGCGCGGTTCCACCACATCGCCCATCAGTTTGGAGAACAGCTCGTCAGCCGTATCGGCATGGGTCACGGAGACCTGCAGCAGGGAACGCGCATCTGCGTCCAGCGTGGTCTCCCGCAGCTGATCCGGGTTCATCTCGCCCAGACCCTTGTAGCGCTGGATCTTCATACCCTTGGCACCGGCGGTGACCACGGCATCGATCAGCTGGGTCGGGCTGGTGATGTCCACCGAGCCGGATTTCGGCTGATAAAGCGCGCGGCCTTCATAGTCAGAGGCGATGGCAATCCCGCGCTCGCTGAGACGGCGGGCATCCGGCGTCTCTCGCAGGTGGGCGCCCAGCACGACTGTCTCGGTCACGCCACGCACATCGCGCGAGAAAACCAGGGCATGCTCGTCATTGAGATGACCGGACCAGTTGTCCTCGCCCTCGTCCGCATAGCGGTTGAGGCGAACAACCGTATCCTCGACAGACGCCGCGCTCGGCTCATCAACCAGGGCGCCAGCCAGAGCCGCCGCTTCCAGCGCAAATGCCGGAGCACGGGCCTTCAGACGCTCGGTCGACAGCTTGACCAGGCGCGCCGCTTCCACGCGTTCGGCCAGGTCTGCCCCCATAATGACTTCGCCATTTGCCAGGGTCAGACGTGCATCATTGACGCCTTCCTCGACCAGATAGGCATCCATTTCCGGCTGGTCCTTCACATAACGCTCGGACCGTCCCTTCATCACCTTGTAGAGCGGTGGCTGGGCAATATAGAGATGCCCGCGCTCGATCAGCTCCGGCATCTGCCGGTAGAAGAAGGTCAGCAGGAGTGTACGGATGTGGGCGCCGTCGACATCGGCATCGGTCATGATGATGACCTTGTGATAGCGCAGCTTGTCGTAATCGATCTGGTCGCGACCGATACCCGTGCCCAGTGCCGTGATCAGCGTGCCGACCTGTTCCGAGGACAGCATCTTGTCGAAGCGCGCGCGCTCGACATTGAGGATCTTGCCTCGCAGCGGCAGCACGGCCTGGTTCTCGCGATGACGGCCCTGCTTTGCAGAACCACCAGCTGAGTCACCCTCCACGATGAAGAGTTCGGACTTGGCCGGATCCTTCTCCTGGCAGTCTGCCAGCTTGCCCGGAAGCGAGGTGATATCCAGCGCCGACTTGCGGCGGGTCAGTTCACGCGCCTTGCGTGCGGCCTCACGGGCGGCAGCTGCCTCGATGATCTTGCCGACGATCTGCTTGGCTTCGTTCGGGTGCTCTTCGAACCATTCCGACAGCGCCTCACCGACAATGCCTTCCACGGCGGGACGCACTTCGGAGGAGACCAGCTTGTCCTTGGTCTGGGACGAGAACTTCGGATCCGGAACCTTGGCCGAAAGCACACAGGTCAGGCCTTCACGCGCATCATCGCCGGAGATCGCCACCTTCGCCTTGGCCGCCAGACCCGAGGAGTTGGCGTAGGAGTTGATAATCCGCGTCAGCGCGGCACGGAAACCGGCCAGGTGCGTACCCCCATCACGCTGCGGGATGTTGTTGGTGAAGCAGAGAACATTCTCGTGATAGCTGTCATTCCACTCCAGCGCGGCTTCGACAGTCACACCCTCGCGCTCGCCCTGGATCAGGACCGGCGGCGTGAAAATCGGTGTCTTGTTGCGGTCGAGATGGCTGACAAAAGCGGCCACGCCGCCCTCATAGACCATGGTCTCCTCGAACGGCTCGGCTTCGCGCTCATCCTTCAGCACGATGGTCACGCCGGAGTTCAAGAAGGCCAGCTCGCGCAGGCGATGCTGCAGCGTCTCGCGGGAGAACTCGATCATCGAGAACGTGTCCGAGGACGGGAAAAAGCGCACTTCCGTGCCCTTTTCACCTTCGGCATCACCGATCACCTTGAGGTCTTCCTCGGCCTCACCGCGGCGGAAACGCATGTAATGCTTCTGGCCGTTGCGCCAGATGGTCAGGTCCATCCAGTCGGACAGGGCATTCACCACCGAGACGCCCACACCGTGCAGACCACCGGAAACCTTGTAGGAGTTCTGGTCGAACTTACCGCCGGCGTGAAGCTGGGTCATGATGACCTGGGCCGCGGAAACGCCCTCTTCCGGGTGGATATCGGTCGGGATGCCCCGCCCGTCATCGCGCACACTGGCCGAGCCATCCGCGTGCAGCTTTACCGTCACGGCCGTACAATGGCCGGCCAGGGCTTCGTCGATCGCATTGTCGACGACCTCGTAGACCATGTGGTGAAGACCGGATCCGTCATCGGTATCACCGATATACATGCCCGGACGTTTGCGGACGGCGTCGAGGCCCTTGAGGACCTTGATGCTGTCTGCGCCATATTCGTGATTCGCCTGTTCAGTCATAGGGTTTTCTACCCCGTTCGCTTGAGTCTGGCTACTCGCGCGCACACGCCCGCGCGTACGCGCGCGTGAGTCGCATCTCCAATCCGCCGGACAGTCTCGCATTGCCGCTTGTTAATTTGTCCGTGGAAACGTTCGCAGATTTTTCGCTTCGTACTATTTAGGAGTACAGTATGAAACAGACACTGCTGGCCACCATCGTCACCCTTGGATTGTCCGAAACCTCGATTGCGGAGGAAACCCGGATCGTCCTGCCGATATCCCTGGACACGGGCAGGCCGGTGATTTCGGCGATGATTGACGACCACGGCCCCTACACCTTCACCATCGATACCGGAACCAGCCAATACGGCATGGGCAGCCTCAATCCCGCCATCACCGAAACACTCGGTCGCGATCCCGACAACTTTGCCCGGGTCAGCAGCGGCCCCGGCTCTACCCCCGTCGAAGTGCCCCTGTTCGAGATCGACAGTCTTGTCGCCGGCGGTCAGGACTTTGGCAGCGTGTCCCTGATGAGCTTCGGCGCCGGCCCGGCGGCCCGGATGGCCACAGACGGTTTGATCGGCCCTTCTGCCTTTGCCAGCCATGTCACCGAGTTCGACTATGCCCGCGAGGAGTTCCGGATCCTGGACTCCCCCAGTGTGGAGCCGGAGAGCTGGATCGCATTCACTGACCGCGCGCCCATGCTGTTCACGACGATCGAAGTCGGCGGCATCGAGATGCCCGCCGTCATCGACACCGGAGCCCCAGGTGCGTTGAGCGTGCCTCAGCGTTATGAAGGCCAGCTGGCAACGGACGGGCCAGCCGAGCGTGTCGGGAAGGTGGAGCTGATCGGCCGCATCATGGATATCCGCCGGGCCCCAATGGAGTTTATGGTGGAGGTCAGTGACGCGGACTTTCCGCTGGAATCCATTCGATTCAACCCGTTTCGATACGCCAATATCGGGTCCGGCGCGTTGCGCGGCACAACCCTGATCATCGACTGGCCAAACGAACGCTGGGCGATCATCGGCGAGAGCACGCCGCTCTATTTTCAGCCCTGACCGAGATCAACCGCTTGCCTTTCATCGCGGCGGCCGCTATCCCCCGCCGCGATGAAAAAACTGAATATGTTGATGGGAGCGACCGTCGCTCTCACCCTCGTTATGACCGCACCGGTCCTAGCGAGCCGCTCCGAACCCGGTTCGGATGATTGTCAGAACAGCGCTGCCCTGTCGGCTGACGAAGCCCGGGTCTGCGCCAATTTCCACAACATGGTCGAAGACGCCCGCCGCCTCGATGCCGAAGCGGTGCTGGATCATTTCTGGTCGGACGGTTTCACTGCCGCCCTCGCCGGAGAGCTGATCCGGGACTTCCCCGGCTGGGCCGACGGCTATCGGTCCCTCCTGGCCACGACGGAAAGCCTTGATCGTGTCGATTTTCCGGATGTCGTTGTGCAAACCATCGCACCGGACACGATCTTGCTCCTGAACACCTACGACCAGCTTATCGTCATGCAATCTCAGGACGTCATCGAGGCCACTGGGTATGGCACCCAGGTCTGGGTTCGCCGCGACGGCGAGTGGCGCATCATTCACATCGCTGGCGAGTGAGCCCTAGCGCAAGAGAAGGATGACGGCGATCGCCGTCATCACCAGTCCGGTCACGATATCCGTGCCCTTGCGAACGGCGGGCGTTTGCATCCAGTCGCGCGCCTTGTGGGCTCCGATGATGTAGACGGCCGCGGCCGGGATCGCCAACACGATCATGATGGCAACCATCGCCGCATAGCTCCACGCCGTGATGGCCTCGATTGGCACGAACGCGGGGACCAGGGTCAGATAGAATACGATGGGTTTCGGGTTCGATAGCGGCATCGCCACGCCCGCGACATAGGTCGCCGCCCAGCCGCGCTTTGACCCGCTCGGGAAGACCGGTTTGGGCCGAGCGCCCGTATAGGCGCTCCAGAACGCCTTGAAGGCCATATAGCCCAGATATCCGGCTCCAATAAGCTTGGCGACCAACCAGAATGCGCCCAGCTGATCTGCCACTGCTGCCAAGCCCGTCACCGCCAGTGTGAACCAGAATATGTCTCCTGTGAGGATGCCCAAGCCATACATGGCCGCGTGCCAGGGGCCGGCATCGAGGGTTCGCGCGATCATGGCCGCAATCCCGGGGCCTGGCGTCAGGAACAGAACGACGAGCGCGCCGGCAAACATAAGCAGGTTTTCAAGACTCATCAGTCGGTTTCCAGGACCAGGTATCCATAAGCGAAATCAGCCACCGCGCGCACGAAGGCTGCGTCGCTGATGGTCATGCGAGACGCGACCCCTTCAGCGCCATAGAGGCCGCGCTCCGCCAGGGCGGTGTTGAAGTGGTACGCCATCATCTGACCCGCCTCGACGGGATCTCGTTTGACCTCGTCGGAAAAGGCCTCGACCAGGGATTGGTAGCCCCGCGCGCCCGCATCAAGCAGATCATCCCATTCATCACCGATCAGGTCGGGCCGCAATCGGGAATACAGATGCGCCGCGGCGATGATGTGTTTTTGCTCCTGCATGAAGGCCCAGGATTTCTCCGCGATCTGATACAGCACATCGCGCAGGCCGTTTGTCGGATCCACCTCGATGCCACCGGCTTCACCGTGCAATTCATCCAGGCGCGACCGATAGATCTCAAACAGCACCGGAATGAAGGCATCCTTGTTCTCGAAGCGGCGGTAAACCGTTCCAACAGCCAGTCCAGCCTCCCTGGCAATCTCAGCCACGGTTATGTTTTCAAACGTCTTTTCACGCAGGCAACGCTCCAGCGACGCCACCAGCTTGTCACGGGTAGCACGCGATCGCGATTGCAGGGCCGGGCGGGCGCCTTGACTCACGGATATCTCCCTCGTATATGTGAATGCGAATTCGCATTCACATATTAGTGTCGCACGACTTGATCACGCCAGCAAGGCGCTCAACAGAAAGGTAATGAGATGAATACGGTTTTCACCTGGATTTCGCAGGAACCGGCGCTGACCGCCGGTCTGGCGGCGATCGCCATCCTCTTCATGCACAACTGGGCGACGGAGGGTCGCGACAAGGCCCGCATCCAGAGCGGCGAGGCGGGCGCACGCCTGGGCGTCTACAACAAGGTTCTCATCCATCTGTGGGCATTGACCGCGGTGACAGTCGCGATGTGGTTGTTGTCCGGGCGCGATCTGGACATGCTGGGCCTTGGCATGGGCGTCGAGGGATGGCGCAGCTGGGTAGCGTGGGGCCTGACCGCCCTGGGCGCCGCCTATTTTATTTACACGGTCGTCTCTGCCGCGGCGTCCAGCAAGACGCGGGCGACCATTCGTGCGCAGATCGGCGAGGCGGGAGAGCTCGACCTCATTCGCCCGGAAACCCCGGCCGAATTCAAACGCTTCAACTGGGTGGCGCTGACCGCCGGCATTACCGAGGAGGTTATTTTGCGTGGTTTCCTGATCGGTGTGCTGAGCCTCATCATGCCGCTGCCGGTCGCGGCCGTGATTGCCATTGCAATCTTTGTTATCGGACATGCCTATCAGGGCATGGCGGGCATGCTGCGTATCCTGCCCATCTCCATCGGCCTGACTGTCATCTTCCTGCTCAGCGGGTCTCTCTGGCCCTGCATCATCCTGCATGCCCTGACTGATCTTGTTGGTGGTGCCGTCTTCCAGATCCTGCACAAGACTCAGGAGGCCGACCAGGCCGAGGCCGTACCGGCCTGATCAGGCAGAGCTCACCAGGCCCGGTGCGATCTCGAAATACTGGGCCTGGTGTGCAAAGGGTTCAAACAGCACGCGTTCAACCCCTGTCAGCCAAGCCTGGCTGCCTGTTGCCAGGATTTCCTGGCTCAGCCCCTCCCGCCGGGCCGCGTCCAGATGGGCGCAAGCTTCATCAAACAACAGGAGAGGGACAAGCCCGGCCTGGCGCGACAGGACCCGGGCCTGGGCCAGGGTCAGCGTCAGGATCAGGGCCTTCTGTTCCCCCGTTGAACAATCGCCAGCCGGCTGTTCCTTCTCACGATGAGAAGCAAGCAATTCAGTCCGGTGCGGACCGGGGGTCAGCGTGCGGCCAGCAGCTCCATCCCGGGCGCGGCCATGGCGCAAGGCGGCGGCGAAACGATCCTCGACCTCACCGATTTTCAGCCCCTCGGCCAGATCGCTCTCCACCGCACCGTCCAGCGACAGGTCGGCCTTGGGAAATACGCCCTCCGGACGCACATCGATCTCGGCCTGCAGGCGGATCAACGCGTCGAGGCGGGCTGCGGCCATCGCGACTCCATGGCCAGCCATTTCCATTTCAAGCGCTTTGAGCCAGCTATCATCCGGCTGACCATCATCCAGAAGTTTCTGGCGGCGAGAGCGGAGTTTCTCATAGGCATTGGCCGCCTCGCCCAGAGCAGGATCGGCAGCGTAAACCAGTCGATCAAAGAATTTCAGACGGTCAGCCCGTGGCCCCGCAAACAACCGGTCCTGGGCAGGCGTGAGCCAGATCATCGGCATCATCCGCGCCAGCTCGTTGATGGTCGCCGGCTGCCCCTCGAGCCGGCACTCGCGCCGAGCCCCCTCGCGGGCTCCAACCCCCAGTCGATAGACATCTCCGCGCGTTTCCAGCTCGGCATGCACGCCCCAAACCGGCGCCGCCTGCCCGCCAGCCTTGCGCGCGACCTGGTCCGCGCCTGCGGATCTGAGGCCCTTGCCAGGCGCGAAGAAGGAGACCGCTTCCAGCAGGTTGGTCTTGCCCGACCCATTGGCGCCATAGAGCGCCAGGGGTCGACGATCCAGCTCCAGGTCCAGGCGCTCATAGGAGCGATAATCGGTGAGGCGCAAACGACGAACCGCCGCAGGCGGAACCTGCGGCGGCTGTTCATTCATCTCGGAACTATCCGTCGTCACACGCGCAGCGGCATCAGCACGTAGAGCGCATCTGCGTCGCCGCTATCAGTCACCAAGGCTGGCGATGCGCTGTCTGCGAAGTGGAACAGGGCTTCATCGCCCTCGATCTGCGACGCCACGTCGAGCATGTAACGTGCATTGAAGCCGATGGCGAAACCTTCATCCTTGTAGGACACCGCCAACTCTTCTTCCGCCTGGCCACTTTCCGGGTTGTTCACCGCCAGGGTCAGCGAGTCCTCACCCAGGGAGAGTTTGACGGAACGCGATTTCTCAACAGAGATCGTGGCGACACGATCAACCGCTTCTGCGAACCGCTTGTTCTCAACCGACATGGTCCGGGTATTGCCGCGCGGAATAACGCGCTCATAGTCCGGGAACGCACCATCGATCAGCTTTGATGTCAGCGTGGCATTGCCGAGCTTGAAGCGGATCTTGCCCTCGGACACCGAAACTTCGACCTCATCATCGGCATCTTCCAGCAGACGACGGACCTCTTGTACGGTCTTGCGCGGGACAATCACGCCCGGCATGCCATCAGCGCCCTCCGGCAAATCGATCTCGGACAGGGCGAGGCGCACACCATCGGTCGCCACGGCCCGCAGCGTCTTGCGGCCATCCGTATCCGCCGCATGCAGGTGAATACCGTTGAGATAATAGCGCGTCTCTTCGGTCGAGATCGCAAACCGGGTCTTGTCGATCAGGCGGGCGAGATCAGAACCGGAAACCGTAAATCTGTGCTCAAGCGCTTCCGACGGCATGACAGGGAAGTCGCCCGGCGGCAGGGACGGCAGCGAGAAATTGGACCGGCCCGCCTTCAGGGAAATGCGCGGATCACCGCCGCTCATCTCCAATGTTACATCGGCACCATCAGGCAGTTTGCGCGCAATATCGTACAAGGTGTGCGCAGGCGCTGTGAACAGGCCTTCGCCATCACTCGTCGCCTCGGTCACTTCCAGGATTTCAATATCGAGATCGGTCGCGGCGAAACTCACGCCATCCGGGCCCGCAGAAATCAGAACATTGGACAGGATCGGGATCGTGTTTCGCTTTTCGACCACGGCCTGCACGTGACCCAGTGCTTTAAGGAGCGCGCCTCGCTCGATTGTCAGCTTCATGTCTCGTTCCGCTATCAGCGTCAGTTAGGCAGTGTCGCAAATCAAATCAGCAACACCGAATAAGGTGGGGGGAAGAGGATACATGAAAAAGCGCAACCGCAAGAACTTTCTCCAGCGGTTGCGCAAAATTTTCGTGTCAGATGCCGCGCAGGGTACGCGTCAACGCATCAACGTCCTGTGCGATCGGGTCACCGACTTCCAGCATGGACGTCACTTTGTTCACCGCGTGGATCACAGTCGAATGGTCGCGACCGCCAAACCGGCGCCCGATATCGGGCAGCGAGCGGGTGGTCAGTGTCTTCGACAGATACATGGCGACATGGCGCGGGCGCACCACGGACTGGGTCCGACGCTTGGAGCAGATGTCTGCTGCGGTGACACCGAAATGATTGGCCACGGCTTTCTGGATCTCATCCACGGTCAGACGCTTCTCGGAGGTCAGGGACAGATCCCGCAACGCGCTGGTCACGGCATCCATCGTGACTGGCAGCCCCAGCAAGGCGGTCCGGCAGATGACATTGTTCAGCACGCCTTCAAGCTCACGTGCGCTGGATGTGATACGCGCCGCCAGGAAATCACGAACGGCCTCCGGAACATTTAGCGCCGGATAATGACACTTCGCCTGGGCAATCTTGCAGTCCAGGATCTGACGACGCAGATCAAGGTCCGGCTTGGACAGCGGACAGGACAGGCCGCCAATCAGCAGGGAACGCAGACGATTATCGCTCATCGGCAGATCTGACGGCGGTTTGTGAGACGCCAGAACAACCTGCTTGTTCTCAGCGATCAGCGCCGCGATCGTGTGCAGGAACTCATCTTCGGTCTTTGGTTTTCCGGCGATGAAATGCACATCATCAATCAGCAGATAATCCACATTCCGGATCGTCTCCTTGAACTTGATGGTATCGCGTTCCTTCATGGCAGTGACAAAACCGGACAGAAATTCCTCGGCTGTCAGGTACAGCGCCTTGCGTCCGGGCATATTCTGCTGAACCGCGGCCGACACGGCGTGCATCAGGTGCGTCTTGCCAACACCGTAATCGCCGTAGAAGAAAACTGGATTGAAGGGCGGGCTGGACGCCGACACCATCGTACGGGCAGCGGCAGCCGCAACTTCATTGGCCGGACCCACACGGAAGGTATCGAAAGTGAAGCGCGGCTCGGCCTCATTGGCGCCGCCAACTCCCTTTTCAGAGGATTTCTGCACCGGCTCTGCGACCGCCGGTTGAGTTTCCGCCTGCCCATCCGCCAGGATCTGGATCTCGGTGAATTCGGGATCGAGTTCGGCCCAAAGTCCGCGGATTCGTGCACCCGCATGGTCTTCCACCCAGTCCCGATTGAATGTGCTCGGAGCGAGCACGATGATCGATCCAGACTGTGAACGACGAACACGCAAACGCGCGATTTCCTGGGAATAAAGAGCGTCCCCAAACTCGTCTCTCAGTGTTGCCCGAACCTTACGCCAAACAGTAGAAATTGCATCTGCTTCCAGGGTCTCAAACACGACCGGTCCAGCATCAGCAACGGCAATATTATTCAACGCCATCTTTAGTCACACTTCTCGCGTATCCTGCGTCGAGGCAGGCGTTAGGTGTTTGTTATATATGGCTTAATCCCCCCCACCCAGTTGTCGCATATAGCGCACTGGCACCGGAGTTTCTCCGTTTGGGAATGGTCGCCCTCAGATGTCCCAAGGTTACGCCTCGGGAGTTTTCGGTCAACTTCATTTCGCTCCTGATTCAGGAGATTCTTCGCTTGACACGGGAAATCCGTGATCGGACTGAAGCTTGGGCACTGCGACGGATTTTCAGACACGCCGAGAGTCGAAAAACGCCAGTAAATCAACCCCCAAATCCCCGCCGAATGGAGTCATTTTCTGCCAGATCCGGACCTCCGTACGCAGACAAATATTTTTATTTTTGGCATACGTTGTCAGGGCGCTAATTTTATATGATCGCTTTTCGCACGCGCAAAAAAATACGCCCGGGACGCGAGTCCCGGGCGTATTGGAATTTGTGACCTCAGAAGAGGCTTAGGCAGTCATCGACTTCACACGAGCTGCGAGGCGCGAAACCTTGCGAGAGCCGGTGTTCTTGTGAAAGACGCCTTTGCCAACGGCACGCATCATTTCAGACTCAGCGCTGACCAGAGCGGTCTTGGCTGCTGCCTGATCGCCAGAAGCAATCGCCAGCTCCACCTTTTTAACAAAGGTACGAACGCGAGAGCGACGTGCCTTGTTGACGGCGGTGCGGCGCGCAATTTTGCGAACCATCTTCTTGGCCGAGGATGTGTTGGCCATGGATAAACCTCATAATACGGCCGAGCCCGTCTGGCCCGGCAAAATCCGTGAGCGGCGGCTAATAGGCCCTAGAGCTGCCGCCGTCAACCGTTTGAACCGCTGTTTTGCCTAGCGGTGCTTGAAATGTGCAGCTCGCTTCTCAGCAAACGCCGCCATGCCCTCGCTCTGGTCTTCCAGTGCGAACTGCGACTGGAACACGCGACGCTCGAACCGGATGCCTTCTGTCAGACCCATTTCGTAGGAGCGATTGATGGTTTCCTTGGTCATCATCGCGATCGGCAGGGACTTGGACGCGATCGTCTCAGCCGCCTCCATAGCAACGTCCAGGAGATCATCTGCAGGTACGATGCGGGACACCAGGCCAGCACGCTCCGCTTCTTCAGCGTCCATCATGCGTCCGGTCAGGCACATGTCCATCGCCTTGGCCTTGCCGATGGCGCGCGGCAGGCGTTGCGTACCGCCGGCGCCTGGCATGACACCGAGATTGATTTCCGGCTGGCCGAACTTTGCAGTCTCGGATGCAATGATGAAGTCGCACATCATCGCGATCTCGCAACCACCGCCGAGCGCGTAACCGGAAACTGCTGCAATAATCGGCTTGCGGAAGCGAGCAACGGATTCCCAGGTCTCGGCAAACGGGTCGTGCGCATACAGACCGGCGAAATCGCGCGATTGAAGTTCCTTGATATCGGCACCGGCAGCGAAGGCCTTCTTGGAACCGGTCAGGATCACGCAGCCGATTTCAGCGTCGCGCTCGAACTCACCAAGGGCAGCGGTCAGCTCGGTGGTCAGCTCGTCGCACAGGGCGTTGAGCGCCTCCGGGCGATCGAGCGTGATAACGCCGACGCGGCCTTCGGTCTTAACTTGGATCGTCTTGTATGCCATTGCGGCACTCCATCTGACGGCGCGCCCCCAGGGCGCAGAGAAAACCGCGCCGCTATAGCGCAGTGAACTTGCGGGGTCGATACACAATGATCCGAAAGAGTCAGCTTTAATACTCCCGGCGCACGTCGCTAGCGCTGGCATCGCCCGCAGTAGAAGGTGGATCGCCCGGATTGGACAATCCGTCGAATTTCCCCCTCGCACCCCTCGGTCACACACGCTTCACCCTCCCGCCCATAGGCGCGGAAGCTGTGCTGAAAATACCCCAGCGCCCCGTCGGCAGAGGCAAAGTCACGCAGGGTCGAACCGCCGGCATTGATGGCATCTGTAATGACCTGGCGGATCGCGGCCGTCAGACGTTCAGCCCGCTCCCCCTTGATGGTCCGGGCCTCGCGCCGCGGGCTGATACGCGAACGGTGCAGGGCCTCGCAGACATATATATTGCCCAGACCGGCAATGAAGGCCTGGTCGAGCAAGGCGGCCTTGATCGGCGTCCGCCGGCCTTCCAGAGCCGATATCAAATAGGGTGCCGAGAAGTCATTGGCATTGGGTTCCGGGCCGAGATCCTTGAGGAAACTGACCTCATTCTCCCGCGCCGTCTCGAACAGGACCATGAAACCAAAACGCCTTGGATCATTGTAACGGACCGTCACCCCGCCCTCGATCTCGAACACACAATGATCATGTGCCGGATTGGCGGGCGCGGCATGCACAAAGTCACCGGGCTGCTGGTGATTGTCATCTGCCTCGATGGAGAAGCGACCGGTCATGCCCAGATGAACGAGCAGGGTCTGCGCATTGTCGAACCGGACCAGCAGGTATTTCGCGCGCCGGTCCAGCCGCTCCACCCGTGCGCCTTCAAGAACTGTCGCCATCTGCGCCGGGAAAGGAAATCGCAGATCCGGCCGATTGAGTATGACGCGCTCGATCCGGCGCCCGGTCATGGCGGGTTCGAGACCGCGGCGGACGGTTTCGACTTCAGGAAGCTCAGGCATGCACATTCCTCCAGGTCCGGCGTGCGGCGATTGGTGACAGCAGCTTCGCTAGCGCTTGCGCCGCTCTTGGCTTATTTATCGCGCCATGACCCAGACGCAATCCGACGACAAAGTCTCTTTTGGTTTCAAGGATGTCGATCGCGAAGACAAGGCCGGCCTTGTCCGCGGCGTGTTCGACAAGTCCGCGCGCCGCTATGACCTGATGAATGACCTTATGTCTGTGGGCGTCCACCGCGCCTGGAAAGACATGGTCATGACCCGCGCCAATCCCCAGCCCGGAGAGATCCATCTCGATGTGGCCGGCGGCACGGGCGATCTGGCGCGCAGCTTCCTGACCAAGGCCGACCGGGCCGGGAAACGTCGCGGATCGCAACACCCCGCCACCGCGATTGTACTGGATATCAACGAACAGATGCTGCGTGCCGGTGTGAAACGTGGTGTCTCGGACGAACACGCCGGACGTATCGACTGGGTCACCGGGAACGCAGAATGCCTGCCGCTGCCCGACCGCCATGTCGATTGTGTCACCATTTCCACCGGCATCCGCAATGTGACCAACCGCGATGCGGCCCTGAAGGAAATGCGGCGCGTATTGAAACCCGGTGGCCGCTTCCTTTGCCTGGAATTCACACGCCCCACCAGCCGGGCCTGGGAAAAGGTCTATGACGCCTGGTCTTTCAATGTGATGCCTGAACTGGGCGCCCTCGTCGCCAAGGATCGCGAGAGCTATCAATATCTGGTGGAATCCATCCGGCGCTTTCCGGACCAGGAGACCTTCAAGGCTGAAATCGAGGCGGCCGGCTTCCGCGAAGTCAGCTACACTAATTTCTCCGGCGGCATAGCCGCTCTGCACGTCGGTTGGCGCTAGATCCGTGCGGATCAGGGTCCCGCGACTTCACGCCACTCTCGCCAACAGCAATCCAGAGCTCTAAACCTCGCGCCATGATTTCGTCTCTAATGTCATTCCTGCGCCTGATCCGCGCTGTTTTCGTGCTGGCGCGCCATGACGCGGTCCTGCCGCAGGAATACCAGTCCATGCACCCGCCACTGGCCCGCGTGCTGGGCCGGGTATCGCGCCTCTTCGCCATTCGCGATCGCGCGGACAACCCGGGGGAACGCCTGGCGCGCGCGCTGGAGAAGCTGGGCCCCTCCTATGTGAAGTTCGGCCAGGTCCTGGCGACCCGTGGCGATCTGATCGGCGAACGTTTCGCCCGCGGGCTGGCGCGTCTTCAGGACAAGATGCCCGCCTTTGACGAGGACGAGGCCCGGGCCGTGATCAGCCGCGAACTGGGCGCGCCTGTCGACGAGATTTTCGAAGACTTCGGCCCGGCTGTGGCCGCGGCCTCTATCGCCCAGGTTCACAAGGCCAGGCTGGCCGATGGTCGCTGGGTTGCGGTGAAGATCGTACGCCCCGGCATTGCCGACCGGATCGCCAAGGACATCCGCACCCTGTCACTGGGGGCTGCGCTGGCCGAGCGGTTCGCCCCTGCCAGCAAGCGCCTGGAGCCAAAGCTCTTTGTCGAGACGGTTGCGCGCTCCCTGCAGCTGGAAACCGATTTGCGGCTGGAAGCCGCAGCCGGGTCGGAATTGTCAGAGGCCGCAAGTGCTGTCGCGCACTATCGCATCCCGTCTGTTGAATGGCCGCTGTCGACCAAAAGCGTGCTGACGACCCAGTGGATCGACGGCGTCGCGCTGAGCAATGGGGACGCCCTCCGCGACAGCGGGATTGATCGCAAGGCCCTCGCCACCACGCTGACCCGGGCCTTCCTGGGAACGGCGCTGCATCGCGGCGTCTTCCACGCGGACATGCATGCCGGCAATCTCTTTGCCAGCGATGACGGCACGCTGTGGGCAGTGGATTTCGGGATCATGGGTCGAATTGGTCGCGTAGAGCGGCGCTTCCTCGCGCTGATCCTGCACGGCTTCCTGACCCGAAATTACAAGGCAGCGGCCGAAGCCCATTTCGCGGCCGGCTATGTTCCGGCGCGGCATTCCGTCGATGATTTTGCCAGCGCCCTGCGTGCTGTTGGCGAGCCGATCTTTGGCAAGAATGCCGATGAAGTCCCGATGTCGCGCGTGCTGTTGCAGCTGTTCGAGATCACCGACCTGTTCGACATGCGCCTGCGCCCCGAGCTCGTCATGCTGCAGAAGACCATGGTCCAGTGCGAAGGCGTCGCCCGCTCGCTGGACCCGCAACATGACATGTGGGGTGCATCGGCCCCTGTGGTCGAGGAATGGATGAAACGCGAGCTGGGCCCGGAAGGGCGCGCCCGTGATTTCGCCGAGGATGTGGGCCGTCTCTACGACGCCGCGCGGAAACTACCGGACGCGGTCGAAGACTGGGCCGAGATCGGCCGCATGCTCAAGGCTGGCGAGCTGAAACTGGGCGGCGGGCCGCGCCTGCGCCCATGGGCCCTGCGCCTGGCCTGGCTGGCGGCCGCAGCGGCGGCCGGAGCCGCCGCCATGGCTGCGCTTGGCTAGACCGCGTGCAGCGCCAGTACGAAGCGAACCCACATCACGGCCAGGATCAGAAATCCGATCCGATGCGTCAGGAAACGCAAAGCCATGTTGTTGATGGTGACGTGGACGAAGGTGTGCGCAAAACGGCTTCCGACAAAGGCCCAGGCCAGGGTGACCTGCAGACTGTCGATGGTATCGGGGGTGACCGCCTGGAACAGGACCAGGGCGTAAAAGAGGACCGGAAGCTCGAACAGGTTGGCGAGATTGCGCCCCCAATTGCCTAGCCAGTCCGGCGGAGGCGTACCCGTTTTGGTCAATGAGTACTCATCGCTCAACTCGCCCTTGGACTTCGCGATAACGCCGAAAACGGTCAGCATCAGATAAACAAAAAGTGTCAGCAGTGCGAGCGACGACGCTGCCAGGATCATGTGTAACATTGGGCCCTCCCAAGGCTTGATGGCGCTCAGGCTAGTCATTTCGTCCTGCTT
Source organism: Maricaulis sp. (assembly GCA_017643585.1). Taxonomy (GTDB): domain Bacteria; phylum Pseudomonadota; class Alphaproteobacteria; order Caulobacterales; family Maricaulaceae; genus Maricaulis. The sequence continues at coordinate 284,400 of JAEPND010000001.1, forward strand.
GTCGAGGACTTCAGGCCTTGGGGTTACGGCGTTGACCCGCTAGGTAAAGGGCAGAAGACGGAAAGGGCCGGACTTGACAGACAAACGCGTTCTCTTGATCATCGGCGGCGGGATCGCTGCCTATAAATCGCTGGAATTGATCCGCGAACTCTCGCGCCGCTCCATCGCCTCGCGCTGCATCCTGACCCGGGCTGGCTCCGAATTCGTCACCCCGCTGAGCTTGTCCGCGCTGTCCGGCGACAAGGTCTATGGCGAGCTTTTCGACCTCACGGACGAGGCCGAGATGGGCCATATCGAGCTGTCTCGCTCGGCAGACCTGGTCGTCGTATCTCCGGCCACCGCCGATCTGATGGCCAAGGCGGCCAACGGTCTGGCCAATGACCTGGCGTCGACCACCTTACTGGCCACCGACAAGCCGGTGCTGATGGCTCCGGCGATGAATGTGCGCATGTGGGAGCACAAGGCGACCCAGCGCAATCTGGCCACGCTCAAGGGTGACGGTGTGCATTTTGTCGGACCGGACGAGGGCGATATGGCCTGTGGCGAGTTCGGCCCGGGGCGCCTGGCGGAACCGCCCGTGATCGCTGACGCCATCGAGGCGCTGTTGAATGACTAACCCGCTTGCCGGTCGCCGCATCGTGATCACGGCCGGGCCGACGCTGGAAGCGATCGACCCGGTACGCTTCATTTCCAATCGCTCATCAGGCAAGCAGGGTTACGCCATCGCGGAAGCCTGCGCGGTACTGGGCGCCAATGTCGTACTCGTGTCAGGCCCGACAGCGCTGAACGATCCGGCCGGCGTCGAAACCATCCGCATTGAAAGCGCCCGCGACATGCTCGCCGCCGTGGAAGGGGCGCTGCCGGCCGATGTCTTTATCGCGGTCGCAGCCGTTGCCGACTGGCGCCCTGCCGAAGCGCACGACAAGAAGATCAAGGGCAATAAGGGCGAGATGGCCGCATTGCCGCTGGTCGAGAACCCGGACATCCTGAAAACCATCAGCCAGCGTACCGAGGCCCGTCCCGGCCTCGTCATCGGCTTTGCGGCTGAAACCCATGATGTCGAGGATCACGCGCGCCAGAAGCTGGGCCGCAAGGGCTGTGATTGGATCATCGCCAATGATGTGTCGGGCGATGTGATGGGCGGCGATGAAAATGCTGTCGCGATTGTCTCGCGCGACGATGTCTGGCGATCTCAGCGAACGAGCAAATCCGAGATTGCGCGCCTGATCGCCGGGCGCATCGCCGACGCCGTCGAGGAAACCTGCTGATCAGGACTGGCCAGGCGGCTCGAAACTGTCTTTGCTGCCACAAATTTTGGGGGGACCGCCATGAACACTGTCGATGTTCGCATCAAGCCACTGGAAAACTATGAGGGCCTGGCCCTGCCGGCCTATGAGACCGCCCAGTCGGCCGGAATGGACCTGCGTGCAGCCGTGAGCGAGGACGTCACCATTCCCCCGGGCGAATGGCGGCTGATCCCGGTGGGCATCGCCATCGCCCTGCCGGCCGGATTCGAAGCCCAGGTCCGACCGCGCTCCGGCCTGGCGGCGAAACACGGCATTTCCTGCGTGAATACGCCCGGCACGATCGACGCGGATTATCGCGGCGAGATCAAGGTCAATCTGATCAATCACGGCAAGGTCGATTTCACGGTCAAGCGAGGCGACCGCATCGCCCAGATGATCGTCGCCCCGGTCACCCAGGCCGTCTGGCAGGTCGCGGACACGCTTGATGAAACCGAGCGCGGCAGCGGCGGTTTCGGATCGACCGGCGTATAACCCGTCAGGCACACATAGTCAGGAGCCCCCATGATCAAGACAGAAGGCCGCGGCCGCATCTATTCGAGCATTGCCGACACGATCGGTGACACACCGCTGGTCGAGATGGCCAAACTGGCCGCCACCCACGGCGCCAAGGCCCGCATCCTGGCCAAGCTGGAATTCTTCAACCCTCTGGCCAGCGTAAAGGATCGGATCGGCGTCGCCATGATCGACGCTCTCGAGGCGGCCGGGAAGCTTGGTCCAGACTCCATCATGATCGAGCCGACCTCGGGCAATACCGGCATCGGCCTCGCCTTTGTGGCAGCGGCACGCGGCCATCGCCTGATCCTGACCATGCCGGAAAGCATGTCGATTGAACGCCGCAAACTGCTGACCTATCTGGGCGCGGAACTGGTCCTGACCGAAGCCGCGAAGGGTATGAAGGGCGCCATTGCCAAGGCCACCGAGCTGCTGGACAGCACGCCCGGTGCGGTCATGCCCAGCCAGTTCGCCAACCCCGCCAATCCGGAAATCCACCGCAACACCACCGCGCTTGAGATCTGGAACGACACGGGCGGTGAGGCTGATGTTCTCATTTCCGGCGTTGGCACAGGCGGTACACTGACGGGCATCGCCTCTGTCCTCAAGGATAAGAAGCCGAGCTTCCACGTCGTCGCGGTCGAGCCGACCGACAGCCCGGTCCTGTCCGGTGGCGAGCCGGGCCCGCACAAGATCCAGGGGATCGGCGCCGGTTTTGTACCGGACATTCTGGACACGGACCTGATCGATGAAACCGTCCAGGTTTCCAATGAGCAGGCGTTTGCAATGGCACGTGAAGCCGCACGCCTCGAGGGCGTACCTGGCGGCATCTCCTCGGGTGCAGCCCTGACCGCCGCCCTCGACGTGGCCAAGCGCGATGACATGGCCGGCAAAACTGTTGTCGTCATTCTCGCCAGCTGCGCCGAGCGCTATCTCTCAACCGCGCTGTTCGAGGACTAGGGGCGGCGCCCGGGATCGCGGGGGACATTCCCCCGCAGCATCCCCATAGCCAACACCACGCAGGGGCTGTTTCATCCCGCCTGACACAATTTGGTTGCAGGCGGGGGATTTCATGCGTCACGGTATTTTTGCTCAATCTTTGGGTCGCGCAGTCGCGGCCAGTGCAGCCCTGCTGCTCGGCTCGGCCGCCCTGGCACAAACGCCCAATGACACCGCCCTGGCAGACCTGGCCGAGACGACGCAGGGCGGCTGGGACGTGCCCGCTGTCGGGCTGATGCAGATGCGCGACGGACAGGTCCGCATTGGCGTTTACGGTCTGCGCGAGACCGGAGAGGATGTCCCGGTCACCCCGGATGACATGTGGCACATCGGCTCCAATACAAAATCCATGACCGCGACCCTTGTGGCGCGGCTGGCCGAACGCGGGCTCGTATCCTGGGACGACACAATCGAAGACCTGCTCGGCGCCCACATCGCGACGATCGATCCGGGATATCACGATGTCACCTTTCGACACTTGCTGAGCCACCATTCCGGAGCGCCGGCCAATATCGGCATGTTCCACATGATGCGCTTCAAGGTGGAAGGCGCGGACGGGCGCCCCATGCCCGAGCAAAGGCTCGATTTTGCCGGTCACATCCTGGGCAGCGCGCCGGAGACGGAGCCCGGCACCGAGTTTGTTTATTCCAATGCCGGCTATGTGATCGCGGGCGCCATGCTGGAACAGGCCCTGGGCGAGCCGTGGGAAGTGCTGATCGAACGCGAGGTCATGACGCCGCTGGGCATTGATGAGTTCGGCTTTGGTGCCCCGGGCTCGCAGGACCAGATCGACCAGCCCCGCGGACATCGCGACGGTCTTCTTGGCAATCTTGTCGCCATGGCAGGCCCCGATGCGGACAATCCGCCCGTGCTGGGCCCGGCGGGCACGATGCACATGTCACTGGCGGACTATGCGCTCTACCTACAGGCCCATATGGATGGTGGTCGCGGGGTCGACACGGAATTCCTCAGCCAGGACAGCTGGGACATCCTGCACAACGCGCCGTTCGAAGCCGGCTATTCGATGGGCTGGGGCCTGGGCACGGATGAATTGCAGCATTCCGGCTCCAACACGATGTGGATCATGCACACGGTCATTGTGCCCGAACAGCAGATCGGTGCGGTCATCGTCATGAACCGCGCCCGCACAGACCATGCCGGTCCGCTCTTCCGGCAGGTCGTCAGCATGGACTGAGCGCTAGCCGAGACTCATCGGGGCAGCGTCACAGAAGCTTCTGACATCGAAAATCCGCGGGTCGGAGATGATATCCCCGGGATTGAGCGGCCTGGAAAGCTCCAGACCTTCCAGGGATCGCGCCCGTGACAGGGCGACATAGGCCTGGCCGTGGGCGAACAGGCGACGCGCGAGGTCCAGATAGACATTGTCCAGGGTCAGGCCCTGGGCCTTGTGGATGGTCATCGCCCAGGCGAGGCGTAGAGGATACTGGGTGAAGCTGCCGGCCGTTGTCTTGGTCAGCGCCTGCGCCGCCGCATCAAAGGCATAGGCATTGCGTTCCCATTTCTGCGGCTCGATGGCGAAGCTGTTGTCGCCGATGCGCACCCGCACCGCCTTGTCGTCAAAGCCCTCGACTTCCCCCAGCGTGCCATTGACCCAGCGCCCCTGGGGATCGTTGCGGGTCAGCATGACCCGCGCTCCGATCTTGAGCACCAGCGGGTCCTCCACCGGGAAGAGGCGCGGATCGAACTGGCCCTCGACCCTGCCCTCATAGGTGCGTTCCGGTGTCGCCAGCCCCTGGATCCGCGCCTGGTTGATGCGGAAGGCGGCTTCATTGGTCGAGGTCAGCACGACATGGCTGAGACTGGCTTCCAGGCCAGAGCGTCCCGTCACCCGGTCATTCAGGTCGGCGGCTTCGTCCGAGGTCAGATCCCCGTCACGCACGGCGTTGAGGATGTTGATGAAATACTCGTCGGTCTGGCGAAAAACCTGTTCCAGCTCGACCAGGGTAAAGCCGGCATCGCGGAAGGGCGGCGGATGAAAGAAGAACGGCCCGCCATGCTTGGCTTCCAGATACTCCGCCTCGGCGCCCTGGATGACCGGCGGCAATTGCGCCAGATCGCCGACCAGGATCACCTGCACCCCGCCAAACGGCTCGTCCCGCTCCCGGTTGAGGCGCAGCGACTTGTCGATCGCCCACATCATGTCCGAACGCACCATGGAGATCTCGTCGATGACCAGGGTTTCCAGCGCCTGCACCACCCGGCGGTGACGCACCTTGCGGATATCGCGCGCCTCGATCAGGCGCGGCGGGAAGTGGAAGAAGGAATGGATGGTCTGGCCACCCGCCTGCATCGCCGCGACACCCGTCGGCGCCAGCACAGCCGCCCGGCTGCCCGCCCGGCGCAGGAATTCTCGCATCAACGTGGTCTTGCCGGTCCCCGCTCGCCCGGTCAGGAAGACATTGGGCCGCTGCTCGAACAGGTATTCGATCAGACGGGTCTGGTGCTGGGAGAGTTGCGGTGCGGGTAGTGTGGACATGCGGACAGATTGTGTGTGTTCGGCACCGGATTAAAGCCTGCATTCAGAAGTTACACATTGACGTTGCCAAGCTTCCACCGATCTAATCCCCACTGGCGTGATGCACGTTGAAGAGGTTATCGCTTTGTCCAGAGTGGAAGAATTGCTTGCTGCTGCATCGCGGGACGCAGCATCCCGCCCGGCATTTTATGAAGCGCTTTTGAATGCAGACATATACGTGATCGGCGAGTCACGGAGCGACACGGTCGAAAACGGTTCGATGACCGTCGAAGAAGGTTCTCACCTGGAGCTCCAAAACTGGCATGACGCTGAAGGCGCCACCTATTTGCCATTCTTCACCTCGTTGTCGGTTCTGAGCGAGGCGTTGGGCACCGAGACGCCATACATCACGATGACAGCTCGTGATCTGTTCGAACTCACCCGGGGAACGCGTCTGATCCTCAATCCTACCCACGCCCCCGCAAAAGAGTTCTTGCCCGCGGAGATCGACCGCCTTCTTTCAACTGGGAGTGCGGAGTTTTTGGAGCACCGATCCGCCGAGCCGGGATCCCAGATTCAGTTGGGACAACCCGCCAACTACCCGCACGAAATGATCCTCGCCCTGAGCGCTCTCTTCAAAAAACTACCGGAGATCAACCGCGCGTATCTAGCCCAGATGCATGACGAGACTCAGGACCCAGCATTCGTACTTCTGATTGGTGTCGAAGCATCTGGCGAACTACAGGAGCTTATCCCGCACATCGCTGCAGTCATCTCAGAGACCGCTCCGAAGAATCAACCTGTCGATCTCACACCGGTAACCGCAGGAGAGGACGGCGTCAGCGCCTATTTTCGCAAGGAAATCGTGCCTTTCTACGAAAGAAAGAAACCCGGCATTCTTGGTTCGCTCTTCGGTTTTGGGAACGCCTAACACGTCGGATCTTATCCTCACGCCCCAAATACAAGCGATAATGATTTCAATCCGGATCGGGGAGGCGTCGGCCGCGCAATCGGCGATCCGGGTGGGTGGCGATCAATCGATCACCGGCGAAGACAGATGGCAGGCCCCCGGCCAGAAGCCCATCCCAGTCGGCCTGCTGCCCGCGGAACACCACAGCTACCGCGTCTTTCATCTGCAACACGTCCGGTGTTCCGCATCCTACCCACCTCTCCAGCGTCGGTGACGCGTGGAGCGCCCGGCGCTTGATCTCGGGCGCAATCTTCGCCACCTGTGTTGCCATGAGCATCGATGTGGAACGATATGCCCGCCACCTGGTCCTGCGCGAGATTGGCGGACCGGGACAACAGGCCCTGTCACGGGCGCATGTCGCCATTGTCGGCGCGGGCGGGCTGGGATCGCCCGCTGCGCTCTACCTGGCTGCCGCTGGCGTCGGCGCGCTGACCCTCATCGACCCGGACCATGTCAGCCTGTCCAACCTGCAGCGCCAGGTCCTGTTCCGCACGGATGATATCGACCAGCCCAAGGTCAGCCGAGCCGCCCATCACCTGCAGGCGCTCAATCCCGAGCTTCGTGTGACCACGCATGCGGTCGGGCTGGAGGCCTCGAATGCGCAGAGCCTCCTGTCAGGGTGCGACCTGGTTCTGGACGGATGCGACAATTTCCCGACCCGGTTTGCCGTGGACCTGGCCAGCCGCTCGCTGGGCATTCCCCTGGTCTCGGGCGCCGTCGGGCGCTGGGAGGGTCAGCTCAGCCTCTTCAACCGCACGCCCGACTCGCCCTGTTATCGCTGCTGGGTACCGGAGACCCCGCCAGACGCAGAGACCTGCGCCGCCGTCGGCATTGTCGGTGCGCTGACAGGGGTCATTGGCGCGCTGATGGCGCTGGAAGCGATCAAGCTGATCTGCGAGACCGGAGACACCCTAGACGGACGCATCATGCTGTTCGACGGACTGACCCTGCAAAGCCGGATCCTGCGCCTGAAAAAGGACCCGGCGTGTGCGCATTGTTCGAGTTAGTCGTCTTCCGGCTCCCGGGGCTCCACGGGCTCGAAGGTTTCCAGTGAACCATCCATGGCATCGGCCAGGAAAGACGAGATATTCTCGATAGCGATGCGGAAATTTTCGTCAGTCCCACCCCAATTGTGCCCGCCCTCGGGTTCTTCGAGGTAGACATGCGGCACACCGGCATCCTCCAGCGCGTCGGCCATATCGCGTGACTGGCGAACCGGAACCGCCCGGTCATCTTCGCCATGATAAAGCAGGACTGGTCCTCGCATCATCCCAGCCTGGTTCACCGGTGACGTCGCTTCGAGGCGTGGGCGCTGTTCACTGTCCCGGCGATCACCGATCAGATCAATCCAGTACTCGTTCACCTCATCGGAAATATCTTCCTTGAAGTCCAGGAAACGGCGGAGATCCGTCACACTGCCGCCAGCGACCGCACAGTTGTAGAGGTCCGGCGAGCGCGCCATTCCGGACAGGGCGGCATAACCACCATAGCTGAACCCAACCAGACAAATCCGGTCGGGATCAACCTCGCCAGCTTCGATCAGATGACGCACGCCATCCTCGATATCATCCTGCATGGCGAGACCCCACTGGCGATGTCCCGCTTGCATGAATTCGGAACCGAAACCGTAGGACCCCCGAAAATTGGGCTGGAAGACCGCATAGCCCTGATTGGCGAGATATTGCGACATGAAATCGAAACCGATGCTGTCGCGCACTTCGGGACCACCATGAGGCATAACGACGAGAGGTGTGTCCGGCCCGGAACCCGCTTCAGGCCAGGTCACATAGCCGCTGACCGCAAGCCCATCACGCGCGGTCCAGCTAACCGGCTGCATTTCGAAGGTCTGGACCTCCATCGCCCGGGGCCAGATCAGTGAGAGCAGCTCGATATGCGTGGCCTCGAAATCATACAGGTAGTATGAGCCGATTTCGGTCGGTCCAGCGACACGAAGGATCATCCGGTCGCCGCCAAATGACCAAGGATAGACTTCGATCTGATCACCGAAAAAATTCAGTAAGCCGCGATAGTGGGCTCCGAAAGTGGAATTCGAGAAGTGAAACTCGCGGCGGTCGGCAACGAAGGAGTATCCCAGAAACGCTCCCGTATAATCGCTGACAAACGCGGCGTCGATATCATAGTCGTCACGCTCCGCCACTGTTTCCAGGAAAGTTCCACTCGCCAGGTCATAGCGATGGATACCGACAAAGTCTGAGCCACCCGGCTGCGCTCGAACGTAGATTTCACCCGGGACGCCAGTCTGGCCCGCCCATTCGAAGTCTGTCTGGTTTTGTTGTTCCTGGATATCGCGGCGCCGGATCGTTTGCGTCCGCACCCACTCATCCTCGCCGCTGGCGCGCGAATAGATGTACATGCGGCGCCCGGATCGGGAAACGTCAAACCGCATGACGGGCACACCATCAACCGTGTGCCAGCTGACCGTGCGACGTGTCCCTTGTTCGTAGATTTCGCTTTCCCCGGTGACGACGTTCACGCGCCACAGGCTGTTTCGTCCCTGATAATCTGCGGGCATGATCACGTAATCAGGCTCATCCGGCAGATAATCGGTTATGCTGGACAAGCGCCGGTTGCTGCCCTGCAGGCGGGCATTGCCGTTGGAAAACAAGATGGCCGGCGACCCCTGAAGGTCGCTCGAGAATGACAGGACGCGTGTCGCACGCGGTGGGTTGTCACGATAATAGCGACGGGCGCGGCGATTGCGCAGCTCGATCTCGAAGGAAGCTGCCATAAGCAGGCGTTCATTGCTGGCCCAGCGCAACCAGGTCGGGCGCATATCGGTCAGGGACATCATGCGACGCGTGTTGTCACCTGTCGCCTCCAGATCGAGAATAACGAGAACGCGCTGAAGATCCTCGCCGTCTTCATCGTCCTCGACGTCCGGCCCCTCAAGCGCCCCCACATACGCCAGGTAACGGCCATTCGGCGACAGGGTCGGTTGGCTGAACAGGGCGGGATCATCGAGGAAGTCGTAAAGCTGCTGCGCAGGTTCCGGCACAACAAATCCATCAGGACGCGGCTCGGTCTCATCATCTGCGAGAACGGCCCCGGCAAACACTCCGGCCGACACCGCCGCTATCAGTCGAGTAAACATTTGAATCCCCCTGCACGTGAACAAGCCGAGGCTGCACAGCCGCGCCCTGTTACCTATAAATTCTATTGCCCGGATGCAGCGCCTTGCGTTCCCGAAGACTCCAACGGAAGGGCACCATCGAGGAAACGCGCGATGTCCAGCATGATGAGACGTTGGTTGTTTGCGCTGCCCCAATCATGTCCCATGTCGTCGACAACCAGCAGCTCATACGAAACTCCGGCATCGTCAAACTCATCCGCCAGATTTTCCGAGTGCGACACGGGCACGATCGGATCCTCTCCCCCATGAAACATGAACAGCGGGATCCGAAGGTTCTCAGCCAGATTCACTGGCGAAACAGCATTGATGGCTTCGCGATCATCTCTGTAGTCGCCCAGCTGCTCCGTCCAGTAGGCATACACATCTCCGCCCACATCGCGCATCTCTCGCATCAACTGCCGAAGATCCGTGGGCGCGGCCCCAGCGACTGCACACTGAAAGCGTTCGGGGTCCTGCAGCGCGCCCATCAGCGCCGCATAGCCGCCATAGCTATATCCGATGATGCACGCACGGTCCGGGTCTCCCATCCCCTGCTCTGCGAGATTGGCAAGCGCGTCGTGCAAATCTGTTTGCATCGCCTCGCCCCACTCGCGGTACCCACGTTCTGCGAACTCACGGCCATAGCCCGCTGATCCGCGAAAATTCGGCTGGATGACGGCGTAACCCAGCATGGACAAGAATTGCGCAACCGGGTCGAAGCGGCGCCAATCTCGCAGTTCCGGACCACCATGCGGATAGATCAGGATGGGCGTGGTCGGGTGCAAGCCTCCCGGAGGCTCGGTGAGATAGGCCTCGATCTCGACACCATCCCTGGCGGTATAGGTGATGGTTCGGACCGGCGATGTTGCCGATCGGCTCAAGGTCGGGTTCAGACGCCGTTCTTCGCGCACCTCGCCCGTCTCGATGTCAAAAGTGACGTACAGGCCCGGTTCCTGACTACCGCTCACACGCGCCAGCCATCGCTCCTCGGAGAAGGAGACCGGCTCGACAGAAAGGGACGGATCGAAATGAGAGCGCAGCCGTTCATAGTCTGCCTGTTGCGCCTCATCTGTGAATACGAAACGTACCACATCATCGATGTAGGCATAGCCGATATATCGACCACTCACCGGGTCCGTCAGACCGTAAGCGATGTCAAAATCATCGCGGACGGCAACCGAACCGAGGAAACTACCGTCAGACAGGCTGTAACGATGAATGCCGAAAAATTCCTGCCCGTCCGGCCGAGCCCGCACGATGATCTCGCTGGCATTATCGCCTGCACCAACCCACTCGAAATCCGGGCGCGCACCATAGATGTCGCGATACCGGATGTTGGTCGCCCGCGCCCAGCCTCGCCGGCCCGGCGCACGTGTGAAAACGCGGAAATGGCGCCCATAGCGCGAGTGATCGATCCGCACCACCGGCTCTTGCCCGGACGTGATCCAGTTCACCGTCGTTTCATTGCCGCGAGCGATGCTTTCGCTCTCACCAGTGCGGAGATTAACCCGGCCAAAATTCGTGGCATTCCGTCCGGGAACGGGCATCAGAACGTGATCCGGCTCATCCGGCAGGATGTAGCTGATACCACCGACTGACCCGAGCATGCCATCGAACAGCATGTAGGCACCGCCCGGCTGTTTGCGGTTGACCACCATGATCATGCCGAGGTGACTGAGCATTTCGGCGTAGGCAGCGGCCCGGCGACTGGCGCCCGGCGCTGCCTCCCAGGGCATTGATACGGAAAGGAGAATCCAGTCATCGCCTGCCCATTCCAGCCAGTTCACACTCAAATTGGAAAGGTCGAGGAGGTGGACGGACCCGCCGTCTCCGAGTTCCGAAAGACGCAAGCGTGAGCGGTCGATGCCTGACGACTCAACGGATGCCAGAGTCTCTCCATCCGGAGACATGTAAACATGCTCATGAGCAGGCGCAGCGACCAGTCGCAGGAGCATGTCGTCCCGCTCCCGCTCTGTGTCCAACCGCACGCGGTCGCTGAAAAACTGGGCATGGACCGGTTGTGCGACAACTAGCATCAGACACATGGCCGTTATCACGAACAGTATAGGCCAACAGGAAGACTGGTAACGCACGATTCCCCCCGAAACACGACAGGGGAATGCTAGTTATTTCACCGCGATTTACAACTAGGAGACGCGGGCAGTGCATATTTTTATTTAGCGCAGCGCTTTGCGGTCAGCTGGAGGCCGGCGCCGATGGCGACGCCGGGCAGGATGCCGAACAAGAGACCCAGCAACATGTTCTGGGTGGTGAGGGAGATCACCATCCACAGGAAAAGCCCAATGCCTGCCCCCGCGGCAAAACCGAGGGGTTTGGGCATGCCGGCTTTTTTCGGGGGTTCGGGGGTGCGGTCTGTCTCGGTCATGAGATCGACCCTAAGCCCCCAAACCTCTCAGGACCCTGTTTAGCCCTTTAAATTCCTGACAGGAATCTGACGCATCGGTTATCGCGAAATGGCGTCATTATAGAGCGTTTCGACCATCCGCTCGGTGGTGATGAAACGCCAATTCCATTCATCGTGGTAATCCGCCAGCGGCTCGGCCGCCCGGACGGCATCCAGATCTGCGCCACCCTCGACAAGGGAGCGCACCCGGAAAGAGGTCTCCCGCAGCATGTCGATAGACCGCATTAGATCTGCGCGGGTCGACATCGGACCGTGTCCGGGAATGATCTGGGTATCGTCAGACACCATGTCGTGGGCCGCCTGCATCGCGGCGATATAGCCATCGACCGTTCCACCACCGCTCAGATCGATGAAGGGGAACATGCCCGAGAAGAAGATATCGCCCATGTGCAGGATATCGGCCTCGCGGAAATAGACGATGGCATCGCCATCCGTGTGGGCGTCCGGCAGGTGCGTGACCTCGACCGTTTGTCCATTCATGTGGAAGCTGAGATCATCGCCAAAGGTCAGGATCGGCAAGGTCGCCGGACGCGCCCAAACCGGCGAGGTCGCCTCCAGGCGGGAGCGGATATTGTGGTGCGCAGCGATCACCGAACCCTGTTCCGCAAAATGGGCATTACCGCCGAGATGGTCACCGTGATAGTGCGTATTGACGATGAAACGCGGCGCCTCCACACCTGCGATTTCAACGACTGCACCCTCAATCAGCTCTCCGGTATTTGGCAGTTGATCGTCGATCAGAACCGCCCCGTCCGGACCGACCAGCAGACCCAGATTGCCGGCTATCCCGGTCGACAGCATGTAGATACCGTCTCCCAATTCAGTTGTTTCGACCGTGATCTCATTGTCCTGCGCGTAGACATCCGTACCGCCGACACTTGCTGCTGCAAACGCGGCGGCGACGCCTGTAATCGCCAAACGAAAACCCATGTTCCCCTCCGTTAGTCTGCCGCTCCATCGTCGGCATCCACATCGGATATAGGGTCATCATCGGAATTTGCACCATCACCATCGTGTGAAACTGCTTCCTGGCCCAGCGCGATCGCCCATACGACAGCCATGCCTGCACCCAGTGCAACGCCGATGGCAACATTGCCAAGAGCAGACCCAAGGGCAATTCCGGTACCCATACCCAGCGCGATACCCACGCCCCAATTCGGTTTGCGTTTTGCCATTTCAATCCTCCTGTTCAGCGCGGAATTTACCGGGCGTTCACCCTGTTCGGGCAGAGGGAATGGATCAGGGAGATTACCATGTATCGTCTGTTCGTCAGCCTTGCCGTTTTGGCCCTCAGCGCGACCGCGCACGCCCAGACACGCGAACACGACACGCCATCCGGCCAACCGGTGCCACGTTATGTCAGCCTGAAATTCGATGTCGCCAACGGGCGTTCCGGCCCGTCGCAGGCGCATCCGATTGCCTGGCGCTATCTGCGGGCCGGCCTGCCCATGGAAATCATTGCCGAGACCCAGGACTGGCGCCGTGTGCGTGACCCGGAAGGCGAGGTCACCTGGATGCACCGGACCATTCTGTCGGGCCGTCGCTCCGTCTTCACCCTTGAAGAGACCGAGCTGCGCGCCCGCGCCGAGGAAGACGCGCCGCTGGAAGCGATCGCGGAAGCCGGCGTCGTGCTGTCCCTCGAACGCTGCCGCTCGGGCTGGTGCCGCGTCGAGGGACAGGGTTATCGGGGCTGGGCCGATGCCAGCCATCTCTGGGGCGTCTATGGGGAGGAGCGTGGCGACACAAATGCTGCAGATGCTCACGGTATCCCCAACTTGAGCGCTACTCTCACGCGTGATACCGCTCTGCGCTAAGTCCCCGGTTCGTTCCGTGACCGGGCCCCATTTCCCAGCCCGGTGAGCGCGCCTGCCGCTCCCTCGTGGCGCAACTGAATGGCTACATGACTGAACGCCAAAGCTCCTTCAGCTACGAAGACCTGATCGCCTCCTCTGACGGCCGCATGTGGGGCGAGGGTCGCTCCAAGCTTCCGGCGCCGCCAATGCTGATGATGGACCGCATCACAACGATCAATGATGACGGTGGCGAGCATGGCAAGGGCTATATCGAGGCGGAATTCGACATCAAGAAAGATCTCTGGTTCTTCGATTGCCACTTCAAGGGCGATCCGGTGATGCCGGGGTGTCTCGGCCTCGACGCCATGTGGCAGCTGACCGGCTTTTTCCTGTGCTGGGGCGGTAGCCCTGGCCTGGGTCGCGCCCTAGGTGTGGGGGAGGTCAAATTTACTGGCCAGATCACGCCGGAGACCAAGCTGGTAAAATATGTGATCCATTTCAAACGCGTCATCCGCCGCAAGCTGATCATGGCCATCTCCGATGGTCATGTCGAAGCAGACGGAAAGATTATCTACACTGCCAAGGACATGCGCGTCGGTCTGTTCCAGCCCGGCGAAATGGCCTGATCGAGGAGTTGGACTATGCGTCGTGTCGTAATCACGGGTCTGGGCGTTATCTCGCCCATTGGTAACAACGCTGCCGAAGTCACGCAGTCCCTCAAGGACGGCAAGAGCGGCATCGGTCGCATGGAGAGCTTCGCCGAACACGGCTTCAAGTGTCAGGTCGGTGGCAAGCCGTCGATCGATCCGGCCGAGCATGTCGACAAGCGGGTCTATCGTTTCATGTCGGAAGGCGCAGGCTGGAACTACATGGCCATGGAACAGGCCATCGAGGATGCCGGCCTGCCAGAAGGCGATATCTCGCACGAGCGCACCGGCATTATCATGGGCTCTGGCGGCCCGTCCGCCGGTACCATCGTCAGCGCCGCTGACGTGACCCGCGACAAAGGCCCGCGCCGGATCGGACCGTTTGCGGTTCCCAAGGCGATGAGCTCGACAGCGTCAGCAACCCTGGCCACGCCGTTCAAGATCCTGGGCGTGAACTATTCCATCACCTCTGCCTGCACCACCTCGCTACACTGTATTGGCGCCGCTGCCGAGCAGATCCAGTGGGGCAAGCAGGACGTCATGTTCGCCGGCGGTTGCGAGGAGATCCACTGGGCCCTCTCCAACCTGTTTGACGCCATGGGCGCCATGTCCACGAAATACAATGACACGCCGACCGAAGCCTCGCGCGCCTTCGACAAGGACCGTGACGGTTTTGTCGGTGGTGCCGGCGCCGGTGTCGTTATTCTCGAGGAATATGAGCGCGCCAAGAAGCGTGGCGCACCGATCTATGCAGAGATCACCGGTTATGGCGCCACCTCCGACGGCTACGACATGGTCGCCCCGTCCGGTGAAGGCGCTGTGCGCTCGATGAAACTGGCGATGGAAACCGTCTCCGGCCCGATCGACTATCTCAACCCGCATGCCACGGCGACGCCTGTTGGCGACATCAAGGAGATGGAAGCGGTCAAGGAAGTCTTCGGCGACAATGCGCCGATGATCTCGGGCACCAAGTCGATGACGGGTCACTCGCTGGGCGCGGCCGGCGTTCACGAGGCGATCTACACGCTGTTGATGATGAAGAACGGCTTTGTCGCCCCGTCCATCAATGTCTTCGACATGGACCCGGACATTGCCGCGCTGAACCTGCCAATCGTCACCGAGGCCCGTGACGCGGACCTCAAGACGACGATGTCGAATTCCTTCGGTTTCGGCGGCACGAACGGCACGGTCGTCTTCCAGAAAGTCTAATCCTGCACGAATTTCAAAAAGGGGAATCCCATGGCGGATACCGTTTTTCCATCTGGTGAATTGATGAAGGGCAAGCGCGGGCTTGTCATGGGCGTGGCGAACAAGAACTCGATCGCCTGGGGCATTGCCCAGCAACTTGCTGCACAGGGCGCCGAGCTGGCCTTCTCCTACCAGGATGAAGCCCTGGAGCGTCGCGTTCGCCCGTTGGTCGAAAGCCTGCCGGGGAATCCGACCATGGTTCAGGCCGACGTCACCGACGACGCCTCCATGGATGCCTGCTTCAACACCATCAAGGAGCAGTGGGGCACGATGGACTTCCTCGTTCACGCCATCGCATTTGCGGGCAAGGACGAGCTCGTCGGCTCCTTCACCGAGAACACCTCTCGCGAAGGCTGGCGCCGCGCGATGGAAATCTCCGCCTTCTCCTTCGTCGACGCCGGCAAGCGGGCCTCGCACCTGATGCCGAATGGCGGCTCCATGGTCACCCTGACCTATCTCGGCGCTGAGCGTGTTGTTCCGTCCTACAACGTGATGGGTGTTGCCAAGGCGGCGCTGGAAGCGTCCACGCGCTACATGGCCCGCGACCTCGGCCCGAGCGGCATCCGCGTCAACGCGCTGTCGGCTGGCCCGATGCGCACCCTGGCCATGGCCGGCATCTCCGGCGGCAAGTCGCTGATGAAGACCGGTCGTGAGTGGTCTATGATGAAGGAAGACACCAAGATGGAAGGTGTCGCCGGCGCCGCGCTCTACCTGCTGTCCGATCTCGGTCATTCCTGCACCGGCGAAACCCTGCACGTCGATGCCGGCTTCCACGCCGTGGCCGTACCGAGTACAGACGAAGACTAGGTCTCGACTTCAGCTCAAAAGAAAACCCGCCGGATTGCTCCGGCGGGTTTTTTCGTTTTCGAACTGGGGCAGTCCTATTCGGCCTCGTCCTCACCCATCGGGTTTTCTTCCGGCTTCACCCAGCGGTCGAGCCAGTCGATGCTTTCTGCCAGCACGTGCAGCACGCTCTCGCGAGAGCGATAGCCGTGGCTTTCATAGGGCAGCATGACCAGGCGGGCCGTTCCGGCATTACCCTTCACAGCCGCGAACATGCGTTCGGACTGCATCGGGAAAGTGCCGGAATTATTGTCCATCTGGCCGTGGATCATCAGCATCGGCTCGTTGATATCGTCCGCATGCATGAAGGGGCTGAGCTCGAAATAGGTTTCCGGCGCCGCCCAGAAAGTCCGGCGCTCGGCCTGGAAGCCGAACGGTGTCAGGGTGCGGTTATAGGCGCCGGAACGCGCGATACCGGCGCGGAAGATATCCGATGCAGCCAGCAGGTGCGCGGTCATGAAGGCGCCATAGGAGTGACCGGCAATGGCCAGGCGCTCGCCATCACCAAAGCCCATATCGACCGTCATATCACGCGCCGCCTCGGCCGAGAGGACCAGCTGGTGGATGAAGCTGTCATTCACCGTTTCCGGGTCATCGCCGACGATGGGCATGGTCGCATTTTCCAGCAGTGCGTAACCCTGTGTGACCATGAAACGCGGGCTGGTACCGGCCACACGCGTGAACTCGTACGGCGAACCGGAGACCTGACCGGCCGTGGAGGCGTCATTGTATTCCAGCGGATACCCCCAGACGAGTACGGGAAGGGTGTCGCCCTCCTCGTAGTCCGCCGGCAGGTAGAGCGTGGCAGAGAGCGGAACGCCGTCCTCGCGCTCATAGGTGATCAACTGGCGGGAGATGTCGTTGAGCTGCGGGTGCGGATTTTCGAAATCGGTGATCTGTTCGACTTCGCCATCGCGGTGCCAGCGCACATTCTCCGGCGTGACCGGATCTTCCCAGGACGTCAGGAAGGAGGACCCATCCGCCTCGATCGCACCGATGACTTCCTCATAATTCTCACCGGTATTACGCCACAGCTCCTCGAACTCGAACGTCTCGACACTCATCCGGCGCAGGAAGGGACGATCCCCCTCAGGCGTGGCGCCGTCACCGGCATAAAGGATATGCCCGTCATGCACGTCGACGACCGTGCGACCGAATTCATTGCGTGTGGTCAGTGGCGTACCCGGATTGGCGTACTGGTCCTGCAGGCTGCGCTCTTCGGCAAGGCGGGGCTCGGCACCGCCCTCGTCAAAATCGACCAGCCAGCGGCGAACGACACGGGTATCGCGATCATATTCAACGGCAAAGCCTGTCTCGCCCATATCGGTGAATTGGGTGCCGTAATACCGGTCCTCGGTCCGGAGAACCTCACGCGCCGCATCGGTGAACGGGGCATCGAGGGCCCAGACACTGTCACGCTGCTCGGCTTCAGTGCGCGGATCACCACCATCCAGGGCCTCGGCCCAGGTCAGCTGGGCCGGATGGCTGTCCTGCCATTCCACACTGCGGCGACCTGTGATCACGCCTCCGATCGGGGTGTTGTCGGCAATCGGCTGTTCGGCGATCTGGGCCACCAGGCGACCGCGCGTGTCGATCACCGTCGTCCGATCAGCAAACCGCGACCACGGCACCTGAAAGGAGAAGGGCTGGGTCATCTCGCCGACCAGGATGTAATCGCCGTTCGGCGAGGGATCGGCCATGTAGTAGAGGCCCGGCTCCCCGACAAGACGCGGGCGCCCGCCATCCGCATCCACCAGCGCCAGCTGGGACGTGGCCAGCCACGCAAACAGATCGGCGTCCGGCTGGTCCTGCAGCAAGTCCTGATAGGTCCGCACCGGTGCCTCATAGCCCGAGGCTTCCTGGGTCACAGGCCCGACAGGGACCCGGGGGCGCTCCGGCATCGCAGCGCGATCCGGGTCGACCATGTTGACCAGCAGGCGTTCGCCATCCGGCATCCAGCGGAAGGGGGTGAAGACGGCATTGAGACCTTCATCGACAATCTCGCGCGCGCGGCCGCGGCGGACATCGAGCACCCAGAGTGAGATCTGGTCATTGCGGGTGATCGCGAAAGCAACCTTCGACCCGTCAGGCGACCAGCTGATATTGGAAATGCCGGCATCATCCGGCAGGCGCACATCGCGCACCTCCTGGCTGTCGAGATCCATGATGGACAAGCCGATCACCGAACGCGGACCATGGCGCCCATTGGTCGCCGCATCCAGACGCATTCCGGCCAGACGCTCCATCGGACGCGCCATTTCCGAAACCGGCGGCAAAGCCTCGCGATGCATCAGCAAGATCGTGTCACGCGCCGGGGACAGCGAGGTGAACGGCGCCGGCGCCGCATCGACAATATCGACGATCTCCTGCGGCGGCAGACGGTACGGGTCCTGGGCAAACGCCTGACCCATCACCATAAATCCGGCGATCGGAGCCATGATGGCTCCGATCAGAAAACGTGTCTTGAACATGAAGCTCTCCCCAAATTGATTTGGGCTAGAGGCTAGTGGTTTTCAGCCAGAGGTCGAGAGCTGATGGATTGCATTTTGGTAAGTTTCAGCCCCATCACCGGACGCAGGAAGGGAATGCGGCGCACAATCTCGAAACCGATGGCACATCCGCCAGCGGTGACAGCCACCAGCAAAGCAAACTCCACCCACACATTCAGGCCCAGCCCTGACAGGGCGTAACCGGCGACGACAGTGATGGTCTGGTGAAGGATGTAATAGGGAAAGACGGCCTCCGTCAGATAGCGGCGAACCGGGCCGTCACCCGTCAGGAAGATCCGCGCGAGACCGACCAGGCTGAGAATGATCGTCCAGGAGAAGACGATGCGACCCATGCGGGCCGTCCACAGCCAGACCGGGCTCTCCGCCGCCATTTCCCAGTTCTGATAGGACGCGAAGAGGAACACGCCCAGCACCACGGTAACGGAGCCCGCGATCGGCAGAATACGGTCGATGCCACGCCACAGGCCGTCATTCTTTGCCAGGACATAACCCAAAAGGATCATGGTCAGCGACTGGGCATGATTGGCCCAGTCATTGACGAGGTCATGGGTAGTCGGAAAATCCGGTACAAGAGTGAAACGAATGATCAGGAGCGGGACCAGCGGCAGCAGGATCAACAGCATCGCGGCGAGGCCACTTCGCGCTGTCATCTGACCCAAGGCGGCCATGGCCGGACTGTCGGCAAGCCAGCGCAGAAGCGGAAAGAGCGGCGCGAGCAGCAGGGAATAGACAAACAGATAGACCACATACCAAAGATGGTTCCAGGTCGGTGTATGGACCGACCAGGGTCCATCCCACTCAAAGGCATAGCCCCGATAAAAATCGACCAGGCCAGGGGCGATCTCGCCAGCCGAACGCAGCTCGACATAGGTTTGCGGCGCGACGACGACATACATGCCGAACAGAATCACCGGGAAAAGACGCCAGCTCCGGTCAGCTGCGAAACGGGCACTGCCCAGCTTGTCCGACAGGAAACGGATCGCGACCCCGGAGACCAGGAACAGCAAGGGCAGGCGCCATGGGCTGGAGAGCCACATCAACGGTTCCATTGCGTCATTGGCGCCAAGGCTCTTGGCGTGCCAGCCCTCCGTGTTGAAGAACATGCCGATGTGGTAAAAAATCAGCAATCCGAACGCGATGATCCTCAGCCAGTCGAGATCATACCGCCGCGTGAATTGAGCATTGGGATTGGCGCCGGACATTGTTTCCTCCTGGTCAGCACTCTACCCGTTCCTGATCGGCTTTCTTGTCACCATCTTACAGCGGCAAGGGTCGAGAAGTGGCTCGCAGGGGCCAATGGCAGCCGGTTGGGGATAAATGGCGGCCTGCAGGGATAAGCGGCGGCGCCCCGCTTGCAACCGGCCATGGCTTGGGCATGATCACACCATGGAGAACCGCGAATACCAGCTGGAACAGGATGCAGAACGCCGATTGAGTCGGGTCGCCATCCTCGTCGTATTCTCGCTGACCCTGGTCATGATGTCCGTCAACGCGTCGTCCTTGTTGATGGAGGCGGCTCGCGATGGCCGCGAGATCAACCCGCTCTTCCCCTGGCTGAGCGAAGGCACGAGCGCCTTTTATATTCTCGTATTGTTTTTCGTCCTGCTGAAGGTGGAGCGGCGTTTCCCGATCGAACCGGGACACTGGCGCCAGAACCTCGCCATACACGCCGGTATTGCCATGGTCTGGTCCATCGTCCACGTGCTGGCCATGGGCCTGACGCGTGACGCAATCTATCCGCTCCTGCTGGACTGGGACTATCGCTTCTTTTCCTATCCGGGCCCGGTCGAGGTTTTTCTCTACGAATTTCGCAAGGACCTGGTCACCTATACGCTCCAGCTGATGACCTTGACGGCGCTGCGAACCATTGAGTGGCATCGCATGGAGGCGGCAGCCGCGCGTCGGGATGCCCGGGAAAGCCAGCGCCTGACGCTGAAGTGTGGCGGTCGGGTCATGCATCTCGAAGCCGAAGGCTTCCGGCTGGCCAAGGCCGCCGGGAATTATGTCGAGGTCGAATTCCTCACCGGCACACACCTTGCGCGTATTACGCTGTCAGAGCTGCAGAAACAGCTGACCGAAGCCCGCATCGACGCTGTGCGCTGTCATCGTTCCTGGCTGGTCAACAAAGCGCTGGTGACAGAAATCCGGCCGACCGGTGAGGGGGATGTCAGCATCCACCTGGATAACGGCCAGACGATACCCGGCAGCCGCCGATATCGCGGCCAGCTCGACCGCGCATAGTTTAATTCCACCTCCTTGTTGCGTGGCAAATCCAGAACTGTGATATGCTACTATTGAAGCCGGGCAGTACGGAGGGGGTCCGTCCTTGGCCCGGTAAGGACAGGAATAGACATGAAGAAAATGATGTTGGTAGCGGGTGCAAGCATGCTTGCACTCAGCCTGACGTCGGGTGCCGCATTGGCGTCCGACCCGGAAACTGATGAGCGTATTGCAGACCTGGAAGCGCGGATTGCGCAGCTGGAAGAAACCAATCGCCGTCTGCTGGAATTCCTGGAATCGGGTCAGTCCGCCCCGGTCCAGAGCTCCACACCACACCACCAGCCGTCGCATGCGCCGGCTGAAACCCCGGCTCCACAGCACCATGCAGCCCACCAGGCCGCGCATCACGCGGCACATCATGGTGAGGATGCAACGGGCGGATATGTCGGTCTGAGCTCGGAATACAGCTATCGCATGCTGGATCACGCCGAAGGCGTGAACACGCGTCAGCTGGCTATCCTTCAGGCGATGCAGGATGGTGAGTTGAATAATCGCGTGACGCTGGGCGGCGGGCTGACGGTCCTGGCCAACTACCAGCGCTCGAACTCCGATACCAAGTTTGGCTGGCTGATGCGTCACCCGACCTCGGCGAACCAGATTGGTGAGGAAGTGTCAGAGTTTGTCGTGCATTCGGCCTCGCTGCAAACAACAGCGCGCCTGAGCGACAACATGACCGGCTATATCGAGCTGCTGTACAATCCGGAGCAGAGCTTCGGTTCGGGCACGATTACGGATCTGAACCGCAACCAGGTGCAGGTGCGCAAGGCCTTTGTCCTGTTTGGGGATCTCGACGAGACACCCTGGTATGCGGCCATCGGCAAGATGGACACGCCTTTCGGCCTGCAGGACACGGTGAACCCGTTCACCAACTCGACCAATTGGCACTCCTTTGCCGGCCTCGCCTATGGCGGAATGGTTGGATACTACAATAACGGTTTCCACGTCCGGGCCATGGGCATCCAGGGCGGTGCCCAGTTCCGCGCAGCCAACACGCCGGTTCAGGGTACGAATGTTCCGTCCCGCGTGAACAACTTCGCGATCGACGCCAACTACACGGCAGAACTGTCCAGCGACAGCACGCTGATGGTCGGTGCCAGCTATCAACACGGCTCGCCCTATTGTCAGGACTTCCCGGTCTTCCACTTCAACCCGTGTGCGGACAACAACCCGGCCTACTCCATCTATGGTCGACTGGTGGCCGGCAATTTCACCCTGCTGGGTGAATATGCGGCCACGACCGATGTCTGGCCGGGCTCGCGCAACCCGAACGCTCCGCTGGATGTTTTCGACGCGGTCGAGACCGAGTCCTTTGGTCTGGGCGGTCGGTATGACATGGATATCGGCGCCGAGAGCCCGCTGGCCGTGTCGTTCGAGTTCAGCCGCTTCATCGCAGGCGACGAAGGCGCGCCCTGGGAAGACCAGGACCAGTGGGTCGGTGGCCTCTCCTATTTTGTGACGCCATCGGTGAACCTGTTCGGTGAAGTCATTCACACCGAAGGCTGGGTTCCGCTCAACTTCCTGTCCGGCGGCACGCCGGGCCTGCCGATCAACACGACATGGTCGGAAGCGGATGCGGAGACAAACGTCATCACGCTGGGTGTCCAGGCCGCTTTCTAGGCCCGTCAGCTCCACAAACAGACCCCGCTGGAGTCATCCGGCGGGGTTTTTTGTTGGAGACCGGACATGAAAAAACCCCGCCAGCGCGAGCCGGCAGGGTTTCTTGTTTGGTCAGCTTGAAGCGGCTTACGCCTCTTCGGAAGCGTCCTCGTCCTTGGTGATCTCTTCGCCAGATTCCTGGTCGACGATCTTCATGGACAGGCGAACCTTGCCACGGTCATCAAAGCCGAGAAGCTTGACGAAGACTTCGTCACCTTCGGCGACGACATCGGACGGGTGCTTCACGCGCTCATTCTTCATCTGGGAGACGTGCACGAGGCCGTCTTTCGGACCGAAGAAGTTCACGAAGGCACCAAAGTCCATGACCTTGACGACCTTGCCCTTGTAGATCTGGCCTTCTTCCGGCTCAGCCGTCAGACCGTGGATCCAGTCGCGGGCGGCCTTGATCGAAGCTGCATCGGCAGATGCGATCTTGATCACGCCGTCATCATTGATGTCGACCTTGGCACCGGTGGTTTCAACGATCTCGCGGATGACCTTGCCGCCAGAACCGATAACGTCACGGATCTTGTCGGTCGGGATCTGCATGGTCTCGATACGCGGTGCGAACTCGCCGAGTTCCTCACGCGCGGTGTCGAGCGCCTTGGCCATCTCGTCAAGGATGTGCATGCGCCCACCCTTGGCCTGGTCCAGGGCCGTTTCCATGATGTCCTTGGTGATACCAGCGATCTTGATGTCCATCTGCAGCGAGGTGACACCTTCAGACGTGCCGGCAACCTTGAAGTCCATGTCGCCGAGGTGATCTTCATCACCCAGGATGTCGGACAGGACAGCAACGCCATCCGGATCCTTGATCAGGCCCATGGCGATACCGGAAACCGGACGCGTGATCGGAACACCCGCATCCATCATGGCCAGGGATGCACCACACACAGTCGCCATGGAGGACGAACCGTTGGACTCGGTGATCTCGGACACGAGACGGATGGTGTACGGGAAGTCTTCACCGGTCGGGATGACCGCACGAACCGCGCGCCATGCGAGCTTGCCGTGACCGATTTCACGACGGCCCGGAGCCAGGCGGAAGGAGGTTTCGCCGACAGAGTAGGGCGGGAAGTTGTAGTGGAGCATGAAGCGCTCCTTGTACGTTCCCGTCAGATCGTCGATGAACTGCTCGTCATCGCCCGTACCCAGGGTCGCAACGACCATGGCCTGGGTTTCACCACGCGTGAACAGGGCAGAACCGTGCGTACGCGGCAGGATACCGGCTTCAGAGACGATGGAGCGAACCTGGTCGAGGGAACGACCGTCGATACGCTTGCCGGTCTTGATGATGCCACCGCGAACAACGGAAGCTTCAACAGACTTGAGCACGTCCTTGAGAACGGTCTCTTCGATACCGTCCGGGTTTTCCTCGGTCTGCAGCAGGGCTGCGACAGCCTTTTCCTTCGCTTCGCCAACCGCAGCGTAACGCTCGGTCTTCTCAACGATGGTGTAGGCCTTGGCGATGTCGTCGCCGACGAGCTCGCGAACCTTGGCTTCTTCGGCGGAATGATCTTCCGGCTCGTAGTCCCACGGCTCCTTGGCGGCTTTTTCAGCCAGGCGGATGATGGCGTCGAGCACAGGCTGGAAAGCCTCGTGACCGGCAACAACCGCGCCAAGCATGACTTCCTCGGAGAGCTCTTTCGCTTCCGATTCAACCATCATCACGGCATCAGCCGTACCGGCAACAACGAGGTCGAGATCGCTCTCGGCCATCTGGTCTACAGCCGGGTTGATGACGTACTCGCCATCGATATAGCCAACGCGCGCTGCACCGATCGGGCCCATGAAGGGCAGACCGGACAGGCACAGAGCCGCAGATGCGCCAACCATGCCGACAACATCCGGGTCATTTTCCATGTCGTGGGACAGAACCGTGATCATGACCTGGACTTCGTTCTTGAAGCCTTTCACGAACAGCGGGCGGATCGGACGGTCGATGAGACGAGACGTCAGGGTCTCTTTCTCGGTCGGGCGACCTTCGCGTTTAAAAAAGCCACCAGGAATCTTACCGGCGGCGAAGTATTTCTCTTGGTAATTAACGGTCAGCGGGAAGAAATCTGCTCCCGGCTTGACCTGTTTGACGCCAACGGCGGTAGCGAGAACCGTGGTCTCGCCATAGGTCACCATGACCGCGCCGTCTGCCTGTCGGGCGACCCGCCCGGTTTCGATGGTGAGTGGGCGACCCGCCCACTCAATCGTTTCTTTTTGGATATCGAACATATCGTCTTTCGTACGGATAATGTCGCGGATTAGCGGCGCAGACCGAGTTTCTCGATGATTGCCTTGTAACGCGCTTCGTCTTTCTTCTTCAGATAGTCGAGAAGGCGACGGCGCTGAGAGACCATTTTAAGAAGGCCGCGACGGGAGTGATTGTCCTTCTTGTGGGTCTTGAAGTGTTCCGTGAGGTTGGAAATGCGCTCGGACAGGATAGCAACCTGTACTTCCGGCGAGCCGGTATCACCATTGCCACGGGCGTGTTCAGAAATAAGTGCAGTTTTGCGCTCAGCTTCAATCGACATCGGATTCTCCTAAAAGTCGTGTGGCCCTATGGAGCCAGATTAAAAACGCGCGAAGGCTGGAACTGCCCGGCCTTCGCATCGCCCAGTGCCACTGCGATCCCGTTGTTCTCGGCGAGAACCAGGAAGGTGCAATCCTTGCCCGCAATCGACAGCGGGCGTCGTTGCTCCTTCAGGTCTTGCGCGATACGCGGGAGCAGGACGATTGAGCGTCCTTGCTTCAGTTGGAAAGTCTCGTCGTCGGTCACGGCCAGCGCCGGGATGTCGTCCAGCGCGGTCTGAACCGGGAGCAAGGCTTCCGAAGCGGCGCCCTTATGGGCCATTTCTTCCAGTTCGTCCAGCTTTATGGACTCCTCTTCCGAGAAGGATCCCACCTCGGTGCGACGCAGTTCAATGATGTGGCCTTCCGTGCCCAGGGCGTGACCCAGGTCGCGGGCCAGAGAGCGCACATAAGCCCCCTTGCCACACCGCATCTCGAAAACCGCGACATCCGCGCTTCGAACCTCGATAAGCTTCAGAGATTCAATGTAAATCGGTCGCGGCTCCAATTCGACCGTTTCGCCATCACGGGCCAGGTCATAGGCCCGCTCACCATCCACCTTGATCGCGGAGTAAGCCGGCGGCACCTGTTCGATATCGCCAATGAACTGGTCCAGCACGGCTTCGATATGAGCAGGATCCGGACGGATCTCGGAGGTCGCGACCACCTTGCCCTCTGCGTCCAGCGTATCCGTGCGCTCACCCCAGCGGACCGCAAACCGGTAAGCCTTCTCGCCCTCCATCGCGAACGGAACGGTCTTTGTCGCCTCGCCCAGTGCGATCGGCAAAATGCCCGTCGCCAGCGGATCCAGCGTGCCGGCATGTCCGGCCTTGTTCGCATCGAACAGGCGACGCACGGCGGAAACCGCCTGCGTCGAGGTCATGTCATAGGGTTTGTCCAGGATGACCCAGCCGTGGATCGGCAGGCCCTTTTTGCGTCGCGCCATGAGTATACCTTTTCTCATCCCGGGGATCGGACCCGGCCAAGCAAGTCGCGCTGTGTATTGGATCGGGCGCCGGTCCGCAAGCCGCCGCTCCGCTCATCGTTTAAAAGCACCCGCCCGTGGAAACCGGCTTGTTCTCTGAAAGCCCACCGGACTAGGTGTTGGAGGCAAGGAGACCTGTATGATTCGCACTTCGCTGTTCGCCGTGCTGATGGTGCTGACCCCGATGACTGCCGCAGCGCAGGACGCCGGTGTCAGCGCTCGACTGCGCGCCTATTTCGAGCCCCTGGCCGAGACGCGGGATTTTTCCGGCGTGATTGCCGTGCGCCAGGGCGAAGATCTGATCAGCTATGAGCGTTTTGGCTATGCGGACTGGGAAACCGGTGCACAATTCACACCTCAAACCGCCTTCCCGGTCGGCTCCGTAACCAAAAGCCTGACCGCAGGCTTGATCCTGCAGATGAGCCGCGAGGGAAAACTCGATCTGGATGCCCAGGTTCGTCAGTATATTCCCGAGCTTGATACGGGCTTCACCGCAACCGTCGCGGACGTCTTGTTTCATCGCGCGGGACTTCCCCGCGATTTCCCGGAGGGCGTGCTCAGCGACACACGGTCCGCTGCGGTGATCCAGTGGCTCAACACCGGGCTGGAATTCCAGCCCGGGCCGCATGCGGAGGCCTATTCCAATATTGGCTACAGCCTGCTTGCCATCCTGGCTGAACGCGCTGGCCAGGGACGCTTCGAGACACTCGTCACGCTGCAGGTTCTGGTGCCGCTGGGCATGACGGACTCTCGGCTCTCGAGAACGCCCCGCCCGCTCGATCTGACCGGATATGCACCGGGTCCGGCACCACTTGACCTGCGCCCGCCGATGCAGGCCGATCCAGGCTTTGGCGCCAGCGGGCTGGTCACCACCGTCGATGATTTGATGCGTCTTGCGCGCGCTGTTGCCTCACGCGAGCTGGACCTGTTTCAGGATGATGGCAGCCTGGTCGGCAGTTTCTCGGTTCGCACTTTGAACGGTTCGGTCATCTACACCATCCAGGGCAGTGTCCCCGGCTTTTCAGGCGGCGTATCCATTCTCCCGGAACAGGATCTGACCATCGCCTATGCGACCAATGTCGAGTCCTATTCCAACTGGGGAATTCGCGATGTCCTGCACCGCCTGGTCCTCGATCAGCCGGTCCCGCCCGCCCCCGTTCGCCAGCCCACCTATCCGCTGGCAGACGCGCATCGCGGCCTGATTGGCCGCTATCAGGAGACCGCGTTTGGGCCAGCTGAAATCTCGCAGACTGAAGACGGTCTGGAATTGACCCTGCTGGAACCGGGTTGGCGCTTTTATCTCACCCCCCAGCTGGAGGGTGCGGTGCTGTGGCGGACCTTCAATGTCCACCTGGCACCCCTCCGCGATGAAGCGGGTCAACTGACAGGGCTCACCGCGACCCAGGCCATGTTGGGTCAGGACCCGGAAATCTCGACCTGGCAACGCGATAGACCGCCCGCCTCGCCGGTCGCACCGGTCAATCAGTAATCAGGCGTCGTCCGGGTCGTCCCGCAAGTCCTGGGTGACCTCCGGCCGCGACAACAGGGCATCGACCTCGCTGGCCGTGTCAAAACTGTTGTCGGCGTGGAAATGCAGCTCCGGCGTGAACTTCATATCGATCTGGCGTCCCAGGCGGCCACGCAGGAAGCCGGCCGTCTTGTTCAGGGCCGTCGCCAACGCCTTGGCGTCTCCCTGTCCCAGCGGTGCGACATAGACCTTGGCAGAGCGCAGATCCGGGCTTGGACGAACTTCGGTCACCGAGATCAGGACAGATTCCAGCGCCGGATCCCGCAGGCCCTCCCGGGCAAGGATGTCGACCAGGGCATGACGGATCAGCTCCCCCGCACGCAATTGTCGCTGGGAAGGACCTTTGGAATTGTCGAAGCGTTTAGCCATTTCAGAAGCGCCTTTGTGCAAGGCGCGGGGGTTTACGCCTCTCGGCGCCAACTTGCAAGTCATGCCTGGGGATTATCCCTTCACAGACCGGATTCATCACTCTGGTGGGTGAGGGCTCTGGTCATGACAGTAACGGATTGCCTAGGGGGTCGGTTCACGCGTTGAAACAGGAGCTCACCATGGACCTCATCACATTTGCCAGCCTGTCCGTCATCCTGGTCGCCCAGGAAGCGCCGGATACAAGGCCGTCTGACGCCGAGACAGTCGCACGCGACTATATGGCTGCCTATTCGGAGATGGACCTTGATCGTATGGAGCACTTCCTGTCGGAAGACGCGGTGTTTACCGATCGCACCGCACTGGGCGAAGATGTGGGTCCGGACGGGCTGATGTATGAAAGCCGTGACGCCGCGATGGGCATGCTTCGGGAATTTGACGCGCAGTATCAACCCATCGAACTCGGCTTCGTCTGGGACACGATCTATGAGAGCAATGGGCGGGTGGTCTTCATGGGCCATGTCAATGCGCTCTACCCGACCCAGGACGCCTCGCAGAATTATCGCTGGCGCGCGGAACAGGTCACCGTCATCACGGTTCGCGACGGGCAGGTAATTCGCCACCAGGACTTCGCGAACTACGCAAATCCGCAGCGCGGATTGGTCCCAGCGAACTAGGGCGAACCAGCCAAGCCACTGCAATTTCATCCCAATTTCATCCCATTCATCCCTCGGAGTTGCCATCTCGTCCCTTCGTGGGGGTCGTGCACTTCCCTCACCGCCCTTGCCGATGGAAAACAGTTCCAACGCGACGGCGAGGGGCTGACGCGCACACTGATCGAGTGACGAGTTCGATGTTGAATCTGCTGACACTGACGACCGCAGTGCTCGCAAATGCGGGCCTCGCCGCTGACCAGCCTGCTGGCAGCATCGAGATCGCACAGGCGTATATCGCTGCGTATGAACGGCAGGACTTCGAGGCCATGCGAGAATTCATGGCCGACGATGCCGTCTTCACCGACCCGACCTCATTCGATCTTGCCTTCGTCCGGGAGCCCATTCACTGGACGGGAGCCGATGAGATCCTGGCCGGAGTTTCTGCCTGGAATGTAGCACGGGGCGAATACCACCTTGATCGCGTCTACGAAGCGGCCGGCCGTGTTGTGTTCGACGCCAGCATGGACGTGTTCTACGCGACCTCGGAGGGAGAACGTGGTTTTCGCTACCCGATCGTCACCATCGTGACGGTGGAGAACGGACTCGTGACCGAACACCGTGACTATACGGGCTTCAACGATATGGCTCCAATTCTAGATGCGGAGACAAATCAATGACCCGACCGCTCACCCTCGCCGTCGCAGCACTGATGTTTTCCGGTGCCAGCCATGCCCAGGAACCGGCCGAGATCGCCCGCGCCTATTTCGACGCCTATTCGACCATGAATATAGAGCGCATGGAGTCCCTGCTGGCTGAGGACGCGGTGTTCTCGGATCGCGGCAGTTTCGACGTCCCGGGCGGGCCCTACCACTACGAAGGGCGTGAAGCGATTATCGCGGCGCTGACCCAGTTCCAGGATCAGTGGGGTCTTTACGCCCTGAACTATGAGCTGAGCCTTGAACATGAAGCGTCCGGCCAGGCCGTCTATGGCGGCCAGGTCGAGGCACGCTGGCGCATGCAGGACGGTCGCGACCGGGTCTGGCGCGGTGACATCGTGACCACGGTCCGTGTTCGCGATGGTGAAGTTATCGAGCATCTCGACCTGCCGGACTATGGCGGCGGAGAGATGAGCATTGAAGAGGTTACTGAGCCTGCGCCAGCAGCTCAGTAATGGATCGAGGACCTGTGACGCCTTTTTTCAGCCCGAGCATTCCTGGCTGATCTGGTCTTCGATCCAATGATCTTCTGCGGAATATCCCCCTCGAGTCGACATCCCTCTCGAGTTTAACGCAGAAGTACAAAAAAGGGCGGCCCCGCGGGCCGCCCTCCCTTGTTTCCAGAACAGGTCCGAGGCCTATTCCTCCAGCTTGCGAGCCACCTCGATCACGTCGAAACACTCGATCTGGTCGCCTTTCTGGATATCATCATAATTCTCGAACGCCATACCGCACTCGGTACCGGCCCGCACTTCCGGCACTTCGTCCTTGAAGCGCTTGAGGGTCTTGAGATGGCCTTCGTGGATGACAGTGTCGTCGCGCAGCAGGCGCACACCACAGCCGCGCTTGACCACGCCTTCGGTGACACGACAACCGCCGACCTTGCCGACCTTGGTGATGTTGAAGACTTCCAGGATCTCGGCGTAACCGATGAACTCCTCGCGCTTCTCCGGTGCCAGCATACCTTCCATCGTGCCGCGAACATCGTCGATCACGTCATAGATGACAGAGTAGTAGCGGATCTCCACGCCTTCCTGCTCGGCCAGATCCCGCGCCTGCTTGTTCGCACGGACATTGAACGCGAAGATCGGAGAACCCGAAGACTTGGCGAGCAGCACATCGCTCTCATTCACACCGCCCGGGGCAGAGTGGATGACACGCGCACGAACCTCGTCATTGCCGATTTTCTCGAGCGACTGCTTGATCGCCTCGGCCGAGCCCTGCACGTCTGCCTTAACCAGCAGCGGCATCTCCTGGACCTGGTCCTGCTTGAGGCGGGCCATCATCTGCTCGAGCGATGCGGTAGCACCGCCAGCAACAACACCGGCACCATCACGCGCCTTGCGCTGACGATACTCCGCCAGCTCGCGCGCGCGGGCCTCGTTCTCGACCACAGCGAAGACTTCACCCGGCTCCGGAGCACCGTCCAGGCCGAGAATCTCGGCCGGAACCGACGGACCGGCGTCAGACAATTGCTGGCCACGCTCGTTGACGAGCGCACGCACACGGCCCCACTGGGTGCCGGCAACAACAATGTCACCGCGCTTCAGCGTACCGCGACGCACCAGAACCGTGGCGACCGGGCCGCGACCCTTGTCGACCTGGCTCTCGATAACCACGCCTTCCGCAGCCCGTTCAGGGTTGGCTTTCAGGTCGAGCATTTCAGCCTGCAGCGTGATCGCCTCGGTCAGCTCTTCCAGACCCGTGCGCTTGAGCGCGGAGACCGGAACAGACATCGTCTCACCGGACATGGCTTCCACGATAACTTCGTGTTGCAGAAGGTCGGTCAGGACGCGGTTCGGGTCACTGTCCGGCTTGTCACACTTGTTGACCGCAACGATCATCGGCGTGCCCGCAGCCTTGGCGTGATTGATGGCTTCCACGGTCTGCGGCATGACGGAGTCATCGGCAGCCACCACCAGGATCACCAGGTCGGTCGCCATCGCACCACGCGAACGCATGGCGGAGAAGGCGGCGTGGCCCGGGGTATCCAGGAAGGTGATCTTGTCACCGGATGCCAGCTGAACCTGGTAGGCACCAATATGCTGGGTGATGCCGCCGGCCTCGCCCGACACAACGTCGGTCGAGCGCAGGGCATCCAGCAAGGAGGTCTTGCCGTGGTCAACGTGACCCATGACCGCCACGACCGGCGGACGGCTGGCCTTGCTCTCTTCAGGATCATCATCGGCGATGAAGCCTTCCTCGACATCAGCCTCGGAGACACGCTTCACGATGTGACCGAATTCCTCAACCACCAGCTCGGCGGTGTCGGCATCCAGGATATCGTTCTGGCGCACCATCTGACCCTGCTTCATGAGCAGTTTGATCACGTCGACGGAGCGCTCGGCCATGCGGTTGGCGAGATCGGCAACGCTGATCGCCTCCGGTACGATGACTTCGCGTTCGATCTTCTCGCGGCCGGTACCCGGATCAAGGCGACGCTGCTTTTCGCGTTCGCGTGCACGACGCACGGACGCAAGAGAGCGCTGACGCTCTTCATCACCGTCCAAAATGTTCTGGATGGTCAGCTTGCCGCGACGACGATTGTCACTCTTGTTGCGCTGAGGCTGTTGCTTGTTGGCAGCACCCGGCCCGGTGGCACCCGCGCCACCCTTGCGCTTGACGCGACCGCCCATGGCTTCCAGCGCGGATTCCTGGGCGGCACGATCCGGAGTTGCCGGCGCTTCCGGCTTCTTGCGAGCCGGCGCATCCTTCTTCGCAGGTGCCGACTTGCGACGGTTATCATCTTCCTGCGCACGGCGAGCTTCTTCGGCCTTCATCGCGGCTTCGGCTTCAGCCGCACGGCGCGCTTCCTCTTCGCGCTGCTTGGCCTCTTCCGCTTCACGCGCCTGGCGCTCACGCTGCTCTTCCAGAGCCTTGCGCTCTTCCGCAGCACGGCGGGAACGATCTTCCTCGTCCTGCCTCTTCTTGGCTTCCCGCTCAGCCGCCTCGGCACGGGCGCGCTGGATCGCACGCTGGCGCGCAACCAGCTCCTCCTCGGACAGGCCGAGTTGGCGCGCTTTCGCGGCGAGTGAGGTGTCGGACTTGCCCTTGCCGGCAGCCGGCTTGCCCTGCGGCGCTGCCGCATCCTTGCCAGCCGGAGCGACACGCTTGCGTTTCTTTTCTACAACGACCGCCTTGGACCGGCCGCGCGCAAAGTTCTGCTGCACGGTGCCCGATCCTGGACGTTTCAGAGAAAGCGGCCGGCGGCCGGAGTTGTTGTCGTCTGTGTCGCTCATACGAGCCTTCCAATCGGCTTTTGTTCTACGGACATTCCCGGTAGCCGAAGGCCGGGAAGCCGCATTGATCCTACTCGAGCCCGGAGCAGAGGGCCGCTAAACTAGCGGCCTTCCCACCGGATTCAACCTTTCTTACCGGGTCTCCGCGTCCTGGACCCACGGGCCGTCCAGGGAACGAAATCCCGACAATTTCCGCGCGATCTCCGAAAAACTGTCCGCATGG
This sequence comes from Maricaulis sp., assembly GCA_017643585.1. Taxonomy (GTDB): domain Bacteria; phylum Pseudomonadota; class Alphaproteobacteria; order Caulobacterales; family Maricaulaceae; genus Maricaulis. Next base: position 317,451 of record JAEPND010000001.1, read on the forward strand.
ACACCTTTCGGAAGCACGCCATGAACAACTGGACCGCGACCGGTCGCCAGTCCGAGGTCCTCAGCTGAGAAACAGCCCAGGACCGGAACCTCGTCCCACATCGAGCGCGCCAGGCCGTCGAGCTTGCGTCGTCCGTCGGACGCGCCATCGCTCGCCTCGATCCGCCAGACCGGTTCATTCGCCTGCAGCGAAATGCGAACCGCGTCGGACCCCAGGGCCAGATTGCCGGCCCGCCGGGCCAGGCCCAGCAGATTCAGCAATCGCGCGCTCAAGAGCTGTTCGAACTGGTCCGCCAGGTCTTCCGGTGCGTGCACCGCCTTGCCTGCCGATCTGTTGAACAAACCCTTCTTACGGGCCAGGTCGACCATGTCCCGGCTGGGCGAGATCCACATCCCGCGCCCGGGCAATTTGGCGCTGACATCCGGAACCAGCGTATCATCCGGTGCCACAGCAATCCGGAGCAGCTGCGTCTCGTCCAGGGTTTCACCCGTCACGAGACATTTCTTTTCCCGACGCGCCATTCGGCCGACCTCCGTCTAGTCCAGTTACTCCTCCTCTTGCTCGGCCAGGGGCTCATTGAAATCGAGGCCAAGGGCCTCGGCTTCAGCTTCCAGAGCCTCCAGGTCCATCTCAGAGATATCGAGCTCACCCGCCGGGGCGTCCTCGACAACTTCTTCCTCGACTTCACGAACCGGCAGATCCTCTTCCGAGATCCAGCCCGCAACGACACGCGCCCGCATGATCATCATCTCGGCATCATCGGCAGACAGGTTATAGTCTTCCAGAATGCCCGGCTCGCGAACGCGCTCGCCATTCTTGGTTTCAAACCAGCCGCGCAGATCATCTGTCACCAGACCAGCGAGGTCCTCGACTGTCTTGACGTCGTTCTCACCGAACTTGACCGCCATGCCCAGATCCACACCCTCGATCTCGAGCACGCCGTCTTCGACACCCAGCTCCTTGCGCTTGGCGTCCTGTTCGGCAGCCAGGCGTTCGAGATAATCACGGGCACGGGCCTGGATTTCGACAGCGGTGTCGTCATCAAAGCCTTCGATAACGGCGATCTCACCGAGTTCGACATAGGCGATCTCTTCAACGTCGGAGAAGCCTTCGGTCGCCAGGAGTTGGGCGATGACCTCGTCAACATCAAGAGCCTCGGTGAACAGCTTGGTGCGTTCCGCGAACTCTTTCTGACGACGCTCGGATTCTTCTTCCTCGGTCAGAATGTCGATGGACCAGCCAGTGAGCTGGGACGCCAGGCGGACATTCTGGCCACGACGACCAATCGCGAGGGACAGCTGCTCGTCCGGAACGACAACCTCGATACGCTGGTCTTCCTCATCGAGGACGACCTTGGCGACTTCCGCCGGCTGCAGGGCATTGACGATGAAGTTCGCCGGCTCTTCAGACCACGGGATAATGTCGATCTTCTCGCCAGCCAGTTCGGAAACCACGGCCTGGACGCGTGAACCGCGCATACCCACACAGGCACCAACCGGATCGATGGAGCCGTCATTGGAAATCACGGCAATCTTGGCACGGCTGCCCGGGTCACGGGCCACGGACGGAATCTCGATAATGCCTTCATAGACTTCGGGGACTTCCTGGGCGAACAGCGCCGCCATGAAGTCCGGATGCGCGCGGGACAGGAAGATCTGCGGACCGCGCACTTCTTCGCGCACATCATAGATGTAGGCACGCACACGCTCATTGTTCTGCAGATTTTCACGCGGGATACCATCCGCGCGGCGGATAATACCTTCGGCGCGACCCAGGTCGACGATCACATTGCCGTACTCAACACGTTTGACGATACCGTTGACGATTTCGCCCACGCGATCCTTGTATTCCTCGAACTGGCGCTGGCGCTCGGCTTCACGCACTTTCTGCGTGATCACCTGCTTGGCCGTCTGTGACGCAACGCGGCCAAATTCGATCGGCGGCAGTTCGTCAGAGAACACGGTGCCGATCTCGGCCGCCGCATCAATCTTCTGCGCCTCTGCGAGCGTCAGCTCCTGGTTCTCGTTCTCGACCTCTTCGACAACCGTCATGTTCCGTGTCAGCGACAGCTCACCGGTCTTGTTGTCGATCTTGGCGCGAATGTCGTTTTCAGCGCCGTAGCGTGAACGCGCAGCCTTCTGGATGGCTTCCTCGATCGCTTCGATCACGATCGACTCGTCGATATTCTTCTCCGCGGCCAGGGCCCGGGCAATATGGAGAAGCTCCAGACGGTTGTGGCTGACACCAATGCTCATCGGATGATCTCCGTGATGGTCCGCTGCGACATTATTCGTCTCCTTCATTCGGCGCCGTCTCTTCCTTGGCGCGCGCTTTCAAGTCCGCCTCGATCAAGGCGTCCGTCAAAACCAGTTTGGCCTCCGCGATCCAGTCGAACGGGATCAGCGTGGTGTGTTCCTCGCCCTCCATATCCAGGAGGACGTCAGTCTCTTCGACGCCGGCGAGCATGCCGCGAAAACGCTTGCGACCCTCGGCCAGGCGATCCAGCTCGATCTTCACCTCATAACCTTCCCAGCGCGCAAAATGGCGCAGGTCGGTCAGCGGGCGGTCGATACCGGGCGAGGAGATTTCCAGGTCATACTCACCGGAAACCGGATCCTCGATTTCAAACACATCGGAGAGGGCGCGCGAGAGGCGCGCGCAATCGTCAACATCGACACCCTTGCCGTCGAGACGATCCGTCATGATCTGCAGGCGCGGGCGCTTGCCGCTCATCACACGTACGCGAACCACTTCCAGACCAAGCTCCTCGGCGAGGGGTTCGGCCAGGTCCAGGATCCGGGCATCTTGTGGCGTCTTGGTCTTCAAAACAGCTCCGCAGAAACAAAAAAGAGCGGCCGCCTCCGCGACCGCTCGATTGCATCATCCAATGCGATCGAACATTTGGTGGCCGCTATATACGCCTGTCGGGCAAGGATGGCAAGCGCCGATCTAGGCCCGAACCCAGTCCATGAAAACGGGCGCGCAATCACCGAGGTTTTTGGACTCATAGCGGGTCTGGATGTGATCCGGGGGCGGCACCCGCCAATCATCTGCGACGCTGGCCTGCCAGATGAAGCGTGCATCCTGCTCGAACTCGATCATGCAATGATCGGCATAGGACTTCACATCCGTCGCGATCCGCAGCTTGCCGCCCGGTTTGAGGATGCGGGCAAAGTCATCCCGCGTCGATGGCTGCACAAATCGCCGCTTGGCATGCCGTTTCTTGTGCCAGGGATCCGGGAAGAGCAGGAAGATCCGATCGAGACTTTCAGCCTTGAAACGCGGCAGGACATCCCGCGCATCACCACGGTGCAGGCAGAGATTCTCCAGCCCCAGTTCCTCGCGATAGGTCAGCGCCTTGGCCACCCCGTTCAGAAAGGGCTCGATGCCGATATAGCCCGTCTGCGGATGTCGTTCCGCCTGGCCCGCCAGATGCTCACCGCCGCCGAAGCCGATCTCCAGCACATGCGAACCCATGCCAGGCAGCAATTGCGCAGCATCAATCTCACCGGCGGCCGGCAGGTCAATGCCGGGCAGGACGTTGTCTACCAGACCCTGCTGGCGCGCGGACAAGGGTTTCCCCTGCGCACGGCCAAAGAGCCGAAATTCCGGTCGATCTGTTTCCTGTTTCGTCATGCCGGGGCGTTTAGCGGCTTTTCAGCCGCAAATCACCCCTTCAGCGTGCCATCTCTTCTTCGCTGGCCAGCGTGCGCACCAATTCCAGTACGCGACGACGGACCTTGGCGTCCTTGATGCGGGAAAAACTCTCCGCCAGGGACACACCGTCCGAGCTCTGGATAAAATCATAGACAATGGGGGTCTGGTCATTCTCGGCCATCATTCCCATTGATTCCTGGTCATTGAGACCCTCGAAGAAGAACTGGACCGGCACTTCCAGAACGCGGGACAAGCGGTAGAGCCGGCTTGCGCCCACGCGGTTCGCACCGCGCTCGTATTTCTGGACTTGCTGGAAGGTCACTCCGAGTTCATCGCCAAGTTTTTCCTGGCTCATCCGGAGCAATTGCCTGCGGAGACGAATTCTGGAACCGACATGGACGTCTACGGGGTTTGGACCCCGAGGGCTGACTTTTTCAATCGTGTCACCCTGCAACATGCGTCTCACCTCTCTTTCGGACTGCGAGCACAACCCGTGTTTGGCAGTATAGCAGAGTTCAGGTCAGAGCTGCGAGGTTTTTTGTTTTTTTATAAAACGAAATTTCTGCAAAACCAGCCCGGCGATTACATTTAAGGTCATGAACCAAAACAATAAATCGCCATACAAAGCATAAGGTGTCGGCTCAAGTGCTCGCGGCAATGTGACATCGAACGCACCCTCTTGGTCTGGCGACACCATGACAGGCATGCGCCCGAGCGGGTCAACAACACCGGAAAAGCCGCGCGAGGCTGATCGCACCAGCGGAATACCTGCCTCGATGCTGCGATAACGCGATTGCACCAGATGTTGGCGCGGTCCGCTGGTATCGCCAAACCAGGCATCATTGGACAGGTTGAAGAACCATTCCGGCCGCTCGGATGTGGACTGCCAGAAATGCGGGAAGATCGCCTCGTAACAGATCAGCGGCATCATCGGCGGCACACCGGGAATATCTGCCACGATGGCTCGGGGTCCGGGCGTGAATTGCAGACGCGCAAACTCATCGAAACCGATCGCCGAGATCAGCCAGGCCAGCGGGATGGTTTCGCCGAAGGGTACCAGCAGCACCTTGTCATACAAGGCGTCGACATGCAGCGAACCCTGCTCGAAACGCACAGCTGACAAGGCGTTGTGATAGACGATCTCGTCACCGGCGCGCGCCCGGCGGTTGATCCCCGCAATCAATGCAGGGCCATCATTCAGCGCGGCCCCCAGACGTGAGAGGGTCTGCCCGTCCTCCAGCATGTAGATGGGCAAGGCGCCTTCGGGCCACAAGACGTGGGTGACGTCCTCCAGGCCTGGCCGGTTTGTCAGCGCCATATAACGGTCACGGGCAAGGTCCGCGCCACCGTCGCCCCATTTCTCAGCCTGGGTAATATTGGAATGCGCAATGCGGAAGCGCACGCCTTCCACATCCGGCACTGTGGTGCCCATCAGGCGCAGGCCACCCGCAAAAAAGAGGATGCACAGCAATGCAAACCCCGACAGGGCGGGCAAAAGCCGGCGCGGCGCGAGATTTTTGGTCGCCGCAACCGCCGGAGCTGCGAACATCAACAGAGTCAGGAAGCTGAGCCCGTAAACCCCCAGCCAGGAAGCGGCCTGGCTGACGGCGCCACCCGCTGGCCAGGTATAGGCGGGCAGGTTCCAGGGTAATCCGCTGAACACATGACCGCGCAGCCATTCCGTGAGCGCGAACAGCGCCGCAAATGTGAGGACACGCCACTCGGTATTCTGGGCAAAGCGCGCATAAAGGGCGCCCGCCATCCCCCAGAACGCCGCAAGGAGCGCCGCGAACAGCGGCAGGGCGATCGGTACCAGCGCCGCGAATTCAGGACCTCGATTGATGAAGGCAAACCCGACCCAATAGGTACCGGCCAGGAAGTACCCCATGCCGAACACGAACCCGGAGACAAACCCGCCGCGCAGGGGTTTGGGCCCGCGCCTCATACCGTCCAGCCGCCATAACAGGGCAGACAGGCTGACAATCCAGATCGGCCAGACATGATAGGGCGCCATGGCCAGTGCCGCAGCGGCGCCGGCCAGGAATAGCAGGACCAGGCCACGCCATCCCGCGAGATGACGAAGTCGCGCGCGCCAGTTCCAGGGCTGAAATCGGCGATCGACCTGCAAGCTTATTCCGCCGGTTTTCCGGCCCGCGCCGCGCGGACACGCATCCGCCGGATGCGGCGCTGATCGGCTTCAAGCACTTCAAATTCATAGCCGGTCGCGTGACGGATCACCTCTCCGCGCTCGGGAATACGCCCCGCGATGGTGAAGACCAGACCGCCTAGGCTGTCGACATCATCATCCTCGTCTTCGGCCGCGATTTCCTCGCCCACGACGCGTTCGAACTCATCGATCTCGGCACGTGCATCCACATCCCAGACGCCTGGCGCGCGCACGCGGATCAGCGGTGCGTCATCCTCGTCGTGCTCATCCTCGATCTCGCCCACGATCGGTTCGATCAGATCCTCAAGCGTGACCAGACCATCGGTTCCGCCATATTCATCCACCACCAGGGCCATGTGCATGCGGCGCGCCTGCATGCGACGCAACAGGTCGCCCGCCTTCATCGATGGCGGTGCGTAAAGCAGCGGGCGGCGAATTTCAGCCAGGACTTCCCGGGACGCCCAGCCTTCGGCCCGCCCCCCATCCTCGGATGGAGTGAGATGGGAAACGACGTCCTTGATGTGAACCACGCCGACCGGATCATCCAGTGTCTCACGATAGACGGGCAGGCGGGAATGGGAGGCCGAGGAAAATGCTTCTGCCAGTTCGCCCAGCGGTGTGGTCACGTCAACACCGATAATATCGGCGCGCGGGACCATTACATCCGCAACCCGCAATTCTTCCAGCGCGTCGGGCTTGATCACATAGGATTGGGAGGATTTCGCCTTGTCGTCCGCAGCAGTGTCGGAGCCGTTGAAAATGGAGCGGAGCCAGGATGTGTCTGATCCGCCCGGACTGGAGCCGTCACTCATTCTAATGTGCCCTCATGGGTCGTTTCGTCGAGCGCATAAGGATCTGCGATCCCCAGACGCGCCAGCGCCCGTCGCTCAATGCCTTCCATTTCGTCTGCTTCAGCATCTGTCAGGTGATCATACCCTTGCAGATGCAAAAATCCATGCACTATCAGGTGACTGAGGTGATTTTCCACGCTGATGCCCTTGGCCAGCGCCTCCTGCTCGACCACACCCCAGGCCAGGGCGATATCGCCCAGCTGGTTTTCCGCACCCTCCACAGCGGGAAAGGACAACACATTGGTCGGGCCCGACTTGCCCCGGAAACGCGCATTCAGCTCGGCGACCGGCGCATCACCCGTCAGCAGGACGGCGACCACGCCGGGATGACCGTCACCAATCTCGGCCAGTGCCGCATCGAGACATGACTGCACTTGCCGGGTCTTGCCCTTCAGAGCATCCCAACTGTCATCCTCGACGATGACATCGACTGCGTTCATGAGCTGTCGCGCGGTGACTTGGCCGCATCCTCTTCATAGGCCGCCACGATACGGGCGACGAGGTCATGGCGCACGACGTCATTGCGATCAAAGGTGATCGTGGCCACACCCTTGGTCCTGGCCAGGATGGACAGGGCATGCGGCAAGCCAGAGGGATCGCGCGGGTGCAGGTCGCACTGGCTGGGATCGCCCGTCACCGCCATGCGGGAGCCTTCACCCAGACGGGTCAGCACCATCTGCATCTGCGCGCGTGACGTGTTCTGGGCCTCGTCGACAACAATGAAGGCGCGGTTGAGCGTTCGGCCACGCATGAAGGCGATCGGTGCCACCTCGATACGGCCATCCTCGCGCATCTTCTCCAGCTGGCTGCGCCCCAGCGTATCGGCCAGCGCATCCCAGACCGGCAGCAGATAGGGATCGACCTTTTCGGTCAGATCGCCCGGCAGGAAACCCAGCTTTTCACCGGCCTCGACGGCCGGGCGCGTGATGATCAGCTTCTCGACCTTGCGCTGGACCAGCAGCGAGGCGCCATAGGCCACGGCCAGCAGCGTCTTGCCGGTTCCGGCGGGACCGACGCCGAAAATCAGGTCATAGGCCTTCTCATTCTTGAGCGCGCGCACATAGGTGCGCTGGCCTTCGGTGCGGGCAATCAGGCTGGAACCGCGCGGGACGCGGATGACCCCGTCATCCTCGGCACCGCTTTCCTCGTCGTCGCGCGTACGCAACGCCGCCCGTACAGCCGCCTCGTCACAGGTCAGGCCGTGCTCCAGGCTTGCATAAAGGCGCCGCAGCACGCGTTTGGCTTCGTCGCGAGCCTCGGCAGTATCGCCACTGATGACGATCTGGCCGGCGCCCGGCGCACCGAGCCGTACATCCAGCTCTTCCTCGATCAGGATGAGAAAGCGGTCACCCGGACCGGCAATCGCGCGAACGCGGTCCTTGTCATCCAGATGCAGGGTTTCCGAGGCCTGGCGGCGGGGCCGGGCTGCACGTTTACGAGACGTCGGTTGGCTGCTCACGCGGCGCTTTGCTCCGAGGTTACAAGAATGCCGGAGAGGGCATTGCGGCTGGCGCCCTCGATCCGAACATTCCCGATCTTGCCGATCATATCAGCTGGCGCCTCGACATGCACGGCCTGCAGATAGGGACTGCGGCCATGCAGCTGGCCGTCCAGGCGACCAGGACGCTCGAACAGGACCGGCAGGGTCTGTCCGATCTGGCTTTCGTTGAAAGCGACCTGCTGTTCGTTTAACAGCGCCTGCAGCGCCAAGAGACGCTCGGTCTTCACCTCTTCAGCGACCTGGTTGAACATCGCTGCGCCCGGCGTACCGGGGCGTTTGGAGTATTTGAACGAGAAACAAGAGGCGTAGTTCACGTCCCGAACCAGCTGCATTGTCGCTTCGAAATCCTTGTCCGTCTCCCCCGGGAAGCCGACAATCATGTCGCCGGAGATGGCGATGTCAGGACGCGCTGCGCGCAGACGCTCGATAATCGCCAGGTATTCTTCCGCCGTGTGCTGGCGGTTCATGGCCTTGAGGATCTTGTCCGACCCGGCCTGAACCGGCAGGTGGAAATACGGCATCAGCTTGGGCGTGTCGGCAAAGGCGTTGATGAGATCATCATCCATGTCACGCGGGTGGCTGGTGGTGAAACGAATGCGTTCGATACCACCGATCAGTGCCAGGTGACGCACCAGCTGGCCCAGCCCCCACGGGCCGTCAGCCTCGCTGCCCGCCGGCGCCTCGCCGTGGAAGGCGTTGACGTTCTGGCCCAGCAGGGTGACTTCGCGCACACCCTTGGCCGCCAGCGCGCGGACTTCGGCAACGATCTGGTCAACCGGACGCGACCACTCGGCGCCACGCGTGTAGGGCACGACACAGAAGGTGCAGAACTTGTCGCAACCCTCCTGCACGGTGATAAAGGCCGTATAGCCATCCACCTGGCGGTCATTGCCCAGCCGGTCGAACTTGTCCTCGACCTCAAATTCCGTGTCCAGCGCCTCGCCGCGCGCGCGATGCGTTTTGGCGATCAGCTCGGGAAGCTTGTGATAGGTCTGCGGGCCGACAACCAGGTCCACGACCGGCGCGCGCTTCATGATCTCCGCGCCTTCCGCCTGGGCCACACAGCCAGCCACAGCGATGGTCATGCCACCCTCATCGGCCTTGGCTTCCTTCAGCGGGCGCAGGCGACCGAGCTCGGAATACACCTTCTCTGCCGCCTTCTCACGAATGTGACAGGTGTTCAGGATCACAAGATCAGCGCCATCAGGCTCCTCGGCCGGCTCATAGCCGAGCGGGTGCAGAACATCCTTCATCCTCTCGGAATCATAGACATTCATCTGGCAGCCATAGGTCTTGATAAACAGGCGTTTACGCGCGTCGCTCATTCGAATTCGTCAATCCAGCAGCCTTCGACCCTGTGCCGAAGAGGCCGGGGTTATGCTTGAAAACCCCTTGCAGGGCAAGAGGAGTGGCTATTCTGCTTCGCGCGGGGTGACGGGAGAGGGTTCACTCTCCGGCGTGGTCTCGTTGGCGCGGCCGTCATCCTTGCGGCGTGCCCAGAAGATTATGCTCAAGGACCCGACGGTTATCCCTGCAGCGAGGAAGAAGGGCGCGCCGGACCAAACCGGTGCCACCCCGTCCTGTGTCGCGTAGCGAAAAACGGACGGCAAGATCAACGGCCCGATGAAATTCGCGAGGCTTGTGAGCCCGGTCATGGCGCCCTGGAGTTCGCCCTGGGCATTGGGCGGTACGATCCGTGACATCACGCCATTGATCGCCGGGCCGCCAATATTCCCGATCGATCCGATCAGCACGATCACGTAAACCATCCAGCCTGCGGTCGCCAAGCCGTAGCCAATATAGCCCAGCGTCGCGAGCGTGAGCGAGATTATGATGGCGCGCCACTCACCCATAGCCGGCACCAGCCGACCTGTGAGCCCGCCCTGAACAATCGCGGTTGTGACACCCACAAACATCAGCGACAGCCCGATATCACCATCGCTCCACTCGAACCGGTAGGCCGCAAAATAGGACCAGATTGCGGGATAGACGGAATGTCCCAGCATCATCAGGAAGACTGCGCCCAGCATGATGAGCACGGCAGGATATTGCCGCATCTGCCAGAGCGCCCCGAACGGGTTGGCCCGCATGATGTCGAACTTGCGACGGTTCTCCGGCTGCAGCGTTTCCGGCAGGACGATCAGGCCATAGATCAAATTGGCGCCAGCCAGGATTGCGGCCGCAAAAAAAGGCGCGCGCGGACCGTAGAACTCACCCAGAAAGCCTCCGACAGCCGGCCCGATAATGAAGCCCAACCCGAAGGCGGCCCCGATCATGCCAAAACGCCCGGCCCGCTTTTCCGGTGGGGTAATGTCAGCAATGAAGGCGTTGGCGGTGGCATAACTGGCCCCAAAAACACCCGCCATGAGGCGGCCGAGCAACAAGAGCCAGAACACCGGCGCAAAGCCCATGATCGCATAATCGATGGTAAAGCCGGCCAGGGCGCACAGGAGTACGGGCTTGCGGCCAAACCGGTCCGAGAGGCCACCGATGATGGGTGCGAAGATGAACTGGGTCAGGGCGTAGACGGCTGTCAGCAAGCCGCCCAGAACGACAGCCTCATTGGGTGCCAGCCCCGTCAGGTCTTCGAGCAGCGATGGCATCACGGGAATGATCAGGCCGAAGCCGATCATGTCGATCAGCACGGTGATGAAGATGAAGGTGATGGCGTGCTTGCCGGGTTGGCGCGCGGACATTTCGTCCCCCTGACTACTCGCGCCTAGTCCTCAGCGCTGGAGAGGGGTACGCCGTAGAGCTCGAGGCGGTGATCGACAAGCTTGTAACCCAGCTTGCGGGCGATCGCTTCCTGCAGCCGTTCGATCTCGTCATTCACAAATTCCACGACTTCACCGGACTTTAGGTCGATCAGGTGGTCATGGTGATCGTCCCCGACCTCCTCATAACGCGACCTTCCGTCGCGGAAGTCGTGGCGCTCGATAATACCGGCTTCCTCGAACAGGCGAACCGTGCGGTAGACCGTGGCGAGGGAAATGCGCGGATCCTCGGCGGACGCGCGGCGGTGCAGCTCCTCGGCGTCCGGGTGATCATGGGACATCGACAACACGCGCGCGATCACACGGCGCTGCTCCGTCATGCGGAGGCCTTTTTCGATACAGATTTTCTCGATGCGGTCCGGCATGTTGATTCCCCCGGTTGGATATCGGAGTGATATTCGGTCACGCCCCTGTTTGTCCACGCTCCAACAGAGATTTTCGGAAGATAAGCGCATCATCCCGGCCACGGTAATAACGCGGGCGACGCCCGATTTCCGAGTATCCGGCTCGGGTATAGAGGGCCCGGGCCGGGTCATTGTGCTGGTTGACTTCGAGAAACATCGAGATTGCGCCACTTTCGCTGACGGCACGCTCGGCTCGATCAAGAACAGCCAGGCCAAGACGCTTTCCCCGAAAGTCCGGATCAACGCCGATGGTCAGGATTTCCGCCTCGTCAGCGGCGATGCGCACCAGGACAAGCGCGAGGTGACGCGCGTCCTGCTGGATCGCAAACGCGAGCGTCGAGGGCATGGAGAGAAGAGAGGCGAACTCGCTGGCTGGCCAGGGCTGGTCGAAACACTTGGCGTGTAGCGCGGCCATGCGCTCGGCACTCTGAGCGGTCACCTCTTCGGCGATCACGGGGCCACACCGCCGGGCAGTTTGGCGTCGGGCGGGCGCACATAGAAAGGCGTTGGCGGGCTTTGCTCCGCACCAACCTGCCCTGCAAGGTCTAGAAGGGCGACCAGGTCGAGCTTGCCATTATCGACAACCGCCTGCCCCTCGCTTGCCACCAGACCGGCGCCTCCGCCGGCCAGGGCGAGCCCGGTCACGCGCGCCGAAGCGTCCGCGATGGACAGCCGCTGCGCCGCGTCGGGGCCATCACGCCAGATCTGGACGACGACCTCGCCGCGCTTGGCATCATGCACCGTTGCCAGCGGTCGCGTCCCGGTCAGGGCATGGGCGATCACAGCGAGATTGGAGATGCCATAGGCCTTTGCCCCACTCGACAGGGCCAGCCCCCGGGCGAATGCGACACCGACACGTGTCCCGGCAAAACCACCCGGACCAATGGTCACGCCGATGCGCTCGAGTGCGCGCGGCTCGATGCCAGCCTGTTTCAAGGCATCCTGGGCCATCGGCGCCAGCCGTTCGGCATGGCCGCGCCCGATGGTCTCGCTCAGGACAATGTCCGGCTGACCCTCAACGCGCAGCGCCACAGAGCATTCCGCTCCGGTCGTATCAAAAACCAGGATGGCCATGGGGGCGGTTTAGAGGAATTCGGCGCGGGCGTCGCCTGCCTACTCCACCGCCTCGACGGACTGGATTTCCGGAATGTAGTGCTGCAGCAGGTTCTGGATGCCGGATTTCAGAGTCATCGTCGAAGACGGACAACCGGAACAGGCGCCCCGCATTTTCAGGCGCACAATGCCACTGTCCGCCAGATAGGAATGGAACAGGATATCGCCGCCATCCTGCGCCACAGCCGGACGCACACGCGTATCGATCAGCTCGATGATCTCCTTGACCACTTCAGAGCTTTCCCCGTCATACACCGCATGACCACTTTCATCTTCGGCATCGCCGAGGATCGGGCGGCCAGACTGCAGACCATCCATGATCGCACCGAGGAGGAAGGGCTTGATGTGATCCCATTCCACTGCATCGCTCTTGGTGATGGCGATGAAATCAGCGCCCAGGAATACGCCCGTCACACCCTCGATCAGAAACAGGTCGGACGCGAACGGCGATACGGCAGCGTCTTCCTCGCTCTCGAATTCCCGGGAACCGTTCGGCGCGATCTCGCGCCCCGGCAGGAATTTCATCGTGTTCGGATTGGGTGTGGCTTCAGTCTGGATGAACATGGCGGGTCTCCTTGGCCATCACTTGGCGGTAATGGACAAAAACTTCAACCACAAGAGCTGTAGGGGCTCAGGTGAGCGCGTCGATTTCCTCGCACGGCATATCGCCGGGAACCACGGTCACGGGCACATTGCGTTCAGAGAACAGCCCCTTGCCACGCGCCAGGGCGGACACCAGCGGACCGGGCCCCTCGCTGGAGCGACTGGCGCCAAGGATCAGCAGGGAAATCTCCGGGTCTTCGCACAGGAGCTCTGACAATACCTGGGAGCGCTCTCCCTCCCGCAGTAACAGCTCCGGGCGCTCCCCCGTCACGGCCTCGACATCCTCGGCCATGGATTCCAGCAAGGTCTCTGCGGCAGCCTCGGATTCACGCTTGGCGGTCTCCGCCACGCCGATCCAGTGGTTGAAGTCGGACGGCTCGTAAGCGGCCAGTACGGTGACCTTGGCCCCCGTCTTCACAGCACGACGCGCAGCAAAGTAAAGCGCAGTGCGCGCCTCCGGGCTTTCATCCGCCACGACCAGGAATTTGCGTGTTCGATTTGGCATGCCGCGCGACTGTGGCGAGTTTCACGCGACTCGTCCAGTAATTGCTGCTAAGGGGCGAATAAAGGAGAGGTTTCAATGAGCTCTGTTCGTCATCCGGATCGGCGCAATCTGGGCACCAAGCCCACATTTACCTGGCTGGAAGAGGGGGCTCTGGTGCAGACCCTCGAGGACGGTAGTCCTGTGCATCATTTTGCGCTGGAAGACATTCGCCATGTGCGCCTGGCCGCAGAGATGGCCGGTCAGACCTCACAGGTCGTGCTGCGCGTCACCAATTCGGCACGCGATGAAATGGTGTTCGGCTCGATGACCTTTGTCTCGCCCGGCGTGTTTCGTGGCGAATACGAGACCTTTCGGGCCTTGCTGACTGGTCTGCACGAGGCGCTGCTTCCCTATCGCGAGCAGGTGGAATTCGTCGAAGGCCAGTCCATGGCCTTCATGATCACCATGTTTGTATTGGGTGGACTGATCACGCTGATGGGCGCGGTCTTTTTCGTGGTGCTCTTCCTGATGCAGGAAAACGCCTACGGCCTGTTCCTGATCCCGGTCACCCTGATGGGCGGCGGGCTGATGCGCATGTTCTGGCCGCGCGGGCCGCAGCCCTATGACCCGGAAAAATACCGGCCCGAAAACCAGTTCGACAAGGCTGAAACCCCGGGCCCGTCCGACGCGGCGTAACTAGTACTCGCTTGGCATTCCCGGTGGCATATTGCGAACCGCAAAGGTGACAGGGACCTCACCCGCGCGCTCAAACACCAGCGTGCCGGTCGCTTCCTCACCTTCCACGACCGTCGCGAGACCGAACACCATCAAATGACGACCGCCGGGCGTGAACACCAGCGGACCTTCATTGTTGACGTCCTGGGGGCCGATCGGCCGCATCTGCATCAATCCATCAGCACTCATCGTGTGGCCGTGCAGCTCGACCCGTTCCGCACCATCGATGCGGGCGCTGAGCAGGCGGTCAACCGAGCCCTCGCTCAGACGAATGGTGAAATAGGCAGCGGTGACGTCGCGGCCGCCCGGATGCGGGCGCATCCAGGCCGCACGCACATCAATGACCGGCATCACGCCGTCATCGACCAGTGGCTGCAAGGCGGCCGTATCGCCAGCCTCGGCGTGGTGCATGTTCCCATGCTCCATACCGGCATGCTCTTCGGTTTCAGAAGCGGCACCGCAAGCGGCGACAGACAGACCAGCCAGAGCGACCAGCAATACAGACGTCTTGGACATTTTATCCCCAGAACCCGATGATTTCCTTGGCTTCCGTAACCACGGGTGCGGCCACGGCATTGGCGCGTTCGGCACCTGCAGCGAGGATGCGGTCAATCTCGGTCTTGTCCTCGACCAAACGACGATATTCGTCAGAGATCGGGGCGAGATATTCCACGGCCACATCGGCCAGGGCCGGCTTGAAAGCGCCAAATCCCTGACCACCGAACTCGGCCAGGATATCGGCCTTGGTCTTGCCCGTCAGTGCGGCATAAATGCCGACCAGGTTGGAGGCTTCCGGGCGATCGGCCAGGCCCGCCTCTTCCGACGGAAGCGGCTCGGGGTCGGTCTTCGCCTTCTTGATCTTGCGGGCGATCTTGTCGGCATCATCGTCCAGATTGATGCGCGAATTGTCCGATACGTCAGACTTGGACATTTTCGCAGCGCCATCGCGCAGCGACATGACCCGAGCTCCAGGCCCCTGGATCACTGGTTCGGTGATCGGGAAGATCGCTTCACCATCGCCGTAATCGCGATTGAAACGGGCGGCGATGTCACGGCACAGCTCCAGGTGCTGTTTCTGGTCCTCGCCAACGGGAACATGGGTCGCCTTGTAGACCAGGATGTCCGCAGCCTGCAGGACCGGATAGGTAAACAGGCCCACCGAAGCGCGCTCCTTGTCCTTGCCGGCCTTGTCCTTGAACTGGGTCATGCGCTCGAGCCAGCCCAGGCGTGCGACGCAATTGAAGATCCAGGCCAGCTCTGCATGGGCGGGCACGGCGGACTGCGCAAAGATGGCGCTCTTGGACGGGTCCACGCCGGACGCGATATAGGCGGCAGCAGCAGAGCGCACGGCGTCCGGTAGGGTCGCCGGGTCATGCGGCATGGTGATCGCGTGAAGGTCCACAACGCAATAGAAGCAATCCCAATTGCCATCCTCCTGCAAAGACACCCAGTTCTTCAACGCGCCCAGATAGTTACCCAGGTGAAGAGAGCCGGTCGGCTGCATGCCGGACAGCACGCGCTGCGGGCCGGTGTAATCGGTCGGAGTATCACTCATCGAAATGCCTCGTTTGGACTGAGGGAAACAGGAGCGGCGGTCTTAGCCTTGCCAGCGCCGCGCCTCAAGCGTGTTTATTCTTTACTGGCGCTTGAGCGAGCCAAGCACCTCGGACGGACGCAAGGCCCCGATCGCCATTGCGATCAGCCCGTATATCCCGGCACAAACTCCGGTCACGATCATGAGTGCCAGCAGGCGGACATCCAGGAAGAGGGCGGTTATCTGGTCCGCCCAGATTTCCGCGCAGGCGACAAAAACCCCCATGCCCGCGGCTGCGATAACAATCCGGGGCAGCCGGTTGCGCAAACGCGCATCCATTTCCAGCCCACCGCTCTTGCGCAGCGCGATCATCAACAGGATCGCATTGATCCAACCCGCCAGGCTGGTCGCGGCAGCGAGACCGACATGTCCAAAATCCGGATAATAGGACTTGATCGCAATGAACAGGGCGATACCGGCGACAACATTGACCAGCATGGAAATGGCAGCAAAGCGCATCGGTGTCCGGGTGTCTTCCCGCGCGAAAAAGCCCGGGGCGAACACCTTGATGAGAACAAAGGCGGGCAAGCCAACCGCGAAAGCCTGGACCGCGAGCGCGGTTCCGGTGACATCCATGGCATCGAACTCGCCGCGCTGGAACAGACCCGATACCAGGAAGTTGGGCATCACCAGCATCGCTACCGCCGCAGGCAAGGTCAGCGCCATGGAAATCTCGAGCGCCCGGTTCATGGCGTTGGCCGCACCTTGATTATCATCCGCACGCAGGCGTTTGGACAAGGCCGGCAAGAGTGCCACACCCATGGCAATGCCGATCACACCGAGCGGCAGCTGATACAGCCGATCCGCATAATAGAGCAGGGCGACCGCGCCATCCTGGAAGGATGCGATCTGCTGGCTGACGATGATGTTGATCTGGGTCACGCCAGCCGCAATCGCGCCCGGCACGCCGAGCACGATGAGACGACGAACGCCCGGGGTTATCCGCGGGCGAGTGAGCGAGAGTTTCACACCGATCCGGCGACATCCCACGAACAGGAACAGCGCCTGCAACAGGCCGGAAATCGTCACTCCGATGCAGAGATAAAGGCCAAAACGTTCTGCGTTTTCAACCTCTACCGGCTCGTTGGTCAAGGCGTCGGACAAGCTGATCCCGGCGTCCCGCATCGCGTAAGCGAGAATACTTATGAGGACCATATTGAGCAGGATCGGGGCCGCTGCAGCAGCAATGAAACGATCGTGAGAATTGAGCACCCCGCCCATCATCGCCGTCACCGACATCAACAGGATGTAGGGCATGGTGATCTGGGTGAACAGGATGGCCAGGTTCAGTCTCAGCCCGTCCTCATCGATCGCAAATCCCGGTGCGATTGCGTACATCAGCCAGGGCATCGCGATCGTGCTGACCACGACGAACAGGCTCAGCGCCATGATCATCACCGACAGGATTTCACGCAATAACTGGCGCGCCTTGTCCTCGCCCTCGCCCTCCAGGGTCCGGGCATACAGCGGCACAAAGGCCGCATTGAATGCGCCTTCCGCAAACAGGCGACGGAACAGGTTCGGGAAACGCAGGGCGACAAAGAAAGCCTCGGCCACAGGACCCGTGCCCAGCACTGCCGCGATCAGGATATCGCGGGCAAAACCGAGAATCCGGCTGGCCATGGTGAACAGGCCAACAACAGCAGATGAACGCAACAGCCGCATGGTCTAGCGCAACAGGCTGGCGGGTGCGCGCGCAATACCGCGCTGGGCCGCCTGCTCCTCGAGCTGAGCCTCGCCTTCGCTCAACACGTTCATCAGTGCTTCTCCCACCTCTTTTTTCAGGCTCTCATCGGTCAGCTGAGAACCGTCTCGCGTCACGTAGAACACATCCGTCGCCCGTTCGCCATAACCGTCAATCCTGGCAGAATGAAGAGACAGCCCCTGCTTGGCGATCGCGTCAGACAAGTCCGCGAGCAAGCCTGGGCGGTCCCGCCCAGAGGCCTCGATCACCGTTGCTACATCGGAAAGATCGTTTGAAAAACTGAGATAAGGTGTGACCTGGAAGGCGGCGTCCGAGCGTTTCAGGCGCATCTCACGCGAACGCTCGACCGGCAATGTCCCAGCCGCCACACACTGCAGATACCCCACCAATGCGTCCATCAGGTAAGGGTCATCGAAACCGAAGGGCTGGTTGGCCGCGTTCTGGATGTAGAAGATATCCAGCACTTTGCCCGAGCGTGTGGTGTTGATCATCGCGCCGACGATATCGGCACCCCGCTGGGCCAGCGCAGCAACGAGATCGGCAAACAGCCCGTCGCGGTCCTCGGCCCAGATCATCACTTCTGTCGCCATTCGGCGGCGGTCCACACGAATGGCCGCGGCCGCTTCGCCGTCCTCGCGCTGCATGGCCTGCCGGGCGAAGGCCGCGTGTCGGAAACGGTCTTCCTCGGTCGAGGTCACCCAGTAGGTGTCATCCAGCTCCTGTCGCCACAGCTTTGCGAAGTCCGGATGAATGCGCGCAACACGATCACACACGCGGCTGCGACTGGCCTCGGCCGTCTCGTTCAGGGCCTCGCGCGCAAGCTCGACCGCATCGCCGGAGCGCTGCAGGACCGGCTCCACTGCCGCATAAAGATCTCGCATAAGCTGGGCCTTCCAGCCATTCCAGACCCCTGGCCCGACAGAACGAATGTCAACAACTGTCAGGATGGTCAAAAGACGTAAATGCTCAACACTGCCAACGGCTTGGGCAAAATCGGCAATGGTCCGCGGATCCCCGATATCGCGACGCTGTGCGGTGTCGCTCATCAACAGATGGTTTTCGATCAACCAGGCGACGAGCTCGCTTTCATCACTGTCCAGACCCAGACGTTCGCAAGCAGTCAGCGCACGCGCCGCACCTTCAATGCACTGGTCACCATTGCCCTTGCCGGTATCATGCAACAGGACGGCGAGATGCAATGCGCGGCGGTTCTTGATCTCGCGAATGATGCCGGTCGACAGCGGATGCTCGTCAACATGCAGGCCCTGTTCGATTTCCCGCAAAAGCCCCAGCGCCTGCAACGTATGCTCATCGACCGTATAGCGATGGTACATGTTGAACTGGGTCCGGGCGACGATATCGCCGTACTCCGGAATATATCGCCCCAGCAGGCCGGCTTCCGTCATCAGACGCAATACCGCCATCGGGGCGGCCGAGTCGAGCAGGACCGCAAAGAAGGCCCGCGCCACGCGCGGGTCGCGCCGATAGTTCTCATCGACGTGATAGAGCGTCCGGCCGATTCTGGCGAAGGCCTCGGGGTGCAGATCGAACTGGCGCGATGCGGCGACATGGAAGAATTGCATCAGCTTGACCGGATCGTCGGCAATCTGGGTCGGCGTCGCAAAATCCAGTCGACCGTCACGCACGATGAAGTCGCCGGTATCCGCGCTGTCCGTGGACAACATGTTCGGCAGGAAGCGCGCTATGTTGCGCGGCTTCGCCTTGCGGGAATCCGCTTCCAGCTTGGAACAGACCAGCCGGGTCAGCGACCCCACATGCATGGCGGTGAAGAAATAACGACGCATGAAACGCTCGACGCCGCTCTCCGTCTCGGTGTCCTCGAACCCCATGCGCTTGGCGATTTCCGGCTGCAGCTCGAAACTCAGCCGCTCATCCTTGCCACCGGATAGCTGGTGCAGGTGAAACCGTACCGTCCACAGGAAGTCATCGGCGGCGACATAACGTTCGACATCCTCGACCGACAGCAAGCGGTCACTGACCCAGCGTTCGAAGGCATCCGCGCCGTACAGAAAAATCGCCAGCCAGCGCATCAGTTGCAGATCGCGCAATCCGCCCTTGCCGGCCTTCAGGTGCGGCTCAACCGTATAGCGTGAGCGACCGGCCTTCTCGATCCGCGCATCACGCTCGCGCAGCTTGGCCTCGACAAATGCAATCTCGTCACCGGAGACAACCTCGCTGCGGAACCGTTTTGCCAGCTTGCTCGCCCGTCCCGAACTTCCCGCCAGATACCGGAGTGACAACAGGGCGGTGCGCTCGGACGCGTCTTCGCGCGCCAGGTCCAGCGTTTCATCGATGGTTCGGCAGGCGCCGCCGCCGACATCGATCTTCAGATCCCAAAGCGCGTAGAGGACGCGCTGCAGAAAGGCATCCGTCTTCTCGTCCGCCTGGTCAGGCTTGATAAGCAGGAGGTCCACATCGGAATACGGCGCCAGCTCGCCGGCTCCGAACCCACCCTGGGCACAGAATGCGACCCCACGCGACCCGGTCGGGTCATCCGCCTTGAGCGAGTCGAACAGGGCGCTCAGACAAACCGACACACCATCGGACAGCGCATGGGCGGCGGCCGCACCGCCATGATCCCCCGCCAGCAATGAGCTTGAGGTCCGTTGAAACGAGTCGAGCGCACTGCGAAGGGTCGCCAGCCCGGCCTTGCGGGCCGAGGGCGATTCCCAGCCATCGCGAGCGACGGCAGATGCCAGCCGGGCGCGCAGTTTCAGGGATTCCAGAGAGGCAGGAAGGAGCGTCGCTGTCATGACATCTGTTTTAGAGCCGGGCGCCCGTGCCGTCACCTGTCTTTGGCGAGTTGTTTGAGCGCATAGACCAGATCCAGGGCCTCACGCGGTGTCAGGCTGTCCGGGTCGACATCGGCCAGGCGTTCATCGACTGGAGATGGACCTGCCGGCTCGACCAACTCTACGGCGGCGAACAGCGGCAGGTCGGCCAGCGCAGCCGCCGGCGCGCCCTCCGCCTCCAGCCGGTCCAGAATGGTCTGGGCCCGCTTGATCGCCAGTTTGGGCAAGCCAGCCCGACGCGCCACCTCGATGCCGTAGGAACGATCAGCAGCCCCGGGTCCGACTTCGTGCAGGAAGACCAGCTCGCCTTTCCATTCGCGGGCCTTCAGCGAACAATTGCCCGCCGCGTCCAGCTCGTCAGCCAGGCGCGTCAGCTCGTGATAATGCGTGGCGAACAGCGCCCGACAGCCATTGATCCCGTGCAGGTGTTCCGCCGCCGACCAGGCGATGGAAAGACCGTCAAAGGTCGCCGTTCCCCGGCCGATTTCGTCAAGAATGACAAAACTGCGCGCCGTCGCCTGGTTGAGAATGGCCGCCGTCTCGATCATCTCCGCCATGAAGGTGGAGCGACCACGCGCCAGGTCATCTGCCGCGCCCACACGTGAATAAAGCCTGTCGGCGATGCCGATGCGCGCCTTGCGCGCCGGTACGAAACAGCCGGCCTGGGCCAGCATCAGGATCAGCGCATTCTGCCGGAGATAGGTGGATTTACCCGCCATGTTCGGTCCGGTCACCAACATCAGGCGCGGGCCTTCTCCGCCCTCGCCATCAAGCTGACAGTCATTGGGCGTGAAGCGGCCCTCGCCGGTCCGCGCCAGGGATTGTTCGACGACCGGGTGGCGACCACCTTCGACCGTGAACACGGTGCCCGTCTCGATGTCCGGGCGGCAGGCCGCAGTATCGTTTGCCCACTCTGCCAGGGCTGCAGCGACATCAATCTCCGCCAGCGCCCGCGCGCTTTCACGGATCACCGGCCCCAGCGCTTCGATCCGGTCGCGCAGTGCGTTGAACACCTCCAGCTCCATCGCCAGCGTTCGCTCGCCGGCGCTGGCGATCCTGGCTTCCAGCTCGGCCAGCTCGGTTGTGGTGAACCGCACTGCATTGGCCATGGTCTGGCGGTGGATGTAGAGCTCTTCACCCATCAGGGCGTCAGCATTCTTGGCCGTCACCTCGATGAAATAGCCCAGCACGTTGTTGTGCTTGACCTTCAGTGTGGAGACCCCGGTCGCCTCGGCATAGGTCTGCTGCAGGCCGGCCACGATGCGGCGGCTCTCGTCACGCAGGCCGCGCGTCTCATCCAGCTCCGGGCGCCAGCCCTCGGCGACAAACCCGCCATCACGCGCCAGCAGGGGTGGCTCGTCGCGGATCGCCCGCTCCAGGTCCCCCACCAGTCGGGACAGCTCCACCTTGTCGGACAGGACAAGAGCCGTCACGCAGGCGGACACTTCAGCGGGCATTTGCACCAGCGGATCGCCGGTCAGCCGCGCTGCCAGTGCTTCACCCTCGGCGAGGGTCGCCGACAGCGCCTTGAGATCGCGCGGACCACCCCGGCCCAGCAGCAGCCGTGACAGGGCCCGTTCGGCATCGCCGGCAGCCTTGAGCCGGTCGCGCACATCACGGCGCAAATTTTCCTGAGCGAGAAAGAAACTCACCGCATCCAGCCGGGCCTCGATGAGTCCGGCATCGGTCAACGGCCGCGCCAGGCGTTCAGCCAGGCAACGTGCACCCGGCGCCGTGACAGTTTCGTCGATGGCATCCAGCAAGGATCCTGCGCGGGATCCTGACAATGTCCTGTCAATTTCGAGCGAGGCCCGGGTCGCAGGATCGACCGCGAGGACACTGCCCTGCTTACCCTGGCGCGGCGGTGCCAGCTTGGCTGGAGCCCCCGCCTGTGACAGCGCCAGATAGTCCAGCAAGGCCCCCAGCGCAGACAGCTCGGCCTTGGAAAAGTCGCCAAATCCGTCGAGGTCCTGGACACCGAACTGGGCCTTCAACTGACGCTGGGCCGAACCAGTATCGTATTTCGCCCGAGGCAACGGCGTCACCGTGGCCCGGGCGGCAATCTCGACGGTTTCGGAATACCGGCTTTCCTCGACCAGCAATTCTGCCGGGGCCATGGCCGCGATCTCGGCCGGTACATTGGCAGGCTCCACCGCCGATACCACAAACTCACCCGTGGAGACTTCCGCCCAGGCGATCGCCGCCTCGCCACTGCCGGTGCGCGCCAGAGCTGCAATGCGGTTGGGCCGGCGCGGGTCGAGCAGGCTGTCCTCGGTCAGCGTGCCCGGCGTGACGACCCGCGTGATATCCCGCCGCACAACGGCTTTTGAGCCGCGGGCCTTGGCGGCCTTGGGGTCTTCCATCTGCTCGCCGACAGCGACCTTGAACCCGGCCTTGATCAGGCGCGCCAGATACGCCTCGGCCGTCGCTGCCGGTACGCCACACATCGGGATTGGCTCGCCCTGGTGCTCGCCGCGCTTGGTCAGGGCAATGTCCAGGGCTGCCGCAGCACGCACGGCATCGTCGAAGAACAGTTCGTAGAAATCACCCATCCGATAGAAGAGCAGGGCGTCCGCCGGAGCCTGGGCGCGCAATTCCAGGAATTGCACCATCATCGGCGTCGCGCCCTCTGCAGAAGGGAATGTCCGGTCTGTCGGAACGGGTATTGTCGTCAGTGCGTTCATTGCGGCAGACACTTGCGAGGTTTCGGCTTGCGCGCAAGGGTGCGAAGCGGCTAGAGCGGCTATAGCAGTGGGAAAACCCCCGATCATCAAGGACATCGCCATGAATGACAGAACCAGCCCGGTTGAAGACGAAGAGGCCCTGGCCTTTCACCGTGAACCTGTCCCCGGCAAGCTGGCTCTGCAGCCAACCAAGCCCATGGCGACCCAGCGCGATTTGTCCCTGGCCTACAGCCCCGGTGTCGCCGTTCCGGTCAAGGCGATCGCGGAGAACCCGGACGCTGTCTACGACTACACCTCCAAGGGCAATATGGTCGCCGTGATCTCCAACGGTACCGCCATTCTGGGCCTGGGCAATCTGGGCGCCATGGCCTCCAAGCCGGTGATGGAAGGCAAGGCCGTCCTGTTCAAGCGCTTCGCCGATCTCGACGCCATCGATATCGAGGTCGAGGAAGAAGATGCCGACGCGTTCATCGAATGCGTCAAGCGCTTCGGCAATACGTTTGGCGGCATCAATCTGGAAGACATCAAGGCACCGGAAAGCTTCATCGTCGAACAGCGCCTGCGCGAACTGCTCGATGTCCCGGTCTTCCACGATGACCAGCACGGCACCGCCATCATTTCCGCCGCCGGCATGATCAATGCCTGCCAGATCACCGGTCGCCGCATGGAAGACCTCAAAGTGGTAGTCAACGGCGCCGGTGCCGCCGGCATCGCCGTTCTGGAACTGATCAAGGCGATGGGCGTGAAGCCCGACAATGCGCTGCTGTGTGACAGCAAGGGCGTCATCCATACCGGTCGCGAAAACCTCAACCAGTGGAAAGCGGCCCATGCCGTGGAAACGGACAAGCGTACGCTGGCTGAAGCGCTGGACGGTGCGGACTGTTTCCTCGGCCTGTCGGTCGCCGGCGCCCTGACCCAGGACATGGTCGCCTCGATGGCGGACCAGCCGATCATTTTCGCCATGGCCAATCCGGATCCGGAAATCCTGCCGGAAGATGTGCGCGCCGTGCGTGACGACGCCATCGTCGCCACGGGCCGGTCCGACTACCCCAACCAGGTCAATAACGTCCTCGGCTTCCCCTACATCTTCCGCGGGGCCCTGGATGTACGGGCCCGGACCATCAATGAAGAGATGAAGATCGCCGCCGCCCAGGCGCTCGCCGCCCTGGCCAAGGAAGACGTGCCCGACGAGGTCGCAGCCGCCTATCACGGTGCCCGGCCGAGTTTCGGCAAGGATTACGTGATCCCGTCACCCTTCGATCCGCGTCTGATCTCCTATGTACCGCCCTATGTCGCCCAGGCCGCCATGGACACCGGCGTCGCGCGCAAGCCGATCCCGGACATGAGCGCCTATCGCGCCTCGCTGGCCCGCCGCCTCGACCCGACCGCCTCCTTCCTGCAGCGCATCCAGGGTGCGGTGATGGGACATGGTCGCCGCATTGTCTTTGCCGAGGGTGAGGAACCGGCCGTCATCCGCGCCGCCTATGCTTTCCAGAACCAAGAGCTGGGCAAGGCCGTACTCGTCGGCCGGGAAGAGATCTGCCGCGCCAACATGCGCCTGGTCGGGGTGCCGGAAGATGCCATCGAGATCGTCAATGCGCGCCTTTCCGACCGCAATGCCGACTACGCCGAATTCCTCTACAACCGCGTGCAGCGCAAGGGTTATCTGCGCCGCGATGTCCAGCGCATGGTCAATAATGACCGCAACGTCTTCTCGGCCTGTATGGTCAAGCTGGGCGATGCGGACGGCATGGTGACGGGTACGACCCGCGCCTATGACGCCGCCCTGCGCGATGTCCAGCTGGTACTGGACCCGGCCGAGGGCCAGCGGGTGATGGGCATGTCCATCGCCCTGGCCAAGGAACGCACACTGTTCATCGCCGACACCAATGTCACGGAGTTTCCCGACAGCGAGGCGCTGGCCGATATCGCCACGGAAGCCGCCGAGGCGGCCGAGGCCTTCGGCTTTACCCCGCGCGTGGCCTTCCTGTCTTATTCCACCTTCGGCAATCCGGCTGGCCAGCGCTCGGAGAAGCTCCAGCGTGCGGTCGAGATCCTGGACGAACGTGGCGTGGATTTCGAATACGAGGGCGAGATGAATGTCGATGTCGCCTTGGACAAGTCACACCGCTTCCTCTACCCGTTCTCGCGCCTGAAAGGTCCGGCCAATGTGCTGGTGATGCCGGCCATCCACTCCGCCTCGATCGCCACCAAGCTTTTGCGCGCGGGCGGTGGAGCGACGGTGCTGGGGCCGATGCTGCTGGGCTTTGAACGTCCGGTTCAGATCGCCCGCCTGGGCGCCTCGGTCAGCGAGATCACCCACCTGGCCACCCTGGCCGCCTATGACCCGGACGCCCACGAAGTCGAGGAAGCCGCCGGGGAGTAATTACTCCTCGACGGTCTTTCGCTCTTCGAACTTGTGCTCACCTCGCGCGGCAGCCGGTCCCCTGAGAATGACCAAAGCCAGCAACAGACCGGCCGGTATGGTCCAGGCGGCGGTGAGGATGAAGAACCAGACCCACTCTACCTGGTCGGCCAGAACGCCTGAGAAGCCGGCCATGAATTTGGGCAAGAGGGCGTAAAACGAACTCAATAATGCGTACTGCGTTGCCGCGTTCTCGGGGTCGACGAGGCTGGACAGGTAAGCGATGAAAACCGTCGTGACAAAACCACCGGCGACATTGTCTCCGATGATCGCAATCGTCAGACGTCCGAGATCCTCCGGCCCTGCGGTTGCGGCCAGCCAGGCATAGGCACCATTGGTGATAAGGGTGATCACCAAACCAATCACCAGCGCGCGCATCATGCCGAACCGCATCGCAGCGACACCGCCCAGAAACAGCCCAAACATGGTGGAGGCGAGTCCGGGTCCGGCCTGGATTCCACCCACCGCGTCACGTGCAAATCCCAGATCGGAATACAAGGGAGCGGCCATGACGCCCATGGTGAAATCCGAAATACGGTAGAGCGTTACAAGCAACAGAACCGGGACAATCCAGAGCCCCAACCGACCGATGAACTGCTTGAATGGCTCGACGACGGCGAGGACGACTTTCTGCGGAAAGCTCCCTTCGAGCTCGCGTTTCTTTTCCCCGGCGGCCGGCTCTTTCATGAAGAAGACGAGCACCGCGGACAGCGCCATCGCCGCAGCCATGGCGAGGAAAGACCAATTCCAGTCCGCCCATTCGGAAATCGCCAGACCAAGCCCCGATGTCATGTAGGCGACGCGATATCCAAACGAATAGGCCGCCGCCATGTTCGCCTGCATGTCATTGGGCGCACTCTCGATCCGCCAGGCATCAATGGCCACATCGAGGGTTGCACTGGAATAGGCCAGAAGCATTGCGGCCACAGCGACCGGCAGCAGGCCTTGCGAGGGGTCGGTCTGAGAGATGATCACAAGCGCGATCACCGTACCGGTTATCGCGGTCACGATCCACGCCCGGCGCTGCCCCAGAAGTTTCGCCAAGCCGGGGATCTGTACCCGGTCAATGACCGGCGCCCACAGGAATTTCAGGGTGTAGGAGAGCGTCACCCAGTAGAAAAACCCGATGGTCGACCGGTCTATTCCCGCATCCCGAAGCCAGTAGGACAGCTTCTGGAATACCATGTAGAGCGGCAATCCCGAGGCGAAGCCCAGGATGAGCATGGACAACATGACGGGTGTAAAATAGGAGCGCGCGGTTTCCAGCCAGGTATGCCCCGGCGCGGTGCGAACGTCAGACATGGGTTCTCCTCTGCCCCCCGAAGGACTTAACCCAAACTGGACCGTTTTTCCTTGTTGCACAAGCGCTTGAGGGTCTCGCCGAGGATTACGGGATCGACAGGTTTGGTCAGGAATTCATCCATGCCGGCCTGCAGACAGACCTCGCGGTCAGCCTCTGTGGAATTGGCGGTCAGGGCGATCAGCGGGATGTCCCAGCCATTGGCCCGGGCCATGCGCGCGAGTTCCGGACCATCCATGCCCGGCATGCGCTGATCCAGCAGGGCGGCATCAAAGACCTGTTGCTCCAGCGCCTGCAGCGCCGCCGTCCCGCTTTCCACCACTTCGACCTCGGCACCGAGCCGCTCGAGTGTCTTGCGGGCGATCAGGGCGTTGACCGGATCGTCTTCGGCGACCAGCACCCGCAGCCGGTCCAACTCAACCAGTTCAGGCGCGTCGAGGGTCGGGCGCACCGGTTCGGGACGACCGGTAATCTGGGCAACCAGGGTCGCGCGACGGACCGGTTTGACGAACCAGCCATCGATGGCATCGGGCAGGTCCTCTGCGATCTGGGCCTTTTCGATCGGTGTCACCAGGACCCAGAAATGCAGGGCGCTGGCCTCGACCACCCGATCGAACCAGGCCCAGTCGATCAGCAATTCCCGGCCCGAAGCGGCGGCCAGCCGGTCGGGATTGTCGATGGCGAAACAATGCCCGCCCAGGGCCTCGATCTGCTCCACCAGGATGGCACGCATGGTCGGGTCGGCCACCGCAACCGCCAGCTCACGCCCCCGGAAGGGCTGGTCGCTGGCACAGCGCTCGACCGGCAATTCAAAGGTAATCCAGAAACGCGAGCCCTCGCCCAGTTCGCTCTCCAGGCCCATCGCGGACCCCATGGCCTCGACCAGGCGCCGCACCATGGCCAGACCCAGCCCGGCTCCGTCTTCATTGCCGTCGCGCTCTGCCGCACCACGCTCGAATTCCTCGAACAGGGCGGACTGGTCAGCCTCGGAAATGCCGGGACCCGTGTCGCTCACGGCAATCGACAGGCGCGGCTTGCCGTCCGGACCGGGCGCGTTGGCGATATCCAGACGGACACCGCCCTGCTCGGTGAATTTCACGGCATTGCCGATCAGGTTGAACAGGATCTGTTTCAGACGCGCCGCATCGCCGGTAATCATCTCCGGCGCATCACGTGTGAAGACAGCGCCTATCTCCAGCCCCTTCTCGTGGGCCTTGGGGGCGGCCAGCTCGATGATCTCGCGGACCAGCTCGGCGATATTCACACTTTCCGGGCGCAGGTTCAGCTTGCCGGCCTCGAGGCGGGACAGATCGAGAATGTCGTCAATTATGTCCAGCGCGTGCTCGGCCGAGGCCGAGAGTGACCGCACATAATCGGCCTGGTCGGGCTGAAGGGGCGTGGCTTCCAGCAGGCGCGCAATGCCCAGCGTTCCGGCCAGCGGCGTGCGCAATTCATGCGTCACAGCCGCAAAGAACATGTTCTTGGCGCGCTGGGAGGCTTCCAGATTGTCGTGGTGTTCGCGCCGCGCCGTGATATCGCGGCCCACGGAGATCACGCCGATGCCGCCATCCATCTGGCGCTCATCCCACTCGATCCAAAGGGGACCGGTGCGTGTGCGCATCAGCATTTCATACCGCCGCGAGCCGTCTTCCTTGAGCGGCGGAGCAACGGAAAACCAGCGCCCCACCCAGTCGCCTGCATCGCCACCGAACGCCTCGAGGAAGGGCCGGTTCACGTGCAGCACACGACCGTTCGCGCCGCGCATCAGCACCAGCTCGCCCATCGAGTCGAAGGCCGTCATCAGGAATGTGGTCAGCCCGGTCTCCATGCCGGATTTCGGGCGAGAGAACGGGGACCGTCCGGAATTGTCGGAAGGCGGTTTTGTCATGACCCTTCTGACCTAACCCGCGACGGGTTAACGAAGCGTCGTCATGGACAGGAATTTAGGCCTTTGCAGTCGCCGCATTGGCTAGCGCCCGCCGACAGGCCAGGGCCTCTGCGATGTGGACCCGGCGCACGGGCTCGCATCCGTCCAGATCAGCCACTGTACGCGCCACGCGCAGCACGCGGTGATAGCTGCGCGCGGTCAGCCCCTGCATGGCCGCCGCCTGGTTCAAAAGCTCCTGCCCGCCACGATCGGGCTCGGCGACATGGTCCAGCCGGTCGGTGGGCAATTGAGCGTTGAGAAAACCGCGCTCCAGCTGGGCGCTGCGCGCGGCGAGCACACGCGCAGCGGCCTCCGTCGTGCCTTCCCTGGGTGCAGGCAGGGCCAGGTCCGCCGGGGTAACCGGCGGGACGGTGATCTGCAGGTCGATGCGGTCGAGCATGGGCCCGGAGATCCGGGCCTGGTAGTCGATCGCACAGCGCGGTCCGCGCTTGCAGGCGACGCCGTCTTGGCCACCGCCACCACAGCGACACGGGTTCATCGCCGCAATCAACTGGAAGCGTGCCGGGTAGTTCACATGGGCATTGGCCCGCGCGACCGTGATGGAGCCGGTTTCCAGGGGCTGGCGAAGACTGTCGAGCACTTGTGGATGGAATTCCGGCAATTCGTCGAGGAAGAGCACGCCGCGATGTGCGAGCGATGCTTCGCCCGGCCTGGCCTTTGTCCCACCACCGACCATCGCCGCCATGGATGCCGAGTGGTGGGGCGACCGGAAAGGGCGGTGGCGGGTCAGGCTGCCGCGCTCTATCAGCCCGGCAACGGAATGGATCATGGACACGTCCAGCAATTCATCTGCGGCAAGCGGCGGCAAGAGACCGGGCAATCGCTCGGCCATCATCGACTTGCCCGACCCCGGCGGGCCGACCATCAGCAGGTTGTGCCCGCCGGCCGCAGCGATCTCGAGTGCTCGTTTGGCGCTTTCCTGGCCCTTGACCTGGCGCAGGTCCGGCTGGTCGGCCGCGTCCAGCAATTCCCCCGGCACCGGCCGCGCCAGCAATTGGGTACCCTTGAAGTGATTGATCAGCTGGATGATCGTCGCCGGGGCGAGAATGGCCAGATCACCGCCCGCCCAGGCCGCTTCCGGTCCGCTCGCCTCCGGACAGATCAGGGCGCGACCGGCGCTGCTCGCTGCCATGGCCGCAGGCAGGGCGCCGGGCGTCGGATTGATACTGGCATCGACCCCGAGCTCTCCGAAGGCGAGATGTTCTTCCGCCATCTCCTTGGGGACAACGCCCAGTTCGGCCAGGATGGCGATGGCAATGGGCAGGTCGAAATGCGAGCCTTCCTTGGGCCGGTCCGCCGGGGCCAGGTTCACGATCAGGCGGCGTGATGGCATGGACAGGCCGAGTGCTGAAAACGCGGCCCGCACCCGCTCGCGACTTTCGGCTACGGTCTTGTCACCGAGACCGACAACAGAGAAGACCGGCTGAGCGCCACCAGCTAGCTGGACCTGGACATCCACCAGCCGGGCCTCTGCCCCTTCGAACGCGACTGTAAAGGTTCTGGACGCCATGCCTCTCCTCCAGCCCTGCCGAGCTGAACGAGTGCATCACAACCTGACATTGCACGTCAAGCGTGTTTTATATCAGTGAAACACTTTTTGAGCGACTACGTCCCAGAAGCGGGCGCAGGTATCGATCCCGGAAAAGCGCTTGAGCTCCTGCACGCCGGTCGGCGAGGTGACATTGATCTCGGTCAGCTTGCCGCCAATGACATCAATGCCCACGAGCACCAGGCCGCGCTCTTTCAGCATCGGGCCGATGGCTGCACAGATACGCAGATCGTGTTCATCCAGGTCGGATTGCTCGGCAACGCCACCCACATGCATGTTCGAGCGGGTTTCGCCCTTCTGGGGCACGCGATTGATCGCGCCAACCGGCTCGCCATCGATCAGCAGCACGCGCTTGTCCCCGGCCGAGACGGCGGGAAGAAAGGCCTGCGTCACCACGGGCTCGCGCGACTGGGCAAAGAACATTTCCAGCAACGAGGCCAGATTGCCATCACCGGGCTTGAGCCGGAACACGCCGGCGCCGCCATTGCCGTAGAGCGGCTTGATAACGATATCCTGATACTGCTCGCGGAAGGCGCGAATGGCGGTCTCGTCGCGACTGATCAGGGTCGGCGGGATCAGCTCGGGATAGTCCAGAGGAATGATCTTTTCGGGGCTGGAGCGCACCCAGGCCGGGTCATTGAGGACCAGGGTCCGGCCCTTGAGGCCTTCAAGGATGTGCGCAGCCGTCTGGTAGGCCATGTCGAAGGGCGGGTCCTGACGCATCAGGATGACATCGACATCCTCGGCCAGGTCGAGTTCGACCTCCTCACCCAGATCAGCATGTTCACCCTGGACATGTTTGACCGTGACCGGCCGGGCCCGGGCGATGATCTTGCCTTCGCGCCAGGACAGGTAGTCAGGCTGGTAGACCCACAGCGTCATGCCCCGGGCCTGCGCCTCTTCCATCAGTGCGAAGGTCGTGTCGGCATCGACATCAACCGTTTCAATCGGGTCCATCTGGACCGCTACTCGCAGGCTCATCAATTGCTCTCCGGTCCGCCGAGAAGTTCCGGCTCGGAGTTAGGAGCGATCGCGTCCGGATCAAGACCCGGATTGGGTTCTCCCGCACAGGCCGCAGCCCGGCGCTCGCCGCGGGCCGGCAGGCTGGTGGGCACGCCGGCGACCTGCACAAAGCTGATCACATCCGTCACGCCATCGACCAGGGCGGCATGGGAGCTGGCGCGCTCGAGCTCGGCCTGGGACCGCGCAAGGCCCAGCAGGTAGACCGTGTTGCCATAGGCCTCGACATTGAAATTGACACTGCGGATATTGCGATCGGAAAGCAGTCGGGCCCGGACACGCTGGGTAATCCAGGCGTCGCGCGTGCGATCGCGGAAACCAGCGGCTTCACCGACCTGGATCTCGTTGGCTACAGCGCGGACGGCCACAGAAGACCAGGTCAGGCATTCCGCCATCTGCTTGTCATCCTCACGCGGAACCGTGCCCGTCAGCAGGGCAATACCCTCGGTCACCTCGACATCCACGCCTTCCAGCGCAAATCCCTCGGACCGCAACATGGCGGACTTGATGGACAGGGACGCATTGGCGTCATCCAGCTCTCGACCGATCGAGCGCTCGGGCTGAATGGTGGAACAGGCCGCAAGCAGCGATGTGGCCAGAATGAGCGTGCTGAACAGGCTTCTGCGAAGGCTCATGGGAGGTCTCTCCTGTCGATCTAGGGCGCCCCGAATCACATCAATACACCAGCCATACGCAAGCATCACCTAATAGGATGGAAACATCCGCTACCACCGCCGACAGATCACAGCAGATCCCGCGCGATCGCCTCCTCAGGCAACCAGGCGGCGCGTTCGTGTACAGGCCAGCGCCAGGGCGCGACGAGCACCATGTCATAGCGCATCGAGAGAAGATGCAGGCTGGGGCGCCCGGATCGCCAGATCGCGGCCGCCCGGGTCAGGCGCCGGCTCTGATGAATGCTCAGCGCGTTGCGGGCCTGGTCGACCGTGGAGCGGGCCTTGACCTCGACAAAGGCCAGCACATCGCCGCGCTGGACCACCAGGTCGATCTCGCCAGCGGCCGTGCGCGCCCGGTGGGCATGGATGCGGTACCCTTTAAGAACCAGCATCAACACGGCGAGATACTCGGCCCATCGACCGAACGCCTCCGCCTGTTGACGCCGGCGGGTCACCGGCCGTCTTCCTTCAGGGCGAGCGCGCGCGCATAAACATCCCGTCTTGGCCAGCCAGACTGCTCGGCGACCAGGGCTGAAGCCTCCTTGATGCGCATCTCGCTCAGCGCAATCGAAAGCGCCGTGTCGATCCGGTCCTGGTCCCAGCCATCCTCGCTGGGTGGCCCGACCACAATCACGACCTCGCCGCGTGGCGCACCGGTTTGAGCGAAGTCTGTTGCGAGCTCGGACAGGCGGCCCCGGCGGGCTTCCTCATGCAGCTTGGTCAGTTCCCGACAGACCGCAGCCGGGCGGTCGCCGAACACCTTGGCCGCACTCGCGAGGCAATCGGGCACCCGTGACGCGCCCTCATAGAAGACCAGCGTCGATCGCGCCGTGGCAAAGCCCTGCATCCAGCTTTCACGGGCCGCTGCCTTGGGCGGCGGGAAACCGGCGAAGGTGAAACTGTCCGTCGGCAGGCCAGCGACACACAGCGCAGACAGAACCGCCGAGGCTCCGGGGATGGCCGTCACCTCATACCCGGCCGCAATCACCTCGCGCGCCAGCTTGAACCCCGGATCGGAAATCAGCGGCGTACCGGCGTCGGACACCAGCGCGATGCGTGCGCCGTCCTCCAGGTGCTGCAAAACCAACGGCCTTATCTTCTCCCCGTTATGGTCATGATATGACTGAAGTTTGGCGTCAATTTCATACGCATCGAGCAAGCGGCGGGTCACCCGCGTATCCTCGGCGAGCACGAGATCGGCCCCGGCCAGCACGTCCAGCGCGCGCAGGGTGATGTCACGCAGATTGCCGATCGGCGTCGAAACCACATAAAGCCCGGGCTCAAATGCTTGCCCGCTCGGGCCAGTCCGGCTAGCTTCGGGCTGTAATTTCCGGGGTGATCCAGTCATGTTCTCAGATATCGTTTCGCGAGTCCTCGACGCAGGCCTGCGCCTGCCATCAGTCGCACGTCCAGGCTCGCTGATCCTGACCGCATCACTGACGCTTGCTGCCTGCGGTACTACATCCACCCCGCCTCCGCCACCCGTGATCATCGATCAGCCCCCGGTTCAAGAGCCGGTGGTCGAGCCTGACCCGGAGCCGGTCGAGGAAGTCGAGGCGCTGACCGGGCTCATCCCGCCGCATATGGCGGACCGGGACCTGGCCCGCGTTGCCATCCTGCTGCCCTTCTCTGCCGAAAATGGCGGCGCCCGCGCCGAAGCCATTCGCCTGCTGCGCGCTGCAGAACTGGCCCTGTTCGAACGCGCCGGCGGTAATCTGGCGCTGATCCCGAAGGACACGCGCGGCACCGCTGATGGCGCCCGCGAGGCGACCCGGGCTGCGATCGAAGATGGTGCGGGCATCATCATCGGTCCGCTCTTCGCCCCCGCGGTCCGGTCTGCGGGCGAAGTGGCCCGCCAGGCCGACATTCCGGTCGTTGCCTTCTCCACGGATACGACAATCGCCGGGGATGGTGTTTACCTGCTGAGCTTCCCGCCGGAGATCGAAGTCGAGCGCATCGTCGAATATGCTGCGCGCCAGGGCGTGTGGAAATACGCCTATCTCGGCTCGCAGAACCGGTATGGCATGGCCGTCTACAACGCCCTGCAGAACTCCGCGACCGACACCATGGGACAGGTCTCCGCCGAGGCGTTCTATACCGGTGATGTGGAAGCCATGGCGCGCGCCTCCGCACGCCTCGCAGAGGGCGTCTTCCCGCCACTGACACCGGAACAGGCCGACGAGCTGCGCCGGCGCCGCTGGATCCCCGATCCGGAGGCCGCCTTCCAGGCCGTCATCCTGCCCGAGGGTGGCACGCGGCTGCGCGCGCTGGGGCCGCTGCTGATTTCGCAGCAGGTCGACCCGCTTGTCGTCCGCTTCCTGGGCACCGGTCTGTGGAATGACGAGGACCTGCTGCGCGAGCCGGCACTGAATGGTGGTTGGTTCGCCGGCCCAGACCTGGACATGCGTGAACGCTTCGACGCCAGCTATGAGGAAACCTATGGCAGCGAGCCGTCTCGCATCGCGAGCCTGGCCTATGACGCCATGGCGCTGGCGGCGCACCTGGACGGCGGAGAGCTGGGCTTCAGTCGTGAA
This sequence comes from Maricaulis sp., assembly GCA_017643585.1. GTDB lineage: Bacteria > Pseudomonadota > Alphaproteobacteria > Caulobacterales > Maricaulaceae > Maricaulis. Next base: position 351,986 of record JAEPND010000001.1, read on the forward strand.
GCGCTGGAGGACCCGCAGGGCTTCCAGGGTGCCGACGGCCTGTTCCGCTTCGGTGAAAGTGGTGTGATCGAACGTGGCCTGGCGATTTACGAGGTCCGCTCCCGCGGCTTCCGCGAAATCGAGCCTGCCCCCTTCAGCTTTGACCAGCCGCGTGTTGATCCGCTTCTGATCGAACAGCTGCAGCGCGAACGTTATGCCCGCGAAGTCGAAGCGGCCATCGAGCTGGGCCTGCCATTGCCGCCGGACCCCTTCCTCGAGGTTGAGGATGAAACAGAAGCGCCGGACCTGCGGATCGTGATCGGTGATGAAGATCTCGGCCTGATCGAGGAAGAAGCGGCCGACGAACGCATCGATTACACGCTGTTCCGTCTGGAAATGCCGGAAGACTATCCGCGTCCGGGCGATGAAGAGATCTTCTACGACGAAGACGGCAATCCGGTGGATGCCGATGGAAATCCGATAGAGATTGATGAAGACGTTGAAGGCTGATCACCCAGACTAGGGGATCAGGGCCATCGAAACGCCGTCACCGAGAAGCTGACCCTCGCGGGTCAGTTTCAATCGGGTTTGGTCGCGCTCGACATACCCCAGCTCGGCCATGCGCCGGCACTCTGCCTCATCAATTCCCAACCCGGTGAAATCAGCGACCTGCGCCAGGTCCAGCCCCGCTGCGAGACGCATGCCCATAAGTACGCGCTCAGTGCGTTCATCATCAGCGCTCAGCGTCTCGAGCGATCGCACACCCCAGCCCGTGGTGGCGACCTGGTCAATATAATCGCCGGGACGACGCGCTGCCTCCGTGGCAATGCGGCCCGATTGGCTATGGGCGCCCAGGCGCCCATGCGCGCCCGGACCGATGCCAATCCAGTCACCACCCTCCCAGTACAGCCGGTTATGGGTGGATTGCGCCGCTTCATTGCGCGCGTGATTGGAGATCTCATATCGCTGGAACCCGGCCTGGCCGAGTACTTCATCCGTGGCGGAGTAGAAGTCTGCCGCGTCATCCGGTTCCAGGGCCAGCCGGTCACCGCGTTCAGCGCGTTTGCCGAAGGCCGTGCCGCTTTCAATGGTCAGCTGGTAGGGCGAAACATGTCCGACGCCGAGTTCGACAGCCTGGCGCAGCTCGCCTTGCCAGTACTCAAGCGATTGGCCGTGCCAGGCATAAATCAGGTCCAGCGAAACCTGGTCCACGGCGCGCTGAGCAAGCTCAACAGCGGCGACAGCCTCCGCGGCGGAATGGTCTCGTCCCAGGCGCTCAAGCGCCCCGGAATCGAAACTCTGAACGCCCACAGACAGGCGATTAATTCCAACTGATGCATAATCAACGAAAACCACACTGTCATTCGGGTTCGCTTCGAGCCCAATCTCCGGATTATCAACAAAACCCCAGACGCGTCCTGCAGCGTCGATCAAGCGCTGCAGCGCGGATACGGAAAGCAAGGAGGGCGTCCCGCCGCCAAAATGCAGGCTGGTCAATCGACGCGCGCCGGTCCGCTCACGCCATCCGCGCATATCGTCCAGGATCGCCTCCAGCAGCGCATCCTCAGCCCCCTTGGGCCGGTAGACGTTGAAATCACAATAGGGACAGATGCGCGCGCAATAGGGCCAATGGATATAGAGGCCGAGCGCGCGAGAGAGGCTCACGCGTCAAACTCCGCAGCGATCATGGCTTCGAGAGCGCGGCCGCGATGGCTCATCGACTTTTTCTCGTCCGAACTCATTTGCGCAAATGTCCGGTCATGTCCGAGCGGCTGGAAAATCGCATCATAGCCAAAACCGCCTTCGCCACGCGGGGGCCAGACGATCTCGCCTTCGACCTCGCCGCGATACACCCGCGTGTCCTCTCCCGGTGCTGAAACGGCAATGACGCAGACAAAGCGTGCAGTCCGGTTTGACGCCTGCCGCGCTTCCAGCGCGTCGTGGACGCGCGCCATCGCACGATTGAAGTCTCGGGGCTCACCGGCCCAGCGCGCTGAATAAATCCCCGGATCGCCGTCCAGCGCATCGACGGAAAGTCCTGAATCATCTGCCAGACAAATCAGCTGGGTAGCGGCACAGGCGGCCTCGGATTTGAGCGCTGCATTGCCTTCAAAAGTGGATTCTGTCTCCTCCGGCTCGACAAGGTTAATGTCTGCAGCGGACTTCAGATCAAGCCCACGAGCCGCGAGAATATCATCTAACTCTTTGATTTTACCTTTGTTATGGCTAGCCAATACCCAGGTATCGAGGTTCTGTTTCTGCTTCATTACAACGACCTTCATATCGCATTTCGAAAAATTCATATCGAAAAACGATATTTTTTGCTTGCGTCCGTCAATCTTATCATTTATCGATAAACAACAAGGACGGGAGACACTGTCCTGAAAACACGAATGACAACGGTAATTGGTCAGATGCAAGTGAAAGGAAACACAAAGATGGTCAGGCTCGAAAATTCTCGCAGTCGCACTGTAGCCGCGGCTCTCATCAATCTGGTGCTGCTGGTAACGGTTGCTGCAGGTACGTTCTACGCTATCGCTCCGGTGGTTGCATGATTTCGCAAAGCCGATGAGATTGGCCCAGCGGCCAACAGAAGACCGCAGGCCAATCTTCATCGATGAGTAGGAAGGGAAGGGAATGAAAGCACTAGGACGCGGATCTCTGGCTTCGGCCTTGAAGATCGTGCTCGATGTAGCGTGGTATTTATCCTGGGCCGCCCTGGTCCTGGCCTCGCTATTTCTCGTCGCGGCCGGCGCTGCATTCATCATGAACTTCCTGGGCTATCGTCCGATCGGATTCATGTCCGAAGTGGTCACGGCTCTTCAGGAACACGGGGTCGTTTTCCCGCTCCTGATCGCTGAAATCGTAGCCCTCATGGTTGTCGTCGACCGGCTTCGCCGGATCTTCGCGACCCTGGTCAGCGGGGACCCGTTTGTCCCTGAAAATGCTGGCCACCTACAGGTGATTGCGATTGCGATCGCCGCCTACCAGATCCTGCGCCATCTGACGCAGGGGGCAGTCGCGATGCTGCTGACGCTGATGGATCGTCCGGTTGAGGGCGGTATCCACCTGGCGGTCGCACCCGACGTCAATCTGGGCGCATGGTTCGCAGTGGCAGCACTGCTTGTATTCGCGGAAGTGTTCCGTGAAGGCGCGCGGATGCGCCAAGAACAGAAATATACGATTTAGGGAGGCGCCGCTCATGCCAATTCGCGTCACTCTCGATCGAATGCTCCTCGAGCGCCGCATGTCGCTAACTGAACTGTGCGACCGTGTCGGCATCACAATGGCCAACCTGTCCATCCTCAAGACGGGCAAGGCCAAGGCAGTCCGCTTCTCGACCCTTGAAGCGCTGTGCAAGGAGTTGGGTTGTCAGCCGGGGGACTTGTTGTCCTTCGACGAAGACGAGGATGACGACGCAGCCGACTAGGCGCGAGGTCCTCGAACACAGAATTCATTCGCCGGTGTGTGAATGATGCAGATGGCGGGAGTGGGCCTGCGCGGTACGCCCCTTCCCAAGAGCCCGGGCAGGCCATTTCCAGCCCCCCAGCGCACTCCCGCCATCTGTCTTTTCCCTCATTCGGGATTATTTTTCCAGTGCAGCGCGCTGAATTTCCGACAATTCCGAGACGCCGGCCTTGGCCAGGCTGAAGAGTTCTAGGAAGTCTGGTTCTGCCATCGGACGGTCTTCGGCCGTCGCCTGGACTTCAACGATGCCGCCATCTGACGTCAGCACGAAATTGGCGTCTGCCTCTGCGGAACTGTCTTCTTCGTATTCCAGGTCGAGACGCGTCTCGCCATCGATCACACCACAGGAAATCGCCGCCAGCTGGCCATAAACCGGGTCGCTTTTCAGCACGCCTTCCTCGATCAGATAGGCTGTCGCCATTTTCAGTGCGACCCAGGCGCCGGTAATAGCCGCGGTCCGCGTGCCGCCATCCGCCTGGATGACATCACAATCGACCGTGATCTGGCGCTCGCCCAATGCCTGCAGATCGATGACCGCCCGCAGGGAACGACCGATCAGGCGCTGGATTTCCTGGGTACGACCGCTCTGCTTGCCCGACGTCGCTTCACGGCGCATGCGTGAGTGCGTGGAGCGCGGCAGCATGCCATACTCCGCTGTCACCCAACCCTTGTTGGAACCGCGCATCCACGGCGGCACATTGCTCTCGACACTGGCCGTGCACAGGACGTGCGTATTGCCGAACTTGGCCAGGCAGGAGCCCTCGGCGTAACGCGTCACATTGGTTTCCAGGGTGACTTCGCGCATTTGGTCGCGCACACGTCCATCAGGTCTCATCGATATCTCCAGATTGTTGTTGGGGAGCTGGTAGCGGGGAACGACAGGGCCGGCAAGCCTCCGGCAGGCTATTGATCTGTGCAGGCGGTTCGGATTTTCTGACGCGATGGAAGCTTCAAGCGATATTAAAACCAATCCGGAAACATCGGGCTTTGAGTTTACGCTGCGGTCCAATTGCGGCCTGTCACTAATCGAGACCGAGTTGATCGACTCCGTCATGGAAGACGGGCGGCAATCAGGCTATTTCACGGTGAATGTCTCAACTCGGCATTTCGGCGATGAAACCCTGTTCGACTTGGATTCAGAAACCGTTGAGTTTCGTTTGAGCGGTATTGTGCTAGATCTCGACCGCATCAAAGAGATGAAAGACGCGCTGACCCAGCCTGCCATCTCCGAAATCTCTGAACAGTTCAGACTTGGGGTTCCCCCGGGACCGAAATTCGAGTTGGCCATATCCAAGAACCCTGACGCGCCCGCAAATCCCGAAAAGGCGCGACTCAGCCTGCTGCTTGAAAAGGCTGGCAACACTCGGTTCGAGACCAGCTTTGTTATCGACCCCTCCTGCGTATCCTTTCGCCGGCGATAATCACGCCAATTGAAGATCGCGGCGGTTTTGCCTAAGTCATCTGTATGACGCTGACCGGATCACCCTCTCCCCTGGCCTCGCTCGACGAGCGCATGCGCATGATCTTTCGCGAGATCGTGGAGAGCTATCTGACCACGGGTGAGCCGGTGGGCTCACGCACCCTGTCCCAGACCGGTCGTGTGACGCTCTCGCCCGCCTCCATCCGCAATACAATGGCAGACCTCGCCCAGCTGGGTTTGCTGTCTGCCCCGCACCAGAGCGCCGGACGCATGCCCACGCATATGGGCCTGCGCCTGTTTGTCGATGGCCTGCTCCAGGTCGGTGAACTTTCCACCCAGGAGCGACGAAACATCGAGGGCCAGGTCATGGGCTCGGCCCAGTCGGTCGAGGATGTGCTCTCGGAAGCCTCGTCCATGCTGTCTGGGCTGGCCGGAGGCGCCGGGCTGGTGGTCACGCCGAAACAGGAAGCGCCGCTGCGTCATATCGAATTCGTGCCGCTGTCAAATGTCGAGACGCTTGCCGTACTCGTCTTTGCCGATGGCACGGTCGAGAACCGGCTGATGCCGACACCCGCCGGAACCTTGCCGGCAACGCTGATCGAAGCTGGCAATTACCTGTCCGCACGGCTGAAGGGGCGCACGCTGGGCGAGGCCCGAACAGCCATCGCCGAGGAGCTGGCCCAGCAACAGACCGCGCTGGATGAAGCCGCGAAATCCCTGGTCACACGTGGCCTGGCGGAATGGGGTGGCAACGGCGAGGACCGCGCCCTGATTGTCCGTGGCCAGGCGCGACTGCTGGAAAATGTTGAAGCGAGCGAGGACCTGGAACGCATCCGTCTGCTGTTTGACGATCTGGAACGAAAGCAGGAACTGATCGCCCTGATGGACAAGGCCAGGGATGCAGAGGGTGTTCGCCTGTTCATCGGTGCGGAAAATCCGCTTTTCAGCCTGTCGGGTTCCAGTGTGATCGTTGCTCCCTATATGAATAGCGAACAGCAGATTGTAGGCGCGTTAGGTGTAATTGGCCCCACGCGTTTGAACTATGCCCGTGTTATCCCCCTCGTCGACTATACCGCCCGAGTGGTCGGACAGATCCTCGACGGGAACCGAAAGTAAAAGAGACCACACGAAGATGAGTGACGAAAACAACAACATCTCCGATGAGGAACAGACCCCGGAAGCTGCTGCCGAAGAGGCTGTTGCCGCCGAGGAAATGACCGAAGACGGCAAGTCCGTGGAACAGCTGGAAGCCGAGCTGGATGATCTGCGTGATCGCCTGTTGCGCGCTGTCGCGGAAGAGCAGAACACCCGACGCCGGGCGGAACGGGAAAAGTCCGATACGCGGGAATACGCGATCACCAGCTTTGCCCGTGACATGCTGGACGTGGCCGACAATCTCAACCGTGCCGTCAGCGCTGTTGATGAGAGCGCGCTGGATGGCGCGTCCGACGCGTTCAAGAACCTCATCGAGGGCGTGGCCATGACCGAACGGGCCCTGCTGTCCAAGATGGAAGGCCACGGCATCAAGAAAGTCGACCCGGCACCAGGCGAAGCCTTTGACCCGAATATCCACCAGGCCGTGGCCCAGATCCCGTCCGATCAGCCCAATGGCACGATCGCCTCGGTCATGCAGATCGGCTACACGATCGGCAAGCGGACCCTGCGTGCGGCCATGGTTGCGGTTTCTGCAGGCGCGCCGGCCGGTGGCGGTGATACACCCCCCGCAGGCGGCAGCGTGGACGTGAAGGCCTAGACCTCACGCCGCCTCAAAAATTCGCCAGATCCACGAGAAGCGCTCGCCAAACGGCGGGCGCTTTTGTTTGGGGTCTCACTGCAGCATTTCACTCGTGCTGAGACAACTCGTGCTGGGCGACACCTGGGCCCAGCTGGCGACCGCTTGCACGTCCTGGACATATTGAAAATGCGGCTCCGAGCTGGTGTCACCGCGAGGCATAACCGAGACAACACCAGTAATACCATCTCGTTCAACCAAAACCTCGATTGGATGATGGATATCCCCATAACCGCCACTGACATGGCGAATAAGAGTGTTGCCCGGCGCTAATCCGGCCAGAGCTGCCGGGCCATCAACGCGCACATCAGAAATCAGCCCCGGTTCCTGCTCTGATAGGCTCCATCCGGTGTCAAATGTCGGCCAAAGCCCCTCAGCCAGTGTGAATTCGGTGCCGCTAATGGCTATGCGACAGGGCAACAGCTGTTCAAGTGTGGAACCTGCGGCAATTTCCGCTCTTAACTCATTGCTTTCAGCAGCGGACCAGAACCGGTCTTCGGTCAAAACCTCATCCGCTGAGAGCATTAGTGTCCTCACAAATCGGGCAATCCCATCTCCGTCCAAACCTCCGTCCGAATACACGTGGACGAGAAACGCAGCCAAAACCCCATGATCATAATCAAGAATCTCCGGGGTGCGATCCACTGACCGATTTTGTAGCGCGGCATTCAATCGCGCGATTATTGCTGAGGAAGGTGAAACACCGTGGCCTACGAACTCATTCCAAGCCAGATACTCCGCAAGCCCCTCACCGATCCAAATCGGCGTTGAAGCCGGGTCATACTGCCCCAACCTTCCAGGTACCCAAGTATGGGCTGCCTCATGGAGCAAAAGTAAAGATAACCTCTGCGGGGTTATAGAGGCATCAAATAGCGCAATCTGCGCGTTCTCACGGGCCTCTCCTGCATAACTCCCGAATTGCGCGGCGGTCGTGTTAGACTCTAAAACATACGCTTTGTATCCAGAAACTTGTCCGCCCGCTTCAAATGCCTCGGATAAATTCCTGAGCCCAGCCTCCAGCACGGCAGCCGCGAATCCCTCCGTCGTCGTCGATATCGTCGCTCTCTCATCACCAAGATGGTAGATCGCCACCCTGGCAGGGTCAGACGAATGAATGGATGCTTCGACCCAACTACCAACACCGAGCAGAGCAAATCTGGCGTCGTCGAACCGTTCGACCAACCATCGCCCCTCACCAAGCTCAGTCCCTGTTGAAAACACGGACGATCGCCCACGAAGGGATTCACCTAGTACAATCTCTGTTTCCCCAAATCGAAACGGTTGCCCATTTTCATCAAATGGTCGCATCGCAAGAAACAGCGCTAACCCATCTGCAAAGATGTTGTCGGATGAGGCCAGGATTGCGCTGCATTCGGACAGTATCGCGGGCGATATTCCTTCGAGCGAGGAGACCGGTGAAACACTGTAGGAGATTTCGATGGAACCCAGCCGGCTTGGCGTCAGGCGAGTCAGCAGTAGATCGTTGATCTTCTCACTGGAAAGGTTGGCGTTCTCATGCCTAGCGACGGTGTACTCCACCCCAGGACAAGCATCCGAGCGTCGGCTCATATCCCGTAGCCATAACTCATGAATCCCGGAGCTCGGGATAACCAGATGAACCTCGAAGGATTGTGTGCTCTCATCCAGTTCGACACGAATAGTTAGCCGGTCGACTGGTGCATCCACCAAGTCTTCCTGGCAGCCCGTCACAAGTGAGAGGGTGAGCAGCAAATACAAAAATCGCAACAACGCGCCACTCCCCTTGAGATTGTTTTTGACTTTACCGGTGAAGGTAATCACGTCAACGCGTTAGAGTTCACCGCCAATCGCGCCTCCCATCCATCACGCCGCCTCAAAAATTCGCCAGATCCACGAGAAGCGCTCGCCAAACGGCGGGCGCTTTTGCATGATGTGCCCTGTTCAATTGGGGCTGTAGGCATGATGGGTCTTCCGCAATGGGCGATGGATGTGATGAACATCCTCACCCAGCTTTTCATTCTCGCTGTCGGTATTGGCGTCGCGATCGCCATCCTGATGTATGCACGCGACACCACGCAGACGGCCGATGCGGTGCGTCGCAACTATCCGGTGGTGGGCCGGTTCCGGGGCCTGTTCACGACCCTGGGGGAATTCTTCCGTCAGTATTTCTTCGCCATGGACCGTGAGGAATTGCCCTTCAACCGCGCCGAACGGGACTGGGTCTACCGGTCCTCGCGGGGCAAGGGTGGAACCATCCCGTTCGGCTCGACCAAACCGCTGACCCCCGTCGGCACCGCCATTTTCGTCAATTGCCCCTTCCCGGTTCTCGATGATGATGGCGCCGCCACCAAGCCCTTGCGGATCGGGCCCTTTGCCCGCGAACCCTATGATGCGCCGAGCTTCTTCAACATCTCGGGCATGAGTTATGGCGCCCTGTCCAAGCCGGCTGTAAGGGCGCTCTCGCGCGGCGCGGCCAAGGCGGGCGTCTGGTACAATACGGGAGAGGGCGGCATGTCGCCGATGCACCTGGAGGGCGGCTGCGACATCGTCTTCCAGATCGGCACCGCCAAGTATGGCGTACGCGATGAACAGGGCAATCTCTCTGACGACAAGCTGCGCGAAGTCGCCGCCACGCCCCAGGTCAAGATGTTCGAACTCAAGCTCTCGCAGGGCGCCAAGCCGGGCAAGGGCGGCATCCTGCCCGCCGAGAAGGTCAACAAGGAGGTCGCCAGGATCCGTGGCATTCCTGTGGGCAAGGCCTCCATTTCACCCAACAGGCATCCTGAAATCGACAGTGTCGAGGACCTGCTGGACATGATTGCGCGCATTCGCGACGTGTCGGGCCTGCCGGTCGGTATCAAGTTTGTTGTCGGCGCCTATGGCTGGCTGGACGAGCTGGCCGTTGCCATCAAGGCCCGCGGCGAGGAAAGCGCGCCCGATTTCATTACCGTGGATAGCGGCGATGGAGGAACCGGTGCCGCCCCTATGGCGCTGATGGACAATGTCGGCCTGCCGATCCGGGAAAGCCTGCCCATGGTCACGGAAATCCTGCGACGCCATGGCCTTCGCGAACGCATCCGCGTCATTGCCTCGGGCAAGCTGATCATTCCCGGTGCCGTCGCCTGGGCGCTCGCCTCCGGCGCTGATTTCGTCCAGTGCGCGCGGGGCTTCATGTTCTCGCTCGGTTGTATCCAGGCGCTGAAATGCCACGAAAACACCTGTCCGACCGGCGTTACCACGCACAAGAAAAGCCTGCAGCGCGGGCTGGTGGTCAAGGACAAGGCCGACCGGGTCGCCGAGTACGCGCACACCGTCGTCAAACATGTCGAGATGATCGCGCATTCCTGCGGGGTCTTGGAGCCACGCGGCCTCAAGCGCAAACATGTCAGGATCGTTCAGGAGCACGGCCGCTCCGTGCCGATGACCGATATGCGCTTCATGCCAGTGATGGACGAACTTGACGAGAAGGACCTGCCCGAGCAGCACTAGAAGCATGACGCCGCTTTTCCTGCTCCAGCTTGTTCACACCCTTGTCTTTGCCGTCTGTATAGCCACACTGGGGCCGCTGGGCTGGTATGCCCTGAGCGGCCAGGGCCAGACACTGGCCCTGTGGGCGCTGCTGCCGCCGATCGGTATTTTCGTCGGGCTCCAGCTCAATGGCGGACGCTGTATCCTGCAAACCCTGGCCCGCCGCTGGTCCGGTATCGCCGAGGATGATCCGCGCTGGGTACGCGACATCCTCTTCCTGCCCGAAAGCTGGGCGGTTCGCGTGGTGAAAATCATGGTGCCCGTCTTTGTCGTAACGGTCTCTGGCGCCGCTATCCGGTTTGGTGCCCAGAACCTGGTGCAAGTCTGACGAATTCTTCACCCGCGCGTAACCTGCTGAAATTCCTGCTCACTTTAGCGTGACCGCAACCTGTGCGGAGGGGATATCATGCTTGCTCTTTCATCTCTGGCCCTGATGGCGGCCAGTTTCCAGACCGTTGAAACGGTCCCTCATTCAGATCTGATCATCGAGGCCCGGGACATCTCCCGCGCCATCGGAAACTCTGTCTGGCCCGGCCTCTCGGAGGCCCCGGAAACCGTGCTGCTGATCGCCGGCGAGACCGAATACCTGATCTGTCATCACCGGCCAGTTGAAGGCTTCGTCCCTCGGCCGGAACTTCAGATCGACGAGTGTTCAGTTGAAACGCGTGAGCGCGTATTCGCTCCACATTTCCTGGCCAGTTTCCCGGCGGTAGACGGGACGCCAACAATCGTTGTCGGCACGCCCGAGGCCACGAACCGTGATCCGGATGACTGGATGGTGACGCTGCTGCATGAACACGTTCACAAGATGCAGGATGCGATGCCCGGCGCCTGGCAAAACGCCAACGCTCTCGATCTGCATGGCGGCGACACCTCCGGCATGTGGATGCTGAACTATCCGTTCGACCATGACGGTGCTGCCGCCGCCGCGCGGGCGCTGGCCGACCAGGCCCTGGTCACGCTTGAGGCCCGCGGCACGGCCGCGTTCGAGATGGAAGCGTTCGAATATGCAGCGATGCGCACAGACTTCCTCGCCAGCCTGACACAGGCCGACGCCCGCTATTACGACTTCCAGGTCTGGAAGGAAGGCGTCGCACGCTGGAGCGAGCTGGCCATAACACGCTCCGGCCGGAATGACGCCCGCCTGGCCCCCCTCCATGCCCGACAGGAAACGCGCCTTCTGGACGGACTGCACGCGGTCGATCTGATCCGCCAGCAACGTGTTGCCTTCTACGCCATGGGTTCGGCCGAAGCGGAAATCCTGGAGACACTCGCCCCCGAATGGCGCCAGCTCTATCAGCAACACATGTTCGATATGTCGGCGATTTTTGAGACCATTTCTACGCCCTGACGGTGCGATCCGGTACGACACATGATTGCACCTCAAGGCTATACTGCCTAATACTCTAGATATTCTGGAGGGGATCATGCGTTATCTGGTAATTTTAGTGTCGCTGCTCGCCAGCGCTTGTGCGTCCACATTGCCCGAGGACTTTGTTTTCGATACGAGCGAAGGTGAGGCCCTGCTCGTCTTTGACCAGTCGATCGCGGGGACAAACGGAACCCTGATCCTCACCCCGGCTGATCTGGAAACGCAGGAATTCGTTCGCTTGCCGGCACAATTGACTGCCGGTTTTCGCAATAGAATTGACGGCTCTGCCGCCAACGCGTCCATTTACGTCGAAAGCGTGGATCCCGGCGTCTATGTCGTGTCCGGCGTCCGTTATATGAATGGAACAGGCGGGTCGACTACGCGGTGTTACTCGCTGGGAACCGCTGCCATCAACATCGAAGCGGGGCGTATCAATATTCTCTCGAGTGGTGCTCGCATGATCGGGTCCACCTTGATTGTAGCAGGTCCCGGGGTCGATCCAGCTAATCGCATCACAGCCATCCAGTCGACTTTGAGCGAGCACCCCGGCATTCCAGCCGACTTGCCACTCGTTGCCGTGGAGCGCTTGGCTAATGTTCGCTTTGAGCCGGGTATCCGGCTGGTCGGGCCAAGGTGTCCGGGTAACTCCCGGTTCGAGATCATCAACACAACCCCTGCGGAGGCTTCCAACCCGGGAACGAAGCCGGAATCGTCACCCGCCGCATCGTCAGATTGATGCGGCCGCCACCCGGGAAATCTTCTTCGCGGAGCAGTGTCGAGGTACCCGGGTAGATGCGGTCGACGCCGTGATAACACCGCCGCGCATCCCCGCCGAGCACGACCACATCGCCGGAGGAGAGGACCATGGACGCCGTCTTGCCGCCTCGCTTCGGGCCACCGAGGCGAAAACGCGCCTTGTCCCCCAGCGAGATCGAGACCACGGCGGCATCCGTTGCCGCCTCGTCCCAGTCGATATGCATGCCCATCTTGCTGGTCGGCGCATACCAGTTAACCAGACACGCTTCCGGCGGGGCCGGATAATTCGCCACCTCCTGCCACAGGCTCAGAAGCTTTTGCGGCAATGAAGGCCAGGCTGCTCCGGTTTCCGGATGTGACGGCTCATAACGATAGCCCTTTTCCTTGTCGGTCACCCAGCCCAGCGGACCAAAATTGGTCATCAGCACGGACAGGGGTTGCCCGGTTCGCGGCATGGCCGGGCGCCAGAAAGGTGCGCTGGCACGCGCATCCAGGACCGCCTGGATCAGCGCGGCCTGGTCGTCCCGGCCGAAATATTCAGGCAGGTAGCGAAATCCGTCGGGCATGGAGAAAGCCTGGCTCATCCCGAAGATATAGGCCGCCACTCCCGCTTTGGTCAGCCCGCTTCCTGCGATCGGCTGGCCCGGTGCATCTCATATGACTGCACAGCATTGAAATTGATTCTGTTACAAGGCTTGCGCTCTCTGCCTGCACTACCTAAATCGCCTATCAACGGCAGGGGTGTTCCCCGCCAATCTTGAACCACTGACCGGTATCGGCATCACCGGTAGCTAACAGACGATCCCCGCGGGGGCTGTCAAACGCGGCGTCTCGCGCTTCGCTCGAAGGTCAGGCCCGGCCGGGACAGTTCCGCCGAGAATACGGAGAGAAAATATGAGTAAGGTCATCGGCATCGACCTTGGTACCACCAATTCCTGTGTCGCAGTGATGGAGGGCGGTCAGCCCAAAGTCATCGAAAACTCCGAAGGCATGCGCACGACGCCGTCCTTCGTGGCCTTCGCCGAAGACGGCGAGCGCCTGATCGGTCAGCCGGCGCGTCGCCAGGCTGTCACCAACCCGGAACAAACCTTCTTCGCCATCAAGCGCCTGATCGGCCGCAACATGGACGATCCGACGGTCCAGAAAGACGCCGGCATGGTGCCTTACAAGATCGTCCCGTCCGACAATAATGCGGCATGGGTCCAGGGCCGCGACAAGAAATACGCGCCGTCCGAAATCTCCGCCTTCATCCTGCAGAAGATGAAAGAGACCGCTGAAAGCTATCTCGGCCAGGGTGTCGACCAGGCTGTCATCACGGTCCCGGCCTATTTCGATGACGCCCAGCGTCAGGCGACCAAGGACGCCGGCAAGATCGCCGGTCTGGAAGTGCTCCGTATCATCAACGAGCCGACCGCAGCGGCGCTGGCTTATGGCCTGGAAAAGAATGACGGCAAGACGATTGCTGTCTTCGACCTCGGCGGCGGTACGTTCGACGTCTCGGTCCTGGAAATCGGCGATGGTGTCTTCGAAGTGAAGGCCACCAATGGCGACACCTTCCTGGGTGGTGAGGACTTCGACCTGCGTATCGTTGAATACCTTGCGGACGAGTTCAAAAAAGAAAACGGCATTGACCTGAAGGCCGACAAGCTGGCCCTTCAGCGCCTCAAGGAAGAAGCAGAGAAAGCCAAGAAAGAGCTGTCTTCTGCAACCTCCTATGAAGTGAACCTGCCCTTCATCACCGCGGACGCATCCGGCCCGAAACACCTCAACATCAAGCTCTCCCGCGCCAAGCTGGAAGCCCTGGTCGAGGACCTGGTCAAGCGCACGCTGGAGCCGTGCAAGAAAGCCCTGAAAGATGCCGGCCTGTCCGCATCTGACATTGACGACGTGGTCCTGGTCGGCGGCATGACCCGCATGCCGAAAGTCCAGGAAGCCGTGAAGTCCTTCTTCGGCAAGGATCCGCACAAGGGTGTGAACCCGGACGAGGTGGTTGCCATGGGTGCCGCCATCCAGGCCGGCGTACTGCAGGGTGACGTGAAAGACGTCCTGCTGCTCGACGTGACCCCGCTGTCGCTGGGCATCGAGACGCTGGGTGGTGTCTTCACCCGCCTGATCGAGCGCAACACGACCATCCCGACCAAGAAGTCCCAGGTCTTCTCCACGGCCGATGACAATCAGAACGCCGTGACCATCCGCGTCGCCCAGGGTGAGCGCGAGATGGCTGCAGACAACAAGGAACTGGGTCAGTTCAACCTTGAAGGCATTCCGCCGGCGCCGCGTGGCGTTCCGCAGATCGAGGTCACCTTCGACATCGACGCCAACGGTATCGTCAACGTGTCCGCCAAGGACAAGGCGACCGGCAAGGAACAGGCGATCCGCATCCAGGCTTCTGGCGGTCTGTCCGACACGGATATCGACCAGATGGTCAAGGACGCCGAGGCCAATGCCGAAGCGGACAAGAAACAGCGTGAACTGGTCGAGGCCCACAACGGTGCCGAAGCCATGATCCACCAGACCGAGAAACAGCTCGAGGAGTTTGGTGACAAGGTTCCGGCGGCCGACAAGGACGCCATCGAAACCGCGCTGAACGAGCTGAAAGAAGTCAAGGATGGCGAGGATCTCGAAGCCATCCAGCAGAAGACCCAGGCTCTCGTACAGGCTGCCATGAAACTTGGCGAAGCCATGTATGCGGCGCAGCAGGCTGAAGCCGGCTCTGAAGAGGGCGGCGCCGAGGCCTCTGGCGATGATGATGTTGTTGACGCGGAATTCTCCGAAGTTGACGACGACGCCAAAAAAGACGCTTAAGGTCTGATCAAGCCGGCCGGGTGTAAGCCCGGCCGGTCAGGCTTTTGGGGGCGGTCATGCGCGAACTCGACCCGGTATCCTCGCCCTATGGGGCGTTTTCCCTTTCTCCATCGGAGGAATGGCTGCGGCGTGCGGCCATGAAACTGCCGGGCGACCGCATGCGGCGGGCGGCAGAGAGCGTTGTTCGTCGCATTCTCATGTCCGGTGGCCGTGACATCGCGGATGTCGAGGTCTTTCCCGGTCAGCACGCGCGCGTCCACATGCGCGACAATCGCTGTGAGAAACGGGCGTTTGTCGGCTCGAAAACCTGGGACAGCGGTGAGCGCGCCGCCATTCGCGATGCCATCCGCAATATTCCGCGCGAACGGGAGCTGGTGTTTCTCGATGCCGGTGCCAATGCCGGTCTTTACACGCTGTCTGTCCTGGCTGATGCCGGCAAATTCGATCGCCCGGTGCGGGTGGTCGCGGTCGAGCCGGACGAGGAAAACCGCAGACGCTTGAATTTCAATCTTCAGGCATCACATGCAGAGAATGTTCACGTCGCACCCTTTGCGCTGGGCGCAGAGGAGAAACTGATCAGCCTGATCCAGGATGATCGCAATCGCGGCGAGGTCCGCATCAATGACACGGATGAAGACGGGACCATCCCGATGAAACCCCTGTCGATGGTGCTGGAAGAGGCCGGTGTCGACCATGTCGACATCATGAAAATGGATATCGAAGGTTTCGAGGAGCCTGTGCTCTCGGCTTTCTTCAAGATGTGGCCGCGTGAAAAATGGCCACGAACAGTATTGCTTGAGACGCTGCATGCAGGCGCCGCCATCACCGATGGCGCGCCGGGCCTGTGTCTCGAACAGGGTTACGAAGTGGCCCAGCAGATGCGGCAGAACGCAGTGCTGGTGCTGCCGGACGGTGAAACGACATGAGCAAGCGCGATTTCTACGAAATCCTCGGTGTCTCCAAGGGTGTGGACGAAAAGGAGCTGAAAAGCGCCTACCGCAAACTTGCGATGAAATATCACCCGGATCGCAATCCGGGCGATGAAGCGGCCGAGGCCAGTTTCAAGGAAGTCGGCGAGGCCTATGCCATCCTGTCCGACCCGGACAAGCGCGCCGCCTATGACCGCATGGGTCACGCCGCCTTTGAACAGGGTGGTATGGGCGGAGGCGGCCAGGGACCGTTCGGCGGTGGCGCCGGAGCGGCAGAATTCGCCGATATCTTCGAACAGGTCTTCGGCATGGGCGGAATGGGTGGCCGCCGTGGCGGTCGGTCCAACGGACCGGCGCGTGGCGCGGATTTGCGCTTTGATCTGGAAGTCTCGCTGGAGGACGCCTTCAACGGCAGGGAAGCTGAAATCGAGGTTCCGACCGCGATGGAGTGCGAGCGATGTGACGGCGAGGGTAATGAGCCAGGCACACCGATCGAAACCTGCCCGACCTGTAATGGTACCGGCCGGATCCGTCGCAGCCAGGGCTTCTTCACCATGGAGCAGACCTGTCCGCAATGCGGTGGTCGCGGCAAGTATGTTGTCACGCCATGTCAGGAGTGCGACGGCGTTGGTCGAGTGCGCAAGAACCGGACCTTGTCCGTGTCCATTCCGGCCGGTGTCGAGGATGGCACGCGCATCCGCCTCGCGGGTGAAGGTGAAGCCGGCGGACGCGGTGGCCCGCGCGGCGACCTCTACATCTTCATCTCTGTTCGCCCGCACGAGATTTTCGAGCGTGACGGGCCAAACCTGTATTGCCGCGCCCCGTCCTCCATGGTCCAGGCCGCTCTAGGATGCTCCATCCAGGTGCCGACGATTGAAGGCGGCAAGGCCGAAATGAAGATCCCGGAAGGCGCCCAGACCGGTCGCCGCATGCGGTTGCGCGGTAAGGGCATGCCCCGCCTGCGCGGTGGCAATCGTGGCGACATGATCGTCGAGCTGTTCGTGGAAACCCCGCGCAATCTGTGCGATCGCCAAAAGGAATTGCTGAAGGAATTCTGCGACCTCTCCGGCGATAACTGCAATCCCGACAGCGCGGGCTTCTTCAACCGGGTCAAACAGTTCTGGGACGACGTCACCACAGATGACGGCCGCCCCAGCGCGTAAAATTGCTCCGTGACATCCGTGCGCGGTTCGGACTAGGGTCGCGGCGATGTCTGAAACACGCCCTGACCCGCACACGGACCGCTTCACGCCGATAGAGAGCCTGCTCTACCGGCATTCCCCGCTGGGGTTCTGGGGCACGACACTCGCGGTTTTCACGGTGTCATTCGGCAGTTTCCTGTTGATCTGCCAACTCACACAGAGACCGGCGATCTATGAGATCGCCGCCGATGGGTCCATCACCTTTCCCAGCGTGGTCTGGATCGGCTTCGTTCTGTCGATGATCCTGACAACCGCGCTCTCACTGAGCGAGAATGGAACCCGCCTGTGGAAGGCTGTAGAGGCCGATCTTATCCTGACACTCGATGCGGGAGGCGAAGCGGCTGCACAGGCCCTGGCCGCCGGCGTCCCGGTGAGCTGGCGCGGCCGGTATCTCGGGTTTTTCTTTGCAGGTGCCGCGGCCGGGCTGGGGTTCAACGTCTTCATGATCGTGGTCAATGTCGGAACCTTCGGGCTCTACATTCAATCCATCGGTCTGTGGTTTCTTGTCTTTGCCCCCATCCTCTACGGGCTGGGTGTGCGCGCCGGCGTTGATGTTGCCCGGGAAAGCGGCGAGCTGAAACGGATTGTCCGCGAACACCTGGTCGTGGACCTTTACCACCTCGACCGGCTGCATGTGCTCGGGCGCATTGGTCTGCGCGCGGCCTTGTCCTGGTTGTTGATGGCTGCCGTCCTGCTGCTCTTCGTGGTCGACCCGACGCAAATGCTGGTGGGCATTGTCGCCGTGATGATTTCCATCGCGGGCGGGCTGATCGTCTTCACCAGCGCTGTCAGACCCGCCCACGATCAGATCCGCGCCGCCAAGGCGGCCGAGCTTGAGCGCATCCATGATCGCATGGCCTTGCTACGTGAGCCCGCGCTCGCCGGCGATGTTGAAGCGGCCTCAGCCCTGGCCGGGCTGACGGATTATGAAATCTGGATTGAACAACGCCCCGAATGGCCCTTATCTCCCACGGTTGCCCAGCATTTCGCGCTCTATATCCTGATCCCTGTCCTACCGATCATTGCCTCTTACCTCTTTGAAAAGGCTGCTGATCTTCTTCTGCTTGGAGGCAGCTGATGACCCGCCCGATCCGCATCGCCATTCTGGGTTCCACAGGTCGGCTCGGCCGCGCCATCACGGCCGCGATCCTGGACAGCTCGGATTGCCAGCTGGTCGGAGCGATGGTGCGTTCGGAATCCTCCTTTGCCGGCCATGATATCGGCGAGATTCTGGAACGCCGTCCGATCGGGGTTGCCGCCGAGACCCACCTGGAAGACGCCGTCGAAAACGCCGACCTCGTCATCGATTCCAGCCTGCCCGTCGCCACGATCGCTGCCGCCCAGCGGTTGGCATCGCTGGGCGGACCGGCGCTTGTCACCGGCGTCACCGGAATGACGAGCCAGCAGGAAGAAATGCTGGCAGCAGCTGCGCAGCGCATTCCTGTCCTTCACGCCAGCAATTTCTCGCTGGGTGTCGCGGTTGCGGAAGCCCTGGTCGCCCAGGCAGCGGCGCTGCCAGCGCGTGACTGGGATATCGAGATCAGCGAAACCCACCACAAGATGAAAGCCGATGCGCCCTCGGGGACGGCTGTCATGCTGGGCAGGGCCGCGGCGAAGAAGCGGGGCATATTCCTCGAGGAGGCGGCGATCTGGAGCCGGGAGGGCTCGATGGGGCCGCGCGAAACCGGTACGATCGGTTTCGCCTCGTCCCGTGGCGGCTCCATTGTCGGTGAACACTCTGTCCGCTTTATCGCCGAGCTCGAGGAAATCACCATTTCGCACCGCGCTTTCGACCGGCGCATTTTTGCCAATGGTGCGCTGGAAGCGGCCCGATGGTTGTTCGCGGATGGAGCGGGCCGTCAGCCCGGCCTCTACACCATGCAGAACGTCGTTGCGGGCTAGCCACCCGCTCGCCGGGGTATCGCCGAATGATGGGCACAAGGTCCGGGCCGCCACACTGATAACCCTGTCAACCTCCCGACATCAATGCCAGCCCTTGCTGTCTTTCGGGAATGCCGACATACTCCCGCCATTCCTAGAAAGTCAGGAGTCGTCATGAGGCGCGCCGAACGTTTGATCCGAATTGTCCAGGCCCTGCGGGAAGCGGCTCCGGGCGCGGTTACAGCACAGGATATGGGCGAGAAATTCGAGGTTTCGGAGCGCACGATCTACCGCGATATCGCCCATCTGATAACGTCCGGCGCCCCCATCGATGGTGAAGCCGGCGTTGGATATGTGCTGCGGCCCGGATTCGACCTGCCGCCGATGACGTTCAGTTTTGAACAGCTTGATGCCCTGGCGCTTGGTGCCCGCTTTGTCCGCGCAACCGGGGACAAGGATCTCGCCTCGGCCGCTTCGGAAGCGCTTTCCAAGATCGAACACGCCCTTCCTGACACACACCGCCAGCGCCTGCGCTCGGCCCCCCTGTTCGCGATGATGCTGGACGAGACCGTACGCCCGGAGGCTTTTGCGCCGGTCCGCAACGCCATCGCCGATCGCCGCAAGCTGCGCATCCGCTATACCGCCCTGTCCGAACAGGATACGACCCGGATTGTCCGGCCCCTGGCGCTCACCTGTTTCGGTCGCGTCTGGCTGCTCACCGCCTGGTGTGAAATGCGTGATGATTTCAGGCATTTCCGCGCTGACCGCATCGAACGCCTGACCGTGCTTGCCGAGTCCTTCGAGGATGAACCCGGAAAAACCTTCGAGGACATGAAGGCCCGGGACGCCCACGCATCCGACGCCGCCTAGGTCGGCGCCACGCGCCGTTCTGGCCCGCGGCCGCCCTACCAGCTGCCGGTATTGTCCATGGACATCCAGGGCTCTTCCGGCGCGAGTTTTTCGCCGCGCTGGAGGAGCTCAACGGAAATCCCGTCCGGCGAACGCACAAAGGCCATATGACCATCGCGCGGTGGACGGTTGATCGTGTAGCCCATGGCATCGAGATGGGCGCAGATTTCGTAGATATTCTCGACACGATACGCGAGATGCCCGAAATTCCGGCCGCCGCCATACTCCTCCGGGTCCCAGTTATGGGTCAGCTCCACACAGGGCATGCCATCGGGAACCTTGCCGGAACCCGGCTCGAAACCCGCGCGCGCGATATCCTCATCCGTCGCCAGGAAAATCAGGGTGAAACGCCCCGGCTCGCTGTCATAACGCGAGCATTCCTTCAGACCGAGCCCGTCCCGGTAGAAACGCAGGCTGGCATCAACATCCGTCACACGGACCATGGTGTGGAGGTATTGCATCAGGTCTGATCCTTGTTGGTATCGGTGGCCAACGGTCGCACTTTCTTGGCCCAGGCCGGGCGTTTGCGGGGGATGACCACATCATCCAGGGGTTCACCACGGGCGCGAGCCAAGGCAGCATTAAACGGTTCCGGGCGCCGGGCATGGTGCAGGCGCGCCATGACAAAGGCGACGCCAGCCCAGCTGAAACACATTCCGAAGAACATGTAGAACATCCACGGGTAATAACCGACATCATACCAGGGACCGCCATCCAGCCCGAGCACGATAATCGGCCAGAGCATCATCAGGGCCACTCCGATAACAGGTGTTGTCAGCAGGGCGACAAGCAAGGTCCCGCACGCATAAAGCGCCCAGCGCGGCTGATGTCCGGAGACATAGATTTTCAGGAAGGTTTCTCGATCCACGCCCTTGACGGTCCTGGTTCGGGAGCGAGATCGCTCTTCCCATTCGTCCACGGCGTCGGTGCTGAGTTCACGTCGACGGTGAAACCAGTATCCAAACAGGATGATCGAGGCAGCAAGGACCGAGACGGCCGCATAAACATAGGTCGCGTACATGGGACCTATATCTAGCGTCTCGCGGCCTCGTAGGCGAGCATTGCGCGCTTGCGTTCCACACCCCAGTGATAACCGGTCAGTTTCCCATTCCCTGCCAGTACGCGGTGACACGGGATCAGCCAGGAGATCGGATTGGCACCGACAGCTGTGCCAACGGCCCGCGACGCCTTGGCCGTACAGACAATCTCCGCAATCGCCTTGTAGCTGGTTGTGGCCCCGGGCGGGATGGTCAGCAGAGCTCGCCAGACCTGGCGCTGCCAGGGTGTACCGTAGAGTGCGAGCGGGATGCTTTCCTCACCACCGGGAACAAAAATGCGCTCAGCCCATTCCCGCGCCAGCCCGTCATAGCGTTCATAGCTGGCCGCGGGATAGCGCGCCTGCAGATCCGCAAAACCCTGGGCAATATCAGGATCGGCAAAGGCCAGGGCCGACAGGCCCCTTGGGGCAATCAGCAAGATCGCCTCGCCAAAGGGCGATGGCGCCACACCCCAGCGAAAGCTCAGACCCTGCCCGCGTCGCTTGGCATCCCCGGGCGTGACGGCCTCATGTGCAATGAACAGGTCATGCAGGCGCCCCGGTCCCGAGAGCCCTGCCTCAAAACTCGCATCGAGCATGCAGGCCCCGTCATCGAGCGCTTCGCGCGCTGCGCCGTGCGCCAGCGCCCCCACATATTTCTTCGGACTGACGCCGACCCAGCGCTGGAAAACGCGCTGGAAATGGTGCGGCGACAGGCCAGCGCGGGCGGCCAATGTGTCCAGGTCGGGATGATCGCGCCAGTTCTCGCCTATGAAATCTAGCACTTCGGTGATGCGCGGATAATCGCGGCTGGCTTCGTCGAGGGTGTAGATTTGTGCAGTCATGAGCCCAGACTAACGCCCCTAGTGCACGGCTCCACCCGGATCTTGCGCCGGACCTGTATTTCTTGCGCGCATGATTGCATCAGCAAGGGCGTTCGCGAAATCGCCGCGTTCCTCCGGACTCAGGAATGAGGCCAGCACCAGTGCCTTGCCGTGTGCGCGCAGGGCGACCTGGCTGTGGTGTTCCTTGGGATTGATCAGATCCAGCTTCACCCAGGCCGTGGGCAGTCGGAAGCGACGCATATGCCCTGTGGGGTGACGTCGGACCACCTCGATATCGCGCGCATCCACACGCACCCATTCGCGAGCCTTGCCGTCACGATAGGAAATCCGGAATGCGACCCAGACCAGTATCGCATCCAGACCAAAAAACGGCATGACGGGCCAGGCCCCGATCGTGATGAACAGCATGCCGGCCGTGAATGAAATCAAGCCGATTGCAATCATCAGGGCCAGAAAGGCCGGATTGCGCAGCGACCGGTTGGGCGCGAGTTCAGCATCCATGAAAACAGGACCGTGATGGCGTTCAACGGTCGCGGCTTCTGCAGGCCAGGTTTCCACGATGGATCTCATGCTTTTTAATCTAGGGCGTGGGGCCGGGCTGGCCAATGCGCAACAAACGGGATGACAGCCGTGTCGGGCTCTGCTTGTTTGCCGCCATGACCAGCAAGACCACAAAACCTCGCAAGAAGACCAAGCGTGCACCGCGCGGCCTCAATCGCGAACAGGCGCTCGACCTGTTTGCCCGCCTGGCCCAGGATCGCCCTGACCCCAAGACCGAGCTCAACTACACCAACCCCTACACGCTGGTCGTGGCTGTGGCCCTGTCCGCCCAGGCCACCGATGTGGGAGTCAACAAGGCGACCGAGAAACTTTTCAAAGAGGCGGACACGCCGGAGAAGATGCTGGCCCTGGGCGAGGACCACGTCCGCGACCGCATCAAGACGATTGGCCTGTTCCGCAACAAGGCCAAGAATGTCGTCGCCCTGTCGAAAATGCTGATCGAGGACTTCGGTGGCAAGGTGCCGGCGGATCGCGACAGCCTGGTCAAACTGCCGGGAGTGGGTCGCAAGACCGCCAATGTCGTGCTGAACGAGGCCTTCGGGCAGCCGACGATTGCTGTGGATACGCACATTTTTCGAGTGTCCAACCGCACCAAGCTGGCGCCTGGCAAGAATCCGGATGAGGTTGAAGCGCGGCTCGAGAAAATCACTCCGGACGAATTCAAGCTGGGCGCCCACCACTGGCTGATCCTGCACGGACGCTATCTCTGCAAGGCGCGCAAGCCGGAATGCTGGCGCTGCCCGGTCGAGGACATTTGCCAGTTCAAGGAAAAGACACCGACCCCGACCTAGCTCGGTCACGCCGCTATCGTCGGCACGCCCTTGCTGTTCCTCGGGTCTAGCCCGCGGCGAGCGCCTTGAGTGCCGCCGCGAAATTCGGGCCGAATTCGGGACCTTGCTCCGGATAGAGATAGGGTTCGATCAGTTCGAGCTCGATCACCGCGAGCTGACCATCCAGACCGCGCAACATGTCCACACGCGCGTACAGCAGGTCACCGTCTACCGAATCCAGCACGGAGCTAGCCAGCGCGAGTTCCTGTTCGCTGGGCTGGTGGATCGTTTCCGAGCCGCCATATTCCGACTGGACCCGATAATCACCCGCCGCAGGGCGTTTGAGCGCACAATGGGAGAAGCGGCGGTTGAAGAAGAGGAAGGCATATTCTCCTTCCTGCGCAACCGAGGGCAGGAAAGGCTGGATCATGCAGTCCGCCGGCGGCAGGTCCTCGGCCGCAGGAAGCACCTCACCCTTGCGGATCCGGGCCTGGCGCCACGCTCCGGCCCCGAGCACCGGCTTCACCACGATATCGTCGCAGGCCAGCGTCTCGAATGCTGCCTGGATGGCGCTCTCGTCCGCAACATCTGCCCACACGGTCGGGATCATCGGTGCGCCGCGCTCCGCCAGATCCTTGAGATAGGTCTTGCGCGTATTCCAGCGCACGGTCTTGAGCGGGTTGAGCAGCTGGCTCTCGGCATCGCATCTGGACAGGCAGGCGCCAAACGCATCCGGCTTTTCCATGTAATCCCAACACGTCCCGATGATGATCGCATCATAATATCGCGGTTCGAAGTCCGGGCTGTCCCAGATCCGTGCCTCCAGCTGGATACCCGCAGCCCGACACGCCGGCTCCAGCGCATTGAATTCGAGATCATGCTCCCAGTGATCCTTGCGCGCATCCGGGCTGGACTTGAACATGCAACTGGCGGTGAGAAAGGCGACGCGCATGGGCTGACCTCTATTGGATCCAAAAACAGGAGCTCCCTACGCCCTCCCTGTCATGCCCGCAAGGCTTGCCCTCAAGCCGGGCTGCGATTAACCCTGCGTGCAATCTTTTCACTGCGCCCAGCGCCAGCTCCCGGAACCTGCAAATGTCCCAATCCCGGTATGATGTCCTCGCGGTCGGTAACGCCATTGTCGATGTCCTCTCACCAGCCACCGACGCCTTCCTGGAAAGCCAGGGCATTCCCAAGGGCGCGATGAACCTGATCGATGAGGAACGCGCGACCAGCCTGTATGCGGACATGCAGCCCGGCAAGGAAGCCTCGGGTGGCTCTGCCGCGAATACGGTTGCGGGCATTGCGTCCATGGGTGGCAAGGCCGCGTATATCGGCAAGGTCGCAGACGATCAGCTCGGTGAGATCTTCACGCACGATATCCGGGCCATCGGGGTGGATTTTGATACACCGCCGCTCAAGAACGGGCCGGCCACTGCGCGCTGCTTGATCAATGTGACACCGGATGCTCAGCGCTCCATGTCCACCTTCCTCGGCGCCGCGGCCTTGGTCACTGAAGAGGATGTCGCTGCCGATGCAGACAAGCTGCGCGCGTCGTCCATCATCTACCTGGAAGGGTATCTGTTTGATCGCGAGGAAGCCAAGCGAGGCTATGTCCATGCCGCAGAGCTGGCGGCAGCGGCGGGCAAACGCACGGCTCTGACCCTGTCAGACCTGTTCTGTGTCGACCGCCACCGCGCGGCCTTCCGTCACCTTGTGGCGAACCATATCGACATCTTGCTGGCAAATGAGGCGGAGATCACCGCCCTTTACGAGACCGAGGACTTCGATGAAGCGGTGCGCCTGGTTGGCCGCGATGTTGGCGTCGCAGCCATCACCCGCAGCGAAAAGGGTGCCGTCATCGTACGCGGTGACGAGGTTGTTTCGGTGGCTGCCGCACCGGTTTCCCAATTGGTCGACACGACGGGAGCAGGCGATCTGTTTGCAGCGGGCTTCCTGTTAGGACTTGCCCGCGATTTGAGCCTCGAAGACGCAGGGAAAATGGGTGTGATCTGTGCCGCAGAGATTATTTCTCACTTCGGTGCGCGTCCCGAGACCGATCTGAAATCTCTAATTGAGGCAGGCGGAATAGATCTGGAGTAAACAAGATCTAAACGCGATTTCTCGAATTTATCGAAAAAAATCAGGGCTATTAACCACACCTCAAATGGTTTTTGCCATTTTACCCCCAGATAGACGGGCCGATTAGAAAATCAGTCCTGATAATTGGTGGAGTAAACACGGTCCAATGACCGTGCTGTGGGGTTAAAATGGCGCCCATCCGCAAAGCGGTGTCGAGAGTCATGCGTTCGCTTGTGATGAAGTTCACACTTCTCACAGGTGCATTGATTTTCGCGATGACGTTCATGCTGGTGACGTTGGAAAGCGTGTCTGCGCAACGCGAGACACGCAATCTGCTGATCGATCGAAATATTGCTTCGCTGAGCTCTGCTGCCAGCCGCCTGGCAGACAGTTTCAGCTCACGCGATGTCGAGTTTGTCGGCGCGTTCCTGACCGAATTGCGCGACAATATGGGTGCCGATGAGATCTACGCCCTGAACAATCGCCGCGAACTATTTGTCGAGGCCCTGGCCGATCCGAATACCGCTGGCAACATCCGGGCCTCCGCGATTGCCGTCGCCTCTCTGGGTGCGGGTGACATTCGCCACGAGCTGAACGGTACGACGCTGCACCTTGCAGTTCCGGCCTATACGAGCCAGCGGCGTCTGTCGGGCGTCATCTATGCGCAACTCGAACTGACCGAGCTGGTGGCCTCCCGCAATGCCATGATCAAGCGACAGGCTTTGCTGGCCCTCTTCGCGCTCGGTGTCTTCCTGCCACTGGCTGCACTGCTGGTCGGTCGCGCGCTGCGCCCGATCCAGACCCTGACCGAGGCCGCGCGTCATGCGTCCTCCAAGACGCTGGACACCCGCATCCGCATCAATACCGGCGACGAGCTGGAAGTGCTCGCCAATGCCTTCAACCGCATGTTCGCGCGCCTGAACGGCAATCTGAAACGCATTCATCGGCTGGCCTATGTCGACATGGTCACAGAACTGCCGAACCGCGAACGTTTCCGCAAGGAGACCGAACGCGTGGCTCGAAAGGCCCTGGAAGAGGACCTGACCGGCGCCGTCTTGTTTGTCGATCTCGATCGCTTCAAACGGGTCAATGACAGCCTGGGCATCGGCGAAGGTGACCGACTGCTCGAAATGGTCGGCCGACGCCTCACCGAAGTCGTACGCGGCTGTGATCTCGCAGCGGGTCGCATGGATGATCCCTCCATGGTGGCGCGCCTGGGCGGCGATGAGTTTACCGCCCTGCTTCCCTCAATCGACGACAGCGCCGATGCTGCTCGCGTTGCCAACAAGCTGGTCGATGCGATCAGCCTGCCGTTCGAGATTGGTGGCCACCAGGTTTTCCTGGGTGCGAGTATTGGTGTTGCGGTCTTCCCGCAGGACGGCGCTGACCCGGAAACGCTGATGCGTCACGCCGATCTGGCAATGGCGCACGCCAAACGCGCCGGCGGATCAGCCGCACAGTTCTTTGAGCCGACAATGAACCAGTCCGCCTTCGAACGCCTGCTGCTGGAGAACGAGCTCCGCGATGCGGTCCAGAAGGATGAGCTGGTCGTCTTCTACCAGCCAAAAGTACTGATGAAAGACGGCTCCATCGCCGGTGCGGAAGCCCTGGTTCGCTGGCAACATCCGACCGCCGGCTTGCTGTCGCCGGGTGCCTTTATCGAGGCTGCGGAAGAATGTGGCCTGATTGGCGAAATCGGTGACTGGGTTCTGCGCCGGGCTTGTAACCAGGCAGCCAGCTGGCGCGCCGCTGGACTGGAAATTCCGGTCGCGGTGAACGTCTCGGCCATGCAGTTCGAGCGAGATGGTTTCTCGCAGAGCGTGCTTGAAGCACTCGAAGACGCCAACCTGCCGCCGCACTTGCTCGAGCTTGAGCTGACGGAATCCGTCGCGATGGAAAATCCGGAGCGTGTGATCGAACAGGTCCAGCCCCTGCGGGACAAGGGTGTGAACTTCGCCATCGATGATTTCGGAACCGGACACTCCTCCCTCGCCTATCTGACGCGTATGCCGTTCGATGTCTTCAAGATCGATATGAGTTTCGTGCGCAATATGACGACGGATCCGCACTCACGCATCGTGGTTGAAACCATCCTGGCGATGGCGAAATCCCTGAAGCTTGAAACCGTCGCGGAAGGCGTGGAAACCGCTGAACAGATGACAATGCTCAAGGCCCAGGGCGCGACCCTGGCTCAGGGCTTCCTGTTCGGGCGACCAATGCCCTACGACCAGTTCATGGAACACGCAGAAGAGGCCTTTGTGCCGCGTGCGGTTGGCGAATAAGCAATCATTTCCGCGCTTCATCATGGGTCCGGGGGTTGATCCGGGACACCGGATTGGCCAAATGCTTGGTTTCACGTGAAACGGAGCTGCTCCATGACCCAGGATTACGCGGACGCCTCGAAATGGCGCGGGACGACAATCTGCGCCGTACGCAAGAATGGCCGCCTCGTTATCGGTGGGGATGGTCAGGTCTCGATTGGTCCCACGGTCATGAAAGGCAACGCACGAAAAGTCCGACGCCTGGCCGGTGGCCGGGTCGTCACGGGATTTGCCGGAGCGACAGCGGATGCCTTCGCGCTTTTCGAGCGTCTCGAAGCCAAGCTGGAACAGCACCCGTCGCAACTGGCTCGGGCCTGTGTCGAGTTGGCCAAGGACTGGCGAACTGATCGCTATATGCGCCGCCTGGAGGCCATGCTGATTGTTGCCGACGCCGAAGCGACCTTCCTGCTCACCGGTGCCGGCGATGTATTCGAGCCTGAAGACGGCGTCATCGCCGTCGGATCCGGCGGTAATTTCGCCCTGTCCGCCGCGCGTGCCCTGATGGATTACGAGGATGATCCAGAGGTCATCGTCCGCAAGGCGATGGAAATCGCGGCGCGGATCTGCGTGTACACCAATGACAATCTGATTATCGAAACCATCGAGGCCAGCTGACCGGGTCGCACAAAGAAATCCAGGCTGTTGTTTCGATCACCCGGCCGGCGCGTTGTCAGGCCGTCGCGAACACCTGGGATTCATCCCGAAAGCTCTTGAACTCCAGGGTGTTGCCCGCCGGGTCCCGGACGAAGAATGTGCCTTGCGCTCCCGCCTGCCCTTCGAAGCGGACATAGGGTTCGATAACGAACGGCGTTCCTGCTGCGCGAAACCGTTCGGCCAGGGCCTCCCAGTCTTCCCAGTCCAGGATCAGTCCGAAATGGCGCACAGGCACGTGTTTGCCATCGACCTGCCCGGTCTGGGCTGGCGCACATTCCTCCGGTGCCAGATGAGCAACCACCTGATGACCGAACATATTGAAATCAATCCAGTTATTCGACGATCTCCCCTCCGGACAACGCAATAGGTCACCGTAGAAGCGTCGCGCTGCCTCGAGATCATCTACCGGAAAGGCCAGGTGGAATCGGGGTCGGGACATGGTGGATCTCACATCAGGGCTGGTTTTGGCTCTCTGCTCTGATTACATCCTTTGCTGACTTCAACAAATGGCCTGCCTCATGACAGACTTCTCACCCCGCGAAATCGTATCCGAACTCGACCGGCATATCGTCGGTCAGGCCGAAGCCAAGAAGGCCGTTGCCATTGCCCTTCGCAATCGCTGGCGCCGACGGCAGCTGGACGCGGACCTCGCGGAGGAAGTGACACCGAAGAACATTCTGATGATCGGACCGACCGGCGTCGGCAAGACCGAGATTTCCCGGCGCCTGGCAAAGCTGGCCCAGGCCCCCTTCATCAAGATCGAGGCCACCAAGTTTACCGAAGTGGGCTATGTCGGTCGGGATGTGGACCAGATCGCGCGGGATCTGGTGGAGATTGCCATCAGCCTCGTCCGCGAGAAGAAGCGCGAGGAAGTCAAAGCCAAGGCCCATGCCGCAGCGGAGAACCGCGTGCTGGAGGCCCTGGTCGGGCCCTCTGCGAGCGAATCCACCCGTGAAAGCTTTCGAAAGCGGCTGCGTTCCGGCGAGCTCGACGACAAGGATGTCGAGATCAAGATCTCCGAACAGAGCTCGCCCATGCAGATGCTGGATATTCCCGGCATGCCAGGCGGTGGTGGGGCCGGCGTGCTCAATCTCGGTGACATCCTCGGAAAGGGTTTCGGACAGCAGACCAAGACCGTGCGGATGAAGGTCAAGGACGCCTATGAGCCGCTGATCAACGAGGAAGCGGACAAGCTGATTGATGACGCCCAGATCACCAGCGAGGCCATCAAGCTGGCCGAGAATGAAGGCATCGTCTTCCTCGACGAGATCGACAAGATCGCAGCCCGCTCTGACGCTCGCGGCGGCGATGTCAGTCGCGAAGGTGTCCAGCGCGACCTGCTGCCGCTGATCGAGGGAACCACCGTGTCAACCAAGCATGGCGCGGTGAAGACCGACCACATCCTGTTCATTGCGTCCGGCGCATTCCATGTCGCCAAGCCCTCCGACATGCTGCCTGAACTCCAGGGCCGCCTGCCGATCCGGGTCGAGCTCTCCGCCCTGACCAAGGAAGACTTCCGGCGCATTCTGACCGAGCCTGAGGCCAGCCTGATCCGCCAGTATACGGCCCTGCTGGAGACGGAAGGCGTGACCATCAACTTCTCGGAGGATGCGATCGACGCCATTGCTGAGCTCGCGGCAAACGTGAACTCCACCGTTGAGAATATTGGCGCCCGTCGTCTTCAGACCATTATGGAAAAGCTGGTGGAGGAGATTTCCTTCACGGCGTCCGACCGCTCGGGCGAGACCATCGAGATCAATGCCGATTATGTCCGCACGCAGGTCGGGGAACTGGCCAAGAATGCGGACTTGTCCAAGTTTATCTTGTAGGCGCCTTGCCAGGCGGCCTGACCCGCAGTGTCACATAGAACGCCCCGGCACCGCCATGTCGGGTATGGGCTGCCGAGTATCCTGACACCCACTGACTCAAGTTCTGGTTTCCCAACCATTCCGGCAGCTTACGCCTCAGAACGCCGGGCTTTTCGGGATATTCCCAAGGTTCGTTTTCACGCGCTCGCTGGGACAGGCCCTTGCCCGTGATCACCAGGACATTGCGGTAACCTTCATGCCAGGCCATGCGCAGGAAATGAGTCAGTGTCGACAGAGCCTGGTCCTGGGTCAGACCGTGCAGGTCAATACGCGCATCTAGATCCAGCTTGCCGCGCCTGTGGCGCTTCTCTGCACTGCGGTCAACCGGAACTGGCGCGTGGTGGTGCGGCGGATGCGGATGACCAGACAGCCGGGCCAGCCGTTTCGGCGCCGGCTTTTTACCGGTTTTGACAGGCTCGGCAGCGGGCCGGGGGTCATCTTCCTCCAGCGCGCGCGCCTTGCTCTCGTCCATTGGCTTTACGGACCGCGCAATCTTGCGC
Organism: Maricaulis sp.; assembly: GCA_017643585.1. Classification (GTDB taxonomy): domain Bacteria; phylum Pseudomonadota; class Alphaproteobacteria; order Caulobacterales; family Maricaulaceae; genus Maricaulis. The sequence goes on from JAEPND010000001.1 coordinate 382,643, forward strand.
CATTCCGCCTTTTCGCCCGGGCTGAGTGTGCGTTTGCGGAACATGGTCGTTCCTATGCCGGCGGAGTCGCATCAATGATGCGCTGGGCAACAGCAGTCGGCAGCAGGACGTACCAGCTGGCCTGCGCGCGGGTCGTCCCGGCCCGCCGCTCCGCATCAGACCCCCACCCCCAGAAAAAATCACCGCGTATGGCGCCATTGATCGCGCCACCGGAATCCTGGGCAACCACCAGGCCAGACCAGGTATCCAATTCAGGCAGATCAGCTGTAAGCCAGATGGGAACACCATGGGCATGATGCGAGGTATCCACCGCGATTGAGGCCATGGGCGTCAGCGGTAGACCGGCCGATCCCGCAGGCCCGAGATCCGGATCGGTCAGAGGCTGGGTCTGGAAGAAGACATAACGCGGATTGACGGCAAACAGCTCTGCCGTCGCTTCGGGCCCGTTCGCATTGAGCCAACGCTCAATCCCCTGCTTCGACGCGGCGTGGCGCTCGAGTTCGCCCCGGCGGATCAATTCGCGACCGATGGAGCGATAGGGCAGACCATTATGCGCGGCAAAGGCGGCACGTTCCTGGTGACCATCCGGGTAAACCAGGCGGCCGGAGCCCTGGATCTGCAGGAAAAAGACATCAATCGGGCGACCCCAGGCGATCACATCACCGCGGTCCTGGCGCTCGATCTCATCCCGATCGCGATAGAAGACCAGCTCGCCACCCTCGACCCGGCCCACAAGGCGACGCCCGGCAAGCGTCTCGTCAAATCGCCCGAGATCGACCGTTACCAGATCATCGGGGCGACGACGCAGCGGTTGCGAAAATTCACTATCCGCGCGCTCTCGCACCTCGACAAAGGGTTCGTAATACCCGGTCAGCAAGCCGGTATCGGCAGGTTCGACCGTCTCGTCTTCGGCGATCGCGGTGATGCGGATAGGCTGAAAGGCCGCTTCAAGCGCTGCACGCCGGGAGGCCGCATCAGACCCGGCCAGCATGGCGGCGGCACAGGCGGCGCGCCAGTCGCCGACCGTTCCCGCCCATTCGGCCCGGGGGTTGAGCGGCCGGTCATCGGCCCAGCCCTGCCAGCGCTCGCAGGAGCGCAGAAACGCGGAAATACCATCCAGCGGGTCGGCCGATTGCCAGTCGCGAAGCGCGTCCCAATGTGCGGGGATCAATTGAAGCTGATCTGGGAGAACGAGCTCGGGTTCAACAGTCTCGTCTACCGGTTCCTCGACCGGTTCGGGCTGCTGGCAGGCGGCCAGGAATACGAGGCTGGAAAGAAGCCCGGACTTAAGCCACCGAGACACTGGACAACTCCCAATTGGGATCCGAACTCGTGGTCTTGCGCTCGAACGTCCAGTATTCGACGGTCTTGGCCAGATTGGCGAGGTCACCGGAAACGCGGTTTCCGTCCTTATCCAGCGTTTCCGTGGCGATTTCCGCTTCAAAACGGACCTTGACCCGCGCCGTACCCGATCTGTGTTCGGCCTCGGTGATGTCGGCAGACTTGATGCGATCAATTTCCGACTTCACGGTTTCGCCCCGGCTCTCCCGGTCGTTAATCGCCCGTTCGTAACGGTAGAACACGGCGGAGGCCAGAAGTCCCGACAAGCGATCCCGGTCACCGGCTGCAAAAGCCTCGACAATCATCCGATACGCTGCCTTGGCACCCTCAACAAACTCATTCGGATCAAAGCGGGAGTCCGCTGCCGCAATGGCTTCCAGGCCCGCCGCCGCAGGACCCTCAAAGGCCGGGCGCAGATTGGGCTGGGCCGGGCCACGGTCGAGCCCGGCCGGGTTGCGATTGTCCGATGTCGGGGCTTCCATATGGCCTTCATGCCGTCCCAGCACGGTGAACAGCTTGAAGCCGAAGAAGACGGCTATTCCGCCAAAGATTAGAATGGTTAGAACGTCGATCATTCTTTCAGGGCCCTGACTGGCTGTGAAATTGGCTCCAGACACCAATACTAGAACATTTTGGCGTTTCGTCAGCTAGTTCAATATCAGGCGTACAGCTTGCCGCTGTTCTGCTCGCATGCTAACCGGCCCGCTTCGTGTATTTGGCCCATGGGCCAATTGATCAACGCTGACCCGCCAGGGGAATATTATGGCCGACGCTCCGACCACGCCTGCTGAAGGCGAAATGCCGAAAGTTCCGTCGCTTCGCATTCTGACCCAGTTCATCAAAGATCTGTCTTTCGAGAACCCGTCTTTCACGGAAGCCACTCGCAGTCAGAAGCCGCCGAACATCGACCTTGGTATTGACGTCCAGGCCCGGACGCTGTCTCCGGACACCTATGAAGTCACGCTGAACTTTTCGGCGCGCGCTGTTGCGGAAGACGAAGCTGTCGTGTTCATCGCCGAGCTGGCCTATGCCGGCGTTTTCCAGATGGCAAACATCTCGGATGCAGATCGCGAACCTTTCCTGCTGATCGAATGCCCGCGCATGATCTTCCCGTTTGCACGCCGCATCCTGGCTGATGTCACGCGCGATGGTGGTTTCCCGCCGCTGATGCTGGATCCGGTTGATTTCGCGAACCTGTATCGCGCTCAGCTGGCCAAGCGCGCAGCTGCAGCCCAGGGCGCCGAGACCAACGGCAATGGCGACCCGGCCGCTGCCAACTAATTGACAGACTGAAGCTGTTTCCAGAGCGCGTCTTCGCCCATCTCGTCAATAAAGGCGCTATGGGCGGCGCGCTCTGTGTCGTTGACGCGTGATTCAAGCGGGCGTTGACGTTGGGGGCGGCTTGGAAACTCGACCTTTCCACCCTTGGACTTGGCCTGCCCGGACAGATCCAGTGCGCGCGTACGCCCGCCCGTTAGCTCCAGATAGACTTCTGCCAGCAGCAGGGAGTCGATCAAGGCCCCGTGTTTTTCACGGGTTTCCAGCGAGATATCGAAACGCTTGCAGAGCGCGTCGAGAGAGACATAGCTGCCCGGGAACATGGCGCGCGCAATGCGGGCCGTGTCCTTGAACCGGTCCTCGGGATAGGGGTCTCGGCCCAGCCGCTCCATTTCCATATTGATGAAACCGCGGTCGAACGGCGCGTTATGCGCCACCATGACGGCATCACCTACAAAATCGGCGAACTCTTGTGCAACCTCGCCGAAGACTGGCTTGTCGGCTAGGAATTCATCCGTCAGGCCAGTGATATCCACCACTTCCTTCGGCGTGGATCGCTGTGGATTGATATAGGCGTGAAAAGTTTTTCCGGTCGGGATGCAGTCGATGACCTCGACACAGCCCAGCTCGGTGATGCGGTCCCCGGTATTGGGGTCGAGGCCTGTGGTCTCGGTATCGAATACTATTTCCCGCATCAGCCCTTTTCGCCCCGTGTCTTGTGCTGCCGGATATCGGCCAGGATATCGCGCACTTGTTTGCGGGCGGATTCAAGCCCCTTGGAGGTCTCAACCGCATAGTCGGCGCGCTTCAGCTTTTCCGATTCCGGCATTTGTCTGGCAAGTATCAGATCCAGCTTTTCTTCAGTCATGCCGGGTCTTTCGAGCACTCGCGCACGGCGCACAGTGTCAGGAGCATGGCACACGACCACGACATCAACGGCCGCTTCACCTCCTGTTTCAAAAAGAAGCGGGATATCGAACAGGACAATATCGATTTCCTGTTCCCGGGCCTCAGCCACAAAGGCGGCGCGCGCGGCTTCCACCAGCGGATGCACTATCGCTTCAAGCTTGCCGAAACCGGCCGGGTCTTCGCGGAGCACCGCGGACAGTTCGCCCCGATCGATCGCGCCATCGCTCAACACATCACCGAAGGCTTCGCTGACGGGCCCGATTGCAGCGCCACCCTTTGCGTAGAGTTCATGCACAGCGGCATCAGAGTCGAACACCGCAACACCTTGCTCAGCGAACAATGCAGCTGTCGCTGATTTCCCCATTCCGATCGATCCTGTAAGGCCAATACGGATCATTCATGGGACTCCAGGGCTTGTACCAATAGCAATCGGATATCGGCCTGCTCTGGTGCGGCGCAGCCAAAGAAGGCCTGGAAACTTGGCTTGCCCTGTTCAATCAACATGCCCAATCCGTCGATACCAAGCAGGCCGCGGGCGCGCGCATCGGCCAGAAACCGGGTTTCCAGAGGTGTATACACCGTATCAACCGCGACCAGATTCTCGCCTGCTTGCGACCAGTCCATTTCCAGAGGTATCTGGCCCTTGAGACCGAGAGACGTTGCATTGACGACGATATCGACTTCGCCAAGCAGACGGCTGCGATCATCCCAGGACAAGATCTCTGAATTGGGGGCCAGGTCCCGGGCAATCTCCCGGGCTTTGTCCAGGCTCCGATTGGCAATCGCGACATCGCTGGCGCCTGCGTCCAAAAGCCCATAGGTGACTGCACGAGATGCGCCACCCGCGCCAAGAACCAGGACGGATCGACCTGCCGGTTCAACGCCTGCCTTCCTTAAAGATGAAATGAATCCATAGGCATCGGTATTGTCGGCATGGATTTCACCATCGACTGATGTCAACAGGTTGGCAGCACCGATTTTATCCGCAGCATCCGAGATCCGGTTGGCGATCATCAAGGCGTCGGTCTTGTGCGGCAAGGTTACATTCAGCCCTTTCAGCCCGGCGCGAAACAAGGCCGATACGACGGGGGCGAACATGTGAGGGGTCGCGATATAGGGGGTGTAGACGGCATTGATCCCGGCCGCCTCAATCCAGGCGGACATCATCAAGGGCGACAATGAGTGGGCGATGGGCTGACCGATTACGCCGGCCGTGAGGGCTGCTCCGGTCGGTCTCATGTCTCGATAACTCCCAGTTCACGCAGGGCGTTCAAGAACGGCAATAAGGGCAAGCCGAGGATGGCGTAATAATCGCCTTCCACTTTTTCGAACAATTGAGCGCCCAGACCTTCATAGGCATAAGCTCCGACACTTGCAGTCAGCGCATCTCCCGCTTTTTCGAGATAGGCGTCGAGAAAGCCCTCGGAAAATTCGCGGACGTGAATCGTCGAGGTTTGCGACCAGCTCCACACCTCATTGCCATCGCGATGAAGCGACAGACCGGAATGGAGATAGTGTGGACGGCCCCGCATCTTGATGAGACGGTCGCGCGCCAGTGATGCATCCGGCAATTTGTCGAGCAACTCGCCGTTTAATTCCATGGTCTGGTCAGCACCCAGAACGAAGACGTCAGGCATGCGGTTGGAAACGTCCGATGATTTCGCCCGGCCCAACAACAATGCCATTTCCTTGGGTGACAAAGCGCTGTTTGCGCATTTGAGTTCCGCTTCGTCGACACTGGACTTGTTGATCGTGAACGGCACCTGCGCCTGTTCGAGCACCAATCGACGGATCTGACTGCCGGAGGCCAGGACCAGTTGTTCAGGCATCTTGTGCTCTTTTCTCGTTGAGAAGGTTGATGATTTTCGCAGCAGTCTCTTCGATGGAACGGCGGGTCACATCAATCGAGGGCCAGCCGTGTTTTGCGTATAGCCGTTTAGCGTGCAGGACTTCTTCGCGGACCGAAAAATCGTCGATGTAATCCGTGTCCCGACCCTCATTGAGGTTGAGCAAGCGGTTGCGGCGAATTTGTACAATTCGCTCTGGCGAAGCCGTCAATCCAACGATCAACGGGTTTTTCAGACTGGCAAGGTCGGTCGGCAGCGGAGCAGATTGCACCAGGGGAATGTTTGCAGCCCGATAACCGCGGTGCGCCAGATAGATACTGGTCGGCGTTTTTGAGGTCCGGCTCACGCCCAGCAGTACAATGTCCGCGGCCTCGAAATTATCGCCCTGGCCGTCATCATGCGCCATCGTGTAATTCATTGCCTCGATGCGATTGTAATACTGGGCATCTAGGGATCGCTGGGCGCCGGCGCGGCTGGCGATCGGGCGGGCGAGATAAGAGCTCAACGTCGCCAGCATGGGATCGAGAACTGCAATAGCCGGCACACCGATTTCCATACAACGGGTTTCCAGCTCCCGGCGTAGATCCGGATTGACGATCGTGTACATGACCACGCCCGGATAACCGGCGATTTCCTCAAGCACCCGGTCGAGCTGGCGCGAGGATCGGACGAGGGCATAGAGGTGCTCGAGCGGATTGGTGTTCTCGAACTGCGCGACAGAGGCCCGCATCACTTCCATCAGAGTTTCGCCGGTTGAATCGGAAACCATGTGGATATGAAAACAGGTATCAATTTGGGATCGTTCGGTGTCAGTCATCACGCGCTCGGTCTGTTAACGACTTGTTAATAACTTCCGCCGTTGTCCTCAATCACCCGATCGACGATTTTCGGCTGTGGGTAATACCCGGTCATACCCCGATAATTTCACATATTTGTCCACAGCTCGCCTGTGTGTTGATAAGCCTGTGAGTGATTTTTCCGGGGATAATCATCCAACAGGATTATACCTCTTTTTCAACAGGGAAAAATTCAATAAATATATGAATTATATTACTTTCCCAGCTTATCAAGACAATGATTTTCAGCTGAGAAATCGGATTATCCAGTGGCAATATAGCCCGTTGGTATGCGGATAAATCAGATACCCACGAAATCCACGGCACAACAACAACGACTCCCTTAAATCTATTTATAAAGGGAAGTGAAAACGACGCATTGAACCTGTGGACGGAGCGTCCTAAAGCACTCGGTATGACCGATGCTGTTTCAAAACCGATCCTCAATATCCTGAAGGGTGAGACGCTCTCACCGCCTCCCATCTGGATGATGCGCCAGGCAGGCCGTTATCTGGCCGAATACCGGGAAGTGCGCTCCCGGGCCAAGGACTTCATTGATTTCTGCTTCTCTCCGGATCTTGCGTCCGAGGTGACACTTCAGCCGATCCGCCGGTTCGGCTTTGATGCAGCGATCATGTTCGCGGACATCCTTTTGATCCCGATCGCCCTGGGCCGACGGGTCTGGTTTGTGACAGGCGAAGGGCCCAAGCTGGACCCCTTCGACGTCGCCAATTTCCAGGAGCTGGCTGACAAGCGTGACGACAGCGTGCTTGCATCAATCGGAGAGACCTTGCGTTTGACCAAGGCGGAACTGCCTGCAGAAACGACGTTGATTGGCTTTGCGGGCGCGCCCTGGACGGTTGCAACCTACATGGTTGAGGGCGGAGGCTCGAAAGACCGGTTCAAAACCCGTGTCGCGGCTTATGACCAGGCCGAGGCGTTCGATGCGATGATGGATATCATTGCCGATGCGACCGCAGACTATCTAGTCATGCAGGCCCATGCCGGTGCGGAAGTCCTGAAGATATTCGACAGCTGGGCTGAAGGTCTTCCGGAACCGCTGTTTGATCGGGTCATCATCCGGCCGACCAAGCGCATTGTGGATCGCATTCGCGCGCAGGGCGTTGATCTGCCGATTATCGGTTTTCCTCGCGGCGCGGGTACGCTGTATCCCAAATACGCTCGCGAGACAGGTGTTACGGCGCTGGCACTCGACACGGCTGTTGATCCCAAGTGGATGGATGAGAATTTGCCGGCGGGCTTGCCGGTCCAGGGCCATCTCGATCCGGCCGTTCTGCGCACGGGCGGAGCTGTGCTGAAGGCCGAGGTGGATCGTCTGGTGGACGCCTGGTCTGGCCGACCCCATATCTTCAATCTGGGCCACGGGATCACGCCTGACGTGCCGGTTGCCCATGTTGAACAATTGATCCGGTCGGTACGCGACCGCTAACCGGCAGGCGAATATCATGAAGCTAGCGATTGCGGCCTTTAATCTCGGAGGACCGGACAAGCCGGAAGCCGTACGGCCCTTCCTGCGCAACCTGTTCCGCGATCCGGCAATTATCCAGGCGCCCGGTCCGATCCGTGAAATGCTGGCCTGGCTGATTTCGACGACACGGGCCAAGTCAGCGCGCGAGAACTACGCCAAGATGGGGGGTGGATCTCCCCTTGTGCCGGAAACCCAGAAACAGCTCGATGCGCTGGAGGCCGAATTGCGGTCTCGCCATGCCGATCTCGAGGTCAAGATCTGGCCGGCCATGCGCTATTGGCATCCCTTCACCGAGGATACGGCCAGGGAAATCGAGGCCTGGGAGCCGGACCGGGTCATCCTGTTGCCGCTTTATCCGCAATTCTCGACGACAACGACGGCCTCCTCGCTTGATGCCTGGGCCTCGTCAACCTCCCTGCAAGCCGAGACGATCTGTTGTTATCCGACGGAAGATGCGTTCATCGACGCGCATGTCGCGCTGTTGCGGGAAACGCTGTCCAAGGTCGATGACCTGTTCAACACCCGCGTGATGTTTTCCGCGCACGGCCTGCCCAAGAAAATTGTCGATCAAGGTGATCCCTATCAATGGCAGGTCGAGCAGACGGTGGCCGCAGTGGTCGGGAAAATGCCGGAGATCACCGATCACGAGATCTGTTATCAGAGCCGCGTGGGTCCGTTGGAATGGATTGGGCCGTCCACCGACGATGCCATCGAGCGCGCGGGCAAGGCCTGCAAGAACATTGTCCTGACGCCGATCGCCTTCGTCTCTGAGCATATCGAGACGCTTGTCGAACTGGACGAGGAATATGCCGAGCTTGCATCCGAGCACGGCGTCCCCATCTATCTGCGTGTACCGGCCCTGGGTACTCAGCCTGCGTTTATCAAATCGCTGGCCGACATGGTCGATACGCGTCTCTACCAGTCCTACGGCTTGGCGCCGGACTCGCGGTCTCGTATATGTCCGCGCGGGTTCGGCAAATGCCGATGTGCGATTTCGGGAAGCCTGGAAGCATGATCCTTGCAGCGTATGACTGGCTGAGAGCTCTGCATATCCTGGCGGTGATCGCCTGGATGGCGGGTCTGCTCTATCTGCCGCGCCTCTATGTCTATCATGCACAAGCCGAAGCCGGTGGCGAGTTTGACCAGACTGCCCGCCTGCAGGAACGCCGGCTGCTCAAGGTGATCATGAACCCGGCCATGATCGCGACCTGGATCTTTGGTTTGCTTCTGGTGTGGTCAAATGCCGAGCGCGCGGGCGGTTGGGAGATTTTTCTCGACTGGGCCTGGATCGCAAAATTTGTGCTGATCTCAGCGATGACGGGCATCCACCACGTGTTCGCGGACCGGTTCAAGAAGTTCGAATCTGGCACAAATGACTGGGAACATAAGCGCTATCGCATCCTGAACGAGATCCCGTTTGTGCTCGCCATCCTGATCGTGTTGATCGCCGTCGTCGCGTTGAAATGACACAAGCACAACCGGGCAATGCTTGACCGTGCAGTCAAGGCGTGGCAAGCAGAATTGAACTCTATTTGAGACCTCTCTTTCATTGACAGATTGGGCATCTATCTGAGATGCCAGTGTCAATTTCTGACCAATTCGGGTGTTTAGGTGTTTCCGGCACCCTTCTTGCTTCGATTGCACCAACTCCGACCGGAGCTGGCCTCGACTTTCCCTGTGAAGATCCATCATGACCGAAGAAACCGCTCTGCCTGAATCCCTTGCTGGCCTGGAACGCATGACGCTCCAGGATCTGAAGGAAAAGAAGCCGACCGAGCTACTCGAATTTGCCGAGGCGCTTGAGATCGAGAACGCATCATCCCTGCGAAAACAGGGCATGATGTTCGCGATCCTCAAGGCGCTGGCCGAATGCGGGGTGGAAATCCATGGCGGCGGGGTTCTGGAAGTTCTGCAGGACGGCTTTGGCTTCCTCCGCTCTCCGGAATCGAACTATCTCGCCGGACCGGACGATATTTACGTCTCACCGACCCAGATCCGGAAATTCGGTCTGCGCACGGGCGACACCGTGGTGGGCGAGATCCGCAGCCCGCGCGACGGCGAACGATATTTCGCCCTTCTCAAAGTCAGCTCGATCAATTTCGAGGAACCGGAACGCGCGCGCCACAAGGTGCATTTCGACAATCTGACGCCGCTTTATCCCGATAGCCGCTTTGTTATGGAAACGGTCGATCCGACGGTCAAGGATCGCTCCGGACGCGTGATTGATATCGTGGCGCCGCTCGGTAAGGGCCAGCGTGGTCTGATCGTGGCGCCGCCGCGCACCGGAAAGACCGTCCTGCTCCAGAACATTGCACACGCGATCGAGAGCAATCACCCGGAAAGCTATCTCATGGTGCTGCTCATTGACGAGCGCCCCGAGGAAGTCACCGACATGCAGCGCACGGTTAAGGGCGAGGTGATTTCCTCGACCTTTGATGAACCGGCGACACGCCACGTCCAGGTGGCCGAAATGGTGATCGAGAAAGCCAAGCGTCTGGTTGAGCATGGCCGCGATGTGGTCATCCTGCTGGACTCCATTACGCGCCTTGGCCGCGCCTACAACACTGTCGTGCCAAGCTCGGGCAAAGTCCTGACCGGTGGTGTGGATGCCAATGCGCTGCAGCGGCCGAAACGCTTCTTCGGTGCCGCTCGAAATATCGAGAATGGTGGTTCTCTGACCATCATCGCGACGGCGCTGATTGAAACCGGCTCCAAGATGGATGAAGTCATCTTCGAGGAATTTAAGGGTACGGGTAACTCTGAAGTCGTGCTGGATCGCAAGGTGGCTGACAAACGCGTCTTCCCGGCGATTGATATTCTCAAGTCCGGCACGCGTAAGGAAGAACTCTTGGTCGATCGCAACCACCTGCAGAAGATGTACATCCTGCGCCGCATCCTCAATCCGATGGGTGCCCAGGACGCGATCGAATTCCTGCTCGACAAGCTGCGTCAGACGAAGACCAATGATGAATTCTTCGACTCCATGAACACCTGATCATTGCCTGCAATGATGTCTAAAAGAGCCGCATGATCGCCATGCGGCTTTTTTTGCTTCTGTATTCGGCCAGGATTGGGTTTGCTGTCCCCAGAAAACACAAAGGGGACACACATGGTCGATACCACAGGCAAGCAACTCATTCTGCATCATGCGCCGCGCACGCGGTCTGTTCGCTGTCGCTGGCTGCTGGAAGAGATGGGCGTCGCCTACACCCTGAAACAGGCGCCCTACCGAGCAACAGTGGAAGAAACCGCGGCCTATCGCGAGCTGCATCCGCTCGCCAAGATCCCGGCCCTGGAGCATGGCGAAACCACGATGTTCGAGAGTGTCGCGATCATGCAATACATCCTCGCGACCTTCGGGCCGAGCGACCTTGAGGTCCGTCCGGGCGAGACCGATTATGGCCGTTTCCTGCAATGGCTGCATTTCGGAGAGGGTGGGATGACCTTGCCGGTTACAATGTTGCTCGCCCACACGGCGCTCTTGCCTGAGGAGCACCGTAATGCCGGCATAGCGGCCTGGGCCAAGTCAGAGACCGACAAACACTTGGAAGCGCTGGAGCACAGCGGTATCGGCAAGGGAAGCTATTTGGTGGCGGATCGTCTCACGGCGGCCGACATCTCGGTGGGCTATATGCTCTACCTGCTCAAGATCATCCGCCAGTTTGGCGATGCGCCGGACAGCGTGAAAGCCTATTTCCGCCGTCTCACCGAGCGCGAAGGTTGGAAAACCGCCAGCGCTGACTAGTCCACGATCCGCCCGGAGAGTGCGCGATGCGCATCGTCCATATAGCGGTCAGAGACTGGAATGCGGCTGCCATTGCTCAACTGGACTTCCCGGATCTTCTCGCCCCGGGCCTTGGCGCCCATCACCTGGTTTGGATTGACGATGTGGGAGCGGTGAACCCGCACAAAGCCGGATTCAGACAGTTTTTCCGACAATCCGGCCATGGTCGCGCGGTGCAGGACCTCGCGTCCCTCCATCAGCAGGGCGATGTAATTGCCCTGGGCTGTTGCGCCCTGGATGTCCTTGACCGGGATAAATTCCACACCGGTTGTCGAGCGAACGGCAATCGCCGGCTCTCTTTCCTGGGTTGTCGGCGCATTTTCGGGGCGAGGCCGCATCTGGCGCCCGGCCAGATAGGTAAAAAAGAGCAGCAGACCATCCCACAGCCAGTATCGGACCTGCCAGGTACTCATGAGCTTTAACGGGTTGGTATTACTCAGATATCCGAAAACAACAGCATTGAAGACGCCTGAAATCGGGAGCGCAATGGCAGTGGCTGTCAGGGCGGTTACAAGACTTGGCAAGAGCGCCTTGTTCACATCTCTCGCCCCGTAGAGATACACCATGGGCATCATGAACAGCCAGGGTAGAAACCCGAGCGCCCAATTGGCCAGAAAATAGGTGTAGGGCTGCTCTGAACCGACTCTGTGAGCATCGATATAATGCGACACAGAGAACAGAAAAATCAATATAACCCAAATACTTACCGTCGTCACGATCAGGGGTTTGTCCGCCCGGATCCGAGGCAGGTGAGGTATAAGTGTTGAGTCAAAAACCGCCACGATACGTCCCTTCAGATCGTTCCCGTACCTGGCCCGAGCCCAGATAGCTTAGCACAATTGTGGACAGCGCAAGAGCTTCACGCCAGATGCTTGCGCAGAAACTCCACGGTGCGGGTATTTGCCAAAGCAGCGGACGCTTTGTCGAAATGCAGCCCTTCGGTTCGGGCGAATGCGTGCTCCATGCCGGCATAATCATGCAAGACGATCGTGTCGTGATCATCGAAAGCGGCGTGGATCCTTGCCTGGGCATCCGGAGGTACGAATTGGTCGCGCTCGGCGATGTGAAGCATCAGCGGGCGGTCGAGGTCATTCGCCTCGTGCAGGGAATTCTCGATGCCGACGCCGTAATAGCCAACGCTGGCATCTGCAGATGTCCGACATGCGGTCAGGAAGGCGAGATACCCACCCAGACAATAGCCGATCGCGCCCACCCTGCCGTCGCATTCGGGGCGTTCCCGCAGGACCTCGATTGCCTGGGCGATATCGCCCATACCGGCATCCACGTCGTAATCGCCATACAGTTTGAACGCCTGTTGAAGCTCAGCGTCGCTTTTATCGGTAATCTGAATACCCGGCTGGATGCGCCAGAAGAGGTCGGGACAGAATGTGACAAATCCGGCGTGGGCGAATTGATCGCAAATGCCGCGCATCACTGCATTGACGCCGAAGATTTCCTGCAAAACAACCAAGCCGGGACCGTGGCCAGAGGGCGGCAGGGACAGATAGGCCTTGAACTCTGGCGTGCTGTTGTCGATCACGACATCTTGACCCGGCATGCGACCCTCCTTTTGATGGCACTTAAGGCAACGTCTTCGAGGTGGTCATGAAGGTCAATATCAATATCGAATGCTCACCCCAAGAGGCGCGAGCTTTTCTGGGTCTGCCGGATGTCACGCATCTCAATGAACGATTGACGGAAGAGATGGTGCGGCGCATGGAGGCCAATCTTGAGTCCATGGAGCCTGAGGCACTGATGCGGCAATGGACCACTTTCGGTGGCCAGATGACCGATCAATTCATGTCCTTCATGCGCCAGACCGGCATGGACCCGAACACAAAGTAGGCCCCTCGTGAAAACGACTATCTATGCCCTTTCCACGCCGCCCGGACGATCCGGTGTGGCGGTGATCCGCTTGTCCGGAGATCGCGTGGGTCTGGTCCTGGACAAGCTGACCCGGGGCCAGCGGCCGCCGCCGCGCCTGGCCAGTGTCAGGCGCCTGTCGAACGAGGCCGGCGAGATTTTCGACGAGTCCCTGGTTCTCTATTTTCAGAAGCCGGCGAGTTTCACGGGCGAAGACGTGGCGGAACTCCAGGTCCATGGCGGTCCCGCCGTGATCGAGGCGGCGCTGGATACCCTGGACTCACTGGGATGCCTTGTTGCCGAGCCGGGCGAATTTACCCGGCGCGCTTTCGAGAATGGTCGCCTCGACCTGACCGAGGCCGAGGGGCTGGCGGATCTCATTGATGCGGAGACAGAGGCGCAGCGGCGCCAGGCCCTGTCGCAGATGTCGGGCGCACTGAAAGAGCTCTATGAGGGGTGGCGCAGTACCTTGATCAACGTGCTGGCCTCGATCGAGGGAGAGATTGATTTCCCGGACGAGGAAGATGTCCCGGATGCGTTGTCGCACCGGGCTCACCTGCCCTTGACCGAATTGATCGCGTCCATGGGTGAACATCTGGACGATGATCGACGGGGAGAGCGGATCCGGACCGGATTTTCAGTCGCCCTGATTGGCGCGCCCAATGCCGGGAAATCCTCCTTGCTGAACTGCCTGGCGAGACGGGATGCCGCCATCGTCACTGACATTCCCGGCACGACGCGGGACATTGTCGAGGTTCGTTTGGTGATGGCAGGCTTTCCAGTCGTGATTTCAGATACGGCCGGACTTCGCGAGGCGGTGGATGCCGTTGAGGCAGAGGGCGTTCGTCGGGCTCTGGATCGCGCGGTCGAGGCCGATCTTCGTATTGGGGTAGCCGACGCCCGTTCCGAAGAGGAGTTGCTGGATTTGCAGCAGCGGTTGAAAGATGGAGATTTGTTGGTTCTCAACAAGATGGATCTCGTCGACAAAACCGCTCGCGATGATGAGGCCTACGGGTTGAGTGCCAAGTCCGGTGACGGGGTGTCTGAACTGGAAGCGCGCATCGAGGAGATTGTGGTGGACCGACTGTCTGCGCGGGAATTGCCTGCGATCAGTCGGACCCGGCATCGCAAATCGGTAAAAGAGGCCGTGGATGCCTTGATCCGGGCGCGGTTGAAACTTGCACAGGCGCCCGAACTGGCTGGAGAGGATGTGCGGCTGGCGGTGCGCGCAACCGAGGCCCTGACGGGTCGTGTGGATGTGGAAGACATCCTCGACCGGGTGTTCTCGCAATTCTGCATCGGGAAATAAGACCTCACCAAGGATGTTTCACGTGAAACACTGAGGCCCTGCTCGACTCCCTGCGACGGAAGCATTATGTAGTGCGCCCTTTTCAAGACTGACGGAACAGGTTGCGCGACCATGAGCTCGTGGGATGTGATCATAATCGGTGGTGGGCATGCAGGGTGCGAGGCCGCGGCGGCCTCTGCGCGTGCCGGTGCACGAACGCTCTTGCTCACCCACAAGCTTGAAACGATTGGCGAGATGTCCTGCAACCCCGCGATCGGCGGGCTCGGCAAAGGGCATCTGGTTCGAGAGATTGATGCGCTCGACGGGATTATGGGTCGGATCGCGGATGCTTCGGGCATCCAGTTTCGGCTGCTCAATCGCTCCAAGGGACCGGCTGTGCGCGGCCCCCGTACCCAATCCGATCGCAAGCTCTACCGCGAAGCGATGCAGGCAGAGCTCCGCGCGACAGCCAATCTGGATATTCGAGCGTCAGCGGTAGAAGACCTGGTCATCGAGAGCGGGGTCGTTGTCGGGGTCATTGATGCCGAGGGCATAACCTATCAGGCGCCAAGCGTCGTGCTGACCACGGGTACATTCCTGAAAGGTCTGATCCATATCGGCGAGAAACGCATTCCTGCTGGCCGTGTGGATGAAGCGCCAGCGATCGGGCTCAGTGACCGGCTTTACGCGCTGGATCTGGAAATGGGTCGACTGAAGACCGGAACGCCGGCTCGCCTGAAGCAGTCGTCAATCGACTGGGATGAGCTTGAACAACAGCCCGCCGATGCTGACCCTGTCGCGTTTTCGTTTCTGACGGATGAAATCACGGTACCGCAGATCACCTGTGCGGTGACGCGAACCACGGAAGAGACCCACGCAATCATTGCCGCGAATATCAACAAGTCGGCGGTTTACAGTGGTGCCATTGCCGGTCGTGGGCCGCGCTATTGCCCCTCTATCGAAGACAAGGTGCACCGTTTTGCGGACCGGACCAATCACCAGATTTTCCTTGAGCCGGAAGGTCTCGATGATGACACGGTGTATCCGAACGGAATCTCGTCCTCTTTGCCCGAAGACGTCCAGGATGCGTTCTTGCGGACCATTCCGGGGCTCTCGAATGTCGAGGTGATCCGATACGGCTATGCCATCGAGTATGATTATGTCGATCCGCGCGAGCTCGACGAGACCCTGCAGGTGCGCAAGGCGCCCGGGCTCTGGCTGGCGGGTCAGATCAATGGCACAACCGGTTACGAGGAAGCTGCGGCACAGGGCCTGATGGCCGGTCTGAATGCAGCCTTCGCCGCGACCGGCCGGGACCGTTTCATTCTCTCCCGCTCCGAGGCCTATATCGGCGTGATGATCGATGATCTGATCACCCGCGGTGTGTCCGAGCCCTATCGCATGTTCACGTCACGGGCCGAGTACCGTCTCACCTTGCGATCGGACAATGCGGATCAGCGGCTGACCCGGATCGCGATTGATCGAGGCTTCGCAAGCGAGGACCGACGGTTGGCGTTTGAGGGCAAGATGGTGGCGCTGGAGGATGCGTGCGCCCTGGCAAAAGCCTGTCTGCTCTCCCCGCCGGAAGCGAAGAAACACGGTCTCGCAGTAAATCAGGACGGTAAGCGTCGGGATGTCTTTGACTTGCTCGCCTACCCTGAGATCAAATGGAATGATCTGGTGGCGATCTGGCCGCAGCTCGGAGCGCTGGACAAGGCGATCCGTGAGCAGATCGAGATTGATGCCCTGTATGCGGGGTATCTCGATCGACAGCAGGCGGACATCACTGCGTTCCGGCGTGATGAGGCCGTGAAGATACCAGAAGCCTTTGACTATGATCTTGTGGGCGGCCTGTCCAATGAGGCGAAGGAGAAGCTGAAGGCTTCGCGACCGTCGACACTGGGCCAGGCAGCGCGGGTTGAGGGTGTGACCCCAGGCGCTCTCACAGCCGTTCTGGCGCATATCAAACGCCAGCATAAGGCAGCAAGCGCATGACGTCGGATGAGTTTGCCGAAATAACCGGTGTTTCACGTGAAACACTGGAGGGGTTCGAGACCTGGCGACGCCTTCTCGAAGAGACCAACGCCCATACGAACCTCGTCGGCCGGTCGACTTTGGCGGACTTCTGGGAGCGCCACGCGCTCGATAGCTATCAGTTGTGGGACCATATTCCGGAGGGCGCACGACGGTTTGCAGATCTGGGCGCTGGTGCCGGGTTTCCGGGTTTGGCCCTAGCACTGGGTCTCAAGGATCGAGGCGTGGATGGGCAGGTCTTGATGGTCGATTCCGTCGGCAAGAAAGTCGCCTTTCTCAACAAGGTCATTCAA
This sequence comes from Maricaulis sp., assembly GCA_017643585.1. GTDB lineage: Bacteria > Pseudomonadota > Alphaproteobacteria > Caulobacterales > Maricaulaceae > Maricaulis. The sequence continues at coordinate 399,605 of JAEPND010000001.1, forward strand.
GCCACCGGTGTGCCGGCAGAGGCCAGATCGATTCGCGTTGAGACGCTGGATCCGCACACTTGCGTTGATGTGGTGACGGCCCGGGCCTTTGCACCACTTCATAAATTATTGGGATACGCCCATCCGCTGTTGAAAAACGGGGCTTTAGGGCTGTTTTTCAAGGGCCGCCGCTATGAGGAAGAATTGACCGAGGCGCGGAAAAACTGGACATTCGAATCCGAAGTCATACCCAGTCGTACCAGCGATGGGGTGATCCTCCGGATAGAAGAGGTCAAGCGTGTCCGATAATCACGCGCGCAACAGCGCCCCAAGAGTGATTTCCGTCGCCAACCAGAAGGGTGGCGTTGGCAAGACAACCACCGCCATTAATCTGGGTACAGCCCTCGCCGCCATCAAGCAGCGAGTGGTGATCATTGACCTTGATCCACAGGGAAATGCGTCGACGGGCCTGGGTGTTCCGCCTGCTGACAGGCAGGTGACAGCCTTCGACATTCTGGTCGGTGATGAACCGCTACAGTCCGCGCTGACGAAGACCGTGGTTCCGGGCCTTCAGATCGTGCCGTCAGATGTGTTGTTGTCCGGGGCAGAGCTGGAGCTGGCCAATGATAACCGCCGGTCATACCGGCTGAAGCGCGCGATCGAGGCCTATGTGGCTGATGCGAACCGTGAAGGCATTGACTACATCCTGATTGATTGTCCACCGTCGCTGAATGTCCTGACTGTGAATGCGCTGACGGCGTCCGATGCGATCCTGGTGCCGCTTCAGTGCGAGTTCTTCGCGCTGGAAGGCCTCACACAATTGCTCAAGACCGTTGAGCGTGTGCGCGGTCACCTCAACGCCAAGCTGGATATCCAGGGTCTGGTGCTAACCATGTATGACAGCCGCAATAATCTGTCGGCCGAAGTGGCAGCAGATGTCCGCGAGCATTTTGGCGAGAAAGTCTACAAGACGGTGATCCCTCGCAATGTGCGGGTCTCCGAGGCCCCGTCCATGGGCAAGCCGGTTCTGCTCTATGATCTCAGCTGCGCCGGGTCCAAGGCCTATGTGGCCCTCGCCAAGGAAGTCGTTCGACAGGAACGCAAACGCAAATCCGAACAGGAAAGTGAAATCGCATGAGTCCCTCCGAAAAGAACAAACGTCTGGGCCGCGGCTTGTCGGCCCTGCTCGGAGAGACCCAGGAAGAGAGTTTCGAAAGTAGCGAAACGGGTACGACCGGGTCAGACCGCCCGCGCGGGGTCACCGAGATTTCGATTGACCTGATCCAGCCCAATCCGGACCAGCCCCGCAAGACCATGGTTGAAGCGGAACTGGCGGCACTCGCAGAATCGATCGCGGAAAAAGGTGTCGTTCAGCCCATCCTCGTGCGTCCGGTCGAGAGCGGCACGCGTTATGAAATCGTAGCAGGCGAACGCCGATGGCGCGCCGCGCAACGGGCGCGGTTGCATGAAATTCCAGCACTTGTTCGAGAGCTGACGGATCGCGAAACACTCGAGATCGGCATTGTCGAGAACGTCCAGCGCGCCGATCTCAATCCGATCGAGGAGGCGCAATCCTATCGCCAGCTGATTGATCGCTTTGGTCATACCCAGGAGGATGTCGCCCAGGCCGTGGCCAAGAGCCGCTCCCACATCGCGAACATGATGCGCTTGCTCAACCTTCCTGACGGTATTCAGAGTTATGTCGCGGAGGGGCAGCTCTCGGCCGGTCATGCCCGCGCGATTGCGACGGCGCCCAATGCGGAACAGCTCGCTGAGGAGATCATCGCCAGGGGTCTGTCCGTGCGCGAGGCGGAGCGCCTGGCCAAGGGAGTGACCGCGCCGGAGAAAAAATCAGCCGGAAAGTCCAGCGGTGACGCGGGAGAGAAGGACGCAGACACGCGCGCCCTTGAAGCCGACATCGCGTCTCGGCTCGGGTTGTCGGTTGATATCCGTCATGGCGCCAAGGGCGGAGAAATCCGGGTACACTACCAGACATTGGAACAACTCGACGATGTGTGTCGTCGGTTGAGTAACGGGTCGGTTTAGCGTCGCGCTCTCGCGGCGCCACGGGCCAGTCGAAGGACCAGATCCCCGGTCAGCGCCTCTGAGGGGCTTCCAGATCGCTTGATTTGCCGCTCTAAATCAAAGGCCAACTCCCGCGCGGCGTCGAGACGACGTCCCTGCCAGAACCCCATTTGTCTTTTAAATTGAGCAGCTTGTGGCCCAAATCGCGGTGCTCCTGACCGGGCGATCGCGCCATCATTTCCGCCGTTGGCATGTGCGATTCCAAATTGATCCAAACGACGTTGAATCGCTCTCAAAATCGCAACCGCACTCACGCCTGCGCCCATGGCACGCGCATAACTTGAATCCAGCTTGGCCAGGTCGCCATCGAACAGCGGGCCAAGAATGGCATCAAGGGCGCTGTCTCCATGATCGGCCGCGACGGCTTCGACATCATCCAGGCTGACTACGTCCTCGCCCGGCGCGCGTTGGTCACGAAGCCCCTTGTACAAAATCAGCTTGTCGATCTCGTTTCGCGCCATCGCCCTGTCGCCCTCGAGCTTGGGCAACCAGTTCGCTCGAGCATCAGGATCGAGAGACAGTCCCTCGGACCGGAGCATCTCATCGGCAAGATCACCGAGTGATTGAGAGTTGTCGGCATAACAGGCGATGGTCGCCGCTTTTTTCGCCGGCTCGAAAGCCTTGCGTAGTTTGCCGCGCGGCGTCAGGTCTCCTGACTCGACCACCAATCGCGCTTCGAAGGCCTGGCCGGCTTCGATCTGCGCGAGAACATCCAGAACAGGACCACTGCCTGTTTCCCCGCTCAGTCGCACCCGCACGAGACGCGCTCCCCCTGTCAGGGACATCGCAGCCATGGCATCTGCCAGCGACGCCGGATCCGCTTTCAGGTCATCTTCTGTGAGCTGGGTCAGTGCAAAAGGATCGTCGGGATCCTCCAGCAGGTTTTTCACCAGGCCCGTGGCGCGTTCATGGGCCAGCCCACGGTCGGGGCCAAAGACCAGAAAGGCCGTCAGGGAAGGATCAGGTCGAGCAACCTGACGATCAGCATCGCGCGGTGCGATCTTTACCAAAGCTCGCCATTCCTTGCCGCGCGGGCGAGTTGCATCGTGATCCGGTCTGCGGCGTCCTGGGCAGCACGTTCCTCCGCATCCAGCTGGGCGGTCTGGGAGGCATAGGCTGCACTGGAGGCATTGTAGGATGTTTCCGCGGTCACGCTGCCGGAGAAAAGGACATCGCCGCTGCGGTCATCAACAAGCTGGTAATCCACACTCAGACGAATGGCAAACCGGCGCGCAATGGCGTCTGCGCCAATGCCGAGCTGCGTCGCGCGCAATTCGGTTTCTGTCCTCAGCGTGCGGCCATCCCCGGCCCGTCTTGAGCCCATGGCATCAAGCAGCGCCTCTTGAAGCATGAAGTCCACACGTTCTTCGCCGGTCTCGACCTGGACATTCTCCAGCCCGCGTGCCGCGCTCCCATTGCCATACATCGGCGTGAAGCCGCACGAGGCCAGGCCCAGTGAAAGGCCTGCGATCAGGAGTGTCGAAAAACGGCGAACAGACATGACTTCTACCCAGCGACGATGTTGACGATACGGTCTGGTACAACGATGACTTTTCGTACCGTAAGCCCTTCCAGGCTGCGCGCCACCCCTTCATTGGCCAATGCCGCGCTTTTTACGGTTTCCTGATCGCTGCCACGGGCGATTTCGAGCTCGCCGCGCTTCTTCCCATTGATCTGGATCGGCATCATCACGCTGTTCTCGACCAGCAGTGCGGGATCAGCCTCTGGCCAGGCCGCATCGATGACCAGGCCCTCACCTCCAAGGCGCGCCCAGCACTCTTCAGCCAGGTGCGGAATGAAAGGTGCGATGAGGCGCGCCAGGATGCCCAGGCTCTCGGCGCGTGCGGCCAGTGAAGCGTCATCATCTGCGGTGCACTTGCGCAGGGAGTTTACCAGATCGTGGATCTGCGCGACGGCCGAGTTGAAGCGGAAGCCTTCAATCGCATCGGTGACCGCGGCGGCAGCCTTGTGTGCGGCTTTGCGCGCATCCAGGGCCGGCCCCTCGGCCGCAGCTCCAACACTGAGTGGGCCCGGCGCATTTTCCGGCAGGGCGTCGACGGTCGTCCACAAACGCTGGATGAAGCGCCAGACACCTTCAACACCGCTATCCGTGTATTCGACGTCCCGCTCGGGCGGCGAGTCAGACAGCACAAACCAGCGCGCAGCATCAGCCCCGAAGTCCGCGATGAATGCGTCCAGATCGACGACATTCTTTTTGGATTTCGACATTTTTTCGATGGCGCCGACACTGACCTTGCCGCCGCCCTCGATCTCGACATAGGCGTCGCCCTTGCGCTCTACCTCTTCCGGCAACAGCCAGCGGCCATCTTCGGACTTGTAGGTTTCGTGCGTCACCATGCCCTGCGTGAAAAGGCCGGCGAAAGGCTCGCCGGTCGGCAAATTCATCATGCCGGCATTGTTCAGAGCGCGTGAGAAGAAGCGTGCATAGAGCAAGTGCAGGATGGCGTGCTCGATACCACCGACATACTGATCGACCGGCATCCAGTAGTTCGCATCATCGGCAACAAACGGGTCAGTGTCCGACCACGGCGATGTGAAACGCAGGAAGTACCAGGAGGAGCAGACAAAAGTGTCCAGCGTATCGGTCTCGCGACGCGCCTCTCCACCGCATTTCGGACATGTGGTGTGTTTCCAGGTCGGATGGCGTTCAAGCGGGTTGCTGGGATGGTCGAAGGTGACATCCTTCGGCAATTCCACCGGCAGCTGGTCATCCGGCACGGGCAGGGTTCCACACGTGTCACAATGGATGACCGGGATCGGACACCCCCAGTAACGCTGTCGGGAAACCAGCCAGTCACGCAGGCGGTAGCTTGTTGCGCCCTTGCCCAGTCCGAGCTTTTCCAATTCCTCGATGGCGCGCTCGATGGCATCCACCGTGCTCAGCCCGTCGAGGAATTTGGAGTTATAGATCGTGCCCGGGCCGGTGTAGGCCTCGTCGGTGATGGTGTGCGAGGCGGCGTCGGTGTTTGGCGGAAGAACCACCGGATTGACCGCCAGCGCGTACTTGTTGGCGAAATCCAGGTCGCGCTGGTCACCGGCCGGCGAGCCGAAAATCGCGCCCGTGCCGTAGGTCGAAAGCACGAAATTCGCGGTCCAGACCGGCAATTCCCAATCCGGATCAAACGGATGGCGGACGGTGATACCCAGATCGACACCCTTTTTCGGGGCTTTCTCGATCTCTTCTTCCGATGTGCCCATACGTTCGCACTCATGGCGGAAGCGATCGAGCTCCGGATTGTCCTCAGCCAGTTTCTTGACGATCGGATGATCGGGCGCCAGCGCCAGGAAGCTGGCACCGAACAGTGTATCGGGACGTGTCGTGAAGACGTCGATGGTCTTGCCAAACTCTTCGGCCAGATCGTCATCGCTCAGCGGGAAACAGACTTCCGCACCCCGCGACCGACCGATCCAGTTGGACTGCATAGTGCGGACCTTGTCCGGCCAACGCTCCAGCTCGTCCAGACCGTCAGTCAGGACGTCGGCATAATCGGTGATCTTGAAGAACCACTGGTCCAGCTCGCGCTGGACAACCAGAGCGCCCGAGCGCCAGCCACGGCCATCGATAACCTGTTCATTGGCCAGCACCGTCTGGTCGACCGGATCCCAGTTCACCTTGGCGGTTTTGCGATAAACCAGATCGCGTTCGAACAGTTTCAGGAAAATCGCCTGTTGATGCCGATAATAGGACGGGTCACACGTGGCAAATTCCCGGGACCAGTCGAGTGCCAGGCCGAGCCGCTGCAGCTGGCCGCGCATGGCGTCGATATTGTCATAGGTCCAGTCACCGGGATGAACGCCCCGATCCCGCGCTGCATTCTCGGCAGGCAGTCCAAACGCATCCCATCCCATCGGGTGAAGGACATTGTATCCACGAGCGCGTTTATAGCGGGCGACAACATCGCCCATCGCATAGTTTCGGGAGTGCCCGACATGGATGCGTCCCGACGGATAGGGAAACATCTCAAGCACATAGTATTTCGGAGCGTCACCCGCTTCCGCGGCGGATTTCGCCCGAAAGGAGTCACGCTCCGCCCATGCCGATTGCCACTTGGGTTCGGCTTCGCTCGGATTGTATCGGCTCATGTGATGTGACGCGGCGAGTGCCGCGCTCCCGATGGACCGGGTTTAGTCTTCCAGTTGCGAAATTCGCAGCTGGCGCGCCCGTGTCAGAATGGAATTTTCGATTTCATAGGCGGTTTCGGTGCTGGCTTCAGCATCGATCCAGCCGCCATTCTCTTCGCGGACCTGGCGGAAGACGTTAACTGCCAGGGCGTCAGCACGCAGGCGCGTGTCGAGAATATAGACGGTGAGCTTGAAGCGCTCGGTTGTCATATCGGGATTGGCATACCAATCCGTGATGATAACACCGCCAAACGGGTCAACTTCAGCCAGCGGCATGAAGCTGATCGTGTCCAGGCTGGCACGCCATAGATAGCCATTGACGCCAATGCCTTCGACTGACACCTCATTGCCACCACCCAGCGGGTTGGGCAGCGAAGGCAGGCGGAAGCCAGAGGAACCCTCTGAAGATGCTGATTCATTATTGCCAAGCGTAGAGCAGGCAGGAAGAACAAGCACCGAGGCGGCGAGAACGGCACCGAGAATCCGACGGTCAAACATCAGCCGCGACTCCTTCAAACAAGACGGCGAAAACACAGAGTTGCAATGGGAAACAAAGATTTCCCACAATTTCAAGCTTTGTATAACACGCCATTTGCCATAGGCCAGCGTTGAAAGGCACCCAGCGCGACCGTGGCAAATCTATCACAGGCCATCAAGAACCAGATCCTTTGCGATATCACCTACTTGACCCAGGCGGCGTGCTCATCTCCCTTAAGGTGCGACGTCCGGGGGGACGGGGCCGATCGGCGGGGCCGTGAGTATGTTGAGGACATGTAGCGCGTACACTTTCGCAGCTGTGTCCATGATGCTCACGGCTCCGCCGACTTTTTCTCAGGACAATCCAGGATTTGACGCCGAAACGCGCTGGCAGTTCGATGCGGGCGCGGTTGTTGCATTTGGCGAAGACGACGAGGCCGAGTTTCTTGCTGATGCCGAGACGCGTCTGGATTGGGAAGCCATCACATTAGAAGGCCGGCGCTGGGGTTTTGTGCTGGCGGGGCGGGCCGAACGCGATCCGAGCCGTGCGGGCTGGGGCGGTCGTGTTGGCCAGTGCCCGGCGGGTCAGGCCGATTGCGCTGATGATGGCGCGGGCAATGCCCTACGTGGCGTGACCTCTGGATTGCAGGCCGGCGTAGACGAGAGTTTCGATGATTTTCGTGGCGCCCTCACCCAGGCCTATGGATTTGCCCATTTTGGTTATGGCGAGGTCCGGTTGGGCTATGGCGATGGCGCGGCCCGGCTCGACGCGGTCGCTCCGCCGACCAGCTTCCGCCTGTCTCGAGCAGATAATGGGCGGGTCGACCTGACGGGATTGTCCGCGAGCCGAACCTTCAACTATGCCTCCGGACAGTCTCCAAAGCTCGTTTTCCGCTCAATTGCTCTGGGTCAGACCCGGACCATCGGCAGCTTCCGTGGCAGCCTGTCCTACACGCCGACCGTCGACGGTTGCGGCGTTGATGTTTGCGATTACCAGGACGGGCTCGCCGGGGTCAGCGTTCCGCAGATCGAGGATGTCCTCGAACTCGGCGGGCTGTATGAGATTCAGCGTGGCGAGACTGATGTATCGTTTTCAATCGGTTACGCGACCGGTTCGGCCGAGCCCGCAGGTCCTGCACTGACGGATTTGCAGGTTCTCGACGCAGGCCTGCGGTTTGACCGGAACGGCTGGTCCGGCGGTGTGCGGTGGCTGCACAGCAATAATGCGACGGACGGGGATTACGAAGCGTTGTCTGCGTCCCTGGCGCGCGAGCAGGGCGACTGGCTCTATGCGCTTGAGTGGGCGGGCTTCAGCGATAATACCGTCCATGCAGATGGACAGACGCTGCAGCTAGGCGCCTCAAAACTGCTTGGAGATCATTGGCTTGCGGGGCTTGGCCTACAATATGCCGAGCGCGATGAAGCTCGTGTCACACCCGCCGGTCGACGCGCTGAAACGGTCGATTCAACGACATTTTTCATCGAACTCGGTTGGCGATATTGACAAATCGGCAACACGAAGTCGGAATCTGCCGCGCGCGCATCAGAAACTACTTGGGGGAATGTCCTCGCTGACGTTATGTTGGCTGGGTGAGGGAGCAATCCATGTCCATCGGGAATGTCACATCGCGGTTACGTATGACTGCAGCCGGCGCGTTTGCGCTGGCCGTTGGTGTATGCGCGCCCGCCTTGGCCCAGGACACGGCGAGCGATACCTCGGTCCAGTCCGACACGCCTTGGTATGAGTCCTTCTCTCTCAACCAGGATGTGGGCCTGCCGCTGGCGCTGGAAGAAATTCCGACCATCGACTGGTCCGTGAATGACCGTCTCGGCATCACGCTGGGTATTCGCGAAGATCTGGGTCGCCCCACGGATGTTGATGATTTCAGCGCGGGCGTGACCTATGACCTGAACGGTCGTATCCGTTTCGGCGGGCAGTTCCGTTTCACGACGCCGACCGACGAGCTGTTCATGATGGACGAGACGGACGAGCCAGAGCCGGAAATCAAGTTCGAGTCATCGGTTCGCTTCTGATCCCGTCAACCATTGCTATGCCCGCCAACCCTCGGTCAGCCAGACGCGCGAGGGTTTTTTTGTGTACGCCGCCCAGCGCGTGAATGCTCAGGTCCACGCGACGGGCCATAAGAGCCACGCGCCGCGGGCCCATCGGACGCGTTGCGCTGGCGCTGCGAGACGCGAAGACGGGCGAGAGAAAAGCCGCATCTATTCCGGCCGACCTGGCCCGGGTCAGGGCTGCGTGTGAGTGCGCGGCAGAGGTGAAGATCTCGGTCGCGCCGCGTCCCCGGGCGGAATGGGCCCGGGCCAGCATCCGCTCTGGCCAGTGAACACCGTCCGCGCCGACCGCGCGCGCAAGGGATAGATCCGAAGACACCAGGAACACGATCTGTCGACTGCGACAGAGCGCGGCGAGGCCCTGTGCGACTTCAAGCCGGTTCCTGGCGCCAAAATGCCGATAGATGAAGCCGCAGTGCGGAGGCGTTGCTTCGAGCAGGGCACGCATATCGGCATGGCGGTCTGGGTCAGTCATCACCCAGAGCTGAGGCAGACCGTCCTGGTCGAAACCGAAGAGACGCTGCGCAGATATTGCCAAGCGGCTGCCCAGGGCATAAGGCGGGCGTATGAGCATCGCTGAAGACATCTCCCAAAACCGGACAGCAATCCTGAACCGTATCGACGAGGCAGCGCAAGCCGCCGGGCGGTCCGATGACAGGCCAACCCTGGTTGCCGTGTCCAAACGCCAGGACGCTACACGTATTGATGCCGCTCTCGCCGCGGGACAGCGCGTGTTCGGCGAGAACCGTGTTCAGGAAGCGCAACAGCACTGGCAAGGGCGTCGCGAGGATGTTCCCGATCTCGTGCTCCGCCTGATTGGGCCGCTGCAGACCAACAAGGCCGCGGATGCGGTGGCTTTGTTTGATGTCATCGAGACTGTCGATCGTGAGAAGCTGGCCCGCAAACTGGCCGATGAAATGGCACGGCAGCAACGCTCGCCTCGTTTGTATATCCAGATCAACACAGGCGAAGAGACGCAGAAATCCGGCGTTCTCCCGGCGGATCTGCCGGCATTCCTCAATCTCTGTCGGGGCGAGCTTGATTTACAGATCGAGGGTCTGATGTGCATACCGCCGGTCGAGGAGCCGGCTGGTCTGCATTTCGCGCTACTGGCCAAGCTGGCGCGCGAAAACGGGCTGAACCGCCTGTCCATGGGCATGAGCTCGGACTATGAGATTGCGGTCCAGCTGGGCGCGAGCTCGGTTCGTGTTGGCACGGCCCTGTTCGGCGCCCGCGACTAGCCAATCACGATGTGATCGCCGGGTTCAACGCGGCTGAGAAAGCGTCTCAAATCCTCATTGGCCAGGGCAACGCAGCCCTCTGTGGGCTGGTAATCTCCGCGCTTGCAATGCAGGAATATGGCGGATCCGGCGTGCGGCTGTGGTGGATCATCATTATGACCCAGGATGACGACGATGTCGTAGAGCTCATCCTCTCGCCACATGGCCTCGTGCGACGCGGTAAATGGCCGTCTGACGGGACAGTTATAGGCGCTGTCATCCGGTGCATCACACCAGCCATCATCCTCCCGAAGCGCCCGTAATGGCAGCACGGTCTGGGGAGCGGCACCGCGATCCGCCCTATAAAGGACACGCCGTATCAGATAGCGGCCTGTCGGTGTGCCCCCATCGCCCTCCCGCTTGTCCAGGGCAGCGATGACTCCGGACCGACCTAACGCGGCCCTCACATGAATGTCGAGACCCGTGATCCATCCGTCATTTGAAACTTTCCAATCCATGTCCACATAGCTAGCGCAGATTGAAGCCTTTCGCGAGCCTCGGGCGACGGGATATTTGATCACACAGATCAGGAACTTACTTCAGGTGTGGTGAAGGGCTTCAGACGGTAGGCGGCAGCGGAATACAAGGTCAGAATATTTGCCTTGTTCCGCGAAATGGGCATGATCAAAAACATGAGCGCACAAAAAACAATCCTGATTATTGACGATGATGACGACCTGCGTGAGGCACTGATTGATCAGTTTGCCCTGCACGAAGAGTTTCGCACCATCGAAGCGGATACGGCTGGCGGCGGTATCAACCGGTCCAAGGAAGAGCGCGCAGATCTCATCCTTCTGGATGTGGAACTGCCCGACATGGATGGACGCGAGGCGTGCCGCCTGATGCGCAAGAACGGTGTCAGCGCACCCATAGTCATGTTGACGGGGCAGGATACCGATGCGGACCAGATCCTGGGTCTTGAATCAGGTGCCAATGACTATGTCACCAAGCCGTTCAAATTCTCCGTTCTGCTCGCCCGCGTTCGCGCGCACCTGCGCTCGCATGAACAGAGTGAGGATGCCGTCTTCCAGATCGGCCCCTACGAGTTCCGTCCGGCCATGAAGCTTCTGGTCACCGAGGATGAGCGCAAGGTGCGTCTCACCGAGAAAGAGACCAATATTCTCAAATACCTCTACCGTGCCGGCGGCAAGCCCGTTCCGCGCGACGAACTTCTGCACGAGGTCTGGGGCTATAATCCGGCTGTCACGACCCACACGCTGGAAACGCATATTTATCGCCTGCGCCAGAAGATCGAACCGGACACGTCTCATGCGCGTCTGCTGGTGACGGAGAGCGGTGGCTACCGGTTGTCGAGCTAGTCTCAGCCCTCGATTTTCAAGGTCACAGGCGCATGGTCGGATGGTTTTTCATAACCACGCAGATCTTCCCACACCTTGAAGCCGTCGCGTCCCGCGGCTGTGGCTTGCGCCGTCACGCCGGGGGCTGTCCAGATATGGTCGAGGCGGCGTCCACGGTTGGCCTTGCGCCAGTCCCGGGCCCGATAGCTCCACCAGGTATAGACTTTCTCGTCCATCGGAATGAGTTCGCGCGCAATATCCGCGAAATCACCGGCCTGCCGGATGCGTTCCAGCGCATCGGTCTCGACAGGCGTGTGGGAGACCACTTTCAGCAATTGTTTATGTGACCACACATCGTGTTCATAAGGCGCGATATTGAAGTCGCCGACGAGCACCAGCGGCGCATTCTCGGCGCGGCGTTCCCGGAAATAGGTCTCCAGCCGAGCAAGGAACTCCATCTTGTGGGCAAAACGCGGATTGGTTTCCGGATCAGGCTCGTCGCCGCCCGCCGGGATATAGAAATTGTGTAGCTCGACGCCTTCGACCATGACACGCTGGTGACGCGCTTCCTCGCGCGGGCACAGGCCTTCATCACCAATATCTTCCAGCGGGAATTTTGAGGCTATGGCGACACCATGCATGCCTTTCTGGCCGCGGACATGGAAATGCGAGAAGCCCATTTCGCGGAAAGCCTCTTCCGGGAATTCATGGTTCTGGCACTTGATCTCCTGCAGGCACAGGACATCCGGATCGGCCTGACTTACCCACTCCGCGACCAGGGGTGCGCGAAGGCGGACTGAATTGATATTCCAGGTGGCAAGGGTAAATCCGGTCATATTCTTTCCTGATCGGCCAATCGTAGCGCTTGGACAAAATCCTGCAGCAGTTTGGGGTCCAGCGCATCTTCCTGACGCAGGCTGGAGCATAGATCAACGCCATGCGGCTGAACCCTGCTGACAGCGTCCTGGACATTGGCGGCGTTCAATCCGCCCGCCAGCATGACCGGTCTGTCGGTTGCGGCGACAAAGCGGGCGGAGATCGACCAGTCGTGCACATCGCCCGTGCCGCCGAGGGTTTCGACAGCACCACCCGGCTTGCCACTATCCAGCAGGAAGGCGTCGACATGCGGCTCATAGGCCTTGATCTTTTCGAGTGCCCCTTTGCCTTCGACATGGATGACCTGGATCAGCTTGAGATCCGGGCGTTTCGCGCGGAGTGTCTGTAGCTGAGCCGGGTCGACATGGCGCACGATCTGGAGCTGTTTCACGCCGGTTTCCTCGGCTGCAGCTTCCAGGGCGCGAGCCGTTGTTTCACTGGTTAGCAGCCAGGGTTCGACAGCGTCCGGCAAATCCGACGCGATCACCCGGGCCTGTGCATAGGTAATGGTGCCCGGGCCCGATGGCATGGGGCCGACAAGGCCGAGAATGTCAGCGCCGGCAGAGGCGGCGAGATGGGCCTCGGCCACGCTTTTTATGCAGCAGATCTTGAGGCGTGTGCGACCAGGCATGATCACAGGATGTTATAGGTGTTCCCGGCAAGCCCTACAGGCCAGCGACCTCGGGCGAACAGGCGCCAGCGTGCCAGGAAAGGATGCGGATCATCCTCGCCATCTGCTTCAGCCAGCACAACAAGTGCTGCACCGTTGGCGGCCTGCGCAAGCGCACCTGCAGCGGCGTGCACGAGCTCGATATCGGTGACATCGGAGATCGCGGCCGCGTCCTCGACGGCATCGCGTGCCGTATCCCCTGTTTGCTGGGCGATCAGTGCCAGGGCTGCCGAAACGGCCTGTTCGTCCAGACGTTCGAGGGCCTGGGCCACCAGGGAGGTGCGCAGCATCTCTTCTGCTTCCCAGCTGATCGGGTCCCGGTCCAGGGTTTCTGCGGCGATGGCGGCATCTTCCCAGTCAGAAAGCAGCGCCGGCTCGGCTTCCGGAAAACCCAGCCCGTCCAGATAATATCGCGACAGGGCCTGTTCGCGCGCGTCCAGCGGTTCGCCCAAACGGGAGAACCAGGTATTGGCGTTCAGGCTGTCAGCAAACGCTTTCACCCGATAGAGCAGCGGAATCTCTTCCAGCAGGCGCGGGACGTCAGGCGTTTCAGGTTCGTCGTCGAAAAACATGATGTCTATCTAACGCGAGAATACGTCAGCGCAACAGCTGGCGACGGTGAGTAAAAATGAAAGCGCCCGGTCTCGAGGGGGGAGGAGACCGGGCGCTGATGCCATGCGCCTGTTAAGTGTCTAGCGCAGCGCCGGGAGGGGATCTAACCGACGCAACTGAGAGGGACGGATCCGCAAGCGGGGGGACGACGCTGATCCATAACGTCCATCAGTCAGCGTAACAATAACGCCACAGCTTCAGTCTTTCTGCAAATAAAAAATGAGAAAGAAATTGCCTGTGGCAAAAAAGCATCAACGTTATCGGCGTCCCCGACGCGAATCGCGCGGGTTTTCGGGCTCGGGAATGACGAAGAGTCGAGGGCTTAGATTCACGCCAAGCTCTTGATCTTGAATGATAACCCGGGTCATCTCCCCCAGGGCGTCGGTCACGAACCACTCACGAAGAATGTATGACGGTTCTTCAAAAACGAATTGCACCGAACCCTGCATTTCATCATTCGGGTCCTGAAGAGTAACGTAAATGAAGCCGAGCTCACGGACGACATCGATGACCTCGGCATCAGCGGCGAGATCGATTTCGTCCGCCAGTAACCAATAGAGTGGTGTCGCACGGATCGGCGCCCGATCAATGGTCTCCAGCGCCGAGTCCTCGATGGCCACCGTGGTGCCATCAGCGATTACGGTGATCGGGCTGGGGTCATCATACTCGAACCGCAAACGTCCCGGGCGGTCCATGGACAATAATCCCTGGATCGGAGCGCCATTGGGCGAGATCTGCAGAAAGCGCGCCCGCATGGTATCAATCGAGTTGAGATACGCATTGATACCGGCGAGGGCGGCGTCCGCATCAAACGTGTCCGCTGCGGCGGTCTCCACCGGAGCCGCAATCGGTTCCGGATCAGGTTGAGCGGGGTCAACGGCCTGCAGGAACAGGCTGGACAGAAACATCGTGATCATGCCGACAAGCTGGACCGGGATTGCGGCGCGAGCAAGACCAGCCCGTTCATTTTCACGGCAGTTTAATCAGCAGGAGAGGTATAGCTAATCTCGTGCAGGGAGAGTTGGGACTCCCGCCAGTGCGGAGAGAATACAAAACGTCCATCAGGCGTTCCGCCACTGGAATTGAGCATGATCTCTTCGTCGTCAAACCCGTCGAGCAGCGTCACACCCTGGGTTTCATTCCAGTGTAGCTAGCGGCCGCGCAGATCGCTCAGGATCAGTCCGCCGCGCCCATCTGTCACCACACCGTCCGGCGATCCAGAACGACAACACGCTCACCCCGGTCACTAAAAAAGACCCGGTCCGGGGAGCTGACAATACCAAGTGGTCCATCAAACCCGCTGGCCCAGAATTTCTGGAATTCACCCGTGATCAGGTGCAGGCGGGAAAGATAGCCGCCCTGTTCGGCGCCCTCCGGAACCTGATTGCCAATGATCGCCCAGTCGCTGTCCAACGGGACGTGAACCGCCTCCGGACGCTCCACATGATCGGAGCGCCAGATTTCCCGGGCAGAGGGTTGGGCGAATGCGGGGGGCGCCAGAACCAGTGTCAGAAGAGTACCAAATACGAGTTTCATCACTACCTCACCATGCCGCGTGGAAACACAAGCAGGCGCCGTCGCGGGGTTCTATTCAACTCCGCGTCAGAGTGATGACAGTTTGGTTGGACGGGCTCACCCATCGCCATGTTCGGGCAGGTAGATTTCCCGTCGACCCGCATGGTCGCCCGGGCCGATTATACCCTCTTCTTCCATGCGCTCGATCAGCGTGGCCGCCCGGTTGTAGCCGATCTGCAGGCGGCGCTGGATATAGCTGGTCGAGGCCTTGCGGTCCTTGGCAACCAGGGCAACGGCCTGATCGAACAAGGCATCGCCGCTGCCTTCTCCCTCCATGCCCGGAATGCCATCTTCGTCATCATCTCCGCCGGCGGTGATCGCATCCAGATACTCCGGTGCGGCCTGTTTCTTGAGGAAGCTGGCAATATCCTCGACCTCGCGGTCCGAGACGAAGGGGCCGTGCAGGCGGCGCAGGCGGCCACCCGAAGCCATGTAGAGCAGGTCACCCATGCCCAGCAGCTGTTCTGCGCCCTGTTCACCCAGAATGGTACGGCTGTCGATCTTCGATGTGACCGAATAGGAGATACGGGTCGGGAAGTTGGCCTTGATCGTGCCGGTGATAACGTCCACGGAGGGGCGCTGGGTTGCGGTGACCAGGTGAATGCCGGCGGCACGGGCCATCTGTGCCAGGCGCTGGACGGCGGCCTCGATTTCCTTGCCGGCGACCATCATCAGATCTGCCATCTCGTCGATGACGACGACGATGTAGGGCATTTTTTCGGCTTCGATGGTTTCGGTTTCGAAGACCGGTTCGCCGGTTTCCTTGTCATAACCCGTTTGCACAGTACGCGAGAGTTCTTCACCCTTGTCCATTGCTTCGCTGACGCGCTCATTGAAGCCGGAAACATTGCGTACGCCGATTTTGGACATGCGCAGATAGCGGCTTTCCATCTCGCGCACCGCCCATTTCAGGGCCACGACCGCTTTCTTGGGATCTGTGACGACCGGGGTCAGCAAGTGCGGGATGCCGTCATAGACCGAGAGTTCCAGCATTTTCGGATCGATCATGATCATCCGGCACTCTTCCGGCGGCAGGCGGTAGAGCAGTGAGAGGATCATGGCATTGATACCCACCGACTTACCCGAGCCCGTCGTACCGGCGATCAGCAGGTGTGGCATGCGCGCCAGGTCGGCGACGAATGGTTCGCCGCCAATGGTTTCACCCAGTGCCATGGGCAGCTCGGCCTTGGCGTCCTCAAAGGCCTTGGCATTGAGCAAGGCGCGCAGAAAGACGGTTTCCCGCTGGGCGTTGGGAAGTTCGATACCGATGGCATTGCGGCCGGGAACCACGGCCACACGGGCCGCAGTCGTACTCATCGAACGAGCGATATCGTCGGCCAGATTGATCACGCGAGAGGATTTGACCCCCGGGGCCGGTTCGAACTCGTACAGGGTGACCACCGGGCCGGGGCGCACCTGAACAATCTCGCCCTTCACGCCGAAGTCAGACAGCACGCCCTGCAAGAGCTCTGCATTCTGCCGCAAGGCCGCTTCGTCGACTGCGTCATTGCGCACGGCGGGCTTGGCCAGCAGGTCCAGCCGCGGCAGCTTGAACCCCTTGGTCTTCGCAAATGGCAGGGCGCCCTGCGCCTCACGCGCATCGCGTCCGGAGGCCTTGGCCTTCTTGGACGCAGCTACCTTTACAGTGGACGCGATGCCACCGGAGCCTGGCGTTTCAATATCGTCGATGTCCGGTTCGTTGTCCGCCTTGGCCGCAGCGCGCATCGCCTTGCGCAGAGGCGGGTCCTCGCGGGCAGGCTCGCGGCGCTCCACCGTCGGTTCTGTGCCATCGCTGCCCCCGAACAAACGTCCGATCGATGGACCAATTCCCCGCAGCGCATCGATCCACACACGCAGGGTTGCCCAGGCCAGGCTGGCGACATCGGCAGCGGACGCGATATCGCCCGAGCGCAGGCCAAAGGTCATGAACACACCCAGCAGCGCAATCAGGAAACCGACACCCGCCGCGATGAGATCCGCGGATGGGAGGTCGAGTGCACGCGGTCCCTGGGCGATGAATCCCGCGAGCAAATCACCCATGGACCCGCCTAGACCGGTGGGAAACGGCCAGGTCGCGGGGATGGGCAGCGCGCTGAGGCACATGCCCAGGCCGACGGTGCCGATACTGGCAAAGAACCAGCGAGATGGTGCCATAGAGTGCGGACGATGCTGCGGCATGCGCCAGATCAGAATGCCGCCCCACAGGATCCAGGCGATTGCGGGGAAGCCTGCGGACCAGCCGAACAGCTGCAGGGCGAGGTCCGCGAGACCGGCGCCACCACTGCCCATCACATTGCGAACGTCATTGGCCGAGGCGACATTCCAGCTGGGATCCAGCGGGTTGTAACTGAGCAGCGAGACCAGCAGAAACAGTCCCGAGACGAGCATGATCGTGCCGAAAATCACATCGCGAGCACGCAATCGCCAGAGCGGCGGTTGTTTGGCGGCGGGTTCGTCAGTTTTCTGGGTACGCTTGGACATGCCGATCATTTAGCCCTGTAGGGGTTCCCGGGGGGTTAACAGAAGATAAAGCAGGGCGCGGCGCTGTGTCCGCTTTTCTCGGACGCCAATCCGCCTATGCTCCGCTCCATGACGCAGGAATATTTCTTTGAAGGTGATGTGGTCATTGTCGGCGGTGGTCTGGCCGGTCTGACCCTGGCCCTGGCGATGGATCAGGCGGGCCTGACGGTTGCCGTCGTGGATGCGCTGCCGGTCGAGGACCGGTTGGCGCCGGAATTCGATGGTCGTTCGTCGGCGCTGGCCTATACATCCTGGCGCATGTTCGAAGCCCTCGGCGTCGCTGAACATCTTCACCCCCACGCGCAACGCATTGAACACATCATGGTCTGTGATGGCCGACCATATGGCGGCACCAAGCCGGGCGGTCCGGGTCGCCACATGCTGCACTTCGACCGACGTGAGATCAGCGAAGGACCCGATGGCGAACCGCTTGGCTGGATGGCCGAGAACCGGCACACCCGCCACGCCCTCGCCAAGGTGCTCAAGAACCGTGACCGGATTGTGGCCATTGCTCCGGCCAAGGTCGTCAATCACGAGATTTTCGGCGATCGTGGCGAGGTTACTCTGGACGATGGCCGCAAACTGTCGGCGTCCTTGATCGTCGGTTGTGATGGCAAGTTCTCGCGTCGCAAGGCCCAGAGCGGTATTCGCTCCTATGGCTGGAATTACGGGCAGAATGGCGTCGTGACGACCGTCGAGCATGAGGAGCCGCACAAGGGCGTGGCATACGAGTATTTCATGCCGTCCGGGCCCTTTGCCATCTTGCCACTTCCTGACAATCGCGCCTCTCTGGTCTGGACCGAAGGCGACAAGGCAGCCGCCGCGCTCAAGGCGGCATCCGACGAGGTGTTCCAGTATGAGCTGGAGAACCGTTTTGGCGATTTCCTGGGCAAGGTCCGCCCGGTCGGGCCGCGTTGGGTCTATCCGCTGGGGCTGCGGTACTCAGAGCAATTCTGCCAGCCGCGCCTGGCCTTTGTCGGTGACGCGGCGCGCGGCATCCATCCGATTGCGGGCCAGGGCTTCAATCTCGGGATCCGCGATGCAGCGGCATTGGCCGAGGTTTGTGCCGAAGCCAAACGCACCGGCCATGATATCGGCGCGGTGACGACGTTGCGCCGATACGAGGACTGGAGAAAATTCGACAGTTCCACCCTGGCGCTCGGCACAGACCTGTTCACGCGTCTGTTTTCCAACGATATCGAACCTATCCGGCATATTCGCGGTCTGGGCCTGTCCATTGTCAACGCGATCCCACCTGCGCGTCGTTTCTTCATGCGTCAGGCCGGTGGCGAGACGGGCGACCCGCCTCGCCTGCTGAAGGGCGAGAAGCTCACCGCAGCCTAGAACGGGTTGAGGGTATAGTCCTCAGCCTGCAGCACCGCATGTGCGGTCATGGCCGAAAGCGCCATGTCGACGCCCGGTAACAACGTCTCAGTCTCGACGTCGTAATAGGCTGCACTCTGGCCGCAGACATAGATGCGAACACCATGTTCGACCAATTGCGCGATCAGGGCTGCATTGGCGTTTTCAGCGCCGTCGTGGCGGGCAGCATACGTCGCTGCATCAGCGACGTCGTGGACGCCGGCACCGTGCACCACCAGGGCAAGATGCATGTTCTCTGCAGGGATTCCGGCGCGCGCGTGCATGTTGAGGAAGCGCGCCGCACTGACAAGGTGACGGTTCAGCTCGCCTGCCTCGGCTTCGGCTGCGAAATCGAAACTGTGACGAAACACGAAACCGTCCGGTATGGACATCTCGACATCAATTTCGGCATTGGGGCCGAAATCGGCGATCAACGGACCGGTTGTGAAATCATGAGGTCCGGCAGTTGTTAGCAGCAAAGCCGTGAAAAGAGATGTAAGCATGGGCGTCCCCTACGAGCTAGCGGGACGCCTCTCCCAGAGCGTAGAGATAATCCCAGGTGAACAGACCACTATCATGTCCGTCATCGAAGATCAGCCGAACGGCGTAGCGACCGACCGGTTCCGCACCGGTGACGAGGACATTTTCCTTGCCGGTTACTGTCACTTTCTGGTCCGGGGAATGACCCTGCACTTCCGCGCTTGGGCTTTCGACACGCAATGTTTCGAACGGGATTGAGAATTCCGCTTCATTGTCAAAGCGTGCAACAAGGGCCTTGTCGGACTTGCTGAAACGAAGTTCTGTGGGCCATGGACGCATGATCAATCCTCGAGCTGACGCGCTTCATCCGGCAGCATGATCGGGATCCCGTCGCGGATCGGGTAGGCGAGGCCCGCGCTCTTCGAGACCAGTTCCTGGGCGTCCTTGTCATAGCTCAGCGTGCTGCGGGTGACCGGACAGACCAGGATCTCAAGCAGTTTCGGGTCGACAACGTGTTGCGGTGTATCGCTCATCTGAAACTCCTATGCGAACAGGATGGAAGAGAGGCGCCGGCGACCGTCACGTGTGACTTCGCTCATCGGACCTTCGGCCTCGAACACCTTAAGCAGAAGCGTGCGGGCCGCCTGGTCATTCCATTCGCGATCCAGCGCGGTGATGGCGATCAGCTGATCGACGGCACCCGACGGATCACTGACCGCGATAAGGGCTTCGGCGAGATCAAAACGCGCCTGCAAATCTGTCGGGTCAGCGGATACTTTCTGGCGCAATGCGGCGGTTTCCGCGTCGTCCGAGGGTACGCCCGACGCCAGATCAATGGCGGACTGGGCGCCTTCATAGGCCGGATGGGACCGGTCGGCTTCGGGGGCCTGGTCCAGAATCTGACGGGCTTTTTCAAGATCTCCGCTCTGGATCCACACACGCGCGAGCCCGGCGAGGGCAGGAACGTGTTTGGGGTCATTCTGCAGAACCGCAGCAAAGGCCTGCGACGCCGACTGAAGGTCATTGGCCTGCAAGGCCTGCATACCCTGCTCGACATAGGCCTGCAGCTCATCCGGGCTGGGGCCATTGCCGGAAATGCGGCGAATGAAATCGCGGATCTGGCTTTCCGGGAGGGCGCCCATGAACCCATCGACAGGCTGGCCATTCTTGAACGCGAACACAGCGGGAATGGACTGGACACGAAGCTGCTGGGCAATGCCAGGGTTCTCGTCGATATTGATCTTCACGAGCTTTACGGCACCCTCGGCTTCGCGGACAACATGCTCGATCATCGGGCCCAGCTGTCGGCACGGGCCGCACCAGGGTGCCCAGAAATCAACGAGGACCGGGACCTCCTTGGACGGCTCGACAACATCCGCCATGAAATTCTGGTCGGTGGAGTCCTTGACGAGATCGTCTGCGCCAGCGGTATTCGGATCGTTCAGCGTGGTCATGGGTCAGCCTTGTCTGTTTCGGCTTCTAAGTGGCGTCAAAGCGGTTCGAGTGCAAGTTCTCAAACTGTCTCGGGCGGGTCCTGATCGAGTGTGGAGAAATCGAACACGGTCGGCTCACGACCGGTGGCCCGCACGAATTTGAGCAGATCCTGGCTGGCAATCGCCGTGGTGGCGTCATTCAGGAGCGGGTGGAAGTTGATGATGTCGTGTTCGAAAATGGCCTTGTCCAGCACCATGCGAACCCGACCCTCAACGTCGTTGATCAGCGCAAAAGCCGTGACCGACCCGGGGCGAACGCCCAGGGTTTCGAGCAACAGGTCTTCCTTGCCAAAGGACAGGCGTTGCAGGCCCAGATGCCGGTGGAGCTTGTTGATGCGGATCACCGTCTCACCCAGGGCCGAGACCAGTACGATCTGGCCTTTCTTGTCCTTGAGGAAGAGGTTCTTGGTGTGTCCGCCGGGCATTGAGGCCTTGATATGCTGGCCTTCCTCGACGGTAAAAATGGGCGCGTGATCCACGGTTGAGTGGGAAATCTCGTGGCTGTCAAAGAAGTCGAACAGGTCTTGGCGGCTCTTGTGCATCTGGCTGTTGAAGCCTGCCTGCGCGGGCAATTCAAGGTCGCTGCATCAGAACCGCTTGAAGGACTTGCATTCCTTTTCTGTTTGCGCGATATACCCCGCTCCCCAGCGGGGCCACGGCCTTGCAAACATTGAGCGGGCGTAGCTCAGGGGTAGAGCGTCACCTTGCCAAGGTGAATGTCGTGAGTTCGAATCTCATCGCCCGCTCCATTCTCTTCTCTCAGAGTTTCCGGAAAATTCTCTTCAGCATGTCATTGCTGCGGATTGGCTTTCGTTCGCGCTCTATGGCCTTGGCGTAAAGGGTGCCGTGCAGGAGCTCCATCGAGCTGTAACTCGTATCGCGCTGGGTCGAATTTTCGCTGGTCTTGCGCATGTCGCTCTCCTGATTCCGGGTCTAACCGGTATCAGGATGCGCACTGGGTGCGACCGCGTTGGGGCTGTCAGAGGGAATTTCAGAGGCAGAAAAAAAGCCGAACGGAGGCAAACCCGTTCGGCTTCAATTCATCTTGCGGTGACTGTCGCTATTCCGAAAGGGAGCGCAGCAGGTCGATCACGCGGCGGCGGACCGTCTGATCCTTGATCCCGGAGAAGGCCGAGGCCAGGGCCAGGCCATCCGGGCTGGCGATGAAGTCATAGAGCGTATCGGAGTCTTCGCCCTTGAGCTCCGAGCTGCCGCTCTCGTCCAGGCCTTCAAAGAAATAGGCAACCGGCACTTCCATGACCTTGGCCACGTGGAAAAGACGGCTGGCGCCGATCCGGTTGGTGCCGCGCTCGTATTTCTGGACCTGCTGGAATGTGACCCCCAGTTTCTCGCCGAGCTCAGACTGGCTCATGTCCAGGAGACTGCGGCGCAAACGCAGGCGCGCACCTACATGCTGGTCGATACTCGTCGGGCCTCTCGCACTCATTATGTCCTCATTTCTGTGTTCTTATGATTTCAGTGTCGCAAATGCGCATGAATGACAAAATTCACCGCGGAACCATGAGTTGTTCTTATGATCGAATGTTTCAACGATCCAGTGATTGATCTGTATTGTTCGATCAACTCTTTGAGTTTCCGGGTGGTATTTAGGCCAGACCTGAACATCTTTTCGAAAACTACTAATCCAGTCCGACAAGATTTTCGAGATACAGCGCCATTCGATCAATGGGCGCGACCGTAATACCGTCTCCATGCATCATTGTTTCGAAAAACAACGAACGGATGGCGGCGTGAAAGTTTTAGATTATGTGTGCGCCCGTGGGTTTGACCCCTCGGCCCCACAACTCAAGGTCCGGGTTGTACAGTTGTGTCTGGGAAAATCGCAGATTGAGCGACGCTCATCCGCTGTGCACCGCAGATCGGGTATTATTAAATTCCCAAAGCGCTTTCAGCTTCGAACCGATCGGATCAGGGGTAATGGGGCAGTCTGGGCCGCCCCGAATTTTCATATCTCGCCTCTGGAGCCTTGGGCGGTCATTGGCTAGAAGGGGCGCCATCAGCAATAGGGCCTGTGATCATGTCGGGACTGGTGATGGCATTGGCGGCTGCGAGCTTGATGACAGGCGCGCAGGCAGATGTTGAATTCGATTTCGAGACGCGCTGGCGATATGCCCTCCTGGACGACCAGTTCCGGGCCGGGGGGTCGGATCAGGCCTTGTCGGGAAGAACGCTCGTGGGTCTACGCCTCAACGCCGGGGCCTGGACACTGGGCGGCGAGCTGATTGACAGCCGCGTCTATCAGGATGACAGCGGCTCCACCCTCACCACAAGTATGGTGAACACCGCTGATATATTGCAGGCCTATGCCAGCTGGCAGGATGTTGCGGATGGCGTGCAGACCGATATCCAGCTGGGACGGTTTACGCTGAATGTGGGCAGCCGACGCTTTATGGCACGCAACGGTTTTCGCAATACGATCAATGCGTTCACCGGAGCCAATATTCGCCGGGCGGCCGAGGACTGGCGGTTTACAGCCTTCCTGGTCTCGCCCGTACGCCGCTTTCCCAATGAACGCCGCGCCCTGGAACGCAATGAACATGACTGGGATGAAGAAAATTTCGACCAGACTTTTCTGGGCCTTCATTTCCAGCACGCGCTCGCTGCGCCGCGGACCCGCTATGAAGCTTTCCTGTTCGCGCTGGATGAGACCGACAGTTCCGAACTGGCGACAGCCGACCGTCAATTGCTAACACTGGGTGGGCGCTATTATCGCGCTCCGGCAGCCGGGGAGTGGGACTTCGATATCGAAGGCGCGGTTCAGTGGGGCGAGCGATCGGAAACGCGCGCCGAGCCCTCTCCCACCCGCGATGTCTTTGCCGCAACCGGTCATGCGGAGCTTGGTTATACGTTTGCTTCGCCGTGGTCTCCGCGTGTTTCAGCCGAGATTGAGTATGCCTCCGGTGATGATGATATCAGTGACGCCGACTGGGGCCGCTATGATCTGCTGTATGGATTGCGCCGCCGGGACTTCGGCCAGACCGGCATCCACGGGCCCTTACGTCGCGAGAACATCATTGCACCCGGTGTTCGACTGACCTTGCGCCGAGATGCGGCTCTTGACCTCCGGGTCCTCTACAAGGCCGGCTGGCTCGCATCTGAAACGGATGTCTGGACAGATGGGCGTTTGCGCGATGTGACCGGGCAGTCAGGCCGTTTTGTCGGCCACCACCTCGACACGCGCCTTCGCTATTGGATGATCCAGGATCGCCTGCAGCTGGAGGTCGGGGGTGCGATTTTCGAGCGGGGTGGTTTTGCCAGTGATGCGCCTGGTGCGCCGGATGCCACGACCAGCGTATTCGGCTATTCGATGGTGACGCTGCGCTACTAGCGTGGACCGCTGCCGGCTGTTTAGCCGAGCCCTCACAAACCTGTGAGAGCATTTGGGGTATAAATCGCCCGGCCTGCCCCCATATGGGGATCAGCGACGGTTGAAGCGCCCGCCGCTCCTGGAAAGCGAGGGTCACGATATGGCGCGTTTTATCTCTGTTGCGATCGCGGGTTTGATTTTGACGGCATCAATCGCAGCTGCCTCTTGGAATCAGACAAACGGTCTCTACATAAGTTGACGTAACACGGTTTCGGGCACTTCCCCCAGAGTCCGGAACTGTTGAGACGATCAGGCCTCTAACGTGCGTCCCCCCAGCCTGCCGATTGAGGTCTGAAGGCGCCGCCGGGTTCCCCTGTCCCTACTCGGCGGTGCCGTCGTCTCTCTCTCCCAGAAAAAACCGACTGTGCAGGCTCGCAGACAATTTAGGCTCGCAGATAATGCGTGACCGCTAACATGCCGTCGCTCCTGCATTTTCCGAATTCCGGTTTGCAGCAAGCACGGTCGGTTTGGCTTGCGCGTCGCGCAAACAGGTCTAGGCTCCGATCAAAATATACAAGCCAGGGAGATCTGCACCATGGGGGCGGTCGTCGGAGTAGCGCACGCCTATACGCGCGCCGAGTTCATGGAGGCCGCGCGCACGCGCTGGCAGGACGCATTCGGACAGGAATGCGGTGATCTCGGTAACTCCTTCTTTTCTCAGATATTTGATGATGCCTTGTCAGAAGATCTCGAGCGGGTTTCTGCCGATGATCTTGCCAAGATGAGCCTGGATTTCTGGTGTTTCGGGACAGAGCGCCCGGGCGACGAAATCCAGATCAGGATGCGCCCTGCGACGCGTGCCGACGGCTCGGAAATGCCGCGCTCCATTCTGGAAATAATTGGCCGGGACCGACCGTTCATTGTCGATTCCGTGATGGCGGAAATTGGCGCGCAAGGGCATGACATCATCGCCATGTTCCACCCCATTGTTCAGGCGCGTCGGGGTGCCAAGGGTGAACGCGTCCTGGAAGGCGGCCGGATCCTGCCGGAATCCATGATCCAGGTGCATTTGCCGCCGCTTGATGAACTCTCCCAGCAAACCCTGATTGATGGCGTCACCGGGACGCTTGATGATGTCCGTGTCGCGGTCGAGGACTGGGCGGACATGCGGGCCCAGATGGACGAGGCGATCGCGCACCTGGAAGCGGCCAAGAGCCACGCCTCTCCGGAGGAGATGGCTGAAGCGCTTGAATTCCTGCGCTGGATCCGCGACGACCATTTCGCTTTCCTGGGCTGCCGTGTCTATGACTTCGATGTCGAGAATGATGGCTCCATGGCCAATCGCGTGCCCTCCGTGCGCGCGGATACCGGCCGTGGTGTTCTGCGCGATCCGGATCGTCACGTCCTGCGCAAGGGCTCCGAGCCGGCGGTGCTGACGCCTGCGATCGAGACCTTCCTGCGCGAGCCCACCCCGATCATTGTCGCCAAGGCGAACATGAAAAGTCGTGTGCACCGTCGGGTCTACATGGATTACATCGGCGTGAAGCGCTATCGCGAGGACGGTGCCGTCATCGGCGAGGCTCGTTTTGTCGGCCTGTTCACGGCGGAAGCCTATGACCAGAGCGCAAGCGATGTGCCGCTGATCCGCCGCAAGGTTCGCCGCGTTCTCGAGCGCGCGGGCAAGACGCCGGGCACGCACAACGCCAAGAAGCTGCGAAATACCGTTGAGAATTATCCCCGCGACGAGCTGTTCCAGACGGATGAAAACGACCTGCTGGAAATCAGCCTGGGTATTCTCCACCTGAATGACCGGCCGCGGACCAAGCTGTTCATCCGCCGCGACCAGTTCGACCGTTTCGTATCGGCCCTGCTCTATGTCCCGCGGGACCGGTACAATTCAAAGGTCCGTGAGCAGGCGGGTGAGTTGATCCGCGATGCCTTTGGCGGCCGGTTGTCGGCCTATTATCCGCAATTCGGCGACAGCCCGCTGGCGCGTGTCCACTACATTATCGGCCTCAACCCGTTTGATCATCCGGAACCGGATGTTGACGAGCTCGAGCGGCGCGTGGCCCTCCTGGCCCGCACCTGGGAAGATGATTTCGAGACCCATGTCCGCCGCACGGCGACCGACAAAGTTCGTCTGCGCATGCCTGCCTATGAGGGAGCCTTCAAGGCCGGCTATCGCGAACTGTACGACCCTGAAGAGGCGCTCAAGGACGTCATCAAGATCGAGTCCCTCGATGACCCGCAGCAGGTAGCGGTTCGGGTCTACACCGAGCCGGATGACGCAGACAACGAATTGCGGCTCAAGATCTATCGTATCCAGAAGCCGGTTTCATTGTCTCGCGTGATGCCGGTGCTGGAAAATCTTGGCCTGGTCGTCGTTCAGGAAACCGGATTTCCGGTCGACCGCCGCGCTGCAGAAGGGCAGTCGCTCGATCGCGCCTATGTGCATGATTTCGAAATGAAATCGGATGCGCTTCGGGGACGTTCCCTGGAAGAAATCGCCGAGCAGCTCGAAGACGCATTACTGGCCATGGCCGAGGGCCGTGCCGAGGATGATGGCTTCAATCGCCTGATTGTCGAAATCGGTGTGAACTGGCGCGAAGCCGCCTTCCTGCGGACCTGTGCCCGCTACCGTCAGCAGACGGGTCTGGATCCGTCACAAAGCATCCAGGAAGAGGCGCTGGCCGCCAATCCTGACATCGCCAAGGGCCTGCTGGAACTGGCGCGCGTAAAGTTCGATCCGGACTTTGACGGCGACATGAAAGCGCGCGGAGATGCGGTCTGGGAGGTCTCCAAATCGCTCCGGGAACAGCTCGATGCCGTTGCCAGCCTGGACCATGACCGTGCCTTGCGCCGGATTTTCCACCTGATCGAAGCCACGCTGCGCACGAATTTCTTCCAGCGTGATGCCGAGGGTGAACCCAAGCCTCGCATTTCGATCAAGATTGCCAGCGAATTGCTGGAAGAGCTGCCGCTTCCCAAACCTTATCGCGAGATTTTCGTGTGGGCGCCGGACGTTGAAGGCGTTCACCTGCGTTTCGGTCCCGTCGCGCGCGGCGGCCTGCGCTGGTCGGACCGGCGCGATGATTTCCGCACCGAGGTGCTTGGGCTGGTGAAGGCGCAGCAGGTCAAGAATGCGGTGATCGTCCCGGTCGGCTCGAAGGGTGGTTTTTACCCGAAAACCCTGCCGCGTAACGGTTCACGTGACGAAGTCTTCGAAGCGGGACGTGAGGCCTACAAGACCTTCATTCGTGGCCTGCTCGATATCACTGACAACATCGTTGAAGACGCAGTGGTCCGCCCGGATCGCTCCGTGTGCTGGGATGATGAAGACCCCTATCTCGTCGTGGCTGCCGACAAGGGCACGGCGACGTTCTCGGATACGGCCAACGGCATGGCCGAGAACGAGTTCGACTTCTGGCTGGGCGATGCCTTCGCTTCGGGCGGTTCGGCCGGTTACGATCACAAGAAGATGGGCATCACGGCGCGCGGCGCCTGGGAATCCGTCAAACGGCATTTCCGCGAGCTGGGCAAGGATATCCAGAACGAACCCTTCACCGTCGTCGGTGTGGGCGACATGTCCGGTGACGTGTTCGGTAATGGCATGCTGCTGTCCAAGCAGATCAAGCTGATCGCCGCCTTCGATCACCGCGACATCTTCATCGACCCGGATCCACAGGATCCCGAAAAACTTTGGGAAGAGCGCGATCGCCTCTTCAAGCTCGGTCGGTCCTCCTGGCAGGATTACGATACGAGCCTGATTTCCCAGGGCGGCGGTATTTTCCCGCGCAGCTCCAAGACGATCACCCTGACCCCTGAGATCAAGGCCCTCACCGGTATCAGCGAGGATGCGGTCAGCCCGACAGAGCTGATCCAGGCTCTGCTCAAGAGTGAAGCTGAACTTCTGTGGTTCGGTGGCATCGGCACCTATGTCAAAGCCACGCACGAGCAGCATTGGGAAGTTGGCGACAAGGCCAATGACAGCCTGCGCATCAATGCGGACGAGGTCGGTGCCAAGGTTATCGGCGAGGGCGCCAATCTGGGCTTCACCCAGTCAGCGCGTATCGAGTTCAGCCGCCATGGTGGCCGGGCCAATGCCGATTTCGTCGACAATTCGGCCGGCGTCGACAGCTCCGACCATGAGGTGAATATCAAGATCCTGTTGCGCCCGGTTGTCCGGGGTGGCGACATGGATCGTGATGCCCGCGATGAATTGCTTGAATCCATGACGGATGACGTTGCGGATCACGTGCTCCAGCACAATTACGACCAGACCCTGGCGCTGACCATGGCAGAGAAGACAGCCGTCGCTGATCTCGATGCCCATGAGCGGTTCATGGCGCGCCTGGAAGAACTCGGCCAGCTTGACCGTGAAGTCGAATTCCTGCCCCCGGCGGACGGAATCCAGACGCTCAAGGGCCGTGGTGAAGGTCTGACCCGCCCGGAACTGGCTGTTCTGATCTCCTATGCCAAGATCACATTGTTCGATCAGCTGGTGGCCTCGGATGTGCCCGATGATCCGCATTTCCGGTCCATGTTGATCAACTATTTCCCGGATCAGCTGCACAAATTCTCTGACGGCATGGATGCGCACCGCCTGAAGCGGGAGATCATCTCCACCATCCTCGCGAACGAGATGATCAATCTGGGTGGGCCGACCTTTATTCACCGCGCGATCGACAGTACCGCAGCAACGGTTCCGGCGATCGCCCGCGCGTTCGAGGCTGGCCGCCAGGTCTTCGGTTATGCCGAGCTGACCGACCAGATCAACGCTCTGGACAATGTCGCGCCGGCGACTGTCCAGCTTCAGCTGCACGAGGAAATCATTCGCCTGCTTCGTCGGCAGACCTATTGGCTGGTGCGGCGCAATCGACACCGGTCTGATACCAAGGCTGAAGCGATCCGCGATGTGATCGATACCTATCAGCCGGGCGTTCAGCAGCTCCGCTCCATGGTCCACCTGATCATTTCTGATCATGAACGCCAGGGTTTCGAGGCGCGCAGGAATACCTTCGTCAAGGCCGGCGCTCCGGAAGAGCTGGCGCGGGCCGTTGCGGAATTGCGGCCCCTGACCTCGTCGACTGATGTTATCGATATGGCAATCAACAGCGATTGGCCGCTCGCACCGACGGCCTTCCTCTATCATGCCATGGGTGCACGCTTCCGCTTCGACCGGTTGCGCGGCCTGTGTCATGAAGTGGTGTCCGACCAGCACTGGGACCGTCTCGCTGTCCGCCGCCTGATGGAAGATTTCTACGCCAGCCAACAGGCCATGACGGCCTCTGCCATGCGCTTTGCATTGCAGGCTGGTGGGTCTCTGGCCCAAGGCGTCGAAGAGCCCAGCCGTGAATGGGCCGAGAGCCTCGTCGAGGCCTGGATTGCCGTCAATGAGGAAGAAGCGGGTCGCGTTGACAGTGTGCAGCGTCAGCTCGATGCCTCCGGTGCCTGGACCCTGTCCAAACTGGCGATTGCATCGACACAATTGGGAGAGATGGCCGGCGTAGCCCAGCCCTAGTCAAAGCGACTAGGACGGGTTTTCTCCAAACCTCTCATCCAGTAATTCCACGATACGCCGCTGCGCCCGCGCAGCGGCGTTCTCGTTGTAGACAATGCGTGGATCGAGTGGCGGGGCATTGGGCTCGTCAAAGGCGTGTGTCTGATCTGCATAGATCTCGAAACTGACGTGTGGCCCGCTACGCGTCAGGCGATGCGCGCAGCGGTTCGCCGGTGCGATAACATCGTCTTCTGCAAGTATGGCGTGCAGCGGGATGTGTGCAGGCAGGTTACGGCCGTCAGTCAGGGCCGGGAAACCGCAATAGGGATACATCGCTAGCGCGAGTTGAACCCCGCTCAGCCCGACCGGGGAGTCGCGAAGCGCGGCAGGCGCCCGGCCTTCGCCAGCCAGGCTCAAGGCGTCCAGGATTGTCCAGCCTCCGTGAGACCAGCCCAGCAGCGCCAGGTGATCCCCGTCTATGCCCGGATGATTTCTAGCGATCTCCAGCCCGGCATGAATGTCCGCCGCGCGTTCCTGGCCCAGCAGGCGAAGTGCCATACAGACCTGGCTCATACTGCCCAGGCGACCGATCCCGCGCGCTTCGTTGGAATTGATGATCAGGGCGGCATACCCTGCGTTCACGATGGCGTCGGCGTAATTGTCCTGCACTTGCCTGCGACCTCCGCAGCCATGCAGGAGCAAAACGCCAGGAACCGGGCCGGTGACATTGTCGGGCAAACGGATCTCGGTATGAGGCTGGATCAGCGTGATCTGTTGCTCGAGGGTTCGTTTCGGCACTGCCAGACCGCTCAAACTGACCGCGAAAGCGAGCAGCAGAACAGCCAGCAACAGGGCCAGTCCGGCGAGTGCGTAGAATAGAGACTTGCGCAAAAACATGCCGGGACACTGGTGGCAGCGTCCCGGCAGGTCAATGTTTAGTTGATTCACAGGCGAACCCGTTGCGGGCTCGGTGAGCAGCCTAGTGGCGGAAATGGCGCATGCCGGTGAACACCATGGCAATGCCCGCTTCATCAGCAGCTGCGATCACCTCATCATCGCGAATGGATCCGCCCGGCTGGATCACGGCGGTGGCACCCGCCTCGACCGCAGCTTTCAGTCCGTCGGCAAACGGGAAGAAGGCGTCCGACGCACACACCGAGCCGATGGTGCGGGATTGATCCCAACCGTTCTCGGCAGCCGTCGCCTCGGCCTTGCGGACAGCGAGGCGTGCAGCTTCCAGACGGCTGGTCTGACCCATGCCAACGCCGGCCGTCACACAGTTGTTTGTGTAGACGATGGCATTGGATTTCACGTGTTTGACGACTTTCCAGGCGAACATCAGGTCGGCCAGTTCGGCTTCGCTCGGCGCGCGCTGGGTGACAACTTTCAGCTCTTCCGGCGTGATCATGCCGATATCGCGTTCCTGGACCAGAAGCCCACCGGCGACAGTCTTCGTCATCCAGCCAGATTGTTTCGTATCGGCCATGCCACCGGTCAGGAGAACGCGCAGATTGGCCTTGGCAGACAGGACGGACAGCGCATCCTCGTCCGCATCCGGTGCGATGATCACCTCGGTGAAAATCTTGACCAGCGCGGAAGCTGTTTGGGCGTCCAGCGTGCGGTTCATGGCGACGATCCCGCCGAAGGCCGAGATCGGGTCTGCCGCAAACGCGCTTTCATAAGCGCCGACAAGCGTGTCGTTCACCGCGACACCACAGGGGTTGGCGTGCTTGACGATGACAACGGCAGCCTTGTCCGCCGGATCAAACTCGCTCGCGAGCTCGAAGGCCGCGTCGGCATCGGCAAGATTGTTATAGCTCAGGGTCTTGCCCTGCACCTGGCGACCGGTTGCGATGCCGTGACGATTTTCTGGCGTCGCGTAGAAGGCGGCGCGCTGGTGCGGATTCTCGCCATAGCGCAGTGACTGGGTCAGCTCGCCTCCAAAGGCGCGGAAATCGGGAGCGCCCTCGCCCAGCTGGTCAGCGAACCATCCGGAAATGGCCGCGTCATAGGCTGCGGTGCGTGCATAGGCCTTGGCGGCCAGACGTGTCCGCAGATCCAGTGTGACAGAGCCTTCATTGCTCTCCATCTGCTCCAGAACCTGGTCGACATCCTTGCCGTCCACGCAGACAGAGACCCAGGCGTGGTTCTTCGCCGCGGCGCGGATCATGGCAGGGCCACCAATATCGATATTCTCGACACAATCGTCCGAGCTGGCACCGCGCGCGACAGTCGCCTCGAACGGATAGAGGTTGACGTACAGAAGGTCGATTTGCGGGATGCCGTGCTCGCCCATCGAATTGCGGTCATCATGGTTGTCACGTCGCCCCAGCAGGCCGCCATGCACACGCGGGTGCAGGGTTTTCAGGCGTCCATCCATCATCTCCGGGAATTCGGTGACTTCGGAGACATCCTTGGCGTTGATACCTGCTTCGTTGAGCGCGCGCAGCGTGCCCCCGGTGGACAGGATTTCCACGCCGGCATCCGCCAGGCGCTTGCCGCGCTCGATCAGCCCGTCCTTGTCGGAAACAGAAATCAGAGCTCGACGAACGGGTACGAGGTCCATAGCGGTCATGAAACCGGCTCCTTGGGTCTGTCAGAATTTGGCTGCGGGTTAGCACGCCTTGTCCTACTGGGAAAGCGCGCTTTCTTTGGATGGCTCCTGGACGGGTTGCAGCTGGGCGATTTCGGTCAATGCGGCCTGCATATGTTCGAGATCATTCCGGCGGGCGCTGTCCAGCAAAGCCTCCAGCAATTGCGTTGTCTTATCTCTCGGCATGCGCGCGCCATTGATGGAGCGAATGCTCTCGATCGATGTCGAACGGGCCTCTTCGAAGCTGTAGATCAGGCTTTCATGGCGTTTTTCGCCAGGGCGCAGGCCGATCACATTGATGGCGCCTGGCGTGTCCGGATCAAGCCCGCGCAGTCGCAACAATTGACGGGCGAGCCGAAGAATGGAGACGGGTTCACCCATTTCGAAAACATAGAGGGCGCCGTTGAGATCCTTGTTCGCTGCCGTCAGGGAGGCCGCGGAGAGGACCAAGCCAGAGGCCTCGCTGACCGTCATGAAATAACGGGTCGCTTCCGGGTCGGTCACGGTGACGGACTGGCCGGTTTCGATCTGGTGCTCAAACAACGGCACAACAGATCCGCTGGAGCCCAGCACATTGCCAAAACGAACGACACAAATACGCAGGCCGTTATCGCTTTCTGCCTCTGCCTGCGCCAGCAGCTCGGCCGCGCGCTTGGTGGTCCCCATGATATTGCCGGGTTCGACCGCCTTGTCGGTCGAGATCAGCGCGAAGACTTCGACGCCATGCGTTTTGGCCGTTTCTATCGCGACGGAGGTGCCCAGCACATTGGTGCGGACCGTCTCGCCGGGATTGAGTTCGCTCATCGGGACGTGTTTCAGCGCCGCGGCATGCAGCACAACATGCGGTTTTTCCTCGGAAAACACCGTGTCGATGCGTTTGGGATCGCGAACATCGGCCAGAACGGCGCGCCAGCTCACCTCGGACTGGCGGCGACGCATCTCCATGTCAATTTCATAGAGATTGGCTTCCGAGGCATCGAGCAGGATCAGTTTTTCCGGTGAAAGCTGGGCCGCCAGGCGTACGAGTTCTGAGCCGATCGTCCCCCCTGCACCGGTCACGAGAACACGTTTGCCCTCGATCATCTCACGCGCTGGCTCGAGATCCGGAGTGCGAGGCGGGCGGTTGAGAAGGTCCGCGGTTTCAACCGGAGAGAATGCGCCGGGACCTTTCCCGGGCCGGGCGCGTGAGAGTTTGGCACCCGTCGCCGCGGCAATCCGGATCAGCGCGTTGACTGTCTCGATGTGGATTCTCTCACCGGCGAGAACGAGGCGAGGCGGCAGAGGCTCGACCGCAGCCAGGCGATTGATGGCGGCGGGAAGCGCATCGAGTTCGCCGATCACCTGGATACCGCGAATGGCGCGGCCGTCGAGCGGTGCGTCCAGCACCACCAGTCCCTTTGCCCGGAAGGGCGCAGAACCATTGCGGCGCGCAAGGTCCCGCAGCGCATTGTCCAGATCGGCTTCCGCGCCGATGAAAATCGCCGCCGGTTTCTTTCGGTCCTCGAAGCGAAAGGTGGCCTGCAGCCCGCCGGTCCGCCAGGCCGCTACGATCATGCGCGCGCCAATCAGAAGGCCGATGAGGATCGGAATCTCGATGAGAATGCTGGTGCGCGGGAACCCGTCCAGGCGGTTGAGCAGGAAGAGCACCGGCAAGAAGATAAGGTTTGCGAGCCCCACCGCACGAACAATCCGGGCCGCATCATTCAGGGCGGTGTAGCGCCAGACGCCCTTGTGCAGGGATTGCAGGGGAAACACGATCGCACAGGCAAGGGTGAATACCGCAACGGACCGCAATGCCACACCAGCTTCCGCCGGCGTATCATGGTAATAATAGCGGATCGTCACCGCCAGCCACATCGAAACCGCCGCTGCCAACAGGTCGTAAGCTGAGACGGCGAGCACCGGACTCCAGAACGGTCTCCTGTCGGGACGCGACTTATGTGGACGCGGCATACTCACTCAATTCCCCCTACAGCGCCGCCAATTCGGCCGAGGCGCTGGAAAGCCCACCGGACACGGTTCGGAGGGCGGTCTCCCGCTCCGAATGGTTCGGCATCTCCATGTATTACTATCTGAGTGGCTCTTTGGGGAGGGGCGCCTGCTGCAAGATAGACAGAACGTTCCAGGGCGATGGGTCCGCCATCGGTGCGAAAGCGCCATCCATCGCCATTGGGCTGAACAAGCAGTGCGCTCATATTATCGCGAGACAAAGAGGCTTTGACACTCGGGTGCAAGTGGAACCGGATCGCGAAAGGCCAGCGTACCTCAATGTCTTCGGGTGGGCCGTCCGTGACGGGCCGGAAGAGCGCGTCCTCGCCCCGCAGGTCGCCGCCATCTGCCGCCAGAAAAATGCGCCGCCGATGTGAAAGACCATAACGCTCGCGATACCCTTCCTGGCTTCCCTCCAGCCAGATGCCCATCTCACCTTCATTACGGCGGGCAGAGACTTGGCCGGCCGGAGCGACAAGGCGCGCGCCCAACAAGTCTCGTTTCCATCCACCGGACAGTATTTTCGAGGACGAAACCTCACCCAGAACCAGCGTCGAGTGGGCGGCTGTCGCACGCACGGCTTCTCGCCAGTCAGAGGTCTGGGCATCGTGCCAGCCGCAATTCACGACAAGGCGGCCCCCGGGGGTGCAGAACTCGATCGCCAGCGCACTGGCATGGGCTTCCGTGCTCAACGCGCCGCGTGGGGCATCTCCGACGTCGAACAGCACTGTGGCGCCGCCGGCCTCGGTGCGATGATAGCCGGAATGGGGCGCAAAGCCGAAAGGCTTTATAGGTTCATCCGCGCGGGTCAGCGTGCCTTCAACCGCAGCCTTGTCGAATTCACCGCCCCCGTGAAACCCGGCAAGACCACCATCGGCCATCTGGAAGAACCGCACCATCGGTCGCAGGCGATTGATCGCCCGAGAAATTTCTGTGGGCACCGGGATATTCGCCATTTCCGCGATATCCACCAGGCCCTGCAAATCAATCAGGGCTTCCGTCGTCGCCTGGGGCGCACGGGAGACATGGCCACCATCAGGCAAGATTTGACGCGCGACTTCGCTGGCGAGTGCGGCGAGGCCGGCACGTTGCAGATTGGCCTGCCGGGGAAGGCAGAGGCCGGTTGCGGTCACCGCGATCGTTGCCCGCAACCGAACACGCCCATCCTCGGCAAGTGGCAGGGTTTTGAGCAAGTGCCGGGCCTGGCGGACGAGTAAACTGCGTCGTCGGAGAATCGCGTCATCCGGCTCGCCGGTCTCGCCCAGCAGGTCTTCGCCCGAGCGCAGCCAGTTCAGGATGCGCGACGACATGACAGGGGCTGACCAGACAAAACTGTTCCAGCGGCCATGGCGCTCGATCCAGGTGTCGACCAGCCGCCGGGCCTCGGTCTTTCCGTCATGTGCGGGAGCGGCGATGACATCACGCAGCCAGCCATGCTCGTGCAATTGCTCGGCGAATGCCCTGCTGGGGGTCAGCATGTCCCAGATATCGGTCCCATCGCGCGCGATCAGCTGGTCACCGGCGAGCGAGAAACGGCCATCGCAGATGGCATCGCCCTGGGCGCCGTCGGGCTGATAGGGGTCGTCCAGTGCATAGTCGAGCGTGCCCTGGGCGTTGCTGCCAGATTGCATCAGGGATGCAAGTCCCATCGCGTGAAGGCTCGACGAGCTTTCACGGCGCAAGCCAAGCCAGGCTGCGCGAACAAACTCCATGGGACCTATGGAGTGAGCCATGAACTAGCCCCGCAGCGCCTGGATATTGTCCTGATACTGTGAGGGGCCACCGCGGAAGACGGCAGATCCAGCGACCAGCGCGTGAGCGCCGGCAGAACGGCATTGTTCCGCCGTCTGCGGATTTACGCCGCCATCCACCTCAATCAGGGTGGCCAGTCCGCGCGCATCAATCCGCTGGCGCAAGGCTTCGATCTTGGTCAGTTGGCTGGAAATGAAGCTCTGGCCGCCAAAACCCGGATTCACACTCATGATCAGGACCAGGTCGAGTTCCTCGAGCACATAGTCGATCACGTCGAGTGGAGTCGACGGATTGAGCGCGGCGCCGGCTTTCTTGCCAAGCCCCTTGATCGTCTGGACCGTTCGGTGAAAGTGCGGGCCAGCTTCCGGATGCGCCGTGATCAGGTCTGCGCCTGCATCTGCGAAGGCCTGCAGGTAAAGATCTACCGGCGAGATCATCAGGTGGACGTCGAAGGGTTTGTCCGAATGCGGTCGCAGGGCTTTCACAACACCCGGACCAATGGTCAGGTTGGGCACAAAATGACCGTCCATCACGTCGATGTGGATCCAGTCGGCGTCCGCATCGTCGATGGCGCGAACCTCCTCGCCGAGTTTTGCAAAATCAGCGGAGAGGATGGAGGGGGAAATTATGGTGTCTTGAGGCATGATGACCCGATAACAGTGGCGTTTCAGGGGTGCAAGCAGTCGTCACCGCAAAGGGTGAACCGCGAGATATCATCCTGATTTTCTGAAGCGTGCAATGAAGAAGCCGTCCATCGAGCCGACATCATTCCACAAGGCCGGTGTGAGGCGCAGCTCGCCACGTTTGGTCAGGGCATTTTCCAGACCCGGAATTTCATCGGGCGAGATGGGGTCGAGCTGTAGCGTCTTGATGTTTTTCTGGATGTCGCCGGAAAGGAACTCACCCTCTTCGACCTGAAGAGAGCAGGTGCAGACCACCAGCTGACCGCCCGGTTTGATCATCTTGGCGGCGGCGCGTGCCAGCTCTCGCTGGATCTTGCCGAATTTTCGGGGATCTCCGGCATCCTTGATCCAATTGCTTTCCGGGTGACGCCGGAACGTGCCGGTCGCCGAACATGGCGCGTCCAGCAAGACGCCGTCCACCTGTTCCCGTGGTTTCCATTTCCGGCCATCACCGCTGTGGATCTCGGCCTCCAGCCCGGTGCGCTGGAGATTGGCGCGGACCCGTTTCAGTCGTGGGTCCGAACTGTCAACGGCCTGGACCTGATAGCCAGCTGCAGCCAGTTGCAGGGTCTTGCCGCCCGGAGCGGCACACATATCGATCACGCTGGACCCGGCGGGCAGTTTCAACAGCCGTGCGGGGATCGCCGCGGCGGCATCCTGGGCCCACCAGGCGCCTTCATCATAGCCAGGCAGGGCCGTCACATCACCAATCTTGTCGAGCCGCAGGCTGCCTGTGGGCAGGATCCGGGCACCCAGCTCTCCGGCCCAGTGCTCCCGGCGGGCGGGGTCCTTGACCGTCAGGTCGAGCGGGGGCGTTTCCAATCCGACCAGGATCATCCGGTTCATGGCGGCCGGGCCAAAATTCTTGCGCCAGCTTGTGCGCAGCCATTCGGGCAGATTGTCCTGCGGCGGCAACATTTTGGCCTTCTGTCGACCGGTGCGATCAACATTACGCAAGACCGCGTTGATCATGCCCTTGAGCTTGCGGGTTTCCGGACGTTGTTCCGCCAGCTTCACCGCAGATGACACAACGGCATGAGGGGGAATATCCATCCACAGAATTTGTGTCGCCCCGGTGATTAGCAGCGCGCGGGCATACGGCGCTGTTTCTTCAAGAGGCTTGGTGAGGAAGGCGGATAGCACCGCATGGGTCTGCCCGAGGCGCCGGAAACTGGTTGCAAGGATGTAGCGGGCAAAAGCCCGGTCGCGAGCCTCCAGCGCCTTGTGCGCCGGCAGGGTTTCCAGGGCATGTTCCAGCGTACGTCCCTGACTCAGGACGCGGATATAGGCCTCGGCGGCACACTGGCGGGGAGCGGTTCCATCATTCATGACGCGGAGCTAGCACGCTCCATGCCGCGGGTCTAACCCCAAGGGCCGCGCTGTCCCCACGGGCCGGAGGCCGGGCTTGCCGCAGCGCCACTCATTTGCCTGAGCTTGTGGATCCGGTTGGCTGTATCAGGGTGCGTGGAAAACAGATTGTCCATGCGCTGGCCGTTGAGCGGATTGATGATGAACATGTGCGCTGTGGCCGGATTCCGTTCGGCGGCGGGATTGATGGTGCGACGTGCGCTGCGCTCGATCTTCTCGAGGGCCGAGGCAAGCGCCATCGGATTACCGTGGATCTCGGCGCCAACACGGTCGGCCTCGTATTCGCGTGCCCGGCTGATGGCGGACTGCACCAACATGGCAGCCATCGGCGCAAAGATCATCAAGGCCAGCGAGCCGATCAGGCCTGCACGATTATTGCCGCCAAAAAACAGCGCGAAATTCGCCAGCATGCTGATCGCACCGGCCAGGGTTGCGGTCACGGTCATGGTCAGCGTGTCGCGATTTTTCACATGGGCGAGCTCGTGGGCCATCACCCCCTGGACTTCTTCGCGATTGAGGCGAGCGAGCAGGCCGGTCGTTGCAGCCACGGCAGCATGGCTCGGATCCCGGCCGGTTGCGAAGGCGTTGGGTTGATCCTCATTGATTACATACACCCGCGGTGCCGGCAGATTGGCCTTTTGCGCCAGCCGCTGAACATCCTCTGCGTATTGGCGAAAATGCGCATTGCTGTCGCCGGGACGGATTTCCTGGGCACCATGCATACGCAGCACCATGTCTGCGGAATTCCACCACGCGAACAGGTTCATGCCGGCGGCAACGACGAGGGCGATCATGGCACCGGCAGCACCCCCCAGCATGTATCCGATACCCATGAACAGGGCCGTCATGCCGGCGAGCAGGAAGAAAGTGCGAAGTGTATTGGCGGTCATGTGTCTCTGGCTTTACTTGAACTGGGGTGGTTTCGCATTACTAGTTGGTCTTAATAAGGCCGTTCAACAAGAGGGGATTCGTGTGACATCCGTCCCTGAAAATGCTGCTCCCGGAAAAGAGCTGAGTCCGGCGGCCCGCCGGGCGCTTGAGGAAGCTGCTGAGCGCCGCAAGGCGGAGGCGGCCCAACCCATGGAAAAAGAGCTCTCTGGTCCAAAGGGCCCCGAGCCGACGCGATTTGGCGACTGGGAGCGCAAGGGGATCATCAGTGACTTCTGATGGCGTGTGTGCCCGCGCGGAGCTGTCCATCGACAGGGCCCGCGAGTTCATCACCATGCGCTGGCGGGAACCCGTCAATACCCGGTCTTTCTTCGCCGCTCTGGATCAGCTCGACTATGACTCTGCACAGGAAGTCTTCAGTCACATGCTGCACTGGCATGCCAATCATCACCAGGGTCACTCCATCCGCGCGGCCAATGTGATCAGGCGCGGCTCGCTGGAGCCGATGCTGCGTCTTTGGGAGCAGCTGACCAGCAAGGTCGATTTCCTGCAGGTCGATGTCTTCCGCACCGAAGCAGAGGCCATCGACTGGTTGACGGCGCCGGATTATCTGGCGCGAACCCGCTGATCGACTCGCGTGAGGAGAGAGCCGTCTTTACCCTCGAAATGGTCAGGCTAGGCTGGGCTTATGGTTAACTTGCTCCCAGCACTGATCCTCACGATCGTGGTCACGTCTCCGGATGAAGGAGGTAACTCCCAGCCTCGGGAAGCGGTGACATTGCCGCCCGGCTTCTTCCAGGGTGAACTGGTGGGCGGGGTGGAGCAGCGCCGTCTGTTGCCGTATCAGCTCGCACCCGGCCAGCGGGTGGTCATTATCCGGTCGCGCCACTCATCTCGGCGACAATCTCGCGCGCTGCCTGAGCCGGGTTATCCGCACCATGAATGGGTCGGCCCACAACCAGATGTGTTGCGCCATCCGCCAGCGCGCTCGCAGGAGTAGCCACGCGTTTTTGATCGCCGATATCTGCACCGGCGGGCCGGATACCGGGGGTGACGATCAGAAAATCACCACCAAATCGCTGTCGGATCTCACCGGCTTCCTGGGCGCTGGCGACCACGCCATCAATGCCGGCTTCCAAGGCCTGTTCGACCCGTCGGAAGACCAGGTCGCGCGCCTTGTAGGCATATCCCATCTCGACCAGCATCGCGTCGTCATAACAGGTCATCACCGTGACCCCGAGGATCTTGAGCTCGCTGTCATCCCGACCGGCTGCGGCTGCACGCATTACTGCCGGCTCGGCGTGGACCGTCAAAAAATCACACCCGGCACCGGTTATCGAGCGGGTCGCTTTTTCGACGGTCGCCGGGATGTCATGCAGCTTGTAGTCAAGAAAGACCTGCTTGCCGGCCGCTTTCAGGGACGCGGCCAGTTGCATGCCACCTATGGGCAGTAATTGCAGGCCAATCTTGTAAAAACTGACGGCGTCTCCCAGCGTGTCGATGACAGACTGGGCATCCTGGATGGTCGGCTTGTCCAGCGCGACGATCAAACGAGAGTCATGATTTGGCATGACCCGGCTTCTAGCCGTGATCGCCGTCCAGAAGCAAGCGCAAACCCAGCCCGCCAAAGGCCGTTGCGGCCAGGCCGTTCAGGGTGCGGCGCCAGGTTTTTGAGCCCACCAGTTTTTCCTGGGCTTTTCCCGCCAGGATGGCGACCACTGTCAGAACGATGGTGCCCAGAGCGAAGAAAATGCCACCCAGGGTCAGCATTTGCAGCCAGACCGGACCAATCTCCGGATTGGTGAATTGTGGCAGAAGGGCCAGGAAGAAGAGGCCGATTTTCGGGTTGAGCAGATTGGTCAGCAGGCCCTGCCTGAAGGCGCGACCGGCATCATCGCCCGCCTTGGCAACCGGTAGGGCATCGATTTTTCGCACGGTCTGAATGGCCAGCCAGATCAGATAGCCCGCGCCCGCATACTTGATCACGGTCAACGCCTGTTCTGAAGCGGCGACAATGGCCGCAAGTCCGGCAGCGGCCGCGATCGTCCAGACCGCGCCACCCGCAATAATTCCGGCGACGGCTGCAAGACCTGCCCGGCTTCCGCGAGACGCGCTCTTAGCCAGCGTGAACGCCATGTCCGGTCCGGGAGTCAGCGCCAAGGCGATCGCAGCGGCGAGAAAGAGCGGGAGGATGTCGATCGACAGCACGGTCAGCTTTCCCGGGCGGCGG
Source organism: Maricaulis sp. (assembly GCA_017643585.1). GTDB lineage: Bacteria > Pseudomonadota > Alphaproteobacteria > Caulobacterales > Maricaulaceae > Maricaulis. The sequence continues at coordinate 440,859 of JAEPND010000001.1, forward strand.
TTTCGGCGGGTTTCTCTGCAGCGCGGAATTTCGCCTGGTTCCGATCCATCATCCACATGGCCATGTGGGTTGGCAGGACCTGGAACAGGCCGGTCATGAACTTGTACCAGAGTCCGGGCACGCAGATCGGATCATTGCGTTGAACCGCGTTGTATCCGGCTTCAGCGACTTGTTCCGCGGTCAGCCACCAGAAAGACGGCATTTTTGAAACCATCGAGCGTGTTCCGTTGACGTCGTGGAATTCCGAATAGGTAAAGCCCGGGCAGAGCGCGGAGGCGTGGATGCCATACGCCTTGCCTTCAAAGTGCAGGGACTGGCTGAATTTGATCAGCGCGGATTTGACTGCGGAATAAAGGGTGTGACCCCGGCTGCCCGGCGACAGGCCGGCGACGGATGCAACATTGAGGATGCGCCCGAAGCCTCGCTCCTGCATTCCCGGCATGACGCGATGGACCAGCTCGCAATAACTGGTGAACATCAGCTGGATGAAGTCGGACTGCTGTTTCCAGGTTGTCTGGGTATAGGTGCCGGGAAGTCCGAAGCCGGCATTATTAACGAGCGCATCGATATCTCGCTCTGCCGCGGCGACCGCGTTGACGATGGTTTCCGGCCCGCTGGGTTCTGCAAGGTCGGCGGTTATGATCAATGTGTCGATGCCGAACTGTTTTTCGAGCTCTTCGGCCAGCGCGCGCAGCTTGTCCTCTCGCCGGGCTGTCAGGGCCACATCCCAGCCATTGGCGGCATATTCCCGGGCCAGGGCTTTTCCGATGCCAGAAGAGGCTCCGGTGATCAGGGCAAGGCGGCGGCTCATATCTCTCTCCCGTATTCTCTACGGGATTAAGTGGGGAGAGCCGCCGCGCTTGTCTAGTTTCTTATTGGCAAGCCAGGTTGATCAACGCGCCCAATTCCTCCTCGATGGCCTCCAGGGCGACCGGCGAGATGGCGTGTTGTGCGCTGGTATAGCCTGCCGGTAGTCCGCTGGACTCCTGTTGCAGCAGGTGGTTGTGGCCTGCAAGCGTACGCAGGCGCGTCGGCTGGTCGGTGCGCGCCGCGCTGACGCGGGCACTCATATTGTCCGCCAGGACTTGCAGGTCGGAGCCTCCGAAAATGGCGCTCACGGGACCCTCATAGGCTTGCATCGCGGAAGCCGGATCAAGATCCAGCGCGTTCTGGGCGTAGGCCTGGCCCCAGATCATGGCCTGTTGCTGAGCGATTTGCTGCGGCAATCCGGCCTCGACAAGCCCGGCTTCAATGGCCGGCCCCGCCTCGCCGACCGGGGAGTCGCGCATGGCAGTCATGACCACGTCCTGGACGGCACGTTGCGCGGCCACATCGGCGTCGCCGCCTCCACTGGCCCGCACGAGGGCCTCGCCCTGCTCGATCAGCGTTTCAGCCATCGAGGCATGCATCCCAGCGAGGCTCAGGATGAAGTCAGGCTGGCTCCGGGAAGCAGCGAGGAAGGCGAGTGAACCGCCTTCGGAATGACCGACATAGCCGACGCATTGCCCCTGGGTGGACGGGTGAGAGCGTAACGCGTCGAGTGCCGCGCCCATGTCGTCTGCAATGACCTGGGGGTGGTGTGGGATCACCGCGTCACTGCCCCCGACACCGCGATCATCAAGGCGTAGAATGGCGAAACCGGCGTCCGCCAGATGCGCGGCGAGCGTTGCGAAAACACGATGCTCACCAACCGTCATGTCACGATCCTGAGGGCCGGACCCGCTGATGATGACAACCGCGGGGAACGGGCCATCACCCTCCGGCAGGCGCAGGGCGCCGGCGAGTGTGACATCACCATTGCTGACACTGAACTCCTGGTCGCGGTCGTCGGATGTCGCGGCGGGTTCCGGGTCCGTGTCTGCTGCCAGTGCGCTCATGTCCAGCTCAAAGACCTGGCCAGCCTGGTGAAATTCACCATCCAGAGTGCCACCAGGCAGAAGTTCTGCTTCATAGCGCGCTCCGGCGGCTGAAAGGTCGACAATGACGCGGTCGTTTTCCACGGTCACACGGGTGGCGGGAACGCGTGCATTGCCCTGGTCAACGGAGACAAGCTCCCCGCTCCAGCTGCCATCCGTTTCTTCCAGGATGATCTCGATGCGCAACTGGGCCGGTCCGAGGTCGAGTTCGCCGCCCCAATGACCTTCAAACTGCGGATTTGTATTCGTTGCCAGCAGGGCCGCCACGGCCAAGGCAGAGATGGATGTCACGGTATTCTCCTGTGATCTGCTTGAAACCAGTATTTAGGGAAAAAACAAATTAGGCAATATCCAAAATTTCTGTTAGAACTGATTCATGGCTGATGTATTCAAGGCGCTGGCCCATCCGGTCCGGCGTCAGGTTCTCAGGGATTTGCGAGATGGTCCTTGCGCTGCGGGTGAGCTCGCGGCGCGGTTTCCCGTGTCGAAACCAACAATGTCCGGACATTTCAACATCTTGAAGGATGCTGGTCTGATCCTGGCCGAACGCCATGGCACCACCATTCGATACCGCTTGAACGTCTCGGTCGCGGATGAAGCAATTGGCTGGCTTATGGAACTGGTCACCAAGGATGAACCCGAAGCCAGCGAAGGAGAGACAGAATGATCCGCAAGGGACTTTTGATGTCCGCCCCGTTTCTGATCGCGATCTGGGCGATGTCGGTTTATGGCTGGCTGCATGTGGAGCCGGATGCCCAGCTGCCGGTGCACTGGGGGATGGACGGGCAACCCAATCGATATGGTTCCGTCTTTGAGGCCTTGTTCGTCATGCCGCTCGTCTTTACCGGCGTGGTCGTTCTGATGGCTGTGCTGCCCCTGATAGACCCCCGCGGGAGCAATCTGCGACGCTCCTCTCCCGCTTATCTGGTCACGTGGATCGGCGTGCTCGTTCTGCTGAGCGCCGTCCATGTCGCCGTGGTGCTGGCGGCGACGGGGCAATTGGAGAACGCCGGCGCGGATATCATGCCCCAACTGGTCGCCGGCGGGGTCAGCATCCTGTTGATCGCGATCGGCAATATGCTTGGCAAGGCGCGTCCCAACTGGTTTTTCGGCATCCGGACGCCGTGGACGCTTTCCTCTGACCTCGCCTGGGACAAGACGCACAGGGTTACCGGTCGGCTCATGGTCGTCGGCGGACTCGCCATGCTGGCCGCCGCCGTCCTGCTGCCGCCCAGGTTTGCTTTTGCGACCCTGCTGATCGGCTCTCTGGTGCCGACCTTTTTCGGCATCGTCTATTCCTATTTCGTCTGGAAATCGGACCCGTCGCGCGAGACACATTCTTCCACCGACAAAGACGAATAGCCGGTTTGTCTGCAAAATCTTGCTGGGCGTGCTTGCGATAGCAGCGCGAGAGCGCTAGCGAATGGGCAATCAGTAAAGGAAACGCCCATGTCCGCCTCGCGTCCGATCAAGAAAGTCGTCCTCGCCTATTCCGGTGGCCTTGATACTTCGGTCATTCTGAAATGGCTGCAGGACAAGTATGACGCCGAAGTGGTGACCTTCACCGCCGATCTCGGTCAGGGTGAAGAGCTGGAGCCCGCGCGCCAGAAGGCCGAGGCCGCCGGCGTGTCCGAAATCTATATTGAAGACCTGCGAGAAGAGTTTGTTCGCGACTATGTCTACCCGATGGTCCGTGCGAATGCGGTGTATGAAGGCCTCTATCTGCTGGGAACCTCGATTGCGCGTCCGCTGATCTCCAAACGACTGGTTGATATCGCTCACGCCACCGGTGCGGATGCCGTCGCTCATGGCGCGACCGGCAAGGGTAATGACCAGGTCCGCTTCGAGCTGGGTGTTTATGCACTCGACCCAGATCTCAAGGTGATTGCGCCCTGGCGGGAATGGGAGCTGACCTCGCGCACGAAACTCATCGAATACGCCGAGGCGAACGGTATTGAGGTCCCGACTGACAAGCGCGGCGAGGCACCGTTCTCGGTTGACGCCAATCTCTGGCACACCTCTTCGGAAGGTAAAATGCTGGAAGATCCGTCCGAGGAAGCCTTCGAGATCGTCTATCAGCGCACTGGTCGTCCGGAAGACGCACCCGATGAAGCGGAATATGTCACCGTCGGTTTCGAGCGCGGTGATGCGGTGTCTCTGAACGGCGAAGCGCTGTCCCCGGCAACGATCCTGACCCGCCTCAACGAACTCGGTCGCGTGCACGGGATCGGTCGCCTCGACCTGGTGGAGAACCGCTTTGTCGGGATGAAATCCCGAGGCATCTACGAGACGCCGGGCGGGACCATCCTGATGTCTGCACATCGCGGGATCGAGCAGATCACGATGGACCGGGGTGCGGCGCATCTCAAGGACGAGCTGATGCCGCGTTATGCCAAGCTGCTCTACGAGGGTTTCTGGTTCTCTCCGGAGCGTGAAATGCTCCAGGCGGCGATCGATGCGAGCCAGGAATTTGTAAGCGGCGAAGTCCGCCTGAAACTGTTCAAGGGTCGCGCTGACGTGGTTGGAAGAAGCTCCGAGAACTCCTTGTATTCGCTCGAGCATGTCACCTTCGAAGAAGATGATGTCTATGATCAGAAGGATGCTGAAGGCTTTATCCGCCTGAATGCGCTGCGCCTGCAACTCTTGGCCAAACGCAAGCGAAAGCTCGGCGTAAACAACTGAATTCCCTATACATATACAGTGCAAATTTGATCAATCGCTGAAAGTCGACCGATCTTTCTCAGGTCATGAAAAATTCATTCGACCTATCAGTGCTTTACATCGAGCGCATTGGTCGCAAACCTGATTTGGGATGCTTGGATTGATTAAGCCTGTGTTTACGCTGCTCAGCCAGTGTGCGCGGGCCATTGGGGGCACCCTAAAGGGTAGGCGATGATCTTGGACTCTGTGCTCGTGACGAGCGTCCTAGATTTGTTTTATATTGCTGTGACAATCATCGCGATTGTCTCGCTGGTCCGTTACGCCCAGAATTCACGCGCCGGAAACATCGGTTTCGAAATCCGTCTGCTGTGCGCAGGTCTGGCGATCTGGACCGTGTTCCACGCGATCGACTTCATCTGGTTGGTGATTGGACCGGCCTTCTCCTCGCCGGAAGCCGTTGCCGCATTCTCGGAGCGCATGCATTCCGATTATCGCCTGTTTACGGATCTCGCAGCGACGGGCTTGCTCGTAGTCGGGTTCCTGCGCCTGCTCGCGCGTTTTCGTGCGCTGTACAGTGACATGGAACGCGATGCGGCCGATCTTGCCGACGAGCTGGGGAGCAATCGCGAAAACGAGGATCAATTGCTCGCGTCAGAGCAGACGCAACGGGCAATCGCCAAGTCCAAGACCGATTTTCTGGTTTCGATCAGCCATGAACTCAGAACGCCCCTCAACGGCATCATCGGGCTCGGAAACTTGCTGGCCAACACCGAGCTCACCAAGGAACAGGCCAAATTGTTGTCGACCCTTGAACAGTCGGCCCAGGCCATGCTGACGCGGGTCAGTGATGTCCTTGATCTGGCTCGTCTTCAAAGTGGGCAGACCGACTTGCGCAGCGTCGCCTTCCACCCCTGCGATCTCGCGACCAGCGTCCAGGCCCTGTTCACACCCTTTGCGAACAAGAAGGGATTGAGCTTTGAAACTGCGTGTCTGGACAATGCTGACCGGCCCGTTATCAGCGATCATCTCCTGATCAAACAGGCCCTTACAAACATTGTTTCCAACGCGATCAAGTACACACCGACGGGTCATGTGAAGATTGAAACGCGTGTCCGGTCCGCTGGCTCTGAACGCCTCTGGCTGGAGTATGTCGTGGAAGACACCGGCGTCGGGATGGATGACGAGCTGCTTGAATTGCTGGCCGACCCGGACAAGCCGGTCAGTGAGGCCGAGATTGGCGTCGGGCTGGCGATATGCTGGCGGGTGGCCAAACTGCTCGAAGGCCATATCGATGTTGAGGCGAAGCCCGAAGGCGGAATGCGTGTTTGCCTGGCAATTCAGGTCCAAAGAGAACCGAAGCCTGAAGACGATCACGATAGCTAAGCCTCTTTGTTGAAATGGAAATCCTGTTTGTTTGCACCGGCAATATATGTCGTTCGCCGCTCGCGGACGGATATGCGCGTTATCTTGTGGAGCGGGCTGGAAAAGACTGGCTCATCGACTCGGTCGGAACCGGCGGCTGGCATGTTGGCGAAGCGCCTGATGCCCGAGCTCAGAAAGTGGCTCGACGGCGCGGCTATTCGATTTCGGGCCTGCGTGGCCGGCAGCTTTCGCCGGACGACTTCCGGGCCTTTGATCACCTTGTTGCGCTCGACAGCAGTCATCTGGATTTTCTCCACCGCCATGCGCCAGACAATGCTTCAGCCCGGATCAGCTTGTTATCCGACTGGTGTGAAGGGGGGCCCGTCGACATTGAGGACCCCTATTACCAGGATGATGCTGCCTTTGATCGGGCTGCCGACGAAATTGAGGCCTGCGTAACAGAGCTGGTCCGTCGGCTCGCGGCGAGATGAGGCGATCATCGCGGTGAAAGGATCGATGCCTCGCGGATCGAAATCCCTCTAGCCCAGCGGGTAATCCGCAATGGGTTCGTAGATATTGGCTTCGCCGTGCCTGGGGTGGCTTTTGTACAGAGAGAAATACTGGGCCATCAGCGCGCCGGAGCGATAGTCCAGCGTACGCTCGACAAAGCGGCGCAGCTTCTCCTCGGGCGTGTGATGCAGATAGGCCAGGGTGACGTGGGGTTTGAAGTGACGTGGGTCCGCTTTCAGACCCGTACGACGCGCGGCCTTCTCGCAGGCCAGGTTAAGAGCGCTCAATGGTTCCGGGGCGGTTACACCCATCCACAAGGTATGGGGCTCGGCCTTGCCGAACCAGTTGGCGATACCCAGCTCGAATGTGAACTGGGGCAGGATGATGGAGGATAATTCGCCATCCAGGTCTTCGAGCTGGCGGTCTTCAACATCTCCGAAAAACCGCAGGGTGATGTGGAAATTCTCGAGCGGCCGCCAACGCGCGCCGGGCACGCCCTTTTGCAAGCGTTTCAGCTCCCGGGCGGTGTCGGGTGGTATGGGCAGGGCAGCAAACAGGCGAAGCGACATGGACGCTGCACTAGGCGATACCCACATTCATGGCAATGTTTTTCAAGCCTGCAAGGCCAATAGGGGGACGCGAAACCCGTCCGTCCCTCCTTGCCATTTGCGTTCAAACCGACAATATTCTACGCAAAGCGCTGTGAGCGCCTTCAGCTAATGTGAGACGTAAACAATGAACGATTTTTCCCGCACTTACGGCAGTGCACCGTCGATGGACATGTCGGTCGATGCCGGCCTCCGCAGCTTTATGCTCGGCGTGTACAACAAGATGGGTCTGGGCCTGGTTGTTTCCGCCGCTCTGGCATTTGTTACGACAAGCGTTCCCGCCGTGATGGAGCTGCTCTACAATGCGGATGAATACCGTGGCGCGGACGGCGACGTGGTTACTGTTTATACGCGCACCCCCCTAGGCACGATCATCGGCTTTCTGCCGCTTGTCGCCATCTTCGGCTCCATGTTCATGATGAAAAACCCGTCCAAATCAGGCGCAAACCTGCTGTATTGGTTCGTGGTTGTGACCATTGGTGCGGGTCTGGGCGTTTGGGGTCTGAACTATACTGGTCAGAGTGTCGCCCAGGTCTTCATGATCACAGCGGCGTCTTTTGCTGGTCTGAGCCTCTGGGGCTACACCACCAAGCGTGACTTGTCGGGCTTTGGCTCGTTCCTGATTATGGGTGTAATCGGCCTCATCATTGCGATGGTCGTGAACATGTTCCTGCAGTCCAGCGTGATGATGCTCGCTATCTCCGTCCTGGGCGTTGGCATTTTCGCGGGCCTGACCGCCTATGACACCCAGCGTCTGAAAGTGACCTATCACGAGCTTGGTGGTGACGAAGCCGCCAAATCTGTCGCCACATCATTTGGCGCGCTGTCGCTCTACATCAACTTCATCAACATGTTCCAATTCCTGATGATGTTGCTGGGTAGCCGCGAATAGGCTCGGCTTTCTCCGAACAGAAAACCCCCGGCCAAACGGTCGGGGGTTTTTCTTTACCGGTTTCGGGAACGCTACTCGACGATCGAAAAGCGTTTCTTGTCGAACACCTTGAGGACCTGTTTGAGGTCCTGGCCCCGTTTGAGGATCTGGCCGGTCATGGACACGACCTTGTACTGGCCCTGCTTCTGCGCCTCCGCCGGGGTTTTAACAATCGTGTACATGGGCATCTCGCTGGCCCGCCGGAAGATCGAGAAGACCGCGCAATCCTTCAGCCCGTCAATGGCGTAGTCCTTCCATTCGCCCTGGGCGACAAAGCGACCATAGACTTTCAGGATCTCGTCGAGTTCGCGACGATGCCACATGATACTCTGAGGTGCGGATTTCCCGGGGCGCGAGCTTTCAAACACACAAATTCTCCTGACAGTTGAGTAGCACATTCTAGCTTACAAACATTTTAGGCTCTGCCCAAAAGTCGCCTTATTCCCGGCACCATGCCGCCACAAGGGATCGCCAGTTTTTGCGCGTCGGCCGGTCGCAGACGGCTTCAGATCCTGGTTTTAGACAGCCCCCCCAGCCCCCCGGATCATGGAGCTAGCCTCCGGTCGACACCACTTCACTAAGCCTCGGAAACCTAAACCTGACTTCGGACTGGCCAAGCCGGATTTCGCGCGCTACGGCTAGGGTCCAGGAAGGTGAACATTGTCCATGCTTGAAGCCCGGCGGCTGATCAAGAATTTTGGCACCCATCGTGCGGTGGATGATATCTCGTTTACGCTCGAGCGTGGCGAGGTGTTGGGCTTTCTTGGTCCCAATGGTGCCGGAAAAACCACGACAATGCGTATGCTGGCAGGCTGTCTGGAGCCTGATTCCGGCTCCGCCCGGATCGCCAATTATGACTGTGTGGCCCAGCGGATTGAAGCCCAGTCGCGCCTCGGCTTCTTGCCAGAGGGCGCGCCGGCTTATCCTGCGATGACCCCTAGAGGTTTCGTCAAATTTGGACTTCGCGCCCGCGGGTTTGACACGGCTGCAGTCGCACGGGCGACTGACCTTGCGCTGGACCGTGTACGCCTGGGCGAGGCCTCTGATCAGCCGATCGGGACCCTGTCCAAGGGCTTCAAGCGCCGAGCGGCTCTCGCCGCCGCCATTGCCCATGACCCGGCCGTGCTGATCCTGGACGAGCCTACTGACGGTCTGGATCCCAATCAGAAAGATGGTGTGCGCACGCTCATCCGGGACATGGCGCCGGAGAAGGCGATCATCATCTCGACGCACATTCTCGAGGAAGTGCCCGCCGTGTGCTCGCGGGCCATGGTCGTGGCGCGGGGCAAGATCCTGTTCGACGGTTCGCCCCATAGCCTGGCAGAGCGGGGCCGGGACCACACGGTGGAAAGCGCGTTTCGAGATCTGACGCTCGATCGCCCGGACATCCGGGAGAGCGTCGTTTGATCCCTACACTCCTGGCGGTCTATCGCCGTGAACTGACAAGCTATTTCCAGACGCCGCTGGCCTATGTCTTCCTCGCGGTGTTTGCCGTTTCGGCGCCCGCTTTCACCTTCCACGTGGGGCGTTTCTTCGATACCAATCGCGCCGATCTGGCGCCGATGTTCGACTGGATGCCGTGGCTTCTGGTGATCCTGATGCCGGCCCTGGCCATGCGCAGCTGGGCCGAGGAACGTGACCGCGGCACCTTGGAATTCCTCATGGCATTGCCCATCCCCTTGTGGGCCTCGACGCTGGGCAAATTCCTTGCCGCGTGGAGCGTCGCGGCGGCGGCGCTGGTGCTGACCTGGCCGCTATGGATAGCCGTGAATTATCTCGGCTCCCCGGATAACGCCGCAATTGCGACAGGTTATATCGGTGCTCTCTTCCTGGCGGGTGGCTATCTGGCCGTTGGGCAAGCCTTGTCCGCGACGACATCAAACCAGGTCGTGGCCTTTGTCCTGGGCTGTGGCGCGGCCTTCCTGCTGACCATGGCGGGTTTGCCGCTGGTCCTGTCCGGCCTGGGAGAAGGTGCCCCGGCCTGGCTGACCGAGTTCATCGCCGGTCTTTCGGCGCTGGAGCATTACAACGGCTTCCGTTTCGGCGTGATTGGCTTGCCTGACCTGGTCTATTTCATCGGATTGATCGCAGCCTCGCTGTCCTGCGCCGGGGTGCTGGTGGCGGAACGTCGCGGGGGTGGACGATGAAACGCTCGCTCTATCTGCCACTGATGATCCTGTCGATCATTGTCCTTTTCGTGGCTGGTAATCACTTCGCGGGCCACGCCCTGCGCGGTGCGCGTGTGGACCTGACCCAGAGCGGGCTGTACGGCCTTTCACAGGGCAGCCGGGACATCATTGACCGGTTGGTCGAGCCGGTGGAGTGGCGCTTCTATTATTCTCGCTCCATCGCCGCCGACAGCCCGGCCATTCGCAGCTATGCCAGCCGCGTGCGCGAATTCCTGCGCGCCTATGAGCAGCGCAGCGGTGGGCGGATCCGCCTGGTCGAGATAGACCCGGCTCCGTTTTCCGCAGACGAGGATGCCGCGATCGCTGCCGGATTGACGGCCCTGCCAACGGAAACCGGGGAACAGATTTTCTTTGGTCTCGTGGCGCGCAATTCCATCGATGAAGCCGCGACCATCGCCTTGTTCGACCCGGCGAACGAGGCTCGGCTGGAATATGAGCTGTCGCGCACGATCGCCGATATCGAGCGGGTTTCTGCGCCGCGCCTGGCGATCCTGACCAGCCTGCCGATTTCTCCTGACAACGGCGCGCCCAACCGCTTTGTCAGCGAGCTGGCCAGTCGTTACGAGCTGGCCTGGGTCGAGCGCGGGTTTGACGCGATCCCGGACGCCTCCGCCCTGTTGGTGCTGCACCCGTGGGACCTGTCCGAGGTCGAGCTTTATCTGGTCGACCAGTTTGCCGTGACCCGCGGTCGCCTCTTGGTGATGCTGGACCCGATGGCGCATATGGCCTTGCGCCCCGGCCCGGATGGCTTGCCACCGCTGGACGCTGACCGGGGGTCGGATCTGGGTCCGCTGATGACGCATTGGGGAGTCCAATGGGATCGCGAGACTGTCTCCATGGACCGGACGCTGGGGCTGGACGTGCAGGTGCGCGAGGCGGATGGCCGCTCGCGGACCCTGCCCTATCCGCTCTGGTATGCCGTTCCTGGCAGCCTGATGGACCGCGAGGAACTGGCGACCTCCAATCTGGATCTGGGCGTGAATTTCGGATCTCCCGGCGCCCTGTTTTTTGACGTCGAGAGCGGGTTCGCCGTAACGCCGCTGATCGAGACCTCGCCGCAAGGGGCATTGCTGGACGCGGATATCGCGGCCGGTTCGCCGTCACCTGACCAGTTGCTGCGTGATTACGAAGCCGCGCCCCTGCCGATCACCATCGCGGCCCGCCTGGAGGGCGCCATTTCCTCGGCTTTCCCGGAAGGGCCTCCAGCGTCTGACCTGGTGTTCAATCCAGCCGATCACCGTGATGTCTCCGATGCGGTGGGCGAGATCATTCTCGTCGCCGACGCGGACTGGTTGGACAATAACTATTATGTGCGATCTGACCCGGCCCTCGGCGACTATATCGTCGCCGACAACCTCAATCTCGCCCTGAACCTGATCGACAGCGCCGTCGGGGATCGCGCGCTCATCAGCCTGCGTTCGCGTACGCCTGCCAATCGCTCGATGACGCGGGTGGATCGTCTGCGGACCGAGGCGGAGACTGAGTATTTCGCTCTGCAGTCGCAGCTGGAAACCGAGATCGAAGAGGCACAGGCCCGGCTGCAAAGCCTGACGCGATCGGGTTCTGCTTCCGCGCTGGCCAGCGATGCGGCGCGGGCCGGCCAGGCGGAAGCCCAGGCCCTGAGGCGGCAGATTTCCGAAACGCGTGAACGCCTGCGCGAGATCGAACGTGAATTCCGTCAGGATATCGATGCGCTGGATGCCAGCCTGCAATTCTGGACCATCGGTGTGCCGCCCGCCCTGGTTATCTTTGCGGGCATTGCCGGTGCCATTTTCCGTCGACGTCGGGGGCGCGTATGAGCCAGCGTCTTGATCAGCAGCGGCTGAAACACCTCGTTCTCACCGCAGCTAGTGCCGTGGTGATGCTGGCTGGCGCCGTCACGCTCTCGGTCATGGATGTACGCCAGGCGTGGACGCCGGACGTATCTGGTCCCGTGCTGACCGATTGGAGCGCCAATGTTCAGGCCGCGCGGGAAATCGAGATCGTCAACGCGCAGGAGCGATTTGTCATCACGCGTTCGCCCAGCGGCTGGACGATGCCCAGCCGCGACGGGTTTGCCGTGCGTCCGGAACGACTTGCGGCTCTGGATAACCTGTTGATGAGCCTGGAGTATGAGGGCGCACGGACCGCGGATCCGGGAAAGCATGACCGCCTCTCGCTGGCCGAGGAAGGTCAGGAAAACGGCGCCAATCGCGTGATCCTGCGCGATGCTGATGGCCAGGTCCTCGAGGACATCCTGCTCGGCGCGACGCGGGGCGATACGCTGTATCTGCGTTTCCCCGGAGAGGCGCGCACCTATGCTGCGCGTTTCGACGCCGACGTTGATACCGGCTTGCTCGCCCAGCCGGCGGATGAGTGGTTAGCACTGGATTTCCTGTCGCTTGGGCGCAATGAAATCGCCGCTGCCGAGATCCGGCCGGAAGCCGGACCGCAATACCGCCTGGTGCGCGCGGCCCAGAGCTCGCGCAATTTTTCGCTGCGTGAACCAACGGGCTGGCAACCGATCACGGCAGGCGCTGGCAACGGGCCGGCGACAGCGCTCGGCCGATTGCGTTTCCGCGATGTGCGCCGCGAAGAGCGCCTGACCGGTTCCGTGGTGGCTTTCCACACGGCCGAGACATTTGACGGGTTGCGAGTGACGCTGGACATCATCGCCCAGGGCGAGACCCGCTGGGCCCGCATCCGCACCGAGGCGATCACTGATGACGCCGAAGCCGAGGCGGCACGAATAATAAATGCGAGCCAGGGTTGGGCATTTTTGTTGTCTGATCTCGCGGTCGACCGCATGATTCGTCCACTTGACCAGATTGCAAACCCCCGCGCCGCTGAAGCCGATGCGCCTTAATCAGATCACCATCCCGGTGAGCGATATCCCGCGCTCAAAATCCTTCTACATGCGGCTGGGATTTCGGCTTCTGGTCGATTCCCCGCACTACACGCGCTTCCTTGCTCCGGATGGTGATACGACCTTTTCCCTGCATCTGAGCGAGGACGACGTCGTGCCCGGCGCGGTGATCTATCTGGAGAGCGACAAGGTCGACAAGGAAGTGGCGCGGCTGCAGGGGCGCGGATTCGAATTCGAGGCCCAGCCGGAGGATACGGGCTGGCTCTGGCGCGAGGCGGTTTTGCGCGATCCGGATGGTCACAAGATCAAGATCTATCATGCCGGCAAGAACCGGGTGGACCCGCCCTGGCGGGTGAAGGACTGACGGCACGCCCGTATCGACGCCTGCGCGGCCATGCGATAAGCATCCGCGATGACTGATCAACTCGACATTTTCCTGATTGTGGCGCCCGGGCTGGAAAACCTGCTGGCGGACGAGGCGCGCGAGAAGGGCTTTGCCGTTGGCAAGCTCGAGACGGGCGGGGTCAATCTGCGGGGCGACTGGCCCGAGGTCTGGCGCGCCAACCTGGAGCTGCGGGGAGCCACGCGGGTCCTCGTGCGGGTCGGTGTCTTCCATGCCGTGCACTTGGCCCAGCTGGACAAGCGCGCCCGACGGGTGCCCTGGGCCGAGCTGATCGATCGCAGGCGGACTGTCCGGGTTGATGCAACCTGCCGCAAGTCCAAGATCTATCACGAGAAAGCCGCCACCCAGCGTGTCGAGACGGCGATCCGTGAAGAGGCGGGCGCGAGCGTAGAGACCGAGGCGGATATCCGCGTCATGGTCCGTATCGAACACGATCAGTGCACGATCAGCCTGGATACGTCCGGCGAGCTGTTGCACCGGCGTGGCCACAAGGCAGCGGTCAATCGCGCGCCCATGCGCGAGACGCTGGCGTCGCTATTCCTGCGTGATTGTGGCTATGCGGGCCAGGAGGCTGTGCTGGACCCGATGTGTGGCTCTGGCACCTTTGTCATCGAGGCCGCCGAGATTGCGCTGGGCCTGAATCCCGGCCGATCGCGTGACTTCGCTTTCCAGTATCTCAAGACCTTTGATGCGAAACGCTGGGCGAAGATGCGGGAAGAGGCTGACACGCATTCCAGCGATCTGCGCTTCTTCGGATCGGACCGCGATCCCGGCGCCATACGCATGAGCGGTGAAAATGCCGAGCGATCTGGCGTCGCGCAGCTGTGCGCGTTTTCGCATGTTTCGGTGCGTGATCTGCAACCGCCAGACTGCGATCCTGGCCTGATCATCATCAATCCGCCCTATGGCGGCCGGATTGGTGATCGAAAGAAGCTTAATGCGGTCTACAGCTCAATCGGACACGCCTTGAGAAGCCGGTTTTCCGGCTGGCGGGTCGGGATTGTGACCTCGTCCGCCCAGCTGGCCAAGGCCACGGGCCTGCCGCTGGGCAAGCCCGGCCCGGTCGTCGACCATGGCGGGACCAAAATCCGGCTCTACCAGACACCCGCGCTTCGCTAGGGCGTGTTTCGACACTCTGCGGGAATGCTGTTAAGCCTCTGATCCAGGAATGATCATGAGGGGAACGAGATCATGCAATCGATCAAATGGCTTGGGGCCGGCATCGCGCTGGCTGCTCTGGCCGCCTGCCAGCCGGCGAGCGAAACATCCGCTCCGGCTGAGGCTGGCCTGGCGTCCATGCAGGAGGCGTCGACCTTTACTGTCCTGGTCGGTGGAACGCCCATCGGCGCACTGGAGATCGCGGCAGCAGACGATGGTTATGCCATCGATTACGAGTACCGCAATAATGGCCGCGGCCCGACCATGGTCGAAAGCGTGCGCCTCGACGAGAACGGCCTGCCGCAGAGCTGGACCGTTGAAGGCGCGTCCACCTTCGGCAACCCGATTGACGAGAGTTTTGAATTCGTCGATGGCGAAGCGCGTTGGACGGACAATACCGGTTCTGACCAGGCCGTTCCTGCCGGTGACGCCTTTTATGTTCCCGAGAATGCCAGCCCCTACTGGCTGGCGATCGCGGCCCGCGCCCTGATCGAACAGGAAGACGGTCGCATGGCGGCGCTGCCGGGTGGCGAGCTCAGCCTGTCCGAGATCGAGGATCTCGAGGTTACCGGTGAGCATGGTGATCGCACGGTCACCAGTTATGCGCTCTCGGGAACGGGTCTCAACCCGACCTATTTCCTGATGCACGGAGACGCGTTCTTCGGCATCATGACGCCGGGTTTTGCCATTCTGGAAGCTGGGTATGAGAGTGAGGACGAGCGCCTCCGTGGTGTCGCTGCCGAGTATGGCGCGCGCCGGTTCGAAGAAATCCAGCAGCGTGTGGTGCACGATTACGACGCCCCGGTCCGCATCGCCAATGTACGGGTGTTTGACAGCCGTGACGAAACCCTGGGCGAGCCGGTCTCTGTTGTGGTGGTTGATAATCGCATCGACCGCATTGAGGCCGCTGATGCGCGCGGTGATGGCGAAGTTGTCATCGACGGTGCGGGTGGAACCCTGGTGCCCGGCTTGTTCGACATGCACGGGCATATGGGCGAGACGAGTGCTTTCCTGAATATCGCGGCCGGTGTCACCAGTGTCCGCGATATGGGCAATAACAATGATGTTCTCGACGGGCTGGAGGCGAATATCCAGTCCGGTCGTGTCGCGGGTCCGCGCCTGTTCCGGTCCGGCTTCATCGAGGGCCGCAGCCCGTTCAATTCCAATAACGGTATTCTGGTGTCCAGCGAGGAGGAGGCGGTTGCCGCCGTCCAGGCCTATGCCGAGCGCGGCTTCCACCAGGTCAAGATCTACAACTCCATGAACCCGGAGTGGATCCCGGCTGTCATCGCCGAGGCGCATGCCAACAACATGCGGGTTGCCGGTCATGTCCCGGCCTTCACCAATGCCGATGCCATGATCGCGGCGGGTTATGACGAGATGACCCATATCAACCAGATCGCGCTGGGCTGGGTGCTCGAGGAGGGTGAGGATACGCGGACGCTGTTGCGCCTGACCGCTCTGCGCCGTCTGCCGGGGCTTGATCTCTCCAGCGACCGTGTTCAGGCGACGCTGGACGCGATGGTCGAGCGCGGTGTGGCGATCGATCCCACCTATGCCATCCACGAGGCCCTGCTGCTGTCGCGCAATGGCACGCTGTCGCCGGGCGTGGTCGATTATGTCGACAACATGCCGGTTTCCAATCAGCGCGGTGCCCGCACCGCCTGGGCCGACATCGCCAATGACGAGGATGATGCCAATTATCGCGGCGCCTACGACCAGCTGACCGAGGTCCTGCGCATGATGCACGAGCGCGGCATCTTCATCGTTCCGGGCACCGACCTTGGCGGGTCATTCACCCTGCATCGCGAGCTCGAGCTGTACCAGAATATCGGCATGACGCCGGCCGAGATCCTCGGCTGGGGCAGCTGGCAGATGGCCGACTATCTCGGCGCAGGGGATGATCTCGGTTCCATCGAGCCGGGCAAGATCGCCGATTTCTTCCTGATCCCGGGTGACCCGACGGAGGACTTCAAGGCCATCAAGACCATCTCCATGGTCATGGCGGATGGCCGGGTCTATTTCCCGACGGAAATCTACCCCGAATTCGGCATCCAGCCCTTTACCGAGGTGCCCAATATCATGGACGGCCGCTAGGGCCGCTGGCGGGGCCGACAGGCCCCGCCGCTCTTTCTGCTTGATCTTGTGGGGCGTGCAGCCATATCGCTTAGATACGCCCAGCCGGAGTTTTGCCCGTGACCGAAAAAACCGCTTCCTCGCCGTCCAATGCCCGCCTGCTGATTGATGCCGGCCCGATCGGCGTCTGGATTGTCGTCTATAATCTGTCACGCATGTGGTTCGCGGATGAGGCGATCTATATCGGCACCGGCGCCTACATGCTGGCTGCGACCATCGCGATGCTGGCCTCCGTGCGGATCGAGAAACGCGTTCCGCCCATGCTGGTGATGACCACGGTGATCGTGCTGGGCTTTGGCGCCATGGGGATCTGGCTGCAGGACCCGATCTTCATCTATGTGAAGCCGACCATTATCAATCTCTTCCTGTCCTGGCTGATCCTGGTGTCGATGGCCTTGCGGATGAATGTCTGGAAGATCTTCTTCCAGCATCTCTTCACCCTGCCGGACGAGGCCTGGACCGTGTTTTCGGTCCGCTGGGCGATCTGGTTCCAGTTCCTGGCCCTGCTCAACGAATTCCTTTGGCGCCACATTGGCGACGGCACGGTGTCGGAGAGCGCACGCTGGTTTGCGGACTTCAGCATCACCGAGTCCTTCTGGGCCAATTCCAAGCTGGCCATCCTGTTCCTGGGAATGGGCTTCATGCTCGCCCAGATGCCCTTGCTGATGAAGTATCAGGCCATGGCCGCCGAGGATGCCGAAGCGGACGCGGACGAGAAAAAAGACGCCTAGGGCAACAATCCGTGTTCGGATGATTGTCATTTTTGCGTTATATTCCCGATCTATAAGCCCGATGGGACGAAGTGGAGTGGGACATGCCGAGTTCACAGCCTGATCCAAAGGACTTCAACCTGGCGGAATCGCCGGGCCATCTGCTTCACCGCGCGCAACAATTCGCCGCGGAGCGCTTCACCAAGGTCATGGCCGGCGCCAAGCTGACCCAGCGTCAGTTCGCGGTTCTGCACGCCACGGCCCAGCGCGAGGGCCTGACCCAGACAGAGCTGGTCAAGGCGACCGGCATTGACCGGTCAACACTGGCGGAGCTGGTTGCCCGCATGGTGCGTAACGGCATGCTGGAGCGAGAAAAGCTCGCGGGTGATGCGCGGGCGAATGCCATCCACCTGTCGACCCAGGGCCGCACACTGCTGGAAGTGGCGACGCTGGGGGCGATGGAGGCCGATGCGGCGATCCTCTCGGCCCTGCCCAAGAACAAGCGGGCGAGTTTCCTGGAAACCCTGCGACGCATCGCGCTGACGCTCGAAAAGGGTGAGGAAGAGGCCGAAAAGCTTCGCAAGAAGGAAAAAGAAAAGAAGAAGAAGGCCAAGAAGAAGGCCAAGGAAAAAGCCAAGGCCAAGGAAAAGGCGAAGCTCAAGGCGAAGAAGGCCAGGAAGGCCGAGAAGAAGGCCCGCAAACAGGAGGCGGCCGAGGGCTAGTTCAGACGGCCGCGCATGATAGTGAAGCGGACGAGAACAAACAGGGCTCCAACAATCCAGATCACCGTCGTGGCCTGCAAAAGAAGCTCAGATCCTGAAAGCACAGCTGCCAGCCCGGCCCCTAGGAAGAGTCCGAGCAGGACAAAGCCCGTTCGCTGCCAAGCGATAAAGCGGGTGTCCAGCACGGGGTTACCTCGCCAGCTGGGCCTGGCGGTCCAGCAGCGGATAGATCTGGTTGCGCAGGATGTTCACCGTGACCGGCCCCTCGACTCGGGTGAGCACCTCACCCTCATTGGACAGCACCAGCGTATAGGGCAGTGCGACCTCGCCATAGGCGGCGGAAAACGCGCTTCGGCCTGCCCGCATCAAACCCGCATAGGGATTGCCGGTCTCGTCGAGGAAGGCGAGGGTTTCTTCCGGCGTGCTGTCGATGGCGACGCCATAGATCGTCACACCTTCGGCCTGCAGGGCCTGCAGGAGCGGCATTTCATTGCGACATTCAATACAGGCCGTGGCGAACAGGTTGAGCAGGGATGCGCCGCGCAGGCTGGCCATGTCGAAGCCGGGCTCTCCGTCGAGCGGTTCAGCCGTAAACACCATGAGCGGTTCGGTAGTCGGATTGGCCAACTTGTATTGGTGCCATCCCACTGCACCGGCAAGGGCGACCAGCACGATCGCCGCCAGGATCTGGATTACTCGCATGGCCCTTCATCCCCTTCCAGCTCGCGCAGGCGGGCATCGGCCCCTGCACGTTCCAGAAGAGCGAAGACGATTAACGCGACAATGGCAAGGGCAGACGCTCCCCAGGCGCTCCAGACGTAAGGCGCATACCCGCCCATGCCGAGAAACTCACTCATGCGTCCTCCTCCCGCTCGCGGCGGCTGACAATCGCCCGGATGCGCTGCAGGCGCGTGCGCGAGCGCAGGCGGTAGAAGACCAGCCAGGCCGCCAGCAGTGAATAGGCGCCCATCATCAGGAAGAGCGGCACCAGCTGGCTGCCATCAATACTGGGTCCATCGGCGCGGATGATCGATGCCGGCTGGTGGAGGCTGGACCACCATTCGACCGAGAATTTCACGATGACCAGGTTAATCACGCCGGCCATGGCCAGGATGGCAGACATGCGCGCGGCCAGGGCCCGGTCCTCGATGGCAGACCGCAGCGCGATATAGCCCAGATAGACCAGGAACATCACCAGCACCGAGGTCATGCGGGCATCCCAGTCCCACCAGGTGCCCCACATGGGCTGTCCCCAGACGGCTCCGGTGATCAGGGCCAGAAGGGTAAAGACGGCGCCGATCGGAGCCATGACCTCGGCCGCGGCGTCGGCCAGCGAATGGCGCCAGACAAAGAAGATGAAACTCGCGCCCGCCATGCCGGCATAAAGCGCCGAGGCCATGTAGGCCGCAGGCACGTGCACATACATGATGCGGATCGTCTCGCCTTGCTGATAGTCCGGCGGGGAGGCGAAGAATGCGTAATAGATCCCGATGACGAAAAGCAGCGCAGCGCCGACCCCGCACACCGGGATGGCCCATTTCGCCAGGGCGTCAAATCGCTGGGGATTGGAAAAATAGGACAGCATCAGGACGACTTACTGCGCTCCCGGGCGTACGGCAACTGACGGGGTGTCGCATCCGCTCATTCGCTCAGCGTCCAGCTCCAGCTGATAGGGTCATGGCCCTCGATATCCGAGATGGTCGCTGTCAGCGTGTTTCCTTCGCGGGCATAGCTGATGCGCTGGGGGAAGTCGTGCTCGGCGTTTGTGAAGGTGGCGCTCTGCTCGCCCTGCTCGGCAAGTTCGAAACAGACAGCCTCGCGGCCGCCGGGCTGGGCGCAATAATGGGTCTGGTCGAAGGACTGGATGCGGATGAATTCGAACCCGCTGGCCCGGCCATCGCGCAGGGAGCGATTGGTGGCCAGCATCAGCCCGCCGCGCATATCGCCCCAGACCTCCTCGCTGATCCGGCCATTGGCTTCGCGGACCCAATGTCCCTCCAGCCATGAAAAATCAGGACTATCAGTGGGATGAACGGCGCTTGCTAACAGGGCGAGGCTGGCGACAACACTCATCGGAGGCTCCCGTGATCAATGTCGGCCAGCCTAGCGCGCCCCGCGACAGGCGGGAAGCTGGCATCAGGCGGGAAGATGCCCGGTCTTCACATAGATGAGACAGCCGTCTTCGCTGAAGGGTGTGTGTTCGGACAGGTGCGGATTGCGCAGCCAGGTACCCTTGGGATAGTCGCCGAGCTCGTCCTGGAAGGTGCCGTCCAGCACCAGGATTTCCTCGCCACCCCAGTGACGATGGCGATTGAAACGCGTCCCCGGCTCCCATTTCACCAGGGCGACCCCTTCCGTGCCGGCATTTTGCAGGGGCAGGACGGACAGGCCATCGACTAGGCCCGGTGAGAAGTCAGCCTTGCGGGTGTCGATCGACTTGGGGGCCAGGTCCATGGGGTCGAACTGGCGCAGTTTCACAAAGATCGTCGCGCCTTCCCGGGTGAAGGGGGTGTGCGAGGAGCCCGGCGGATTGCGCACGTAATGGCCCGCGGAATATTCCCCGCTCTCATCCGAGAACACACCGTCCAGGACGAGATATTCCTCGCCCAGCTCATGGCCGTGCGGCTCGAAACTCGAATTCGGAGCAAAGCGGACAATGGTGGTGGCCCGGGCGACTTCATCGCCGATCCGGTCGAGCATCTGGCGCTCGACTCCGGAGGCCGGTGAGGCCACCCATTCGCGATCTTCCGGCCGCAGGACCACGCGCTCATTGAAGTTGGAATGTAGCTGCATGATTAAATCTACCTATCAAGTGATAGGCAATGTGGGGTGGCGCGCCTCCGGTTCAAGGGTGGCGGAGAAAAATGTGCTCGGGAACGGTTCGGGGCTAGCCCAGGCGAGAGCGCATGGCCGCGGCGATCCCGAACGGCATCAGGGCCATGGTGCCCAGCGAGACGGCGAGGGTCAGCAGAACCGTCGCCCAGGCGCGGTCATAATCACCGTCCAGCGCGGCGCGGCCCGCGCCGGCCGCGAAGACAAGGACCGGGATCATCATCGGAATGGCGATCAGCGAGATCAGCAAGCCCCCGCGTCGCACGCCGGCCGACAGGGCGCTGGCAAAGCCGGCGACCAGGGCCAGGGCCGGGATGGCGGCCGACAGGCCACAGAAGACCACGAGGACCTCGCCTGCATTCAGCCCGTACATCATGCCGCCCAGTGCCCCAATCAGCGGCAGCGCCCACAGCGTGGCGAGTGCCTGTCCCATGACCTTTGCAAAGGCGAGGACGGGCAGGCTGATATTGGACAGGGCATAAAGTTCGAGCGTGCCATCGAAGAAATCATCGGCGAAGCTGCGTTCGCCAAACTGCAGCACGGCCAGCAGGGCGGAAATACCCATGATGCCCGGACCGACGGAGATGAGGGTCTCGTTCTCGGCGCCAATGGCCAGCGGGCCCAGCGTGATACAGGCGAGGAAAAAGGCAGTCGGGCCTGCAGCACCACCGCCACCGGCCCAGGCCAGTCCGGCTTCGCGGCCGAGAATGCGCCAGAAGCCCGTCATAATCCGCCCCCCAGCTCCAGCCTCTGGGCGCCGGGCCAGTCGAGATCCTGGTGGGTGGCGGCAAGAACAATTCCGCCCCGACCGCGATGCCAGGCGACAAGTTCGCCGAGGCGTTCGCGCCCGGCGCGATCAAGCGGGCCGGCAGGCTCGTCCATCAGCCAGAACGGCCGGTTCATAACCGCGAGGCGGGCCATGGCCCCCCGTCTTTGCTGACCGCGCGAGAGACGGGCCGGGGGTCGATCGATCAGGTGGCCGATATCCAGCGCTTTGAGCACCGGCATGATGACCGAGCCCGGTTGTCCGGCCAGGCCTGCCCAGAAGCGCAGGGATTTGCGAAGGGTCTCGTTGGGTTTGAGCCCGTCGGTATGACCCAGCCAGGCAATCAGCTCGGCCGGGTCGCCGCCCTCGCCCAGTGCGATTTCTCCACCGGCCTGCGGCAGGAAACCGGCCAGCGTGCGCAGGAGCGTCGTCTTGCCAGATCCATTGCGTCCGGTCAGGAAGAGCGCGTCGCCCGGATTGAGGGTGAATGAAATATCCTCGCGCAGCACGAACTCGCCCCGTTTGAGCGTCAGCTGGGATACGCTCAGAGAATGGGCTTCAAGATCAGACAGATCCGGCATCGAGACGGTTTCATTGGGCATTGATCGCATGTCGCCCAACTTGATGGCCAAGGTCAACGCGCAGTGTGTGCATTGCAGCGAAAGCACAGTGCGGCTAAAACGCGCGCAATCGGTCACGACCGGATCCGTCTTCCCGGCGGATGCGCCCGTCTTTCAAGGCCGCTGCGCATGCAGCGATGGCGCCGCCCAATCAGATAGTCGCCAACCACGTCCGTGGTCTGGCTTGATTTGGATATGAGGAACAGAAATGGCTTCTTTGGACAGTTTTTCCTGTAAACGCACCCTCACCGCGGCCGGTGAAACCTATACCTATTACGACCTGAAAGTGGCTGAAGCGAATGGCCTGACCGGCGTCTCGCGCCTGCCCGCTTCGCTCAAGGTCCTGCTTGAGAACCTGCTTCGCTTCGAGGACGGCAAGACCGTCACCAAGGCCGATATCGAAGCCATGGCCGAATGGCTGACGACCAAGAAATCCACCCACGAGATTGCTTATCGTCCGGCGCGCGTGGTCATGCAGGACTTCACCGGTGTACCGGCCGTGGTCGATCTGGCCGCCATGCGTGACGCCGCGACCAAGCTGGGCGCCGACCCGCAGCGCATCAACCCGCAGGTCCCGGTTGACCTGGTCATTGACCACTCCGTCATGGTCGACAATTTCGGTGGCGCGGACAGTTTCGCGAAAAACGTCGAGCGCGAGTACCAGCGCAATGGCGAGCGTTACAAATTCCTCAAATGGGGCGCCAAGGCGTTCGACAACTTCCGTGTTGTTCCGCCGGGCACGGGCATCATTCACCAGGTGAACCTGGAAAACCTGGCCCAGACCGTCTGGACCAAGGAAGAAAACGGCGAGACCATCGCCTATCCGGACACCTGTGTGGGCACCGACAGCCACACCACCATGATCAACGGCATGGCCGTTCTGGGCTGGGGTGTTGGTGGAATCGAGGCCGAGGCCGCGATGCTGGGCCAGCCGGTCTCCATGCTGATTCCGGAAGTCATCGGTTTCGAACTGACCGGCAAGATGCCGGAAGGCGCGACCGCGACCGACCTCGTGCTCAAGATCGTTGAAATGCTCCGCGCGCGCGGCGTGGTTGGCAAATTCGTCGAATTCTACGGCGCTGGCCTGGACAACCTGTCCCTGGAAGACGAGGCGACCATCGCCAACATGGCTCCGGAATACGGCGCGACCTGTGGCTTCTTCCCGACCGACAATGAAACCCTCGCCTTCCTCAAGGCGACCGGCCGTGACGACAAGCGTGTCGCCCTGGTCGAGGCCTATTCCAAGGCCCAGGGCATGTTCCGCCCGGACTATGAAGCCGATCCGGAATTCACCGATACGCTGCACCTGGACATGTCCACCATCGTCCCGGCCGTATCCGGTCCGAAGCGCCCGCAGGACTGGATCGCCCTGACGGGTGCCGCGGAAGGCTTCACCAAGACGATGGATACCGAGTACGGCAAGGCTGACGAGCTCGGCAAGTCCGCTCCGGTCGAGGGTGAGGACTTCGCCTTCACCAATGGTGATGTTGCCATTGCGGCCATCACCTCCTGTACCAATACGTCCAACCCGTCCGTGCTGCTGGGTGCCGGCCTGCTGGCCCGCAACGCCCTGGCCAAGGGCCTGTCCACCAAGCCGTGGGTCAAGACCTCGCTGGCGCCGGGCTCCCAGGTTGTCACCGACTATCTGGAAAAGGCCGGCCTGCAGGATGATCTGGATGCGCTGGGCTTCAACCTCGTCGGTTATGGCTGCACCACATGTATCGGTAACTCCGGTCCGCTGCCTCCGGCCATCTCCAAGGCGATCAACGAAAACGATCTCGTTGCCACGTCCGTACTGTCCGGCAACCGCAACTTCGAAGGCCGCATCAGCCCGGACGTTCGCGCCAACTATCTGGCATCCCCGCCGCTGGTCGTGGCCTATGCGATCGCCGGCACGATGACCAAGAACCTGACCACCGAGCCGCTGGGCGAGGACCAGGATGGCAATGACGTGTATCTGCGTGACATCTGGCCGACCTCCGCGGAAGTAGCCGAAGCTGTTCGCACCGCGATCACGCCGGAAATGTTCGCCGAGCGTTATGCGGACGTCTTCAAGGGCGATGACGCCTGGGGCGCCATCGATGTTGCCGGTGGTCTGACCTATGCCTGGGATCACACCTCCACCTATGTTCAGAACCCGCCGTATTTCGAAGGCATGACCATGGATCCGGAAGCTCCGGGCGATGTCGTCAATGCCAAGATCATGGGTCTGTTCGGCGACTCGATCACCACCGACCACATCTCGCCGGCCGGTTCGATCAAGGCCGACAGCCCGGCTGGTCGTTACCTGCAGGAGCGCCAGGTTCCGGTCTTGGAGTTCAACTCCTACGGTTCGCGTCGCGGCAATCACGAAGTGATGATGCGCGGCACGTTCGCCAACATCCGCATCAAGAACAAGATGCTGGACGGCGTCGAGGGCGGCTACACCCTCAAGGACGGCAAGCAGGTCGATATCTACGACGCCTGCATGGAATACCAGGCGGCCGGTACGCCGCTGGTTGTCTTCGGCGGCAAGGAGTACGGCACGGGGTCTTCGCGTGACTGGGCGGCCAAGGGTTCGCGCCTGCTGGGCGTCAAGGCGGTCATCGCCGAGAGCTTCGAGCGTATCCACCGCTCCAACCTGATCGGTATGGGTGTCCTGCCGCTGCAGTTTGAAGAGGGCCATTCCTGGGAAGGCCTCGGCATGAAGGGCGACGAGACCGTCACCATCAAGGGCGTCTCCGAGCTCGAACCGCGTGCCTCCATGACGGTCGAGGTCACCTTTTCTGATGGTTCGACCAAGACCGCTCCGGTCAAGGCCCGCATCGATACCGAGAACGAGCTGGAGTATTTCCGCAATGGCGGCATTCTCCACTATGTTCTGCGCAATCTGGCGCGCGGCTAACCTCGCGGAAAGAAAGCTCCCGCCCGTGTCACGGCCAAGTGATTGGCCGACACGGGCGGTCGTGCTTATCTAGAGCGCATGCGTTTGTTATCGTTCATACTTGCAATGCTCGCCCTTGCCGTCGTTTCAGCGCCGGCCAAGGCCGGGGAAGATTGCGACAACCGGCCAGTCCTGGTCGAGCTGTTCACCAGCCAGGGCTGCGGTCTGTGCCCGGAAGCCAATCGCTATCTGGGTGAGCTGGACCAGCGCCACAATGTCTTTGTTCTCGCCTATGCGGTGTCCTATTGGGACATGTATGGCTGGACAGACACCTTTGCCCGCCCCGAATACGTGCATCGCCAGCGCGCTTACCTGCCGCGCCTGAACGTACCGCGCCTGTATACGCCGCACTTCGTGGTGGATGGCGTGATCGACGCGCCGGGCTGGGATCGCGACCAGGTCTCCACCGCGGTTACTGACCGTCTCAACGCAATGCCGGAGAGCCCGGACCTGTCTATCGAGGATGGTCCGTTCGGGTCCTATATCGTGCATCTCGACGGCGAGGCTCCGGAAGAAGCGCTGGATGTCTGGCTGGTCGCCTACAAGCCGGGCTGGGCCACGGTCGAGATCGGTGGCGGCGAGAATGCCGGAACCGAAATGCTCCACTACAACATGGTCAAGTCGATCAGCTATCTGGGCAGTTGGTCCGGTGGTGAAGCCGAGCTGGTGGGCGAAAGCTTCCGCCACTATGGCACGGTGGCCATCGTGCAGGGCGCCAATGGCGGCCCGATCTACGCCTATGCCCACGCCGGCATGTCCGCCAGCGAAGGCGGCCGGACTTACTGATCCACTAGCGGCTTACCGTGGTGCTCGCTTGGCCAGGATGCGCTGCAGTGTTCGACGATGCATGTTCAGGCGGCGTGCGGTTTCAGAGACATTGTGATCACACAGCTCGAACACGCGCTGGATATGCTCCCAGCGCACGCGGTCTGCGGACATCGGGTTTTCCGGCGGTTCCGGCTTGTCATCGGGATGTGCGAGAAGCGCCTTGATGATGTCATCCGCATCGGCCGGCTTGGACAGATAATCAACAGCACCGGCTTTCACGGCGGCGACAGCCGTTGCGATATTGCCGTATCCGGTGAGCATGACCACGCGACAATCCGGACGCGAGGCGTGCAGGGATTTGACCACTTCCAACCCGTCGCCATCCTGCAGGCGCAGGTCGCAAACGGCGAAGGCCGGCGGGTTGGCGCGAGCAACTTCCTTGGCCTCGTCCACGGACCCGACAGCGGACACGATGAAGCCACGACTGGTCATGGCGCGGCCAAGACGCGTGCGGAACGGGGCATCATCGTCCAGGATCAGAAGGCTCTTGTCCTCGGGCAATTCGTATTCGATGTCGCTCACAGTCAAACCTCTTTGAGTTTGTTCGGTCTCTTACTAGCGGAGGATTGGTCCCGCCTCCACCTTCTCGCGCGGCCAGACAATCGTGACCAAAGCCCCGCCAGCCGCGCTGGAATTTTCGAAGCGGACGGTGCCGCCGGTCTTTTCGATCATCGTCTTGGCGATGAAAACACCCAATCCCAGTCCACCCTGCCCCGGTGTTCCCGACCGAGTCGTGACATAGGGCTCTCCGATCTTCGACAAGATCTCCAGGGTGAAACCCGGGCCGTCATCGAGAATGGACACGGTCAGGTCCGTATCGCTCCAATGCCCTTCGACGGTCACACGTGTGGCTGCGAAGTCCACCGCATTCTCGATGAAATTGCCAATGCCATATAGCAATTCCGGGATGCGGCGCAGGACCGGTTCCGTGGAGTTTTCGGGGCCCTCGAGATGGACATCCACCATCGGACCCATGCCGCGCAGAGGTGCAGCCGCCTCTTCCAGAGCAGCCAGGAATTCGACCCGGTCATGGCGTTCGTCAGAGGCTGTTTTCTCGGCCGTCAGACGCTTCAAAATGTCGCGACACCTGCGCGCTTGGGTCACCAGGAGCTCGGCATCTTCGCGCAGGATTTCATCGTCCTTCAGCTCGCGCATCATTTCCTTCGCGGTGAGCTGAATGGTCGCCAGCGGTGTGCCCAGCTCGTGAGCCGCAGCGGCGGCCAGTGCGCCCAGAGCTGAAAGGCGCTGTTCGCGCGACAGGACGCTCTGGGTGGCCGCCAGGGCGGTGGCCATGGAACGCCCCTCCTGGCTGACGCGCCAGGAATAAACGGCGGTAAAGGCGACGGCGACGAAGATCGCAGCCCACAAGCCAATGATATACATGCCCGGAAGGTGGAGTTCCTCGCCACCCAGCCAGGGAAGCGGCAAGCTCCATAGCCACATCGCGCCGGTGCCGGCCATGGCGATTGCGGCGACCGGCAGCGACCAGCGCGGCGGCAGGGCAGCGACGGCAATGGTCACAGGCGCTGCCAGCATGACGACGAAGGGGTTCTGCAATCCCCCGGTCAGCATCAACAGGACACAGAGCTGCAGGACGTCATAGGCCAGCTGGGCAAAGGCTTGCCAGTCCTGCGCAAATTGCTGCGGCTGCACGGCCAGGGTCAACCAGGTATTGATCCAGGCGCTTGTGAGAATGACACCAAGGCAAAAGCCCAGAGGCAGCTCAAAGCCCAGGACAAAGTGGACCAGCAGAACGGTCAGGGTTTGCCCGATCACCGCCAGCCAGCGCAGCATCACCAGTGTACGCAGTCGAAGTCGACCAAAGACCGGTGTCAGGTGGGCATCTCCACCATAAGGATCCCAATCCGCATCACTCATAATCGATCCTGCACATTTCCGTCATACTTGATGGACATATCAGGTCGCCGCGCCTACTTTCGCACTTGCAGCAATCACAGTCATGTTTCGGCATAACATGCTTCGCCGAAACACGAACAGCTCAAGGACGATCAATGCAGTCTCTGTTGGAAGCTTTGCGTAAGGGCCTGAGCCGGATTGCTGCTGCGCTGGCGGGCAGCCGGGCCTGGGTCTGGGTTCTCCTGGCCGCTCCGATGGTGATGATGCTGACCTTCCTGACCCTGGCTGCTCGCGACAGTGGAAACGCCGAGGTTGTCACACGTCCAGCCGCGGTCCGCGTCAGCGGAGAAGCGGCGATCGGCGGCCCCTTCACCCTGGTGGACCACACCGGTGCGACGGTGACCGAGCAGACCTATCGCGGCAAGGCCATGCTGATCTATTTCGGCTATACCTATTGCCCTGATATCTGCCCGTATTCTCTGCAATTGCTGGCCATTGCGCTGGATCAGCTGTCCGAAGCGGAACGGGCACAATTCCAGCCCATTCTGATCACGGTGGATCCGGAACGGGATACACCCGAGGCGCTGGCCCAATATGTCAGCTCCAACGCCTTTCCGGACGGACTTGTCGGGCTGACCGGAACCCAGGAACAGGTCGCTGAAGCGGCCCAGGCCTATCGAGTGGCCTATCTGCGGGCAGGCGAAGGCGATGATTATTTGATGGACCATTCGTCCATCGTGTTTTTGATGAATTCAGAAGGACGTTTTGTGGATATCTTCAGCGACGGTTTTGACCCGCAAGTCGCGGCGCGTCGCCTGCAAGACTTCCTTGAGGAACAGGGCGCATAATCACGCACATCAAGATGCGGATGCGCTGCGGGAGGCTCAATGCTTTACAGTGTGTATGAAATGAACCGCCTGGCGATGACGCCCTGGCGGGCTGCCGCGAATGCGACACGCCGGATGATGCGCGCACCCTGGAACCCGATGGGTGACACGGTTGCCGGGCGCACCATGGCCGCGGCTGCCGAATTGTTTGAATCCGTGACGCGGCGCTATGGAAAGCCGGAATGGATGATCGACGCCACGCTCATCAATGGGCACACCGTGGCGATCGAGGAAGAGGTTGTCTGGTCGGATTCCTGGTGCGATCTGCTGCACTTCCGCCGTGACCCCCAGGCCCTGGTCGAGGCCCGTGGCAAGCGTGAGGATCGCAAGGTCCTGTTCGTCGCGCCCATGTCCGGCCACTACGCAACCCTGCTGCGCGGTACGGTCGAGACCTTCCTGCCTGATTGCGAGGTCTACATCACCGACTGGCAGGATGCCCGCATGGTGCCGGTCAGCGAGGGGCGTTTCGACCTCGATGATTTTGTGGCTTACATCCGCAAGATGATCGCTTTCCTGGGGCCGGAAGTGCACGTTGTTGCCGTCTGTCAGCCAGGCCCGCCGACCCTGTCTGCCATCGCCCTGATGGCCGAGGACAAGGATCCGAGCCGTCCTGCTTCCATGACATTCATGGGCTCACCGATTGATACGCGCAAATCACCGACCGCGCCGAATATCCTGGCCGAGGAAAAGCCGTTCGACTGGTTCGCCCAGAACCTGATCCACACGGTCCCTGCGCCCAATCCCGGTGCCCTGCGCCGTGTCTATCCGGGCTTCCTGCAGCTGGCCGGCTTCATGAACATGAATCTGGATCGCCATGTGGATGCCCACTGGAACTTCTTCAATCACCTGGTCGAGGGTGATGGCGACAGCGCCGAGAAGCACCGGGTGTTCTATGACGAATACCTGGCCGTGATGGACCTGTCGGAGGAATTCTACCTGCAGACCATCAGTGACGTTTTCCAGGAGCACAAGCTGGCACGCGGTATCCAGGAGCATCATGGTCGCCGTGTTGATGTCAGCGCGATCGAAGACATTGCCCTGCTCACCGTCGAAGGTGAGCGCGACGATATCTCGGGGATTGGCCAGACCCAGGCGGCACATGACCTGTGTTCCAACCTGCCGGACGAGCTGCAGCTGGACTGGGTCCAGCCGGAGGTCGGCCATTATGGCGTCTTCAATGGTCGCCGTTTCCGCGAACAGATTGCGCCGCGCATGCGTGATTTCTGGGACGAGAAGGGTGGCGCCGCGCTCAAGCGCCGCTGATCCCGGACTTTGCCCCAACAAAAAAGGCCCGCCGTTTGGCGGGCCTTTCTGCGTCTGGTCGGATTATTGCGCGGGTTCAGCAGACACGCTGATGCCCAGTCGGTCGATATCCGGTTCGTCCTGTTCGACAATCATCATCATGTCGCCGACGGATGTCGGGCTGGTCGGACGCATGCCCACAGTCACAGAACCCCCGTTGTTGAGGAAGCTGGAAACGGCCGAGGTCAGTTCGCTCATCAGCGGAGCTGGCACCATCGGGCCAGCGCTGGCGGCGCCCAGCAGAACCAGGGCTGAGGCCTGGGCCCGGGCCTGTTCCGGTGCGATGCCCTGTTGAGTGGCCATGGCACCAAAGGCGCGATCCAGGATGGACTGGTCAGTGATGCGAACGGAGAACTCGTTCACCTGCAGCGCAGCCATCGCTGCCATGGCAGCCTCTTCGCTGGCATCCTCGCCATTCTCGGCCGCGTCAGCGACCAGCTCGGCCATCAGGGCGCTGTATTCGTTATAGCCTTCAACGTCCTGGCTGAAATCGATGCGGAAGGCGTCCTCGACGACGTAATAATTGTCGCCCGAGGTGTAGGCACGGCCCCGCTCCGGCTCGTAGATCGTATTGCCGACAGCGTGCAGGTTCAGTTCGCTATAACCCAGCATCATCAGGCCCGCAGCGATTTGGGCGCCATTCTCGTGATCAGAGTCAGCGGAGAAGTGCAGGCGGTCCATGACCACGCTGGAATGGACCTCGCCACGGCGCATTTCGTTCTCGGCGGTTACGGACGCCAGGCTGAGATCGATGCCGGCCGCCTGGAAGTCGAAATCGCTCAGGACGAATTCCGAGAACAAAGAGGCCGGATTGACCGTCGCGGCATTCATGTAGGACTGCATGAAGCTGGACATGTTGTCGTTCTCGATCGCCGCAAACCACTCGTCAGTGGTCTCGGTGCTCAGGCCCTCAATCCGGACTTCACCCAGAGCGATACGGACCGGGCCGTCATCGCCCTCATCCGTCTCGATCAGGAAATCGGTCATTTCGAACCGGGCCAGGGCCTCGGCATCGTCATGCTCGAGGATCATAGAGCCCAGGCTGACCGTGGTCGGGCCATCTTCGCTGTCGACCACCTGGAAACCGCTCATGGCGATGCGGTCGAACGGGTCTTCACCCAGTTCGAAGTCTTCGTCTTCGCTCTCACCGGGATTGGCAAAAGCCTCGGCGATCATGGCTGCGAAATCTGCATCAGGGCCAGCGATCTCAAGGGAATCGAGTGAAAGCCCCTCGCCGTCATCACCCTGTGCAGACAGACCGCTCATGGAAAAGGCGTCGAACATCACCCGGCCGTCGCTGGCCAGACGCGGTGCGCTGAAACGCATTTCTTCGACAAGCAGTTCTCCGCCGTCGAAATCAACGTTGAAATCATCTTCGCCAGCCTTGGTCGGCTCGCTGTCATCTTCATCGATATGGAAGACCACATTGGTGAAGACATAGTCGCTACGGGTGAAGCGGCCGCTGTCAAACGAGATCTCGTCGGCCCGGGACTGGTCGAGCCCCATGGCCGCGATTGCGGCGTTCGCATCAGCTCGGCTGACACGGGTCTGCGCTTCGCCGACGGCAGAAACGGATACGGCCAGAACAAGAGCCGAAACGCTGGATGCTAAAAGGGTTCGCACTGTCATCTCCCTCAGAAGTCACGAATTCAGTAGGGGCATACTACGTGACGTAGAGGGGCGAGGGCCATCCCACGAACGGGGGGAACGTTACTCAGTTATTCCCGCCCAAGCCCGACAGGAAAGCGCCGATCAGATCGCGTTCTTCCTCTTCCTCGGGATCGGCGGGGGTGGTGCTGGCGTCGACCGCGGCTTCGGCGTTCTGCAAGGCTGCCATCAGCGCCTCAAGTGCCGTGCTGGTCGGCTCGGAGGCAAGACCGCTCCGGGGCGCATCGAGCATGTATCGATGGAACACCGTTGCGGGCGTGCTGCCGCCCGTCGCGCGATCTGTCGGTGTGTTGTCATCATTGCCGGTCCACACCACGGTCACCAGGTCTTCGCTGAAACCGGCGAACCAGGCATCGCGGAAAGAGTTTGTCGTTCCCGTCTTGCCGCCGATATCCAGACCGTCAACGCGTGCACGTCGCCCCGTTCCCCATCCGGTGACTGCTGAGAACAGGTCCCGCATATTGGCATAGGTGCGCTGATCGAGCACGCGGTCGCCGGCAACCGGGCTGGCCTCATGGAGGATCTCTCCGTCCGAAGTTTCGATCATCAGGATGCCATGGGCCTCGGCTCTGCGACCGCCATTGGCGAAGGGGGCATAGGCGACCGCCATTTCCAGCGGATTGACCTCATAGGCGCCCAGTGCGAGCGAGCGGTCGATGCGCAGATGGGTTTCGATACCCAGGCGTTCGGCCAGCCGCGCGATATGGCCGCGTCCGGTTTCCTCGGCGACCTGGACGGCGATGGAATTGGACGAGCGCGCGAAGGCCTCGCGCAATGTCATCTCGCCACGGTACTCGTCATTGTAATTGGCGGGTTGCCAGTCTCCAACGCGAACCGGGGCATCCGTACGGATATCATCCGGCCGCAGTCCGGCCTCGAAGGCGCTGGCATAGACAAATGCCTTGAACGCAGATCCGGGCTGGCGCTGGGCGAGCAGGACACGGTTATACTGGGAGCGTGTGTAATCGCGGCCACCGACCATGGCCCGTACAGCGCCATCATGGGCCAGCGAGATCAATGCGGCCTCGCTGGCGCCGCGCGCGGCGTCCTCATCGCCAAGCGTGCTTGCGACGGCGTATTCGGCTGCGCGCTGGGCGTCGACGTCCAACGTGGTTGTGATGCGCAGGTCCAGCTCGAAATCGGGACCCACAATCTCGCGCACGCGTGGCGCCAGCCAGTCGACGAAATACTGGGCGCCGGGACTCGACGCACCGCGTGATACCCGGATCGGGGTCGCTGCGGCTTCATAGCGTTCGTCAGAGCTGATGCGGCCGGTCTGTTCCATCAGGTCCAGCACGACCGTGGCACGCGCGGCTGCGCGCTCGGCATCGCTGACCGGGCTGTAGCGGGAGGGCGCCTTGAGCAGGCCCGCCAGGAGAGCGGATTCACCCAGGTTGAGCTCGCTGACGGATTTGCCGAAATAGCGCATCGACGCCGCCTCAACCCCCCAGGCGCCGCCACCGAAATAGACGCGGTTGAGGTAGAGCTCCAGGATCTCGTCCTTGCTGAACCGGCTTTCCAGCCAGAAGGCGAGCATCATTTCCTGCACCTTGCGGCGCATCGTTCGTTCCGGTGTGAGGAAGAGGTTCTTGGCCAGCTGCTGTGTCAGGGTAGAGCCGCCCTGGACCACGCGACCCGCGCGCAGATTGGCCCACAATGCACGCGCAGTGCCGCGAATATCGACACCGAAGTGATCGTAAAACCGTCGGTCCTCGACGGCCAGAACGGCATCCACCAGATAGGGCGGCAAGTCATCGATTTCGGCCACGCGGCCATGAGCAGAACCCCGGCGCGCAATCAGTCGACCATTCTGGTCGTAGAAGGCGATGGAGGGGGTGCGTTCGACCTCGGTCAGCCCGGACGTGTCCGGCAGATCACGTGCGATCGCGACCAGCCAGATGCCCAGCGCGACGGCGACGATGAGAGCCGCGGCCGCGCCGTATTTGAACAGCCGTCCGATCAGGCTTGGGGATTGGCGCGCCTTGCGGCGGCGAGCGGCAGCGCGGCGCTGGGCAGGCGAGCGGCGGCGTTCGCTGCTGGGGCGTCGCGATTGAACCGGCTTGCGTGCCATGGGATTTCCCGCTTGAGACCTGTAATTACATGCCGTGAACAGGGTTAATTCGGAATGAATCGAACCCTTAGCGCTTGCGCTTCTCAAGAAGCCCCGTCACCATGTTTCTAAACAGGGGCATCAAGATGACCATCAAGCGTTCTTTTCTGGTTCTTGCCGCGGCATTTGCAGCGGTGAGCCTGTCTGGCTGCATCGCGATTTACGAGGGCGAGGATGCGGTTTGTCCGCACGGCGATCCCAACCAGGGCAGCTGGCCCTATTGCGGTCCCGCGGAACCGGGCGGCATGGCCAGTGATGATGGTCCGCGCTACTAGGCGTTCGCCTCTGGTGGCGCAAACCTGATCAATAGCGTACCCGGTGTGTCGGGTAGCGGCTTGCCGCTGCCCAACAGGTGGAGCTTGCCATTTGGCAATTGCGCCAGAACGATGTCACCGGCGCTGTCAGGCTCGGCCAGACAGTCCTCCAACGTGTAGCTTTCCGTCAGTCGCGTGGCTCTGAACGTCCAGCCCTGCCACCAGTCTCGCGCGAGGCCTTCATAGCCGCGACCCTTGCGGATCAGCGTGCGTCCCCGCGCCGTATAGACGATTGCGCGCGGGTCCTCGTCCGTCACATTCCCCTCGGTCTTGCCGTCAAAGCCCGAGAGCTGGAACACGCGGCTGCGGCCCAGTTCCGGTGCGTATTCCACACAGACCAGGGCGTTGTAGGCGTCATTATGGGTTGCGGCGAGGAGGGCGGCGAAACGCGCCGGTTCCAGTCGCCAGTCGGCGGTTTCTGACAGGACTTCGCCGTAATAGACATCATGGCCGTTCAGACGGGCTTGGCGCAGGCGTCTCCAGCCGATATCCGCAATGGTAACCGGAATGTCGTGGGCTTTGAGGGCGTCGGCAAGACCCAGGCTCCACGGGTTGGCTCCAACGATGAGCAGGCGTTCCGGTCCGTCCTGTGACAGGCCGAGGACCTTGGCCAGCGGCGCCACCGCAAACCCGCATCCAAACACGCTGATAAAGATCGTCATGAAGACCAGCGGGGCCAGGATGGCGGCGTCTACCCGGCCCACGGCGGTCAGGGAGGCGGCCAGGTGTCCGGCGGCCGCCGCGGCCACCACACCGCGCGGCCCGACCACGCCGATGAACGTCGTCTCCTTGAGGTCGAGTCCGGATTTGAAGGTGGCAAGGGCAACCGAAAGCGGTCGCACAATCAGCATGAAGATGGCGATGAAGGCGAAGTGTTGGGGGCCCAGTGCGGCGAGGTCATCCGGACTGAGGTCGGCTGCGAGAACGACAAATACGCTGGCGACCAGAATGGCGGCAATGCCTTCCTTAAAACGTCGCATTTCCTCGATCGAGGCAAGACGTGAGTTGGCAACGACCAGTCCGAAAATGGCAACGGCGACCAGCCCGGTCTCCGAGGCCAGCTGTTCCGCGGCAGCAAAACAGACCAGCACGGCCGCCAGCACCAGCGGTGCCTTCATCGGCTCGGGCACCAGTCCGCGGCGGAAGGATTGCGAGAGGCCAAGGCCGAAGGCGAACCCCATCAGCCCGCCGATCAGCGCGCCCATGGTCAGGAAGCCGGCCGCGGCGACCCAGTCATGGCCCAGCGCGGTCTGGCGGATGGCTTCGAACATGAAGACCGCACACAGTGCGCCAATCGGATCATTGACGATGCCTTCCCATTTGAGCACGGAGGCAATGCGTGGCGGCAGTTTGGCCTGGCGCAACAGGGGCAGAACCACTGTCGGACCTGTGGTCGTCAACAGGGCGCCGATCATGAAGGAGATGTCCCAGGCCAGCCCGGCCACATAGTGCAGCGCTACCGCCGTCAGTGCCCAGCCCAGCGGGAAACCGAGGAAGACCATGCGGCGCACGGGTGCTGAAGCATCCCTCAGCTCACGGAAATTGAGCGTGATGCCACCCTCGAACAGGATGACGGCCACGGCCAGCGCAATCATCGGGCGCAGGTATTGCTGGAAGCTGGCCTGCGGATCGAGAACAGGCGCACCCAGCGCCAATCCAGCGATGGGACCGAGTAACAGGCCGGCCCCCATCATCAGCACGATGGACGGCCAGCGCAGTCGCCAGGCCAGCCACTGGGCGACAATTCCTGAACCGGCGATGAGCGCGATAGTCAGCGTGAGGTCAGGCTGCATGTCTTTTAGTGATCTCGTCTGATGTCGCGTTTTGATGGGAGCACCGCCGCTGGGGCGATGCGTGATGTCGGGGAGGCCAAGATGGACCAGTTACCCTATGAAGCACAGACTGCACTTGTTTCCGCTATAGCCGCAACTCTGATCGGTGGATCTGTTTCCCTGCTGGGAACGTCCACGGTCGCAACCGCTGCGCGCCTCGCTGCGGAATTCGCAATTCGACGCCGCTTTGCCATGGCTCTGGGCCTGGGCGCGCTGGGCGGCACGGGCGCTTGGTTTGGCGGCCTGTTCGACGGCGCAACCTCACAGGTCGCGATGCTGCTGGGCTAGGCGGACGACGCCTCGTCATCCGGGTCGGCGTGAACGAACTCGAAGCCGATCTCGCGACTGCCATAGGCGCCGTGTTCGTAGTGGTCGGACTGTTCCTTGAACCAGTCGATCAGGTGATCTTCCAGCTGGGCGAACAACTCTGTCAGGTCGGCTTCGCTGATCGGCAGGCCCAGGGAGAAATGACGCCCGCCCTCGATGCCGATATCCATGGCCGGGCCGTTTTTCGAACAGGTCAGGACCAGGCGCAGCCAGTCGCCGGAGCGCGAGACCTTGACGGCCAGGCCAAAACTGATCGGTCCAAGCGGCAGGAAGCCGGTGCCGGAGACAGAGAATGCGCCGCTCTGATAGGGCTGCGGCGCCCAGGCCCCCTCAGGCGGGACCAGGAAAACGCATTTGCCCGGTCCGCCGAGATAGCGGCAAAAGCCGATCGCGACATTTTCCGCGACCGACCGGATCTGCGCATAATTGTCCAGCGAGAGGGTTCCATAGCGCGATGCCGCATCGGCCAGGTCATCAAATCGCGTTCTGTCACTCATTTGTCTCTCCCACCGGTTACAGCTGCACGCTAGTCTGCGCCGCACGTCTTGGGGAGAGAAAATGCGTCATATCTTGCTTAGCGCCCTGTCGGGCCTTGCTGTCATTGCCTGTTCCACCGAACCGGTGAGTGAACCGGCATCAGAGCCGCATGTCTGGCAGACCCTTGATGGGGCGCCCACGCTTGTCATCGCGCATCGCGGCGCCAGCGGTGAGTTGCCCGAGCACACGCTCGAGGCCTATCAGCTGGCGATTGAGCAGGGCGCCGATATCATCGAGCCGGATCTTGTGATGACCCGGGACGGGGTGCTGGTGGCGCGCCATGACCGGTATCTTTCGACGACGACGAATGTGGCGGACAGGCCGGAATTTGCAGAGCGTCGCCGGATGTCCGGCCAGCGTGAAGACTGGTGGGTGGAAGATTTTACCCTGGCGGAATTGCGGACCCTGCGCGCGCGCCAGCCGCGAGCGGACCGGGACCAGACCTTCAACGACCAGTTCCTGATCCCGACATTTGAGAACGTGCTCGACCTGGCCGCCGCCGCAGGCGTTCGGACCGAACCCGAGGTCAAGGCGCCGGGACATTTCGTGTCCATCGGCCTCGACCCCCTGCCGGAACTGGTGCGGATCCTGAGGGAGCGCGGGCTGGATGGCGCTGATGCGGCAACATCCGTCCAGTGCTTCGAGCCGGCCTTCCTGGCGCGGCTCGACGCGGAGATCGATACACCTTTGCTGATGCTGGTGTTTCCCATGCAGGAGATCGATCCGGATGTGGGGCCACTCGTCCCAAGCGTAGCGCTGGCCGATATCGCAAGCTTTGCCGATGGCGTGGGCCCCAGCAAGGCCTTGCTGATCGATGCAGAAGGTGCCGATACCGGGTTCGTGGCGGAGGCGCATGCGCTGGGCCTGGCGGTGCATCCGTGGACATTCCGCGATGACCAGCCAGCGGATATCGATACGGACGCCGAACTGCGTCGCATCTATGCGCTGGGCGTGGACGGTATCTTCACCGACTTTCCGGCGACGGCCATTCGCGTCCGGGACGACATGTAGGCACAAAAAAAGCGCGGCCCCGCGTGGGACCGCGCTTTCTTAAAACCGTGTGACCGGATTAGTCAGCCAGCTGCAGGTTTACAGCTTTCGGACCCTTGCCACGCTTGTCGGGCTCGGTTTCGAAAGTGACCTTCTGACCGTCTTCCAGACCCGGGAGACCGGAGGACTGAACAGCGGTGATGTGGACGAAGACGTCAGCGCCGCCCTCTTCCGGAGTGATAAAGCCAAAGCCTTTGCTCTGGTTGAAAAATTTGACCGTACCGTTGGCCATGATGGGAACCTTCCCTGAATGCAATGCGCCGCGTCCGGGCGTACTTGTCGTTTGCGCTGCAGCGTCCTGCTGCACAATACGGACGTAAAAGTCGGGGAAGGCTGAGTTATTCTCAATCAGATCCGCACTCGAACGATCGGACCCGGTAGGCTATTCAGTATTCCGTCCGGCCCTTGGGCCGCCCGTGGGGACCAATGAGCACGCTTCCGTCTGGAACGCAAATGAAACTATTATGATTGTGCTATTGCACGCAGGAGTTCGCGCGTGATTTGCTGCCGCTGGATAGCGAGGATGTCCTCGATGTGTTTCCGGGGCCAGGCCGATATCGCTGATGTGATTGGGTCGCTCGATGAGACTGGAGCTGGTCCATGAGACGCCGTCGTATGCTTGAAAGATCCCAGCGCGCGAGAGAGACGCGCGACCGCATGGGCGGGGGCGATTTCAACCCGGCCGGCATGATCCGCATCGCCGGTTTTGGCGCCGCCATTGTCGTCGCGGTGGCCGTCTATATCGGTTTCCACCGGGGCGATGAGACGATATATGACGGCCGTTGGGGCGTCATGGAGCGGCTGATCCGCCCCATCATTTTCGGTGCGAATGCGCTGGAACTGCTGGCCCTGGTCTTTGCCGGGCTGATTGCCTGGCGTGTCTGGAAAAAGATGCAGTCTTAGAAATTATTGCTGTTGCGCACCTGGTTCATGGCGTCCACGGCACGGCCATGCTTGTCGTCGGGTGTGCTTGCGGGACCACCCTTCCCGAACTTGGCCATGATCACGACAAAAATCGCGATAAAAATCAGGCCACCACCAAAGAACATACCGATAAGCACTAGCGGATCCATATCGTCCTCCCAGCTTGTCTGTTGCGAGCCTAGAGGCAGGAAATACATCCGTCCATGAATTCCGCTCTAGCCAGGCCGAAAGCATGGGGTTATTGGCAAGCCTCCAATGTTTGGAAAATTTGTGCGCGAAAGGATTGAATGATGGGTTTGAAGGTCGCGGTATTCGGTGCAACGGGCGCTGTCGGCAAGGAAATGCTCACAATCCTCGCGGAGCGTCTTTTCCCGGCCGAGGAGGTTTTTGCCCTGGCCAGCCGCAAGTCCATGGGCGTTGAACTGTCCTATGGCGACAGGACTCTTGTCTGCCAGAACGCGGAAACCTTTGATTTCTCGAAAGTCGACCTGGTGCTGATGTCAGCCGGTGGCGATCCGTCGCGCGAATGGTCGCCGAAAATCGCGGCTGCGGGCGCCATTGTCATCGACAACTCCTCGGCCTGGCGCATGGACCCGGATGTCCCCCTGGTCGTACCGGAAGTGAACCCGGAAGCGCTCGATGGTGTGTCCCAGAAGGGCATCATTGCCAACCCGAACTGTTCGACCATCCAGCTGATGGTGGCGCTCAAGCCGATCCATGATCGTGCCAAGATCAAGCGCGTGAACTGTGCGACCTATCAGTCGGTGTCCGGCGGTGGCCAGGCGGCCATGGACGAGCTGTGGACCCAGACCAAGGGCATCTACGTCAATGACGAGGTCGAGCCGCAGGCTTTTACCAAGCAGATTGCCTTCAACGTCATCCCCCACATCGACACCTTCATGGAAGACGGCGCGACCAAGGAAGAGTGGAAGATGATGGTTGAGACCAAGAAAATTCTCGATCCGTCCATCAAGCTGTTCGCCACCTGCGCCCGCGTACCGGTCTTTGTCGGCCATTCCATCGCCGCCCATCTCGAGCTGGAAGAAGAGCTGTCGGCCGACGAGGCGCGCGAACTGCTGCGTGTCAGCCCCGGCCTGATGGTCGTCGACAAGCGCGAGGACGAAGGCTACGTTACTCCGGTTGAAAGCGTGGGTGAGTTCGCGACGTTTGTATCCCGCGTGCGCGAGGATCCGACCGTCGAGAACGGCCTGGCCCTGTGGGTCGTGTCGGACAATCTGCGCAAGGGCGCGGCCCTCAACGCAGTCCAGATCGCGGAAGGCCTCCTCAACCGGGGCCTGCTGAAGGCATGATGCGCATGTTTAGCCGCAAGCCCCAGCCTGCGATCAAAGAACTCCAAGACGTACCCCAATGTTCGATCGGGGCTCCTCTTCCAATCGTCCTGGCTGAAGAACACCATTTGGCGCTTGTCTATCTGGCGGAGTCATTTGAACGCGACTGGGATGGAGTCCCTAGATTGGTTGGTCTGGATACGGGCCGAGAGGCCGCAATTACAATTCGATTTCAACGACCCCGATTGCATAAATTGGGTCCACCAAATGAAGAGGGCATCTCGACTCACCCGCTCGCTCGGCACGGGCTACAAGCGCATGGGGCTTTCGAGGCTTACAACACCGAATTGCTCCAAAAAGTCGCGCGCATGACAGCGCATAGACACTTCGTATTCTCTTTTCGCGACAGCACCCTCGAAGTGATCGCAAAGGATTACTCGGTCGAAAAAACGGACAATACATCTGTGCTCGCTGCGGCCGGCGCAGTTCTGGATAGTTGGTCAGAGAGCCAGTGAGATGCGCCAATTGATGCGGCCTTTGTAACAAGAAGTGGGTCGCGCTTTGGTGCGGCCCTTCCTATGTGTGGGGCTCAAGTCGAGGAACCCCATGACCGCCATCGAGTCGCACAATCAACGCACTGCGCTTGCCGCAGGCCTGTCCGCCTATCTGATCTGGGGCGTTATACCGCTCTTCTTCCAGGTGCTCGACTTTGCCTCGGCAGCCGAGGTGGTCATGCACCGGGTGATCTGGGCCGTGCCTGCGCTCGGGATTATCCTGGCGGCGGCCGGCAAGCTGCGTGAAGCGGCCACGGCCCTGCGCAAAACACGCGTGCTGCTGACCCTGATCGCGACCTCTCTGATCATCTCCGTAAACTGGTTCGGCTTTACATGGGCGGTGACCAATGGCCAGGTGCTGCAGGCCTCGCTGGGCTATTATATCAATCCGTTGATGAGTGTGGCTGTCGGCGTTGTCGTCCTGCGCGAACCGCTGGGGCCCTGGCGAATTGCTGCGATCGTGCTGGCAACGCTGGGTGTGCTCAACCTGATTATTGCCGGCGGGGAAGTGCCCTGGGTGGCGCTGATGCTGGCTACCAGTTTCACGGCCTATGGCTATTTGCGCAAAACCGTCGCGGTGGATGGTCGGGTCGGCCTGTTCTGGGAAGCGGTGATCATGACCCCCTTCATGCTGGCCGGGCTGTACTGGCTCGCCACCACGGGGGAGATGCATTTCTTTGACGGCGCC
This sequence comes from Maricaulis sp., assembly GCA_017643585.1. GTDB lineage: Bacteria > Pseudomonadota > Alphaproteobacteria > Caulobacterales > Maricaulaceae > Maricaulis. The sequence goes on from JAEPND010000001.1 coordinate 482,318, forward strand.
TATGAAGCGGCCCTGCTGATCTCGGCGGGTATCGTCACGGCCGTGCCGCTGATGTTCTACATCATCGGGGCGCGGGGCCTGCGCCTGTCGACCATGGGGATCATGCAATTCATTGCTCCGACCCTGCAATTTGTCATCGGCATGCTGGGCGGCGAACCTTTCACCACTGCACACATGGTCACGTTTGGCTTGATCTGGGCGGGCGTTGCGACCTTTACTTACAGCCAGTTGCGGCGCCAGGGCCGCGAGCCAGCCACGGACGCGAAATGACTGATTTTCCTGCCCCGACCCGCATCAAGACCAATGGTATAGAGCTTTCCGTGCACCTGGCCGGACCCGAGGACGGGCAGCCCTTGCTGCTGGCGCACGGCTGGCCGGAGCTGGCCTATTCCTGGAAGAACCAGATCGGGGTGCTGGCGGATGCCGGTTATCGCGTGATCGTGCCGGATCTGCGCGGCTTTGGTGGTTCGGACTGTCCGACGGACAAGGCGTCCTACACCATGGACACGCTCGTGGCGGATCTGACCGGGCTGCTTGATGCGCTGGGGCATGAGACGGCCGTCTTTGTCGGTCATGACTGGGGCGGGATCATCATCTGGCACGCGGCCATGCTGGCCAAGGCGCGTGTGGCTGGCGCGATCGGAGTCAACACGCCGCATCTGCCGCGTGGTTCGGAGCCGCCGACGCATGCCTTCCGCGAGATGGGCGGGGATGATCACTACATCCTGCGTTTCCAGGAGCCGGGTTATGCCGAGCAGATCTTCACCGGTCGCGAGGATGATTTCTTCGCCTTCATGATGGGCAAGCCTCCGGCGGCGGATCGGCTGGACGGTCTCTACCCCCACATCACCCATATCCCGAAAATGTTCGAGAGGTTCACCGGGCGCGACGAGGCTGACATTGTCGTTGGCCCCGAGGATCGCGACTATTACGCGGACGCCTATCGCAAGTCCGGCTTTTATGGCGGGATCAATCTCTACCGGAATTTCGATGCCAACTGGGAGCGCATGGGCGGTGTCGATCACCGGCTCGCAATGCCGTGCCTGATGGTGTCCGCTGATGCCGATTTCATGCTGCCACCGAAACTGGCGGGCTGGATGCAAGCGCTCTGCAAGGACGTGGAATTCAACGTCATCGAAGGGTGTGGTCACTGGACGATGTGGGAGCATCCCGAGCAGTTGAACGCCATCATGCTGGACTGGTTGCAGCGCCGTTTTCCTGCCTAGGCGGATGCCTTCCCCACTCGCTCCTCAACCTTTAGCTGTGCAAAGTGGTAAGTAAACGCAACTAAGTGTTGATATCGTTGTCAATACGCCATAATTGTATCGTTAGGGCGAACAGGTGGCGTATGAAGGCTGAATATCTAACAACGATCAATCAGATGGAACGCTTGGCGATTATCTCGGCTGAAGGGCCTGTGACGCCACGCGGATTCTATGATGCCCATGAGGAGCTGCGCCGGCTTCCGGACTGGAGGCCCGACCTAGACTTTCTGGTGGTGCTGCAGCCGGGTGCTACTCTGGAGCTCGTGAATTTCAGCGACATCAGCCTACATTCGGACCTTTTTCGGTCCTGGAATGCGACCTATCGCAATGTCAAAAACCCCAAAACCGCGGTCGTGACGGCCTCAAACATTTTTACGGCTGCGTGCACGTTCTGGGCGGCTTTGCGCCGTGATGATTGGCGGGTAGACGTCTCATTTCATCCCGATGAGCTCAGCGCGATGAGATGGATACAGACCCGGCGGGAAGAGCTGGCGCAGGTTGGGCTTGCTGCTGGCTGACGCCAGTATCAATCTCAGACTCCACCAGATGAAATTGGGGTGTCGCGCCTAGAGGCAGGTATAGACCGCTTCAATCAGGCGCATGGGCCGCGGATCGCCGGCCAGGAAGTGCTGTTGGCGGTTCATCACATAGGCGCCGGACAGGCGATTGACCGGGTCGGCAAAGGCGCAGGACCCGCCCCAGCCGGAATGTCCAACCGTTTCCGCGACCGGACCGTAGAGCTGGGCCCGGGTATTGCGCATGACACCGGCCGCCCAGGACAAGTCGAACGGCAGGACCTTGTCCTCGCCCGCCACGCGTTCCTCGACCAGGGCCTCCAGGGTTGCATCCGAAATGAAACGATGGCCGTCGAGTTCGCCGCCCATGGCGTAAATACTCATCAGACGAGCCAGTGCCCCTGCGGTCGCGTGGGCGTTTGCCGCCGGGAACTCCGCCATACGCCACTCCCGGGCGCCACGCCGCCCCGGTGAGGACCAGGCTTTGAGGAAGGCCAGCTCGCGTACTGGATTGACGTCGCCCAGATCGGGCATCTGGCGGGGCATGGCGTGTTCCGCCGTGCGGGCGTGTTCGCTTTCGGGCAGGCCGACATGAAAGTCGATGCCCTTGGGGCCGCAGATCTCTTCGCGAAGAATGGCACCGATCGAGCGACCATCCGTGCGGCGGGCCAGGGCGTCTGCAATAAATCCGAAGGTGACCGGGTGATAGCCCGAGCCCTCGCCCAGCGGCCAGAGCGGGCGCTGACGGGCAAGCTTGTCCTCGATCAGGCCAGCATCGAACCAGTCGCCGGCATCCATGGGCTCGGAAATGCCGGACAGGCCAGACTGATGCGACAGGGCCTGGGCCACGGTGACAGCAGATTTGCCGCCGCCCGCGAATTCCGGCCAATAATCCGCAACCGGTGCGTCATAATCCAGCAAGCCGCGATCCACGAGCTTGGCGATGACCAGGGCCGCGATGGCCTTGCCGGTGGAATAGACCGGGATCAGGGTCTGGTCGGTCCAGGCCGTGGTCTTCTTGCGATCCGCCCACCCTGCATGAATGTCGATGACGCGTTCACCACCGATACGCAGCGCAAAACCTGCACCGATCTCGTCATACTGGCGCCAGTTATCGGCAAAGACGTCGCGCACATGTTCAAATCCGGGCGCGACATGGCCGTGTACATCGGGAAGCGTGAGGGTTGTCATGATCCGTGGCTAACCTGTTCCGTGGGTCCGGATCAAGCCGCGAACGGTGATCAATCCAGAGGTCTGGCTGTCAGCCGGATATGCGGCTCTGAAACGTCGCTCCGGGCGGCCACAAGCGGTAGCTCCGGCGAACGCCACTCCCGGGCCCGGTGGATAACCGAAGCGGTGACCGAGACGGCGTACTCCAGCGCGTCCCGTACAGGCTGACGATTGACCAGGGCGCCTGCAAATGCGGCGGTGAGCAGATCGCCCGTGCCCCGGGGGACATCCATCTGACGCTCGTGCTGAACCAGCCAGGCCTGCTCCTGGTCCACATACATCACCCCAATCTCACCGCCGCAGGGTATCGAGCTGACCAGTGCCGGGCAGTCGAGCGAGCGGGCGGCCCGCAGCACGGACGCCGTGTCCGTCAGGCTGCGCCTTGTGATCAGGCCAAGCTCGAACACGTTGGGTGTGATCAGGTCCGCACGGGACACCAGCTGGTCGATAATTCCGGCCGCGATGGCGTTGGAGACATACAGCCCGTCGGGCGCATCCCCCATGATCGGGTCAACAATCACCAGCGGTGTGTTGGAGTAGGCGTGCAGACCATTGTAGTGGCGCGGGCTCTTGCGGATGACATCAATCACCGACCCGGTGTCATAAATCTGGCCGACATCCGCATAATACCCGGTCAGCACCACATCGGTCAGCGACAACATGCCATTGTCTGCCACGCCGGAGAGCATGCCCTGGAACATGTCCTGTTCAACTTCACCGCCGCCGGGCTCGCCCCAGCCCGGGTGCCGACCGTAAAGAACGGTGGGCACAAGCATGGTGTCCACGCCCGCTGTGTTGAGCACGAAGCGGGAATTGGCACCGCCGACCATGGAGGCGGAAACATGAGAGGTCAGCAAAAGAGCCATCGGCATGAATTTTATGCTATATCGCTTCTCTCACATTCGGAATGCCCCTCATGAGAAGACTTATTCGTTCAGCACTTTTTGTGCCGGCCTCCAAACCCAGAGCCATCCAGAAAGCGGCCCATCTGGGCGCAGACATGCTCATCCTTGATCTGGAAGACGCTGTAGGTTCCGGTGAAAAGGAGGAGGCGCGTCAAGCTGCCGAGACGGCACTACAGATCTGGTCCGGCGCCGGCGCGGTGCGTGCGGTTCGGATCAATGCCCTGGAGACTGAGTGGGGTGCTGCAGACATTGCCGCCGTGGCGCGCGCTGATGCGGTCGTCCTGCCCAAGATCGAACAGGTGGGCGATCTGCACGAGGCCCGGTCGGCCCTCAACGCCCACGGTTCGTCGATCCCGATCTGGGCCATGATAGAGACCCCGAAAAGTGTCCTGTCTGTCGCCTCGATCGCAGCGGCGACCGGTACAGGTCTGGCTGGCTTGATCGCCGGGACGAATGATCTCTGCAAGGATTTGCGTTGCAGGCCGGACCATGACCGCATGGCGTTGGTTCCGCACCTGGCCCAGATCGTATGCGCTGCGCGGGCGAGCGGTCTGTATGCTCTTGATGGTGTCTATAACCACTTCCTCGACCCCAAGGGGTTTCGGGCCGAGGCGGAACAGGGTTATGTGCTGGGCTTTGACGGTAAGTCCCTGATCCATCCCAATCAGGTTGATCTGGCGCATCTGTATTATGGTCCGTCGGCGGACGATCTGGAATTTGCGGCGCGCGTAGTTGCAGCGTTCGCGGCGCCTGAAAACGCGGGCAAAGGCGTGATTTCCCTTAATGGTGACATGATTGAGCGCCTGCACCTGGACGCTGCGCGGACGCTGTTGGCGATGGGTGGAGACAATGACGCCTAGATGGCGTTCGCAAAGAAGTTGCAGCCCCAAGGTTGAAAACCTACCCCGTTAACGGCTTTGATCGGGTGCAGAAGAAGGAAGAAGAATGACCGATTCGACGACCATTTGGCACAATCCACGTTGTTCCAAATCGCGCCAGACCCTGGCTCTTCTCGAGGCGCGGGGCGGTGAACTTGATGTGCGTGAATACATGGACGACATGCCCAGCATTGACGAGCTGAAGGATGTCATGACCAAGCTCGGCTTCACCTCGGCGCATGAATGGCTGCGCAAGAACGAGGCGGATTATCGCGAGCTGGGCCTCAAGGCGATCGAGGATGAGGAGGTCCTGCTGGATGCGATGACCAAGTATCCGCGTCTGATCGAACGTCCGGTCGTAATCCACGGCGACAAGGCCATGATCGGCCGCCCGCCCGAGCAGGTGTTGGAACTGTTCTAGCCCGCCGGCGTCAGTCGACCGGAATATCTGACAATCCGCCCCAGGCCGGGCAGGCGGAGCTCGACATCGAAGAGATGTTTGCCGTCGGCTGAAGCTTCGCGCGCATCGACATGCGGGCGTATCAGGCGTGGCAGGGGAATTGACCAGAGTTGCACGCGCTCCAGTACAAACTGGATGCCGGCCTCATTGCCCTGCAACAAGAAGTGGAGGGTAAATGGCCCGAATTTCTCGAGCAGGCGATTTCCTTGTGTCCATTGCCAGGTCGCGAACCGTTGGCCGTCATACCAGCGTTCCAGCCATTCCCCCTCGCGCTCTGCGGTAACCCGGACGCGGGTGGGAATTTGCTGACCTGACTTTGGAAGTCGCATCAAATCCGCGAGCAGGCGTGAGAAGGCGTTGTTCCCGCGTTGGATATCGGCTTCACCGACGAGTTCGCAGACCGGGGTCGGTGCGTGGAGAAACCGTGTCGTGTCGGGCAAGGCGAGCCAGTCTTCCCCCAAAATCCGCTCATACAGATGGTGTGTCATGCACGTGATCCAGATGTTCATGAGGCGTGGCGTGCCTGGCCAGCAGGTTTTGGCACGCCCCCTCGATTTCCGGGAAGTTGAAGCGGAAACCAGCCGCTTGCAAGGCGTCGGGTCGAACGCGTTGGCTGGCCAGGAAGAGATCCGCCATTTCACCCAGAACGGTTTTCAGCAGGATTGCGGGAATGGGCAAGAGCAGTCCGGTGCCGGCGATAGAGCGCATCACCTGGCGGTGACGGACCTGCGTCGGTGCCACAACATTGACAGGTCCATTCATCCGCGGCTGATCCAGCGCAAATTCTATGGCTCGCAGAGCATCAAGTTTGTGCACCCAGCTCATCCACTGTCGCCCGCAGCCGAATTGCGGCGTTACACCAAATCTGCGGCCAAGGGCGAGTTTGGGGAAGGCGCTGCCATCGCGACCAAAGATCAGCCCGAAGCGCAGGCAACACACGCGAACGCCCGCTGCGGCGGCCCGGTTGGCCTCGTTTTCCCAGACCCGGCAGAGATCTGCGGTGAACTCGCCCAAGGGCCGGCTGGCATGTTCCGGTAACGCCGTTTCACCGCGATTGCCATAGGCGCCGACGGCGGACGCATTGACCAGAACTTGCGGCTTGTTGTGCAGGCGATGAACGAGCGCGATAACAGCGGCGGTCGGTGTCAGGCGGCTATCCAGCAATACTTGTTTGCGGCCGTCCCACCAGGGCATGTCGGCGACGTTGGCGCCAGCCAGGTTGATGATGGCATCAATTTGCGTTTCCGCCGCAAGGCGTTGCAGATCATCGACGACGCTTACATTCTTTCCGAACATGGCGGCCGCCTTGAGTGTGTCGCGGCTGAGTATGATCAGGTGGTCGCCACGCAGCTGCAGGCGGTGAACCAAGTCCTGACCCAGAAACCCTGTGGCGCCCGTGACAAGAACGGTTCTGCCGCTGGCCACGACAGGCCCTGTCGCGATGCGACCGCGCGCGCGACGATTGAGCGTGACCCAGGCCAAGGCATCGCGTATGCCCCAGATCAGCACGCCAGTGCCGGCGAGGCTGAAGAACAGGCTCCACAGTCCGCGATCAACCGGTGTCAGTGCGCCGGGCAATTGTGCCCACCCCCAGAGGATCGGGATCAGAAGTGCCAGGAATACTCCGTAATTGATGGCCAGGACCGTATGAAGAATGCGTTCCAGTGGCGGGAGTTTGCGCGTGCGATCTTCTTCCAGGAAATCGGCGAGCGTGATCAGGATTTCGCTCACCAGTACAATACCGAGGGCGATAGCCCAGGGGCCGTGCGGCTCGATCCAGCCGAAGATCAGGAATACGATGGCATAGATCAGTTCCCGGGCGGCGTGCAGACCGATTTCGGTTCGCGCAGAAACGCGCCCGGGTAAGCCTTCTGACAACTCGTGATGCCAGAGGTTATCGAACCCTCCGAGCAGAATCTGAACGGTCAGAATCACGAAGACGATGTCCAGAGCAGGCATTTCAACCCTCCTTTGGGTCTGTGCAGACCACCCGTTGGTCAAACACCCGTCCGAACCACGCATGGTCGCTAGTCAGGTGAAATTCAAAGCGGTGATCGTCGAGCGCGCGGTGAACGACGCGGATATGTCCCGGCGTCAGCCAGTCGGGCAGGCGCAACTGGCGACAGCCAAGGTCCAGGAGAAAGGCGTCACTGGTGAAGACCAGCGCACCACCCTCCACACTCAAGAAAAGGCGCATCGCAACCAGGCGGGCGCATTCCAGGAGCCGATTGTCAGCGGCGATGCGTTTCGTGGAGCGTACGTGCTCGACTGTGCCGTCTGTGCGGATGTAATCGCGCATCCACGTCATGCCTGCGCGACCAGGCTTTAGCTGGATCCGCGCCTGAAGGTGGCCGCGGCTGGTGGGCAGTGGTCGCCCAATCAGGATGCACAGCCAGGCCATCAGGCGGCCGGCTGTGTTGGCGTGTAGCCATGCTTCCCCTTCATAGGTGCGGGGTGTTTCATTGGAGAACCGCTTCCGGATGGCCGGGTGCAGAGACTCCCGTTGCTGCGGTGTCAGCAGCGCCAGGGGCGACCGCCCGTGTGTCGCATTTCTGGAATTTCTGTCTAGACAGAAATCGGGCGCCAAAAAAACACCCATATCACCCTCCTACAAACTTTGCGATGCGGGTTCCGAGCTTCATCAGCTTGATCAGGGTTCCCTGGGGAACGTCACGCATCTGGCCGTACCAATCGGTCAGATTGGTGACGAAGTCCTCCATGCGCTTGAGGCGTTCCGCGGCCACTTTCGGGGTTTCGGGGTCCTGTTCCGCATAGGCTGCGCACTCCTGAAGAATGGCGATTGTTGGATCGATTTCCCGCTTCTTGCGCGCGTCTGCGATGGCCATCAGCATGTCCCAGGGCTCGTGCGTCGCCACGAAATGATCACGGCGATCGCCGAGTTTGTGCTCGAGCGAAACCAGTCCAAAGGCTTGCAGTTCCTTCAGCGAGTTGGAGACGTTGGACCGTGCAATTTGCAGAATGTCCGTGATCTCTTCGGCGTGCAGCGGTTCGTCGGCCAGATAAAGCAGGGCATGGATCTGAGCGATGGACCTGTTCACACCCCATCGCGCGCCCATCTCACCCCAGTGGACGACGAATTTTTGCATGGGCGCCGAGAGTTTCATTGTTTTGTCCGCTATTTCTGTACAGACAGAAAACACCGGTATTTGATTGTGCGCAAGCGCCGGATTGTCGCATCTTCAGGCGGGCAGGGCGTCGTGAATAGTTTAAAATTGGCTTTTGAGGCACAAGTTTAGCCAAAATGGCCTGGTCGATTCTTGCGAGACTGCGGAAAGGCAGGTGCGCATGGCGTTGCAGTCCTCGGGTGACGGAGTGAGTGAAGCCGAAATCGCGCGTCGGTATATCCGCGAGCTGTCCGAGCGTCTGATTGCCGTTCCCGATGACCAAGTGCTCGATGCGGCCGTCAAGGCGATCAGCGAGATCTGTGGCGCCTCGCTTGTGCTTGTAAGCCGGGTCTTCGATACGCGTCAGCCGGTCTTTGCCTATGCCATTCATGACCGCATTGGCGGTGCTACCGCCTATCAATACCCGCTGCGCGGAACGCCGTGTGAGCAGGTCTTCAAAAATCGCCAGCCTTTCATCCGCACGACGGGTATCCAGGATGATTTCCCCGAGGATGCCGACCTGGAGGCCATGTCCCTGACCGCTTATGCCGGCATTCCTCTTGAGGATGCCGATAAATACTGCATGGGGCTGACAGCGGTACTCTGGCAGGAGGAACCGCAGCACCCCTATGCGACGGTAGAAATGCTCAAGGCCATCGAGCCGCGTCTCGTTGCGGGCGTTCAGCGCCTTGATGAGGAGAAGCGCAAGGCGCACGAGTTGGAGCTTCGCCTCGATGAATATGTCTCCCGGATGGATGTCGCGCTCGCATTCTCCGAAATTGGTGTCTGGGACTACAATATCGATACCGGTGAGCTGGTTTGGGACGAGCGGATGTATGCGCTCTACGGGCGCAGCAGATCGGATGCCGCGCTGGCCTATGAAGCCTGGTTATCGACCCTTCATCCGGACGACAGGGTCGGCGCTGAAGCTGCGGTATCGGAAGCCATCGGCCGGAAGTCACGCTTTGACACGCAATTTCGCATTATCCTGCCCGATGGCGCGATGCGGTGGATCCGCGCGGCGGGTCGCGTCGTTGAGATTTCCACCGGTCAAACCAAGATGATCGGGTGCAACTGGGATGTGACCCGTGATGTAGAGATGCAGACCCTGCTGGCCGCACAAAAAGACGCGGCAGAGGCTGCAAATGAGGCGAAGTCCCAATTCCTGGCCAATATGAGCCATGAAATTCGCACCCCGTTGAATGGCATTCTCGGCATGGCCCAACTGCTCCGGCGCACGCAGCTGGATGAACGTCAGGATTATTTCACCAAAACGATCATTTCGTCAGGCGATATTCTGTTGGCGCTGGTCAATGATGTGCTCGATCTCGCACGCATCGAATCCGGAGCACTGACGCTGGACCGTGAGGTGTTCAGCCTGAGCGAAATCATCCAGTCAGTCTGTAACACGCTGGCCGCGCCGGCTCGGGCGAAAGGCCTACAATTGATTGCCGAGGCAGATCTGGCTGAGGGTGACTATCGCTGGGGGGACGCCAAGCGGTTGCGCCAGGTTCTGCTGAACCTGATGGGCAATGCCGTCAAGTTCACGGACGTTGGCGAGGTCGTTTTGAGGGTCGAGCGACTTGAGGACGCGGTCATCCGTGTGGAGGTCGTCGACACAGGTCCCGGTATTGCTCAGGATCGCCAGGCTGGCCTGTTTGACCGCTTCACCCAGCTGGATTCCTCGAACACCCGTGTTCATGGTGGCGCCGGCCTGGGCCTGGCGATCTGTCGTGAACTGGTCACGCTGGCAGGCGGGTTTATCGGTGTGAAAAGCGCCCAGGGCGAAGGGGCGACATTCTGGATTGAGCTGGAATTGCCGCTTGCGAGCGCCCCCAATGCCGCAGACGACGGCGCGACCGGAGCCAGCACATCGCACGCTGCCACACATCTGAACGGGTCGAAGATCCTGATTGCCGAGGATGTGGCGCATAATCGGGACGTTCTTGTCGAAGCGCTCAAGGAACACGGATGCGACCTGGTGGCGGCTGCGGACGGGCGAGAAACCTTGGCACGATGGCGGGAGGGAGATTTCGATGCCCTGCTTGTGGACCTGCACATGCCGCGCCTGTCCGGGGATGACGTCATCCGCCAGGTTCGGGCGCAAACGGGCAGTGGCGAGCGAGTGCCGATTTTCGCGGTGACGGCTGATGCATCGCTGGCCACCCGCGATGAATTGTTGCAACTTGGCGCGGATGAGTATTTCACCAAGCCAGTGGATCTCGACTTGTTGATCGACCGGCTCAAACTGCACCTGCAATCCTCCACGCGAGTTTGACCCTTTGAGCCCGATTTCTGTTGCTGTTGTAGACGATGACCCGGTCGAACTGGTCCTGCTGACGGAGATCGCGGCAGAGGTTTCTCCCGAGACGGTCCTGACCGGTTTCAGCTCGGTTGAGGCTTTCGTTCAGGAACAGGTCCAGCAATTCGCCCTGGTCCTGCTCGATCGTCGGATCCCGCCGTACCGGGACTATTCGGAAACCCTGCCTATGCTGGCTGACGCCGGCTACGACAAGCGGGTCGCCCTGATGACCGCGCATGATCCGGGGCTGGAAATCGGTGATTACCCGTTCTCGATCACGGGGCCTGTCGACAAGCTCGACCTGCTCAAGCCGGACGTCCTGAAGGCTGTGCTCACTGCGTCGCCGCTCCCACGCCGTTGGTGAGCTCGGACTTGATCGCATCCGCGATCTTGATGGCTTCATCCGCGCGGGCGCTGCCGCGACGCCAGGCAATGCCGATCTCGCGGCCGGCGACGGGCGGGTCGAAGGACTGCACATTCAACCCCATGCGTTCGACCAGGCCTGCATCCACCGCCATTTTTGGCAACAGGGTCGCGCCCATGCCCGAGCGCACCATCTGGACGAGCGTGTGAAGGCTGGTGGCCGCGAAGTCACTGCGGGCTTCACCAGCGCTGCAAGCGGCCAGCGCATGGTCGCGCAGACAATGACCATCCTCCAGCAGCAACAGGGGCTCGCCTTTCAGATCGCTGGCTTTCAGCTTGTCCTTGCGGGCAAGTGGGTGGTGCTGGTCGCTGGCGAACAGGAACTCGTCTGACGCGATCGCGTGGGAATCGATGCCGGGCGCCTCGAAGGGCAAGGCAACCAGGGCAGCGTCCAGCCGTCGCTCGCGCAGGCCTTCATAAAGCCGGGAAGTCAGGTCCTCACGCAGAAACAGTTCAAGGTTTGGATAGGCTGCCCGTAGCGCCGGCAAAACGCGCGGCAGCAGGAAGGGCGCGATGGTCGGGATGACGCCCAGCTTGAAACTTCCGGTCAGGGGTTCGCCGGCCGCCTGGGCCGCCGTTACAAGGTCCTCGGCCTCGGTCATGACGATGCGTGCGCGCTCGAGAACGGCCGTTCCGGCGGGAGTCAGGACGGCGCCCCGTGCTCCGCGTTCTACCAGGACAGTACCCAGTATGCTCTCCAACTCCTTCACCGCCGCACTCAGCGTGGGTTGGGTGACGTGGCTGGCTTCGGCGGCGCGCGAAAAGCTTCCATGCTCCGCGAGAGCGATCAGAAACTGGAGTTGGCGCAGGGTGGGGAGAATCGTCATGCCATAGATATTCCCTATGACAATCCAAAAAACAATCCATTGGATTTGTATTCGATGCACTGGCATAAGGCCGCCATCAAACAGAAATGAACCGCATCTGGTTCACTGAATTGCTGGAGAGAAGCATGCTGGGTATTGGCGAAAAACTGCCGGATTTTGAGATTGTTGGCGTAAAGCCGGGCTTCAACGCTCACGAGGAAAACGGTGAGTCTGCGTTCGAGCCGATCACGCAGGAAAGCTTTGAGGGCAAGTGGAAGGTCATCTTCTTCTACCCGAAGGACTTCACCTTCGTTTGCCCGACCGAGATCGTTGCTTTCGCAAATCTGGAAGGCGAGTTTGCCGACCGCGACACGGTTGTCATGGGCGGTTCCTCCGACAATGAATTCTGTAAGCTGGCCTGGCGCCGCGAGCACCCGGACCTGAACAAGCTGGGTATGTGGCAGTTCGCTGACACGACCGGCTCCCTGATCGACGCTCTGGGCGTACGCTCCGAAGAGGGTGTGGCTTACCGTGCAACCTTCATTGTCGACCCGCACAATGTCATCCAGCACGTTTACGTCACCAACCTGAATGTTGGCCGCAACCCGGAAGACACGCTGCGCGTCCTCGACGCCCTGCAGACCGACGAGCTTTGCCCGTGTAACCGCCCGATGGGTGGTGAGACGCTCTAAGGTGTCCCTGGCCCGATCCAGTCCGCATGCTGGATCGGGACGTGCCCCGGGCCTGGCCTCCACCCCCCAGCGAGGTCGGCCCGGGGTTTGATTTCCCGTATTATTGAAACTGATACGCATTCCGAACAGGAGAGAGAAATGGCGATTGATGAACTGAAAAACGCGCTGCCGGACTACGCCAAGGATCTCAAGCTGAACCTGTCTTCTCTGGCCCGCGAGACCGTGCTTGATGACGAGCAGAAATGGGGATCCTTCCTCGCCTCTGCCCATGCCATCGGTGAGCCCCAGACCCTCAAGGCCATCTCGGCCGAGGCTGAAGCTGTGCTGAGCCCGGAGGCGCTGACCGCCGCCAAGGCCGCCGCAGCCATCATGGGCATGAACAATGTCTACTACCGCTTTGTCCACCTGGCTTCGAACAAGGATTACGGCACGCTCCCGGCCAAGCTCCGCATGAATGTGATCGGCGCACCGGGGGTCGAGAAGACCAGCTTCGAGCTCTGGTCCATGGCCGTGTCCGCGGTCAATGGCTGTGGCATGTGCATGGATGCGCACGAGGCCGAGCTGCGCAAGCACGGACTGACCACGATTCAGATCCAGGCCTCTGTCCGGATCGGTGCGGTCGTCAATGCGGTTGCCAGCGTTCTGCGTGCCGAAAGCGTGTGATCCGACGCCCCTGGATGAACACGATCAGTGACTATGAATGATGGCGAGGCCTCGCGGTCTCGCCATTTTCGTATTCACGCGCGCCTGTGGATAATTTTTTTCGCGTAACTCGATGTTATTTCGCGAAAATTGGAAACTTGTGCATATAATAATATTCCGTATAATGATCGAATGTCGATGATAGACAGGACATTCGATCCCTGGCCCAAGCGTGCGCACCGCCAAGGGCGGCCTGCAAGCGGGTCCCAGACATGGTTCGGGCAGGAAACCGGCTGGTCAGCCCAGCATTACTGCGACCTCAGCTGGGTTGCCGTATTGCTGCCGGTCGGCGTAGGCGCGGTCCTGATTGGTCTTGCGGCCCTGGTATCCGCGCCAGAGCTGGCGTCTGTCCTCGGCCTCGCCGCAGCCGGCTTCCTCATTTTCGGCCTGCGCCGCACCGTCATGCGCCTGATTGCAACCCTGCGCCGCGCCGATTGACGTAGACCCTCCACACTTTAGTGTGCCCCCAGCAATTTCATTCGAAGGGTGTGCCCCTTCGGGAAGGGGAGATGATGAGCTGGTGGTTCAAGATCAAACTGTGGCAGCGCGTGCTCGTTGGCCTGGTTCTGGGTATTGTTGTCGGGTTGGTTCTGTCCAGTGTGATGGGCCAGGAGGCCGCAGCCAGCTGGATCGATAGCTATCTTCGCCCGCTTGGATCGATGTTCATCCGCTTGATCCGGATGTTGATTGTTCCGCTCATCTTCACAACGCTGGTTGCCGGTGTGATGGCAATGGGTGACCCAAAGAAGCTGGGTTCGCTCGGCGTCAAAACCCTGCTCCTCTATTTCGGTACGACCTTGGTTGCTAACATCATCGGTCTGAGTGTCGGAACAGTGCTGAAACCTGGCGAGGGAGTTAGTTTCGCAGGTGTGGAACCGGCGCCCGACGCGGCCGCCTCCGAGCCCGAACCGATCATTGACCGCTTACTTGCTGTCATTCCTGAGAACCCGGTCGCAGCTCTGGCGGATGGTGACGTCCTCGCGATCATCTTCTTCTCGCTTTTCTTGGGCGTGGCAATCCTGGCCACCGGCAAAGCCGGCCGCCCTGTCGGAGACCTCTTTAACTCCGCCTCGGAGGTGGTCCTCAAGATTACTCACTGGGTGATGGAATTGGCGCCGTTCGGTGTGTTTGGACTTGTCGCCTATACCACCGCCAGCCAGGGCGTAGAAACACTGATGGCGATCCTTGGTTTGGTTGTAGCGGTCTATATCGGTTTGTTTATTCACGCCCTGGTGACGTACGGTTTCCTAGTTCGCGTTGTCTTGAATTTGCCATTGATCAGGTTCTTCCGCGGGCTGACGGATCCGATTGCTGTCGCGTATTCGACGGCCTCATCGTCCGCGACTCTGCCGGTCACGATCGCGGCGGCATCCGATAATCTCGGATTGAAGAAGTCGGTGGCGGGCTCAGTCCTGCCCTTGGGCGCCACGATTAACATGGATGGTACAGCGCTTTATCTGGGTATCCTTGCCCTCTTCACCGCACAGGCGTTCGGATATGACCTGACCCTGACCCATTACTTCCTCATCGCGGTGACAGCCGCTGCCGCTTCAATCGGGGCCGCGGGCATACCGTCAGCATCACTGTTCTTGCTTGCGACGGTTCTGAACACGTTCGGAGTGTCTGCGGAACATCTGGCTCTGATCCTGGGTCTCATCTACCCCGTTGACCGCATCATGGACATGGCCCGCACGGCTGTGAACGTGACCGGCGATGCCGCTGTGGCCACTGCCGTTGCGAAGTGGGAAGGTGAGCTGGACGAAGAGACCTTCAAGAAGCCGGCAGTCCTCTAGGGGCGGCGCCGGATGACGCTGCCCTCGTCCCGGGTCCTGGAGTTGGTCATCGCGGTAAGCGTGGTGATCATCTCCCTCGCCTCGCTCTTTGTCGCGCTCTACCAGGGGCGCGTCATGGAGCAGACGATGCAGGCCAGCGTCATGCCGCTGATCCAGGCCGGCACCAGAAATTACGACGCCGAGAAAGAGGACTGGGTCCTCCGGCTCGAGGTCCGCAATACCGGGCTTGGCCCGGCCCGTATCGACTATCTGCGCCTGATGCAGGGCGACCGGCCGGTCGCCAGCCTGGGCCGCTGGCTTGCGGAATGCTGTGCCCCGGACGGCTTGTCGGCCGAGCAGCGCCTGGCCCACGTACAGAGCGTGTTCGGTGCACGGGAGATCGTGCTCGTCACCGAGTCCTTCAATGGTCGCTACCTGGCCCCCTAGGAAACGGCTTATGCCTATCAGACCGATCGTCCCGACGCCGAGACCCAGCCCCGGGGCTACGCCCTGTGGGAAGCCCTGAACAGCGCCCGTTTCGATGTTGATATCGAGATCTGTTATTGCTCGGTTTTCGACCAGTGCTGGCGCGCCCGCTTCCCCGAGCAATCCCGCGAAGAGGTCGCGCAATGCGTTGCGCCCGTTCGCGAGGAATAGGCCGACGCTGATCCAAGCCGCCCTGTCAGGCGTATTCCGACCAGAACACGTCTGGAGTCGGAATGTCGCTATTGTTTCGCCTTGTCGCCCTGGTGGGTGGCCTCATCCTTACAGCCCTGATCTGGTGGGCGATCGAGACCGGTAATTTCGGTGCGGCCGGAGACTGGCTGTTCAACCACCCCTGGGGGATCGTCACCCTGGTGGACCTGTATCTCGGCTTCGTCATGTTTGCCCTGGTCATAGGTCTGGTCGAGCGAAGCTGGCCATCGCGCCTGTTCTGGATCCTGCCGATTTTCGTGCTCGGCAATGTCTGGAGTGCCCTGTGGCTGATCCTGCGCGCCGGTCGTGTGGTCACGGCCTTGAGACAGGCCTCGAAGATTTGAGTCCAATTCGACCGATATTTATCCCGCATTAAGCACAAATACCGATTGCCGGGCCCTGATAGCACGGTGTTAACGGAATCAGGCTGGAACAAGAGCCTGTAACCGGGAGGATTGTCATGACCAAAATGGTGTCTGGCGTTGAAAATCTGACCAAGACGGCCCTGCTCTGGCTCACCCTGTGTGCCGTGGGCGCATCGATTTACGGCGGGCTGATCGCCAGCCAGCCGGAACCGCGTACGCTCACGCTCGCCGAAGTCGAGACAGACCAGCCGGTCGCCCCCGTGACCGCGTCGCTCGACTAGTTGCTGGATGTTCGCACGGTCGCTTGGACCGCGTGATTGACCTGCAGCTCGAAGACATCCGGGCGGCCGTAATGGCCGCTGGCGTCGAAATCGAACTTGCCCCGGGCGACATCGGCGAGATCCAGCTCTGCCACGACGAGCGCGTCTCGACCGAAGACCGGTTCGCACAGGACGTCACCCAGCGGAGAAATGATGCACGATCCGCCATTGATCAGCACGGTCGACGGGTCATCGCCTTGTACCGGGTGGTAGTCGTCAGGGCATTGCGACCGCGTGAAATAATGGTTTGCAGACAAGACGAAACACCGGCCCTCCAGCGCGATGGTCCGCATCAGCGATAACCAGGTCTCGCGATCGTCCACGGTGGGCGCGCAATGGATGACCGGTTGCTGGGCGTAGAATGCCGAGCGCGCCAGCGGCATGAAATTCTCCCAGCAGATCAACGCGCTCATCGGACCGAACGGGGTGGGCGTCGCCTCCAGGGTGGAGCCATCGCCAAAGCCCCAGATCAGACGCTCCATGGCCGTCGGCATCAGCTTGCGACGCCGATTGGCGAGGCGACCGTCCGGCGCAAAGGTCAGCACCGAACAATACAGCGTACCGCCAGCGCGCTCGATCACCCCGGTCACCAGCCAGGCATTGGCGGCGCGGGCCATCTCTCCCATGCGCTCACAGGCCGGTCCGGGAACATCGATTGCGCTCTCGAAATAGCGCGCGAACCAGTCCCGGCCCTCGGCGGTGCGCGAGCCCACTCGGGCCCCGAAATCATGTCCCTTGGGATAGCCGCCAACAAACGCCTCCGGAAACACGATCAGTCCGGCCGCTTCGTCGCGGGCACGCTGGACCCAGTCCTGCATGCGGTCGAGCGTGGCTTCCGTGTCGAACAATTGCGACCCGGTCTGCACGATGGCGGCTTTCACGGTCTGGTTCATATCCGCGTATTCCTTGACTCTGCTGGACACTAGGGCTAAACGCCCGGCTTCATCACGCAAGCTCTGAGGCTTGTCTTACCTGCACATCTTCCCAAATGGGAGGGGGAGGCAGGCGAGAACTCCGCTCGGCGAAGGTTTCGCTCAGCGGAGCTGATTTGCTTTGGGTGATCGAAACTTGAGGAAGGCGAACGCATGTTCGACACGCTTACAGAACGATTAGGCAGCGTCTTTGACCAGCTGACCGGCCGCGGTGTCCTGAGTGAAAAGGATGTCGATGTTGCCCTGCGCGAAATCCGCGTGGCGCTGCTGGAGGCTGATGTCGCCCTGCCTGTCGTCAAGACAGCGGTCGCCCAGATCCGTGAGCGCGCTGTCGGCGAAGAGGTCATCCGTTCCATCAAGCCGGGTCAGCAGGTCATCAAGATCGTGCATGACGCGCTGGTCGACCTGCTGGGTGGCGAGGGTGAGCCGGAAGGCCTGCAGTTGGAAGGTGAACCGCCGGTCGCTATCCTGATGGCCGGTCTGCAGGGTTCGGGTAAGACGACCACCTCGGCCAAGCTCGCCAAGCGCCTCAAGGATATTCACAAGAAGAAGGTCCTGTTGGCCTCGCTCGACACTCGCCGTCCGGCGGCGATGGAACAGCTGCAGCAGCTGGCGGGCCAGGTCGATGTCGGCTTCCTGCCGATCGTGGAAGGCCAGCGCGCGGTCGATATCGCCAAGCGCGCCATGACCGCCGGCAAGCTGCAGGGCTATGACGTTGTCATCCTCGACACCGCAGGCCGGACCTCGATCGATGAAGACATGATGGCCGAGGCGCATGCGATCGCCGCCGCCACCACACCACACGAAACCCTGCTGGTCGCGGACTCGCTGACCGGCCAGGACGCCGTCGAGACGGCCAAGCGCTTCCATGAACGCCTGCCGCTGACCGGCCTGGTCCTGACGCGTATGGATGGTGATGGCCGGGGCGGTGCAGCGCTGTCCATGCGCCATGTAACCGGCCTGCCGATCAAATTCCTCGGTGTTTCCGAAAAGCCGGACGGCCTGGATGCTTTCGATGCCAAGCGCGTTGCCGGCCGTATCCTCGGTCGTGGCGATATTGTCTCGCTGGTTGAAAAGGCCGCCCAGGATCTCGACCAGGAAAAAGCCGCCCGCATGGCCAAGAAAATGGCCAAGGGCAAGTTCGATCTCGAGGATCTGCGCGAGCAGTTCGGTCAGCTGAAAAAGCTCGGCGGTCTCGGATCGATCATGGGCATGCTGCCGGGCATGAACAAGGCGGCCATGGCCCAGGCCAACGCCGCCGGCATGGATGACAAGATGCTGTCCCGCCAGGAAGCCATCATCCTGTCCATGACCAAGCAGGAACGCGCCAAGCCGGAGATTCTCAAGGCCAGCCGCAAGAGGCGGATCGCGGCCGGTGCCGGTGTTGAGGTCGCGGACGTCAACAAGCTGATCAAGATGCACCGTCAGATGGCGGACATGATGAAAAAGGCCTCCAAGAAGGGCCGCGGCGGTCTCGCCGGCATGCTCGGTGGTGGAATGCCGGGCGGCATGCCTCCGGGCGCTGGCGGCATGAACCCGGCCGATCTTGGCCAGGCGACACAGGATTTGCTGGGCGGCAAGGCCCCTGGCGGTGGCAATCAACTGCCCGGTCTCGGCTCGGGCCAGGCGCCACAAGGATTACCCGGACTGGGAGGCGGCGCGCCGCAACTCGGACCGGACGGACTTCCGATCGGATTTCCGAAGAAATAACGCGTAATTACAGACTACTAGAACCAAGGAATACCAAAATGGCTCTCAAAATTCGTCTCGCCCGTGGTGGCGCCAAGAAGCGTCCTTACTACCGCATCGTTGTTGCTGACAGCCGCATGCCGCGTGATGGTCGTTTCATCGAGAAGATCGGCACCTACAACCCGATGCTCCCGAAAGACGGCGAGCGTGTCACGCTCGACATGGAAAAGGTGAAGTCCTGGATCGCCAAGGGCGCCAAGCCGTCTGACCGTGTTGGCCGTTTCATCAACCAGATCGACGCAGACGCGTGGGCCTGGGAAGCTGGCAACAACCCGAACAAGGGCAAGCCGGGCGTAAAGGCCCAGGAACGTCTCGCCGAGAAGGCCGAGAAGGAAGCCGAGCGCAAGGCTGCTGAAGAAGAAGCCAAGGCGGCTGCCGCTGAAGCTGAAGCCGCTGCTGCTGAAGCTCCGGCCGAAGAAGCTGCTGCTGAAGAAGCGTCTGAGTAATTCAGGCCATTCAATCGTCATCCCTGCCCTGGCAGGGATGACGTGACGAGGGTTCCTTATGGCCAAACCTGCCGATGATCTTGTCTTCGTCGCAGCCATTGCCGGTGCGCATGGCGTGCGGGGCGAATGCAAGGTGAAGAGCTTTACCGGGGAACCGGAAGCAGCGTTTGGCTATGGGCCCTTCCTGGACGGTGCCGGCAAGGTCCTGTTCACGCCCAAGCGCTGGCGTGTGGCCAAGGATGCCTTTGTTGTCGCCTTCAAGGAGCCGATGACACGGGAACAGGCCCAGTCCGCTCGCGGTACCAAGCTCTTCGTTCCGCGTGAGGCTTTGCCCACGCTGGACGAGGACGAATTCTACCATTCCGATCTGCTCGGATTGAAAGTCCAGTCCTTGGACGGCTCTCCCATGGGCCGGATCAAGGCGATCCATGATTTCGGCGGCGGTGACCTTCTGGAAATCGTCGACACGCCGGACCGCAAAGGGGCCTGGATGATCCCCTTCACGACCGAACAGGTCCCCCACGTCTCCATCACGGACCGCCTGGTCACGATCGCCCCTCTTGAAGAGGTGGAAGGCGACAAGGAGCGGGATGCGGAAGATGGCGGAGAATAATCCCCGAAACCCCTGGACCGCATCGGTTCTTACCCTCTTCCCGGACGCCTTTCCGGGACCGTTGGGTGTATCAATTATTCAGACAGCTGCGAATCATGGGCTCTGGGCGCTAGAAACTGTGGACATTCGGGATTTTTCCCGTCATAAGCACCGCTCCGTGGACGACACCCCGGCCGGCGGAGGCGCTGGTATGGTGCTCAGGCCGGATGTCGCAGCGGAAGCGATCGATGCGGTTCAGTCTCGCTGGCAAGGTGAGAAACGGCCGTTGATCTATTTGACACCGCGGGGAAAGCCGCTCACTCAGGCCCGGGTTCGGGAATGGGCGGAGGGTCCGGGTGTCGTTGTGTTTTGTGGACGTTTTGAGGGCCTGGACGAACGGGTCATCGAGGCCCGCGAAATGGAAGAGGTCAGTGTTGGCGATGCCGTACTGGCCGGGGGCGAGGCGCCCGCGCAGCTTCTGATCGAAGCTTGTGTGAGACTGCTCCCCGGCGTGCTTGGCGACCCGGCATCGGCCGAAGATGAAAGTTTCGAGGGTGATCTCCTCGAATATCCTCACTACACCCGTCCGCGGGTTTGGGAGGACAAGGAGATCCCGGAAGTACTGCTCTCGGGGCACCATGGTCGGATCGAGGCCTGGCGTCGGGAACAGTCGGAAGAGATTACGAAGGCGCGTCGGCCGGACCTGCATGAAAGGTTCAAGGGACGCAAGGAGAATGCACGATGAACATGATCGAGCAGCTGGAAAAAGAAGAAGCCGCCCGCGTCCTGGGTGACAAGGAACTGCCGAAGTTCGACGCTGGTGATACCCTGCGCGTACACGTCCGCATTAAAGAGGGCAGCCGCGAGCGTATCCAGGTCTTCGAAGGCGTTTGCATCGCGAAAAACGGCGGTGGCGTGAACGAGAGCTACACGGTTCGCAAGATCTCCTTCGGTGAAGGTGTCGAGCGTGTCTTCCCGGTTTATTCGCCGCTGATCGAGCAGATCGAAGTCAAGCGTCGCGGTAAAGTCCGTCGCGCCAAGCTCTATTATCTGCGTGACCGCCGCGGTAAGTCCGCACGTATCGCCGAGCGTACGACCGGTCACGACATCGAAAAGCGCGCTCCGAAGAAGAAGTAAGCGTCTTTCGCGTGACGCGATTACAAAAACCCGCTGGTTCATGCCGGCGGGTTTTTTGCGTTTGGCTTTACGCAAGGTGCGCAGGCTATACGGGAAAGTCGTCTTGACGCGGCTGTCGACGCAAGCCTCAACTGGCTCCATGACCCAGTCCCTTTTTATCCTGACCGGCTCCGGCGTTTCAGCAGAGTCCGGGCTTGGAACCTTTCGCGATACGGACGGGCTGTGGGCGAAGTTTGACTGGCGTGAACTGGCGACGCCGGAAGCTTTTGCCAGCAAGCCCGAACAGGTCCACGCCTTCTATAATGCACGCCGGGCCGGACTGAAGGATGCCCGGCCCAATGCAGCTCATCATGCGCTTGCCGATCTGGAAAAGGCCTGGCTTGCGCAGGGCGGGGATTTCCTTCTGGTGACACAGAATGTGGACGATCTGCATGAGCAGGCAGGATCTGAGCGCGTGGTGCATATGCACGGCGAATTGAAGAAGATGCGCTGCGAGGCGTGCGGCTATGTCCACGACGCGTTTGACGAGATCACGACGGACCTTCCCTGCCTCAATTGCCGCGAGGCTGGTGGTCTCAGGCCTCATATCGTCTGGTTCGGGGAAATGCCCATGGAGATGGAGCTGATCTATGACCAGCTGGAGGCGTGCGACCTCTTTGTCGCCATCGGAACCTCGGGCACAGTCTATCCCGCTGCCGGATTCAGCCAGATTGCCAAGCAGAATGGTGCGCGTTGCCTAGAGATCAATCTGGCGGATACGGACACTTCGCCCCTGTTCGATGAGGTTCGAAAAGGCGTTGCTACACAGGCGGTTCCGGCCTGGGTGGCAGACATGGTGGGTTGAGTCCTTAATAGAGGGTTAATGCGTTTGCGCCTCGATGGCGTGCATATCCGCGTCCGAGAGTCCGAAATGGTGGCCGATTTCGTGTATCAGGACATGTTGGATGAGATGATCGAGCCGCTCATCACCGCGCTCGACCCATTCCGCCAGAATAGGGAGCCGGTAGAGGAAAATCCGATCGGGAAAGGGCTGCGCCCAGCTGATCGATTTCTGTCCGAGATCAATGCCCTGATAGAGACCGGACAGCTGATAGGGATTCTTGATCCCGAAATGGTCTAGCACCTCCTGCTCCGCGAAGTCGGAGATGAAAATGGCGATGTCCTGAGAGTTCTGCCGGAAAACATCGGGCAGATCGTCATAGGCGCGTTGTGCCATGACCTCGAAATCTGCGGCCGTGATGGAACGTGGGTCGGTGACTTGATGCGGGTACATGAGACAGAGATAGGAAGGCCGATCTCTGCTTCCAACCCCTGCGGGCCAAGTCGCTAACCTCACTTGAACCCGGTGTCACCCCGAACTAGGCTGCGACCCTGAAATCCTGCGGGGGAGACATGCGTGTATTTGGCGTTCTAGGGCTTGCGCTTGCACTGGCGAGCGAGGCGGAAGGTTTTGCGCAATCCGAGCGGACGCCTCCGCCGTTGCCGACCGAGGCCGAGTTCGCCCCGGCCCCTGCCTTTGTCGAGAGCGAGGAGCTGATCGATCCGCGCCGGGCGCAATTCGAGCCTTTCGGTGGAACCCGCTATCTCCTGGTGGATGACCAGCATGACACCCGCACCGACACGCCGGTCCACTATCGTCGCCGGGCCATCTATGTCGAGAATGTCACCGGGGTTACCGAGGCCGCGAGCTTCGAAACCATGTTCAATCCGACCTTCCAGACGATCCATTTCCATCATATCCGCGTCATCCGCGATGGCGAGATCGAGGATCGGACCGACCGGACCTCTATCGAATTCGCCCGCATGGAAACCGAGCGCGACCGCCAGATCCTCAATGGGGAAGCGACGGTTCTGATCCGCCTGGATGATGTGCGTGTCGGTGACATCGTCGATTACGCCTACACGATAACCGGGAATAACCCGACATTCGCGGGCCATGATTTCAAACAGTTCAACCTTAATTACGGCATCCCGATCGAAGCGCTGAAAGTCCGCACCATATGGA
The DNA here is from genome assembly GCA_017643585.1 of Maricaulis sp. GTDB lineage: Bacteria > Pseudomonadota > Alphaproteobacteria > Caulobacterales > Maricaulaceae > Maricaulis. Next base: position 505,635 of record JAEPND010000001.1, read on the forward strand.
ACCGGGATGATGTCGGTTTCTGGGATGTCTGGACCGGGCAGTCCGACGAGATCGAGGAGGTCGTGACGCAATACGAGCACCAATTACGGCTCGATACCCAGGGGCGGGACTCTGTCGACTACGAGCGCGGAGCCCCAATCTGGGTCAATCAATACCCAACCCTGCGGGTCAGCAGTTTCCGTGACTGGAACGAGGTGGCCTCCTGGGGGCGGCCTCTGTTCGAGCTCGATGTTCCCGAGGAAGTCGTTGACCTGGCCGACCGTTTCCGGCGCGAACACGATCGACCGGAAGACCAGCTGGTCGCCGCGCTGCGCTTTGTGCAGGACGAGATCCGTTATCTGGCCTTGACCTATGGTCAGGGTGGCTATGAGCCGGCGACCCCGTCCGAGACGCTTGAGTATCGCTATGGCGACTGCAAGGCGAAGACTGTGCTGTTTGTGCAGCTGGCCCGAGAGCTGGGATTTGAGGCCCATGCCGCCTTTGTCAGCTTGAGCTTTGGCCGCGGAATTGACGGCTTCTCGCCCAGTCCCGGTGCGTTTGATCATGTCATCGTGCGCCTGACCCATGACGGTCGGTCGATCTGGGTCGACCCGACCCAGTCGCAACAGGGCGGTCGGCTCGATACGCTGATCCAGGCCGATTATGGCTGGGCCCTGCCGCTGGATGGCCGGACCGAGACGCTTGTGGATATGAGCCTGTCCAGTCCCCAGGGCACCGAACCGACGACGGTCGTTCACGAAGTCATCGATATTTCGGCGGGCCTCGGCGAGCCGGTCACCATGATGGTCGAGACGGTGTTTACCGGCATGGATGCGGACAGCATGCGCTATCAGGTGGCCAGTGTGGGGCGCTCGGGGCTGCAGCGCTCCTATCTGGATTTCTACAACCGCACCTTCGGCGAGGCCGAGCATGTGGAACGCATCACGATCGAGGATGATCGTGATGCCAATCGTCTGGTGATCTCGGAAAATGTCTGGCTGGGGTCACCCTATGAGCCCGCGGCAGACGGGACGTATGAGTCCTTCGTTTTCTTCGCGCACTCGCTCAGTAGCATTGTCGATACGGAGAGCGATCGTCGACGCGATTATCCGCTTGCGGTCGCCCATCGCGCCCACGCACGCCATACGGTGGAAATGCGGCTGACCAACCAGGGTCTGGGCTGGAACCTGCCGGACGAGCGCACGGTGCTGGAGAATGACGCTTTCACATTCACGATGCAGACCCGTTTCAGGGGTGATACCTATCGTCTCGAATTCGAGCGCGAGAGTGCGGCTCATACGGTCGAGCCGGGGCCAGCGCTGGAAGCTCTGCGAGAGCACGAGGACATGTTGAACGCCTTGTATTACGGCGTGGAGATCCCGACCCCGAACCCGAACTTCCTGACGGGAAAGCCGGGGAAATAGGTACGCTAACGCCCACCTTGTCTCGTGAACAAAGGTGGAACATAATGGGCGGATGACGAGCTCTTCAGTCGCATCCGCCAGTAATCCCGATATTGATGACGCCCAGGCGCTGGCGCGTGGCGCAGCGCGGCTGTTCTGGCAGCTTGGTTACAGCGCCATACCCGAATTTATCCTGCCGGATGGGCGGCGCGCGGATCTGTTTTGCGTGGGCCGCAAGGGCGAGATCGCGATCCTGGAGATCAAATCCGGCGTCGCCGATTTTCGTGCGGATAATAAATGGACGGATTACTCCGAGTATTGCGACACCTTCTATTTCGCGGTCTCGCAGCGCTTCCCGCATGATCTCATTCCGCCGCAATGCGGTCTTGTCATTGCGGATGGTTTTGGAGGGGCCATCGTGCGGGAGAGTCCGCTGGACAAGCTGTCTGCCGCGCGCCGCAAGGCAATCACCCTGAAATTCGCCCGGGCCGCGGCCGACAGGGTGATGCGTGCCGGCGAGGACTAGGTGTCAAAGCTATGAAGGTTGTTCACCCGGGGCTGGGTTGAGAGATTGGGGTTGCAACACTCCACCTCTTAGCCAGGAGTTCCCCGGATGAACGTCCACAAGAATGCGCGCCTGACGCCGCGCGGTCGAGCGATTTTGGTACATCGGATTGAACACGAGGGCTGGCCTGTCAGCCGGGCGGCTGAGGCGGCGGGTGTGTCGCGGCGCACAGCCTGGCGCTGGCGTTCGCGTTATCGACGTGATGGCGAAGCGGGTTTGCAGGACCGCTCATCGCGCCCACATAGCTGTCCTCATGCCCTGCCAGGTCACGTCATTGCACACATCGAACGCTTGCGTCGCCAGCGCCTGACCGGTCAGGCGATCTCCGAAGCGCTGGGCTTGGCCCGCTCAACCATCGGTGCCGTGTTGCGCCGGATCGGGCTGGGCAAGCTGAGTGCGCTGGAGCCCAAGGCGCCGGTAATCCGCTATGAACGCGCCGCACCAGGCGAGCTTATCCATCTGGATATCAAGAAGCTGGGGCGGTTCGCCCGGCCCGGGCATCGCGTCACTGGACAGCGCAAAGGCTGCCGCAATGACGGCTCTGGCTGGGACTTCCTGCATGTCTGCGTCGATGACGCCTCCAGACTGGCCTACACCGAGATCCTGCCCAGCGAGAACCAGCACGACGCCAGCGCCTTCCTGACACGCGCCTTGGACTGGTTGGCGCGCCACGGTGTGAAGACCGAACGCGTCATGACCGACAATGGCGCGTGTTATCGGTCCAAACGCTTCGGTGGGGTCGTCAGGGCCGCAGGTGCCAAACACATCTTCACGCGCCCCTATCGTCCGCAGACCAATGGGAAGGCCGAAAGGTTCATCCAGTCCAGCTTGCGCGAATGGGCCTACGCCAAGCCCTATGCTTCATCACAGGACAGAGCCCAGGCCATCCACGCCTGGACAGACGCCTACAACACCTCAAGACCCCACGCCGGTATCGGCGGCATCACTCCCTGGCAACGCGTGAACAACCTGCTTGGCAATGACAACTAGC